>JBLIRR010000025.1:0-92280 GCA_049472395.1 bacterium | reverse complement strand
CATTGCGCTTCCTCCTGAGTTTATAGTTCCGCAGGATGGACATGATAAACAAGATTGTGAGAACGCAGCCGCTAAACGATGGATTCAAGGGCGTGGAAGTAAGTACAGCTCAATGGGAGTGACAATCTTAGGGGATGATTTATATTCTAATCATCCCCTCTGCACATTATTACTTGAGAAGGGTTTTAATTTCATGTTAGTATGCAAGCCCGACACGCACAAGACTCTCTATGAATGGGTTACCCTTCTGGAAGAGGGTGTTGATCGTCATACCTTTATTGTAAGACGATGGAATGGGAAGATATGGGAAATATATACGTACCGCTATGCCAATGATGTCCCTATTCGAGATAGTGACGATGCCGTCAGAGTTAATTGGGTTGAGTTAACCGTCAGGACAGAAGATGGCAAAATTCGTTATCATAATGCGTTTATAACCAATCATAAAATTAAAAAGAAAAATGTAGAATATCTTGTCTTGTGCGCAAGAGCACGATGGAAAGTGGAGAATGGAAATAATAATATTTTGAAGACAAAAGGATATAATTTAGAACATAATTATGGACACGGGAAAAACCATTTGTCGTCCTTACTTGCGACCTTAATTATCCTGGCTTTTCTATTTCATACAATATTAAGCTTTATGGATACCAAATATCATCTTATTCGTAAAAAATTACCATCACGTAAAACTTTCTTTGATGATATTCGCGCTTTGACACGCTATATATGTTTTAATAGCTGGGATCATCTGATGGATTTTATGATGGAAGGATTGGAGTTGAGACTCGATTCAGGATAAAGAGCATAAGGTAATGTAAAATATGAGTGTTAATAATCTTATTCGATAGTGAAAAAAGAGGGGGAAAACTTTATCTATAGATGAAAATTAAAGATCAATTTAAAACAAATGATTCATATAGCCAGTATTAAACTGCATCTCCATCGTTTTGTATATTTAACTCCATAAAATCCTAATATCATCATTTGAGGCCTTAATCACACACTATTTCATGACTTCCACCTCTTCGTACAAAGAGAATCTTTTCTTCTTATAATATTAGTGATACCAAAGTAATCATTTCATATTAAACTAAATAATAAAACATTTAAAATACAAATAGTAAAATTGTATTTTTTCAAAATGAGAATTGCTGCGGCGATCCACAGAGCAATGGCGTGGGAGCATAGTCTTATAGAGCATTATAAACGAATATTTCCCTCATTTTTTCCGAAATATCTAAGAAAAGGGTATGGTGCATTATAAAAAGATAGAGGAAAATGCATGAGGTTCTATTGATGGGGGAAAAAAAGCAAAAAGAATCAAGATCCCGTTGCATGGATGAGGTAAAATCTTCAGAAGGGCATTATCGTGAATTAGTTGAGGGTATCCGTGAAGTTATATTTGAATGTGATACAAAGGGGAGGCTGACCTATCTCAATCGGGCATGGGTTGAAACCCTCGGCTACAAGATTAAGGAGTCACTTGGCCAATATGTTGTGGATTTTATTTTTGAAGATGATAAAAGAAAAGGGGTTTCTTTGTTAGCCAGAGGGGGCAATGGAACAAATGCAAGAGAAAGCGGGGAACTGCGTTTTCTCAATATAAGGGGTGATATTGTATGGTTAATACTCTGCGTTCGTAAAAATAAAAAAAAAGGTTACATAGGTTCATTATACAATATAACAGAGAGAAAAACAGCTGAAGAGGAGAGAATACGCCTCGCAACAGCAATAGAGCAAACTGCTGAGTGCGTTATCATTACAGATCTTGAAGGAACAATCCAATATGTCAATCCTGCTTTTGAAAATATTACTGGTTATTCTCGTGAGGAGGTTAATGGCCAAAATACTGACATATTACGCACAAATAGAAATGAGACCTTTTATCGGGAGATGTGGGAGACAATTGTAAGTAATGCCGTATGGAAGGGGCGTGTTATAAATAAGAAAAAGAATAACTCAACCTATGAGGCTGAAATGACTATATCTCCGGTGCGCGATTCCTCAGGCAAACTTGTTAATTTTGTTTTCATATCTCGTGATATAACTCATGAGGCAGAACTGGAAAACCAGTTACGCCTGTCTCAGAAAATGCAAGCCATAGGAACACTGGCCGGTGGTATCGCACATGATTTTAACAATATTCTTACTGCTATTCTCGGATTTAGTGATCTGGCTCTGGATGGCACACCTAAGAAGAGCGATTCATATACGAGTTTAAAACAGATAATTAAGGCTGGAAATCGAGCTGTTGATCTTATAAGACAGATCCTTACATTCAGTCGTCGGACCGATGAGGGACAACGGCCTGTTATGCTCCAGCCAATTATAAAAGAAACCCTCAAACTGCTCAGAGCTTCTCTGCCTCCATCCATTGAGATCCATCATGATCTTGATAACCAATGTGGTCCTGTTTTGGCCGAAACAACTCAGATTCATCAGATAGTTATGAATCTTTGTACAAATGCATATCATGCAATGCTCGACCATGGAGGATTACTTGAAGTATGCTTGAAGGAGGTGGACTTCCCATCCGAATGTGCAACAAAAAGTCATGAATTGCGGCTAGGCAAATATGCGAGACTTAGCGTCAAGGATACCGGACATGGAATTGATAAGGTCACATTAGATAGAATTTTTGAACCATACTTCACTACAAAGGTTGTCGGAAAAGGCACAGGGCTGGGACTTGCCACGGTTCATGGAATCGTACAAAGCCATGATGGAGCAATCAACGTAGATAGTGAACCGGGAAAAGGCAGCACCTTTAATGTCTATCTGCCCCTGTGTGATAGAGAGATCGAAGTAAACGCAGAAGAAGAGCTTGACAAGAATATACTCGAGGGGTATGAATCTATCTTATTTGTCGATGATGAAGAACCAATCAGGCATCTGATTGAAATCTCCCTGGGCCGATTAGGCTATGATATCGAATCGTGCCCCAGTAGCATTGAAGCCTTAGAAACCTTTCGCGCTGAACCGACCAGGTTTGACCTGCTTATTACCGATCAAATGATGCCGAAAATGATGGGTGTTGAATTGGTCAAAGAAGTGCGCAAAATTCGGTCTGATATCCCTATTATCCTTTGTACTGGATTTGAGGAAATTATCAACGAGTTACAATGCAAAGATTTAGGAATTCAGGAGTATGTTACCAAACCAATTATTATCAATAATTTAGTATACACTCTACGCCGCCTTCTGGATGAAAAATTAACCTAACAAAATCCCACGCCATATCGACCGTTTAAAGGCTCGTGCCGGTAAAGCTCACATTACCTCCCTTTATTAACAAGAGAGATCGTGAAAGAAATTCTTTGTGCATTCATTAATCGTCGAAATTTCCTTCCGGACCCTTATCCGAATTAATCGTCCGAGCTTTTTCGATTATTTTATCAAAAGTCCATTCTCCTGGATTTTCAATGATCTCTGACTTCTGCCCAAGATCATAGGATTGGGCCTTAAGAATGGCTTCAATGGCGAGCGGAGCTGAATCCTGCGCATTAAAAACATTTACAAGAATATTATAGACAAATTTTTCGACC
Source organism: bacterium (assembly GCA_049472395.1). Classification (GTDB taxonomy): domain Bacteria; phylum SZUA-182; class SZUA-182; order DTGQ01; family JBLIRR01; genus JBLIRR01. Next base: position 88,732 of record JBLIRR010000025.1, on the reverse strand, counting down.
GCATTCACCATTCGTTGTCTAATATCCTTCGGCTGTCCGGCCAATTTGTTTTCAAAGGGAAGATTGAGCTTTTTGTAATCCCCACCCCTCCACTGCTTGGAGTCTGCATACCTGACCATTTCCTCCCACATCTTTTCCATTACTCCGGCATCTTTTATCTTGATAAAATTTTTATTTTCGTCCAAGATGGCGTTCCCATAATCATTTACTTCTAAACCCCACGATATCATTTGAAGGGCAGTAGCAACATTTGCTTTTGTGGTATGAGTCTTTGAGGCAATTGCACGCAATCTGTCAGAATTGTTACCGGAGGTCCCATGCTGCGCCCCAGATACTTTATATTTTTCAATTGCTTTGTGTATTTCAGCGGTCAACTCAATTTGAATACCAGCATCACTCGCTTCAATTCCATGAGTGGTCCCATTATTGAGCGCTATCCAGTCCGGAGAAATACCGTGTGCATTGAGCCCCTGTATTTGGAACAGGGCATCGGTTGGTGTTGAAAGCCCCTCTTTGCCTTTAATTTCACCCACTTCTGTTTCAAGCCCAGCCCATTTGGGAATGAATGGATTAAGCTCGATATTACTGAGCAGGTTTTTATCATCAGGAAGATGCGAAGCGTCTATGGCAATCGAGGTGATGCCGGCATCGAATATTGTCGGGATCTCTATTTTCGCATCTGTTAAATCTTGATCGCTTTTAATTCCATAATGATCTGCATGGAGCGCGACAGGTATGGTTATGCCGAGCTCGTTGCAGATTGCATCAACATAGTAAGCCATATTCCAATAATTAATAGGGCAATAGGCATTTGCACCACCCTCAGATTTTGCAATCTCTATGATAACAGCGGCATTTGCACGCTGGGCAGCCAGTAGCGTTCCGCGAATGATAAAGCTATTACGGGCATTGGCGGCAATGGTCATTGCCTTGCCTTTGGCGATCATTGCCCTATCTATGACTTTTCCGCTCACAATTAATGCCTTAGAATGAGGGAAAAGGTGTGCTATATTTGGTGGTCGCCCGATTTCAATCGCCTTTTCAAATTCTTGAGAATACTGTGCCATAACGAATCCTCCTTGCTATAGTGATTATTTATTTCCGCTAAGTGGTTCATAATAGCTAATATTTTACTACAAGTAAAATTGAAAAACAAAAAATATTCAACCTATGCAATTAAAACTTTTTGACAGGATAACAGGATATACATGATATGAAACCAGCAAATCATAAAAAGTTATATCAACAAGCAAAAGTGATCCATAACCTTGTCGGTTTGAGGCATATCTTTACTCGTATAAGGCTTGCTATTAACGTATTGACATAATTACTTAATCTTACTAATATTTAACATATTTTGAAAAGGCATTGTGGTAAATCTACAGCGCTTTTAATGTTGACAGTTATGTTTCCCATTCCATGAGGTCAAAAGTAAGGTGCCGATAAAACCGGTTAAAAGGAGAGATTATATCGAAATAGAAAGTAAGCGGAAAAAATACAATTGAAAGGGTGTAGTAATGGCTGAAACAATAGATGAAATTACGGTAAATTATAAGGATGAATTTGGTAAATTAGTAGTGAAAGAAATTAGCAAAGAAATCCTTAGTAAGGGGAGCTGGTGCACTATTATTTTTCTTTATCAGGAATTAGACCCTAAGAGTAAAAAATATGGAGAGCCAAAAGCTACCATACGTCGGTATAGAAAGTCTGGCGGGCAATTTCGTCAACAGAGCAAGTTTAACATTTCAAGTAAAAAACAGGCTATTCAAATTAGTGAGATATTAACGAAATGGTTTTCTTGATTTTTTAAGGGGGCTAAAAATGGATAAAATCGAGATCTTGCGCGGAAGACCACTTTTTACGGGATTGGGTGAACCAGAGCTTGAATATTTATCTTTTCTCGCAGAAGAGGAATGTTTTCCTGAAGCAGTTGATATTATTTCTGAAGATAAGGTGTTTGATAAAACTATTTATATTATTGTCTCTGGAGCTGTCGAAGTATTAAAAAAGAGTACCACTGACAGTGCCAAAACATATGTCATAACAACACTCACGACAGGAGATTGTTTTGGAGAAATGTCCCTCATTGATGTAAAGCCAAGATCCGCTACTGTGAGGACAATCAAGGAAACAGTTGTGTTAAAATTAACCAATGCAAGCATTACATCCTTTACTGAATTGTATAGTAGAGGCATCACAGTTATCGTATTAAACCTCGCTAAAATATTAAGCCAGCGGTTACGGAAAGCAAATATTGATTTAACTAATCTTAAAAGCTCTGAATAAATAATTTTCATATTAAGCAGTTTCTTTAGAAGAATATCCAATTAAAATGGAGTATATCCTGGGATATATTTCCAATCAAAAAAAGGTTATCTTCCGAATAAATAGTAAGGATTATAGGCAGGAGTCTGCCTTTTTTCACTATTTGGGGAATGTGTCCTGTAAAGCGGAGAATATGATGTGGCCATTAAAAAAAAGGAACATATATCTTATATTTTTTTTCTTTATTATTATATTGGTCATCTCCTTAGAATTGCCTGCCAAATTGTATAAATATGTGAATGAAGATGGAGTCGTTTTTTTTGTCGATGATCCGAGTAATATCCCGGATGAATATATTGATAGTTTAAAAACCTTTAAAGAGGAAGATGATAGTCTGTCAAAGGAAGAAAGATTTAAAAAGATTGAGAAAGAAAGAGAGGAGGGGGAGCACACAAAGATTATTATTAACGATAACCAAATACTGGTTCCAGTTATATTGAGTGATGGAAGCAAAGAGATTGAGGTACTTCTTCTTCTCGATACAGGTGCCTCGATTGTGACCTTGCACCAAGAAGTGGCAGATCAATTGGGTATCAAAGAATTTAGAGATTTCAAGGCAATGGGAGCAGGGGGAAATATTATTGACTCGAAGCTGATCGAGTTAGATTATATTAGGGTTGGGCCCCACAAGAAAACAAATATAGCTGCAGCTATAATAGAACATGCAGGCTCGGAGGTTCCCTTTAAAGGTTTATTAGGCATGAATTTCTTACGTGATATACGGTATAGCATAGATTTTGATAATGAAGTTATTAGGTGGACACACTAGGAATAATAGAATGAAGAGAAATAGACTATGGGCAGGAGTACTTATCTTATGTCTACTTTTTTTCTCTGCCGGAGGTTGCGGAGGTTCGGATGATTCTCATATAATACAAGATGAGACAACAATTGTTCACGATGCATACAATTGGTTTAGTGCTTGCTATTTTGATGCCAATGCGGTCCGAGAACCTGAACAAAGCGAGACACTGGAAGAGTATGTTAATTCCTATCATAATCAAGATGATATCTATACAAACTATTTTAATTCAGCTGAAATTTCCAATATAAAGGATCATTTTGCATCTGAAGAAATATTAATTGTAAGAACGTATGGTGAGACGACATTATATATAGCATTTGATCGATTTGTCGAAGGTACCGCATATAGAGTTGCGACTACAATTAATTCATATGCATATAGCGGTTTTAATAATCTCATTCTGGATCTTCGAGTAAATGGTGGTGGATTAGTGGATGAGGCAGTGGCTGTCTTAGATTATTTCATATCGGATCGATCCATAGATACTCCTTTGTGTCATAAAGTTACACAGGATGGGGAGGAACGATATTATCTTGAAGATTTCAGTTATCTTTATGGAGATGGATATGAAGATATTTTTGATTCCAGTACGATGTATGTACTTACCTCAGGATATACTGCGAGCGCAACGGAGATATTAATCGCAGGTTTAAAATATTTTAATGAAGCAACTCAAGTAGGCAGTACGACGTTCGGCAAAAACAGGGAGGTGTGGATAATCTATTATGACAGAGGTGATGGTTTTGAGATGACAAGCGGAGTCATATATCATGCTGATGGTATTGACAGAGAGAGCATAGGCATCATTCCTGAGGGTAATTTTATGACAACAATCCCCTTTGAAGAAGTAGGCAGCTTATTGGGTTTTTCTGATCCTGATCCATTACAGGATGATTGGGAGATTTCAGAGGATATAATGCCATTTTTATATTCACAGGATTACTGGAGAAATCAGGTTGCCTGTGCGAGCATATTTCCCTCGGTGCGTATGCTGAAAGCACGATAATGACCATAGCTGAGGGACAATGATTGATGAATTGAAACCATAGATTTCACTGATGAATCCCTGAAACCTGAACCTTTGAACGGGGACTAATAAAAAGGGCGGCATAAAAAGCCGCCCTTTTTTATATAAAAATGAAGTTATTATTAATACGACCACCAGGGTACTACTTCTACCGTGTGCCTCTGGACTGAGTAACCGCCACTATCATCATAGAAAACCCATTCTACATTATAGATTCCGGGAAACTCTGTCTGGAATGTCCACACAAAGCTGCCGTCTGCCAATTGACCACAAGCTCCTATATTACATGATGTGTAGATTTCTTCACCATCAACATCTGTAACAATGAAATCGGGGCTGCCTATAATAGCCTCTTCCCCTTGCTTTACCACTATTGGCCTTCTGGGGCAGCCTGTTATAATAGGCGGATGGTTAAACCATGTACCCGTATTCACGCAATAGAGGGGCAAATCCTCGATTCCAATTTCACCATAAGGATCTCGAGCAGTGATTACGTCCATATATTTTCCTTAGAATTGAGGAGTGAATTCGATCTGTCCATTATCCGGATCAATCTACTGCTCGTTATAAGGCCCATATTGATAACTGGGATATCCGTCAATTGTCATCGAGAAAACAAGCTCGTCCTGATCGGTCCTTATTTTGCTAATATCATTAATCGGCCAGCCAGGAAGATGATTGGTCGCAGGTGTTGCGCCCTGCATCTGGCTAAGGTCAAAGATGAAGCAGTCAGGGTCAATAAATTTTATAGCATATTCATTTGAGCGCCCGACATAAAAGATATAAGGAGATGCCCAGAGTTGAACGATTGGGGGATAGTTCTCAACCGGTTAGTTTACAGTGGTTATTGGGATCGATATGAAATCGGATCGCCTTCCATCTGGCGGATGAACCATTCAATGCGGGGCTTTCAATTTCCCTGGCTTCCTTGAGGTGAACTCAAAGAAGGAGGAGTGGCAAGATTTTTTAGTGACATAATACGTTCATATTCAGTGCCCATTATAAAAATAGATGCAGGACGATATGCTTCCATTACCCGGCTTCCTTCGGCAAAATCCAAAACTGTCTCAAGAGTCAAGGCATAGCCTACTCCAAAACCATAGACAGGATATGGAGGTTCTTCTTGAATCCAGCCATGGTTCAATGGGCTATCATGATATTCAAAGTTGTCTATTAAAATATCCCCATCCCCCTCCAAAGGATTGCTCCACATGGGGATCTACATTGGTTGGCTCTCAAAAGCAGGCATATCCCAAATATCTCCTCCTCCTGTAAATTGAGCTATGCTTGTTGTTGAGAGTAATGCAATTGCACAAAAAATAACACAGCAAATCACTATATATTTTTGTGTATCTTTCATTTCTTTATCCGTATGTATAAAAAAGGAGGGCGGCTATCCACACAGCCGCCCTCCTTTTTATGTATATATGATCCTATTAATAGGTCCACCATGGCCCTATGCACACTGTTTCTGCAATTACAACATATCCGCCATTCGTATCGTAAGCAACTATTTCAACTTGATATATGCCTGGGAATTCGGTATGAAATGTCCATACCGGCTCACCATCAACATAACCAATTGCACCAATGTTACAAGAGTAATATAACCTCTCACCATCAGGATCTACTATTTTGTTCAAGTTCAAATTAATGTCATTACCTGCTACTGTAATAGGAATTTCTTCCCAATCTCTTAATATAACCGGCGGATGATTGAGCCAAGTTGAAGGATTTACGCAAAAAATGGTAAAGACTGCATAAGCTTCGGCGCCTTTCGGATCTCTCACCGCAACAGTCATATCGTAAGCGCCTTCAAACATTGGTGTAAAGCTCACAAGACCGGTTTTTTGATCTATTAAAGGTTCTGTAAACGGACCGTATGAATATGCTGGATATCCAGCTAAGCTCGCAGTCCACACCAACTCTTCTATATCAGACCTGACAGATGCGGGGCCGCCCATTGCCATACTCCAGGAGAATGAATCAGCATCACTAGCGGCGAGCTGATATCTGCCCTCTTCTCCGACATAAAAGATAACATCGTCCACACGTTCAATCACAGGAGGATGATTAGTTACTGGATAGTTTACTGTTTGGATCGTGAATATTTCACAGTCTTCTGTATATCCATACCAGCATGTCACGGTAACGACTAAATTCTCCATAGTCTGCTCCGAGGGAATATTGAGGAGACCAACTGTTGGCCATGTATCGTGGCCGGCATAATATAATGCCATGGCTGTAACTGCTATCTCATCTCTCTTTAAAAGATGATCACCCGTAAGAGTACTATATACTTCGCCATATAGTGGATGATATGAAATAGGGCTATCAAGTGGGGCGTTAGAAACCAACTTAGGACTAATACTTCCTAAGTGATGAGGTCCACCGATATACGCAGTGAATTTAGGCTGAGAACTGGGGGGATCAACTAAAAGAATAGGGACATTTAAGGGATATACGAGGCGTGCATCGACAGTAATATCAGCGCTACCTAATCCTAAACCTATAGTTATATCTCCACCGCCGGCTTTAATAGCCGCCCTTCTTACATCCGCTAAGGTTGTGCCGTTTGACAAGGTTGCCTCGAAAGAATCTATAGCCGTTTGATAGTTTGCAAGCGTAATTGCCGGATCAGCACCAGCTATTGAGGCCAATACATTTGTTTGCCACTCAGTAAAGTTCACCTCAGCAAGGCTTTGGCCTGAACCCATAGCATATATCCCGGTATTTGGTACATTACCATTTACAGGTAATACAGTTAAATCTATGTCAGGATGGGAGACGTAAATATATCTTTGATATGTATCAAAAATTTGGTTAAATACATGATTAATATGGAACAGATAAGGACCATCGGCACCACCTGGACCCTCTGGTGTAACTCTTATATCATCGACTCTGTATTCATTTCCGGCGAGAATAATCTGGTCAAAGCTTACGAAGGAAGCAGCTCCAGCTGTTGCATTATTAATTGCCTTGGCTAAATCCACCACAATCAAATGCCAGGTTCCGTCTTCATTTTCACGGCCAATCTTAACTTCTATAAGTCCTTCATTAGTCAGCGCTGCATTCTCTTCGGGTCTTTCAACAGGATTAATAGCATCCACTGCCCTAGGGATTAAACGAACCGGTATTGTTGTATTAGTTGATGCAGCCACATCTTCCACGGTACATAGAGCAATTATCTCCACACTATCAAACTCTTCGATAGCTATCGGAGCTCTCAATTTTAAAGATAGAACGGGATTGGTTGCATTGATAATATTGCGTGCAATGCTATATTTTTGAATGTCAGGAATAGTAACAGTAGCCGGATAAAATACTTCAAGCACCCTGCTTCCTTCCTGAAAATCAAGAAGTGTCGAAAGTAATCCAGGTCCGAGGTTCATTCCCCATACCGGAAAACCGCCTGGATAAGAAGGTTCATTTACAATCCAGCCATGATTCTGAGGAGTATCCCAGTATTCGAAATTATCTTCCAGTCCCTCAACACCAAATTGTGCTGATGAATTCAATGGTGCTAATACAAATAAGGCAGTAATAGTAATAATTCCAAAACAAATTAATAAATTTTTAAATTTTTCTTTCATAATCTTTATCCTCATCTTTGACCCTGCTATAAATGGGAAATAAAGACTTCCCTAGTCCAAGGGGAGCGATACGTTTGTCAGTATTAATGTTTTATGGTGTTCCTGAGAATTAATTTAATATGATAGAACATCACCTCCCTTAAACTAATAGAAAATGTTGAGCTAACTCATTGTTTAACGTATAATAATATAAAAAATATAAAAGTTAAAATTTTGCCGGGGGATCAATGATGATTTCTTAAGAAGAAAAAAAGAATCTCTTATTTAATAAAGGCGAAAAAATTCTCTTTTTCTTACATCTTTTCTTTGATTTTATAACATTGTTATATATGTAATATATATTAGCATAAAAAAACTAAAAAATAAAGAAGGCTAATTATTTTCTTTGTGTATTTACTAAAAGTCGCATAAAAACGACTCTAGTGAACTTTATGATTGCATAAAAGCTACTCATTATAGGGATATACTTTTTTCAATACAATTCTAATTATTCCGTATCTCTTTGAAAATAAAAATTTTTTCTTTAAGCTAGGGCATTAATCTAAATCTGGCATAGAAATTGCCTAATTTATTATTTTGAGAAGGAGAGGTTGCAAATGGAGATCGGTTCGCGCATTTTGGAAACAGACATTTGCTAAAAATGGTTAAGGAGTTTGTGATTTTGATTAATCCGTACTTCGAATTCTTAAATGATCAGATGAAAGATAAGGCGCCTTATGTCCTATAGGGGGGGACATGATATGAAAAAAGGGCCAATAATAGATTTGATCGATTATAATGATATCCGGATGTATGAATTAACGTATTGCAATATTAATGTCCTGCGACTCTTTCCTGAGGACATTTGGTGCCTCTTAAAATTCCGGGCCCCACCAATACATCAAACTCGCGATTGTCGGATTGCGAATTCGATTCTTCAACAAATTAAGGGAGAGGAGAAGAAGAAATGAAACAAATAAAATTTTTATTCTTTGTTTTAATTGTTTTAATAGCATGGGCATTTATAATTACTTCAACTTCATGTGTTCAGGCTCAAGAATTAGAATTAATTGAGGCTTTAGAATTGCTTTGGCAGACATCGTGGGCCCCAGCCTACTATATTCCACCAGATCCTATAACCGGTCTTCCACCTACTTTAGCCAGTCTTTTAATAAGAAATGCTGACTCTCAAGTTCAACCGACTTTTTTATATAATCCTTATGTATATGAATTTCCTCTGGATCTTATTCACCCATCACCTCTTTTTTATAATAGACCGTTTGTCACATTATCCTTTTATCCGATCTTCGGTATATATCCCCTTCTTATCCCATAGTGATAAGAAGAGGATAACCATAAAGTGAGTTCCTATTAAGAGGGCCAATCACCTGATTTCCTTTGGCTATTTTATAGCTGGTGATCAATTTATTCTCTCATAAATTGGGGGGCGCAAGGTAAATTCCTTTATACTTATGGAATTAACCTTTGCGCTATCCCTTTAATTTTTCTTAGAGTGGAAATGTACGTATATTTTCTCCGCTGTTTTACGATCAAGGCCGGGCGTGGAGAGAAGTTTCTCAAGCGGTGCCTTTTTAATCATGTCTAATCCCTGGAAGTGTTTGAGCAGTCTTTCCTTGCGTTTTGGACCTATTCCCGGAATGGTATCCAGGGGAGATGAAAAGGCCCTTTTCATTCTCCTCGTCTTTTGGTAGGACAGGGCAAATCGGTGGGCTTCATCCCTGATGCGTTGTAAAAGCTTGAGGGTAGGTGAAGCAGAGGGGAGATGAAGCGGGAAATCAGAATTCGCCTGGAAAATAAGCTCTTCACTCTTTGCCAAACTGATTACAGGGATATGTGACAGACCAAGAGCAGCAATAGCCTTCATACCGGCTTGCAGGTGACCTTTACCTCCATCAATGAGTATGAGATCAGGCATTTCCTGATTTTCTTTTTGAAGGCGTCTGTAACGCCTCTCTAATACGTGCATCATCATTCCATAATCATCTATCCCCTCTATTCCTTGTATTTTAAATTTGCGATACTTTGATTTTATAGGTTTTGTATCGAACCAGTATACCATGGAGCCTACTGCGTCAGTCGGTCCAAGGTTTGATATATCAAAGCCCTCAATTCTTCGAGGAGGGTGAGGAAGCTGAAGGTCCTGTTGCACCTGTGCTAATAATTTTTTATACTCTTCAGGCCCTTCGGCAAGAGAAAGGGATGAGCTAAGGCCCAATAGAGCATTCTTTTGGACCATTTGCATTAATTCTTTATTTTTTCCCCTTTGAGGCGCGTGAATATGCACATTTGCTCCCCTTTTTTTTGTGAGCCATTCTTCGAGGAGTATTTTTTTATCGGGGAGCAGTTGGACGAGGATCTTTGGAGGGATGGGTATATCAGTACTGTAGAATTGCTCTAATACGGTTTCTATTAGCTCTTTCTCATGAATATCTTCCACATTGAAAAGAAAAAGTGATTTTCTTCCTGTTACTTTGCCATAGCGGATAAAGAAAATTTGAACACAGGCTCTGTCATTATTTTTGGCAACCGCAAAACAGTCTTGATTCTCAAAAGATGAAAAGAACACATTTTGTTTTTCCATGCAGCTTCCTATGGCCTGAATTTGATCTCGCAGTTTTGCTGCGCGCTCAAATTTGTGTGCATGTGCTGCCTCTTTCATTTCCCTTCTAAGTTTTTCTATCAGGTCTTCTCTTTTACCCTGAAGGAAAAGTATAAGTCCCTGAATCAGGTCTTTATAGTGAGTTTTTGAGATAAGACCAGCGCAGGGTGCACAGCATAATCCCATCTGATAGTTGAGGCAGGGTCTTTTTTTTGTCGAAGACAGCGGGTTCCGGCAACGGCGTATTGGAAATATCTTGTGGATTATGCTCAAGGTTTTTCTCATGGCCTTTGCAGGAGTATAAGGGCCGAGATACAGGCATCCATCCTTTTTAATCTTTCGTACTATTTTTAGTCTGGGAAACTCCTCATTAAGCGTAATACAGAGGTGAGGATAATTCTTGTCATCTCTCAGGAGGATATTAAATCTAGGCTTATATTTCTTTATCAAATTGCTCTCAAGTATAAGCGCTTCAAGTTCCGAGTTTGTCACTATATATTCAAGATCAGATGCTAACGCCGAAATTAGTCTCCTTCTCGGATTTGGTTCACACGCGTGACGAAAATAAGATGCTACTCTTTTCCTTAATGAGAGGGCTTTACCGCAATAGATCACTATGCCCATTGAATCTTTAAAGAGATACACGCCCGGCAAATCAGGCACCAGCGCCACTTTTTTTCTAAAACCTTGATTTTCTTGCATGGAAATTACTTAGCTTTGCAAACGCCAACCCTGGCCAAGTAGTTTCGTAATTTTAGAATAATTCTTAATGTCTGGGATGGATGACCAAAAGGATTTTATACTTCTTGAGAAAATGAATCCGGAGAGCACATCGGTTAATCCCATTCCGATTATCAGAGTAACGGGACAGAGCCATATAATAAAAGCCTCATCCCTTGAGGCGACATGTGGGGATTTAAAAAAGGAATAGAAGAAACACCCATAAATAGCAATACTTATAACTATTCCTACTATATAAGCTCTTCGTTTAAGGATTTTAGGCCACGGAGGGGCCATTCTATTCATGCATCTTTTGCAGCGAGGAACCTTGATTTTTAAGTTTTCCATTACAATTCTGTTTCCATTTTGAATCTGGTCTCCATAGAGTGTTACGTCAAGGGCAGTATAATTTTGGCTAGGTTTTTTTTTACAGAAAAAACATCGTTCACTCATGATCTTGTCTATTAATACAGCTTTTTTCTTCAATTTATTACCCCTTATTCACTCAACAATTAAATGGAATTGTTTTAATCTCATTATAGTTTATAATATATCAATTTGCTATATAAAAAAACAATTTTTATCAATGGTTCTCATTTTAACTTAAACAGTATACACTATAGACGCAATAATGGAGATGATGAAAAATAAAGGTCACTGTTGTGAGAAAAATTGTTGATAATATAGTGTATTATCAGTTTTTACTATTTGAAAAATATTCACGGGAGGTAAAACATTTATATACAACACGAATAGGGGGGTATAGCCAAAAGCCTTATAATTCGCTTAATCTTGGCCTTCATGTTGGAGATAGTCACACTGATGTAGTAAAAAATCGAGATCTTGCCTGTAGTACATTAGGGCATCCTCTTGACTCACTAGTGGCTATGCAGCAAAGTCATGGCTCTAATACAAAGGTAATTAATTCTTCTTACAAAGGCAGAGGCGCGCGGAATTGGGAGGATGGTATTTGTCGTATAGATGGGATGATTACAGATAGTAAAAAATTAGTCCTTCTTGCCATGTCTGCTGATTGCAGTGTGATCATGTTCTATGATCCTCACAAAAAAGTATTGGCATTAGCTCATAGTGGATGGAAGGGCATTGCCAAAGGTATTATACGAAATGTCATAGATATAATGGAGAAACGCTTTTCATGTGAAAGAAATCATATTTTAGTCGGTATAGGGCCGACAATTTGTGAGAAGTGCTACGAAATAGGGGGAGATGTGGGAAAATTATTTAAGGATATATTCCCTTTTAATAGAGATACTATATTCTCACGGTCTATTCATGGCGCAAAATCTCTCAACCTCATAAAGGCATTAGAATTACAGCTTATGCAAGAGGGAATTGCCCGCAATAATATCGAAACAGCCAATCTTTGCACGAGCTGCAATAGTGGGGAATTCTTCTCATATCGGAGAGACAATAAAAATACAGGGAGAATCGGAATGCTTGCAGTTCTTGAATAGATGCTTTTATTTAATGATGGAAATTGCCGGTTATTTTATTGACATATAGAAAGTCATACTATATCATTAAGTACTCAAGAGTAGGTGTCTGATGAGAGAAGTATAATTGATGAGGTATTCTTTGATTATAACAAGAGCTATACCGAGCAGAGAAGCGAGCGGGATGTCTCACTTCCTTGCGAAAACAAGATAAATATGAAATTATTGCTAGTTGTTAAAGATGATGAAGTCAAATGGCATTATCAAGATGAGATTAATAAGTATGATGTGGAGTATGATACTGTATCCTCTTTAGCTGACCTTTATAGGGCGCTTATTAACACATCTTACAATGGTATACTTTTAGATGTTCCGACAAAAGTAAAGGCAAGCAAAGACGAAAATATTTTGGTGCATCAGGTGCTTGAGGTCTTTCCAGTTATTCGTCTTAGATGGGACCCTCATGAAAAAATAATTAGAACGCTTTTTTACGGACAGCCGAAGCAGAATAATACTATTGAGCACTTTATAAATCAGACATGTCGAAGCTTCAATGCACGGGGCGCCCGTTCTAGCAAGAGAGTAAATATTAACGCTAATGTTCTATTATCGAAGACTAATATCTTTGCATCTCACAATGTAATACGAACTATTACGATAGATGTTTCAAAAGAGGGCTGTTTTTTTTATTCTGTCGATATGCTGGATCATTTTCACAAAGTTCATTTTATTATTAAGGAACTGGAAGATGATACTCCCATTACGGCCGAAGTTCGATGGTGTGTAGAGTGGGGAAAATCAATGAGAGCACCTGGGATTGGTGTGAAATTTATCGACATAAAAATGGGCCAAACGGAAAAAATTAGTGCATGGTGTTGAATGGAAAAGATTACAAATTCCCATCAGGCTATGTGTGCGCTCTATAGCCTGATGGGAAGGATGGAGCTTTTTCCCGGGGAGAATTAAGAGCCGGAATTAACAATGGACGCTAGGTTATCAAGACTAATTATATTTTCATTCTCTCCGCATGTATATATCGCTGTTTGATTTTCGCACGTTGTTTCTTCAAAAGAGATTGTTTTTGTTCCTGCGCATGTATCCGGCAAATTCCAGTCTGAAATCTGCATTGTTCCGCCTGTCGGTCTATCACACTCAGGGTCAATATAAATATCGCTCAGTGTAAACGTCACGTCAATATTATCATTATTCGCAGTATTAGTATAGGTTATCGTAATGCTCCCGCTATATGTCTCATTAGTCTCATCATATTCTATACTAGAGTCAATAGCGGCGGTTTGTCCATCAATGGTGTATTCATTGTCCTGTGTGCAGGAATATGATACTATATTGCCATTCGAATCGACAGTTTTCTGGCAGGTACAATTTACTGGGCGCCCGCATACATCAAGGTCCTCACAGACATACGTTGTTGTTGTGTTATCTCCATCTGTTGTGGAGCTTGTGGATAGACTTCCATCAAATGTACAACTTCCTGAGGTGAGGTTATCAAATGTGATCGACTTATTCCCATTGGGATACCAACGGGCTGCTATACTCCCATCACTAAACAAGCAACTATTCCCTCCCCCTATAAAGTCTATGGTATAATCCACATAGTCAATACTGACACCGGTTAGAAAAGTCTCTGCAGTTATCGTTTTACAAGGATCAGAGTCGTTAGTATACGTTAATGCACGGGAATTCTTTCTCATGAGATTGTAGTCCCCCATGTCAAAGTCTGGAACTTCCCCTGCTGAATCATCAATAGAAGATAAATCAGAAGGAGTGCTTGTTTGAGCTAATCCCGCTGCGGCTGCAATTGTTGATACTTCAACAGCCTCTTGATCTGATGTCTCAATAATCTGTTGGACTTGTTCAAGACTATCCTCCAGACTCTCCGAGCATCCGGAGATGAAAGCAGCTATACATATACATATAATCATACTTATTAAAGAGAAAACAAGGTGATGCTTTGCAGATCCTTTCATGTGATCTTCCTCCCTTTGGTTAGTGGTTATTCAATTTCTCTCCTTATTTCAGTGATAGTAATATATAGTGAACTTTATCGGCAGTTTTATTAATAGCTTCGATTTTATCGAAATTATTTGTATTCATAAGATGCACGTGCATCTATCTTTAAATAAAAAGCACAATATTATTTGTGGCATATTCTAATTGCGCCAGCTTTTTCGAGCATGTCTATAATTTCTTCATGGCCTCTCGCCGTTGCTTTCATCAATGCTGTCTCGGCATGTTTGCTTTTAATATTCACATCTGCTCCGTTCTCAATCATGGTGTGCACCACATCTTTATGCCCTTCGCTTGTGGCAAGCATTAAAGCGGTCAATCCCCATAAATCATCTTTTGCATTCACATCAGCACCATTTTTTATTAATATGCGTACAATATTTGTATAGCCTTCTCCCGCTGCCCATAACAAAGCTGTCCATCCACTATCATTTCTGTCGTTCACATTTGCTCCATTATCCAATAAATAGTTAACAATATCAATATGACCATAATATGAGGCAATCATGAGCGCGGTAAACCCCTGTTGTGCTTTTGCATTCACGTCTACACCTCTATAGAGCGCATCTTGTACTTGTGCAATATCCCCTGTCCTAATTCCGTCGAGCAGTTCAGGATCTATTTTCCCTTCCATCTGCCTTTTTGAACAAGATGCCATTATAATTAACGTTATGATGAGCAGTAGAATCGATTTCATATTTGACATAATATAATCTATTCATGATAAATAATCTTTAAAAAAAAATTAAGGAAAACCTCTCAGAACCTTATATGACAACTATGAAGTGCTTCAAAATAACTTAGACCTTGTTTGTTTATCGGAAATTCTCGCACATACAATCGGTATATAATAATATTAATTCTACTTCATCTCTTCTTTATACACTGCATTACACATTATAGTGTATGATTAAATTGAAGATGAGTAAGATTCATGCTATAACATGAGGAGAGAATTATATCTGTATATAAAATTCATAAGCTTTGTGCATTTTCGTGAAAATAAGATGTGGATAGTGATGAGAAAGGAGGTAGAGATTAGGTGTATAGCAAATCCTCACCACAGAAAATAGCTTATATTGTATCACTTTTTCCAAAATTATCTGAAACATTTATAGTAAATGAACTACGTGAGCTTATGAAAATTGGTACTCAAATAGAAATTTTCTCCTTATCTAAGAGAAAAGAAAAGATTGTTCATAAAGATGCCATGCCTTTGGTTTCTCATGTGCATTATCCGCATAATAATTTTTCTGGGTTATTACGAAGAATCATAATGGTCGCGTATAAACCACTTCTTTCACTTCATATTATTTTCACGGTTATTGTTCACAATATAATATATAAAGGAAGGCCACTAAAGGCTTTTTATACTGTAATGCATGCCTTTGAATTTGCATTTCTTATAAGATGTAGGAAAATTCATCATATTCATGCTCATTTTTTTACATCCCCCTCGTTGGCAGCGTGGGTAATCTGTCGCCTCACCGGTATTTCTTTCAGTGCAACAGGCCACGCTCATGACATCTTTTGTCCTATGCCGCTGGTAAAAAGAATTTTTCTTGATATGAAATTTTTGGTTACTATTTCTGAGTATAATCGACAATATTTGGTGAAACACTATGGATCCATAGTAGAGAAAAAGATTGTTGTTATTCATTGTGGTATTCGGATTGATATATTTCATCCTCAGGCAAGAGGAACAGAAGTGCACAAAGACACATGGCACCTTTTATCCATAGGACGCTTGGTTGATTATAAGGGATTCCCTGTTTTAATAAAAGCGTGCACTATACTCAAAGATCATAATATGAAATTTCACTGTCGTATCATTGGAAGTGGCCCAGATTTTGCACAATTAAATAAAATGATTCATAAAGCAAATCTTCAGGAAGTGATATCTTTACTGGGGGATCAGAAACAGACTAAAATAAGAGAATTATTGATGGATACAGATATTTTTATACTCGCCTCCCAAAGAGGTTCTGATGGTCAGCAGGACGGTATTCCCGTTGTCTTAATGGAGGCCTTGGCAATGGGAATTCCTTCAATCTCAACAAAGATATCGGGTATACCTGAATTAATTAGGGATGGGGAAAATGGTCTCCTGGTCGATCCACAATCCCCGGAAATGCTGGCAGAGGCAATAGAGATGCTCATTCATGATACCGCGCTAAGACAAAGATTTCATTGTATGGGGCCTCTTACAATTGATATTGATTATAATAGTAAGAGTAATACTGCTCGCTTGAACAGATTATTTTGGTCTTAGATAAAGAGATATATTAGAAAAATGCGAAATAAAATTCATATATTGTTACCTTTTATTCTTTTTATGTGTGGGTGTATATCTGTTCCTCGCCCATATGTCCCCTCAGAGAATCAAGATCTTTCCTTTGAGAATATTCAAGAAAATGGAGAAGATTATATTATTCAACGAGGAGACACTGTGGGGATAAAATTTTTTTATAATCCCGAGCTTAATGATAAGGTGATAGTGAGGCCAGATGGGAAGATTGCCCTTCAATTAATCGACCAGGTGGAAGTAGCGGGATTAACATCATCTCAACTTGATGATATTTTGACTGAAAAATATTCGAGGTTTAGAAAAGATCCTGAAATTACGGTGAATTTAGTGTCTTTTTCGGACCAGCGAGTATATGTAGGAGGAGAGGTGGGCCTTCCGCAAATAGTTCATCTTCAGGGCAGGATGACCGCATTACAGGCTATTCTCTATGCAGGTGGCTTTAGAGAAACTGCTGAAATGAGGAATGTTCTGGTTTTAAGGAATATCGGCTCACCAGATTATAAAGTATTAACGGTTGATCATGCCCAGCTATTTGACAATTCTCGAATGATTAGAAATGATATAGTGCTTGAACCACGGGATATTGTATTCGTCCCGAAAACCCTCATTGCTGAGGCAAATAAATTTGTAAGCCAGTATATTAATCTCATAATACCAAAAATAATAGCAGTCAATCTATTACGAGTAGAAGGATATCGAATAGATCTTGAAGAATAAAATGCCGGGTGGGAGCGAGAGCTTTGCAAGATAATGATACATTAAAAAAATTATTATTTATTATATTTAAATATAAATATAGAATTATTATTTTATTCATTACAATATTAATTGTCGTAAGTATTAGTATTAAAAAACAGCCGATTATTTATGAAACAAGGTGTAAATTTTTAGTAAAGGTTGGTAGGGAAGATTCAACTCCACCAACACTGATAGAGCGGAGCAATTTATTGTTGAGTAAGACCTCAGAAGATGTAAAATCAGAGGTAGAGATTTTTAATAGCCGGTATTTAAAAGAGAAGGCCATTGAAAAATTAGGTTCCGACTTTTCAGGTGCACAAGGTGAGCTTAATGAGCACCAGAAGGAAAATTTAATTCGAGAAATTGAAACGAATTTGAAGGTTAATGTTGTATGGAGATCAAATGTTATTCAAGCAACCTATAAAGATAAAGATCCCCATATTGCCTTTAACATCTTAGATACGCTCCTTGAATTCTATTTAGAACATCACCTCAAGATTCATAAAACGCATGGGACATTAGATTTTTTTTCCATTCAGGCTAAAAGTCTTGCGGATAGAATTGTTGAGAGGGAGAATAATCTTATTCAATTTAAGCAAGAATATAATATCTCTGATATTGCAACTCAAAAACAATATTTATTAGGACAACTTTTTGATTATAAAAAGGATTTAGCAGATTCTCATATTAAGATAAATGAACAAGAAGTTAACATTGAAGAATTAGAGCAACAACTTGTCGGCGAACCGGAAACGGTTTTCGCATCAGAAACATTCACCCGCAATCCTGTGATTGATAAATTAAATGTTAAATTAGTGGATTTAATGCTTGAGGAGGCAAAGATGTTAAGGAAATATCAAGAAGATAGCCGTCAAATGGAGGACATTCGTTCTGAGATTGAAAAAGTAAGGGCAGAATTGTCAAAAGTGGAACCGGAAGTTCCGGCTACTATGGTGACAGGCATCAATATCGTTTTTCAAGAATTATGGAAAACTTATAATTACACAACACGACAATTAGATATGGAGAAAATAAAAGCACAAGAATTGGAAGAGGAAATAATAAGCCTTGAAAAAAAAGTTGCTGAACTTAATGCTCATGAAATTCAATTTGATGCTTTACTGCGACAATTGAATCTAGATACCCAAAATTATAACCTTTATATCAAGAAGATGGAACAAATTCGAATAGATGAGGCAATGGATAAGGCACAGTTTTCAAATATAAGTATTATTGAACCTCCTTTTATCCCGATATACCCGATGAGAAGTAATAAATCATTAAAATTGTTTCTCGGAATAATTTTAAGCTTGATTACCTCTTGTGGAATAGCATTTTTAAGCTATTATTTTGATCATGCATTTAATACAGAAGATGAGATTGAATCATATTTAAATATTAATATCTTAGGGTCTATTTCAGAGATAAACAATGAAAGCTAATATTATAAACGGATATTTGGATTTTTATGGCTTATCCGATTATCCCTTTAATAATTCACCCGATCCACGATTCTTCTATCCTTTAAAAACGCATTCCTCGGCATTAAATTCCTTAGAATATGGCGTTAATACCAAGAAAGGATTAATGATAATAATTGGTGGTGCGGGGATCGGAAAAACAACTTTACTTCGTGCTCTTATATCCCATTTTGATAAGAATATGAAGAGCTTACTTGTGGAAGCTCCTTATATTAATTTCAAATCCTTAAGCGCTTTTATTTTAAATAATTTTGAGATACATGATCATGGTTTGGATGAATTTGCTATTTTGCAAAAAATTAAAGATTTGCTTATCTATAAAGTGCAAAATGGAATAAATGTTGTGCTTTTAATTGATGAAGCCCATTGTTTAGATAAAGAAGCCTTAAAGACAATTGGTTTTTTGTCCAATCTTGAAACAAACAGGGAAAAGCTTCTTCAGATTATATTGGCGGGTCAGACCGGTCTTAAAATTGAGCTGAACAAACCTGAGATGCACCATCTTAATCAAAGGATATATTTTGAGTGTCATCTGGATGCTTTTACAGATGAAGAGATTTACGAGTATATTGATTATCGACTTCAGAGAGTTGGATCAAGACTAGAAAATATATTCAGTAAAGAGGCATTTAATAAAATATGTTTTTTCTCACAGGGCATCCCGCGTTTAATTAATTTACTATGTGATAAGGCACTCCTCGCCGGTTTTAACCAGCAAAAGAAAACAATTGATGAGATAATAATCTCTCAGATATCTTTTTCTTTTTCTCCTCCTCCTTCTCCTTATCCGCGTCTTTCATCATTTCCACAATCAAATGCTGCAAAATTCAATCAAGAAGTTGTGTCTGAAGTGAGTAGTTCATCAGAAGCGCTCTCTGGAGAGAGTGCCCAAGATGATGGAATAATAATAGATGATAAAAAGACCTTGAAAAATAAGAAGAAAAATCCAGGTAAATTATATATAGATAGGGACGCCATTAATCAGAACAATAATTATAAACACTTAAAAGAGCTCGGGTATAATTTTCTCAGCTCTCGGCTTATTGATGAATATCAGAAAACAAAGAGCAATCTTGATTTCTTTCTAGAGTCAGAGATGCAAAGTATTTGTATTGCAAGCGCTAATCACAGAGAAGGAACATCCACAATAGCGTCAAACTTTGCAACAGCTTTAGTGACGATGGAAGGGCATCCAACTCTCTTAGTAGATGGGAATTTAAGAAGTCCTATATTGCATACTTTATTCGAGGTAGACCGAGAACCCGGATTTGCTGATATTGGTCTCAATGGGAAAACATGGCGGGATATGATAAAAAAAACAAGGGTATCAAATTTGTTTTTAATTACCTCAGGCAAGCAATTTTCTCCAACAAGTAATGAACCTTCTCATATTTTTAATTCTACTTGTATTAGGCAGATGATAGAAGAAATAAAAAGTGAGTTCAAATATATTATTTTTGATGGAGCACCTATTAATCATTATTCCGATACCACTATACTCGCACATCATCTTGGGGGGGTTATCCTCACTATTCAAGCAGGGAAAACGCGACGAGAGATTGTCCAAAACGCGCGTTTTATTTTGGACAATGCACATATCAATATTATTGGAGCGATACTGAACAGAAGAAAATATTATATACCACATTGGATATATAAAATATTATAAGTATATGGAAGTATCAATCCTTATACCTGCGTGGAATGAAGCATCAGTCATTAAGAGAAATCTTCTCTCTCTTAATAGACTTGCATATCCCAAGGATCAGTGTGAGGTTATACTTATTGGAGGCGGAGCAGATCAAACCTACAGCATTGCCCTTAACTATACCCCGTATATAAGCGCATTCGCACAATATAAGGTCATAGAGCAGAATCAAGCTGGTAAAAATCACGCCATCATGCGAGGCCTCTCAATAGCGCAAGGGAAATTTATTGTCTTATTAGATGCGGATGTTATAGTAGATAAAGATTGGCTATATAATATGGTCATGCCCATAAAAAAGAATAAGAATAGGATCACTATCTCAAATCCTTTTCCGATTAAACGCTCCTTGATCAGTCAATTTTATATGATCAATAAAGAATTTTATATTGAGAAATTGACCCATTGTGGGGGGGGAGGAGGAATAGCCTTTTTTAATGATATTCCACCTGCAATGCATAGTGTTATTTTTGATCCACGATATAAAATCGGAGTGGATTATCTGGCTGTCGAGCGCTTAAAGAATATAGGACGCGAGCCATATTTTTGTAAGGAAGCTAAAATATATACTTATTTTCCCTCTTCATTTAAATATTTTATGAAAGGGGAATTGAGATGGACAACAGCATATTTAATAATAAATGGTATAAGTTATAAAACGCTTTCAAAACTTATTATTTTTTTTCTTTCACTACTTTTATGCATAGTTCCTCTGAATTTTTTCGTGTGGGCAGCATCAATTCTATGTCAGTTAGGCTATATTATAAAACGAATACAAATGGTAAATAGTGTAAGTTTTAAAGGTAAACGTATGAGTAGTTATCTTTCTTATATCTTTCTTTCCTATATATATCTTGGGATTAATCTTGTATCTAATGGTCGGTATTTACTGGGATTCGCACATAATGTTTTTCTCTCTCAAGGGGAGAGGAAAGAGAGCTAAGACCTAAAGCGTAAATCTAATATCATAATAAATAATGCTATAATATAATCAGTATATTCCTCTATACTAATATTTTTTTATATATAATTGTCTTTTCTAATTTATGATAGGATTTTAAAGAAGGATAGATTATAATTGCACAATCAATTATTTTTGTGAGGGCATAACCACTCTTTTTATTAATATCTTAATAAATTAAATTAATTATTCACATATAACATTTATGAAGCGATTGAAATTTAATTCAATTTATTAAGACAAAGTGAGAGTTTACATACATGTTATTGTGTCACGTTATTGTTATTAATGCCACAATGCTTTAGCTGTAAGGGATTGTTCACACTAATATGTTAAGATTTCTGCACGGTTTAAGGATGTTTTGATTGTGGCCTCAAAAAGACAAGTAATTATAAGCAGAAGAAATCCCCACATATATGGTATGTAACTTGCTTAAAATAGTGGATATAATATTATTGATTATTTTTAATTTATTAGATCGTAATTATTAATATATATAATTATAATATTTAAAATAGAATAAGTTAATCAAAAAGGTGAGTGAATGAAAGAGGAATGTAGTATCCATGGGAAGAAAAATAGAACCGTATCGCTTACTTTGTGGTCCTTATTAGGAATAGGACTTTTAATTATTATCTATCATGTCTGGCGGCATGCATCCGGCTCCTTTCTCACCAGCTTCGTCAAAGAAATCTTTCAGCTGCTTTTTAACCGGAAGGGGGTTGTGATGGAGCTTTGGGAAATTGCTCCATATTTTTTTATTGGTGTTGTCATAGCTGGTTTTATCCGTACCTATAAATTTCATATCCGGCTTAGGAACACCCTCAATCGCTATGGATTTGCAAGCATATTTTTTGCCTCTCTCATTGGAGTTTTTAGCCCATTGTGCTCATGTGGCATTTTGACGACTGTGATTGCTCTGTTAGCAGCAGGACTCCCCTTGGCGCCAGCTATGGCCTTGCTTATATCTTCACCGTTAATGAGCGTCACTACATTTTTTCTGACCATCGGAGATTTAGGGATCGAGTGGGCAATTATTAGAGTAATTGTGGCCTTTTTGATGGGAGTTTCAGCTGGTTTGGTAACGCATATGCTTAGGAATTATTTTAAGACCTCTGAATTATTTCTTGAGGGCGGTATCCCTGAGGGTGATTTTCATGATCCTAATTATGCTGATGAGAGGCTGCGGTGCAGTTGCGGGCAAAAATTTAGCAATCGGCTGGCAGCAAAGCATAAAAATAAATTTGTGGTCTTTTTAGCAAAATCTGTTGAAATGATCTGGCTTTTGGGCAAATATGTGCTTGTAGGTATTATAATAGGATCAATTGCTGAAAGATATATCTCTCCTGAATATATTAATACCTTATTCGGAGAAGGTCAGCCATTCAATATAATTTTGGTGACTTTTGGAAGTATTCCTGTCTTTCTTCATCAGATAAGCGCCTCAAGTATTCTTTACCATATCAAAGCATCGCTGCCTGGGACAATAGACAGTGGTGCTGCCTTGGCGTTTTTAATCGGGGGCCCTGTTACTGCAATACCAGCTATGGTACTTTTATGGAGTATGTTCAAGAAGAGGACATTTGTGCTGTATATGAGCATAAGCGTTATAGGAACAATATGTTTTGCGTATCTTTTCAGATTATTCGTTTTTATTCCTTATGTGAATCTGGGCGATCCTTTATTGAAATCAGTTCATTCATTGACTGCCGGTGAGTGCGCGGTTATAAAGAAAATAGATGACAATATAAAGATAACACTGGCTCCGGATAATAAAGCTCAAATTGCTGCGTATGAAGATATTGAAGGGGGGAGCGGGCTGGTCTTTGATGCCTGTATTGATAGATTTAAAAATGGCGGGAGCAATAGCGCTGATAATTGGCAATATATCTTAAATATTGCCCAATGGTTAGAGAACACCATATATAACGAGAGAAAAGACTCCATTCTCATTTATAATACGTACCAAAGCTCTGGATATAATAATAATTATTTTAAAGAGGATCTTGTATCATTATTATCTGACAATAATAGATATAAGATAACTGTTACCAATAGAAAAGAGGTCTCGAATATTACAAGGGATTTCTTAAGTGCTTTCGGCCAACTGTGGATTATTGAGGGAGAGGATTACAAAGAGAAAGATGCAACCCTCTTTCGTAAGGAAGAGATAGAGGTAATCAAGAATTTTAAAGAGGATGGAAATGGTGTATTGCTCGTAGCAAGACCCATTGAAAAGGGGGCTGATTGTAGTGGTAATGTTAATTTGATTGCTCGCGAATATGGCGTAGAGTTTTATGGGTATGCGAGCAATAAATCAACATTGGTGGTATCAGCTTTGCATGAATTAATAAGTATTGTTGAAATACCCTTAAAGAAATTCTTTATGAGTTTAAGATAAAATTATAATTGGGATTTAATCTGAAAGGTGTAAATATACGATGAGCAGAATTACCAAGAAAGCAGTTATTGTAGTGATAGGAGGAGTGCTCCTGGTATGCCTCTATAATGCGGTAATGTGCTGCATAGGGCGCGTAATAACAATTGGTATAACAAATCAACCTGATCAAAAGATTATGTCTGAGATACTCTCCTGTCTTATTGGAGAATCAACGGGTACAAGTATTGAGATTATTGATTTTAAGGATCATGAGAAATGCATTGAGGCTGCCCTCAATGGAGAGATTAACATTTATATCGATTATTATAGCGATGGTTTAAGAAAGATTGAATACAAAAATCCGGAAGTCAATCCGAGAAGAATTTATTCTATAGTGAAACAGGGGTATAAGAAGGAATTTGATCTTGTGTGGTTAAAACCTTTTGGCTATATAATGCCTTCAGATCGTGGCCAAGAGTTTCCCAATATGGCTGCTGCAGTTGTCAGAAAAGATACACTCAATAAGTTTCCTCTTTTGGGACGCTTAATAAATAAATTAAACAATAAAATATTAAATGAGAGTCTAGAAGAGTTGTTAAAAAAAGCAACGAACGGAATAAATAAGGATATGGCATTCCAGTTTTTAAAGAATAATAACTTATTACCTGAATGGAAGATTTCCTAAGATCAATAAGCTGGGGGAATATAGTGAATATGAAATTTAAAGATATAGTACGAGGAATTATTATCATAATGCTTTGTGCCGGTTGCCAGGGAAAGTCTGCTCAATCTCTGCCACCTCTAAAGATCGGTTATATGATTTGTAATAGTCTTCAAGAGAGCAAGGCACGATTTGAGCCTTTAACTGCCTATCTTTCAGAAAGATTAGACAGACCATGTATATCTCTCTATATTAACACCGCTGACTTTGAAGATATTGTCAAAAAGAAGGGGGTGGATTTTGCTCATTCTAATTCCATACTGTATATAATTTTTAAAAAAGAATATGGGGCCACATTGATAGCAGGTGAACTGCGAGGTCGTTATGGTTCAATGGATGCAGGCACTATTATTGTACGTAGGCAAAGTAAAATTAAGGCTATGAGTGATCTAAGAGGAAAAAGTATGGTTTTTGGGCCTGCTCTTGCCCCTATGGGGTATCTATCTCAATACGATCTTATGCTAAAATCCGGAATCGATCCTGAATTAGATCTCTCATATTATGCTATTCCCTGGGGAGCGTTCAAACACGAGAAAGTGATCTATGGTGTCCTATATGGTGCATTCGATGCTGGTGCAGCACCCCGTCTTGATCTTGATCATATGATCGAAGAGGGAAAGATAAGAGAGGATGATTTTCGCATATTAGGAGAAAATGAGCCCATTGCCTATTGTACTATGAGTGTTTTAAGCCATGTGGATACTGCAATAGCCCGGAAGGTAAAGGATATAATGCTGGCGATCACAAAAGACGATACTGTTTTGTTAGATGGCGAGGTAGTGAAGATATTACGCCGGTTTTGGATTGATGGTTTTGTTGAGGTCAAGGATTCTGATTATGATCCTATTCGGACAATGCTGAAGAATTGTAACATGTATCCGTATGAAGAATATTAGTTGTAAATAAGATTTAATTAATATATTTTGCTTACCCAGCATACTTTCACTTTATTATTGCCTAAAGAAAGTGAAGATGCATAATTGTAGTTTTAATCATAGGCTAAAATAGAGAGTAAGATACTAAAAGAGAAGGGAAGAGGAAGTAAGTAGAAGATAGTAAAGAAAGAATGTATGAAGATTGTGAAACAATTCGATAATTTTGACAGGCTAAATTGTATCATTATTGCTGCTCTTATCATTCTCATTGCGGTGATGATTCTCAATGAGAAAGGGGAGGTTACCAGTGCGGTTGTTGATCAACCTTCTATAAGCCCTATAAAGAATAAAATCTTACGGGAGGAAGATCAAAAAATCTATAAATTGGTTTTTGAACATGAAGAGAAAAGAGATTTTCAAAAGGCCCTCTCGGAAATTAATAATATTATACAAAATAAGCCAGATCGAGCACAAAGCTTGGTATATCAGGCAAGGCTTTACAGAAAACAGGCAATGTTAGGCAAAAGCGCTCAATCATATCGCAGAGCGCTTGAAGCGGATTCTAAATTTCTTGATAAAAATTATTATCTATTTATCAATAAAGAGGTCATTGCACTGCTATCATCCGCTATTCCAAAGTTTAAACGTGAGAAGAATTTGAAACCAAATGATAGTGAAGTGAAACAGACATTAAGAGATTTATATTATCTTAGAAGGAAAGTTGCAGGTGGCTGTGAATAATACAAAGATCAAAAACAATAGATTTCTGGCAAGTCCCATAGTGACGGGGACTCTCTTAGGCGTGGTCGGTGTGATTCTGGTGTGTTTAGGAAATCCAATTAATTCCGGATTTTGCGTTTCATGTTTTATGGAGCATATTGCCGGAGCCTTGCATTTGCATAGTATAGAAAGAATGAGCTATCTTCGTCCGGAAATTTTAGGCTTCATTCTTGGTTCTTTTCTGTGTGCCTATCTTACGGGTACCTTTAAACCCAAGAGTGGAATATCATTGCCCCTTGTGCGCTTATTAATGGGAATTTATATTATGATAGGTGCTGGCCTGTTTATCGGGTGCCCGATTAAAGCAGCATTTCGCTTAGGAGCAGGCGATCTTACAGCTATTGCCGGGATATTGGGTTTTATTGCCGGTGTCTGGGTAGGTTTGGGATTTATTAAAAATAGATTTACTTTGGAGCGAAAAAGAGAGGCACACCCAATAGATGCTTTTCTGCTTCCCCTTTTAATAATTTTTTTGATTCTTGCATATGGAATTAAAGCGCACTTCCTTATTACGGGAACTTATGGACCAGCCGCAATGCATGCTCCTTTTCTTATAGCGCTTATAGTAAGTGTAGGCATTGGATTTTCTGCTCAAAGATCAACTTTCTGCATGATGGCTGGTGTGCGAAATTTTCTTATGTCCAAGGATACCCTCTTATTATCGGGTATACTCTCCTTGTTGGTGAGTTCATTAGTAATGTGTCTTGCTTTAGGGTATTTCAAATTAGGTATGTTTGGACAACCAGGCTCTCATCTTGCTCATGGATGGTCATTTGGAGGCATGTTTTTAGTAGGGGCCTTAAGCACTTTTGCAAATGGATGCCCCTTTCGTCAGTTAATAATGGCGGGTGAAGGAAATATTGATGCAGGCATTACGGTAATTGGTATGTTGATAGGAGCGGGGATTGTACATAACTGGTTATTGAGAAGTACACTTGCAGGGCCTACTTTTCAGGGAGAAATAGCATTATTAACTGGTATTATTTTTATTCTAATCTTAGGAATAACCTTTAGAGAAAGGTAGTATATTAAAAATAGAAGGAGTGTTATCATGGCAAAAAAATTTTATAGACAATGTGTCAAATGTGGGAAGAAATATTATGAAGCTCCCCATATCCGTAACTGCGAATGCTCTACCGAAGGTCTGCTCCCCTATATTTATGAGGAAGTTAACTGGGATAATTACCCGGATCCAAAATATGGAGATTCTGTATGGCGTTTTCATGAGCTGCTTCCTTTGCACAATATGGATTATGCATTGGACCTTGGGGTGAGGAAATTCCCCTTAATTAAATGCACAGCTATTGCTGAAGAATTTGGCTTAAAGAATGTGTACATTAAACTTGATTCAATGCAGCCTACAGAGACATTTAAAGATAGAGAAGCATTCATGACACTTTCCAGGCTTAAAGAATTAGGGTATACCTCCTTAGTAGGGGCCAGCACGGGTGACAGCGGTATTTCTCATTGTCGGGGAGCAGCGATGAGTGGAATGGAGATACATATGTTTGTTCCTCAAAATGCACGGGAGAGATGGGAAGAACTTTTTGACCGTATGATTTGCCAGGACGGGCTTTATGACTATGATAATATAAAGATCCATTATAGTGGGATAACGTTTGATGAGGCAATCCATAATGCATATCAATTTGCTGAAAAAATGAGATTCCCGATAGAATATTGGTTTTATAATCAAACAAGGATTGAGGGGATGAAGACCCTTGGTCTTGAGGTTCTTGAAGATTTAGGAAAAGCACCAGATTGGTATTTTCAAGGCCTTGGCAGTGGAACAGGAATTTTCTCCTTTGCTAAGGCATGCTCTGAGGTTTTTAATAAAAGGCCCCATCTTGCAGGTATTCAACCCTGGGGGTGTGCCCCCATGGTTCTCGCCTCCCGTGGATTCGTCGAACCGGTTGTGGGCAAAAGAGTAGTTGACCATCTTGATACCTATGTTATTGGGATTGGAATTCCGAAGATTTTTGAGTCCTACCCACATTTGTGCAACCTCGGAGTGACATTTGAAGATGCATTTGAAGGAGGGAAAAAGGCAGAACGGAAGGCTTTCCCCTATTTACTCGATTTGTTTCACTCAGATGGTGTCCCTGAAGGGAAAGCGGGCCTTGAATCCTTAACTGCCCTTGCTGGTCTGCAAAAACTGGCAAAAAGAGGAGTAGTTAAACATGATGATACGGTGGTAGTGGGTTGTACTGGCAGGATGCGCTTGGATGTCCCTGAATTAGAAAAAGAGATGAGGTGAGATTGATGAAGCATACTACATTAGAAAAATTAGAGAGTAAAACACCACGGTCAAGGCTTCTCCATAAAAGAGCTCTTAAAGTCATGCCAGGAGGAGTATGCCATAATTTAAGATATCATGAACCGTATCCCTTTTATGCGAAAAGAACAGATGGGGCCTATTTTTGGGATGTGGATGGGAATAAATACCTAGATTTCTGGATGGGGCATTATCTTAATATTCTCGGGCATAATCCTGAAGTTATTGCAACTAGTATAAAGAAGGAGATAGAAAAGGGTATTCAATGGGGCATTGTCCATCCTAAACAGGTTGAACTGGCTGAAATAGTATGCCGTCTTATTCCCTCAGCTGAACAGGTGCGATTTTGCTGTTCCGGTACAGAGGGAGGGATTAATGCGCGACGTTTGGCCAGAGTATATACAAAAAAAAGTAAATTTATAAAAATGCAAGGTGGATGGCATGGCGCTGGCGCTGTATCTGCAATGGTTGATAATCCTGCTTTGAGCGTATCGAAGCTTGGGGGATCCAGTAAAGAAGCGAAAGAGGAAACAATCGTGGTGCCATTTAATGATACTCAGAAAGTAGCGGATGCTATTTCAAAAAATGCGAATGATCTTGCGGGTGTCATTATGGAGCCTGTGCTCGGTGAAGGGGGATTTATTCCTGCAGATTTGGAATTCTTACGGACGATTCGTCAAATGACGGAGAAAGTAGGGGCTTTATTGATTTTTGATGAGGTTATCACGGGATTTAGACTTGCCCTTGGAGGAGCGCAGAGTGTATTCAATATCATGCCGGATTTAACTGTGTTAGGAAAAATTCTCGGAGGAGGTATGCCAATCGGTGCCGTAGCCGGACGGGCAGATATTATGAAGCGGTGCAGCCCTATCGAAGATTTGCCTGCCAGTGAGAAAACACTTATTGGCGGTGGAACGTTTTCATGCGCCCCATTGAGTATGACAGCGGGCATTGCTATGCTTACTTATTTAGAAGAAAATCAAGACTGGATATATCCCAGATTAAACAGGATGGGGGAGAAAATAAGAGATCAAGTAGAGCTTATTTTTTTACGACATGGTCTCAATGTTCAATGTACGGGAATTGCGTCACTATTTATGACAAATTTTCCTAAAAGTAAGGGAATGAAACTGGAAAGTTGCGAAAATATTTCATTAGACTGCGATCTTTCTCGCAGAGAAGGAGATTTAAGGCTTAGGCTTCTCAATAAAGGAGTTTTTGCGATGCATGGAGGTGGTGCACTCTCTGTCAGGCATACGGAGCAAGATCTACAATTTTTCTTTACTGTTCTAGATGAAGTGGCCCAGGAAATGGCATTAGGAGATCACTACAAAGAAGAAAATTATGCATATAATCTTAGCCAATATTATAATGAGGCTATGCTGCATTATAAATAAAGGGAAATAACATGAAATTATTCGGACAATTTAAATGGAATATAAAACCAAAGGAAAAACCAGTTGGTCGCGGATTATTGATTTTTCAAAATACAAGTGAGGTTATCCAAACCGAGGATATTTTGAAGAATGAAGGATATACTGATATAAAAGTGGTCAGTCCTCCTCCGCAATTTCGTACGGGATGCGATTTGACAATTGAATTTCCTCTTGTGGAGCAATTAGGAATCATACGTATTTTGGAGGATAAAAATCTTATACCTCTTGAGGTAGTCCCTTTATCAAGCGAGAGGCTCGAGCCTCTGAAATTGTGTAGAATTGTTGATTATGGACAATATATTATGGTGAAAGCAGCTAATATGAAAATCACCGTCGATAAGAAGAATTATATGATTGTCAATATTTCAGGAGGTGGCTGTCCGGATGTGCCATATTTAGCCACTGAGTTAATCGGGAAAAATCTTTATTCAGCGCCAAATCCGAGAAATCTTGGAGAGTCTCTCTGCGCTTATTCTCTTTATATAGCTTTTGAGGAAATGAAAAAACAAATGGAGGTGAAACAATGTTAATATTAGCAGGCACTATTCCGGTAAAGAATATGCCATTAATTACGGGATATGCGAAATTGACCCTGAAGGGTCTTACCATAGACGGTCATTTAATTGATTTAAATCGGGGGACCGCAGCTATGATAACGACGGTTGCGACAGTATGCGATGCACTGGGAAGCAAAATGCCTTTTTGTGTGGTAGCGGGAGATATTGGAAAACGGGATGGAAGCACAAAAATATATAGATATTTGGAAGAGAATATCCCCGAGATGAATATAAAAATATTGACATTTCATTATATTATGCCTGATATACTCAAACACAATAGGGTCATCGACGCAGTGAAGAAAAAAGAGAAGAAGCCTTTTCTCATAGCTGACGCTGGATCAATGTATGTGGCAAAAGCCGCAGGTTTTGCACACTATTATGATATCTTTACGCCGGATGTGGGTGAGGTAGCTTTTCTGGCAGATGAAAAGGCAGATCATCCTGCGTATACCCGCGGCTTTATTTGGCATATGGATGATCAGGTAGAAGAACTTGCTATAAGGGCATATGATTGGAATAATGCAGCGAAGATCCTCTTTGTGAAAGGTAAAACGGATTATATTTTTCATGATGCCAAACTTATCGATCAGATAGATGAGCCGGTTGTGAAAGAACTTGAGCCTATCGGGGGCACCGGAGATACGATCACAGGAACAATAAGCGCGCTTCTTTATGCCAATGGAATGAAACCTATTGATGCCTGTTCAATAGCAGCCCGGGTGAATCGTATAGCTGGTAAACGAGCCCGGCCAAATCCCGCCACCCAGGTGGGAGCAATTATCAGGGAACTTCCGCACGCATTTCAGGAAATATCCCGAAGCAGAGGGGAAGAACATATGGGAAGCATTTTTAGCCTGGCTGCGTAGGGAGAGGGCAGTGACCGACATACAGAAAAGAAAAGAAAATAAATTTTACTCATTTATTATTGATACGATAATGGTAAATGGAGCGATTGGTATTGCCTATTTTTTCCATTATCGTACTTATAGAGGGCCTGTATTTTTCTCCAATTTCTATGAATATTTTGGCTTATTTGCCCTCTGGTATACGATAGTGCGCATCTCATCTCTTTTCTTTTTTGGTCTTTATGATAAGGATAAGGAATTAAATTCTTATGCTATTGTCGATAAGATTGTCAAATCCACAACCCTCAGTAGTCTCGTTATTTTTGCCCTCATCCATTTAATCCGTTCTTATTATTTTTATGATATTGGTATATCCCGGTTAGTCATCTTTTATGAGTGGAGTGCAAATATTTTTCTTCTTTTGGGTTGGAGACTTCTCTATTATTCCTATCGGAGGCAATTCGTTCTCATTAAAAAAGCAGCACGAGATACCATAGTGATTGGCATAAATGAAGAGATAGGGCATTTTCTTAAGATGATGAAAGATATGCCTTATTCTCATTGGAATATTCTCGGTTATATAACCGATCAAGGGCAAGAAAAACAATACCTGGATTTAAAAAATCTTGGAGTAGTGGATAATTTTCTTGAGATTTTTAATCAATATAGCATAGAACACATAATCTTATGCGATAAAAATTTATCATTATCAAAGCTCTATAATATAGTTAATCAATCTAATGCTCTAGGAATAAGGGTTTTTATCACTCCCCATCTTTATGAAGTATTTAACGGTAGGTTAAAAATAAGACAAATGGAAGAGGTTGCGCTGTTTGAATTGATTGCTGAACCAATCTCCGGATTTAATCTATTTATGAAAAGAGCTTTTGATATTGTCATATCTCTTATTGCCATAGTAGTAGCTCTTCCAGTAATGATTATTATTGCTATCGCCATTAAATTGACCTCTCAAGGCCCTATTTTTTTCAAACAAATTAGAATAGGCAAAGACAACAAACCTTTTATGCTTTATAAGTTTAGATCTATGATCAACGGCGCGGAACAAGAAAGCGGTCCCACATGGTATGCAACGAGTGATAAGCAGGTAACCTCAATTGGCAGGTTTTTGCGAAGGACGAGTCTTGATGAATTGCCGCAATTGTTCGTTGTACTCATGGGAAATCTCAGTATTGTGGGCCCACGGCCTGAGAGGCCTCATTATGTTTATAAATACAAAGATCTGCAAGGACTTCGACTCTCTATTGTACCAGGGATCACCGGCCTTGCTCAGATAAACGGAAGGAATGATTTAGATTTGGGTCGTAAGCTTATGTATGATTTTTATTATATTAATAATTATTCTATTTATCTTGATATAGCTATTATATGTAAGACCTTCTGGATCATTCTTTCTAGAAAGGGTGCTTAAGGGCATGTAGGGTTTTTATATGTATTTTTTGAAAGCACTATTTATTGGATGTAATTTTTTGATTCTTTATACATATATTTTGTATCCAGGAATTATCTTTCTTTTAGAGAAGATTTTTAATCAGAAAAAGTGGAAAATTGATGAGCACTATTACCCCTTTGTTTCTTTTATTGTCTCAGCATATAATGAAGAGGATGTGATCAAGAGAAAATTGGAAAATACCTGTCATCTGAAATATCCTAAAGACAGATTAGAAATTATATTCATTTCAGATGGCTCCACGGATAATACGGATAATATAATTAGTCAGTACAGCCGCAGGAGAATTGAGCTTATACGGATTAATGGGCGAAAGGGAAAGAGTTATGCGCTTAATAGTGTCATACCTCAGACAAGAGGCGAAATCTGTGTGCTAAGCGATGCTAATTCAATTTTAAGGGAAGATGTGTTAAAGAAATTAGTGCGTCATTTTGTGGATCCAACTATTGGATGCGTATCAGGAAGATTAAAATTCAAGCCTATTCAGGGGAATCCCTTAAGTATAATAGAAACGCAGTTCTGGAATTATGAAACATGGCTTAAAATAAAAGAGGGGAATATTACTTCACTTCCTGGAGCCAATGGCGGGGTTTATGCGATCCGTAAATCGCTTTTTAAACCATTGCCTGCAGATCGAGTGATGGTTGATGATTTTTTAATAACACTTAATATCATTGCTGCGAATTATAGGGCAGTCAGCGACCCGGAGGTGAATGCGAAAGAGAACGGGTGTTTAAGAATAAAGGATTCCTATTCTCAAAAGATACGGATAGGTGCGGGAAATTTTCATGCCATTAGATTTTTTTATCCGCTCTTAAATCCCTTTAAAGGTTTTATTGCCTTCATTCTATGGTCACATAAAATAATTCGTTGGTTTATACCCTTCTTAATGATTTCAATTTTCGTCACAAATCTATTTCTTTTTAAAGAGAGCTCACTATTTCAAATAACTCTCTACGCGCAATGCATTTTGCTCCTATGGGCAGCCTTGGGATTTATTATTCCACTTGGAGAGAAAAAAAAGGCGAATGTTATTCAGATAAATAGGAGAATCTGGCAAGAGATTTTTTATTTCCCTTTTTATTTCCTTTCTCTCAATATAGCAGGTTTTGTTTCATTTCTAAGGTTTGCCACAAGGACCTATCCGCCTGCCTGGGAAAATCACAGAAATTCTTCAAAAGTATCGAAAAAGGTATCGAAAGATATTTCCTCCTATAAAAAGATTGCAAATCAATCACAATAGGATAATGAAGAAATTGCGGGTCTTATATTTTAGTTATGTCCCAGATATTCAAGGAGTGAGTATCGGGCCTGCAAAGAAAATTGAGAAATTGGCCGACGGTTTAAGAAAAGAGAACACATATGTAAAAATTATTTTCCGGACAACCCAATATTCATTCACTACAAAAGCAAAAGCGTTCGGCAGGGGATTACTGAAAAAATATTTTAATGAAGCATACCACCTGTTAATGAATCTGAAAAATATCGTTGAGGAATATTTTCTCATTAAAAAAGACCAACCAGATATTATTATTACAAGACTTGAAATTTATAATTTTTCAGGACTTCTTTTAGCCAAGCTTATGAGAATACCCTTTATACTCGAGGCAGACTCTCCGGTGATATATGAATATGATAGAATTTGGGGAAAGAATTGTCTGCGCTCGTTTATAGCTGAATATATAGAACGACTCAATGTAGTATATGCAGACGCACTGTTTGTTATCTCTCATAAGTTAAGAGATTATTATTTGAGTAAGGGATTAAAAAACAAGAAAATAGTTGTGATCCCAAATGGGGCTGATCCGCATGAATTTTATCCTAAAATCAAAAATAGTGCTCTGCTCAATGAATTGTCTCTTCCATCTAAGAAGGTTATCATAGGATGGATGGGCTCAGGGTGGTCAGGAACGAAGGATTTAGTAAGACTCGCCAAGATATTATTGGCAATGAATGATAATATCTTTTTTTTAATTATAGGGAAAAGAATAGTGGAATTGGAGGGAGAGCATAGGGTCTTTTTAACCGGAACTGTTGAGCAATGTTATATTTCTGATTATCTTTCATTAGTTGATATAGCACTTGCTCCCTATCCCCATGATGCATTTTATGCTTCGCCGATAAAGATTTATGAATATATGGCTGCCGGAAAGGTGGTTGTTGCCTCACCCATTCCACAAATAATGGAGGTGATCCGTCATGGCGAAAATGGGATTATTGTTGACTTTAGGAACAGTAATGCTGCAGCAAAAGAGATAATAACATTAATTGATAATCCTGAATTGCGAAACAAATTGGGCCAGAATGCACGGCAGAGTATTTTAGAGAAACACACATGGCAGGGTCGATCGCGCGCATTAGCTGATATGTTTCACCAACTATGACATTTATGCGTTATAAAGGGGATATAAAATAGTACGATGGTGAATAAAATACAAGGCAAAAACAGCAGAAATCCTCTTGTGAGTGTAATTATTACGACATATAACCGTCAAGAATATATAGTTGATACAATCCAGTGTGTAATAAGGCAAACCTACAAGAATATTGAAATAATAGTCATAGATGATGGTTCTAATGACAGAACTTATTCTCTTCTCAGGCTATATAGAGATACAGGCATGATTCACTATATCTACCAACAACGTTCAGAACGCTCCCGTGCGCGAAATAATGGCTTTAGGCATTCAAAAGGAGTGTATATAGCATTTCTTGATTCGGATGACCTTTGGGAGGAGTCCAAAATTGCTGAGCAGGTTGCTGTTCTCGAAAGCAAGCCCGATATAGGAATTGTGTATACTGATGTGATAATTATAGATAAAGAAGGTGAAGTATCTAAAGAAAATATTACGTGGGATAAGCCAAAAAGAGCAGCATTATATGAAGATCTGATGACCAATAATGTGATAACTGGCTCAATATCATCATGCATGATTCGAAGAACATGCTTGGAAAAAGTCGGACTGTTCGATGAAACAATGATTACCTGGGAAGATCTTGATTTATGGAGACGATTGGCTCATTACTATTTATTTTATAAAATTAATAAACCCTTGACACGTTTTAGAATGCACGGAGATAATACCCAAAATAAAAATAGCTTAATGGCAGATGGTATAGAACAAATCCTGTTAAAAATTGCCCACCAGACTCCCCTTCAATATCAAGACTACAAGACAGAAGCAATTGCAAGGCTGCTCTATCGTCTTGCCATGCTGAGAGTGAGGGAGAAGAGATTTGATAAATTTATTATGTATATTTTCAAATCGATTTGGCAACAGAATCAGATAGTGAACTTTACTCTTTTTTCGCATGGTATAAAAAAAAAGCTGTGGAAATATCTATTTTTTTTTCTTTGCATTATTGTAGTAGTATAATACTCTAATAAAATGAATATTAATATTGTGCGATGAATTAATAATGAACTAAATTTAAAAGAGGAGAGATACTGAAGTATGTTGGGAATAGGAAAAAATATACGCCTTGAAAGAATTATTGAGCGTAATACGAAAAGGACAGTTATTGTGCCTATGGATCATGGGGTAACTCTTGGCCCTATCGAAGGGATTGTTGATATGAGGGATATGGTGAATGAGATTGCTGAAGGAGGGGCTAATGCTGTCTTAGGACATGTCGGGCTGCCTTTGCATGGCCATCGAATGCATGGCAGGGATATAGGTCTTATCCTTCATCTTTCTGGAAGCACGGTGTGGGCGCCGGATCCTAATGCAAAGGTCTTAGTAAATACAGTCACAATGGCTTTGAAGATGGGAGCAGATGCAGTATCAGTACATATAAATATCGGGGCTGAGAGTGAGTCTAAGATGCTCTATGACCTTGGTCAGGTCGCCATACAATGTATGGAATGGGGAGTGCCATTATTGGCAATGATGTATACACGGGGGGATAAATTCCAGGAGGAGACCTCTGCGGAGGGTGTCAAACACGCAGCACGAATAGCTGCAGAGTTGGGAGCAGATTTGGTTAAGGTAAGTTATACTGGAACAAAAGAATCCTTTCAGGAGGTAGTCAAAGGGTGCCCAATCCCTGTATTGATTGCCGGGGGTGAGAAGACGAATAAAGAGCGGGAGATTTTTCAGATTGTAAAGGATTCTCTCGATGCGGGGGGAGCTGGGGTCTCCATCGGACGCAATGTGTTTCAACATAAAAGAAAAAAGGCTATGGTGAAGGCTATTTGCAATATTGTTCATGAAAATATAACTGTAGAGGATGCATTGGAGATTTTAAAAACCGATAAATAACGAGATATGATAAAGAGAGCAACAATAGAGCAGTAATGTATAAAAGAGTCAAAGTAATACTGATCATAGCTAAAAATCTATTCGGAGAGAGAAACGCAGTACAAAGAATAGGTGGTATCATTGCATCACGTTATTGTTCACGATGATAATTTCAGTTTTTATTATAAATTACAATACAGGGCCCTTGCTCAAAAGATGTGTAGAATCATTGTTGGCTGCGAAGCCCCCCCATGAAATTGAAATCTTTATTGCGGATAATGATTCCACAGATGAAAGCTTCAGCATCGCCCAGTCAATTGCTTCAACATCCTCATCAGTACCTATATATATTAAGAAATACTCCTATAATGCCGGATTTGTAAAAGCTATCAATCCTCTGCTTAAGTTGGCGCGAGGTGATTATTTTCTGGTTGTGCATCCTGATATAGTAGTAAGTTCGGAGTTATTTGAAGAGTTTATACATTTCTTTAATGAGCATGAACAGGCAGGTATTCTTGGTGCCAATTTGGTGTATCCTGATGGAAGTTATAATCCTTGCGAGATTTATTGCCCGGGTCTTAGACAATATATCTTCAGGTTGTTAGATCGAATATTAAAAAACTTGAGGCTTTTTAAGCCGTGCCTTAGTGAATGGGATCATAAAAAAAATAAACAGGTTGAATGCGTATGGAACGCATGTATGATATTTCGAAGGCAATTGTATGAGGAGATTGGCCCTTTTGATAATAGATATTTTGTCTGGGTTGCTGATCAGGATTTTTGCATGAGAGCCCGTATCGTCGGATGGCGCTGTTACTATCTTGTATATCCACACGTCATCCATTATGAGCGACAAATTTCCGCTCTGAACGATTTTTCTCTCACAAAGGATACGGCATATAAAATTGATGGATGGCATAGTATAGAAGGAATTATTAAAGATCGATACAGATTTATTTATAAATATTATAAATCCCGGTTATTACTATGTGCCATTAAAACATTAGATATTATTCAACAATTATTGACGATAGGGTATATAGTTCGGAAGAGAAATGCCCTTGATCGAAGAAAATATATAAGAATATGGTATAAATCCATATGCGAGATTATTTTTGGTATTATCTACATAGAAAGGCCTCGTAAGCTAACATAGAAGATATTACTATAATACCATTATGTATATATCCATTATTATTAGAACAAAAAATGAGAGAGCATTAATCCGAGAGACATTGGATGGTATACTCCGGCAAGACTTCGATGGAGAATATGAAATAATTATTATAGATTCAGGATCAACCGATGGAACCGTGGAGCTTACAAAGAAATACCCGGTGAGGCTTGTGCAGATGCCGGAGGGATCATTTACCTATGGGAGAGCGCTTAATCTTGGGGCAGAAATGGCACATGGAGAAATAATGGTAAATCTTTCAGCCCATACTCTGCCCAGTAATACACAATGGCTTGCTCATTTAACCTTTGGTTTTTCAGATCCTGAGGTAGCTGCTATTTATGGGAAACAAATCTCCATTAAGGAGAAAAATCCATATGAGGCGCGTCAATTTGAAAAATTTTTTGGAAATAAAGATATAAAGTTTAAAAAGACTACTCACGATGTAAAAAAAATTCATTTTTCAAATGCAAATTGTGCGCTGCGGAAATCTATCTGGAAAAGATTCAAATTCCATGATCTTTTACCTGGCTCAGAAGACATACTATGGCAGAGACAGGTTCTCAACGCAGGATACAGTATTATATATAAAGCAAATGCTGTCGTGTATCATCACCATGAATTAAATTTTTCACGATTAAAAACAATCATAGGCCATAGCTATGCTCTCTCATACATTAACAATAAATATAACTCAAAGTATTATTTTATATATGCACTGTATGATATAGCAGTCTATATCTATCTTACTCCAATTGATATAATCCAGAATCTAATCTATTTATTTAATAATAAACTCTATCGCTATATTATGCTTTGTCCTGTGCATTGTCTCTGTGCATCATTATTTAGTGTAACAGGAAGAATACGATATAGAACCGATAAAGATTTCAAGAGTATTAAGAAGAATTTAATGATAGAGGATTAACATGAAGAAAGCAAAGGTGGGGATTTTGCGAACTAATCCTGAGAGTGTGGTCCAGGATTATCAATATTTATGTGAGCTTGTTGGGATGAAAGATGCTCTGGATTCATCCTCTACAACAATTTTAAAGGACAATATCAGCTGGCATTTGCTCTATCCTGGAGCGAACACAACACCCTGGCAATTGGAAGGGACAATTTGCGCTCTTCACAACGCCGGATTTAATGATCTTGTCAATGTTCATAATAAAACGGTTGTAACAATAGCTGATCTTGGTGATCGCTATAACAAGTTCGGACCTGTGTTAGAGAAATATGAAATCCCAAAGAAATATAATTTTAAATCAGAAGATATGAAATGGATTCGCTACAAGCCGAAAACAAAAATGCTCGTTCTTGATAAGATATATCCTGAAGGAATCTATTTGCCGGATTATTTTTTTGGAAAGAATATAGTTCATCTGCCAACCATGAAGACTCATAGTTATACTGTGACGACAGGAGCGCTTAAAAATGCTTTTGGAGGGCTTCTAAACGTAAACCGGCATTATACCCATACATGGATACATGATACACTCGTTGATTTACTCGCAATTCAGAAAGAAATCCATAAAGGGATTTTTTGCACCATGGATGGAACCACTGCAGGAAGTGGCCCGGGGCCTAGAACGCTCATCCCCTATCAAAAGGATGTAATTATGGCCTCTGCCGATCAAGTGGCAATCGATGCAGTGGCTGCTCAGATAATGGGATTTGATCCGATGAAGATTGATTATATCGCTCATGCAACATATGCAGGCTTAGGACAGGGTAATCCCAGAGAGATTGGTATTGTCGGGATGCCTGAAATTGCCGATGAAAGGTGGAATTTCAAAGTGGGAGTAAATCTAGGGACGGGTGTTGGCATGCTATTATGGCGTTCCCCATTGAGAATTTTTCAGAAATTGCTATTCCATACTCCGTTAGTCAATATTTTCATCTTTGCAAGTGAATATTACCATGATCATTTTTGGTATCCGAGAAAGGGTAATAATGTGGTAACACAATGGCTTAGTGACAGCCCCTGGGGCCGTTTGTTTGAACAATACCCCTCAGAGATACAAGAATGACTGAATTGAAGTTCCTTATAGTAAGCATGCGGCCTAATCAGTGGGTTAAAAATGTTCTCATCTTTGCCGCTATTGTGTTTTCACGCAACCTCCTTAATGTGACAATGTTGTGTAAGACTATTGGCGCCTTCTGGATATTTTGCGGCTGTTCCGGATCCGTCTATATTATCAATGATCTGTTAGACATACACGCAGATAGAATGCATCCCCTAAAGCGCCATAGACCCTTGGCTTCCGGTAACTTAAGAAAATCGACCGCACTTTTTGGCGTAGTGGTCATCATGGTGTGTTCATTATTCATCGGATGGTTGCTAAGCAGGTCTTTTTTTATTGTCTGTCTGTTTTATCTTGTGCTTCAACTATGCTATTCCTTCATATTAAAGCGCGTGGTAATCTTGGATGTCTTTTCAATTGCCTGTGGATTTGTATTACGGGTTATCGGAGGGGTCGAAGTAATTCATGTCCCCATGTCTTCTTGGCTTTTAATTTGCACTGTGCTTCTCTCATTATTTTTAGCCCTAAGCAAAAGAAGACATGAATTGATATTATTAGACGAAAAGGCAACAAAGCATCGCATGATCCTCCAAGAGTACAGCCCTTATTTATTAGACCAAATGATCGCTGTGGTGACGTCAGCCACGGTTATTGCCTATGCCTTATATACTATAGCACCCGAGACAGTCGAAAAATTCCACACAACTCACTTAATTTATACTGTTCCCTTTATATTATACGGGATATTCCGTTATCTTTATTTAATGCACCAGAAAAATGAAGGAGGAAATCCTGAAAAGGTTCTTGTGACTGATGTCCCATTGCTCATCAATATTTTATTGTATACTCTTGCCGTTATTGGTATATTATATAGATAGATTTGTAGCCCTATTTAATCAAATTATACAAAAACTTACCACAGCCATCCCGGTGTCGTAGTCGTTGATCTTGGCCACCCTCCTAATGACGAAGGTGAGAAGAGCGTCGATGGACTGATTGTTGTACCACCGAAGATTATTGTTGAGCTTGTTCCAAAGAGGGATGATATGCCTGTACTGACACCAGACAGAGAGGTCCCCCATGGTGAGGATGATGGAGTGGATATAAATGGGGAGGAATTTACGTTCCATAATGTCGTTGATTGGGAAGTAGTCTGTGTGCTGGGGGATACATTCCATGAAAATGGTGAGAGTCCTGATGATGACGTTGTTCCAAAAGGATTTATAGACCATGATGTTCCTGATCCCCACAGGTTTGTTGGTAATTGGCTCGAAGTTTCTTTGGGTGTTAATGATCCGTCCTTTGTAAGACAATTTTCCAGGTCATCGATGAGATTAGTGAGAATAAGGGCGCTTTTTTTGCACTGTAATACTGAAAAAGTAAGCCCTACGATAGTACCTGTGCTTCCTTGGGGAATAATTTGGTTCTGTTCATATGAGAATCCCCCAATCATAAGGCAGTTCCCTAATTGATCAAAATTCACATCAAATATATTAAAATTTTTTACTAAATTGCCTCTCGTAAACCTCTTATAATTTAGAATAGAAGGGTCAAAATAAACCTCAAATCCAAACGCCTCAATTGGAATGAGTGTATTGTCAATAGATACAGAAAAAGTCACCTCACCTGAACCAGTGCAACTTTGATCGTTTATTGTGAGCCGACAATTATTTAATGGTTCTTCGGAATCATTTTCATAGAGCAAATGACCGACATGAGGTGTCCATCCTTTGATATTATCCATTAAATGAGTGAGAACAAGAGAACTATTTTGACATTCAATTACTGAGAAAATAAGTTCAATAATAGTCCCTGTGCTGCCCTGTGGAATGAGTTTATCATTCTCATAGGAGAAGCCACCAATGATAATTGATTCTCCAGATTCATCCAAATTGGCATTGAATAGGTTCATTGAGTGGGTCAAACTGCCAAAATCAAAATCCTTATACTGCAACACTGATGAATCAAATTGTACCTCAAATCCTAATGCATTAATAGGCTCAGGTATGTTTCGGACTGAGATTGTAAAAGTTACCTCCCCCTCTTCATTACAGGATTGAGTATTAATAAATAATTGTTCATCTGCATATAATCCTGCCGAAAGAATAAAACTCGCTATGGAAGCTAATATGATAAAGATGAATATTTTAGTTTTCAAAGTAATACACCTCCTTTGATACTAATAAGGCATGGATTTTTAATAGAACAAAAAGTTTTATTAAATATATCAAAATTTTTTATTTTTGTCAAGTGAAACAGCCATTTACCCTTGTTGGTATGAGGCTGAACTTCGCTAGATTTATATCTTGTATACCCCGTTATTCTGTCAAAAATTTTTTTAAGAAAATAGTGTGAAAAATTTTGCAAAATATGGTAATGTGATAGGATTAATTGAGGAAGGGGATTACCCTAAAAGAAGAACCTTAATAATGATTG
This sequence comes from bacterium, assembly GCA_049472395.1. Lineage (GTDB taxonomy): Bacteria > SZUA-182 > SZUA-182 > DTGQ01 > JBLIRR01 > JBLIRR01. The sequence goes on along the minus strand of JBLIRR010000025.1, from coordinate 45,767 downwards.
ATTTACATACACACACATTTTTCAGTGATGGTGAACTTCTCCCTGCTGAATTAATCAGAAGGGCAGAGGCAACCGGGTATAAAGCTATCGCTCTTACTGATCATGCTGATGTATCGAATATTGAGTTTATTATTTCCCGGATTGTTGAGGTCTGTGCCTGGTGTAATAAATACAATAAGATTTACGCGCTTCCTGGGATTGAGTTGACTCATATACCAGTTAATGCTATTGTATCGTTGGCATCAGAAGCTCGCGCATTGGGGGCTAAAATTATCATTGTTCACGGAGAGACCTTAGTTGAACCTGTAGCTCCTGGGACTAATCGTGCAGCGGTAGAAGCTGATATTGATATTTTAGCCCATCCGGGCCTTGTTTCTGATGAAGTGGTGAAAATAGCAGCTAAAAGAGAAATTTTTTTAGAATTATCTGCGCGGAGAGGTCACTCCTTGACAAATGGCCATGTAGCTTCAATCGCCAGGAAATATGAGGCGAAGATGATTGTGAATACAGATGGTCATGCCCCATCTGACCTTATCTCTGATATAATGGCACGGCAGATTATCCTTGGGGCAGGTCTTTCAGAGAATGAAGCGGATATAATTATTCAGAATTCGGAAAATATATTTCAAAAAAAGAAAGGGAACGAGAACATATGAAAATAAAGAAAAAGATTTCAAGAAAGGAGCTTCTTCGGCAAGAAGATGAATTTGTCAGTACAACACACAAGGTAATGGAGTGGCTAAAAGACAAGCAGAATCAACAGATTTTAGCCGCTACCATCATTGCAGTAATTTTGGTTGTACTTGTTGGTCTTGGTATACGTTTCAATATTAAATCAAAGAAAGAGAATTCCCAAAAGCTTTATACTTTGGCAATGCAAACTTACCAAGCATCTGTAGCAACTCAATCGCAAAATCAATCACAACCTGTGCCTTCTCAATTTAAAACAATGGAGGAGAAATATTCAAAAGCCCTGGAGGAATTTGATCAAGTAATAACACTCTATCCCCGATCAAAGGCAGCTGAAAATGCCAGATTCTTCAAACTAAATTGCCTGTATTATTTGGGTAGATACGATGAAGTTATAAACAGAGCACAAGAATATATCAAAAAATATCCAAATGGGCAGTTTGGAATCCAAGCTTTGATTACGATAGCTTACTCATATGAACAAAAGAAAGAGTTACCGCAGGCGTGCGAAATATTTAACTCCATCTTAGATAAGCATCAAGATTATTTGCTGCGAGATTCCATTTATATGGATCTCGGACGATGTTACGAGGAATTAAATGATATGGATAAGGCCACAGAGGCTTATCAGCAAGTATTGATAAATTTCCCTCAGTCAGTCTTCGTAAAAGAAGCTGAAAAGAGATTGGAAATTTCAACAGCCCAAAAATCTACAACTCAGAAATAATGATTAAATTCTTTCAAATTCGAAATAAACAAAGAGTAGTTATATATGGTCTGTTGATTTCTTTTCTCTTTGTTGTCCTCCTTTTCATTATTATTCCCTTAAAAAAAAACAGGGACGAGATTGAGGCATTGATTCCTCAGAAAAAACGAGAATTAGATAAGATCCTAAAAGTACGGGATGAATATCTTCAGTATAGAGCTCAAACAGCTTTAATAGATGAATATTTAAAAAACCAGGGGAAAAATTTTGAGATAATGTCATTCCTTGAAGATTTGGCAGATAAAACTCGTATCTCGTCCAAGATTACTTCAATGAAACCTTTGATATCCCCCAATCAAAAAGAAGTCGAAGCACAAGTTGTTTTTAAAGGCCTTTCAATGGATGAACTACAGAGCTATCTTTATCATATTGATACTGCAGAGAAATTTTTATGGGTAAAAAAAATGCGATTAAAACGGATAGATTTAAATAAGGGAGCTCTCGAAGCTTCTATGAATATAGTAACTTTAACTTCACCATAATATTTTATTTCTGAAGGGAGTTCATTGTATGTTAGACATAACGGAAATCCTGAAGTTTCTTCCCCATCGATACCCCTTTTTATTGGTCGATCGAGTCATTGAAATAGTTGCATATGAACGTATTGTAGCTATAAAAAACGTTACCTATAATGAACATTTTTTTATGGGACATTTTCCTGCTGAGCCGATTATGCCGGGTGTTCTTATTCTCGAAGCTCTTGCCCAAACAGGAGGGATACTCTACCTTAATTCACTAGAAACATTTAACTGCGAGAAGATTTATCTTATGGCATTGGATAAAGTAAAATTTAGAAAAATCGTAGGGCCTGGTGATCAGCTAAGAATGGAGCTTTCAGTAATACAGAAATCAAGAAGAGGATGGAAAATGAAAGGGGAGGCCTATGTTCAAGAGCGCTTGGTCACTGAAGGAGAATTTTTAGCATCTATCTTCGGTGGAAAGGATAATAAATGAGTACTATACATCCATCCGCCATTATTGATCATGAGGCACAGATTGATGAAAGCGTCACAATAGGACCCTATGTTGTCATAGGAGGTAATGTAAAAATTGCAAAAGACACAGTTATTGGCGCACACGCTCATATCGCCGGGTGGACTGATATTGCCGAGGAATGCGTTATTGGGCCTCATGCAGTGATTGGCACTGAACCTCAAGATTTGAAATTTAAAGGAGAGGAAAGCTATCTGACTATTGGCCGTCACACAAAGATCCGCGAATTCGCTAATATAAATAGAGGGACTGCACAAGGAGGGGGAAGAACTGTAATAAAGGAGAATTGCCTCATTATGGCGTATGTTCACATAGCACATGACTGTCAGGTAGGGAATAATGTAATCTTATCTAATGCAGTTACCTTTGGGGGGCATGTCCATGTTGAGGATTATGCCATTATTGGAGGTTTGACCGCTGTTCATCAATTTATCAAGATTGGCGAATATGCTTTTGTAGGGGGATGTTCTGCGGTGGCTATGGATATTCCTCCTTATGCGAAGGCGGTCGGCAATAGGGCACGCTTGTTTGGGATAAATAGTGTGGGTTTGCAGAGAAATCAATTTAATCCTGATGAAATTACATTGATTAAAAAGGCCTATCGTTTTTTAATGTCATCCAAGTTAAATGTATCTCAGGCATTAGAGGCTATCAAGGGGCTCGAGAGAATTGATAAAATAGATAAAATCATATCTTTTATTGAGGCTTCTGAACGGGGTATCTGTAGAAGGTGAATGATAAGGTTGGCTTAATCGCTGGGAATGGTGAATATCCTCTCATTTTTACCGAGGAGGCTCAAAAGTGCGGTGTTGAAGTTGTTGCCATATGCATTAGAGGAGAGACAAGACCTGAGCTTGCTGAGTTAGCAGATTCTTCTTTTTGGGTATATTTAGGTCGGTTTGGAGGTTTAATAGAAAAATTAAAGCATGCGGGTGTGGCTCAGGTAGTGCTGGCAGGTCAGATAAAACATATGAAAATTTTCAGAAATTTTCGTTTTGACCTTAAAGCACTTGAGCTTTTTAAGAGTGTACGTGATAAAAGGGCTGATTCACTTTTACTTGCAGCGGTAGAAGCTTTGGAGAAGGAGAATATTCATGTGCTGCCTTCTACTACCTTTTTATCTCATCTTTTATGCAAAGAAGGGATTATGGGAAAAAGAAAACCTCATAAAAGGGAACTGAAAGATATTACTTTTGGAACTCCTCTTGCCAGAGAAATTGCAGGCATGGATATTGGACAGACCATAGTAGTGAAGGACAAATCAGTCATAGCAGTTGAAGGGATGGATGGTACAGATGCAACAATTAAAAGGGCTGGCCAGATTGCGGGTCCTGGATGTGTCGTTATTAAAGTAAGTAAACCTTCACAAGATATGCGTTTTGATGTTCCGATTATTGGGAGGGATACAATTTTTTCTTTGATTGAGGCACACTCCTCTGCAATGGCTGTTGATGCTCAGAAATGCCTTTTTCTTAATCAGGATGAATCATTGGCGCTTATCAATAAGAATAAAATTTGTCTCATTGGTCAAACAGACGATGACATCATCTCACAGGCAAGTTGAGCAACTCTCCTTGATGCTCCTTTATTACCAAGTTTTTTCTTTATAGCACTCAGCTCCATTTTCATGGTGTGCATCTGGTCGGGGTTGTCAAGAATAGTAGTAACTTCCTCAACAATTCTTGATGGAGTTACTTCTCCCTGAATAAGTTCAGGGACGACTTTTTTTCCAGCTACAATGTTTGTTAATCCTATATACGGGATGCTTATGAGCATTTTTCCTATAAGATACGTCAGGAGTGAGACTTTATAGAGAATAATCATTTGTTTCTCCATAATAGCCGTTTCAAGCGTGGCTGTTCCGGAGGCAACTAAAACCAAATCGCATATGGAGACAACCTGTTTGAAATTATCAGAGATAATCGATACCTGAACATTATACTTATCTACAAGCGATTTAATATAATCTTGGCGAATACCTGGCGCACAAGGTAAAGCAAATTGTGCATCTGGATATTTTTTTATGATACAGGGAATGGATGCTAACATTGGAGGCAATAACCTGTCGATTTCGCTCTTTCTGCTGCCAGGAAGAAGCCCGATAATAGGCCAATGTCCCTCCTTAAGGTGAAAATTTTTTAATGCACTCTGTGTATCAATAAGGTTCCAATCTTGATCCAAGAGAGGGTGCCCAACAAACTCCACCGCGAATTCTTCGTGTGCATAAAACGGGATTTCAAAGGGGAAGATGACAGCCATCTTATCGACGAGCTGGATTATTTTCTTTGCCCGCCCTTTTCTCCATGCCCATATTTGGGGACTTATATAGTAAAGTACGGGGACATTTTTTTTCTTTGCAATATTTGCAATGCGAAGATTAAAATCCGGATAGTCAAGGAGGAGAACAAGCGAGGGAGGTGTCTTGAGTATCTCTTTTTTGATAGTGTGAAAGGCTTTTATTATATGAGTCACATGGGAGAAGACCTCTAAGATCCCGACAACAGCAAGTTCTTCTGAGGAGTAAAGGATTTCCATTCCCTCCTTACGAAGCTCTTCACCACCTATGCCATAGACATGTATCGATGGATCAATGTGTTTTAAGGCCTTAACAACATGAGCTCCATGGTGATCCCCAGATGCTTCTCCCGCAATGAGAAGTATTCTTTTTGCGTGCTTTTCCATTAAGGCCTTTTAGCTTTAATCTGATCAACAATCTTAAGGGCTACGGAGAGGGCATTTCTTCCATCCTCTCCGGAAACTGTAGGCCTAGTACGATGTTCTACTGCCTTAAGAAAAGATTTTATCTCCTCTTCTAAAGAATCCACCCGTTTGATAGCCACTTGTTTATAGTCAAAAAGCGGGATCTGAGTATGCTGCTCAGAATCCATCTTAGTATACATCTCAACTTGTTGTTTCCCATAGTCAATAGAAATATATGTATCTTGTTGAAAAATACGTAGTTTACGCATTTCTTTAGCGGAAATTCGGCTTGCAGTTACATTGGCGATACATCCTGTGGCAAATTCTAGTCGAACGTTCGCTATATCATTATTGTGATGTGAAATGACAGGGACGCCAACAGCCTGTATCGAGGTGACCACGTCACCCACTAGAGTAAGAATTATATCAATATCATGAATCATTATATCGAGGATTACATCCACTTCCGTTCCTCTATCTTTGAATGGTGCAAGACGGTGGGATTCGATAAAACCTGGTTTTTGTATTATTCCTTTGAGTGCCGTAATTGCAGGATTAAAACGTTCAAGATGTCCAACCTGAAAAATACAGTCAGTGGATTTTGCAATGTCAATAAGCTCATCTGCTTCCTCCAGAGTCGTTGTTATCGGTTTTTCTATGAGAACATCAACGCCAGCTTTGAGAAATTCCTTGGCAATCTCATGATGGTGATTAGTAGGCGCAACAATGCTCACTGCGTCAACTTTACCAAGGAGTGCATTAAAGGCAGTATATGCCGGAACATGAAATTGGCCAGACACTTCGGCAGCTCTCTCAGGATTAATATCAACTATACCCACAAGCTTTGCTTGAGGAAGATGTGCATATTTTTCCACATGGTATTTGCCAAGATAACCGACTCCGACGACACCCACTTTAATCTTTTGCACTTTTTTATACCCTCTTTATTTATGGAATCTGTAAAACATATGCTTTATGGAATAATATCATCCTTGCATCAGATATTCAACAGAGCATCAGATCAATGTAATGCAATGCATAATTTGGCATAATATATGCCTATTAAAGTATTCTAAATGCTGTGAATAATGCTTCAAAACAATTACCAGGCGGATGAAGCAATGCAAAGAATATGTATTTTAATAATAAGAGATCCAGGGGGCTAGTCCCCATAACCGTTTACTTAAAAAATGCAAAAAGAGAAAAGCAGAGGGCAAAGTGCTCAATGAAGAAGGCAAATAATTTGAAAAAAATTTCATAATAATAAATAACTTATGAAAAAAAATACATAGAATAAAACTTAAGGAGAAGGGGATTATGTACAAGGGTAATCGAAAAAAATTTTATTCATTAATAATTATATTGTTAATACTATTTGTACTGCTCGTTATATCTTTTTCTTTTCAAGATATTTATAGCCAATATAGTATAAATCCTTCTCTTTATACCTATTCACTTGCGGGTAATAAACTTGCCGAGAATATCCTCACTTATTTTTTATATCCGCCATATATAAATCCTGCTGTCGATACTCAATTCTCTTTTCTTGAACGTCTGCTCCTCGGCGAGCAACTCTTTGCGTTAAGCCCTTTGGGGAGCGTTAATTATTTGCCGGAAGCATTATTTTATTCCCCCCTTGTTGATTCTCCCCTTGTTAATCTAAGATTCACCAATGCAAGTGTTAATTTGGTACTCGCTCAGCCACCAAAAGGCATGTATTGTTGGGACCCCATTGGGTGGCTTGAAGGGGGATTTCAAGTGAACTTATGGAAATCATCTCTTACAGTGAGGGCACAATCATTTGATAAGAAGGGATTATTATTAGATATAGTACCTGAATTTATTGTTGACACAACCGGAGAAATCGGGATCATGACGCTGCTTGATCCGGACATACTGCTATTTGAGGGTTCCTTTTTTGGTGGGGCACCGAATGATTATTTAACAACAGTTACTGTTGGAACTGCCTCTACTGTTGCAATAACCCATAGAAGATCTGCAACGTGTGATGCGTGCCATCCAACTCCTCCGGGGCACGTTGCCTTTCGCTATACATGGGGGAGATGTCATGATTGCCATAAATTGGACAGTGTATTGCATAAGCACGCTCTCCAAGATGCACGGCTTCCGATTGATGATTGTTATCGTTGTCATCCGAGTGGCTGTCTGTCTGGTGTTCATGGCAGGATTGGTATATGGTGCACTGATTGTCATGGTACACTACTTGATGCCGTCAATGATAGAATGTTAATTTCAGGACAGCTAGGTTTACCATACTGCGCAAGTTGTCACGGCCCTTTATATGCGGAAAATCTCCCGAGGCTTTTTAAAGATTCCCGCGGGCATGGAGGGGTGTGGTGTATTAATTGTCATGCTCCAACCCACATAGAAAATCCCATTCCTCTGGGATATGGGGATTGTGGAGTATGTCATACAGTGCAAGCTGCTGATCCAAGCATGGGGCCTGACTGCGGAATATGCCACGGTTCTTCAATTTCTCCTCATTTGGTGTACTATTAATTCCGCAGGATTTCAGACCCTGCAGCATGCCGCGGGGTCTGAAATCCTTGTATACAAATTTTGACTTAATTTCATAATGAGTATATGATTACATATTATGAACACCGTGTATCTTGATAATAATGCCACAAGTATGGTAGCACCAGAGGTTGTTGAAGCAATGAATCCTTTTTTTAAGGACCTTTGGGGCAACCCATCAAGTATGCATGCTTTCGGGGGTCAGGTGAGGCATTATGTTGAAGAAGCACGGGCTAAGGTTGCCTCCCTGATAGGAGCTGATCCCAATGAAATTATCTTCACTAGTTGCGGTTCGGAAAGCAATAATATGGCTATCCGGGGAGCAGTTGAGCGTACTAAGAAATCCTCCCCTATTATTACTACCACTGTCGAGCATCCTGCCGTATCATCAATCTGTTCTTATTTATCCTCCCGGGGGCATCCTCTTTCATTAATTGAATGTGACACAGAAGGCCATATCAATCTTGATCAGTTACGGGGTGCTATTTCGGAAGATACGGCTATTGTTTCGGTGATGTGGGCAAATAATGAGACAGGGGTTGTTTTTTCCATAGATGAAATAGCACATATATCACAACGGGTCGGCATTCTTTTTCATACCGATGCAGTGCAGGCAGTCGGGAAAATACCTATAGATGTGAAGAAAATACCTGTGGATCTCCTTTCACTGTCTGGCCATAAATTCCATGCACCAAAGGGCATTGGTGCACTTTATATAAGAAAGGGTACAAAAATAAATCCCTTAATATATGGGGGACATCAGGAAAGCGGAATGCGGGCAGGAACAGAGAATGTACCTTACATTGTCGGGCTGGGGTGTGCATGTGAACTTGCGGCACAATCCATTGTGAATGAAAATAAGAAAATAAGGGTCTTGCGCGATCGTCTTGAGCGAGGAATACTGTCAGCATGCCCACATGTAAGGATTAATGGTGATCGGGAACATCGTATGCCCAACACGTCAAATATGAGTTTTGAATATATTAATGCCAATGAAATTGTCGCACGTCTTGATAAAGTGGGGATTGCCGTCTCAGCAGGTGCTGCCTGCTCCGCAGGTTCTCTAAAATTGTCACATGTAATGCAAGCCATGGGCGTGCCATGTGCAATGGCGCGAGGGACAATTCGGTTTAGCTTGAGCAGATATACGACCCAGGAACAAATAGATTATGTGCTCGCTCATCTCCCGGGTATAATTGAGCACTTGAGGAATGAAGGGTAGCGAAGTTCTCAAAAAGACCTCGCTACCGCACAACAAATATCAGGAATCCCTTTTACCTCTGTGAGTACGTCACAATAAGGAATGCCGGATTAAGGAGTTTCTGAAGGAAAATTATGTTATATTGTTGTCAATGACCGGCTTTCCATTAAGGTAACTATTGACCCATTGCTCAAACATAAAGAGGGTCCATAATGCTTTGCGATTATTTTTACGGGATTTGATGTGGTCGTCAAGAAGTGAGGCGATAAATTCTGAATCGAAAATTCCCTCTCGTTTTATCTTCTCAGGAGAGAGCATATCATGAAAAAGATCATGCAATTCACCCTTTATCCATTGAGAAATGGGGATACCGAACCCCTTCTTTTTTCTGTTGATAATAGAACGAGGCAAAAAGGCCTGTGCGCTTTTTTTGAGGAGGTATTTGGATGTAAGCCTTTTTAATTTAAGGTCTGTGGGAAGTCGTGTGACAAAATCCACAAGGGTATGATCAAGAAAGGGGACGCGCACTTCCAAGGATGTCGCCATACTTGTTCTATCCACTTTTACCAAAAGATCGTCTTGAAGATATATCTTCATATCAAGATATAGTAAAGCATCCAGCGGATTGGTAACCCGTGCAGTATCAAGATATTTTTTTACTGGTACAAATGTATCTAATCCGGCCATAATGGACTGCATATCGGATGAATACAGACGTATTTTTTGCTCTGGTGGCAGTGCACCCATCCATATAAGGTGTCGCATGGGAGCGGGAGATTCGATGTTGGAAATAAAACGTTTCGCAATGAAATCGAGACTAAAATTCTTATCTGATACCGGAAGGTGTTGAATACAGGGTTCAATGATATAGTGCCGAAGCATTTTGGGTAATCTCAAATAGTATCGTGCCATTGCATGGGCTTGATAAGTGGGATACCCTGCAAACAACTCATCTCCACCATCCCCGCTCAGAGCGACGGTCACGTGTTGCCGAGCGAATTTACATAGAAGATAGGTAGGAAGCAACGAGGGATCAGCATGGGGCTCGTCCATAAACTCGACTATTTTGGGTAAGACAGCCAGCAGTTGGTCAGTAGTAAAGATATCCTCATGGTGATTGACACGAACAGGATTGGTTGTGGTGAGATGTGATGCAACATTTCTGGCATAGCCTGATTCATCAAAGGATTTTTCATAAAATCCAATATTAAAGCTATCAATAGAATCAGGTTTATGGCTTTGGGCAAAGGCTGAAACCATACTTGAATCAATTCCTCCGCTTAAGAATGTCCCGAGGGGTACGTCGCTCATCATCCTATGGTCTACTGACCGGGAGAACAGATGAAGAAATCGTTCCTGAGCCTCTGATTCATTAATAGTATAATTTTCTTCTTTCTGATAGTTTAGGTCCCAGTATTGGGAGATCGCTATTTTTTTATCTTGAAATGTGAGAAGATGTCCTGGTGAGAGTTTGAAAACATGTGAAAAAATAGTATAGGGGGCAGGGACTGTTTCATAGGTTAAGTAGTAATTTAATGCAACTGGATTGATAGTGTGCTGCCAACCGGGAAATTTAAGTAATGCCTTTATCTCAGAGGCAAAGACAAATGTGCCATCAGAGCACTGCATAAAGTGAAGCGGTTTAATACCAAGCCGATCCCTTGCCAGAAAGAGCTTTTTCCCCTTGCTGTCCCAAAGAGCCACCCCAAACATGCCATTCAATCTGTGGACACACTCTATGCCTTCCTCTTCATACAAATGTATAATTACTTCTGAATCGGATTGAGTAGAAAATCGATGTCCTTTTTTGATAAGGTTCTTTTTCAGTTCTTTGAAATTATAGATTTCGCCATTGCACACCAGTGTAATAGTCTTATCCTCATTTACGAGTGGTTGATGGCCGGTCATGAGGTCGATGATTGATAACCTTCTCATCCCGAGTATCATATCAGTATCCTGATAATATCCGAAATCATCAGGACCTCGTGGGATCATAGTATCGCACATGGCGCAGATTATCTGTTGAGCCTTCTCAGGATTGGGATCGGATTTGGAAAATCCACATATACCGCACATATTAGTAATCTTGGTGTGTTAAGGAAATAATTTCGCGGATTATATAAATTGATTTGTTTTGTGATTCATGATAGATACGAATGAGAAGCTCAGCCAGAAGGCCGATCAAAATAAATTGAAATCCCAGGGTGAAAAGAAAGATAGCTAATAAAATAAGGGGATTCTTATGCACAAAGGTCCCTAATGTATATTTTTCAACTATTGTGACAGCACCGGACAAAACCCCTAACACTGAGAGAATAGCGCCAAATATTCCAAAAAAGTATATGGGGCTTGTTGCATAGCTGCCCAGGAACTTGACAGTGAAAAGATCAAGCATAACCTTAAAGGTTCTAAATATACCATATTTGGATTTTCCGGCGACTCGATGCCGGTGATCAACTTCTATCTCTATGAGCTTAGCTCCAATACTTGAAGCGTATACCGGGATAAAACGGTGCATTTCGCCATATAAACGAATATTTTTAATAATCTCTTTTCGATACGCCTTTAACGTACATCCATAATCATGCAGATGAACGCCCGTTATCAGACTGATGATCAAATTTGCCGTCATGGAAGGAATGCGGCGAGTCAAGAGCTTATCTTTGCGATTTTTTCTCCACCCGCTTACCACATCATATCCCTCATCTATTTTCTCCACCATTCTCGGAATATCTGCCGGATTATTCTGTCCATCACCATCAAGGGGGATTATTATTCTTCCTTGTGCCTGATCAAAGCCCGCGCTCATAGCAGAGGTCTGACCAAAATTTTTCGACAGACAGATGAGTTTTACCCGCTCATCCTTCATCGCGATTGTTTTGAGAAGTGAGGCTGTAGAGTCAATTGAACCATCATCAATAAATATAACCTCAAATGTCGAGGGCAACTTTTCAAGACTGTCACTTATCTCTTTATAGAGAGACTCTACATTTTCTTCTTCATTAAAGACAGGAATTACCAGAGATATATCTATTCTTTCCATTATTCCAACGATATTTGATTGAGTAGCTCCATGGCTTTTTCATATCGAGGATTAAGTGAAAGCGCCTTTTTCAAGGTAGTACGTGCCTTTTGGGTATCCTCCTTAAGAATATAGAGATGCCCCAAAAAAGTGAACAACCGATAATCATATGGCCAGATTTGCGTGAGCACTTCAGCTTCTTTTATGGCATCGTCATATCTTTTGAGGTTCAAAGAAATATTCTGCCATAGGAGCCTTACATTATGTATTTGATTATTCATACTCAGACTGCGCAGAGATTCATTTAACAAACATTCAATATGCTTTACTTTGAGCTTTTCATTCTTAAATGTTAAAACCGGGTGCAAACAATGATACTCATCCTCTTTTATTATTAGTTCAAATTCTGGCTTCCGTCTGGCATAAATAATTGATTTCTCATTAAAATAAATAAGGGCCCATTCATTCTTATTCTTTTCTAAATATTCAAAATGGTTCAGCAGATTATCCCTTGTATAATCAAACATCAGATAATCGAAGTGATATCTTTTATCCATCTGTGCAAAATAATTAACATCAATCATGGCATATTGATGTTCAAGATAAAGCTTCTCTCCATAGGGCAGGTCACGCGAATCCATGACAACCCTTGTGTCAGGATAAAGCTTATTAATGATCATGGCGCCATAGGTATACGGATTAAAACATTTGCCTTTAAGTCCCCGTGCTTTGGCGTATGCGACTGCCTTCGTGGGCATATTATCTCCGATCCCAAATCCAAATGCCTTTCCACTTCCGCTTCTATACCGATATCCATAGGTAAATCCGTGATGGATAAAAATCACTATGATGACAAGGAAAAGGAGCTTGCCGTATAGATCAATTTTGCTCCACAGGTGTTCTTTAAACCCAAAAATCCTTTTAAAGAACCGTGTATAATTAATACCTATTATAGGCATAGTAGCAAGGGTAAAAAAGGTTATGTTCCGATGCATTCTCAGCGACATATACAAAAAAAGCATACTGATCCCCAAATTGGTAAAATCAAAATATTTGAATGCAACTAAAAAGGAGATGGCAAGTAATCCCATCCAGATTATATAATAGATAAATGCATACGATTTTTTGAATGTCGGGCTTTCAAAGGGTGGTTGCCATTCATAAATTTGACTCATGAAAGTGCTCTGTGTGGTTAATTCCAAAGGATAAGTATAGGTTTTAATGCCTGTCGGATTGAATATAATGACCATATAGGCAACAAGGATAACAATATAGAGTTTCTTTTGCCGTGACCATGAAATAAGATCCTTTTGCCAAAAGCTCACAAAGCGATTAAGAAGTAGGCGGAAGGTCTCACCTGTTGCAAAAACAAATAATAATACACTTCCCACAAACCATCCTCCATGAATATTCACCCAGAGAAGATGGAGAACAGGAATGGACCATAGAAAATCTTTTTTCTGATATTTATAGGCAAATAATATATAAATATAGAGTGTTACGAAAAGATAGGTAAAGATGTGCGGCCGCACTAAAGATCGGACGGTAACATTATATTGCACGAAGACGATGAGAGGAAAAAAAAAAGCGAACTCCTGCTTTGTGATAACTGACGTTCGAAGAAGCACCAGAGCCATAATTATGAAGAGAAGAGTCTTGAATAAAATAAGGCCGTTTACTCCTGAGATAAGATGCACAAGATAAAAAATAACTCCCGCCAGCCATTCATGATTCATCCAGGGCATTCCAATTGTCCTAAATGAATAGGTGTCAGTATATAAGAATTTTTTATTTTTAAGAATAAGCTCTCCGTTTTTAAGGTGTATCCAGATATCATTATTCGTCATTTCTGATACATTAATACTGAAGATAAGTGTGGCAAGAAGAAAAATGAGCACCCATGCAAGTACTTTGGACAAAAAGACAGGCTCTTTGACTTCTTCTTTTTCTTCTGTCTCTGCACTGAGCTCATCGAGAATATAATTCTCAATTACCACAGGGCTTATGGAATAATTATGCGCGATTTCTGAAATTGAAAAACGCCCGTAGTTTTCCTTAATATAACGTTTGACTTTTTCTTTCAGTGGCTTATTCTTCAATAGTATACCCGCCTCTCATAGTGTCAAAATCCTAGCATCCTTTTATATAAAAGTCAAATCAATGTTTTTTTATCGAAAACCTGGGGAGAAATTCCTGAAGTGTCGATAACAAAATTATGGTGGTTAGGAGATGTGTAGATATATTATTTTATTACTATTTTTAGTTATCCCTTGTAATGCCTTTGCAGAGATGGTTTCCTTTGCTCCCCCCATTGAATATATGGGAGGAAACAGCCCAAAGTCTCTCATATCTAAGGATTTTAATAAGGATGGAAAAGCAGATCTCGCAGTAGTGAATACCTATTCACATGATTTTTCTATTTTTTATGCACAAGAAGATGGCGGATTTACAGAGGCGAATCATTATAAGACAGAGGATTATCCCACGGATATCCTCGCCGGGGATTTCAATGAAGATGGTAGAGCGGATATAGCCATAGTACGATCGAAATTCGATTGTGTTTCCATCCTGCTCGGCCAGGATGATGGTTTATTTGGCGGGGCGATAGATTATGCTGTGGGAGATTATCCTTTAGAGGGTGAAGCTATAGATATTAATGGGGATAATTGCGAGGATATAGTGATTGTAAACTCAAATTCAGATGATATATCCCTTTTAATAAGCAATAAAGATGGGACGTTTCAAGAAGCGTACCATTGTGGCGTTGGAGATTATCCCACTTCACTCATGAGAGGGGATTTTAACTTAGATGGTAAAGAAGATTTAGCGGTTTTAAATATTATTTCACGCACCCTTTCGATTCTGCTCGCCCATGGAGATGGTATATTTTCGCCAGCCCTTCATTATCCGGCGGGAGATGATCCTCAGAGTGCGGTAATAGGTGATTTTAATCAGGATGAAAAAGAGGACTGTGCGATAGCGAATACAAACTCAAATGCCATTCTCATCCTGCTGGGGCAAGGTGATGGGACATTTAAAAAGGGTGAAGATATACCATTTGATTTTCCTAAGCAGGTTCGCACTGAAGATGTAAACAACGATGGAAAAGCTGATTTGGCAGTACTTGATGAGTTGTGCTGGGATGTTACTATTATGCTCGGCAATGGTGATGCAACATTCAAAGAAGCATCGCGAAAGCCTGCAGGGATTTTCTCCTCTTTAGACATGGTCAAGGATATAAACGGCGATAATCTCCCGGACCTGCTCCTGACTAATACCTTTTCTAATAAAATCACTGTGGTCATAAACCACACCCCATCTATCTCAATCGCAGCATGTGATCAATTAATGACCTCAGAGAGTGGGGAGAGCGCATCCTTTACCATTTCCTTGAATACACAGCCTTCGGCGGAGGTGATAATTGGCCTTCAGAGCAATGATATTACTGAGGGCACAGTAAGTCCTGAAAGCGTGACCTTCACTGTTGAGAATTGGGACATTCCTCAAAGAGCTGTTATTACAGGAATTGATGATGATATTGATGATGGTGATATTACCTATATGGTGCTCACAGGAAAAGCTCTCTCACTTGATCCCCGTTATAATGAACTTAATCCTCAGAACCTTTCTGTAATAAATCAAAATGATGATACGGCTCGTATCATAGTGGATCCGGCATATGACCATTATACGGATGAAAATGGGGGTTCTACACTTTGCAGGATCGTTCTCAGCACAAAACCCATTAATGAAGGCGCTCTATTATTTCCCCTTATTGATCCCACAGCAGAAGTAACAATGAGCATTATATGTAGCGATGAAACAGAAGGGCTCGTATCACCCGCAACACTCACATTCAGTTCATTAAACTGGGATCTTCCCCAGGATGTGGTCATTTCCGGTGTTGATGATGAAATCCTTGATGGAGAGATAGGCTATGACCTCATTATCAGTGTTGCCCAATCAGATGATGCGCATTATAGAACACTTGAGACGATAAATATACACATTACGAATTTTGATAATGAGGAAGTACAGCATATTGAAACTGATGAAAAAGAAAGTGATGAATGCTCAACAGAAAAGGTGGGCAGCGATGAACCTGTTACTGAAAATCCACCTAATGAAGAGCAGGACGGGGAAGAAGAGGCGAGGGGAGTGGATAAAGATGAGGCGGGTGTGAGAATAATTACGGGGGAGAGACTTATTACCAGCGAGGATGGAGATATGGTTATTATTGAGGTAATGATTAATAGTAAGCCTTCTTCGGAAGTCACCATAAGTTTTTCAAGCAGTGATGAAAGTGAGGGAAATGTATCGCCATCAACACTGCATTTTACTCCGGATGATTGGCGAGATACCAGAGAGGTCATGATAAAAGGGATTGACGATACGCGTATCGATGGAGATATATCATATGAGATCCTCATAGGGCCAGTCTTGTCAAAGGATCTGGACTATAATGGGAGAGATATTGAAGACATATGCATTATAAATCAGGATAATGATGTGGCAGGGATAACAATAGCTCCGCTCAATGGGCTTACGACTATTGAAAATGGATCAAAAGCTACCTTTACTATCGTCTTGAACGCTCAACCAACGGCAGATGTACTTTTGAGTATTTCAACGAGTGATAGGGGAGAGGGCACTGTCGCGCCTGAATATTTTGTTTTTACAATGAATAACTGGAATATTGTCCAAACTGCAACTATAACAGGTGTTGATGATGAAAATGTTGATGGAGATATATGGTATGCGATTATCACCCATCCGGCTCTATCAGGTGATGAAAATTATCATTGCTTAGATCCAGATGATGTATCTGTTGTAAACGCTGATAATGATATACCGGGAATTGTTGTAAATCCTGCAGAGGGGCTCGCTACAGCAGAGACGAAGGATAGCGCAAAGTTTACTGTAGCTTTGACATCAAAGCCTTCGGCATGTGTTTTTATGAGGATAAGCAGCACTGATACCTCTGAAGGAATTGTATCTCCTAAGACTCTCACATTTACTCCCGATAATTGGTCTTCGCCGCAAACAGTATACATCATCGGTGTTGACGATGATGCTATTGATGGTGATATTCCCTATTCTGTCATTATAGGAGCGGCCCTCTCATTAGACAGCGCCTATAATGGTTTTGATCCCAAGGATATATCGGTCATCAATTCTGATAACGATACTCCCTTGGAAAATATCACAGAAAGCGCCGCATATGGATGTTTTATCGGGTTATTGTAAGATTTTTTATTTTTAGTAATTCTATTCAAATTTCTGTCGTATTTCCTCATTATTTCTTTTTTGCTATAATGAGTTGTAAAATGTCAATGTAATAAGGATAAAGCTTAATGGCGGATAATAAATGCATTATATGTAATAAGAAAAAGGGGAAGAGGCTCTGCCCCCTCTATAGCAGGAAGATATGCTCTTCATGCTGTGGCAAGCAGATTGCTACTTCCAATATGTGTTTAAGTTCTTGCTCTTACCGGTCAACGAGTCTTGAGTATAAGAGACAGAAAGAATCTACGAAAAATAATTCACAATTCACTGCCCTGCCTGTCGATGCTCTAGAAATTGCCGCGTTGATAGAGAATATAGAGAGGAAAATATATACAAAGATTGTGAAGGACCCCTATTATGAGGATCACCATTTATATGAAGCGGTATCGAGGGTAATATCTCACTATAAGGCCGACAGCATGACTACAGAGGTTTTATTAAACAGAGTCGGCATTCTTGAATCTCTTATCAAAGAAAGTATCAGTGCTCATGCTCTTCACACGAGTAAATTTTCCACTGAAAAAGTTATTAATTGTATGGTTATTTATCAACAAGCCCTGCAAAAATTTTCGAAAAATAATGCCGGCTCTCACGCCTATATTCAGTCTATAGTCCAAAGAATCGGTCAACAAGAAAAAAATAAAAGACAATCTTCATTAATAATCTAAGAAGAGGCAGCAATTCTGATTATGGCGCACTCTCAAGAATATAAGAGATTCCTCTTATTTGTTGGGGGGTGAGCAAAATCAATAGCAGGAATCTCTTGTCAAAAAAGCAATTGGCTATAAAAGCAATTGGCTATAATTAATTGCTGAAGAAGAACACTCTAATTTTGACCGATACAAATAATGATAGGAAGCAAAGCAACTATTTTCGGTAAAGGTGAAAAGTGGATCTTCAAGGTAAGATAGAAAAGTTTAATCTTTCAGAGATATTTCAATTAATCTCCACAAGTCATAGATCTGGCACATTGCAGACGATTCGTGATGAATTGGCCGCAATGTTTTATTTTAGGGATGGAAAGATTACAAATGTGTATACGAGCACCTCTGACCTGAGCAACCAAATTGGGCGAAGACTTATCGCCAGAGGCTTTATCACTATGGAGATACTGGATGATTACTTGGACAAACAAAAACAACAGTCAAAACCTAAACGTATAGGCCAGATTCTTGTTGAAAATGAATTAATAAACAAGGAACAATTGGGTATTGTTCTCACGGAACAAATCACAGATATCATCTTTAAAGTAATGACCTGGGAGTGGGGCGTATTTTCTTACTATGATGGAAAATTTCCAACAGAAGAGGATAATACCCTGTCACTGTGCACGGAAGGTCTTATTTTGGAAGGTGCACATCGCATGGATCAGCTCAATCGTTTGAAAGAGAGACTTCCCAATTTCAATGCATTATTGAAGATAAATCGCGAAATTGAATCACAGAAGGCAGATATTGAGGCTGAGCTTTCGGAGTATCAGAGAAATATTCTCGCATTATGTGATGGACATCAATCAATTGACAGTATACTGAATGATGGGGATGATGATCCGGTTATGATACTTGAGACCTTGGTTCATCTTGTGGACAAGAATATCATTCAATCGGAAGACATTGTAACTGATTAGATTTATATCGTGTGTATCCTTTTATCCTGTCAAATAATTTTTTACGAAATTTTTCATGAGATTGTCCTGAAGCTTACCCTTGCGTATAAGTATATTATTAGATAAAATAAAAATGCAATACTATAGGAGAATATGAAAATTATAGCCTTTTTGAATATAGCTGGCTCGAAAATATGGGTTCTTTTCTGGTCATTTATTTTTATCATCTTCCTCATCTATATGGGTCTTGTGATTGTGGTAAGACTTTTTCAATCCCGTTTCATCTATTTCCCTCAACGTGAGATTAGTCTGAGACCTGACCGATTAGGGCTTGCATATGAAGAGGTGTATTTTACAAGCTCGGATGGTATAAGACTTTCAGGGTAGTTTTTTCCTTGTAAAGAAGCAAGAGCCGTGGTTTTATTCTGCCATGGTAATGCCGGCAATATATCATATCTTATAGACACGGTTCAACAGTATGCTCGTGTGGGATTAAGCGCCTTTATTTTTGATTATCGAGGCTATGGTCAAAGTGAGGGAAAACCTTCCGAGAAAGGAACATATCGTGATGCAGAGGCAGCGTGGCACTATCTTGTCGAGACAAAACAGATTGCCTCTTCTGATATTATAATTATCGGCAGATCTCTGGGAGGAGCTATTGCCGCATGGCTCGCCACAAAGCATACACCAATGGCAGTTATTCTCGAGGCTTCCTTTACCACATTGCCGGATATCGGGAGCCAATTATATCCTTACCTCCCTGTTAAATTTCTCACAAATTTCGCTTATAATACCATAGACTATATTTCTCATGTGCATTGTCCTGTGCTTGTGGTGCATAGTCAAGATGATCAAATGATACCAATAGATCATGGGCGTAAGCTCTATGCTGCGGCCCATGAACCGAAGGACTTTCTGGAGATCAGTGGCGGGCATAACGAGGGATTTTTCGCGTCCGAAGAACCTTATCTTCAGGGACTTGATGCCTTTATTGAAAGAAGACTTGAGAGTAAAGTATATGAAGGGACTGTATTTCGATAAGCGATTGACCATTAAAGATGATATCCCGAAGCCCATTCCTAAAGAGAAAGAGGCTCTTATCAGAGTTTCTTTAGCCGGAATATGTGCGACAGATATTGAAATGACAAGGGGATATATGGATTTTCAAGGTATATTGGGGCATGAATTTGTCGGGAGAGTTGAAGAATCAACTGACGCCCGCTACAAAGACGCACGAGTTGTGGGTGAGATAAACTGTTCATGTGATGACTGTGAGTATTGTCGAAATTCACTTACCCATCATTGCCCAAATAGATCGGTGCTGGGGATAGCAAAGAGGGATGGTGCTTTTGCAGAATACATAACATTACCCGAAAAGAATCTTCATATACTACCTCATAGCATATCTGATCAGGAAGCGGTTTTTATAGAACCGCTCGCAGCTGGATTTCAGGTAATTGAGCAAGCACATCTTAAACCGACATATAAAGTAGCCTTATTAGGGGATGGAAAATTAGGCCTTTTGATAGCATTAATTCTGCGTGCGTCATGTTATGATATGGTCATATTCGGCAAACATACATCAAAATTGTCAATTCTTGAAGAGCAAGGAATACACACAGAGCTTACTGATCAAGCACCGACGGAGCCTTTCTTTGATTGCGTAATAGAAGCCACCGGGTCTTACGATGGCTTAAGTAAGGCCCTTAAGATGGTTAAACCGAGAGGTACCATCATTTTAAAGACAACAGTCGTGCATCCTATTCCAGTGAACACGGCTGATATTGTGGTAAATGAAATTACCATAATCGGTTCACGATGTGGCCCCTTTTATCCGGCCATACACGCTCTTCAGAAAAAGCGTATAAATGTTTTGCCTTTGATAACAGCAACCTTTCCCTTAGAACGGGCTCAAGAAGCTTTTGATAAGGCTAAAGAGAAAAATAGTATAAAGGTAATGCTCTCAATCTAAATCCGCTCTATATTTCTTCTTGTTGACTTTTATATGCAAATCTTAAATAATAAATCACTCGTAAATAGCAGAGCATGAAAGAGAAGAGAAATGGATATTTATAATCTGATAAGCCTGATCGGGATATTCGCTCTTATCGCATGTGCATGGCTCCTGTCGTCTGACAGGAAAAATATGAATCATAAGGTAATTATTTGGGGATTACTATTCCAATTAATTTTTGCCCTATTTATTTTTGTTGTTCCTGCAGGATCAAAATTATTTCTTTTTATCAATGATATTGTAATAGTTATTTTGGATTCAGCGTCAGCCGGGGCAAAGTTTGTGTTTGGCAGATTAGCGCTTCCTCCCGGAACAGTAAATGAAGCAGGAGAGACCTCACTCGGATTCTTTTTAGCTTTTCAAGCCTTTCCTACGATCATTTTCTTCTCTGCGTTAATGGCTATTTTTTATTTTTTCAATATCATGCCTTTGCTCATCAAAGGATTCGCATATATATTTACCAAGCTTATGAAAATCTCAGGTGCGGAATCTTTATGCGCTGCCAGTAATATCTTTGTTGGGGTTGAATCAGCACTGACAATAAAACCACACTTGAGTGAAATGACGCGTTCAGAGCTGTGTACAGTATTAACTGTAGGGATGGCAACGGTTTCTTCCAATATCTTGGCTGTATATGTATTCTGCTTGAAGGACCAATTCCCCACTATTGCAGGGCATTTGATTTCTGCCTCTATTCTTTCAGCTCCTGCTGCGCTTATGATGTCTAAAATCCTCATGCCAGAGGCAGAGGTCCCGAAAACATTAGGGGAGGCAATCAGCCCCTATTATGAAAAAGAAAAGAGTCTGTTTGAAGCAATTATTAACGGTGCTCATGCAGGCGTGAAGCTGATTGTCGGAATCGTCGCTCTTCTTATAGCAGTGCTTGGGCTTGTCGCTTTATTCGACCTGTTCTTGGGGGCGGTCGGTGGCAGGATTAATGCCATTTTGCCATTTCATATTGAATGGTCTTTAACGAGCCTTTTGGGGTATATTTTTTATCCTTTTACTCTTCTGCTTGGCATTCCTCCCGTGGATGCTCTTCATGTGTCAAAACTTATTGGAGAGCGAGTAGTAGTGACAGAATTAATTTCGTATCAGAATTTAGCCCACCTGATGATGAACAATGTGCTTCAACATCCACGCTCAGCGGTTATTGCCACATATGCTCTTTGTGGATTTGCGCATATTGCTTCAATGGCTATTTTTATCGGTGGGATTTCTGCCTTAGCGCCAAATAAAACGAATGATTTGGCTTCAGTCGGGTTCCGTGCCCTTATAGGAGCAACATTGGCCTGTCTTTTCACGGGATGTATCGCAGGGATATTTTTTACCAAAGGGTCTATATTGTTAGGATAAGGAGAGGGTAGAGCACACAACCTCAAAAACCATCTGTGGAGTTATATCTCGCATACATCGGAAATGCTTTTTTTTGCACTCTTTTGATCCATGAAGGGAACAGGGACGGCAGGAAATATCTGCTTCCATCACACGGTCATTCTTCCCCAGGGGATAGAAACCAAATTCCTTGCTGGTCGGGCCAAAAATAGCAACTACGGGTACTTGTTGGGAAACTGCAAGATGCATAGGTCCGCTATCATTAGTAATAATCAGTGTGCAGTGCCTCATAAATGCTGCGAGCTGAAGGATGCTTGTTTTCCCACATATATTAAGCACCTTATCCCTATTCCTCATGTATTGAAGAATCTCATTGACTGTCTCCTTATCTTCTGCAGAGCCAAGGAGTGCTATGGGGAGAGCCTTTTCTTCTATGAGACGATCCGCGAGAGCAGCGAAATATTCCACAGGCCATTTCTTTGTAGGCCAACGGGCTCCCGGATTAATAGCAATTAATAAATTCATAGCACAATGATCTGGAGTGTGGGATGCAAGTATATGATCCGCACACTGTAATTCCTCGTCAGACACATACACCTTCGGAGGAAAATCGTAAGGACTTTTTCCCTTCATCACCGACGGGGTGATACAGTATAAATAGCGCTCAACAACATGAGGAAATAGGTCACCTTTCCCCTTTTTTGTTTTTACCAAGAGCCTGCGAGCGCGTATTGATTTTTGGTAAGTTATCGATGGGATGTGTCTTAAAAGGTTCTTTATTAAAAAGCTTCTCAGATTTTTATGCAGGTCAATTATTAGATCTGCATCTAAATTCTGAATCTGCTTTATTATGCGCCATAATCCTTGTATACCGGAATCATCCAATAATACCAGACCGTCAATATATGGATTATACCGTACTATATCAGCCATGTGCACCTTGGTGCAAAAATAAATCTCAGCGTGAGCATAGTGTTCTTTTAATAGGGGGAGGAGTGATGTGGTGAGAATGACATCCCCAAGGGAGCTAAAGCGAATAACAACGATACGCATTCTGTTTCATCTCAAGGGATTTCTTTACGTGCATCCATATACGCTCTGCTGTACCACGATTTGCTATAAGAATTCTATGCCCAATTTCCCCTGTGTGGTGAGCCAGAATTCTGTCATAAAGAAGCTTATCAATCGTCTCAGCCAGTTCTTTACCATTGTTTACCTGGAGTGCAGCCTTTTCTTTTTTAAGGTAAGATGCGATTTCTCTAAAATTCTCCATATGAGGGCCATAAATCACAGGCTTTGAAAAGGCAACCGCTTCAAGAGGGGTATGGCCCCCAATGGGCACCAGACTGCCACCGATAAAGACGATATCGGCTATGGAATACACACACAACAACTCTCCAAGAGTATCTAAAAGGATGATATCAACCTTCATCAAATCTTGATTTTCTTTCAACGTACTTTTTCTAAGATAATGTACCCTGTGAGATTGTAATAGTTTTTCCACACTATGAAACCTCTGTGCATGTCTCGGTGCCAAAATCATGATAAGCGAAGGCCAATGACCCTTTAATTTCTTAAAGATTGTCACAAGTATTTTTTCCTCACCTTCATGAGTGCTGCCTGCCACAAGAATCTTCCTGCCCACAAGCTGCTTCTTCAAATGTGTAAGCCAGGAAATAGATAATAAATCTGGGATCTTTATCTCATATTTAAGATTTCCTGTAATCAGTATTCGAGTTTTTTTTACACCAAGATGATGTAGTCGCGATGCATTTTCTGTATCCTGCATTAGAAAAAGGTGTGCCTTTTTTAAAAATCCCTTAAAGAGCCATTTAAATTGCCTGTATCTGCGATAGGAATTATCGGATAAACGACCATTAAATACCACAATGGGTATGGTGTAAAAAGCAGCATAATAGTAAAGATTGGGCCAAATTTCTGTCTCAGCGATCAAGATTGCGGAAGGTCGCAGTTTTCTTAAAAAACTCTTTACAATCCAAGGAAGATCAAGAGGGAATAACCGAGCAGGTATATCAGGAAAGAGAGTTTTTGCCATCTCCATGCCACTCATTGTCATTGTGGTAATAAGAAATGAGTGGTGTGGAGATTCCTCACGCATAAAATGAATAAATGCCGCTGCTGTCCGGACCTCTCCAACGGAGGCACAGTGTACCCATATACTGCCGGTCTTGGCGCTTCCGGGATTGGTGTGAAAGCGTTTATGAAATCTTTTTCGTATTCTTTTTTTAAATATAAAAAGAATAAGGATCACCGGTGAACATAAGAAAATAATACCACAAAGAAGTAAGTTATATCCAAAAATAAGCATACTCTCGGTGAATTAAGCGGTTATATGAAAAAAATGATGAAAATTATCATAAAGCGCCTTTGATAATTCAGGCACGGGGATATGTTTAAGCTCCGCAACCTTTTCATACACAAACGGCACATACGAGGGCTCATTCCTCTTTCCGCGATAAGGAACGGGAGTTAAATAGGGGGAATCTGTTTCAATAAATAACTGATTTATGGGGATTGAAGCAGCTATCTTTTGGCCTTTTTCGTTTTTCTTAAATGTCACAGTGCCTCCAAAGGCAAGGTAAGCCCCACGTTCAATAAGCTCCAAAGCCTCTTTGAAACTTCCTGAAAAACAATGAAATAAGATGCGGTTCCATTCTACATCCTCTGAATGCAATAGCTGTATAATTTCAGAATAGGCGTTCCGGCAATGTATAATGACCGGAAGATTTACTATTTTAGCAAGCCGTATTTGATTTCGCAAAACGTCCTCCTGAATTTTCCTTTCTGAAAAATTGTAATAAAAATCAAGCCCGATTTCACCTACAGCAATAATCTGCTTAGGATTTTTTCTTATTGTCTCTTCTAATATGGAATAGTCATTCTCTTCAACACCTTGTGCCTCGTGGGGATGGAAACCGAGACTAGTCCATAAATAATCCGGATATTTCCGGGATAGCGCGATCTCTGCCTCAAACTCATCTTTCTTTGTTGCAAGACTCACTATAGCCACTAATCCGGCATCCATTGCTCGTTGGATAACGTGGCTTCTGTCATTGTCAAATTGAGCCATGGTAAGATGTGCATGGGAGTCAATGAAAGACATTGTTATATACTCGCCTGATAAAGCCCACTTTTGCCTCCTGATTTTTTTAATAGATGAATATCTTTAATTATCATCCCTCGATCAACGGCTTTGCACATATCATAAACGGTTAACGATGCAACAGATACTGCGGTCAAAGCCTCCATCTCTACTCCTGTTTGCCCGGTACAGCGCACTCGTGCTTCGACATCGATCTGATGCTTAGCATCAACAATAGTAAAAGATACGTCGATAGAGGTGAGAGGAATAGGATGACACAGAGGTATTAAATAGGGGGTCTTTTTTGCCGCCATAATTGCAGCAAGGCGCGCTACCTCAAAAACATCACCCTTACTGAGGCTTTTATCCTTTATGTGTTTGATCGTCTCTTCTTTCAATATGATGGTTCCCTTTGCAATGGCCTCGCGTCGAGTATGCCCTTTTTCACTAATATCCACCATTCTTGAATGGCCTTTATCATCAAAATGAGTTAATGGCATCTTCTTCCCCTCTTATACCCGGCACTTCTAATCGTGACTGGTGCGTGTTATTGATCAAAAATGAGAATTGTTCACTATCACATGATTGTAAACATCCTCATATCTTATGTCAAATTTGTTCCAGCAATGATTTCTCAAATAGATGGTCCGATTCTTAAAAAATTATCTTCCGATAAATAATTTATTATATAGAGATAATACAGTACAGCTATATTTTTACATAAAAAGGATTTCGTTATAAGGTGGGAATAATGAAATGGGAGGAAGGGTAGAATGATTAAGAAACTGGTCTTTGTTATTTTAATAACTATATTTGCCTGCTCTGGCTGCGCAGGAACTTCGAAACAACTCTATATGATGGAGGATACCGGTGATACAAGGAGTATAGACTTCCCAGCCGGCACTGCATCGGGAGAAGCCTCAACCGAGCAAGCGATAAGATTAGCCCAGATTTTTGTCGATTCTCATAATATCGCGATGAGGGAGATTCAAAATCTTAAAAGTGCATGTAAAAGGCCATTGGAGAATGATGAGGCATTGCAGAGTTCAATCCAAAGGCAAGAGATGAACGCGCAGCAGAATTTTGAGACTGCAGATGACGCGCTAGGTCAAATAGTGAGGTTATCAAAACAACAAGGAACAGGGGAGATTACTCTCTTTTATCCTTGCGGGGTCACTACACTTAAGAAGAACTCTCTTGAGTTTGAGCGCTTGGTAAGGTTCTTAGACTATCTCTCACGGGAAAGCCGTGGCAGGGGTATAATATTTATTTCCATCGGCAGCGCTTCTTCCATTGGAAATGCAGAAATAAATGCGAAATTGGCGCAAAATCGAGCAGAATATCCGAAGGATATTATTGAAAAATACCTTATTAATATACCGCATGAATTCTTTAAGGTGTATGGCATAGGAGATATTTACAGTCCAAAAGATGTGAGCGGAAAGGAGCATGAACGATATCAGCATACACGGCTCATTGCAATTTATGACCTTAATCAAATACCTATTTTGCCAAAAGTTCCTGATATCGAATCCGGGCCCTTCCCTGCGGAATCAGATCAAGATGATATTGCCAAAGAACTTTCTGAACAAGAAGCAGCAGAAGCCCCTGAAATTAAACCAGAGCTTAACGAATTTCCTGATCAAGAATTCGCACCAGAATACATCGAGGAAAAACCTACCGCAGAATTAGATGAAGAATCCCTTGATGAAGAACCATTTTATGAAGAATCCCTTGATGAAGAACTGTTCTATGAAGATTCCCTTGCTGAGCCTGCTCCTGGAGGAGGTCAATTATAGAAGAGCAGTCCGAAGCTTCGCTACAGTATTATCAGAGCCATTTTTAAGGTGACATGAACAGTGTCTTGCCATGGCCATAGCATCACTATGACAATCCCATTTTCACTCTTTTTTCTAAATAGTGTTTGATTGCGGAAGATACCTCCATAGGCTTGTGTAATCAGAAGATCATTTTTGGTTGGTTTTACCCCTGCTGGTTTTATGGGAGGCCCAAGTATTTCCGTAAGTATTGTAATCCATTGATCAAGTTCTTTATTAAGAAAAACCAGTTCAATATACTCATCGCTACTGCGGCGCTTCTCTTCAACCTCTAAACCCCCACAGGCTTGTATAATCTCATGAAGAATCATATTATTTCATAACCACGAGGGTCACTCTTCTGTTTTTCATTATGCCATCTTCTGTTTCATCGGTGGAAATAGGCTTATACTCGCCATAGGAGAAGGCTCTCATCCGGTGAAGTGGAATACCCTGGACCATATGCAAGTATCTGAGAACCTTTTCTGCTCGTTTCAGGCCCAACAGTAAATTATATTGCTCATCACCAATATGATCCGTATGACCTTGAATCTCAATATAGACATTTTTATTAGCTGTCTTTAAACTTTTTGCAAACAGATCAAGATTTTCTTTCGCTTCATTGGAAAGCTCGCTATTGTCAAATCCGAAGAAAATAGTGTCATCTGTAAGAGTCACTTCATACAGAAATCTTCCTTCTGTAAGTTTTCCTGCTTTATTAGCCCTCTCAAGCGCCTCTTGAATAGTCTCGTGTATGGTGTCTTGTGTCTGCTGAACAGCGCTTGAGATTCTCATAATCTGATCATTCTGGCGTGAGACTTCGCTTTTCAAAGCCTCAATCTCTGTTCTATTTATTTCAATTTCTTTTAATATATCAAAATTTTGGTTTTTCACATAGCTTTCATTAACACATCCGGCTATTCCTGATATAATTAATAGTGATCCAACAATTATAGAAGAAAAATATTTAAACATTACTCTATCCCCCTCATGTTTTTTCGTGAAAATTTTTTGTGCATATTTTATCACATGTATTTTTAATTACAACAAAAATAAAAAAAAAATTTCAATAAACTTGAGAGGCAGACTATTTGGTTTCTGTAGGAACATAGAAATCAAAAGGAGGGAAATTATCAAGATTTTTTGCGATTGCTGCATGAAGAAAGCTATTAACCCACCAAAAAATATTATACTTCCTGATTGACCTTCTTAGCTTAATCATTCTTATTCGTTGCGCTTCTTTTTTCATTGTAAAGGCGTGATAGATAGCTTCGGCTACTCCATCGATATCATAAGGATTAACCAGTAAGGCGCCCTTTTGCATTTGAGCCGCAGCACCGGCAAATTCACTGAGAATTATGACACCATTATCCTCTAATTTGCACGTACAATATTCCTTCGCGACTAGATTCATCCCATCCTTGAGCGGGGTAATTAAGGCTATTTCAGCTGTACGATAATATGCTAAGAGTTCATTTTTTTCAAAATTACGAAAAATGTAATGTATTGGTACCCAGTTTAACTGTGTAAACTGCCCGTTAATCTCACCCACCAGACAATCAATTTCATGTTTTAGAGTGTTATATTCAGGGATATATTCACGACTGGGAACGACAATCTGAACTAATGTCACCTTTCTGAGAAGTTGTGGATAGCGTTCAAGAGCCTTTTTAAAAGAACGTAATCTCCAAGGGATTCCTTTTGTATAATCAAGACGGTCAACACCTAAAATAATTTTGCGATTGGGATAATACTCATGGATGTACCATGCGCCATCAGACACATCCTGGCTAGTGGCTTGGCTGATTAAACTAGTAAAATCAATGCTGATTGGAAAATTGCCGATTCTCACTTCCCTCTCTCCCAATTTTACTTGGGAAACCTGGCCTGTTCCCTGAACACGGGTATCCCTAATCAATAATCGAAGACATTGAGTGAAGTTTCTCCTGTCGCGAAGCGTCTGGAATCCAATAAGATCATATTCCAGTAAAGCACGCAGAATGTGAAATCTCCAGGGAAGTTTCACAAAGATGTCTAATTGAGGAAAAGGGGTATGGAGAAAAAATCCAATTTTTCTTTTGACTCCTAAGCTTCGCAAATCTCTCGCAACAAGCATAAGATGATAATCATGAACCCAAATATAGTCGTCAGTTTTCGTGCTGCGGGCAATTATCCGTGAAAATTTCATGTTGACTTTTTGATACACATCCCAGTAAGTGGAATCAAAATTACATCGAGATGGAAGATCGTGAAAAAGGGGCCATATAATCTCATTGGAGAAACCATAGTAGTACTTCTCAATCTCTTCTTCAGTAAGGCTGACAGGCTTTAGGCTATAGCCGGTATTCTTGTCGGCAACCTTCATAAGGTCATCTAATTTTATTCGTGTAGAAATCCCTGACCACCCAATCCATAAACCTCCCCTGTTCCTTAAAATAGGAGCTAGCGCTGTGATTAATCCACCTGAGCCTGGCTCAATATGCCAGTTGTTCGGATCCTGCTTCACAAAGACAATAGGCAAACGGTTCGAGACAACAACCAACCGTTTTGTTTCACTATTATTTTCAGTTACTTGATCAGACATATTATCATTTAAACATGTATGCATGATGGAAGTCAAGAGAAGAAGCAATTCTAATTTTGACTATTAAATTCCTCGATCCCACTCGCCTCATGTTATGTACCCAAAATTAGAATTCCTGCAAGAGAAGATCATTTCTTTACTTGAGAATGGTCTCATTAAGGGAGCGTTTAGGGACATGATGAATATTTTCATCATCTCTCCAGTATTCTATATTCCCATCAGATCCGACGCTCTCAATTATAACGGTTTCCTTAGGTCTGCCAATAGCAATGACTAACAAAATCTCATAATGAGATGGTATAGTGAGGGCACATCTGAGATCCTCTCGCACTATTGAGCCGATCATACAGCCACCCAGTCCCTTCTCTGCCGCGCCGAGCAATATACTCTGAGCAGCTATTCCATGGTCAACGCCAAAGGATTTGCTCAAGGTAGTATCACCGAGGATAATAATATACGCCGATGGCCTTTCTCCTTCGTCTGGCCCTGCCCATTCCTTGAGATATCCGGCCCATTTAAGATATGGAAAGATAAGGGCATTCCTTTGAGGGTCACAGGAGATCAAATATTTTAATGGTTGTATATTTCCTGCAGAGGCAGAGTGGTTTGCAAGGTAAATAAGCTCCCGCAAGGTTTCACATGAGATAATACTCTCCTGATAAAAGCGACGAAAGCTCCGGTTTTTTAAAATTAAATCTTTTATCATTCGCATCTCCTCTTATCTTTCTCTCGTTGCAGTGCTTTCACCGCTTTGATTATTTTTCCGAGTGGCTCATGATTTTCATCTCTAATGAGATGGGATGTGAGTTGAAAACCACATATTTTCAGAATAGCCGGTACCCCTAAACCACTACCTGATAATTTTTCCTCATCCGCAAATTCAACCTTTTGCCAAAAGTCTTTAGAGAAGGAACATTCTGGCATTGATTCAACATCATTGCTAGTAAAAGAAACCTCGTCAATGCCATAATCCCCGACCGAAATAATGAGGTGCTCCTTATTTATTTCCCATGAAAAGAAAACTGGGATGGTAAGATCAAGTTGATTGCCATACACAATAGCATTGAGGAGAAGCTCACCGATAGTCAACGCAAGATGTTTAAATTTAATGACTCTCTTATCATTAATATCATTATAAATAAGGTGAGCCAATTTAACCGTAATATCTGCCGCATCTTCATAATTGCAATAGTCGATTCTATGTGCTATACGTGTGAGCTTATTCTTAAAAATCTCGGTTTCATAATTTTCCACATCATTAATTTTGAGATGGTGAAGGTAATGTAAAATATCATCCGCAAATTTTTTGTTGTCATCAGCCTCTATAAGTAAGAAAGAATTTGTTGAATTTGGAATGATGTCTTCTGATAAAGTATAGGGAATGCTTACGAGGTTTGTCTGCCACAATTGAAAAGGGTTCTTTTTGGGCGTTCTCATAGTATACTCATAAATAAGATTTCGCTTACCTGATAAGAATAAGATGCCTTCATAATATCGACCCAAAAACCTGTGACATTTGAATAATTAATTTTATCATAGTCGGAAAAAAAGTACAAACATAGAGTCTTTAATTATATAAATAATTAATTTAATAGGAGCACCTTGACGAAGTTGTGGATTTTTGTTATACAATGCTTTCAATGAGAGGTAATAAAAACATAATAATTTCAGATAAAGCACGGTGTATATCTCCGTTTCTTGTTATGGAGATAATGGAAAAAGCCTCTGCGCTTGAAAAACAAGGTCGTACTATAATCCATCTTGAAGTAGGTGAACCTGATTTTGAGACCCCTTCCTGTATTAAAGAAGCTGCTATCAGGGCTATGCATAAGGGGCAGACAAAATATAGCCATAGTTTGGGAATAATAGAGTTACGGGAAGCCATTTGCAGCGTATATGCAGATAATTATGGAGTATCCCTTACCCCAGATCAAATAATTGTCACCTCCGGCACGTCTCCGGCCATGCTTATTTGCTTTGCATTTATGCTCAATCCTGGTGATGAAATTATTCTTTCAGATCCTCATTACGCATGCTACCCGAATTTTATTAAATTTATGGGAGGAAAAACGAATCTTGTGAAGGTATATGAAGAAGATGGTTTCCAATATCAGCCGGATAAAATAAAGTACAAAATAACTCCTCGCACAAAAGGAATCCTGATCAACTCTCCTTCAAATCCAACCGGGAATCTCCTCTCTGCTGACGCAATGGAAAAAATTTCTGCATTAGGCCCATTGGTTCTTTCCGATGAAATCTACCATGGATTAGTCTATGAGGGCAGGGCTTATTCTATCCTTGAATATACTCGCGACGCGATTGTCATAAACGGATTTTCCAAGCTCTATGCTATGACAGGCTGGAGACTTGGCTACTTAATTGCTCCGCATGATTTTATTAGGCCTATGCAAAACATTCAGCAAAATTTTTTCATTTCAGCCAGTTCCTTTGTTCAATATGCGGGTCTTGCTGCCCTCACAGAGGCTGGTTCTGCTGTGCAGGAGATGAAAGATATCTATAATACGAGGCGGAAATTTATGCTTACAAGGCTTAGAGAATTAGGTTTTGGCATAACTGTTGAGCCCACCGGCGCTTTTTATATCTTAGCTAACGCAAAACGCTATTGTCACAATAATTCATTGAATTTTTGTCATGAGATTCTCGAGAAGGCAAGTGTTGCAATCACTCCGGGTATTGATTTTGGAGAGAATGCCGAAGGTTATGTGCGTTTATCGTACGCTAATTCATTAGAGAATATTGCTGAGGGTATGGATAGGATCGAACATTTTTTAAAAAATCTATTATGAGAACGTATCTTGAATGTATTCCTTGTTTTTTCCGCCAAGCGTTGGAAGTAGCCAAAACTTCAGGCCTTGATGAGGCTCACCAAAAGGTCCTCATCGATGAGGTAGCAAAATTAGTCCCTTCATTCGCGCTCTCGACAAGCCCACCTGAGAAAGCCAGACTGATATATAAAATCATTCATCAGATTACCGGAGAGCGTGATCCCTTTTATGAGATAAAAGAGAGAAGCAATCGACTGATTCTTGATCTTTATCCTCAATTAAAAGAGCGAGTCGAAAAATCAGATGACAGGCTTCTTACCGCGATTGAGCTGGCAATTATAGGAAATATTATCGACTATGGAGTGAGCACATATGATGAGGTTGAGAAGGGGATAAAAAGATTAATACATGATTGTACTATGTACTCCGGAGAAAAGGCTATCTTTGAATATGAAAGATTCAGGTCATCCTTAGACAGAGCCCGGATGATTTTATACTTAGCTGACAATGCCGGGGAAATCGTATTTGATAAGCTCTTGATTGAAGAATTAAAAAGCCGGGGGAAAGAGATAATTGTGGCAGTGAAAGAGGAGCCGGTTATAAATGATGCACTCACAAAGGATGCTCTTGATTGTGGCATAGATCAATATGCGCGCATTATTTCAAGTGGTATGGATGCGCCGGGGACAATTCTTAGGATGTGCTCTCAATCCTTTTTGGAACATTTTTATAAAGCAGATCTCATAATAAGTAAAGGGCAGGGTAATTATGAAACATTAAATGAGGTGAATGCTCCCCTATTTTTCATGTTTATGGTAAAATGTGCAATCGTTGCTCAACATATTGGATGCAACCTCTATAATATAATCTTGCAGGGGAGCAGGAGTGAGGAAGCAGTATAATGGAGATTAAAATAGTATTTGATAATGAAACAAAAAATAAAAAATATTTTACTGGATGGGGATTTTCTGCTATAATAAATAACACTATACTATTTGATACAGGAAAAGATCCTGAGTCTCTCATATCCAATATGAACAATATGAATATAGAGACAGCGAAGCTTGAAGCAGTGATTATTTCTCATGATCATTGGGATCATACAGGGGGATTATGGGAACTGCTCAAGCTGAGGCCGGGGCTAATAGTTTATAGCTGTCCCCATTTTAGTCAGGAATTTAAAAGGAGGGTGGCCTCTTTCTCAGCTCATCTGATTGAGGTTGATACGTTAACTGGTATAGCAAAAGGGATTTATACCACTGGTGAGATTGAAGGGAAATATAAAGGGACCTTTATAGGAGAGCAATCGTTAATAGTGAAAACGCACCGAGGTATATGCGTAATTACGGGGTGTGCTCATCCGGGAATAAGAACGATACTTGATCGTGTAAAAAATTTTTTCCACTCCGATTCCATATATTTAGTCCTGGGAGGTTTTCATCTTAAGGATACAGGGAGTAGTCTTCTCCCTGCAATTATGGAAAAATTTAAGGAATTACATGTTGCAAAGATATGTCCTGCCCATTGTACAGGACAGAGGGCTATACAGTTTTTTAAGGCCAACTATAAAGAAGATTGTATTGAGAGCAAAATTGGACAGACTCTCTATAGAGGAAGGTAATAAAAAATTCTGAAGATGTGGGGCAAATGTTTCGATAAAAGTAGAATAGGAGGATAATAGAAAATGCCAACATATGAATATCAATGCGATAGTTGTAATTATAATTTTGAAGTTTTTCAAAGCATGACAGATGAAAAAATACGTGAATGCCCTGAATGCGGGCAGAGAGTTCGTAGGGTCATTCATGGTGGAACAGGGATAATATTTAAAGGCCCGGGATTTTACGTCAATGATTATGCCAAAAAGGACAGAAATCCTAAGCCTGAAAAAAAGAGTAAATCTGATTCTTCTGCGACGCCTTCATGTGGCAAAGAAACTACTTGCTGTGGTAAGAAAGAACCATGCGCTACTGCTCCTTGCAGTGAATAAACAGAAGAACCCCCTTTTTTCTTTTTATCATTTCTTTAGGTTAATCTAATGGAGGCATTTATTACTCTAAACGACTCTAACCGCTCATTTACAAGTTATTCATTTCTAATGATGAAAATATGATTTTCATAATAAAATTCAGATAGTAATGAACACTCTTTGTAACTTTGCTCACCTAAATCAGAGGGTGAAAGAGGGCTGGGTTATAGAAAAGTGTGGCGGGATTATTTTCACTATTTGGTATCTTCGGGTGGATTGGTATCACGTATTGAGAATGACCATAAATCCAACCTATTAATACATAAACAGACAAACCAATTGACAATCAAATGAATTAATTGAATAATAACGAAAAAATGAGTATAAATAGAACTAATTACTACCTTAAATAAATGAGAAAAGGCTTTCATTTTATTGATATTCGATGTAAACTATAGTTATATAATTATTAGATATTATTATGTGATTTTATATTTAAATATTTTAATTAATTTATTGAATTAATTCTAATTTTGACTGTTGTGTATGCGAGCCATATGGTATATGCCCAAAATTAGAATTGCCGAAGTAATTGGGAAGAACTTGAGGGAAAAGGAGGATACCCATGAAAAAGGATATTGCGCATTCACCATATTTTTTTTTAGTAATTCTCATCATATCTGCTCTTTGTTTTCCCAAAATAACCTGGGGTGCACCTGCACCTCCTGAAATTTATTCTATCGTTCCTGATAACGGACACAGTACAGAATCAACAAACATAACCATTAACGGGGCGAACTTTCAGCCAACACCCACGCTTGCCTTATACGGTGGTGGACCATTTGTGGGTGGCTTTTGTAATACACCAGGCTCTGCTTCTGGCGTCTATATCGAAGACACCAGGGCGTATGTTGCTGATGGTAATTTAGGGCTGCAGGTAATAGATGTAAGTGATCCTCAAAATCCCAGTATAGTTGGCTCGTGCGATACAATAGGCTGGGCTCTTGGCGTCTATGTGGAAGGCAACGCGGCCTATGTGGCTGATGATGATTCAGGATTGCAGATAATAGATATAAGTGATCCTGAAAATCCCAGTATAGTTGGCTCGTGCGATACAACAGGCGATGCATCTGGTGTGTATGTAAAAGACACTATGGCTTACGTTGCTGTTGATAATGCAGGGCTTCAGATAATAAATGTAAGTGATCCTGAAAATCCCAGTATAGTTGGTGCGTGCGATACACCAGGCGCTGCTTCTGGTGTGTATGTAAAAGACACTATGACGTATGTTGCTGATGGTAATTCAGGGCTTCAGATAATAGATATAAGTAATCCACAAAACCCCAGTATCGTTGGCTCGTGCGCTACACCAGACAGAGCTCTTAGCGTCTATGTAAAAGACACTATGGCGTATGTGGCTGCTGATGATTCAGGGCTTCAGATAATAGATATAACTGATCCTCAAAATCCCAGTATTGTTGGCTCATGCGATACACCAGATGGTGCTCTTAGCGTCTATGTAAAACACACCAAGGCGTATGTTGCTGATGGTAATTCAGGGCTTCAGATAATAGATATAAGTAATCCACAAAATCCCAGTATCGTTGGCTTGTGTGATACACCATACGGTGCTTCTGGCATCTATATAGAAAGCAGCAAAGCCTATGTGGCTGATGGAACTTCAGGGCTTCAAATAATAGATATAAGTGGTCCACAAAATCCCAGTATCGTTGGCTCCTGTGATACATCAAAGGGTGCTCTTGGTATCTATGTAGAAAGCAGCAAAGCCTATGTGGCTGCTGATTCAGGGCTTCAGATAGTAGACATAAGTGATCCTCAAAATCCTAGTATTGTTGGCTCGTGCGCTACATCAGACGGTGCTCTTGGTGTCTATGTAGAAGACAGCAAGGCGTATGTGGCTGCTGATAGTGAAGGGCTTCAGGTAATAGACATAAGTGATCCTCAAAATCTTATTATCATTGGCGCGTGCGATACAACAGGGGATGCATCTGGTGTTTATGTAAAAGACAGCAAAGCCTATGTGGCTGCTGATAGTGAAGGGCTTCAGATAGTAGACATAAGTGATCCTCAAAATCCTAGTATTGTTGGCTCGTGCGCTACACCAGACGGTGCTCTTGGTGTCTATGTAGAAGACAGCAAGGCGTATGTGGCTGCTGATAGTGAAGGGCTTCAGGTAATAGACATAAGTGATCCTCAAAATCCCAGTATCGTTGGCTCGTGCGGCACACCAGGCTGGGCTCTTGGCGTCTATGTAAAAGGCACCATGGCCTATGTTGCTGATGGTAATTCGGGATTGCAGGTAATAGATATAAATGATCCTCAAAATCCTGGTATTGTTGGCTCGTGCGATACACCAGGTTGGGCTCTTGGCGTCTATATAGAAAGCACCACGGCTTATGTTGCTGATGATGAGGAAGGGCTGCAAGTAATAGATATAACTGATCCTCAAAATCCCACTATTGTTGGCACGTGCAATACACCAGGTTCTGCTTCTGGCATCTATATAGAAGGCAACAAGGTCTATGTGGCTGATGATGAGGAAGGGCTGCAGATAATTGAAAAATTTGAGCCTTTAACAGAAATCACATATTTAGATGAACACACAATTCGTGCTACTGTCCCACCAGGTTTCCGGGGCGGTGTTTATAACCTCCATGTAACAAATCCTTTTGGCGAACATTCAGTGCGTAATAGTGCCTTTAGTGTGTATTCTAACTATTACAAAGACGAGGACAGCGACGGGTATGGTGACGCAGAAAACCTTATTTCGGCATTATATGCACCGGAAGGATATGTTGCAAATGACACAGATTGCGATGATACGGATCCTGACAGATTCCCTGGTAATCCTGAAATCTGTGATGGGAAAGATAATGATTGTGATGATAATATCCCGCTTGCTGAGGAGACTGATGTTGACGGCGATGGGGCCGTTAGTTGCAGTGATTGTGATGATAGGGATTCTTCAATATATCCGGGTGCGGTGGAAATTGAATGTGACGAAATAGATCAGGATTGCAGTAATGGAGATTATTGTCCCGGTACTGAATCAGAACTTATTGTTCATTATCCATTTGATTCTGATGCACAGGATCATTCCGGACAGGAGAATCATGGAGTTATACATGGGGCACTATTTGATCAAGGACAGGCCGGGAATGCATTAAGCTTTGATGGTGATGATTATGTTGAATGTGAGGATTCGGAGAATTTGAATGTAGGAGAGAAGTATAGTGTGTCATTATGGATTAATGCCACGAGTGTGTCTAAAGTGCAGTGTTTATTTGAGCGGGGTGTTTCAGCAGGTAATAGGATGGGTGTATGGCTTGACGATGATAGTATTTCATTTGAAACAGGGGACTCTTGGAAGACAGGAAGCGCTGTCGGAGCGAATGAATGGTACCATATCGTCGCCGTGCATGACGGCAGTATTGACACAGAGTATGTGTATTTAAACGGCAATTTATTTGACAGTCGCAATGAGAGAACTGTTGACACTCCTAATCAAGGAAAATTATTTATAGCAAAGAGCCCGGCATATCAATCTAATAATTTTAATGGAAAAATAGATGATGTGAGGTTCTATAATAAGGCTTTGAGTGAAACAGAGGTTTCTAAGTTATATAAAGGGGAACCAATTGATTGTACAGATAGAGACGGAGATGGATTTAGCAGAGAGGGAAGCGTGTGCGGACCCATAGACTGTAATGATATTAATAAGACTGTCTATCCTGGTGCTCCTGAGCTGTGTGATGGGAAGGATAATAACTGCGATGACATAGTGCCAGTTGATGAAACGGATGCTGACTCTGATGAATATAGTATATGTGAGGGAGATTGTGATGACAATGACCCTGACAGATTCCCCGGTAATCCGGAAATCTGTGATGAGAAGGACAATGATTGTGATGGTAGTATTCCCCCTCCTGAGAGTACTGATGCTGACGGCGATGGGGTAGTTGCGTGCAAAGATTTTGATGATACTGATGCCAATACTTATCCAGGGGCAGTAGAGATATGTGATTGTAAGGACAACAATAATAATCAACAAATAGATGAAGATTGTGTGAACAATGCCCCCACTATTCCAGCTTTTTTATCCATTAACCCTTCACAGGTTAATAATGAGACAACCTCACAACAGCCATTAATCACTATTCAAAACTCTATGGATATAAGTAATAGCTTTAATCAAGATTGTCAGACAATAACATATACATTGGAGATTTATTCGGATCAGGGTCTAACATCACTAGTCACTAATGTGTCAGAGTTAACAGAAGGGGAAGAGGAGACATCATGGCAGGTTGATGTGATCCTGGAGGATAATTGCTTTTATTATTCACGAGCACGAGCTTTTGATGGAATCGATTATAGTGAATGGAACGATATAGTTACCTTCTTCATGAATACTACAAACGATCAACCATCCATACCACATATATATGAACCAGGCAATGAAGCTGAGATAATCGATACACAACCAACTCTCACGGTTACAAACGCGATCGATGCGGATTATGATCCTCTCCTGTATGAATATGAGCTTTACTCTGACGAGAAATTAGACACTCCCCTCACATCAAATTATCAAATTATTGAGGGAAGCGGTAGTACAACCTCCTGGATGATTGATAGTATACTTCAGGATAATACATTCTATTGGTGGAGAGTTCAGGCCACTGACAATGAAAATTTATCCAGCGGATGGTCTAATTTATGGCAATTCTTTGTGAATACCGCGGAAGATCCACCAACTATTCCTTTACTGTATAGTCCACAAAATGGTGAAGAGGCCGATACGTTGGACATCACCGTTCAAATTAATAATTCGAGTGATGAGGACCTTGATACCCTCACCTATTTCTTTGAGATCGATAAAAAAGACACCTTTGATAGCCCCTCACTTCAAAAATCATCTGAAATATCTCAAAGTCCGGATGGCTTTACCTCCTGGGACATCACAGAATTAGATGATAATACCATGTATTATTGGCGAGCCATGGCCTATGACGGGCAAGTTTACAGTCAATGGAGCAGTCCAGGGTCGTTTTTTGTAAATCTTTCTAATGATCCACCCAGTGTGCCCACAATTAATAATCCTGGAGACAACAGTGAGGTCACTGCCATAAGGCCTACTCTTTCAATAAATCCATCGACTGATCTGGATTTTGATAAAATCACCTACGATTTTGAACTCTATTCAGACGAGGCACTATCCAATTTAGTAAAATCCATAAGTGACACAGAAGGTTCCTGGCACATTGATGTTAATTTAGTAAATTATGCTCATTACTACTGGCGAGTATGCTCGGTTGATGAACATGGATGTGCGAGTGAGTGGTCACCTATTGCTATGTTTAAAGTAAACAGCACTGGTTTTGAAGTGATACTATATGCGTCTCAGGATATTTCAGCCTCTGCGCAAAGTTTGCAGACCATTAAGGTTATGGCGGCAGAGAGCCCCCTGCAAGGAGTTACTGTGGAGATACCTCCAGAGGCGCTCACCAATGATGTGACAATTACTATCGGAGAGGCTATTAATACGCCTCCTTTACCATCAACTGCCAAGCCTATCGGGAAAATAATCGACTTTGGCCCAACCGGCACACACTTCGCCATTCCAGTTTCCATTAAGATTCCTTATACTCAAGAAGATTTACATAATGCCGATGTCAATGATCCTTCTGAATTAGAAGTTTTTACCTATAATACTGCGACATTATTATGGGAGTCAGTTGTTGTTGATAACATTGATAGAGAGAATAATCTTTTGATCTGCAATATAAATCATTTCACCTTATATAGTCTTGGTGTAACGATACCTCAAGATACAGATACAGATATAGATACAAATACAGATACAGATGATGGAGGATCCACTGGATGTTTTCTTTTTACTATAGAATCAAAATAGCCTAAAAAATAAACTCCCCACATCGCATAGCGCTTCACTTGTGCAGGAGAGATTCAATTATATGGTGATTTAAAGCCACTGCATGGGTGCCTCCCGTGTCTCTTCAAGTACTTTTTTACTTTACATGAAATATTTTATTTTGTTTAGAGATTAGAGAAATCTTTAGTATAAAATATAAAACGGCCAAAATAGAGATATAATAATCTTTAATACCAAATAACAATACCATCTAACAATATTGTTTTTCTCTAACAATATTGTTATTTATTCAAGAAAAAAATACTTGTCAAACAATAAATTAGAAGGATTTAAATTTGGCATGAACCTTGCTCTATCTATTTAATAGTCTTACTAACATTAATATATATAATAATATTATTTTATTTTATTTAATACCTTGAGCCCTGTGTTATTCTCATGAGTCTCAGGTTTATTATAACGGTTCCAGGAGGTTTTATGATATGTAAGTGAGCCCTGAAGCTTGTCGAAAGGAACTAAAAGTTAAAGAAATAGATAGGGATAAAGGCATTTCGTGAGAGAAAGGGTATTGCATGAGCAGAAGAGGATCGGCTGAAGGAAAGACCAAATATATGTAAGATGACAAATAAAAAAAATGAGAATAGTGAGGAAAATGACGACGTATAGAATAAATAATGCTCTTTTAGGAGGTGGTAGTTGATTGTTGTTAAAAATTAAAAAAAAATTATAACCTATTGGGAGATAAATACGATGTCATTTTATAATAAATTTAGACGAACTGATATTTTTCTTTTAATACTTGCTTTAGTAGGATTTTTTCTTTTAAGCAAGGGAGCTTTCGCTCAATCTGTACCAGATACGGGACAGAACAAATGTTATGATGATTCTGGGTGGATGCCTTCCTGTGATATCCAACAAGATCAGCCTTTCTACGGGCAAGACTCTCATTATAATATAAATCCACTTTCATACACAAAAATTGATGAGCTCGGAAATGTCTTACCCGCTTCAGCCCCTGAGTGGGTTGTCGTAAGGGATAATGTAACTGGCCTCTATTGGGAGGTAAAAACAAATTCCGATAATTTCATAAATTATTCCGATCATCATGATGCTGATAATAAATATACGTGGTACAATCCGGATGATCCGGATGATCCAGGCCAAAATTTTGTTGGAACAGACACGAAAGATTTAATCGATAGATTAAATAATGAAGTTTTCGGTGGCTTTGCAGACTGGCGCCTTCCCACAATCAAGGAATTGCATACTCTTGTTATTTGGGCAGAAGAATCTCCGGCAATCAATAGCGATTATTTTCCCAATTGTAATTTTGGTGCTTACTGGTCATCTACTACCCGTGCTGCCCAGACTTTAGCTGCATGGCGTCAAGATTTTTCAGGCAAAGGCAGTTATAATATTGATCCTAAAAATTCTTTTAATTAT
Source organism: bacterium (assembly GCA_049472395.1). Lineage (GTDB taxonomy): Bacteria > SZUA-182 > SZUA-182 > DTGQ01 > JBLIRR01 > JBLIRR01. The sequence goes on along the minus strand of JBLIRR010000025.1, from coordinate 3,997 downwards.
GTTCGGGCTGTCCGGGCAGATGATAATTATAAATATGGAGAATGCTTGTTTCATGACAATGAAGATGGCACGATTACTGACAATTCCACTGGCTTGATGTGGGAGAAAGTGGCTGCAGATGATCTCACATGGGAAGAGGCACTATCCTATTGTGAGCAATTAGTCCTCGGAGGGTTTGATGATTGGCGTCTACCTAATCAGCATGAACTGGAATCCCTTGTAGATTATAGCAAAAGTCACCCTGCTATTGATCTCACCTACTTCCCTGATCAAACTTCTAACCATTTATTCTATTCCTCGACATCAGCCTCCAGTATCTCTGCATCGGGTGTGTATTTTGATGAGGGCCAATATACGCAACTTTATTTTACCTCGGAGAATGCTACCCGGGCTGTTCGTAGCGGGCAGAGTGCCGGTATTACTATTAGCCCTATCAGTGGACCAACTACAGAACCTGGAGGACAGGCTACTTTCAGACTAAAACTTAATAGCCAACCTAATGGTAATGTAGTGCTCACCTTAGTCAGCTCGGATACAACTGAGGGTACTGTATCTAAAAACTCAATAACATTTACTGACGATAACTGGAATGTTTTTCAAAAATTGACGGTAACTGGAGTTAATGACGAATTAGATGATGGGGACCAGAATTATATAATACAGTTAACTGTAGATACTTCCAACACGACAGATACTACTGGTTATACTGCTATTGATCCTGATGATGTATCGGTAAAGAATATAGATAATGAAACAGCAGGCTATACGATTAGTAGAATCAGTGGAGACACTTATGAAGACGCAGAGGAGGAGTCAGCGACTTTTACTATAAAGCTGAATACTCAGCCTGATGGCAATTTGGTAATAAACGTAGTCAGCTCGGATACAACTGAGGGTAATGTATCTCCACAGATCTTGACCTTTACCGGACTAAATTGGGATACTGAACAAATAGTGACCGTGACAGGGGTCGATGATGATTTAGCTGATGGCAATATAAACTATTCCATAATACTAACTGTTGATCCTAACAGTTCAACCGATACTACAAGCTATACAGAGGTAGATCCTGAGACCGGCTCTGCTCTTCTTGATCCTGATGATATAGCGGTAAGAAATATAGATAATGATGCAATAAGCTATATAATTAGTGAAATCAGTGGGAATACGTCAGAGGAGGGAGCGGAGGCATCGTTTAGCATGAAGCTCGGTAGCCAGCCTAATGGTAATGTTGTAATAAACGTAGTCAGCTCAAATCAAGCAGAAGGAAGTGTGTCTGAAAGTACCCTGATATTTGCCAGCTTGGAATGGAATGTTGAGCAAATAGTAACTGTTACTGGTGTGGATGATGATGTATCCGATGGCAATCAAAACTATGTAATAGAATTAACGATAGATCCTAATAATACAACAGATACTACCGGCTATAACAGCCTTAATCCTCATGATATATCCGTAACTAATATAGATAATGAAATACCAAACTCACCTGGCTTTATCATAGGTGCTATCACTCAGAACACCACAGAGGACGAGGGAGTAGCTTCTTTCACGGTAAGGCTTAACACATCTCCTAATGGCGCTGTAATGATCAATGTGGATAGCTCAGATACAACTGAGGGAATTGTATCTCTCACTACTTTGACCTTTACTGCCGAAAACTGGAATACTGACCAAATAGTATCCGTCATGGGTATGGATGATGATGAACAGGATGGAGATCAGAGTTATTCAATACAATTAACTATTAATATTGATAATACAGAAGATACTACCGGCTATGCTGCTCTTGATCTTGATGATGTATCTGTAATGAACATGGATAACGAGGAGGCTTTGCCTGATGATGACACCACGAAAGCTTTAGGATGCTTCATCGATACTGTACTAAAACAATAAATAAGATAGAGGGTCATTTAACGTTTTTTTTGATTGTTATTATATTATAGTCAAAAATTTAATGCCTACTGCAAATGTTGACATATGATCAGGCAATACCTCAAGATTATAATTTGAAATAGTGTGAAGGGTTTGGGTTAAAAATATCCAATTTTGTATCTATAAAGGCCTCTGGTGAGCTTCCAGGGGTTTTTTGATTTAGAAAGGAGAAATTAGTATGTATCCAATAAGTAAAGAAAGTATTAGTAAATATCCTTACCTGCTTTAAAACAGGAGATGTGCCAAAGGCTATTGCCAATAGCATGTTTCCCATACCAAATATTCCATCAGCTAAATGGCCATTGTGCAACAGGACATTGTTGTTTTTTCAGGAACACACGATGCTCGCGGACTTAAGCAGTGGCACGAAGCAGGAAGATATGTGAAGAAAGGGGCAAAGGCTTTTTATATCTTAGCTCCAAGATTTGTTAAGAAGGATAATGGTGACGAAGAAAAAGAGGTATTATTAGTTGGCTTCCTAACAGTGCCAGTATTTCGGCAAGAAGATACGGAAGGCGAAGCTCTTGATTATGAGAAAGTTGAGCTACTTAAATTGATTCTCACACATAGGGCACAATTAAACCTTATATTGGCGTGTTTATTGCCTCTATTCTTTCTTATTTCTTATAAATACTCCATCTCTAATTTTAATCCAAATCGTTTTGCTAAAGCTTTAAAATATAGACGAGATAACTCTTTCGTTGTTTCTATCGATTTTGCCTCATATTTATTGACTAATGCTTTTAACTTATCATCTAATATTTTATCTATATCAATTTCTTTTTTGGTTTCATCAGTTGGGTGATAGGAATCGTGCGTACATTCCACTTGTTTTGTTTTCCTGTCATAGGAAATTATTTGAGGCTGTGGCAAAGATACATGTAAAATACGTTCATTATCTTCTTCAATTATATTAATTTGCAATTTATCAAAAGAGTAACCATAAAATACAGTTGCTAAATCTCTGCGAAGATAGATATCATCACTTACTATCGTACGTTCTCTAAAGTGCGTAAAGGCTAAACTGTATATTGCTTCCATTTGGGACAGGCAGGCTGCATCTTCCTTGATCTTACATTTTATTGTTATTTCCTCGGTGTCCTTAATATTATAGTTGATATAAGCGCTAGCCATAATTATTATAAAAGAAGAGATAAAAATAATAAACATTTTTGATTTCATTGTTGCCCCCTCATATATATTTATGGACAATAGATACGAATATAACTATTAAGAATTTTTTGGCTATTTTCTACAATATTTTCCCATTTGCCATCTTCTTTTAATTGGCCATAGATATATGATTTGCTTCTTTGTTTGCCATATTGATCTAAGTCCCACTTATCACATTCAATTCTTGCATAATTGCCGGACGATCTTGATGTAACTGGATTAGTAGATAAGATAATGGGCTCAGGCAATTTTTCATAATAATTTTGACAGGCTATTTGTTGATAATTATTTATCAATTCCTTAATATTAGTATAGCCAATGCCAACCTCATATTCACGCAGGCAGTATCCTGTCGGTACTTCCTCCCCGTTTTTAATGCCCCCTGGTGTTAACCAATCTCTTTTTAGATAGCCTTTTTTGTAGTCAATTATTGGTACATAGGCAAAACTGGTAAATATTTTGTCACTAGCTTTAAATTCTACTAGTTCTCCCGATATAGTAGTAGAAGTTTTTGTATTACCACTTTTTAATTTATTGAAGATAATGATTGATAAAATTATTAAAAGGAGCAGGCAAGTAATAGTAAGAATAATTTTGGTACGCATTTCCCTTCACCTCTGTATATTTTTTTCAGATTAAAACCATATTTAAGTAGTGAATATTGTAAGATATATTTTTGGATATCCCCTGAAAATATTAAAAATTTTTTCTCTCTATGTAATTATTCACCTCTCATTCTATTATCTTATCGGTATACTATAAATCACTTAACCACCCGTTCAACGGGCGGTTTGATTAGCCCTATAAGGGTGGGTTGTCAAAATGTCATCATTAAACGATATCAATACGTTATAGCATTTCTAGCATCATTTGAAAATTATCAAAA
>JBLIRR010000024.1:0-92739 GCA_049472395.1 bacterium | reverse complement strand
AAGGCGCGTCGGCTGCTCTGGCCGATCAAGCAGAAGTATGGCAGCAAGATCTCCTGGGCCGACCTGATGATCCTCGCCGGAAACTGCGCGCTTGAGTCGATGGGATTCAAGACCTTTGGCTTCGGCGGCGGGCGCGAGGACGTCTGGGAGCCGGAAGAGGACATTTACTGGGGGGCAGAAAGCGAGTGGCTTGGCGACAAGCGCTACTCCGGCGACCGGGAGCTCGAGGATCCCCTCGCCGCCGTGCAGATGGGTCTGATTTATGTGAATCCGGAAGGACCGAACGGTAATCCTGACCCAGTCGCGTCGGGGCGTGACATCCGCGAGACCTTCGCACGTATGGCCATGAACGACGAGGAAACAGTCGCGCTCGTCGCTGGCGGGCACACGTTTGGCAAGTGTCATGGTGCGGGTGATGCGGCGCTTGTCGGTCCGGAACCTGAGGGCGCCAGCATCGAGGAGCAGGGACTCGGCTGGAAGAGCAGATTCGGTAGTGGCAAAGGCGGTGACACGATCACCAGTGGCATTGAAGGTGCATGGACTCCAAATCCGATAAAATGGGGCAATGATTATTTAGATATTCTGTTTGGCTACGAATGGGAGCTCACAAAGAGCCCGGCCGGTGCGAACCAGTGGGTGCCCAAGGGTGGTGCCGGATCGGATACCGTGCCGGATGCCCATGATCCTTCGAAGCGGCACGCTCCCATGATGACCACGGCGGATCTCGCGCTGAAGTTCGACCCGATCTATGAGCCAATTGCGAGGCGTTTTCACGAAAACCCGAAAGAGTTCGCAGACGCCTTTGCCCGGGCGTGGTTCAAACTGACCCACCGCGACATGGGACCCCGTTCGCGCTATCTCGGCACGGAGGTCCCGGCAGAAGAACTGATCTGGCAAGACCCCTTACCCGCAGTGGATCATAAGCTGATCGACGCACAGGATATCGCAGACCTCAAGGGCAAGATCCTTGCCTCTGGCCTGTCGATCTCGCAACTGGTCTCGACCGCCTGGGCTTCGGCATCCACGTTCCGTGGCTCCGACAAGCGCGGTGGGGCGAACGGGGCGCGCATTCGTCTTGCGCCGCAAAAGGATTGGGAAGTAAACCAACCTGACCAACTGAAGACTGTCTTGCATACCCTTGAGGGACTTCAGAAGGAATTTAAAGTCGCACAGTCAGGCGGGAAGAAGGTGTCACTTGCTGACCTGATAGTTTTGGGAGGTTGCGCCGGCATAGAGCAAGCGGCGAAGAATGCCGGTCATAATGTGACAGTTCCCTTTACCCCAGGGCGCACGGATGCGTCGCAGGAGCAAACCGACGTGGAGTCATTCGCCGTACTCGAGCCTACTGCAGACGGGTTCCGTAACTATCTCAAAAACAAATACGCCGTATCGGCAGAGGAATTGTTGATTGATCGTGCGCAGCTCCTGACGCTGACCGCTCCTGAGATGACGGTTCTCCTTGGCGGTATGCGTGTATTGAATGCCAACTTCGGACAATCCCGTTACGGCCTCTTCACCAAGCGTCCAGAGACGCTCACCAATGACTTCTTCCTGAATCTGCTCGACATGAGCACGACGTGGAAGGCAACATCGGAAGACGATGACGTGTTCGAAGGGCGTGATCGTGCAACGGGCGAACTCAAGTGGACCGGCACCCGTGTCGACCTCATATTCGGTTCGAACTCCCAACTCCGGGCCTTGGCGGAAGTCTACGGATGTGAAGACTCCCAGAAGAAGTTCATGCACGATTTTATAGCGGCGTGGAACAAAGTCATGAACCTTGACCGTTTCGACCTCGCCTGATCGTAACATAAACGTCTTAGAAGGCTTATCACAGGGCAGTGAAAAAACGGTCAGCTCACACGTGAACTGACCGTTAAGCCGACTAAAATGATATTTAATATTATATAAAAATTCAAGGAAACATTATATGGCAAAATATTTAATATGGAAGCGAGTTTTCAACTACAAGATTATTCAAATGTGATCATACTCAATTGTGCCTCAATTGTGCTATGATACGCTAATTGGCAAAGATTACAGCTTGCATTTCAGCGATTCCGGAGGCTGAGCAGGTTGTGAGGGGGGATAAAGAGAAGAATATAATGAACGAAATTGTGTGCACGACGAATAAGGATTGGCTGGAGCATGCGATAAAGCTTTACACAGACAAGAGCCATTTACATTCGAAGATGATGCCAAATTGGGGTTGACAGAGGCAGATCTCAAATCTGCCGTCGCTTTAATTCGTGCAGCAAAGGCTAACGGGGGTATAAATTGGCAACAGATTGTAAGTGTACTAGCTGGTATCGGAATAACTGGAGTTGGCGTATGGATGGTTGCTGCCGCAATAGCAGATCCAGAACCAACTACAAAACTGGGTTTGCTTATCGCAGGAGGTATCGTACTTGCATTGACAGGTTCTTTGGGCACCTTTGCTGCCCTTGGCCTTCGATTTTACTGATCGGGTAGTTACACCGCTACTGCTGATCTGATTGTACCCCATGATAAAGGGAAGTAAGAAATAGAGGACTTAAAAAAGAGTGGTATGTCCAAAGTGCTCAACGAAAAGATCCAATCCCAAGGATTACTTTTAAATTATTGAACCATGAGCATGACATGGCAATCTTGTTCATTCCCCATGATGTCAAAGCGATTTCCTATGTTACCCCAAATATTGGGGTGAAACCTGGAGATCATAAATTTCTCTTTGATTTTGTAAAATGTGCTGTCCAGAATAACCGAACTATCGAATTTTCAATTAATAGAATAACAAAAGATATGGTTGACGCAATTCTTTAAAATCCGCAAAGATTGTCAAAATATTTTTCTTTGCGGATTCTTATTTTTTATTTGACAGAATCCGCAAACAATTGTAAAATTATTTTGTGTGCGGATTTTTATTGCTACCCCAAGATATATGAAAAATAAAAGGGTAATTAAATATGTTTGTTGGACGAAAGGAAGAACTGAAATTATTAAATGAAGTATACCATTCCGCTAAGAGTGAACTGGTAATCATCTATGGAAGAAGAAGGATTGGTAAAAGTAGTTTGGTTAATCATTTTGCTAAAAACAAATCTTCCTTTTATACCTTCGAAGCGCTTGAAGGAGAAACAACACAAGTACAACTACGACACTTTACAGAGCTTCTTAAAAAACAAATGAATGACCCCATCTTAGAAAGTGTTCATTTTAAAACATGGGAAGCTGCTTTTTCCTATTTCACCGAACGATTCATCAATCAAGAAGAAAAAAGAGGAGAAAAAAAGATCATTTTCTTTGATGAAATACAATGGATGGCGGCAGGACGAAATAGATTAATAAGTATTCTTAAATATTACTGGGATAATCAGTGGAAGAATAAGAAAATAATGCTTATTCTTTGCGGTTCGGTCGCTTCCTTTATGTTAAAAAAAATCATTAAGTCGAAGGCTCTTTATGGACGAATTACCCTGGAAATACTTTTAAAAGGGCTTAGAGCCAATGAAGCATATGCTATGTTTGACAATACGAGAAGTAAGGAAGAAATCCTTAAATATTTACTCGTATTTGGAGGTGTACCAAAATATCTTGAAGAAATAAATCTTAACCGCTCATTTAATCACAATATGAATAAACTCTGCTTCTCATCACATGGACTCATGCTCCATGAGGTAAATAGAATTTTTTATAGCCAGTTTAAAGAGGCCCGTACATATTTAAGAATCGTATTGTTACTACAAGAGAGAATCTACTCGTTTAATAATATCAGCCAAAAGTTGAGCATTGCATCGGGAGGAGGGCTCAGACAATACCTTGAGCAACTAGAGCAGGCTGAGATAATTAAGTCTTTTATTCCGTTTGATAAGAGCAGGAAATCGAAAATTAAAAAATATACCTTATTCGATGAATATCTTATATTTTATTTTAAATATATTGAGCCCAATTTAAGAATAATTGAAGAAAGCAGTTCAGAAAGAGTTTTCGAAACATTAACCACAAATAGTTTTGATTCATGGCTTGGACTAGCCTTTGAGCGCTTCTGTCTTAAACATTCAGGAATTTTGGCAAGACTTATGGGATTTGAAGAGGATGTGCTTTTAGCATCCCCTTATTTTGGACGGAATGACGATCAATTTCAAATAGACCTATTATACAAAAGAGCTGATAATGTAATTACCGTATGTGAAATAAAGCATAAAAAAAACAAAATAACCACACGAATTGTTCCTGACATGGAAAAGAAATGTTCTTTATTAAAAATACCTCGGGGATATACTATGGAAAAAGCCCTTATAAGTCTTCATGGACCCGATACTGCGCTGAGAGATACACGATACTTTGATTATTATGTCACCTTAGATGATATTTTCTCCAGCTGATCCATATTTCTAAATCCAAACTCTTCTTTAACCAACATATTCGTTTCAGAGGGAATCTCAGCTAAAAAACTCTAATCTCTTTTATATGAGTACAGCTTATTCCAATATCAGGGTGAGCATCATCCGAGGCTTGTCTGCTTTTTTTTGAGTTTCCTTGCCCTCAACAGATTCCGTGGATGACCTTATGAATTATTCCATGTGTCCTCTTGGTATTCATGCCGTGGGGTAGGAGAGGAAGTTTTTCTATATCCCGTATTTTTGTGAAACCTCTCGGGCATAGGATCTTTGAGAGGCTTGTAAGACCTTCACTATATCGTATTTTGCTACGAGTGTAGATTCCTGGGTCAATACCCTGCTCATATTCTCTATTTTAAGATCAAGGTAAAGCATGATATCGCTTCTTTGCTGATTGATATATCCTAACATAGAGTGTTTGCCAAAACCTCTGTTAATCTGATCGGGCATTAAGCTTTCTACATATCCGCACAGCTTGAAATATTCAAGACCCTTTTCCATGTCAGAATCAGGTGCCATGAATGAGTAATTCACTGTGACAGTGATATCCCTTTTAGGCTCGCCTTTTCCTATCACTTTTTCAAGATTGATTTTCTCATCATGTGTCGCCCTGCATAACACCTTACCGATTAATTCCTTGTTTTTGTCAATCTTACCATTGCCGTCAAGGTCAAGATAATACTGGTACAATACATCCTGCCCATAAAAAAGTATAAAATCTTTAATATCAATCCTGGCGATATCCCCCTGTCTGTCCTTTATTACATATCCCCCATTGTTATATTTGTCAAAGGGATAGATCACATTATCCCCATCCCCTATACTCATCTTTGCAAGCCATGGGTATCGCCCGGGCCAGAGGTCCCAATAATTTTCAACTCTTAATAGATAATGCCCCTTTGTATTTATCCCCACACTATTTTTCAATTTTTCCCAAAATCCAGGTTGCTCCCCAAGATATATTGAGCTTTCCTGGGGCAGCAGATCTACGATACCATCTTCATATGAAGAGTATATGGGCATAACCTTAATATCTTTATCACTTTGCATCGCGTCCCGAATAATCTTCTCTCGGGTTGCCCTCTCAGTTGACTCCTGGCTATTAAGTGATTTTATATAATGCAAATATTTTTGTATTAACCCATCATTCACCGCGTCTTTTTTATATTCCTGCAGTAATGTTCCCCTCCTGAAAATCTTGCCAAACAACCAGCCATGGGGTCCATAATGCAGCTCAACAAGCCTGTTTTCCATATTTTTATTTCCATTATCATCTTCAGTGACCGTTATCTCAACCTGTTGGGAACCTCGTTCAGGAATAAATTTGTACACTGTATATTTCTCTGAGGATTTACTCCCCTCACCGCCAATAATCTCTGCAATCTGTTCACGAAAATTGAGGCTTCCTCCAATCCTGAGCCCTGCCTGGACTTTCTCGGGTTTTTTTGTGGCTGAGGCGGTACGTATCATTTGCGAGTTATCCATATTAAACATTTCAATATCTTCTCGCACTTCGCGGGTTGTCTCAAAAAGATAGGTGCCGACTTTGCAATCTATTCCCCCCTCATATACCTTTGTTATTGATTCATAATCAATGCCTTTCGCATCTCGAGCTTCCGTGCCCCCCACCATGAATATTACATTACATGACCTGAACAAGACATTACGTTCAGGGAAATGCTGCCTTTTAAGAAGATAATCCTTTCCCAGATACCATCCCCCCATCCCACTGATACACACAAGAAGAATCAAGGCTATGACCGTCAGCGCGACTCCCTTCTTATGGTCAGCAATATAATTCTTAATTATATTGCCATCTTTTAAGCTCTCACCTTCTATTGGCTTCTTCTTATTAAGATATTTGCCGCGTACGTTATTTATAAGATCCTTGAGCTCATTAGACATCTTTTCATCTGACCTCCTCTTAGCGCCCTTTTAATGTCCCTTAGTTAACTCATCAAACCTGCTCTTAATATATTCACTTTTGATAGTATATTCCTTCTCATAATTTTCTGTATAATGAGCAACCGAATCCGCGGCCTCGGCAGCCATATTTCGCAGTCTTTGATAGGCAATAGCTCCTTTTTGCGTGAGTTTCGAGCCGTAAAGCTTAATCCCTTTCATCACTAATTCCTCTTTGACATTTTCCGGAGCCTGGTAGTTCACCACAATATCGACTATAGGTGTTTGTTTTACTAATTCTTTTATTGTTTCGGTTAAATGTTTCTCTTCTTTTGAAGTGCTTATCCAGTCAAGGATACCTTTAATAGCATTTCCTACAAGAAGACCAGCAAACAGGGCGGGTATTTGGTATAAGTTTCTTGATATGGCGGCGATTGGGCTTTGTTTCAGTATGTGCGTGTAATAGCTAAATCCGAAAAGACTATCATATATTATTTCAGCTCCCAAGGCTACGCCTAATTTTTGCAATGCCGTCAGCTTATTGATTTTTTCATTATATAAAAGAGCCTTGAAGAATCCCTTGATCTTTTTTAATAGAGGAAGCTCAAGCTTAATAAGCCCGTATGTGTTCAGGTACTCCTTCACAGCTTCAACATTCAACGCGTACTGCACTGAATCTTTGCCTACTTCTGCAGTATTTTCTATGTCAGGCTCTTGCTTTTCAGCCTCAAGTAACACATCTATTGACTTTATACACTCTTTTTTTCGCGCTATTCTTGCTTCTTGCTGGTTCGCTATTCTGTAAGTAGCATAATCTAATAATGATATGACTATGCCTCCTCCTAAATGTCCCAGCGCATCGGCTGTTATGGAAATTGGTCCTGTCTCTGTCATGATAATCGCCTTTTATGATTTGTTAATATTTTCACTATATAATCCTGTATATTTCTCTCCGAATCATTAAAGATATATTCAAGGTCCCTTTTATTATGCTCATACATATTCTCATAATCTAAGGGAAACAATCTTGTGAGAAGATGAGCAACTATATGAGCAGTGTCCTCTTTGTGGGGCAGTGGCGTTAAGAGGACCTTTTTTACATCAGTGTGTGCCCTTTTAATAGCCCTCTCAAATGAATATCCACTTTCCACATCCCTTTTTAATGCCCTCAGCTCATGCCAACTCTTCGGCATTTTTTCGATATTTTCGCTCACCCTCTGTGTTCTTTCCTCTTCTGTGAGATGTGCCACATCATAATTATTCGCCAGAAGATGATTATCTTCGATTCTCGTTAATCTTTGTTCTATGAGATTGTATGAATAGCCAGCGTAATTATTTTTTATTAAAAAATCTATGATTTTCTCTGTTGCCTCAAGCGGTATGAACTTGGTGACAGGACCCGCCTTTGGCGTGTAACCGGTGTTCTTATATATAACGATAGTCTTTGCGGGATTACTATCTTCTCTAAACACATATGCTCCACCAAATAGTCGTGAATAGAAGCACCTAATTTCTTTGGTGTAACTAATATGAGCAAGATCAAGTCCTCGAACGTCCCCAACCTGATCAGCAAGCTCAAATATTTTCTTCGGTACCTCACTATCATTTTTTGTCAACAGGCCGGGGTCATTTTGCAGCTCCTTTACATATTCTTGCAGCTTCCTTGCCTTTGTAATGAATCCCGAGGGAGTGCGAAGCTCTATACTTATTCTATTTAAGAGTAACAGGTCTTCAAGAGTGACATAGGCACGTATACTATCGTTAAGCTCTCCGTATAATCCCTCAATCTGTGTGGCCACCCGTATAAGCGCCATGTAATTATCATATAAAAAATCCATAACCTCATCATCGAAGGAAAACTCTTTATGGATAAGATCCGCCTCTTTTTGGTCAGGCGATATGGTCACCATGAATCTGTGCGAAGGAGTGCATTGCAGGTAATTACTCCCCAGCTCTTCCTCGATTTCCGGTGATTCTCCCCTTTTGTCTATATTAAAAGAGGTCAGGTGAGTTTCTTTACCGATAACTTTTGAAAGGGCTCTGTTATATTGCTCCACAAGGTCACCCTCTACACGAAACAAATTGGTGTGTATCAATCCTTCAGATTGTAATGTACGTTTCATTTATCCATGCATCCTCCAAAATTACAGGGCATTGGCTAATGCCCTGGCCATGGTGTCTTTTCCCTCCTGCTCTTTTTGGGCAAGCAAGAGCTTCAGACCCTGCAATCTATTCACTTCCGAAGTATCACCTTTGACTACTTGATCTTCATAGAATTTTATCTGTCCTTGGATGTCCCAAAGGATGTTATTGTAACCTTTTGTTACGTGACCTTCAGCTTCGGTCCTGGTAAACCTCTCTTCAGAATCAAAATACCTTCTGGCTTCCTGAAACAATATATCAGGCGTTATCCTGGTATACAGATCTTCTAACAGAGAACATTTTTTTGTATAGGGCAGATCAAGGTATTTTGACCTGTTTTCGAACCATTCTCGCGGTATGTCAAAATCAGCGCATCGCTCCTTGACCGCTTCTATTATAGCTTTTGAAGAGCGTCCTGTGATATGGGGATTTTTTTGTTTAAGCTCGGCCATGAAGCGTCCGAAATCTATGAGGGAAGAGGTTTTATATTGTGCGAATTCTTCAGCCATATAGCATGATACATCCTCTGAGTTCCAGTTTCCCTTATCGTCCCTCATATCCTGGGTGGCGAAGGGCGTGTATCCATCGCCATTTTGTATCTTGAGCAAGCCTTTACTGATGAGTCCCCCGCCCATGATATGGACCATATCGGCAAAATCTTCAGGTGTTGTTGGACCGTCTATGAGTAATCTGTCATTGAACCTGTTTCTAAGCGCATCATCAACACCTGTGGGTTTATTCGAGGCGGCAAAGTTGATTACATTACCACGCCTTACCGTATACATACCATCCATGTACTGCATGATAATATTGTTTACATCATTATCAGCGCCTTGAGCCTCATCTCTGTGAGAGGTTAAAAGATCAATATCATCAAAGATACATAATGTTAAGGCAGCGGGATCTTGAGTAATGCCAAGGCGCTCGATCAAAATTTTGCCCGTTTTGCCATAAAACTCATCCTTTATTGACTGATCTATGCTGACAATATGACATGCTATTTCCACCTGCTGTGCAAGCTCATCAAGCAACGTCATGGCCATTCTGTATAAAGAGGATTTACCTGTACCTGGGAGTCCGTCAAATAATACCGACCATGACAAGCCCCCAAGCTCTATTATTGGATTTTTTTGTGTATCCGCTGCATAAAGGCACATTCGTTCTATGTATCGTATAATCTTTCGTTTCGCGTTCCTGTTCCCTACTATCTCGTGGGGTTTCACCGGCTGAAAAGTAACTTTCTGCTCAACCGCCTTTATGTGTGAGGTGCTCCTATCCTCAAATCCACAGAGAATAACAGTGTCATCCATGATTCGAAACTGATAGCCCTCAACATTTCTCTCAAGTTGTGGGTGAATGCCCTTCCTCTGTTTTGCCAGCTCACCATACCTGTCAAAAATCCCTTTCACATAGAGAGGGAACTCTAAAGGGTGTTTAAAAAAGGAGTTACCCTCTTTTTGTGTTATACACGCAGCATACACAGGAAGGATTAATCTTTTGAGCACTGTCTCTTCAGGGAGGGTCGTGTCAAGGGTTATCACAGAAAGATCCCTGGTTTCTTGAGTGTCTGCCACACCTTCTTCATGTAATTGTTTTTCAAGTATCTTTGATACATAAAGTGAGGCTGCGTAGCATGCATAGGTATAGGTGAAATCCCGAAGTTCCCGCAATTTTTGATCGGTTCCTAATTTATCTGTTGGTGAGTCCTCAATTTTTTGTTTAAGACCACTCTTATCTGCTACCAGACTGCTCATTGCCTTGAAAATTTGCATGCCTTCACGCAAGGCAAGATATGTATTTCTTTCGATAGTGCTCATTACATATTTTTCGCGTGGATCAATATTTCTAATCAATTCCGGAAGAGAAAAGGTCTGATTTCTATAACTGAAACTTGTGAGTATAGTTTCCACAGGCTCTTTGTATGGTGAGATTTCTTTTTCTCCCATATCTACAGGATTATTACTTTCAATCACTCGCGCACCCTCCTTTAATCATGCTATACATTTCTATGTTTTCGCCAAGCCGGAGATCTTTACTATGCACTTTCTGGATAAACCGGTGAGGCATCAAGGCATACACAGGTGATGCCACAGGGGGCGAGAAGATGCCTTTTCTTGAATCTCCGGAGATGAATCCCCTGATAGCATTACCAAGTCCTTTTCTCTCTTTCTCACCCATCCGTTGGACATAGTGTTTCTGAAAACATAAGATCGCGTCATTATCAGAACCGTGATCTATCAGATATTTAATATCTCCCTCATTTGCAGTGTACCTATTATAAAATGGCCCTATATCAAATCGTTCAAGCATCTCAAGTAATACTCCATCAACCTCTTCAATCTGCTCGGCCAGATAAGGAAGCTCAAGTTTTGCTATTGTTGAAGTGCCTCTCTTTATAGCCTCTTCAAGCTCTCCTTTCCACTGAGGCTCTATATACGGATCAAAAGGAACTTTAAAATAGAGGTTATAAAATCTTGGGATATTCGAATGTTCATCAAGCCTTTCGACAGATTTTTTGTAAAGTATCTTGCCCTCCTTTTTGTTCACTTTAATCTCTTCATAGGATTTGAAGCGGGAAGGGATCTCGAGTCCCTTGAGCTTTTGATAATACTCGCGGGCAAGCTTTTGTATTACTATGTCTTTTGGGAATATTCCCCTGAAAAGACTGAACAATGCCTGATTAACCAGATCATTGTCAGGGGGGATCAGGGCGAGATTACAGTCTGCTATTTTTTTATCTGAGTGTAAGAATTGAAAATCTCTAATAAAGAGGGGAAAACCCGAATGTGTCGGATCAATACTACACGAAATCTTTATATCCGAGTTCTCGCGCATTGATTCGATTTTATTTTTTAATACAATAGCCTCTAATGTAGCAGCTAACCTGGACATATAACCGAGAAGCCCATCACTGCCTGCATCGGAGATATCTAATTTCTCATGCGCAAAGCGGGACAATTCATGTAACATGCTCGATAATGATTCAAAATGGGTCTTGACAGCACTGTCTTCAAGCCTTTTAAAATTATTCGTATCTACAGTCATCTCCATTGACTGCTCGGGCATGTAAGTTTTTCCATGGGATTGTAATGTGTATTTATTTGCCATACCTTTCCACCTGGGATTGCTGAGCTTTCTTTCTTACATCATCGATTCTCTGGTTGAAGTCTTTCATTGTCTGTTCAACACGTTGCATGTAACCGCGCATAACGCTCTCATCAATAAGTTGAATGGCTTCGCGGGCAAGTGTCGCATCACTGACCGACTCGGCAGCTTGTGTGATAATATTCACTGATTGATCTGTCGCGGCATTAACCGTCTTATCCAGCGTTTCCATACCCTTCGTGGTCATCATAACCTTGACGGCCTCAGGCGCAGCGAGATATACCTGCGTTATGTTATCGATCTTCTCTTTAATCATAGTTGCTTGTCGTGCCAGATCATCTTCCATTTTCTCGAAAGAATTTCTCGATAGCTCACTCGCTTTCAAGGCTTGCTGCGCCTGACTATATACGGTGAGAATCTGACCGTGGTCATGTCTTACTTCATTTAGTTTCTTGTGTAATTCATTAATTTCTCCGAGCATTTCAGCTTGTTTTTGCGCGTCCGCGGATTCATACTCCTTTTGTTTTGCTTCGTATTTGGCCTGCAGTGCCTCAAGTTTTTCTTTTAATACAGCTTCCTGCGGTTCAAATTCTGCGATTTTTTGCACAATTACATCAGTATTTGCCTGCAATCTTCCATAGGTTGAGAGGGCGACTTGTCGGACCTGACAGATCTCATGGTAAAGCCTCTCACTATATTCCAAGATATGTTGCAGGTTTTCCCGGGGATTCTGCGTGCTTATCCGGTTATTTCTCATCCGTTCAGCCCTTCTTTTCATACCCACCAGATTATAGAACTTTTCACCAATGCCTTGGAAGCTCTTACTCTTATTGGCAAATTCCACATATTCCTGCAATCCATTCGTCAGGCCAACGGCAAGATCCGCGATTGTCTGCTTGTAACTGCCATAGTTACCTAAGGACGTATCAAGCTTTGACAACTCCTTATTGGCTGTCTCTAAATTTTCTGAATTTATGTGAGCATACATGTGCTCAATTTTCTCAAGTCCTTCGTATAAGTCTGTACAGAGCCCTTCTCTTGTTTCCTTGAGTTGTTGGAGCTTTGATGAGCCCTGCTCGATGAGATTTAATTTTTCACTCAACATATTCTCTTCCCCCCCATTTTATATGAAGCATTATCTAAATTGCTCAAAGATCTTATTAAATTTATATATTATTCAATAGTTTTATCGTCATTTTTACCTATCCCCTTCCGTGTATTTCCTCTACGAATATATAATTGATAACTCATAATGCTCGTTTTTTTGTATAATACTTTGAATACATTCAAATTTTATTTAGGATTTTTCCAATGGCCTGTGAAAAGCAATGGAGATTGGCACCCGCATGAAATATTTTTCAGACAGGCTCTTAGTAACAGCATGCATTTGCTTCATCATTCCATAATCATGGAAAGCACGCTGGATTGAACACCTTTCTATCCCAGGGAGATTCTACGACAGGGCCTCCTTTATAACGCAACTGATCTAATAATTGTACACAATCATCCCGACGGCCAACCTGTGCCTTCGGACCGGGACCTTGAAATGAATCCGACACTTGTAAAGTAAGGCAGGTTTTGGACGCAGGTGAATTAGTTCCAAAAGGCAGGAAATAAACTCTTATAAAGTCTTCATTTGCTGCTTTTTAATTATTATTCTTTATACTTTAAAACAGACGTTTCTACCATTTTTTTTATACAGACAAGCATTTCCTTTGCCTTTATTGGCTTGGTAATGTATTCATCCATCCCTGCCTCAATACATTTTTTTCTATCACCGTCCAGTGTGAAGGCTGTCAATGCGATTATCGGCATTCTTCTATTTTTTTTCTCTTTTGCTTCAATATGCCTAATAACTCTAACAGCTTCATAACCATCTATGACTGGCATCTGCATATCCATCAATATTAAGTCTATTGAAGCATCAGTTTTATATATGGATATTGCTTCTTTTCCATCATTTGTTACAACTACATTATACCCAGCTCTCTCTAATATCTCGCGAGCTAATGATTGATTTAAAGCATCGTCTTCTGCTACGAGAATAGTATAGCCTATTTTTGTCTTCGAAATCTTAATTTCTTCCATCTCCCCTTTTTCTTTTATTTCTGTTGGCTTATAAGGTTGTGTGAAATAAAATGTGGTGCCATGCTCAGAACCGAGTTTCGACCTCACGGTAATCTCTCCACCCATGAGCTCAACTAATTTTTTACTGATGGTAAGTCCAAGACCCGTGCCACCATATTTTCTTGTATGACTTTCATCTGCTTGCTGAAATGGCTTAAATATTTCATCCCGTTTATTGTCAGGTATTCCTATGCCAGTATCCCTTACATAAAATTCTAATCTGTTCTTATCTTTTAATGAAACACCATATTCAATGAATCCATTCTCTGTGAACTTAACAGCATTGCTCAATAGATTATTCATTATCTGTTGTATTCTTGTAGGGTCGGCTATGATAAATCTGTTTATATTTTCGGGGAAGCTTTCTCTTAAGCTAATGTTTTTCCCTTTATGTGATATAATCATTTGGCAGGAAGAACCAACACTATTTAATATCTCTTTAAGAGAACAGGGGATTTGCTCAATCTTAAACTGGCCCGCATCTATTTTTGACAAATCCAGAATATCATCAATTATAGATAATAATAAATCACCACTCTCTTTTACATTCTTCAAATATTGTCTATGTTCCTCCGATAATTCATCCCCAAGCATTAAATCTGTGAAACCAATAATTGCATTCATAGGAGTTCTTATCTCATGGGACATATTTGCTAAAAATGCTGATTTTAAAAGTTCGGACTCTTCTGCTTTAAGTACTGCTTTTTTAAGTTGTTCTTCGTAGAGCTTATTCTCAGTAACATCTCTAGCAATTTCCAGCACTCCCAATGGCTCTCCTTCTTTATTTCTCAATGCGACATTAGCAGTACAATGCAAATATACTATTTTCCCATCCTTACCTATAACTTGGGAATTATGTTCATGAAATTTCCCATCCTGAAACGCTTTAACTGTAAGGCAAGGATACGGTGTGCATGGTTCTTTCCTTTTATGGTATGCTTCATAACATTTCTTGCCAATAATATCATTGCCAAAGAGCTTCCTGGCAAATGCATTAGCCCAGATAATATTTAAATCTCTATCCATCATGCTCATGTGATCACCTATAGAACTTAGCATAGCATTGAGTTTACCCTCACTCTCCTGTAATGCTTCTTCCGCCTTTCTACGTTCCTCAATCTCTTTGTTTAGTTCATTTCGCGAAGCTGTAATTTTCAAAAGATTTTCAGCCATAGCATTAAAACTTTCCCCTAATTTACCCACTTCATCATCGGATGTTGTCTTGACCCGGATTGAAAGATTCCCTTGTCCAAACTCTGCAACAGTATTAGCTAGTTGTATAATAGGATATACAATATACTTATTAGAAAAGAAATAAAATACAAAAAATGATAATAGTATTATGAATATGAAAGAATAAAATAACTCTGCCATGCATTTTTTAAGCTCATGTTCAATATATCCTTTATAGAGCCTTATTTTTACAAAACCATACCTTTCTTCCTTTTCCATTATTTTATATGTCAAAGGGGCAATAAATTCATAATTATTATATTGAGATGAAATAATCGGCTTTTGCTTTTGTAATTTTCTGATTTTTGAGGGATCAAGATCGTGATTAGCCTCTGATTCGTCTTTCGGATATGCAAAAATTACTTCGCCATCCTCATCAAATATGCTGAGTAGAGTTATATTGTTTCTTTCTCGAACAAGATCTTTGCCATAGGACCTGACGAGAGAATAATCTCTTGAAGGCAGTATGATGGATAATGCTTCTCTTGTTGCTGCTATTATGCTTTCACCTTCCCGTTTAATGCCGGATTCAAGCAGATGTCTATCTCTTTTAAAATGGTGGTACGAGAGATATAAAAAATTACAGAATACAAATGTGAGGAAGAATAAGACAATAAAAATAAACTTTATTTTTAAATTCATTATACCCTCATCATATTATCGCACCAATAGTGGATGTCTATTCTGCAAAAACCACGGTATCAAGCATTAGATTGCCATGGAAGGATTCACTTCCTGGAATGCAACCATGCTCGCCATTATTGAACATCAGTATAAAGGGTTTATTTTTAAAAGCTTGCTTGAGCTGTGGCGATATTTCTTTGGTCCGATCTTTTTTCTCTAAGAGGAGTCGGGCTCCTGAACAGTTAAAAACTAGGCCTCCTGCAATCCTTCCTCTGGCCATTTTTTTTGCTTTTGCAACAGCAAGGTATGTACGTCTGATAAGCGAATTTGTATCCCCTTTTAATACTGTTAAAACATCTCCTTTATCAACACATGCAAAGAATTCGATGCGTCCGGTCTCGACAGAATGTTTTTTTGCGGAAAGTGCTATAATGAACTCTTCGCCATCTTTAGTATGCTTTATCATAGCTAGCGGGTGATACATCTGCCCTTCTCCACGGATAGGCTTCCCATTTTCAATGATCTTTGTGAAAAATCCATCTGTCCATCGGTTGTATACCTCTAAAGCTGGTTTGTTATCTATCGTATTGACCCATCGGCCATCGACGTCAGTTGCAATTCCATTTACATTCTTTCTCTTGTATCCCATTTGGTAGCAATAGCCTATATGCTTGGAAGTATATATAAAACATAAGGAGAATCCTTCTGTATAAGATTCATCATTTGCGATGGAATATTGCAGGTTGGGGACTTCTGTTCCACAAGATCCTCCGAAAATTGGAATGAATTTACCGTAATGATTTTTCAACACCTTAATAATATCCTCTTCATGTGATCCGGGATTTGAAGTAAACAAAATCATAGATGGAATTTTATTTTTATAATTTAAATTAGCCTCTTTTATGATGTGCGTAACAGCAGCCACATAGTTATTTTGGTATTCTCGAATGGATGCACCCCTTACAAAGAACGAATAATCTTTTGAGCATAATGCTAAAAGTCCTATAACACTGCCTTTCATATAATCATATTCATTGTTCATGATAATCCCAAGGGCAGATGTAGCACCCCAAACTGGAATAGTAGAAAACTCATTGCACACTTCCTTAACCATTGTGGGAATGTTAAGTTTTATACTTGTACTAGAGAAAAAAATTATAGCCGGCTTTTTCCCATTAAGATTTTTTTTAAGGTTAATTAACGCCTTATTTACTGCTGTATGAGAATCTTCCTCGCCATAGCACCATCCATGTGCCATGGTAGTAATATCTGCGAACGATGATGAATAGGAAGCTATGCTCGCTATTAATAATATCCATACGAAAAGAGTTTTCGATATAAGACTTTCTTCAAAGAACATTGTCAATTTCCTTCCAAATGTTCTAAAAATATAGTTTAGTACTACTCCTTTATCTTAGTCCCTACAAAAAAAAATGGCGCAATCACATTTTACTTTTTTAAAAAAGTAATTTGATTGCGCCATCAAATTGTAAGCCTTAATCCTACCTTTATGGCTATTCAAAACGAAATTATAAGTCCTATTTAATTTCTTTTGTCTTCATATTAATCGATCTTTCCTAAAAGAACCTTCGATCATATTTATTAATTGATAAATTAATAAAGGAATAAATTTTTCTGCAATTGTAATTTATTGATTTTTCTTAATTATATATTATTTTTTTGTGTGTGCATTTGTAATATATAAAAGCAATCCCTATGCTAGATATTCCAATATCATAGAATCAATGACTTATACTGTTTTACTAGGGTGCTGCTTTGATTTTTGGACAATATTGACGAGGATAATTAAAGATAATTCGACAAAAATGTCTTGGGGCATATTCTTGATCATTTGTATCGCTTTTTCTTTTATAATTGCCATGACGTAATCTCCCTATAGATTTGAAAATTTGAAAGATTGTATCTAATCCCCTCCCATTTAGTGTATCATGTAATAAATCCTTAAATCTGCTCTAATTTCTAAATTAATTATATCACAATCCTACAATCATATAGTATTAAAAAAAACCGGATAAAAGATAAATCTTGTTACATTGGCAAAAATAGTATAGACATGTATGACTTTGACAATCCGCAAGGAGAAATATCGGGAATTTGTAATTACGCCTCCAGCGGGGGCTCTTCTCCAATTATTCATAACTGTACTATTGATGGGAATGAAGGTTTCTACAGTAGAGGAATTACTTGTTATAGTGCTTCCCCCATTATTTTTGACTGTATGATCGGTTTTAATATAGGTAAATCTAACCTATACCAGTCAGGAAATGGGATAGGAATTAATTGTATAAGAGGAGCTGACCCTCTTATCGAAAGATGTGAAATTTACAAAAATGGTGGTCTTGGAGGGGGGGCGGGTATTGAATGCAGGGTCTGGTGCTCTCCCATAATCACAAACTGCCTTATTTGGGGCAATCATGCTACCCAGCGTCCTGGTGGTGGAATTAGGTGCACAGAATTATCATCCCCGCATATTATGAACTGTACTATAGTGGACAATATAACCTACAGCCTTCTTGGCGGTGGTGGAATATCTATCGATGACGATGACTCTTCGCCAACGATCACGAATTGTATCATATGGAGGAATACGCCTCATTCGATATATTACCCTATTGGCCTTGTTCATCCGGTAGTGACTTTCTCCAACATCCAGGGGGGATTTACCGGCACAGGCAATATAAATAATGATCCATCATTCGTCAGTCCAGGATACTGGCGATATGATTATCATCTGCAGGCCGGTTCACCCTGTATTGATCTCGAAACTTCGATGGATGCGCCAGGTAATGATAAAGATAATGTAGTAAGACCTCTGGATGGAGACGGCGATGGTATGGCGGAGGTTGATATGGGCGCCTATGAATACTACGGGGATGAAGATGGAGATGGTGCACCCGAAAGAGGTCCCTTCCCCTACTATGGACTGTTTTATCCATATGACGGTAATAACGATGGGATACCTGATTTTATGCAGCCTGATGTGGCGTCCTTTCCCTCCGATGATGCGGAATCCGTCTTTACTGTCAAAGCGCCGCCGGGAAGCATCCTAAAAGACGTAAGAAGCCCTGATTCTGGCTCTTTACCGAAGGCACCCTCACATATAATCCATCCATTTGGTTATTTTTCCTTTACTGTCACAGTTGATAGTGGCCAGAATGATAATAAACCGTTGTAGATTATCGCGCCCTTGCCTGTATATGACAACAATGATCCACTATTATGGAAAGCCTACTATCTCTCTAATGAAGGTCAGTGGTATCCATTCCCACCATTTGATGAAGCCACACACACCGGCGCCGTGATAGAGATTGACCAGGAGGGATTTATTAATGGCCTATTGTATGTTCCTGACAATGGACCGGGGGATAATGATCCTGAAATAGGGATGATTAGATTAACGGGAGCGTATGGCTTGTGTAAAATGCGGTCTTGCTATCGGGATCAAGATGGAGACGGTCACGGTAATCCTGATGTGAGCACAGTGCAGTGCGAATGTCCTGAGGGATATGTGGCAGATGGGGATGACTGCGATGGATTTAGACCCTCCTGGGATTCTGATCCGGACGGTGACGGCCTCACGACCTGTGCGGGAGACTACTGTCCAACTATCGCCAATCCTGCCCAAACGGATTCGGATGGGGATGGCAGAGGCGATGCCTGTGATCCGGATAGAGATGGTGACGGTATCCCGAATGATACGGATAACTGCCCTAACCTATCCAATCCTGATCAGGCAGATACGGATAATGATGGAGCCGGTGATATGTGTGATGACGATGATGACAATGACGGAATCGGAGATACATCTGATAATTGCCCTATGGTATCAAATCCCGGCCAGGGAGATAATGACTCCGACGGTGTGGGTGATCTCTGCGATGATGATGATGACAATGACGGAGTGCTCGATCCTGATGATAAATGCCCCACCATCGCCAATCCAGATCAGGGGAATATGGATAATGATGGTGTAGGGGATGTATGTGATGATGATAGTGATGGTGATTGCCTGCCGAATGTGCACGATCCCTGCCCTTATGATGCTGATTGCGACGATGATGGCCTACGGGACGGAACGTGCAGCCCAGGTGAGGACCTTGACAATGATGGCGATGTCGATCCTGGCGAGACCGATCCTCAGAACCCTGATACCGATGGAGATGGGATATTTGATGGCACGGAAGTAGGATTGACCGAGCCTCACGACCCGGCAGCAACCGATATCTCAAAAGGATTCTTTATTGCAGATGCTGATCCTGAAACTATCACCGATCCCACCAATCCGAACTCAGATGGTGATGGTGAGCCCGATGGAGTAGAGGATGGCAACAAGAATGGAAAGCTCGATGAGGGAGAAACAAACTCAGGCGTATACACTGTCAGGATTGATATCAAACCGGGGAGCTTCCCGAATTGTTTTAACAATGACGGCCATGGTGTCATTCCGGTGGCAATCCTCGGGAGCGCCGATTTTGATATCTCCCCAATAGACCCTTCTACTATTGTGCTCCAAGGGCTTGCGGTCAAAGCGCTAGGTAAAAAGAATAACCTTCTGGCACATAGCGAAGATGTAAACACCGATGGGTATCTCGATCTCATAGTCCAGATAGAGGACAGTGATAGTGTGTTCTCAGAAGGGGAGACTATAGCAAGGCTCGTTGCTATACTCTACAATAATACGCCGATTGAGGGGTATGACTCCCTCTGTATTGTTCCCTGATGGCAGAAGAGAGAAAATATATTTTATTCTATGAATCTGTATCCCATCAGTGATCGCCTATAGTGTGAATTGAGAAAATATTGATAGAGGCAGGTTCATAAGGATGAGGAGAGAGAAGAAAGATGCATTATATCATGATACGAGGTCCATAGGCCTTGAAATAAATGAAAATTTACTATACTATTATTTATTGATATTGAAGCCTAATTATTTTTAGCCTGTTTTTTCTATTTTATCTGTTATCGCCCTTTAAACAAACTGGCGATAATTGAATGCAGAAAAAAATGAGCACAAGAATCTCTCTGCTTAAGATAACACCTCCCACCGCAAGAGAGGTATTACCTCGAAAGAGATTGTTTCATCTCATGGACAGAGGCCTTAAAAGGCCACTGGTTTGGGTAATTGGCCCCGCAGGATCCGGAAAAACGACTCTCATTGCAACCTATCTTGATAATCGGAAATTGCCCTGCCTATGGTACCAGTTAGATCAAGCAGATAATGAGATCGCCACATTTTTTTATTATATGGGCCTTGCCGCTAAAAAGGCCGGCTTCAGGAGAAGAAAGCCTCTTCCTTGTCTTACCTCTGAATATATCTTAGACATTCCCACCTTTACAAGACGCTATTTCGAGGACCTCTACGATCGTTTACAATCATCCTCTGTGATAGTATTCGATAATTATCAAATGATCTCCCCTCACTCAATGCTTCATGAGATACTTCGTGAGGGATTAAGCAGAATCCCTGAAGGCATAACAGTCATTTTCGCAGGCCGTGAGGAGCCTCCCCCTGCAATGATTCGCTTACTGGCCAATTCTTATATGGAAATCATAGAATGGAAAGATCTTCGTTTTACTGAAGATGAGACACAGGAGCTAGCGAAGATTCGCAGCCAGGGCGGGCTCTCTTTGGAAATGATGCAACAGATACATTATGTGGCCCAGGGATGGGCAGCCGGTCTGATACTTATTCTGCTTCGAGTAAGAAGGGAGGGTTTTGAAAATCAATTGCCGGATCGATACCTTTCCAGGGAAATATTCGACTACTTTTCCACTCAGATACTTATGAAAATGGAACCATCAATAAAGAATTTCTTATTAATGACAGCGCATCTGCCCCACATGACTCCCCACATGGCTGTCCAGCTCACGGGAAATGAGCAGGCAGAGTGTATGCTTTTAGAGCTGCATGCAAAAAATTGTTTTCTTGAAAAACGGCAGTGTTCTGAAAAAGAAGTATATCAGTATCATGATCTTTTCAGAGATTTCCTGATAAGCCGGGCAAAGGAAACATTTTCTCCATCTGAGATATTGCAGCTTCTCTATAGCGCCGCATGCATCCTTGAGGATGTAGGGCATATAGAGGAGGCAGCAGAACTCTATCTGAGAACGGAAAGCTGGGAGGAAATGGCACAATTAATAGTGAGGCATGCGAAATTCATACTGCAGCAGGGACGAAATCATACCCTGCAAGGGTGGATAGCCGGCATTCCCGATGAGAGAATTCAGCATGAACCATGGCTTTTATACTGGATGGGGATTTCCCTGTTGCCCTCTGATCCTGCTGAGGCACGAGGATATCTTGAGGAAGCGTATGTACAATTTAAAAGAGAAAATGATCCTTCTGGCCTTTTTTTGAGTTGGTCCTTTATTGTAAATTCCTTCATCCATGAGCGAAGTAACCTCTATCGTTTAGAGCCATGGATTATGGAGTTTCAGCAGATGTGTGTGCGCTATCCACGTTTTCCTTCTGTCGAGATCGAGGCCCAGGCTACCTTCAGTATGTTTGTCGCCTTAGTATTTTATGTACCTTCCCATCCAGTTGATCCTCCGCTATCTGAATGGGCCAAAAAAACGGAAACTTTAGTGTACCATATCCCGGATTCCAACCAACAGATCATTATGAGCCTTTTCCTGGATCTGTACTATTGTTATGCGGGGAAGCTATCAAAAGCAGCTCTGATATCGGAAAGAATCAAAGAAGAAATGGATTATCTTAAGATTTCCCCTCTTACCTCCATCATCGCCAAGGTAGTAGAGGCACATTATGCCTGCTATACGGGGGATTTTGCCAGAAGCCTCAAATCGGTAGAAAAGGGATTACAGACAGCTGAAAACTTTGGTGTGCATATCTATACTCCTCATATCTATGCCTTCGGCGCCTATAGCGCGTTAGCCTCCTTAGATCTGGCATCAGCCACAACCTATTTAAAAAAAATGGCTTCATGCATAGAGAACAGCAAGGGTAATTCTTATACAGCCGAATATCACTACTTAGCTGCCTGGAAGGCCTGGCTCAGGGGAGAGCTTGCCCTGGCAGTTGAACATAGCAGGAGGGCTTTGGCTATAAGCAACGAGAGTCAGGATGCACCCGGCTTAATGAGTGGCCATGTTGCAATTGCGCACCTGCTCACCGAATGCGGAAAGAAGCGTGAAGCTGGCTTCCACCTTGCAAAGGTCAAGGAGATGATTCATCAGAGCGGGTATGAGTGGATCAGGTATAAATGGTTGCTGGCTGGCGCCCAATTAGCCTTTAAAGGCGCCAAAAAAGAGGAGGGCCTTCGTTATATGAAGCAGGCCATGATAGTAGGCAGGGAAAAAGGCATTATGTTTACAGACTTTTTTCACCCCTCTGTTATGACAGGCTTATGTGTGAAGGCCCTTGAAGCAGGGATCGAGGTACAACACGTGCAAAAGCTCATCTGCAGACTCAAGCTTGATCCTGAGGAGTCGTCCCTTGATTGTGAGCAGTGGCCTTTTCCTTTAAAGATAGTCACCCTTGGCATCTTTTCAGTGCTTAAAAATCAAAAATCCTTGCACTTCTCCTTCAAGGTGCAGAAAAAGCCCCTTGAGCTGCTCAAGCTCCTTATTTCTTATGGGGACAGAGAGGTCAAGGAAATACAGTTGAGCGATACCCTCTGGCCTGACGCAGACGGTGATATGGCTCATCGCTCTTTTGCCACTGCGCTGCACCGCCTGCGCAAACTCTTAGGAAACGAAAAAGCGGTGCATCTTGAAGGGGGCATCGTGTCCCTGAACCCTCGGTTCTGCTGGGTAGATATCCGGGCCTTTGAGCACTTTTTACACAAAGCGGATCAGGCCTTTGAAAACACAGACAGGAGCACGGCTGTCCACTGGATGGAAAAGGCCTTTGCGCTCTATCATGGTCCCTTCCTTCCCGCGGATGAGGCAGCAACCTGGTCAGCCCCCTGCCGCGAACATCTCCGAAATATATTCCTTCGCTCCATAGAGAAACTGAGCCCTCATCTGGAGGAGGAAGACAGATATGACCGGGCTGTTGATTGGCTCAAAAAAGGGCTTGAAGTGGATGACCTTGCCGAAGGGCTTTACCAGAAACTTATGCTTTTACTAAAGCATCTTAATCGGAGGGCCGAGGCGCTGGAAGTGTATCATCGTTGCCGGAAAATACTCGACGCTCGCCTGGGGATCGAACCATCTCCAAAAACAGAGACCATTTACAAGTCACTGACCTCAGCATAAAAAATGAGCCGCCCCGCTTTACAAAAGAGCAAGGCGGCTCTCATCGTATGAAATAGAATGGGTTAAATCCCCCTTTATATGCCATCAATCCCGATGAGCTGTTCCATACTGCTGATATTTACTGCCCATCTATTGGCAGAGGTGGTTGTAGCGGTGGTCCCTGTATAAACCATTGGCATATTTTCTCATCATAGTTATTCTCCTCATTTAGCTCTATAACCTGCCCTCTGGGGTATTCTTGTGTGGGAGGATCAACCTCTGCGTAAAAAGTGTTTGCTTCGCATACAATTTCTGACTCACATATGGATCCGGATCCACTACAGCATTCGCAATCTATGGTTTTCACAATATGTGCCGTTCCCCCAGGCCCGAGCCCCGTGAGTGTGTGCGTAAGATTTAATCCACATAATAGGTTTGTAAGGGTGACTTGGAATGTATCCGTAATATTAAAAGCAGATCTATTATACACATCTATTTCTATATTACAAAAAGTCCCATGCTCTTTGGTATAAAAAACATTGCAGCAACCACGAATAAGTACCTGCAGGTCAGGAAATGCCTTCTCCATCCAATTATTTTCCATCATGGTGATTCTTTCTTCTAATATGGGCAGATTTTCTATGTTCATGAAATCTTCCTCTCTGAGCGTGGTATTTCCAATTCTCATTTCTTTAAGTTGCAATTCCTCCGTCTTCATTATCCCATCTGCCTCAATGTCTTTTGTCTCTATTTTCAATCTTGCCCGAATGTTTTCTGCCTCAATGTCTTTTGCCTCAAATTTCCCGGTTGCAGTAAAATCCTCGGTGATAATTTCATACTTATTGGTTTGTGAGAAACAAGTCTGTGGAATGGCCAATACTACAAATAAAATCAACACAATCATCCATTTTAATGATTTCATCTTTCCTCTCCTTATTGTAAGGTTAATGATTACTTTAAACCTCAACTATAATAGAACGACGCGTTCGCTTGATTGCAAGCTCAGGGCCCCCGTATCATCATACAATCCATTGTTCTCCTTCCTCCTTTCACTATAAAATAAAAAATTTACCCTATGGGAGATTACAGATTGGTTACAGATTATTCGCATCAGGCTATAAATCCTAAATTTTATTGAAAAATTAATCTTTCCCATAGTGAAGCTTCCTCGTATTTTTTAAAGAAACATTTCTTGTTTCACTCACCAGGATATCCCACAGCTCATGAAAATTCCTAAAGGCTCTTTGCCCTGTACCGCCCACCTCTTCCACCATACCAACAAGTTTTTCTGCTGACTCACCACGCCGGTAAATACGCACGATATAACTTTCCATAGTACAATCCTCCTCCAAGGCTTAGAAAAATATTCCTCCCTATTGAAATATGTCCCAGACAAAAAGTAGAAAAAATTTATCATAAGATTGGTTACGGATTGGTTACAGATTTAAATCCTCAAAAAAAATATCTCTTCTTATCAATATGTATCCAATCTGTAACCTTACATGTAGTAAATATTTTTTTTAAAAAAGATAAGTTATGATTTTTCCTTAAGATAGTGGGGGAAAGACAAATATCTCTCTAAGAGTTATTCTAAGTGGGAGGCAATGGTAAAGAAGGGAGGTGATATCTATAGATAGTTTTTTTTATTATCATTTTTGATCAATGTCACACAGATGGAGGATAACACTATGTTTAATAAAAACAGTATACCTATTCATTTACATTGTAATAGATTAGGAATCAGGTGGTGGAGAAGAGGTGTATTATTATTAACAGCATTAGTGAGCATACTCTTCCTATTACATGTCCTGCCCATGAGGGCTGCTGAAAGCTCTCGTGCAGCCTTTGACCTTATTATCTCATTGTACAACAATCCATCAGGGGATGATGATCCCTTGAACAATATGCCCGGAGGGGAGGAGCAGATTGCCTATGAAAACATTATCCGATTTTTTGCCGATGCGGTGTATGAACAGTCAAACGGTGTTCATCGAATTCGGCGCGTACGAATCTTCAGAAATGGCGCTATGCATAATATAGCCGATATCCTTTGGAATGAGCGTCAGGGCCCAGAGGCGTACCCTTCCGGTTTCGGCTATAATGGATATCCTATATTTATGGGCGATATATTCCCCAATGGCTTTATAGACCGAGATGGGGCAGCGCATGACTTGGACTTGTTGGCAGATCCTGAAAGTGCTGGATATTGCTTGGGCCACGAATTTGGACATTATGTGTATGGACTCTATGATGAGTATAGAGGAGAGAGCACAATCGGTTCGATTACTCAACCACGATCCACTGATACACCTGCAGTACCGGCGATTATGAATAATCAATGGGAGGCGGCCGGGGGGAACTTCCAGTGGATAAACCATTCCACTTCCAACAACTATCAGGGGAATACAGCCCAGGGGAGGGTATATGAAGCGAGCTGCTGGGAGGTCATGGTACGGCCAATACGAGAAGATCCCGTCGATGATAGCCGCAGTTTTTTACCTGAACGTACGCATTATACCCTGCTCGATGGCCATGGACCCGCCGCTTCTGATACGTGGGGCAGTTACCGTTGGATGAAAGTAGAATTGCCGGATGCAGCAGCGCGAGATCAACTTGAAATAATTTGGATGGAAGAGGGGATTGAGATGGAGGTGGTGATAGATCGTTCGGATTCTATGGCAGGCGATCCCTTTGAATACGCCAAGGAAGCGGCGAAGACCATTATACATTTGGCCCAGATTGGGAGCACAGCGGTGGGTGTGGTGAGTTTTGGGGATAATGCGATTCAAGAGCAAACTATGATATTTATTGATAGTAGTGGGCTGAGATCTGCAGTTGAAAATACTATTACTTTTATAGACCTAGGAGGATATACTGCCTTGTATGATGGCGTCGGATGTGCTTTAACGGATATGCAAAACTATGCGGCAACACATTCGACCAGGGCCCACAGGCTCGTGTTCAATTTATCAGATGGAATGGATACGTGCTCCGTGAACGAAACTATTGATAGCCTTATAGCAGCCTATCAAGCTGCAGATGTTCCCATGATAAATTTTGGCTATGGACCCCGGGCGGATGAAGCTATACTGCGACAGTTGTCAGACAATACGGGTGGTCATTTTTACTCGTCAGGCAGCTATGAATTGGGGGATATCCAGGATTCTTTTTTAGCAGCCCATACGGCGTATACCAATGCTGTCAGTATAATAGACAGTACATTTACAGTTCCGTCTGATACAAGCGCTCATATAAACTTTGAGATTGACAGCACATTAAAATCTTTCTTTATTGTTTTACGACATGGGGGCGATTTGGGAGATCTGGCTTTTCAGGTGAAGGATCCTGGAGGTAACACCGTTACGACCGACGTTATGTGTGAGTGTATTGCTCCTGGTGTTGTATCATGTAAAGCCGACGTACTATGGTACCAAGTGAAACAGGGAGGCTATGGTTCCTGGTCTTTAGTGGCTACGAGCAACTGCGGAGAGGATAAAAATGTGAAGACACATGTTCATGCATGGCCTCACCATGGATTTACCTATGATATGGCGTTAAATGTTTCCTCACTAATACAATCTCCGGAACCGGCTGTAATAACGATTTCGTTGCTTCAACAGCTGCCTATTACAGGTATTACTATGGTATGCGAAATACTTTCCCCGTCCGGAGCCCTAGACGTCAAAATCACTCATGACGATGGCCTGAATTGTGATACAAATCCCGATGATGGTATCTATACTGTTATGGTACCTTACACAGAGAATGGTTACTATCAAGTAAATGCTTCTATCAATAACCATTCATTGGATGCGTTTTACACAAGTAAAGGTTCGCTGGCAGCCCCTAACACGGCTGGCAGGCTGCCGACGGAGCCTGCTCTGCCTCCTATTGTGGAAAACTTCCAGCGATCCGTGAGGGGTCAGTTTAAAGTTGAGGGATATATACTAGATCCCGATCCGCGGACTATGCCCCCTGATAACACTCCAGGGGATGGTGAGATTGATTACCCGGGTGATGAAGATAAATATATTTTTAAACTTCCGAAAAACAAGAACACTGTTATACGTGTATTTAACTGGGCACAAAAAGAAGGAGAAGGGGAGGATACTGTATGTAATCTTACACTCACAGCAAAAGATAGTAAGGGCAATTTTATCGGCTTTGCGAGCATGGAAGATAATAAGGGCGTTCATCCCAGGGGCTACTTATATGTGGGTATACAGAAAGATATGCTCAAGGATACTACTACTGTATATGCTACGGTTAAAGAGAGCAG
Organism: bacterium; assembly: GCA_049472395.1. Taxonomy (GTDB): domain Bacteria; phylum SZUA-182; class SZUA-182; order DTGQ01; family JBLIRR01; genus JBLIRR01. Next base: position 64,728 of record JBLIRR010000024.1, on the reverse strand, counting down.
TGGGAATCTGGAGGGATTATATTATCGTATAAGCGCAGGGGATCCAAAGCCGGGAGAATATCTTGGGGGGCTAACGACGTTTTGTGACACTCTTGGGGATAGCCCCAATCCTAACCTGCCTGATGAGGATATTTTTCATTTTAAGGGTCTAGAAAATGAGAACATGATTGCGTGTGTATTTCCGGATCCAACAGGGACATCCACTGGTTACGAGGTGGGTATACTTGTGAGCTATTTAGGGGCGCCACCAGAATCCTATGAATGGATAATCGATGTGCCAGGTTGTATCGATGTAACCTTACACAGTGGGCCATACGTTCTAACCATTATGGAACTGGCTGATAATAGTGATAGTGAAAAGGAGAGATTTTTAGGAGATTACTGTGTGAGCTTTACCGCCTGTGAGAAGATTAGTAAGACAATTAGGCCAGGGGGGGATAAAACAAAAAAATAAAGCGCTCTTCAAGATTAAGCGAAAGCCCACATATGCATAGGTCTAAATTTTTTTCATAGGAAAGTAAGGAGAAGAAAGGGGTGTGAATAAGAACAAAAGCCAGCAATTCTCAATACACAAATATGTATAATTCATTTTTATGTATTTATCAAAAAAAGGGAAAATGAATTTAAATTGAGGGAATTTCTGAGAATTTATCGATAAAAAGAAAAAATTTTGTTCAATAAATGCGAACAACCGTCAGCCCGCTTTTCCGCTTTTGGCATAGGCATACACAAGTGCCGCGGGCCAGAATACCAGCAGGAGAATGACAAACAGCCCCCAGCTAAAGCTGCTTTTCGGAGCATCGAAGGCGTAGTTCGCTACCGGTGCCGAGTTCAACGCCAGGATCGACTCAATCCTTTCCTGCTTCAATCGGTTAATGTAACTGATGTCAAGGGGGGATCTGCAATAACTGCAGCAGGGCAGTTTGGTTACAATAAGAGGAATTGTGTAACCGATAGAATGACCACAGGTCGGGCAGTTTTTTATTGCAACGGTTTGGCTCTTCAGCCTGCCGTCAAAGATCAATCCGCTGGGTCGATCGTAGATAAAATATGCACTTCCGCGCCGGTTGATTAGGCGTACTGCTTTTGCAATCGTGTCTTTCTGCAGGCCTGTGTTCTCTGCCAGGTCGTCGATGGAGGCCTCGAGCGTTTTTTCAAGGATGTTCCAGACCGTGTGGATCTTTTTCTCCTGCGACCGGATGCGATAGCCGGTTGCAAGAAAAGCGATCGGAATGATGATCAGGGCAGAGATGACCATGAGGACGATCCATATATCTTCGGGATTCACCGTCCCAGTCTTCATAGACGGCCAGGCGATTAAACCTGCCACCAGTGTCAAAAAAAGCAGCACATATCCTGTTTTGATTAGGATGTCGTCGGCGACAAAGATGTTTTTTCGGGCTGCCATCGGCTCTCTCTCTTTGCACTCTATTTACTATCGAAGCTATCTATACCATGGTTTCGCCTGCAAAGATTATACATAAACGTAGAGAAAAGTACAATTATTTTATAAAAATTCAGCAATTCATTATGGCGTATTCCCAAAAGTATAAGGGATTCCTGCTATTTGTTGAGCGGTGTAGCGAGGTCTTTTGCCAGCTTGCTATATTATAGACAAGAAGTAAAATGTCTTGGTATGTTAAGAAATCTCAAATCAAACAAATACGATTATCAATGGATCGTAACCATCCTCAGAATACTATCGTCATTAAGTTTTTGTAACGTCTAGGAAGGGAGAATATTTCTTCCTCCAGTACATATCTTAGAGAGAAAGGAGGGGATCTTTTATGTTAAAAAGAAGAATACTTTTTAGCTGTTTTGTGATTTTTTTCTTTTCAATAATCGTTAGTGTATCAAATGTTCAATGCCAGACCTGGACAGCTCTTCCGCCTTACAACACATTATGGCCATTATGGTCGCCTGCTTTATCGCCTATCGATACAACTACTCAACTCCCTACCCCCATTATTTCAAGCCTGGCACGTTCCACTGTACTTCCTGTACAGCCTGCCATAACGTGGGACCCATATTTGCCATTTCCATGGTTTCTCTACAATACTCCAGTCGGATTAATATTCTTTGACGTGGAACAGGGATTTTTTGCATGGCCGCCATCTTATCTGATTAATCCTTTCACATTCAGCCCGGCTCCTATTACACTGCCAACAGATTATTCAACGTTAGCGCCTGTCGCGACTACATTCCTTCTTCAATATGTGCCTTATGCAAATTCTGAGTATATTCAACAGTTTGGGCCTAATGCATTTCTATTAACTGCTCTTGAGCTTGCTGCTCCGTAACTCTTTAGTAAGATTAACAGTCATATACGATAGAGATACAGGCTTTGGGCATTGTTAAAAGAATCTGCCGTAAGCTACGGAAATCCCTTATAATGGAAAATGGAAATTGCATGTCATACCAGAGAAAAAGGTAGATCTGTTCCAATATCCAGATGTCCAACCTTAAGGGTAATGGTATTTGCTTACGGGCTTTGCAGGTAATAAAATGCCCAAAGCCATGTGTATAAAGAAAGAATAAATATATGAAATATTGGTTGATTGGCGTGTTTTTACTCAGTGGAGTACTCTTATATTATATTGCAGGCAAAAGAGGAGGCAAGAGCATAAATCGGATATTCTGGGCTGTTATGGGCTTCTCTTTCGGACCTTTGGCAATACCTTTTATATTCATTCCTCGATCTAAAGATATAATCTAAAGACGCAAGATCTTAAAATTTAATTAATTTAAGCCTTTACGATATACACAACTTTATCTTCTCTCATTTTTTATTCCCGGGACCCTAAAAAGACAGACGAAATTTGTGTAAAATTAGAAATGCTGGCGTTTTATATAGCCTCTTGACCATCCAGCCCTTGATCTGTATAATCATGGTAACTGTTTACTAAAATTACAATATCTCGTGAAAAGTCATTTTCACAAAAAATCAGGAGTTACTATTGATGCACCCATACAGGACACATACGTGCAATGAATTGCGACGAGAGCATGTGGATCAGCGCGTGCGGTTATCCGGCTGGATTAATAATAAAAGGGATCATGGAGGGGTCCTCTTTATCGATTTGCGCGATCATTATGGCATGACGCAGGTGGTTATTTTTCCGGACGCCTCCTTTCAAAATAAGATTGCTCATTTCCATAAAGAAACCGTAATTATGTTCGAAGGAACGGTCACCTATAGATCGGAGGACACCTTTAATCCGAAGATTGCCACCGGCGAGGTGGAAGTTGTGGCGGAAAAGTATGAGCTTCTGGGTAGGTGCAATTGGCTCCCCTTTAGTATTTTCCCCGAGGAGGAAGCCCCGGAGGAGACCAGGTTAAAATATAGATGTGTTGATCTGAGGAGACCGCGACTTCATAGAAATATTACACTTCGATCCGAAATAACAGCCAGCATCAGGTGCCGAATGATGGAGATGGGTTTTTATGAATATCAGACGCCCATATTGACCTCATCAAGTCCGGAAGGGGCACGGGATTATCTGGTGCCCTCTCGTGTGCATCCAGGCTGTTTTTACGCACTTCCCCAGGCACCGCAGCAATTTAAGCAGTTGATGATGGTGGCGGGATTTGATAAATATTTTCAGATCGCCCCCTGTTTTCGCGATGAGGATTCGAGGGCAAATAGAAGCCCTGGTGAGTTTTATCAGATTGATATGGAGATGTCCTTTGTGACCCAGGAGGATATATTCCGTAGTGTAGAGGCTCTTTTAAGCGGTATTTTTAAGGAGTTTACCGATTGGGAAGTTGATCAAACTCCTTTCAGGCGCATCCCATATAAGGAAGCGCTGCTCGCTTACGGGACAGATAAGCCTGATCTGAGAAATCCCCTCATAATCCGTGATGTCACCGATATTTTTGCTGATTCTTCCTTCCGGGCCTTTAAGGGAGTGATTGATGATGGTGGGGTGGTGCGGGCTATTGCAGTCAAAAATATTGCCTCACGGCCGCGAAGTTTTTTTGATTCCCTTGTCTCTTATTCTCAGTCAATCGGCTCCCAGGGACTTGCGTATCTTGTATGGTCACAGGAGGCGGTCAAAGGTCCTATTGCAAAGGTCATGAGTGCAAAGCGGCTTAATGAAATAAAAGAAAGGTGCGGAGTGTCAGCGGATGATGTGGTGTTTTTTATCTGCAATGAAGAGGATGAAGCGAACCGGATAGCGGGGTGCATGCGCACGGAGCTTGGGGTACGTCTCGATCTTTTAGAAGAGAGATCTTACCGCTTTTGCTGGATCATTGATTATCCGATGTATGAATGGGATAAGGAGAATAAGTGTGTCATCTTTTCCCATAATCCCTTTTCAATGCCGCAGGGAGGGCTTCAGGCAATGGAAGAGCAGCCGCCCTTAGAGATATTAGCGTATCAATATGATATTGTCTGTAATGGAGAAGAGCTCTCAAGCGGGGCCATACGGAACCATAAGCCTGAGATAATGTATAAGGTCTTTGAGATTGCCGGTTATACGAAGCAGGAGGTTGAGGAAAAATTTCCAAGCTTGATCAATGCGTTTAAACTTGGGTGTCCTCCCCATGGCGGTATTGCTCCCGGTCTTGACCGCATCATTATGCTCATTACTCATGAGGCCAATATAAGGGAAGTGATAGCCTTCCCCATGAATCAGAAGGCCCAGGATCTTATGATGAATGCCCCCCGAGAGGTCCTGCCTGAGCAATTGGAGGAATTACATATCAGGGTAGTACCGCCCTTCAAGAAGAAGGAATCTCATCATGAATAAAGGTGAAGACCTGGTGCGGCATATAGGAAAACTGAGCAGAATAGAGCTTACCGATGAAGAGATTCATCGTTTTAGCGGCCAGCTCAAGGATATTATCTCGTATTTTGACACCTTGCAACGGCTTGACACGGATAATGTTGACCCCTTGGTACATCCCGTGGAATTGAGCAATGTATTTGCTGAGGACACGGCAAGGGAATCCCTTCCCAGAGAGCAGGTGTTGGCAAATGCCCCCAAAACCGATGGAAAATTTTTTAAGGTGCCGAAAATACTGGGTGATTAGAGGAGAGGGAGATGAATGATCTATCAATGATCGAGTTGCGAGATAAAATAGCGCGCCGTGAACTTCGCCCGAGTGAGGTGGTGTCCTCATACTGTGCTGCTATTGAAAAGCGGGAACCCTCAACATCTGCCTTTAATGAGGTCCTGAAGGAGCATGCCATGGAGCGTGCAGAGCAGATGGATAAAAAGTGTGCAGGCACCGGGCCTCTCGGAGAACTTGCCGGTGTTCCTCTGGCAGTGAAAGACAATATGTGTACCATCTTCGGAAAGACGACCTGCTCTTCCCGAATCCTTAAAAATTTTTGCGCACCTTATAATGCCCATGTGATAGAGAAGCTCCTTGCACATGATGCTATTATTATTGGAAAGACAAATATGGACGAGTTTGCCATGGGTTCATCGACCGAGAATAGTGCCTTTGCAAAGACCAAAAATCCGTGGGATGCGGAGAGGGTCCCCGGAGGTTCATCAGGTGGATCTGCTGCCGCGGTGAGTGCACGCCTGTGCGCCGGCGCTCTGGGAAGCGATACCGGCGGCTCCATCAGACAGCCTGCGGCCTTTTGCGGTGTTGTGGGATTTAAGCCAAGTTATGGGCGTGTCAGCCGTTATGGCCTCATCGCCTATGGTTCAAGCCTCGATCAGATTGGCCCTCTTACCCTTGATGTTGCTGATTCTGCGCTTCTTCTCAAGGTTATTGCAGGCCATGACCCTATGGATACCACCAGTGTGCCTTTTCCTGTACCCGATTATCCGGCGCAGGTGGAAGAACCATTACAGAATCTGAAGATCGGCATTCCCGAGGAGTTCTTTTCCGATACCCTTGATAATGAGGTTGCCAAGGCCCTTGAGGATGCGGTGAAGCTTTACGAGGATATGGGTGCCCAGATTATTAAGGTGTCCCTTCCCCACAGCAGGATAGAGAGGGAAGCGAATGGCTCGCTCAGTTCATATGCGGTTGCGTGTTACTATATTATTGCCATGGCTGAGGCTTCCAGTAATCTTGCCCGTTATGATGGTGTGCATTATGGCCATCGCACACATGAAAGGGTAGGGGACATTATTGAACTTTTTTCCAAAACCCGCCAGGAAGGCTTTGGCGATGAAGTGAAGCGGAGGATTATGCTCGGCAACTTTACCCTCTCAAGTGGTTATTATGATGCATATTATAATAAGGCACTGAAAGTGCGGCGCCTAATCAAGAATGATTTTGATGCTGCATTGAGAGACGTGGATATGCTTCTTTGTCCGGTCGCTCCGCATACGGCTTTTCGTTTTGGTGAGAAAAGCACTGATGCCCTCACCATGTATATGGAAGATATATATACGATCAGTCTTAATCTTACCGGACTCCCCGGAATTGCGATTCCCATAAGGCTTTCCACACAAGGGCTTCCCATAGGCATGCAGCTGATCGGAAAACTTTTCAAGGAGGAAGATCTTTTGCGGGCAGCCCGGATGTTTGAGAAAGAATCGGGAATACAGCGATTGATGCCTCGCTCTATGGATAGGGGGGAAGAGCCATGACTGATATCCATATACACCCGGTGATCGGCCTTGAAATCCATGTAGAGCTGAGAACGGCATCGAAGCTTTTCTGCCGGTGCAGGAACAGCTTTGGGGAGCCGCCGAACACCAATGTCTGTCCTGTCTGCCTTGGTATGCCGGGAGTGCTGCCGGTAATAAACAAGAAGGCGGTAGAATTAGCCATGAAGGCTGGTCTTGCCCTGAATTGTACCATTTGTGACTTTACGAAATGGGACAGAAAAGGATATTATTATCCGGACCTCCCCAAGAATTTTCAGACCAGTCAATACGATTTACCTCTCTGCGTTCACGGTTTTCTTGAAATACCCCTGCCCTCGGGCGAGACGAAGAAGATACGGATACTCCGTGCGCATCTTGAGGAGGATGCGGGTAAGAACCTTCATGATAATCCTTCCTATACGGCAGTGGATCTGAACCGGGCGGGTATCCCGCTTCTTGAGATTGTAAGTGAGCCGGACATGAACAGCGTGGAGGAGGCAGCAAGCTATGCGCGTGAGATGCGGCGTCTCATACGCTGGATTAACGTCAGTGCGGCCAATATGGAAGAGGGGCAGATGCGCTTTGAGCCCAATATTAACTTACATATTACCTGGAAAGGGGAGAAATATGTGACTCCCATTATTGAGGTGAAAAACCTTAATAGTTTTAAATTCCTGGAAGCCGCAATCTATTATGAGATTGAGCGGCAGCGTGCAGAATGGGAGAAAGACCCTGAGGGTTATACACTTGCCAAGCTAGGGAAGCAAAATATGGGTTTTGATGTTACTGCTCAAAAGACCGTCTATCAACGTGAGAAGGAGGAGGAGCACGAATATCGATATTTCCCGGAGCCTGATCTTGTGCCGGTCATGGTGGATGAAAAATGGAGAGATGAGATCACATCCTCTATACCGGAGTTGCCCCTGGCCCGGTGTCAGCGGTATAGAGAGCATTATGGTCTTGATCAAATGATCCTTGATCCCCTTACCCAGGATTGCGAGACTGGCGACCTTCTTGATAAGACAGTTGCCCTGGGCGCAGACCCGAGGCGATGCGCCACTCTCCTGGCTGGAAAGGGAGCACAGATTGCCAATGAAAAAGGCATAAAGATCGCTGAGATTGGCATGTCGCCTCACCACCTTGCCCAGCTCGCCTTGTTATTAACTGAGGGGAAGATAAATTCCACCGCTGGGAATACAATCTTTGAGCGGGTAATTGCCACCGGCAGATCTCCAGAGGAAGTAGCGAGGGAAGAGAACCTGCTCGTTGTCTTTGACCATCAAGCCTTGACAGGCTGGATCGAGGAGGCGATTGCAGAAAATCCCAAGGCAGTTGAGGAAATCAAGGAAGGGGGGAAGAAGGAGAAAAAATCCTTTAACTTCCTGGTCGGACAGGTTATGAAAAAGTCACGGGGAACAGCCCCACCCTTAGAAGTGCAAAAGATCGTGCGCGAGAAGCTGAAAGGTGCACCCTGATAAAAGGGGAGCACAGATAATGTAGAGAAGCGGAGATGAGGCGCAAAAAGCTATTCCTTTTAATTATTCTTATCATCGGATGCACTGTTATCGGGTGGGCAGTCGTAAGAAGGACCAATCACAACAATGCAGGAACCTTGACGCTTTCCGGAAATATAGAGCTTACAGAGGTTACCATAGCCTTTAAAATCCCGGGGAAAATAGTGGAATTGCCTGTAAATGAGGGAGATTTTGTGTCCAAGGATGCGTTAATAGCCCAGCTTGACCAGACGCAGCTTATTCATCAGCGGAATCGGGCTCGTGCTGTGCTCACAGGCATTGATGCGAAACTTGCTCAACTGCGCGTTGCCATCGAACATCAGAAGGAGACGGTAGAGGGCCAGATTGCCATCCGTGAAGCAGAACTTCATCAAGCACAAACCCGCTTCTCGGAGCTCGAGGCAGGGTCGAGAGTTCAAGAAATAAGAGAAGCGGAGGCCGTCGTTAATCGAAATCGCGCAGAGTTCGAACAGGCAAAAAAGGATTTGAAAAAAGCAGACACGCTTGTGAGCAACAGTGTGATATCCCAGTCTCAATATGACCTTTATAGCACAAAATACGAAAGCGCTGAGGCATCACTTGCACAAGCGGAGGAGCGTTTGGCCCTGGTCCGGGAAGGGGCGAGGCAGGAGGATATTGAAGTCGCAAAACTTCAGGTTACCCACGCCCAGGCTAATCTCAGAATAGCGAAGGCTCAGCACCTTGAGATTAAGAGAAAGGAACATGAGCTTGAAATGATGAAGGCGGAGAAAGAGAAGGCCCAGGCAGAGCTTTCTTTGATAGAATCACAAATAGAAGATACTATTGCCACTGCCCCCCTTCAGGGAGTAGTGTTAGTGAAGGCTGCAGAAATAGGAGAGGTGGTGATGGCAGGGACTCCTGTGGTCACCATCGGCGATCTGTTTCACCCCTGGTTTCGTGGATACATCAATGAAAAAAACTTGGACCAGGTAAAGATAGGGATGCGCGTGAAGATCATGACGGATGGGGGCACTCTCTTTTGGGGGCGCGTTTCCTTCATATCACCGGAAGCTGAGTTTACGCCAAAATATATCCAAACGAAAGAGGAGCGGGTGAAGCTCGTATACCGGATCAAGGTTGACATTGACAATCCTGAAGGGATTCTGAAAGCCAATATGCCTGTTGAGGCACAGATCTTATGGAAACCATAGTCATTAAGACACAAAACTTGAGTTGTCGCTTCGGAAATGTACTCGCTGTTGACCATTTAAATTTACAGGTCGCTCAGAGAGAGATTTTCGGGCTTCTTGGCCCTGACGGAGCAGGGAAGACGACCACCTTACGATTACTATGCGGCCTTCTTGGAAATTCGGAGGGAAAAGCGTGGGTTGCCGGTTATGACGTGGCGCGCGATGCGGGCCCGCTCAGGGATCAAATCGGATATATGGCACAGCGATTCGGGCTTTATGGAGATTTAACTGTTGAAGAGAATATGGCCTTTTATGCAGATCTTTATGGCATTTCTAAGCGGGAGAGGGCGAAATTGATGGGCGATCTTTTCAAGATGACGCGTATGGAAGCCTTTGTAAAAAGACAAGCTCGCGCACTTTCGGGCGGCATGAAACAGAAGCTTGCCCTTATGTGCGCCCTTCTCCATCGACCGAAAATTTTATTTCTCGATGAGCCCACAAATGGAGTCGATCCGCTCTCTCGCAGGGATTTCTGGGTTATTCTCAATCATCTGGCGGAGGAAGGATTGACGATTTTTCTCTCTACCGCATATATGGATGAGGCGGAGAGGTGTCATAGGGTCGGCCTCATGCATCAGGGACGCCTTATTCGATGTGATTCACCGCATGCTATTAAGGAGAGTATCGAAGAGCCCTGTTATGTGATGCACTGCGCGGACCAGCGTGCAGTCAGAGATATTCTTCTCACCTTAGAGGGCGTGGTAAGTGTCCAGCCCTTTGGCTCTGTATGTCATCTCTTTTTATCCTCAAAGGCCTCCTCCCTTGATGTGTATGAGCGTGTAGTGACAGAGAAGGGATTGGGGCCGGTCACATTTACCCGGGTAAAACCCTCCCTTGAGGACGTGTTTATCGCCCTCATGCGAAAGGCAACAAGTGATCAAGGCATTAATTGAGCCCAACTCCCCTACTGTTGAGGTAAAAGATTTAGTAAAATGTTTTGGTGATTTTGTGGCGGTTGATCATATCTCTTTTTCCGTGCCCCGTGGAGAAATCTTTGGCTTTCTCGGCCCTAATGGCGCGGGAAAATCAACCACTATTCGCATTCTCTGTGGTTTGCTTAAGCCCTCTTCCGGCAAGGCTATGGTTGGGGGTTTTGATGTAATGACGCAGGCCGAGGAGATAAAACTTACTATCGGATATATGTCTCAGAAATTCTCTCTCTATGACGATCTTACCGTTGAAGAGAATATTGATTTTTTTAGCGGTATCTATGGCGTTCCCCAGGACATACGCCGTGAAAGGGAGGAGTATATTCTCAAGATGGCAGGGCTTCTTGAACATAAGAAAATGATGACGCACCACCTTGCAGGAGGATGGAAACAACGCCTGGCCCTCGGATGCGCTATTCTCCATAGCCCTCCTCTTCTTTTTTTGGACGAGCCCACATCAGGAGTGGACCCGATAGCGCGCAGGGAATTTTGGGATATTATTTACTATTTGGCCGAGTCGGGTCATACCATTTTCGTTACTACTCATTATATGGATGAGGCAGAATACTGTCACCGTGTGGCTCTTATGTATAAAGGGAAAATAATCGCATGTGGAGCTCCCGCAGCATTAAAAAAAGAAGCATTAGAGGCAGGTTTTAAGAGGGATGCAGCAGTGGAAAATGAAGGTGAGATATCGATGGAGGATGTATTTATTGCGATGGTGGAAGGTGAGGAAAGAAAAGCCCTATGAACCTTCGCCGGACACGGGCTGTTGCCAAAAAGGAATTCATTCATATTCTGCGGGACCCGAGAAGCCTTATCATGGCCCTTGCGCTGCCCTTTCTTCTGCTTCTCTTGTTCGGATATGCGCTGACCCTTGATGTTGACCGCATCCCAACCCTTGTGTATGATCTTGATAAGAGCCCCCAGAGCCGGGAGCTGATTGCCAGGTTCAACGGTTCCCGTTTTTTTGATATCCTCGGCTCGGTTGATCACTACTCGGTGATTGAAACTCAGATTGACCATGATGTATGCCTGCTTGGGATGGTAATTCCGGAGAATTACTCAGAAGACCTCATGAAAGGTGAAAGAGCGCAGGTGCAACTTCTCTTTGACGGGAGTGATTCTAATACCGCAGCAATTGCACTGGGGTATGCGGATGCACTTATGCAGATATATCAGCTCGAATTGCAAAGTGAAACGCTTGAGCGCAGGGGAGCGGGAACGCTTCGCCCGCCTGTGAATACGCAACTGCGTGTGTGGTATAATAGTGAGCTTAAATCCAAAAATTACATTGTGCCCGGCCTGATCGCAGTCATTCTTATGATTATTTCAGCCCTTCTTACATCATTAACCATTGCCCGTGAATGGGAGATGGGGACTATGGAACAACTATTATCCACGCCTGTTCGGGCAGCGGAGCTTGTTCTGGGGAAATTGCTCGCTTATTTTACCATAGGAATCACTGACGCACTTATTGCCATCATTGTCGGTGTAATGATATTCAAGGTGCCAATGCGAGGAAGCCTTTTATTTGTGATGGTTACCACCTGTATATTTCTGTTTGGGGCCCTCTGTACAGGCATTATGATCTCTGCGGCAACAAGGCAGCAATTGCTCGCCTACCAGTTGGGAATCATTACCTCCTTTTTACCCGCTTTCCTGCTTTCGGGCTTTATTTTTGCCATTGAAAACATGCCCCCGGTTATTCAGGTGATCACCCACATAGTGCCCACGCGTTATTTTATTAAAATCCTCAAGGGGATCTTCCTTAAGGGAGTGGGAATGAAGGTCCTCTGGGGAGAAGTTGTCCTTCTTCTCATATACGCCGGGTGTGTGTTTCTCATAGCCACAAAGAAATTGAAACAGAAGGTAGTGTAATGATCAAATGGCGACGAATTATCGAGATTGTGAAGAAGGAGTTTAATCAGGTGCTCAGGGACCCACGGATGCGCATGGCCCTTTTCATGCCTCCCCTTGTCCAAACGATTGTCTTCGGTTTTGCTATTAATCTTGATGTGATGAATGCCCGTATCGCTTGGATGGATAGGGACTGCACCCCTCAGAGCCGTGAGTTGCGTGCCTCCTTCGAAGGCTCTCCCTATTTCCGGGTCACGGGGGTGCTTGAGCGTGAGGAAGAGGTAAAGGAAGTACTGGAAAGAGGGGAGGCGCAGGGGGTTGTTCGCATACTTCCCGGTTTTGCTCGACGCATACTGAGGGGAAAAGTATGTGATGTACAGGTCCTCTTAGACGGCACGGATTCCAATACAGCCGCTATTATCTCAAGTTACGCGCATCGGGTGATATCAGGCTTTGCACATGACATCATGCAAGATAAGCATAGATTGAACCTCCCCACCCATACGGCGGAGACCCGTGTATGGTTCAATCCGGATCTTCGAAGCAGGGATTACTTTGTCACCGGCGTTATTGTAAATATTATCGCTATCGTAACCGTTATGCTCACTGCCATGTCTATTGTTCGTGAAAAGGAGCTGGGGACAATGGAACAATTAATGGTCAGCCCCATACGGCCAATTGAGTTGATTCTTGGAAAGACCTTGCCCTTTGCCCTGGTGGGATTGGTTGATGTACTCCTGGTGACGGGAGCTGCAATGTTTATTTTTCATATTCCTTTCAGGGGGAGCGCTCTGCTTCTCTTGGGAGCCTCGGTGCTATTTCTCCTGACTACCCTGGGTACCGGCCTTTTCATATCCACTATATCCTACACGCAGCAACAGGCGCTCATGTCCACATTTTTCTTTATTATGCCTGCGTTTTTGCTGAGCGGTTTTACCTTCCCCATACGTAATATGCCTCGTGCGGTATACTATATAACCTATTTAAATCCGCTTCGCTATTTTATCGAAATCATCAGGGGAATTTTTCTCAAAGGGATAGGCATACACGTACTCTGGCCTCAGATGATGGCCCTTCTTCTGCTGGGAATCCTTGTGTATGGACTCAGCACCATGAGATTTCATAAGCGACTTGATTAGTAAATAATAGCAAGAGTGAAGGGAGGAAAATCATCGAATTTATGGAACACAAGACAGGGCGAATATTGGCTGCCCATGATATTACCGCAGAAGGAATACCACAGGACATAGAGAAATATAAAGATAAAATTAGTATTTTGATTATTTTAAAATCAGAGTATCACAATCACCTAGATAGTGCAATAAGCCTTATTGGCAATCAAGCAGAAACAAAATTATTTTTTTCGCACTGTTTCATCACTTCATCCTGGTTCTGAATTTTAGAAAACGATTATCAATACAAATATTTAAAAGGAATTTGATGCACTTCCAACAATATCTCGATTATGGTGCATAGGCTAATTTTATGGTCGGGCGTACTCTGTTTCCATTGTTGGTTAAAGGGATCAGAGGAGTAGGAGATTTTCTCTTATATAACATGACATCTTGACTGATCCTCTTGACAAGATATCATAAAGTAGCTATTATTAAATAAAAGTGACTACTTCTATTTAATAATAGCATCATTAAAGGGAAAAATTATGACATCCGTAGGAATTAAAAATCTTAAGAATAAATTAAGCTACTATCTTTCTCTTGTCAAGAGGGGCGAAGATATCCTCATCACTGAAAGAGGTAAGATTATTGCACGTGTGATTCAGGAAGATCCTAAAAAAACATCTGTGCAACAAGCTCTCCACTCTTTAATCATGAAGGGTCTTATAGCTTTTCCAACTCAAGAACTTAATAAAGATATACCTGAGCCTATTGAAGTTTCAGGTAAACCAATTTCTGAAATGATTATTGAGGATCGTCGATGATTCTCTATGTAGACACGAGTGCACTCGTAAAAAAATATTTTAAAGAGACCGGTTCAAAAGAGGTGATTTACAGTTGGAAAGAAGCGGAGGCAATTGTCACCTCTTCTGTTGCCTATGCAGAAACAATGGCATGCTTTTACAGAAAAAAAAGAGAAGCTATTATCAATGATAAACTCTTCGATACAATAATTGCTTCATTTCAGAACGACTGGAAGAGTTTTATTCTCGTACAAGTAAATAATGATTTAAATGAAATTATTGATACAGTCGTCGCTCTTTATCCCCTCCGTGGTTTTGATTCAATTCATTTAGCCTCAGCACTTATTGTATATAAAACTATCAAAAAAAAATTTCTTTTCGCCTGCTTTGATCAAAGGCTCTCTAGTGCTGCAAAATCAGAAGGTTTGCAAACTTTACCAGTAAATATCTCTCCTATGTCATAACTCTTACGAAAATCAAAAAGAAGACTAAAGATATCTAGAAGACTAAAGATATCCATTTAAGATTGCAAAGGCAGGCGCTCTTTATCAATATGATGTTGACGCGACTGATGTATATTGTTCTTCCCGAATAGTTGTATTTTTCGCAAAATGAATTTTCGCGAAAGACAGACTTATCCATTTTATAGAAGCTCATCAAATATGTCGAAATTATGTAACTATAATTAAATTTTCGACGAATTTCTATTTGACATTGATAAATTTTCGACATATAATTGATGTATGTATATTGATAGACTCGTCAGACTGCCCGAAAATCGTCATTTTTTCCTGTTCGGCCCCAGGCAAACAGGAAAGAGCACATTGATAAAAAACAGATTTCTTGATGATTCATGCATAGTGTATGATTTGCTTCATTCCGAAACATATAGAAGACTAGTTGCCCGGCCTGAGATTCTTCGCCAGGAGATTACCACGGCTCTGTCTCAAAAAGAGATTTCCCATGTGGTAATCGATGAGGTGCAGAAAATTCCTGAACTGCTTGATGAAGTGCACGCACTCATCGAATTGCCGGTGTCATGTTCTTTTATTCTCAGTGGATCCAGCGCAAGGAAACTGAAACGTGTCCACGCAAATATGCTCGGAGGAAGAGCATGGACGTATAAACTCTTTCCTTTATCTTATTTCGAAGTTGGGAGTAATTTTGATTTACGTAGAGCCCTGAGGTTTGGGACACTTCCGAGCATATATTGTGCACAAAATGATTTTGATCGGAAGGAAATATTAAGATCATATATAACAACATATATTGATGAAGAAATCAAGCTTGAAGCACAATTAAGAAACATCGGCGGGTTTCTGCGCTTCCTTTCAATTGCAGCTTCTGAAAACGGTAATATGGTTAATTTTTCTAATATCGCACGGGAAACAGGAGTAAAACATTTAACTGTGAAAAGCTTCTATCAGATACTTGAAGATACACTTGTGGGCTACTTTTTATTGCCCTACGGGAAGTCTATTCGGAAGAAGATGGCAAAACACCCTAAGTTTTATTTTTTTGACACAGGGGTAGTGAGCGCTCTCACGAATAAACTCAATCTACCGGTAGAGGAAAAAAGCAGTGAATACGGACAGAGCTTTGAGCATTTCTTCATAAATGAGGTGGTAAAAATAAATGAATATTATCGTCTTGATTTTGATATATCATTCTATCGCACTGAAAGGGGCGCAGAGGTGGATTGTATAATTACAACGCCTTCGGGGAGAATAATTGCAATAGAAATAAAATCAATTGATTCTCCAAGATCGGTTCATTGCAAAGGCTTAATGTCTTTTTATGAATGTACCAACAATGCAGAGCTTATTCTTGCGTGCCAGGCACCCCGTCCTCTCCAAATCGGTAATGTTATGGCCCTTCCCTGGCAACAAGCCTTAGAACGTATTAAACAAAGTTATTAAGAAAGGGGTACCTCGCTATAGGCTGAAGTCCTCAACGTGCTCATCATTGATCCATACGGAAAAGGTACCCTGCCTGTAACTTCCCAAAGATAACCTCTCTTCAAACGATTGGAGTACTTGAATACAAAAGATTTCAGGATCGACCACAGAGTAAAGCGATACGTTAATCCGATTAAGATTATCCGGTTTTGAAACAGTGGCCCTCAATTGATTGCAGGGGGTCGGAAGAGCCCCTTTAATGAGAAGTTTCACCTGGACCGGGAAGCTCTCTAAGAGGAGGACATCGGTTTGTTCAAGATACACAGAACCCTTTAGGAAATGTTCATCGCCAGGTTGAGGATCGAGGGACCCTTGCGAGGGCGGCGACTGATCAGCCGATGGGGGGTAATTTCTTTCATCTTCCCAAATTATGAGCTGATTTTTTCTTTTTGAGAAAAAATCAGGACATCTTCCATCACCCCGTCCGGTGAATCCGCCATCGGGGCTGCATATAACCGTACCCTGGCTATCATAAAGGATGCTGGGAATATCACAGCATTTTTGGGGTACAAAGTATACAGTCTCGTCATTATAGGTGTATTGGATGATTTTGGCCGGCGGATTTGCGACAGGTTCTTTTTTTAGAGTTTCAATGAGTTGGATAAGCCAAGGAGGCAATTCTGTTCCAGGGGGATTATCACCAGGGGAACATTCCCCCCTATAATATTCCCATTCATCACATTCGCTTCCATCGTTAAAGACGCATATGCCGTATTGGTTTCCTTGCTCATCTGTCTTGATTTTGTGTTCCCCTCCATTATTTATACAATACACAGCTGCGGGATTTGCTATGCCGGTATTGACTGGTGGTTGGAATAAGGAGCCTCCCAAAAATCCTGTACCCCATCCATAATTCCAGGAATTATACGAAGGTGCACCGAAAATGGAAGAGGTGCCATAAGGTCTTGACCAGTTCCATAGGTTCGAAGTGGCGAAAAAACCCGAAGATGGGGCCCATATTGTGCTGGTAAAGGGGGAAGAGGAAAAAGGGAAGCTGTTATATAGATTAAAAGTATTAAATATATTGCTTCTGCCGGAAGTTACACTACTTAAGGATGTAAGGGGAGTGTAACTGAAAAAATCCCATGCTGATTTTTGTAAAGTAAATTCTTGATTTAAAGGATTTAAAGTGTTAAATTGAGCCTTCCCGGGGGAGGCGAGAAGACATACCATAATCATTGCAACTCCATAATACAATAATGTTCTTTGATGTAGTGTTGTCTTCATGATTATTGCTCCTTTCTTAATTAAATGTATACTACTAAATATCGTATAATAATTTACATAGTTTATATGTTAAATCTTACAGTAATTTATTTTATTCTTGTTTTCTGCCTGTGAGTATGGTTGTGAGTGTACCGCTTTCCCAGATTTTGACGAACTCCCTGACCACTTCCGGATCAAACTGCTTGCCTGCGCAATTTTCAAGTTCAGTTATTGCCTTTTTAAAACTCATGGCTTTACGATAAGGGCGGTCGCTTGTCATAGCGTCAAAAGAATCTGCCACGGCAATAATTCTGCCGGCTAAAGGAATTTCTTTACCACAAATGTGTGCCGGATATCCCTTTCCATCAAACCGTTCATGATGATAAAGTACATAAGGGACAGCCTGCTCAAGGTAGGTTATATCCTTGAGGATGAATTTGCCTTTTTGAGAGTGTTCCTTAATCTGGTTATATTCTAAGTCATCAAGCGGACCCGGTTTGTGCAAAATAGCGTCAGGTATACCGATTTTACCCACATCATGCAATAGTGCGCCTATTTCTAAAAGGAATATATCTTCTTCCCCTAATGCCATTTGATGTGCAATAGCTTTTGACATACTGGTGACGCGTGTCGTATGATCTCGTATATATGGATCACGTGCCTCAAGGGTATTCACTATAGCGTTAAGGGTATCGCAGTATGCCTGAGATAATTCTTGATTTTTGCGTTGAAGGTGCGCTATTAAAAGATTTCCATTTCTCCGCAGGCGTGTACTCAGCTCTTCCATTATCCTGCATGTGAGGATGGGAGCTTTATATAATAAATCCTTATAGTCAGTATGAGCGATTTCAAGAAGAGTTGTCGGTTCAAGCACGCGAGCGGTAGCAGAACGTGGCCCATGATCGAGGAGGGCTATTTCGCCAAAAAAATTACCATCTTCCTCTACTGCAATGACAATCTCCTCACCATCCTTGAATTCTTTTGTAATCTCAATCTTCCCATGTTTTATGATATAAAACGCATCAGCAGCGGTGTTCTCCTGAACAATAATATCGCCTTTCTGGCAGAATTTTTCTTTGGCAATTCGAGCAATATGGTCTAATTCATCATCAGAAATCCCGGAGAATAAGGGTATTTTTCGCAAGTCAGATATATCGTTCTCTTGCATGATTCATCTTCCCTTCTCAAAATCTATTCATAAGAAATTATACTTTAAACATTAGGAAAAATACAAGAATATTTATAAAAAAATATTTTGATCGTAGATACTTTAGTTATATATATAATTTTATAATTATTATAATTTAACACACAGGTTGTGAGAATTCGCCCTTTAGAGTTTTGTATTCGCCCATCAGGTCGAAAAATCATCCTGTTTTTATCCTGCTTATTCAGTAATGCTCTATAAAAGTCCTCGCTACATTGCTCAATAAATAGAAGGGATCCCTTATATTTATGGGGGTTCGTCATAATGAGAATTGCTAGATTTAATTAATGTGACAGGAATATAAAGATGATGTAAAATATATGTGAATAAACTGGCATAATATTTGATATAAAAGAAATTGGGACAAATGACCATGATCATGAGAAGCACACACTATGAGCGGTGACAAACAAAGACATGCTGGAAAGGTGTTATTTGTAGAAAAAATCCTGACTACAATCATTGGCAGGATCGTTATTGGCCTTAAGGATAGATAATAAATGATATTTCTTAAGAGAAAGTTTTGGTATATCGAGGTATTTATCATCGTACTGTTTCTTCTTGCCAGTTATAGAATCAATGCATTTTTTTCACACAACAACAAAATTCCTTATGAATTAACACATCCAACGGATAAATTTAAACTCCCTAACGTTTTGGATGAGATTTCAGGGATATCATACCTTGAGCAGAATAAATTGGCGTGTATACAGGACGAGAAAGGGATAATATATGTATTTGATATGGAGAAAGGCAAGGTAACGGAGCGCTATGAGGTGGGAAAGAAGAATGATTATGAAGACATTGAGATTGTAAAGAATACTGCATATATGCTACAAAGTAACGGCACTCTCCTTAAGATAGAGAATTTTAGGGAGGAAAATCCACGTGTTAAAAAATACAATACAGTGCTGTCACATAAAAATGATGCAGAGGGATTGTCGTATAATAGCGAATCGAACTCATTGCTCATTGCCTGCAAAAGTTCGCCCTATCTGAAAGATAAAAGCCCCTCTCTGAAAGGAAAGAGAGCAATTTATGCATTTGATCTCGATACTGAGACGATCTCTAAAGAACCTGCGTATACCATTGACATGGGAGATGTTACTATTTATCCATCCGGCATCGCGGTTCATCCCCGCACAAAGAATATATATATTATTTCCTCAGCCAAAAGAATACTCATTCTATTAAACCAGAAAGGAGATATAATCGGGAGAAGGAGACTTCACAAGAAAATTTTTAAACAGCCTGAAGGCATTTGTTTTAGCCCACAGGGAGATTTGTTTATTTCAAACGAAAGTAGAGATGGTAAAGCAAATATTCTCGTATTCCGTGAATGCACAATTAAATAAGATCAATACTCATTCTGGCATCCAAGAATTGCTCATTACATATGTAGTTTTTTCTCTGCGTTTTAACGCCGCCTCAGTCGAGGGACCCATCGGGGCACTTCTCTCATGTATGTAATATATTCCTTACCTAATTTTTCTCTGAGTATCCCTTCTTCATATCGGGCAATATAATTATAGAAAAAAATAATAATAATGAGGATAGGAAGAGTGACGAGCGAAAGAGTCATTACAAACAGACCGCAATATCCTAATAAAGCCCCACAATATAACGGGTGACGGAGCATACCGAAGACCCCTTTTCTAATAACACGTGCCTCTTCCCGTACTTCGCCAAATACGATATCATG
The DNA here is from genome assembly GCA_049472395.1 of bacterium. Classification (GTDB taxonomy): domain Bacteria; phylum SZUA-182; class SZUA-182; order DTGQ01; family JBLIRR01; genus JBLIRR01. The sequence goes on along the minus strand of JBLIRR010000024.1, from coordinate 44,663 downwards.
ACTTTTTTTGGTAATATACAATGCAATAATCAAAAGCATACTTGAAAGGGGAAGTCTGATATATAATGAGACATATGATGAGATGAATGTTGAATATTTAAGAAAAAAAGAATCAATTATCCAGACTGTTAAAAATAGTAATAACAGGATAATTTGCCCTGTATCACCAAAAGGGTGCTCACCTGCCAAATCTGCTCTGTGTTCGTGACCTTTTACGGCACGTGTTTTTTCTTTTGTCATAGTATGTTCCTTCCCTCGCTCCACTGCTCAACAAAGAGCAGGAATTCCTTATACTTATATCATACTTTTTTAATTTATGATATAATTATTTCAAATTTTCAGGAATTCCCATTGGAGAGGCATACCATCCGATAGGCAGGGTCATGAGGATGACCCTGCAATATGGGAATGGAGAAAATTTTTTTAAAAAGCAAGTACTATGAAGACAGTTAATGAAATCATTCTTGAAAGTATCTCTGACGGGGTGTTTACCGTTGATCCTGAGTGGCGTATTACTTCCTTTAATCGCGCGGCGGAGAATATTACAGGGTGTCCCCGTGAAGAAGCCATAGGTAAACATTGCTGGGATGTGTTTCGTTCCAATATGTGTGAAATGAATTGTGCGTTGCGCCGCACAATGAATTTAGGGAAACCTTTTGTCGATACCTCCACCTACATTGTCAATAATAAGAAGCGCCGAGTTCCTGTGATTGTCTCCACTTCTTTGCTAAAGGATGAAAAGGGAAGGGTGATAGGCGGGGTCGAAACCTTTCGTGATATGAGCCTTATCGAGGAACTCCGCAAGGAAATTGATCATCGCTTTCAAGTGGGTGATATAGTAAGCCATAGCCCTTCCATGCAAAAGATATTTTCTATCTTGCCACAGGTGGCAAACAGTGACAGCATAGTATTGATACAGGGAGAGACAGGAACCGGCAAGGAACTTATCGCACGCGCGATCCATGAGTTAAGCCCGCGCCGCCAGAAACCATTTGTCGCACTCAATTGCGGAGCCCTGCCAGATACACTTCTGGAATCCGAACTCTTTGGCTACAAGGCTGGGGCTTTTACCAACGCCACAAAAGATAAGCCGGGACATTTTGCATGCGCCAAGGGCGGGACTATTTTTTTGGATGAAATAGGGGATGTCAGTCCTGCATTTCAAATACGGCTCTTACGTGTGTTGCAAGAGCGCACTTTTCAGCCTCTTGGAGCTTTGGAGCCTGTCAAAGCGGATGTTCGTATTATAGCTGCCTCAAACAAAGATCTTAGCACACTTGTGGAGAAGGGAATTTTCCGTCAGGATCTTTATTATCGCATTAACATAGTGAAACTCTCACTTCCGCCCCTGCGAGAGCGTAAAGAAGATATCCCTCTGCTTATCGACCATTTTATCAATCATTTTAATATGGTGCGTGGTCGAGATATCACAGGAATCAGCCAGAAAGCCCGTGCACTGCTCATGTCGTATAATTACCCCGGCAATATTCGTGAATTGGAGAATATCATCGAGCATGCCTTTGCGATGTGCCCTCAAGGAAAGATTGAACCCTCCTGTTTACCGGATACGCTGATGAGTCATATCTCCCCTTCCGTCTCCCATGAGAAGATTCATGATGCTTTAAAATCAGCCGAGGTCGAGGTAATAACAGATGCGCTTAAGCGCAATAATTATAATCGACTGGAAACCGCTCACGACCTTGGTATGCATAAAAGTACCCTTTTCAGAAAGATCAAGAAACTTGGTATTACCCTCCCCCAGATCGATGGCCGTGCTCATCGTAGATCCAATTAGAGTTGCATAAAAGCGACTCTAATAAGCTCTAGGGGTGCATTACTAAGACCCCATAGCACGCTCCTGTTTTTTTTTGCATAACTTCCATTGTTACGTAACTAATTGATAATAATATATTTCTTACATAATAAAGATTGTATTTCTATTATGGCGCAAGAATTGCTGATGCTATTTACCAAGGAGGCAGCCTGGTAATGAGAATGGCTTTAACTGTTTGGGGAAATAAGATTTCTCCGGTATTTGATTCTGCTCGCAGGTTGCTTATCGTGGATGTTGAAAAAGGTGTCGTGATTCGCAGACACCATGAATTTTTCCATTCTGAGCTGCCATATAACCGGGCTGCCATGCTCTTTGATCTGCGTGCAAAGGTTTTAATCTGTGGGGCCATATCACAGATATTCGCCAATGTGATTGAAGCTTATGGTATTAAGATTGTCCCCTTTGTCACGGGTGATGTGGATCAGGTGCTTAATCATTATCTGAAAGGGGCCCCGTTTACCGCGCATTTTTATATGCCTGGGTGTGGGCATAAAGGCAGACGTTTAAGGAGCAGACGTGGGAGGGGATATTTAAAAATATGTAATAAAGAAAGGAGGTAATTACAATGCCAGGTTTTGATGGAACAGGACCAGCAGGAGCAGGACCTCTCACCGGTGGTGGCAGGGGATTTTGCGCAATGCCTGTTGGCAGAGGAGGTAGCCGTCCTTATGGCTGGAGATTTTTTGGCAGAGGAAGAGGCAGGGGGTATAGACATTGGTATTGGGCAACTGGTATCCCTGGCCGGATGAGAGCTTTCTATAACTATCCGCCTTTTGGAGGGTGGTCATATCCCTATGGACCAGATTTGTCAACGAAAGATGAGATTGATATGCTGAAAGAGCACGTAAGGATTTTGGAACAGCAACGCGATGATATTCAAAATCGTATCAACACCCTAGAGAAAGAGTCAGACAAAGAAGAATGAATAACAAGATAAATAAGGGGAAAGGGAAAGAGGAGGGAATCCTATGCGAATAGCAATATCTACGGACAGATCTTACGTATCTGCCCATTTTGGGAGATGTCCGGCTTTTACTATCGTCGATATTGAAGATGGCAAAGTCATACATAAAGAAGTGATAGAAAATCCCGGGCATCGACCGGGATTTATACCGGAATTTTTACATAAAAAGGGAGTCACGTCTATCATTGCTGGTGGCATGGGAATGAGAGCAACAGGCTTTTTTAAAGAATTTAATATTAAGCCTATTGTCGGGGTAAGTGGCAGAGTAAATGAGGTAATAGACCACTTTATTGACGGCACGCTTGAGTCAGGGGAGAGCTTATGTCAGCCTGGCTCTGGCAAAGGCTATGGAGTGGAGAAAACAGAATGCGATCATCCCCACGACGATTGACGATGAGGAATATATAAAAAGTTTTTTAATCTTCCCTAAAGCGTTTAGAACAGAAATATCTTACCAAATTACCTGCAAAAGTTAGCCATCCCCCGATTTATAATTTTTAGCTTATCTTCAATAACCTTATTATGTTACATATCTGTTGTATTCAGCATTAAGGATGAGTAAATAGTCGGCTTCAGCCTAAATGATATCATACTCAATTACCGAGTTTAGGCCGGTAATTGAGTGAAAAATGCTAACATGCCTCTTGATCTTCTTGAAATCCTGATTTTAATCTAAAGATCTATTCCTTCAGGTAATCCAAGAACTCTTTTGGTGTAAAAATGTTAATCCCCATATATCGTTTTATTTCAAGTAAATGTTTGTCACCCGAAATTATGACGTCAGCATTAAGTGCAGAAGCTGCTTCGATAAATTTATTGTCATCAGAATCCCTCGCTATTTTAATAGGTGGAGTCTTATTTGAAAATATACAATTAAATCCCTTTTGGAAGAGCAAGAGCAATTCTCTCAATTCCTTCTTATTAGTGAGCCCCATTCTTCCGAGAACATTAATATATTCATCAATAATGCTATTTGTCAAACAGAGTATAACTTCTCCCTATAACCCCCAATATCATGTTCGCTAATGAAATTATCTATCATTTCGCGAATAACCTGACTAGTTGTTTTCCCTTCTGCTTTTGAAATGCGATTAAGCTTTTCTCGTTTTTCCGGGTCAATGCGAATTACTAGTTGTGTTGACATTTCTCTCCTTTTATATTAAAAAATATATCGTATATACAATATATCAAGTTAGAAAAAGATTTCAATTATTGATTTAAATTTCTCTGGGTTTTTTCTGGGATACAAGACTCTAATATTGAGATTGTGCACACATGGTAATCGTGTTATGATAAATAATTGGATACCCGGTTACAGGTTCAAGGTTTAAATTTGACAATTGAAATGGAGTATCGAATGAAGGGGAATATAAAGATTGAGGGTATAGTTAATAAAGTCTATGATGGAGACTATCCTACTGCAGATGAAATTCGCTTATTACTTAATGTGGAACCACATTCAGCAGATGCTGGATTGATTATTTCATCTGCAGATACTATTAATCGCTTGGCGTCAAATAATAAGGCCGAAGTTCATGCCCAAATAGGCATTAATTGTGCTCCTTGTCCTCGTAATTGTTCATTTTGTGCCTTTGCTGCAAAGAATAAGGTGTTTGGGGAGAGCATGGAAGTGAGCTTTGAAGATGCGGTAATGATGGCTCATAATGGGGAGAGAGAGGGCAAACGCCATATTTATTATGGCAACAGGTGATTATCCCTTTAAGAAATTTATTGAAGTTTCCACAGAGATTCGATCAAAAATATCACCTGAGACAGTCATGATCGCGAATATCGGTGATTTCAATTACGAGGAAGGTAAAGAATTAAAAGATGCAGGCTATACAGGTATTTACCATGCAGTGCGAATGGGTGAAGGTGAAGTAACAAGTATTTCTCCTGAAACACGATTAAAAACCGTTCAATCAGCCAGAGAGGCAGGTTTATTGATTGGAACGTGCGTTGAGCCTATAGGCCCGGAACATGAAATAGATGAGATAGTAGAGAAGATACTGATTGGTCGTGAGATGAAGCCTTGTTTCAGCGGAGCAATGCGACGTATAAATATACCTGGTTCGGAAATGGATAAATATGGCATGCTCACAGAATACCAACTGGCAGTTATTGTTGCTGTTGTTCGATTATCAATGGGACGGAATTTGATGGCCAATTGTACTCATGAGCCGAATTTGTTGGGAGCAGTGACAGGTGCAAATCTTTTTTGGGCGGAAGTTGGCACAAATCCGAGGGATACCCACACAGAAACAGCAGAAGGGCGCGGATTGGATGTGTGTTCCTGCAAAAAAATGTTTTTGGAAACAGACTATAAATTAGTGCAGGGTTCTTCAATTTTTTATAGAGAAAATCAATTGCCTTATTCAAATCGATAGATAAATCCATTATCAAAATAGTGGATCTGAGCGTTTTTAAGCTCATCAAGAATACCAAAAATCATTTGGGGGAAAATCTCTGCGCTTTTTTTCATATTCTCATTTAAGACCTCAATCCCTGTTGGTATATCTTTTACTCCGTTGGCATAATCTATTCCAAAGCCCAGCAGTAAATAGGCTATTTCACACTCACCGGCAAGAATAATCTCAGGGCCTGCGCTCTGGCTGAGGGTCGAGCAGCCTGCATTGCGGAGCATCGTGATCTCCGTCTTTGAGTTAAAACGAGGGCCATTCACGTGCGCATAGACAAGCCCCGTAATGGTTGGAATATCATACTTTTCTGCAACAGTTTCTGCTATCTTTGCAGCTGAGACTGAAAATGGCGTGGCAAAAAGATAGTGGCCCCGCTTCTTCTCACCAGGTTCCGTGAATATGGAACATACCTCTCCCGAAGGAAGCCGGTTATCTATAAAGAAAAGATCATCAAAGAGATAGAGATGAGCCATTGGGATCGATTCATCAAGAATACCCATGACGCTCGTCCCAATGATAAGTTCAACCCCACACTCCCTTAAGGCAAGAATGTGTGCCCGGTAATTGATCATATTCGGCAATCTCACATGCCCCTTCCCATGACGAGCGATAAAAAAAATGGTATGTCCGTATTTCTTCCCTGTGATAAGATCAACGACTCCATATTTTGTATGCACGTGGATTGGTCCGCTCTCATCAAGTGAATGAAGCTCATAAAAACCTGATCCGGAAATTATACCAATGTTCATAAACTTCCTCCCTTTTCGTGTTTTATAAGAATTTTAATTATAAATCCTAAGTATTTGCAAGCCATTGAGATAAAATCCCCTGATGATGCTCTAAAAATTCCATAGTGCTGAAGATCTTTTTCTGCTGTCGATAACGGGTATAATAGCTCTTTAAAGAATCCAAATCATCAATATCATCCCACTTCTCAAGGAGAGAGAAGATCATCCCTGTCCTTTTAATATGCTCTATTGTCTCCTTAAGCACGGAAGGGGTTCCCCATTTCACCTTATCAAAAATCCTCACGTCAATACTCTGGGAGCGAACACCGATCAAGTAATATCCTCCATCAGTACTCGGGCCAAGGACAATATCGCTTGTATCCAATACCTTATACGCATTATTAATGAGTGCGGCAGGAAGGTCGGGGGTATCACTGCCGATGAGGATACATTTTCTGTATCCTCGCTCCGCTGCCTCCCGCAAGGCATGGAACATCCTCTGGCCAATATTATTGCCTTTTTGGGGGAAATACATATAGTGCTCATTGAAAAATAAGATTTCATGATTCCTTTTTTCAGAGCGTGAATAGGCGATCATGATTTCCGCATCGATCATGCGGCACATTGTAAAGATATCAACAAGAAAATGTTTATATAAATCCAAGGTGAAATCATTCCCAAGATACCGGGCAAGACGGGTTTTCACCCGGCCTTTTTCCGGATAGCGCATAAACACAATAAGCCCTTTCTCTTTCATAGGATCATCTCTCTCCGATCAATACCGGTTAAGCCGCCAGTCATAGTCTTGATGCTATATCTTTACCGATAATAAAATTTCACCAGAATATGAGGTGATACTTTCAGGGAGTAAAGGATCTGTAACATCCAGTTTCGCAGTACCGTGCACAGGATCCCATTCTCTTCCCAGGTTCTGGAAGAGGTTTTCACCCTTTCGTTTATGATATATATCTTATGGCCTTATTTTCTCACTCTTTTCATCAAATCAACATCTTCCATCAAGGGGATTTCTTTATAGCCTCCGATGGCATTGAAATAGTCCCGGCGGATAAATATTGCATGGTCCCCAAAAGGGACCCTCGTCACACGCGATCGAAGTGACGCACACAGGGCAATAAATTTTATCAATAGGTTTGAGGAATCCATACCCAAATCAAATGCACCCCCCATATATATATATTCTTTTGCATGATGAACGTCACTTTTTCAAGTGCCCCAAAGGGCAGGAGAGTATCCGCATGAAGAAATAAAAGAATATCGCCTTTGGCATGACGAGCACCAGCATTCATTTGCCTGCCCCGCCCTTTTTCAGAGGTAATCATTACAAGCCCCCTTCGTTGCCTGATCCTTTTAATAATTGTTCTTTGGGGATCACCATCAACAATGATTATTTCATACTCCCCTTTTGTACCTAGATTATGAAGATGGGCAAGGAGCGCTTCTAATCTGGCTTCCTCATGAAATATAGGGATTATGAGAGAAATCATATGCTTATTTATAAATCTCTATATCATCCACATAGGATACTGCCTGCTCTTTCGTGTTGTCCGAGTCATTCATTATGGCAAGACTTGCAATGGCCGGTGGATCTTCTCCAAAGGCAGACTGATAATCTTTAAGGATATTCACCTCTTCACTGTGCCAGGTACCGACATTTTCCCCTCCCTGTTGCAGGGGAATCATCTTTGAGCGTTCTGTATAAGTGCTTGTGATTACTTTTTCCCCATGCCTTTTATTTGCCCAGATATAATTAAGGCTACTATGCGGGGGGTATTTCCCATAGAATAATTTTGCAGCATTATATTTTATCTTTTCCACAAGACCTGCTCTCGAAGGCTCATATTTAAATACTGGGGTGTAAGTACTGTGTTCTGGGATCTTCGGGAAAAGCAAGGGTTCCCAGTTATCGAGTGTGTCAAAACCGTCTCTTAAAAATAGTTGTCTCTCATTGCCGAAGCAGAAAGCAGTAAAGCATAGCACTATGATTATTACAGAATAGGTGAGTTTTTTCATGACTTCCCTCTCATTCCTCTTTTTCTCCCTCTCTTTTTTTATCACTGATCCTCTAAGTGGGAGAATTGTGCCAGATCACACGCTCTTCCCTTGAGATTAAAGAAGAATTTAAGACCTTTTTTAATCTTATCAGAGAAAATTTTCGTTGACAAAAAATTTCCCGCAATACGTTTATTGATCTCCCCAAGAGTAGGATATGGATGAATAGCCGCGGCCAGCGTAGGAAGACTTACCTTTCCATTCATACATGCCACCCATTCACTCATAAGCTCCCCCGCATGGGGCCCTAATATCTGAATCCCAACGGGCTTTTCCTTCTCATCCAAGAGCATCTTTACTAATCCTTTTGTTTCTCCCTCTGCGATGCTTCTGTCATTATTTTTAAATTCCTCCTGCCATAGAGAATACTGTATACCAGCTGCCTGTGCTGTTTTTTCATTCATCCCGATGTGTGCGAGCTCCGGATCGGTATAGGTACACCATGGTACATAGCGGTAATTAACCTTTCTGGGCAAATGAAAGATCGCATTGCTCAGTACAATTCCACCTTCATACCCGGCTACATGGGTAAAGGGAAATGCACCATTTATATCGCCAGCAGCGTATATATGCGGGTGATTCGTCCTTAAACGAGAATCAACCTTTATTCCTTTTCTGTCAAATAAAAGACCGATATGCTCTAATCCTAAACCATGTATATTCGGGGACCTTCCCACGGCAACAAGGATTTCTTCTGATTGTAAGGTTCTCGCTTTCCCCTCTTTGGGCTGAATGAGTATCTCTTTCTCTTCCCCCTTACGATTTACCTCTAATACAGAAGCACCCAGGTAAAAGTCTATTCCTTCAGCATTGAGAATATTCATGACCTGGTCAGCCATATCCTTATCTTCCTGATTAAGAATCTGGTCTGCTAAATCGATGACGCTCACTTTACATCCAAGGCGATGAAATGCCTGGGCAAGTTCAATCCCAATTGGCCCTCCGCCTATGATATTCATGGATTTCGGCAATCTTTCAAGATAAAATATCTCTTTGTTTGTGAGAAAAACAGTGTCATGGAGTCCTTTAATCGGGGGAATAAAGGGCGAACTTCCCGTCGCAATAGTCCACTGTTTCGCGCAATAGGCTTTCCCATTTAGAGCGAGTGTATGTTCATCCTTAAACTGTGCGTCTCCGAACAGGACCCGGACGCCAAGTGCACAAAATCTCTCCGGAGAGTCATGTTTCTGAATAATCTTTATCACCGACCTAATCCTTTTTGATACCTCATGAAAATCAACCGGAGGAAGATCAACCTGGGGAAGACCGAAAAGCTTCGCATTTTTCATAGTATGATACACATACGCTGTTCTAATAAGGGTCTTACTCGGTACACAGCCGTAATGAAGGCAATCACCTCCAAGGTTCTCCTCCTTTTCGATCAAAAGGGTTTTTGCTCCAAGCTGGGCTGCCCCGGAGGCAATGGTTAATCCAGCTGCTCCCCCACCTACTATACCGATATCATAATCATACTGAGCCATATACGCTCTCCTTACAATTAATTCCTAGGTTGCACATATTTCTTATATCCGGTCATGATCTTTTTTACTATAAGGGGAAAGGCTCCCAGGAGGATAAATGAGAAGATCAATCTGGCGGATAAAATTCCGGCCAGAGATTCAATCCTCGCCAATTCTTTGCCTGCATTCACATAGACCATTGTTCCGGCAAGCATGCCTAGTTGGGAAACCCAATAGAATTGAAATAATGGCATGGGCGTGAGGCCCATAAGAAGATTTATCAGAAAAAAGGGAAATGCAGGAATAAGTCGCATGGTGAATAAATAAAACGCCCCTTCTTTTTTGATTCCCTCATTAATGAAGGATACTGTATCCTTAAATTTATTCTGTACCCACTCCCGCAATAAAAACCTTGAGACAATGCATGCTAATGTTGCACCGATGCTGCTTGCGAAAGACACAACGACCGTTCCCATCCAAAAGCCGAATAATGCCCCGCCGGCGATGGTTAATAACGCGGCGCCAGGCAATGAAAGAGAGGTGACCATAATATAGATGATCATATACAGAAGAATAGTAAGGAGGGTATGGTTTGCATAAAGGATTGAGGGCTCTCTTTGATATAGTTTGAGGTACGAGAGGGTAAGGAAACGATCCAGATGAAAGAGGTGAAACAATTTATATTCTTCGTCAGCATTTTATTAAGCATGGCTGTGCTTGAGATTATTGCTCCTCGTCGCTCTCTTCCCGGAAATAAAATACGGCGCTGGCGTGATAATTTAGGGATCGTTCTTGTGAATAGTTATTTGGTGCGTCTCATTATCCCTGTTATGCCGACTGCCATGGCTGTCATTGTCGACCAGCACAAGATAGGATTGCTTAATACAATTTTTCTTCTGTATTGGCTTTCTCTTTTAATAAGTATTATTATCCTCGATTTTATCATTTATCTTCAACATGTCATGTTTCATATTGTCCCCTTATTATGGCTCTTCCATATGGTCCATCATGCAGATATTGCTATTGATGCTACAACAGGGCTCCGCTTCCATCCCATTGAAATTATCTGTTCCATGGGGATCAAATTAATGGCCATTTATCTATTGGGTCCACCGGCACTCGCTGTTCTTATTTTTGAGATTATTCTAAATGGATTGGCCATGTTTAATCATAGTAATATTTATATACCCTTATTACTCGATGCATTGATCCGTCTCTTTATAGTCACACCCGATATGCATCGTGTGCATCACTCGGTAATGATCCATGAGATGAATAGTAATTTCGGATTTAATATTGCCTTATGGGATAGGATATTTGGAACGTACACAGCCCAGCCACAATCTGGTCATACACATATGACTCTCGGGATGGCTCCCTACCGGGATATTCGTAAGCAACATATGTTATGGATGCTCGCATTGCCTTTTATCGGTAAAAAAGGGGGAAATATTAATGTTCTCCGGCACAAGAGGAAATCAGCTTCTGATTAAAAGATGCTTAAGTAGGAGTTTATAGATATGCAAATGCCGGCACATGCGGGTGTGGAATAACGGGTGTTTTCAGCCAGGTCATGTACGACAAGTATCATCATCTTGTGGCGCATAATTTACTGTTCTCGCTGATCGTTTCATTTATTGCCATGAGTGTGTGTAAGAAATGCAGGTTCAGGGCATTTGATGAAAGATTTGTGAATTTCTGTTTCAAGAAGAAGAACTTATCATGCGGTATCTGCGGAAAGAAGTGTAATGAATGGTGCGAGATTTGCGGAAACGCTGTGTGTGCAAAACATGGATTAATAAAAAAGGGCGGCAGAATTGTCTGCACTGCATGTAAAGGATAGAGTAAAATCATATGCTTAGATTATGTCTGGAAAATATTGGTATTTCCTTCGAACAAAAGAAAACCTCTCATAAATCTAGAGTAGACATTTAATTCACCTCTACCTTGAGCATCTCTTATATTCGCCCACAAGGGTCCAGAATTCGCCTGCCCGGGCGAGCAATAATACATCTTTTTCATATGTGACGTGGTTGATTTATATACCTTTGCTATTAAGTCTATGAAAAAACAATATAAATGTAATCTTACTCGTGTACTGGTTTTTTTGGCACATTAATTGATAAAGATATATGCATCTATAGTATACCTTAAATTTTCGTTTTTAAATTGGGTAGGGAGTGATTTTTTATATATGAATATGGTTACGGAAATAACTTTCGGCTTGATGGGAGGGCTTGGCCTCTTTATCTATGGTGTCCACCTTATGGGAGAGGGTCTGCAAAAAGCAGCCGGAAATAGAATGCGTAAAATTCTTGGTAAGCTCACAGGCAAACCTATTTTAGGCGTGCTTGTAAGGGCCGGAATAACAGCACTTATCCAGAACAATAGTGCGACCACTGTTATGCTGGTGGGTTTCGTCAATGCAGGTCTCATGAGTCTTAATCAGGCTGTAGGGATCATTATGGGGGCCAACATAGGAACGACCGTCACAGGGCAGCTTATAGCCTTTAAACTCACTAATTATGCCTTACCTGCAATCGGTGTCGGATTTGGATTAAGTTTCAAGAAAAATTAACTCTTCAATGCGGATGGTAAACAATATCGAGCGCATAGGCGATCATGCGGAAAATTTGGCTAAGGTGACACACAGAAAATTGGCGGGTAATAGCTTCTTTACGAAGGAAGCGTTATAGTATATCAAGGCACTATATCATGAAACATTACATTTTTATAAAAATATTATAGAATCCATAGAAAAGGAAAACAAAGAACTGGCCCACTGTTCATTGCAAAGGGAAAAGACAATCGACAAGAATTATTCACAAGGAGGGGAGTGAGATGATAGAGAGAGAGGGATTGCATTTGAGACAGGAGTTGAAGTACTACATTGATCCCCCCCAGTATCGTGTCCTTAAGAGCAGGCTTTCTGCTCTTTTGTCAAGAGATCCTTATGCAGGTCCTGACGGAAGATATCACATCAGGAGCCTGTACTTCGACGACTTCAAAAACACTGCTCTTTTTGAAAAGCAGGCAGGGATTGCCCGGCGTAAGAAGTACCGTATGCGCATTTATGATCTCAGTGATGCGGTGATCAAGCTTGAAAAAAAGGTCAAGCTGGATAACTACATAGGCAAGGAAAGCACAAGGCTCACCAGAAAGGAGGCAGACCGGATTCTGGCAGGGGATGTGGCCTTTCTCGCCAGTTCTGAGAAGCGTCTTCTGAGGGCCTTCTATCTGGAGTGCAGGAGAAATCTTTTGCGGCCTAACGTGATCGTGGATTATTATCGCGAGGCCTATATTCATCCGATAGGTAATGTCCGGATAACTTTCGACATCGGACTTCACACGGGACTGGATAACCTTGCACTCTTTGACCGGCATGTGTTCACTATGGGAGCCATAGAGGAACCTGGCGTGATTCTTGAAGTAAAGTATGACAATTTTCTGCCTCAGGCCATTCGGGGATTGTTCCCAAGCACAATTCGTCCCCGTTTGTCTATCGGAAAATTTGTTATCTGTAAAAAATACTATAAATACAACGACTGGGAGGATAATTAATATGGGAACATTGAATCAACTGATGAAAACAATGGGGACCTTTTCTTATGTGGACCGTCCCCTGAGCATAGGGCGGGTGATAGTAACACTCCTTTTAACCTTTGGGATTGGTCTGTTCATATTTTATGTCTATCGAAAGACATTCAAAGGGGTCTTATACACGCGGAACTTTAACGTTGGTCTGGTTATGACCGCACTGGTGACCGCACTGATCATTATGCCCATTAGCTCTAATATCATTCTCTCACTGGGCATGGTGGGCGCCCTTAGCATTGTGCGTTTTCGTACTGCAATTAAAGATCCCATAGACATTGTGTTTATGTTTTGGGCAATTGCAGTAGGGCTTGCCTGTGGGGCTGGTTTTTATTTGGTGGCCCTTGTGGGCAGTCCCATGATTGGGCTCTTTATTTTTGGTTTGAGCCGCGCAGACTTTGGAAGCACCGATCCCTATCTTCTGGTAGTACACCATAATAATGGGACTGAAACGGAAATTCAAAAGGCTCTTCCCGCACACAGGCTTCAGTCGAGGACTGTGAACGCAGAAGGCGTGGAATTGATGATCGAAATCCGCATTCAAGAGAATGATACCACCCTTGTTGACAACCTCCTTAAGATTAAGGGGGTAAAACATGCTGCACTGATTAGCTATAATGGTGATTACGTATCGTGAGTAAAGCATCGCCCGTTTTGTTCTTTGAGTCGCCCATATGGTCGGATTTTTCCTTGAGCTTTTTCATTATGTACTACCATTACATTCAATTTCTCAATAAATTAGTGTAATTATCAGGATGTGGCACGTTCCTTGAATCTTGATACAATAAAATAAACCATATAAAAAGGTAGGAATGGGTAAGAGAATGAAATGGATTTAGTTACACCCCATTGAGTAATACATGGTTTTAAATATAAATAAAAAGAAAGAGAGAATAGATTTCACAGGTGAAGAGAGTGAGGCAGAGTACTGATGAAAATAAGTAAAAAATTTATCCTTCGTATTGTTATTATATTTCTATGCGGGATCGGCATCGGCGAATTAGCTAACATGTATGGCGAATTCTTATGGTTTCGCGCATTACAATATGCTTCTGTCTTTTGGACAATTCTCCTCGCCAAGGGGGGGCTCGGTCTGGTTTTTGCGTTGGGCTTTTCGATGATCATCGGAATTAACATGTATATTGCCAGAAAGATTGGTCCCAAAAGAACAGGCTGGGAATTTTCATATCGAACGGAAGGTCTTAACACCGTTAAGGTGATCTCTGTCACACCCGCATATGTAAACAAAATGCTTATTGTGCTTTGTTTTATCCTGAGTGCTATTATGGGGATATGGCCTGCACTCTTCAAATGGAACCTGTTTCTTCGCTTCTTATATCAAACCCCCTTTGCTAAGACAGACCCAATTTTTCAGAGAGATATCGGATTTTATGTATTTTCTTATCCAGTGCAGGTATTTGTTCAGCAATGGCTTTTGTATACCATGATCGCCGTCACACTTGTGGTGGGATATATATATCAGAAAGATAAAGCTATAAAGCTCAAGTTTCACGATTTTATGTTCACCCATCAGGCAAAAATTCACCTCTCAATGCTCGTAGGTTTTATTTTGCTGCTTATTGCCTGGAACAGGAGGCTAAAAACCTTTGAGCTTCTTTATTCCACACGAGGAGTGGCTTTTGGTGCAGGCTATACGGATATGAATGCACAATTGATTGCCTATTGGATTATTATTGTGATCGCCTTATTATGTGCCGTTATATTTTGGGTGAGGGCCTCAGCCACAGGGTGGAAGTTGCCCATCGTCGGGGTAATAATTTTGATTGCTCTTAAAATCTTGGTAAGTGAGTTATGCCCATGGGCTATGCAGAAATTTATGGTGGAACCGAATGAACTTACATTGGAGACACCGTATATTCATCATAATATACGATATACAAGGCTCGGGTATGATCTTGACAAAATAGAAGAAAAGGATTTTCAGGCCTCCACGAATCTTACCCTCGATGATATAAAGAAGAATTCTCCTACCATTAAAAATGTAAAATTATGGGACAAAACAACATTGCGCCAAACATACAGTGAACTCCAGGAGATGCGTCTGTATTATAATTTTGTTAAAGTGAATGAAGACCGTTATATAATTGATGGTGAAAAAACACAAGTGATGCTTTCGGCGCGTGAGCTTGATCAGGGAAACCTCCCTATGCAAGCCCAAACCTTTGAGAACAAATACTTCAAATATACCCACGGGTATGGATTATGTTTGAGCCCTGTCAATAATGTGACGGAGAAGGGATTGCCCAATCTCATTATCAAGGATATTCCGCCGGTCAGTGAAACAAACCTTCACGTCACGAGACCTGAAATCTATTATGGTGGTAAAACCAATGGATTTGTGATTGTGAATACAAAGTCCCAGGAATTTGATTACCCGAAGGGTGATATCAATATTTATTCGCGATATCAGGGGGGCGGAGGAGTCCCCATCGGCTCCTTTTTTGACCGGTTAATTTTTTCCTTAAAATTCTTTGAACCACGGATACTGTTCACTGGCTATATCACCCCACAGAGCCGGATTATGTTGCATCGCAGAATCAGGGAGAGGGTCAGGAATATTGCTCCTTTTTTAATTTATGACCGGAATCCTTATATTGCTGTCTCAGATACAGGCCGTCTTTTTTGGATACAGGATGCATATACTTTCACGAATAAATATCCCTATTCTGAGCGATTTACATTTTTCCCAGATGACAGCGCACCTGGTCAAAACCAGCGGCTATCCTCTTCCGGGCAGCAAAATCCGGCAAGAGAATTAAATTATATACGTAATTCAGTAAAGATAGTCATTGATGCGTATAATGGAGATACCACGTACTATGTCTTTGATGAAGAAGACCCCATTATCCGGACGTATCAGAAAATATTTCCTCGGCTTTTTAAATCAATTACTGATATGCCTCAGGATGTGCGTGCTCATATTCGTTATCCTCAAGATATATTTGAGATCCAGGCGCATATGTACCGCACCTATCATATGCAGGATGCCCAGGTGTTTTATAATAAAGAGGACCTGTGGGACATGCCCTTGCAGAAAAATCTCACAAACAGGACGCGCTTTCCCATGAAGGGATATTACATTATCATGAGCCTTCCTGACCGGCAATCGGAGGAGTTTCTGTTAATGGTGCCCTTTACTCCTAATAATAAAAGCAACACAATCTCATTAATGTGTGCGCAGTGCGATGGGGCAGATTACGGCAAATTATTGGTATATAAATTCCCAAAAGAAAAACTAGTATACGGACCCCGGCAGGTAGAAGCACGTATTGATCAACAGACAGAAATTTCAAGCGTGCTCACCTTATGGAGCCAACAAGGATCAGATGTCTTGAGGGGGGATCTCTTGGTCATCCCCATTGAAGAATCACTTCTTTACATTGAGCCAGTTTACCTGATTGCCACTGATAAAAGCAATTTACCTGAGCTTAAAAGAGTAATCGTCGCCTATGGAGAGAAGATTGAGATGGCGCAGAGCCTCGCAGGCGCCTTAGAGAAAATCTTCGGTATCGAGGAGGCGGAGGCTTCCTCTCAATTCTTCACAGAAGGATTTGATGTGAGGGGGAGCGATGCCGAATCCATAGCAGATTTGGCAAAAAGAGTTACCCAGTACTATCAGGCTGCCCAGGAGAGCATTCAAAAGGGACTATGGATTGAATATGGAAAATATCAGGACCTTTTGCATAGAGCTATCCAGGATTTATCAGAAGCCTTCGAGAAAAGATAATAAAAGAGTTATACTATTATAAAAGAAACAAATTAAAACAAGGAGAATAAAAAATATGAATAATCAAATAGTAAAAACAATAAAACTATGTACAGCATGTGCAGCCGTCATGGCTTTGCTCTGCATGAGATCACCTTCTATAAAAGGAGCCGAGCAGGGAGCAGGAATTGGTTCAACAACAGTGGATGAGATATATACAAGTGTACCGACATTCCCTGCCGGAGGGCTTTATGATGAGACAGTGGTGCGGACGATATACCTTGATTTTTCGCAAGAAGACTGGTGGGAACAATTGACAAGGAATTATAATGCAGGTCAAGATGAGAATATTCTGGCTGATCTTACCATGGATGGAATTACCTATTTTGATGTCGGGGTCCGCTTCAGGGGAATGACCTCATATATGATGACCGGAAATTCCCAGAAGAAATCCTTCAACATCAACATGGATGAAGTAGATGCGAATCAAAGACTTATGGGGTATAAGACCTTGAACCTCAACAATGCGAGCCAAGATCCATCATTTATTCGCGAGGTGCTCTATTTTAATATATTCAGACATTATTCTCCCTGTCCCCAAGCGAATTTCGTGAAACTTATTATTAACGGCGAGAATTGGGGCATTTATGTCAATGTGCAGCAGCACAATTCAGACCTCATTGAGGAGTGGTTTCAGAGCAGTGATGGTGATCGGTGGAAGGTGCCGATGGGAGGAGGGGGAGGCTTCCAGAACGGTGACTGGGGCAGAGATTTCTCTGATGATCGATTTCAACAATTTGCTCAACAAATTACCTTTGATGATTGGGCAGCAAGCCCCATGGCGATGGATATGAATGATGATGGTCAGATAACGGAAGAAGATTATGATTTACTTATCAATACCTGGCGGGCACCTTTTGGGCAGCGAGCCCCTGCGGGTCAGCAACCGGTAATGCCTCAGTTTACTTTTACTGATTGGGCAGAAAGTCCGATGGCGAGAGATATAGATGGTGATGGGCAGATAACGGAAGAGGATTTTAATATGCTTATGAATAATCCCTGGCAGGCACCTTTTGGTCAGCAATTCCCTATGGGCCAACAAGCTCCCGTAGGTCAACAACCTGTGGCGGGCCAACAACCCCCGGCTGGTCAACAAGCGCCAGTGGGACAGCAACCGCCAGTGGGTCAGCAACCGGTAATGCCTCAGTTTACTTTTACTGATTGGGCAGCAAGTCCGATGGCGAGGGATATAAATGGTGATGGACAGATAACGGAAGAGGATTTTAATATGCTTATGAATAATCCCTGGCAGGCACCTTTTGGACAACAACCCCCTATGGGCCAACAAGCTCCTGTAGGTCAACAACTGCCGGCCGGTCAGCAAGTCCCTGTGGGTCAGCAAGCCCCGATCGGTGGTGGTGCTGTGGGATTTGGTATGATAGGAGGTGGTATGTTTACTCCTGGCATGTTCCCTGGTGGCGATATGTCCGATGATAGGATGGTAGGTGGTTGGACGAGAGGTGATTGGATGGGAGGCGGTATGGGTGCATGGGGTATGCCCCCTGGTGGTGATATGTCCGGTGATAGGATGACAGGTGGTTGGATGGGAGGCGGCATGATGGGAGGTACCATGATGATGGGTGGAGGAAATGGTGCGTTAAGCTGGTTGGGAAGCGAGATAGAGCCATATGAACGAAGCTATGAATTAAAGAGTGGTAATACATCTGACCCGTGGGCAAATCTGATTACAGCCTGTGATGTTTTTAACAATACTTCTATTGAGGAACTTGCAGATGTAGCGGATAGTGTAATGGCTGTGGATCGTTGGCTATGGTTTTTGGCACTTGAGAATATTTTTACCGACGAGGATAGCTATCTGACGAAAGGCGCTGATTATCAGATCTATTTTGAACCGGAGACAGGACGAATACACCCGTTGCAACATGACGGCAACGAGACCTTTAATACGCGTTCTGTTAATCGTGATCCCTTTGAAGGGGAGAATAGTCCGAGTCGTCCCTTAATAAGCCGTCTTTTGGCTGTCCCGCAGTTTCGTCAGCGTTACCTGGCGCACATAAGGACTATTATCGAGGAGTCTCTTGACTGGCAAGTTCTCGCGCCAAGAATTGAGGCGTATAAAATGCTTATTTCAGATGAAGTGATGGAAGATACGAAAAAATTGTACTCATATGAAAATTTTGAGCGAAGTTTCATTGATCTTGAGAATTTCATCAGGCAGCGCCGGAATTCCCTTCTGAGTCATACAGAGATAAACAGAACTACTCCACAGATTTCTTTCGTTGTGCGTGAAATAATGCAAGGGGATAGTGGGTCACCATTGCCAACGGAACCTGTATGGATCCTGGCACAGGTTGAGGGAGATGTCGGAAGTGCAGAGATATTTCTCCACTATGCCACAGGAGCGGCAGGCCTGTTTAACCAAGTCCCAATGACCTATGAGGGTGTATCTGGGTACAGTGAAACAGGTGCTGCTTTGTTTAGTGCCCAAATCCCATCCTCCCTTGCAGGGAGCCTTGTTCGTTATTATGTTGAGGTTCTGGCATCTGACGATGTCGGAAGCGTCCGGTATGCTCCCGCCGGTGCGGAACATGATACCTTCTCTTATGAGGTCTTTATACCTACCGCTGATTACACATCTGTTCTCATCAACGAAGTGATGGCGAAAAATCAGACAACTATTCAGGATCCACAGGGAGACTATGATGATTGGATTGAGCTTGTGAATGTCAGCTCAAAAACAATAAATCTTTCAGGTATGTATCTGAGCGACAAGGAAAATAATCCAAGAAAGTGGCAGATCCCGGAAGGAGTAACGCTCGCACCGGGAGCGTACCTCTTGATTTGGGCGGATGAAGATGGTGGTGATGAGCCTGGGCTTCATGCGAATTTTAAACTCTCAACGAGTGGAGAAACTGTAATTCTTTTTGACACGGATCAAAGAGGAAATGCCCTTCTTGATGCTGTGGTATTTGGAGAACAAGAGCCTGATGTATCATTCGGAAGGTTGCCTGACAGCACAGGTGAGTTCCAGGCCTTGACCGACCCAACCCCTCTTTCGGGGAATGGTGTTGTCACTGGAGCTTCAACAGCAGATCAAGGAGTGGGAGAAACTCTAATTCCGATCTCACAACCTGTAGCTACTAATCCATGGACCTCGTTATTACAGACTTCACAAAATAACCAATTAGGGGCCACATTCGGCAGCAGCGCGTCATCACTTTTTCAGCAGCCCGCACGCACTAATACATGGAGTCCATCAAGGCAGACCACACAGCAGAACACTTTTTTGTGGAATAGCAGCAGTGCCTCATCCATTACCCAACAGCCTACTATAAGTACCAATCTGGGGAGCACATCATCTTCAAATATTCAGAATCCCTTTTTATGGAACAGTTCCGGCAGTAGCGGATTATCACTGAATACGCAGACTACACAAAATACCCAATTATGGAACAGATCGAGCAGCAGCGCGTCATCGCTTTTCCAGCAACCCGCAGGGAATAATATATGGAGCACCACATCTTCAGGATTGTCATCTTTTGGTAATTCTCCGGCTGTTTCGCAAAATATATTCTCTGGAGGATTCTTTTGGTAGAAGTCTTCAGGGTTTTTTCACGGATTGTAATAGTCGATGTCCTTACCGCGCCCCTCCAGGACATCGACTAGACAATTCGCATTTCTTTTTAAGAAAAAATCACCAATTCGAGGCCCGGAATATCTGAGAAATCTTTTTTATTCCTGGTTAACAATTTAAGGCGATGCTGAATTGCTTGGCTCGCGATCCACAAATCTTGAATACGATAGTGATGATCTCTTCCTTCTTTTCTAAGAACAGCAGCAATTCTGATAATCTAATTAAATCATATTATCTTCTTTAGTCAAGCGAAATGTTCAATTTTCTGCTAATGAAAGCATTAAAGCTCATTGGAGTGCCTTGCCGAATTTTTCATTTTATGAAAAAATGAAAAAGGATGATTATGTATAAAGTGTGATTTTATCATTATTGAAAAAACTTATCTGATGGGCCGGTTTTATGTTGCGAATACTTTCAATTAATATTCATAAAGGATTTTCTTGGTTACATAAACGTTTTGTATTACATCAATTTCGTGAAGCCATTCAATCGACTTCAGCGGATATTGTTTTTCTGCAAGAGGTTGTTGGAGAAAATAATATAATGGCTCACAGATATCCACGCTGGCCATCTGAACCTCATTATGAGTTTTTAGCTGATTCAATGTGGTCTGAGCATGCCTATGGTAAGAACGCAGTATATCCCCATGGGCATCATGGGAATGCTATTTTATCTGCCTATCCAATTATCCATTCCCAAAAGATAGATATTTCCACTAATCGCTTTGAACAACGGGGATTTCTCTATTGTGCCATTAAGGTGGGGAATTACCCTTTTCCCTTGCACTGTATATGTGTTCATTTGGGTCTTTTCGCCAAATCCCGACGAAAACAGGTGAATATACTAGAAACCTATATTTCAGAAAAAATACACAACTCTGATCCGCTTATTATTGCGGGTGATTTTAATGAATGGCGAAGACAGGTACATTCTGCTTTTTGTTCCTCTCTTGGATTAGAAGAAGTATTTTTAGCTATTCAGAAGAAAACAGCCCGCACTTTCCCGGTCTGGTTACCGGTGTTGGCTCTTGACAGAATATATCTTCGTGGATTTAATATTATCAATTCAAAAGCATATAGTAAAGGAATATGGTCCAGACTTTCGGATCATGGCGCCCTTTTCACTGAAGTGAATCTTGATGAAGAAAATATTCGAGCAGTTGATTAAATCATGCGAATAATAATCTCTCATTTATTAACAATAGCAGGATTTCTTCTTGCTCTTTTATTTATTGTCAGGCTCACGAGAGAAAACCGACACCCGGGAAGCACTATGGCATGGTTAATGGCTATTATTCTCATACCCTATATAGGTATCCCTTTTTACTTTTTATTTGGCGGAAGGAAAGCGAAGTACTTGATAAATAAGAAAAATGATATTTATTCTTCCCTCTCTCACGATGATCTACAAAAAAGGAACTATAAATATAATGTAGAAAGAATTTTAGTGAAAGGTGGAGGAGCACCAGCATTTGATGGAAATTATTTAGAGCACTTCTCCAGTGGAGAGATGGCCTATGCCAAGATAATGGAGATGCTGGAGAAAGCGGAACATTCCATTGATATTACCGCTTTTATTCTTGGCAATGATGAAGTCGGCAAATCCATAGTGGATATTTTAATAAAAAAAGCCCAGGAGGGTGTAAAAGTAAGACTCATTCTTGATTCCTTGGGTTGCATGCGCACAAAAGGGAGATTTGTAGATCCTTTACGAGATGCGGGAGGCAGGATTGGTATCTTCATGCCGATGCTTCCATTCCATAGAAAATGGTCTGCCCATCTTCGAAATCACCGTAAAATGATTATTATTGATCATCGTATGGCCGTTATAGGAGGAATGAATTTTGCTTCTCAATATATGGGACCCTCTCCTGATAAGAAAAGATGGCGTGATTTTGATATTTTAATTAAAGGACCTCTTGTTTCAGAATGCTGTAAAATTTTTTCTGCGGATTGGCATTTTAGTACTGGAGGAGAATATAAAAACTGTTGTTGGGACCAGGATGATTACTCGCCCCATAACCATGATCGGAGTGTGACTGCCCAGATAGCGGCAAGCGGTCCTGATGTTCCCCATAATGCATTATCTGATGCTATTCTCACTGCCCTGGTAGAGGCAAAAGAAAGAATCTGGATTATTACGCCTTATTTTATCCCTGATGAGTCACTTTTAAAATCTTTAGTTCTCTTAGCAGGGTGGGGACGGGATATACGCCTTATACTACCGTCTAAATCAAATCACATCCTTGCTGATCTGGCCCGAGGTTTCTACCTTAGGACTTTAATGGAAAATGAGGTGAAAATTCATTTTTTTGATGCGGGAATGCTCCATTCAAAGATAATTCTTATTGATGACTCTATAGCCATTGTAGGATCTGCAAATATGGATATCAGAAGTTTCTATCTTAATTACGAAATTGCCTTGTTTATTTATTCTGCCTATCAGGTGAATTCTATAGCGCACATCATACAAAGGGATATCTTTCCTCTTACCCATATCATGCAAAAGAAAAGAGCCTCTTTAAGGAGAGATATCAAAGAATGGATGGAAGATATTAGCAGAGTATTAAGTCCTTTTTTATAAATATGTTTTTCTGAACCTATATGGAAAGAGTCAGGTTCGCAGTTCCTCTTGAATGTCTCAATAATGAGCTCTTGAAGGGCATTAGAGAGGACGTTTCTATATAATGCTTTCTTATCACTCCTCCTTCCAGCTTATAATACCTGGAGAAGGCACTCCTAATTCCAATGCGGATTTAATCATCCCAGAACACCATTGGATTGATGAATTTCCACGTATTTGACAATCATTAGGGGTCATAATTGTTCCTGTGAGTTGAACTTCGCCTATTGGTTTAATATCAATATTTCCCATTACAATGACAATCCCATGCCATATCAGGTGTCCCGTTACTATAAGATTTCCGTTAACAACGAGCACTCCATAACCGGTATATGGATTATGCCCGGTAATGGCGAGATTGTGGTTGATATGAACAACTTTAAAACCATCTTTAGCTCCGAAGTCTTCGTAAGGCCCACTACCTATAGGAAATTCTCTATAGTTGGGATTTTCCCCATAATACTCCGCTAGAGCAGCCAAATCAGGCAATGGTGAGTTATAGAGTATCTTGGTGGGATTATCGGTAATTAAATTACCAGGGTAGTCTTCAAAATCAAGAGCGGAGTTAGGGTCTGACGGGGTAACAACACAAGGAAGATTTGTATCGGTAGTGGAATCAGCCCACCCAGGACAGGTTTCGTCACCTATAATTGAGGGATTTGTGCTATCAAAATCTCCAGTTGCACAATGGACCGGTGCTCTGATATCATCAGCTGAAAATGAGGATAAATACTCGGCGGTTATGTGCGTGCATGCAAATCCTGATGAGTCCATACCTTTTGAACCGATTCTATAAATTCTTCTGCCGCTGTCATAGGAGATCATATATTGATAATTTAATAAATTAATATTAATAGCAGGTTGCCATTGATCTAATTCTTCGATTTGATTTGTCTTAATCCGTGCTATGGCCTCAGCTATGCCCGCCTCACAACTATTCAGCGCCTGTAAGCTTTGCTTATAATTATAGCAGGTTTTGAAGTCTGTGCTCATATTCGTTAAGGCAGCACTCCCCATTAGGAAAAGCACAGCCATTATTAACAAGACTAAAACAAGGGCTATGCCTTTTGAGTCTTGTCCGAAGGAAGGATTTAAATTGTACATTATTCCTCCCCCTCATGTTGCTCATAGCCTGAGCTTATGCTTGATAAATTTTGATTAAAAGAATTATCAGTAGCCTCAATAGTGTAGTATACTTCTCTCCCATTATAAGGATCGATTTCACAACAATAGATCTCATCCTCATCAAGATCATTCATGGATATTTCATCACTCTCGCTATAATCTGTGGACACTTGCAAGGTGACATCTGAGATATTCAGCGGATCAGTCACTTTGACACAGATTTGAACGCTTTGGTCTGCCGCTACCGGATTATCCTCCGGAGTTTTTATAATATTACCAAAGGAGGGTGGCGTATAGTCTTCAACCCCATTTTGGATATCAATATCATGGGTGGCATCTGCGGAACAGCCTTCAATATTGACAACTCGTGCTGTAATCCTATACCTTCCATCCATTTCTTGAGAGGAATTCCAGATATAACTCCAACTATTTCCGGAAATCTGCCCAACATTGATCCAATTCTCATTGTTAATCTGTAATCCCAGATGATCAAGTGTCGATACCTGATTTACTGTTCCCTGAATAGTAATAGTCTTCGGTCCGTCCGCTTCGGAGGAAAAACTATCAATACTGATAAATGGATGGTTCTCCTCACATAGAGTCACCAGATCACTGTATATGCCGCAAGAATTTTTAAATTTAATGCCGATATTATCATGTGCTACTGAAAATGTAGCGCTATTTTGGCCCGCGGGCACAGATTGACACTCTGCTATTATGTTATTCATCTCATCCAGTTCATAAATATAATACGTCGGTTCTTGAGCGCCACACTCCTCCCCTGCATTTCCCTGATCATCCACCGATAATTCCCATGATGGCGACATCAAATAGAGGCTGGTGTCAACATCCCACATGGGTGTATAGGTAAAATTGCTTGGCCCCTCCGGGGTATTAGAATCAATTGAACATGAAGATTCATTTGAATCGGGACTTTCATACGTATTGTCAAAGGCTCTTACTATATAATAGTATATACAACAGGGAATAATATTGGTATCCTGGTAGGTGTAAGTAGAAAAACCGGTTTTTATATTAGAATCAGTATAGAGCAGGTCATCATAGGGCCCTCCTGATGTTAAGCTTCTATAAATACGGTATTCTTTCACATCACATTCAGAATATGCCGTCCAACAGATATCGATGCTATTTTCTCCGGCACTGGCTAATAAATCGATATTTGGGTCCGGGGCTTTGCTGTCGCTTATTTGAGTTTCATTCGTATAAGGGCTTAAGGCAACGTTATTACATGCCGCAACACTAATATAATAAATTGGTTTATTAGGATCGCTTATGGAACTCACATCAAGTGTATAGTAGGTATTGTTCTCAGGATATGCAGTATAGAATTTCCTCTCCTCTGTATTATCGTAACTTATAATATATCGTGCAACAGCACATTCCGGAGCAAGGTCTTCACCATTTATATCCTTTGTGACTTCTGACCAGTTCGCTATAATTTCACAGGGATTTTGGGCATCAAGTCCGCTTATATCCACAGACGCAGGAGCTGCAGGAGCAGGACAGTTTGACTTCAGGGAATTCCGTACCTGAAAATTAAAGAATAATTCGGTCTTTTTATAGCCATCGGTTTTTGCTCCTACATAGTTTCCTTTCTTTGAAGTGCGTGTGAGTAAATGAAGCTGATAAATCGGAGGTGTATTGATAGTAATCTTGAGATTTTCTACATCATCGCACACATTCTCATATTGGGATACATTATGTTTTCGATACAAAACGGGATGCCCTGCCTTATGATGCTGGCACGAAGAATCATTTTCCTTATTAAAAAGAGCATACGTTATAACATTGATTTCTCTTACTACCTCTCCTGCATCATGATTCATTGTCACAGGGTCGAATGAAGTGGTTGCCGGTTCAGTATCGATGGTCAATGTAGTATTATCAACACTCACAACCTTGGCAAATTCCGAATTATTTTCGTAATCACCAATTCGAATGATATCACCCTCTATAAATTTTATTTCCTCATATGCATTCTGATATCCATTACTGTTGGGATCAATGGTAATTTGATTAGCGCCGATAGCTATTCCTGATGAGAGCTTACATTCCATGGTATCGGCCATAAAAATGGTGATCATATCAGGATTTGCTCCACTGCCCTTTGTAATAATCGGACAGGTGGCAGATGAAAGGTCAACACTGCTTGGAGCAGTGGGGATATATCCACCGGGAATCCAGTCTGACAGATTATTAAGAAAAGATCCTTCAAGAGCCTGATAACCTGACATGCGGAGTTCTCTGTATAAAAGGTCTAAGGTAATACGTGTATTTTGATACATTTGGTTGACTTCCTGCTCATTGTTATAGATTCTATTTTGTGAGATGAGTATTTTAAATCCTGCCAGAAGAATGATGGGAAATATGATCAAAACGATGAGAAGCTCTATAAGAGTGAAACCATCTATTTCCCTATGGTTAACGGGCTTTAGTTGTGTATCATTGGTACATAACATAATTCCCCTCCCCCTCAAAAGTAACTATTCTATGGTTTAGTAATCATAGTGCACAAAGAAGACGAATGGCTCTTTTTTGAACCTTTCCATGTGACTTTTATTTCTATAAACTTTGTATCTGGCAATGACCCCTCAGTCACAGTTATAGTCCGATTAAATATTCCCCCGGAATTTCCATTCAGGTCAAGATTATCTTTTTGGCTATTGGAGATGCCGTCAAAGCCTATTGATTTTAACATTTCCATTGATGTCTGGCATAGATTACAGGCTTCGGTGGTCCTGCGGTTGAAGTTCCCTTTGACAGTCATAAAGATAATAATATTTATAGATGCTATTAAAGAAATAGCGAGAAATGTTTGGGCAATGACCATTTCGAGCAGTGTGAATCCACTTTCGGTTCTATTCATATTATATTTACACTCCTTGCACTGTTAATAATAATTATTTCTTATCGTCATAATTATTCAAATAATTTTCATTTGCTATATTTGTTTATCTAGCATATTCAATACCATATAGGGTGCCAGACGCCCCTAGAGGGGGATTATAATTTATTTCGGAAGACTCCGAGGGAAAGATATAATACATTACATTACATTTTTACATGCTACTGATGCAATTTTGTAATTTTTGTAATCGATGTATTACAATTTAGTAATGATTCTTTAGTGTTTGAGATTCTCGGGAAAGAGCACAGAGATAAAGCAGCCACTTACCTGAATTATATCTGTGTCGATACCAGGAGTATACCCAAGAGTATACATGGAAAAAGAGCTAATCTGCCCTGAGATACGCTTATTTTCTAAGTCATTCTGGATATCGTACAGATTTTCCCATGAGAGGGTAGTGGTATTATACGTATATATCTTGATTTGATTAAAGTCGAAGATGTCTACCGCTCCTAAATCAGTGAGTCCATAAGAAATCATTATCTTCGGATTGATAGTATCGTTGCATATAAATCCATTAGGCACGAAGAATATCGTTGGGCCTATTGGGCTGATATTATCAGGTAAGGGTGGGGGATTGATTACGCGGCCTATGCCGACCATGGTATCTTCGCTAAAGGCAAATGATGGGATCTCAATGGCCATATTATATAGAGGGCTATTGAGATCAGATACTTCTATAACCGATGTATTAGGCTCCTGACCTCTTATTTCCTTGCTTATTTCAATCTGAGCCTTTGTTTGAGGATCATTGATTGATACTTTAAAGACGCATGTGGGTGACCAGGGGCCATGATACATTCCGTTATAAGCCCGCGCACGCCAGTAATAAAAGGTATTGTCCGATAATGTGGTCTTAATGTTCCAGTAAGTTACACCAGCGCCTTCCGGAATATCGGTGGACGCATCAATTAAAAAATCAGGAGTAAGATTTGATGCGCTATAAAGCTCAAACTCATAGCGCAACTCTCTGCTCGCTGTATCCTTGGCATTATTTACCCAAAGAACCGGGTTCCTTGACGATACAATGGCGCCATTTATGGGATTGTTGACGGTGGGTGTAGTGGGTATACTGTAATATAATTGTATTTTCTCACTTGCTTCTGGAATATTCCATAAACCTGCCCCGTTTTTGACTTTTATCCATAAGTAATACTCATATGTGTCAGGAGAAGATAGGGGGGCAAAGCTATGTGTAATTTGAGTATCTTGCCCGGTTGATATCCACTCAAGAGAGCTTGTATCATCCGGATCGGTGCCTAAGGCATATTGATATTCCTCAATACCCGAGATTTCATCATCCGCATTCCAGGTTGCTTTAATGAAAGAGGTTTCATTATCAGAGCTGCTGTCAAGTATATCTATGATTGTAACAACAGGTGCGGTAATATCAATAATGATTCCGTCACTTGTTCCTATGGAGCCCCATCCTGCTGAATTCTTTGCTCGTACATGAGCATAATAGGTCTGCCCTTCAGTAAGAGGGGAGGCAAAATGGTGTGTAATCTCATTGCTTGTTCCCGATGAGGTCCATTCTATTGTACTGCTGCTCTCAAGCATCGATTCAGTATCAATAACATATTGATATTCAAGAAGCTCTTCAGATTCAGCAACTGTAAACCATGATACATGAAAGGAGGTATTGTTGCTCGAGAAATTGCCATCATCAATGATATATGGCGCAGAGGGTGGTTGGATCTCAGGCACACTACTGCTATTGTCCGGATCAACGTTGATCTTGAGGGTGAATATTGTCCCATTAGGGGTAACAGCAAAAATAGAGTCGCTCGAGGGTGCCTCTCCAAAGGCAACGAGGGTATCTATAATATCAGCATATTTATCAATCTCATAGTCTAAATTTATTGTGTCGTCTGAATTCATGATGATAATAGAGTAACCATTAATATTTTGTATATACTCAAGAGCGGAATCAATATTCTCCATGGGCTCCGAACATGATTCAGAAGAAATAGTATAAAATGTTGAGGGCGAATTTTGATTGTTGTAAGAGGTTTTGATCCAACAGCAGGAGCGGGCAAAGCTTGAAATGCGCACTTCGTCGATTTTGCCATCAAAAAATCGATCCCTGAATTCTTCCGTGCTTGTGCCTCGTGCTCCAATTGCCCAATCTTCTTCCACACTTAAGGGACCTGTTTCATCGGTGACTGACTTTACCTCTACACCATTCCTGTAAAGTCTCCACGCAGAGCCATCATATACTCCCGTTAAATATACCCACACTCCTCTGCCAATGTCACAGGCAGAGACTTCGTAGCGGGCGCCGTGAAAACTTCCATCCCAGGAGCCAATATCATAATAACTCTTATAATCAAAACAACTCCCCTCTGCATAAATCCGAAGCATCACCCCTGCATTGGAGGGAGTATCAGTAGGGCCGTGCGCTACTATATTTTGGACATTATCACCGACATCAGGGCTTATCCATGCCGAAATAGTAATTTTTCTCGTGACATCCAAGGATAAAGGATTGCCAAGGCTAATATGATCACCTTGAAATAAATTAAAATCGCGTCCCTGCGCAATTTTCCCCTTTATATTATCTAGGCCAAATTCATTTCCATTATTCTCATTTTCGGTGGAATCAAAAGAATCATTGGTCAAATGCCACACTCCCTCGTAGTGAGAGCCCCATACCCCCGGCACATTCTCCTGAGAAAAATTAATCTGATCATTTCCATAACAAATGTAGAGAATAGTATCTTGATTAACTTCGAGCAAAGGGAGCCTTACCCATGCAACAAGTGTTCCTGCGGCGCCATCATACAGTTCAATCTCATGGTCTAAACTGAACGTCTTCGTTAAATCCATGAAAATAATATCATATCCCTGAATACTTTCCACGTCCCCTCCCTGGTCAGAGGTTTTCAAGTCATTGTCATTTTCTATGCTCACAAGAAGCGGAAAATCAATGTGGCCGCATTCGCCACATACCATAGTATGATCTATGGTTATCTTTTTGCAGCACGAATAGGAAATGGAATCCGTACCCGTTGTTTGCACCGCAAGGGCAGTGAGGTCATCAGGCGTCCAATCGCCTATTATTGTCACATTTCCATCTGTCGTGTTGATGGTAACCAGATAATTTTCACGAGTATTATGATCACCATCCCTTAGCGATCCGTAAAGAATTCCAGTCCCTGGGTCAAAATCCATGCCATTAATGCGAGGATCGTTATCGGGAGGGATTGAAAACTGGAGAGGGATTTTAAAATCGGACGTTCCTCCAGATTCTTGTTGGAGTGTGAAGATGGCGTATTCATTGGCATAAAACAGCTCGTCCTCCAGGGAGAAGGCCATACCATCTCCACTGGCGGGCCTGGTAGAGCCTGGCAAGCCATATACCCCTGTAGGACCAAGGTCGTCTAATTCTCCGGATGAGATATCAATCTTAGCCAATCCATCCCCGTTATCAAGGTACGCGTAAAGTGTTTCATTTGAATCGAAAGATATGTCGGATACAGCATCACCATAGTTATGCCAAATACCCTCCCCTGGTTTATATCGTGAGTCATACCAAGGATGGTGAAGCACCTGGACTTTTGTTCCTTCACCCGATTCTGTATCGATCTTTATAAGAATAGGTGTATGGTATCCATCGTCCGATATATCTTCAGCTGTAGCATAGAGCGTGCCATCAGGGTGAAAGTCCATGCCGCTCACCCGAAAGAAGCCGATCTCCCCTATGGGAGAGGCTTTTTCTTCTTCAATGTCTAGCAAATAAAGATTGCTTGGGCCGGAACGGCCTTCATTCGTCGCGCCATAAATCTTGGTCCCCCCTCCCCCGCTGGCCAGCCGCGAATGGGTGACGCTCGTGATCCCTGTATCGTAAACATCGCCCTCAATGAGCATAATATTATAATCAGAGAGGCTCACGGTCATCTTATCACCCGCTGTTAATTTATGCACATCCCCCGTGAGAATGTAATGCACGGTATCGCGCGCGGGAATTCCAAAATCAGCGCTAAAGGTGATTATTTTTTTTTCTATCCATTCCACCACACCGGGGCCGCCAACATCTGTTTCCGCTCCACTGAGGGCGCCATCCGCATCATCATCAATGTAGAGGTTCAGATTTGCAAAATGCACCTTCTCAATACCGACGACATGGGAGAGCCGGAATTGAATTTGATCAACAACAACGTCTTTTGATGAGAAGTTGGTGAGTCTGAATGCAAAAAGCTCCTCACCGGTGATTGAGCTCTTCGTCCCGAATTTATTTGTCTCCTGGCCAACGATGTGGTCAGCGAGACAGAGTCCTACGGGGGAGGATGAGATAGTATAAAAGGTTGAGGGTATATTTTGATTTTCATATTTGGTTCTTATCCAGGAGTCTGAGCGGGCAACATGAGAGATGCGCACCTCGTCGATTTTCCCGTCGAAAAATCCTTTCAAGCCTGTACCTGACGCCCCTATTGCCCAGTCTTCCTCAACTTTTATAGAGCCTGGTGCATCGTTGCGTGAATCAACCTCCTCTCCATTCTTGTAGAGCTTCCAAGAAGAGCCATCATACACCCCGGCTAAATATACCCATGCTTCTTTCCCCACATCTTCGGAAGGGATCTCAGCACTGGCAATGTGCAGATCCCCATCCCAGGAACCGGTTTCATAATAATTTGTATATGTAGTATCGACTCTCCGTGATGTGGTTCTCAGCATCACACCAGCCTCTGATGGAGTATACGCGGGACCATGCGCTACGATATTTTGTGTATCATCATCAATCGACGCGCCAGCATCACAAAGCAATCCGCCATCTTTGCTGTAACCTTCGATCACTGTAAAAACTCCGAATATCATACCGGGCCCGATCGGCTGCGAGCAGCTTGTATGGATCTTGGTATTGAGCTCATAGTTTACATATATGCTAATCTCTGTCCCTAGCTTCTCCATCTCGCCATTCTCGTTCGTTCTAAAAAAAGTAAAATCCTCCCCCGGCTCAACGTAACTATCGAACACGGTGTATCCATCCTTACACTTTACCGTAATCCTGTCCCCGTCCTCGGTGTCATAACACTTAGTCTTGGCTTTATATCGCAAAGTAAGCTGGGTCACCCCACCCTCACACTCCCCGCATTCTTCATCTCCATCCGGTACAGATAATTTATCAGGGGAAACCCAGGCTGAAATAGTAATTTCTCCCTCAAAATTCAAGGATGATGTATTATCAATACCAATGTAAGCACCCTCATCTGCAACAAAATATTGCCCATCTGCAATTTTCCCCTCTGTATCATCTGATCCGTAATTGTTTCCATTATTCTCATTTTCAGTAGAATCATCAACACCATCGTGCAAATGCCACACGCCCGCGTAGTCAGAATCCCATACCCTCCATACCCTATGTTGTATATCCTCCTGAGGAGTGTTAATCTCGCTATTTCCATAAAACATGTAAATAATTGTATCTTCATTCACTTTGAGTGTAGGTATTCTGACCCAGGCAATAAGTGTGCCCTCAGTATTCTCATACTTTTCAATTTCATGGTCTAACTGCATTGTGAAACTTGCATCCGTGAAAATAATATCATTACCAGAAGGATTTTCTACCCCTCCTCCGTTATCGGATAATAATAAGTCCTCGTCCTTTTCAATCATTATTAAAGCGGGGAAATCAATGTGGTCTGATAATCCGTATACCTTACCGTGATTTATGGTTATCTTTTTCCAGAAATGAAAGGAAGAAAGTCCCTCTATCCCTCCTTCTCCATAGGGCATGTTCGTGGGGGCAAGACAACCTGCAGAGTATGTGCAGTAAAAAACTGCATATATAAATAATATAATAATTAAATTGAAAAGTATAATAAATAACTTTATTTCTCTCATTTTAATTATTTTCTCTTATTATTTTTCTTTGTTTCCTTATTATTTATCGGAATTTTTAGCTATGGGCATCAAATAAAAAAATAGCTGAAGCAAATTTTTACTGTAATATCAGTACGATAGTGATATAGATCATACGGCCTGGAGTAGCGCCGATTATAATGCCCATTGCCTCACTAAATTTTTCATGAAAGATTTTTTAAACAGAATGGAATTTCCTAATTTTCTATAGTATGATATTTTAATGGAATATAAAGTAATTCCCTCATATCATACTACGATTTACTATTTCACTGGGACTGGGAATTCTCTGAAGATTGCGAGAGAGCTGGCTAGAGCCCTGGGAGAAACAGAATTATTTTCTATCGGCAGGGCGGCTCATGAGCAGTGTTCTTCAACCAGCGACGCGGTTGGCATTGTGTTCCCGGTGTATGCATGGGGTCCGCCGGAGATTGTGATACGCTTCTTGGACAAAATAAAGATCGATTCAGACAAGTATGTCTTCGCCGTATGTACGTGTGGGGGGTCGGCAAGCGGGACATTGGTGAAGGTCAAAAAGCAATTGCGGACGAGAGGCATTGCATTGTCCTCGGGTTTTGTGATTCGAATGCCGACGAATTACATTATATGGGGAGGGGCACTCCCTGAAGAGAAACAGCAAAAGCTGTTTGCCGACGCCGAGATGCGTATCGGCCAGATAAGTGCGACCATAAAAGAAAAGAAGGTGCAGGAAGTAGAGATGGGGGGCCTGTTGGGCCGACTCATCCTCACAGGCTTTATCCATAGACTCTCGAAGGGAGCCTTTGCAAAACAGGACAACAAGTTTGTGGTCGGCAAGGAATGCAACAGCTGCGGGATCTGTGAGAAGGTATGCCAGGTCGGTAACATCCAGATGGAAGACGGCAGACCAAGATGGTTACACCATTGCGAACAGTGCCTCGCCTGTATCCACTGGTGCCCGCAGGAAGCAATACAGGTCGGCAAGAAAACCATTGGGCGTAAGCGCTACCACCATCCGGAAGTGAAAGTTAGGGATTTGATGTAGAACATTATTTTTCACAGCCTTCTTGTTGCAAGGTCGTAGAATATTCTCTATTGTGGATCATTCACGAATAATTGAAGTATTCGCTTTTTGAACCATAATTAAAACTTTTTAACCTTAAAGACCATTCTTGTAAATACCCTATTGATCAAAAATTTTCAGAATCTTTAGAAATAACGATCATTCCATAATCATTCTAAAATAAATATCATAAATATAATAATACCTTAAAGAAATAATTCGAGTTTTATTAAATCCAGGGAAGGAAAACCTCCATAGGTCC
The DNA here is from genome assembly GCA_049472395.1 of bacterium. Classification (GTDB taxonomy): domain Bacteria; phylum SZUA-182; class SZUA-182; order DTGQ01; family JBLIRR01; genus JBLIRR01. The sequence goes on along the minus strand of JBLIRR010000024.1, from coordinate 10,369 downwards.
TCCAATCTGCTGCTGGGTGTATGCTTTATCCAAAATTTATAGAGGAATAGGAGCTTAAAGATTGGTGACCTATTAATAAGCTGGAGTAGATGAAGGTGCACCAGAGGCTCCATATCGGGGCCAATTAGAGAAAAAGCCGCATCCTAAAGAGCACGTAGAGTTTGTTATCCCGCAAAATATGCCGCATGTGCTCAAGGTATTCCCACAGCTCAATCCTCCGCATGTAGAGAAAGTAGTACCACAACCAAATCCGCTGCACGTAGAGGAGGTGGTGCCGCACCCAAAACCAGAGCAGGTGGAATAGGTAGTTCCACAGCTCAATCCTGAGCATGTAGAGAAGGTAGTGCCACAGCCAAATCCGCTGCACGTAAAGGAGGTGGTGCCACACCCAAAACCAGAGCAGGTGGAATAGGTAGTTCCACAGCTCAATCCTGAGCATGTAGAGAATGTAGTACCACAGCCAAATCCGCTGCACGTAGAGGAGGTGGTGCCGCACCCATAGCCAGAGCAGGTGGAATAGGTAGTGCCGCAGCTCAATCCTGAGCATGTAGAGAAGGTGGTACCACAACCAAATCCACTGCATGTAGAGGAGGTGGTGCCGCACCCATAGCCAGAGCAGGTGGAATAGGTAGTGCCGCAGCCTAATCCTGAGCATGTAGAGGAGGTAGTACCACAACCAAATCCGCTACATGTTGAATATGTGGTGCCGCATCCCATACTTGTGCATGTAGAATAAGTAGTCCCTCCACAGCTTTCTTGACACTCCTGTATAGTGGAAAAATTATTTGCATTGCCGCCGCACCCTCCGTAAACGAACTGCTCGCACTGGCCAGTAGTTTTATTAAAAGCATATCGAGGAAAATATCCTTTACACAGGCCTGGGTCTATGGGTAACTCGCACACATTTGCGGAAGTTGTCGTGATTCTCACTTCACCTACGTGTCCATTACAGGAAGAGACAACGAGTCTGTCAATCGGGTTATTTCCGGGATTTAAGATAAAAAATCCATTACCCCCTACAGGGCCTTCTATCGCACTATATGCAGCGTCTATTTGTGTAGAACCATTATAAAGAAAAGCAGATGTACAACCGCCGCTTTGGATGCAATAATCGTCGATAATTACTTCAACCTGCGTTATTGTATCATTTATCGCATCAAGCTCAACAATAAGCCGGCCTGGGGTTAGTAATATTCCTTGATCCCATGTAAAGGCACTAGCTCTATGTTGCCATTCACAGCCAGTCGACATACACCCATCGCTCACTGTAGTGGTAGTTACACTCATAATAATATCAGAATCAATCCAATTTCGGTTACACAAACAATCGGTTGCACACTGTAGATCGGTGGGGACATTATTTAAGGTTAATGTAATGACTGCAGCAGTGGCACATGTGGCGATAATAATACATGCTATTGTAATGAAAATAATATTATACTTTTTCATAAGGTTCCCCTTTTTATATAAAATGATCTTTTTTATCCAGGATTAAACTTATGTTCCTTGAAAGGACATTTATAATATATTTCTTGATAAATAATTTAACTCTCTTAGTAATTTTTGTCAAATACAGCAGGCCTTTTCGAGTACTTCTCATAATGGCACACTCTATTTCCCTTACTTTCATATGCGGTATAGTAAGAAAAAAGTAGCTATTATAATAGGTGATATATATAAGAATTGTTGTTAAAATTTTTTAAAGTTTGACATGAAGTACAGAGAGTTGTAAAATGAATGCGATATAGGTGGTGCATGCCTTAATAGGGAAGTTCGTTAAATGCGAACACGGACCCGCCGCTGTATTCGGGGACGAAATCTATCACATGTCACTATACCGACGCATAGGTATGGGAAGGCTTAGAGAGTAGGAAGAGCCGAGAGTCAGAAGACCTGCCTATAGAATACGATGCGAGTAGTTTCGGCGATACAAGCTTTCGCATTAATAATGTACGGGTAAAGAAAACAGGGAGCAGCCCTACATCGTTATGATGTAGGGCTTTTTTTTTAGAATCAATCTAAAAAGGAGGAAGAAGAATGAAAAGAATACTTATTTTCTGTGTGTCTCTATTTTGTATGATGGGAATTGCTGCCGCACATGCACGGACAGTAACTTTTGAGGACCTTTCTTTACCAGCAGAGTCCTATTGGGATGGCTCCGACTTATCGGGAGGATTCACAAGCGGAGAGGTCTTCTTTCCGAATAATTATGATCCGACATGGTATTCTTGGGATGGGTTTGCATACTCAAACCGATCGGATACAGGGGTAAGCGGCATAGAGGCTCAATTTAACGCTATTGCAGGACAAGGCGTTGATCAGAGTAATAATTATGTCATTGTGTATATGAATAGTTTTGCGGGTACACTGCCCACGATTACCTTTGAAGAAGAAACCGAACTTGAGGGCGTATATGTATCTAATTCGAATTATACCTATTTTTCTCTGCTTGAAGGTGATATGTTCGCGAAAAAATTTGAGGAGGGGGATTGGTACATGCTTACAATCACCGGAAAAGACACAGAAGGGAATATTACAGGTAACGTAGAGTTTCTACTGGCAGAAAACAGAGATATAGTAAATTCCTGGGTATGGGTTGATTTAAGCGATTTAGGGAACGTCAGAAGTATTGAGTTTGCTCTTAGTTCGTCTGATACCGGGGACTGGGGAATGAATACTCCTGCGTATTTTTGTATGGATAATTTAATACTTGTTGACGAGCGTGAAGCAAGCTCCCATACCCCTGATTCATCAGTATATTTTTATGGTACGTATCCTTCCTCTTATCCTTCTTATTCCTCATTTATTGCGTATCCCTTTTTCGGAATAAATTCACCGCTCGTCAATTATCTTGATCGTTATCCCTCTATGGGAAACTCTTACTTTGGAACGTATTATGATTCCTATTCTTACTTTAATACAAATAACTCTGTTACCGGGAATCCGCGCGTTTACACCTGGTCGAGCGTGCCATATTCCAATTATTTCTATCAGCCCTTTTGGAATTATTACAGCCAACAACAAAATACAATGATTAATTATTATTCTTATTATAATCCTTACTATTCTACGATTGCTGGTTACTAGAGTATCCCTTCTCCAGGTGGCAGATATAGTATGTATGTCAATGCGGAGAAAATAATCCGGAATGTGCAGAGTGGAGAATGAAAAATAAGCACAGTATATTTTTACTTTCGATCTTGATCCTCGTGTCGGTGCAAGGCTTTGTTGTGCACGCCCGCTCAGAAAACACTCCCAATACTGCCTTTGAACTGGGAGAGGTGGTAATAACCGCCACGAGAATTGAGGACCCTATTAAAAAGATACCGAAGAATGTGACAGTCATTACCCATGAGGATATCGAGAAGGCGCCAAGCACTACTATGGTTGATATGCTGGCAAAGGAGACAAATATCACTCTTCGAAGTTATTCAGGGCAGGACAAGGGTGCTTCAGTTGATATACGGGGAATGGGTGATACGATGGTAAGCAGCGTCATAGTAATGGAAGATGGTTTTAAACTCAATCCGCCGGATATGGCAGGACCTGATTTTGCCTCGATCCCTCTTACTCAAATTAAACGAATTGAAATCCTCCGAGGTGCTGGTTCTGTGCTTTATGGAGATGGAGCGGTAGGAGGGGTTATAAACATCATCACTAAAAAGGGAGATACATTGTCGCAAGGCCTACTGAAAATTCATTATGGAGGATATGAAAGTTCCGATACTCAGATATCATACCAGGGACACACACGAAAATTTCATGGTGCCTTCAATGCGGGATATTCTGATTCCGAAGGATATCGAGATAATGGATTTTTAAGGAAAGGGGATATTGGGGGAAGATTCAGCGTTGATCTTTCTTCATCGCTTATCTTTTCCTATTCCCATTCCTTTCATCAAGACAAATATGGATTGCCAGGGCCCGTATCAAGTGAAAATATCGACTCGGATGAGAGAAGAATTGAGACGGATCGGCCCGAGGACTTTGGTGAAGTGACAGACCATCGCATGATGGGGGGAATCCAGATTGACTTTGGGAAAGAAGGCGTGCTTAACCTCCATAGTGGTTATCGCACACGTGATAATGAGTACCTTATCGGATATACACCCCTTCGGTCAAGAGAAGAGCAGATTGATACAATCAATGAAGATTCTCTCATTTTTGATTGTGGGTATGAGAAAAGATATAATGTCGCTAATAAAGAACAACGATTTCAAGGAGGTCTTGATTATTTTCGCTCGACCTACAGAAGGGATGAAATCTCAAAGGAGTCGCAGAAAAAAAGCAGGGTGAAAGATTGGGGTATCTTTTTTCTTAATCAGTGGTCCCTCGCACACGACCTCACCCTCCATGGGGGATATCGTTATAACCGTCATGAGGTGGATTTTTCAGATTATCAATTTGGAAATGAAGAGGAATCCATTAATCCACGGTGGATACATCATGTCTATGATGTGGGGATTGTCTATGACGGTCTTCCCTCTACAACGTTCTTTGCCAGTTATTCGACGAGTTTTCGCTGCCCGAATGTGGATGAGCTTGCGGAAAGAGATGAGGATTTGAGTCCTCAAAAGGGATCTCATATGGAATGTGGAATCCGGTGGAAGGCAGGAAAGGGTGCAGAGCTTTCGGGAACGATTTTCAGGATAAAAACGAAGGATGAAATTTACTATTCCGAAGATCCGGATACAAATGAACAGATTAATAGAAACTATGATGACACCACTATTCGTGTCGGGATTGAGACGGATTTTAGGGTATATCCCACGGATTTTCTCTCCCTGTGGGGGAATTTCTCCTATACGGAAGCCCGCTTTGAAGGTGAGAATACGTATGTTCCTCTTGTGCCAAAAACGAAAGCCACATTAGGCGGTGAATGGTATATCATTCCTCAGCTCAGCCTTTGCATGACAGGTACTCATGTGGGAACACGCTTTGATGGAAATGATGTGACCAATACCATGTATGATAAGCTTGAAGCATATAATGTTGTAGATACGAAGCTTATCTACAGGCGTAAAAGACTCAAGTTTTACGCTGGAGTGAATAATATTTTCAATAAGAAATACGTAACCTCTGCCTATAGTGAAAATTATTATCCCATGCCTACAGGAAATCTCTATGCCGGCATGGAATTAATTTTTTAAGTATAAAAAAAGGAAATACCGTATGAAAAAGATACTCTTTATAGGTGCGCTGCTTTACATTATAGCCGATGTTTTCATGCCTCTTGGCATTAGTGCGGGTCCCTATGCCCCGGCAGTAGGAAAAGAGGGCTCTGAGGCAGTATCATACAATGATTCTTCATTAATAGCATGGGCTTCCGGGTGGAAAGATTATTCTCCGGGAACAGGCGTAGAGAGCGAATGGCAAGATCCCACCCGGGCCCTTGGAGGGAAAGCAGCAAATGATTTATACGATATTGTCGCCCTCGGCCGGGGCGGCTCGATTACTTTAACCTTTGATCTGCCGGTAGCGAATGGAGGGGGGTGGGATTTCGCCATTTTTGAAAATGGATTTAGTGATTATTTCCTTGAATTGGCCTATGTGGAAGTGTCCTCAGATGGGGTATTATTTTTTCGCTTTGAGAATGACTCTCGAACCTCAAAGCCGGTTAATGGATTCGGATTAGTTGACCCGACAAATATTGATGGATTTGCAGGAAAGTATAGACAGGGATATGGAACACCCTTTGACCTCGCAGAGCTTGAAGGCATTTCGGGGTTGGATATTAGAAGGATTACCCATATACGGATTATCGATATTGTTGGAGATGGGGCCTCCTTCGATTCTGACGGGAATGTAATCTATGATCCGTATCCTACAGTTGGAAGTGCAGGATTTGACCTTAATGCTGTGGGTGTAAGATACCAGTATACTCAACAACCTCAGGTTCAACCTTTAAAAATTTCTCTTCAGGGAGAACCCATGTCTGGCAAAGCGCCTCTTAACGTGACTTTTTCTTTGGAGAGTACAATAGAATCAGAGCATATCACCTCCTATGAATGGAATTTTGGCGACGACACCCTCAGTACGCATGCTCCTCCCCTTACACATACTTTCACTTCTTCCGGAGAATTTACCGTGCAGCTTGTCATTGAATTTGAAGGGGGTGTGACAGCGCAGGAGCAGGTGACTATTTCCGTTTTTATCATGAACCCTTCGGATGGCACCACTGATATCTCCTTAACACCGGTGCTGGAAGTTAATTGGGACCCGCTTCTTTCTAATCAGCAACTTTTCCAAATGATTGAGTGGCAGATTGTTCGAGAAAATGATGATCTCTGTGTATTTCAAAGAAAGGATACGACAGATTTTCATTCATTGGAGGTGCCAAGAAATATTCTCAGTGAAGGTATGACATATATGTGGAGAATCCGTTATTTCGATCGAATGACTGAGTCTTTTTCATGGAGCGATCCACAGTATTTTCACACGGGATTATTCGGAAGGGATCTTAACGAAAATGGTATTGAGGACAACGATGAAGTTGATGGAACTGTTGATATTAATCTAGATGGCATAAGGGATAGTATACAGAAGAATATAAAAGTGGTAAAAGATGAAAGTGAAGGGACACAGGCACTTATCGGCCTGAGCTATAATGGTGCCTCAAATGTCCATTCTATTGAATACATTGAATCAATCGATCCTGCACTCTTGATTGATATGATAAATAAGCCGAATAAGATCCATTGTGGAATAATATCATTTCGTATCAAATTAATTGATGATGCAACTTCTGGCCTGGTTACCCTTCATTTTTCAGAAAATATTCCTCAGGGGGCCAAATGGTATCGGTTTACCTCAGCTGGTGGAAGGAACAAGGAAGCAGAGAGCTCTATTGTTTCATTTGAGGGGAAAACCGCGTCCCTTTATTTAGAAGATGGAGGGAAGGAAGATATGGATGGAGTGATGAATGGTCTCATTATATGCACGGGAACTATTGGCTATAGTGAGTCAGATTCTTATTTATCAGGTGACACAGTAAATGGAGGAGAAAATGACGATGAAACAAAGAACGATATCGGGTGTTTTTTAAAGTCTCTTTAAAGTCTCTATAAAAGAGTATCCGAATAGGCTATGGAAATAATTCTGTAATCACTCATCACCCTTTGTGAATCTTGCATTTGGATGTAGATTTGTCATCCTTGCTTCCCTATTTAAATGCTGCCCTGGAAAAGACTCAATACTGGATTAATATTCCATATTTAAAGTTCGACTGGCAAGGACATCGAGTCATTATTTAGAAAAATATTATCCGCATTTATGGGTTTGATGATGATGAAGCTGCACGCGCAGGAGCCGCGAAGGTAATTGAGCTCATCCGTAAGGTTGAAACCGAGAAAGATAATATTACCCCTGATAATACGCCATATAATCCTCCCACAGCCATCATGATTTTAAATCTATTACCTAAAAAAACCGGTTGTGGCCTATGCTGTTATCCGACGTGTATGGCCTTTGCCCTTGCACTTCTTAACGGGGATACCGAAATAAGGGCGTGTACGCCACTTTTTTAGTCCCTTAGTATATATCATCGTATCCATTTATGACCAAAGCCACTGCGATTATATAGCGAAATCAATAAGAATTTAAAAGTATATATATAAAAAATATATTATTCAGAGATATAGACTTTTTACTATTGACATTAAATACTAGTTTTCATATATTGATGGAAATAATAATTGAGCTTCGGAATATTATTAGGATTTTCAAGATATCTGGGAAGACTTATAGACTGTTGAAATGAAAGCGACAGAGCGGAGCTATGTAAAATTATCAATTTCATATCACACGAGTATTAAAAAATAAATTACATAATATCTTCAAGAGGATTCATATAATTTTGGTATTTTTTATTCATTACATGGGTATAAATTTGAGTTGTTGAAACATCTTTATGGCCTAAGAGCTCTTGAACAGATCGAATATCCATACCTTTTTCTAATAATCGGGTTGCAAAGGAATGCCGTAAGACATGTGGAGAAATTCTTTTTGGGATTTTTGCGTAGTAATTGGCCTTAGAAAGGATTTTTTTCATTGTATTTTCATGGATATGATGTCTTCTCATTGCACCGGAGCGTGGATCCCGAGAAATAGTCTTAGATGGGAATACATATTGCCATATCCAAGATTTATTTGCATGAGGAAATTTTCGTTCAAGTGCGTAAGGAAGATAAACCTCCCCAAATCCATTGGCGAGGTCATGCTCGTGAAGGCTCTTAACCTTATCTAAGTGTTGTTCCATGAAAGGATGGAGCTGGTGAGGGAAAAGAGTTGTCCGATCTACGTTTCCCTTCCCATCTCGAACTATGATCAAATGGTTGTTAAAATCAAGATCATGAATCCTCAGCCTCGTGAGTTCCATATTTCTCAGCCCGGAGGCATACATTAATTGGCACATAAATAAATGGGTACCTTGTAAATAGTGAAACAGTTTTTTTATTTCATCTGGAGTTAAAACAGTAGGGATTCTTTTTCGTCTCTTCGAACGGCTAGCTTGTATTTCATCGTGGACAGGGATAAACAATACATAATTATAAAGAAACATTAGAGAATTAAATGCTTGATCTTGCGTTGATTTGGAAACATGAAGATTCATTGCTAAATGAGAAAGAAAGGATTCAATTTCATTTTTGCCCATCTCTTTAGGGTGTTTTTTATTATGAAATGTAATATATTTAACAATCCAATTAATATAAGCTTCTTCCGTACGAATAGAATAGTGATGGTACCGTAAAACCTCTTTTACTTGATCAAGCAATTTTTCAGATTTAGGGATGTAAATACCACGAGCACGTGCTCGTTTGTATGGCATAGTAATTTTCCTTATTAATTTTTTATTGAAAATATATCTTAGTATGGTATTATAGATAAAAAATTGTCTAAATTCAAATTTGGATTTAATATAGATAATTTTTTATCGTTTTTCATATTTATTATCGTATTATTATAGCAATAATTATCTCTATAGAGGACTATGAAACATTATTTTATCCTTAATGAATAGTATTTAAGCGTCTTTGGCCACTGAACATACATTAGATGATATAATGATACTTAAGTACAAAAAGCGATTCATTGTTTCAATTTGTTTATGCTTTGTGGTTGTATTTTTGATCTTACGGTCTTATCTTGTTGGTGTGACTGTCGGGACTTACAGAATTCTTGGAGAGCTATCAATGGAACAACCATCAGTAAATTCACCAATAATGGTTGATGTTGAGCTGATACCAATAATAGTCAATCCTTATCGTAAAGATATAGTTCCAGGTTTGTATATTAAAGGAGGATTTGGAGGCTTTTATCGTGATTTAGATATAAATATTGATGAAACATTAATAAAACGTAAATGGAAATAAAAATGTTTTAAGACAATCCGTTACATATTGAGATAGATATATAAATCATCTAACAAAAAGCTCAACTTGACAGAAACCGCACACTATTTTGGCTATTTATAATATATTATGCTAGAATATTTAAACAGCCAGAGCTAACATTTTCTTTTTTGTTTCTGCAAGTTAGCTTTGACGTTAGCCTTCGAGAGGAAAGGTTTTGCAGCCACAACAAGTATTGAAGAACTCCATCAAAGCTGTTCCAGCCGTCAAATATGCTCTCGGTATCGCTGGAATCGTAGCGGTCGTTGCTATCATTGGCAGTTTTTCCATCGACTACCGCATCGCCTTATTTGGTGGTCTGATTGTGTTCATCGGTATGGCTTTGCTTGTTGTCTTCGCGAGCGTTGCTGGGCTGTCAGGAAAGAAATTGCGAGCTCCCGCGATGGTATTGACATGGTTCACTCTCGTAATGCTGATGTTGACCACCTTCTGTTTGTTCATGTGTGTATTCTTCGCATGGCCGCAAAATCTCGTTCATTGGCTCGCACCTGAAGTAACTTCATACTCGATTCCACCAAAAGTTAGAGAGAAGCAGCTCCATAAAGAGGGTGCGTTGCCTTTCCCTGCACCAACTGTGACCTTTGCAGATGGCACTGTGGCAACCGTTGAATTTGCAGTCACGACAAGTGTCACCGAAGAAAATGCAGCGCTTGTCGTGGTTAAATCTGGCGATCGTGGTTCTGCTCAGGAAGCTCTTTATCCTATTGCTGAAGCAGCTGTGATTGCTTTCCTTGAGCCCATCACAATTACTGAAGCTCGTTCAAAAAGGCTTAATCTACAAGAAGAAATTGTCGTGAAACTTCGACCAAAGTTTTTGGAGTATGGAATCACACTGGATCATCTTGTTCTAAAGGAATTTAAGGTCCACCAGTGAAAAAGCCGGCTAACAAATAAAGGATTAGCTCTGAGTCGAGGAACGAGTGCTCAGAGCTAATCCATGGTTCAAGAAGCCGCGGAGC
>JBLIRR010000023.1:0-93661 GCA_049472395.1 bacterium | reverse complement strand
TCCAAATGCATTATCCGAGGATACTACTATAACAATTTCTGAAATTAAAGAATATCCTCCGTGGCCTGGGGATTGTATTGGAATTGGAGCTCCTATTGAATTCGGCTCTTCCAGCAATCTGCAGTCTCCTGTTACAATAACAATGCCATATAATTATAATATAGATGCATTGGAGGCAGAAGGAACTTCCATTGATCCGAATAGTCTAAAGATTTATTTATACGATCATTCAAAATCTGAATGGATTTCTATAGTAAGTAGTATTGACCCACAAAATCAATGCATATCAGCTGAAGTCTCTTATTTTGGCCTCTTCAGAATAGGCTGTGAAGAGAGTAAAAATGAACGTGAATTAGATGATTCAAAAAGTGAAGATGATTCAGATATTACAGATGATCCAAATATTGTATATCCGGGAACTAAGGGCGAGAGTAAGGGAGGGTGTTTTATCAGGACATTATTCCCGGATATGAGCCCTTAATATCCAACATGAGATGTGTATCTGCTAGAAGCTCATATTACTGAATCTGGTTCAGAGACAAAAATAATAATTAGAAAAAAGATTGTAATATGTTATAATTTAATAAAACTACTTTAACCTAAAACTCATCTTAGTTACGAATAAGAGGAGAAAATTTATAATGGAGAGGAGAGAGGGAAAATATCCAATCGCCAATTGGCTAATTCTTTTTTTACTTTTGTCATTAGGGCATCCAACCCTCTCCAAACCTGTTAGTGCAGATTGTACATCGTATACTCCCCAAGCGAGCAACTCTTTTGGTTTTTACTGGGGTACAGTAACTATACAGGGTGAAGCTGTACAGATTGGAGATGTTATCAGGGCGTATGTAGATACAGTGGGAGTAAATGGCGGATGTGTTGGTATATTCACAGTAAAAGCGTCTGGCTATTATGGTGCTCTGGCCATTTATGAAGATGATGATACGACTCCTGAAAAAGATGGAGTTGAAGTTGGAGATACAATTCATTTTGCAATTTGCCATAATGGAGCTGAATATAAATGCAGCGAGACTGCCATCTGGGATTCTGCATATATAATGAATCCTGTAAGATTTAATCTTACTGCTGGCTTGGCTCCCACAGCTGATTTTAATGCCACTTCGAATTCAGTATGCAAGGGGTATGAAATTAATTTTACAGATGAATCCACCAATAATCCAACCTTCTGGGAGTGGGATTTGGGGGATGGTTCACTCAGTCAGGAACAAAATCCATCTCACACATATAGTATTGCCGGATCCTATACAGTAGTTCTCACGGCAGCTAATAAGACAGGAAGTGATAGTAAGGCCACAGAGATTACTGTTCTTGACCAGCCGACATCAAATTTTGCTGCAGATATTATCGAAGGGTGTGCTCCCCTTGAGGTACAATTTATTAACAATTCTACTAATGCTACAGGTTTTTCTTGGGATTTTGGGGATGGTGTCATGGGTGATGAGCTACAGCCAATCCATACCTATGAAACGCAAGGTAATTACACCGTCACTCTCACTGCCACGAATGAATGCGGCAATTCGGTAAAAGAGAATGCTGACTATATTATCGTCAGGTCCATGCCCACCGCTGACTTTACTATAGATACCACTGAGGGATGTGCCCCCCTTGAGGTACAATTTACCAATAATTCCATTAATGCTGCGACTCTTATTTGGGATTTTGGGGATAACTCACCGGCAAGCCAAGAGCTATCTCCAAGCCATATGTATATGACAGTGGGTGTGTATACCATTACCCTGACTGCCTCCACCGATTGTGGGGATATACTCAGGAGCAAAACGATTTTGGTAGATAGCAAGCCAATTGCTAATTTTACTGCCACACCCATTATTGGGCCGGGGCTATTGAATATGCAGTTTCTTGATAATTCCACCAAAGACGCTATCAGTTGGAGCTGGGATTTTGGTGATGGATCCACCAGTCAATTGCAGGATCCAAATCACTCTTATTATGAACCAGGTGTGTATACGGTAATAATGACCATAAGTAACGGAAATTGTGGATCAGCAAAAAAGAGCCAGACCATACGGGTTCTTGGTGCCAATACCTTAATGGGAAAAGTTTTGGAATTACAAGATCCTAATCAGCCAGAGCTTGGCGGTGATCCGAATAAGCCCATCTCCAATGCTACAGTCATTGCCTTTATGGAAAACGAGGATTTTTATTCAAGGCAGGCTCAAACCGATCCTAATGGAGCATACTCCATATATTTAACTCAAGAGGGAGATTATACCCTTATTGCCGTTGCAAAGGAGTATTTCCCCGTCATAGAGTCTAATGATGAAAGTGGATACTCTATTGGCCCAAATATGTCGGGCAAAGAATGCAACTTCAATCTCCGAGCTAAGCCAAAGGGGCCAAAAGTTCAGATTTCTTCTTTTGAATGGATCGAAAATCCCCATTCCTCTTCTGAATATAGCCAAACTATGATTTTAGTTTTTGTAGATAGTAATACTTCATTTGATGATCTTGAAGTCAGCATTGAAAAAGTAAATGATTCAGCCAATGGCATAATTGGTCCGATTGAAAAGGATCCCAACTCAGTGATAATCGGAGGAAGGAGTATCGGACCTCATTTTCAAGCTCTCTATTCTGATACATATGAAGAAAGTTCTCAGATTGTTAGTCTAAAAATTGCAGTCACAGATCAAAATGGGACTACTATCCTACCCTATTCTTTCACTTTTAATCCCAATTTTACTATTATAGGAAGAACTGTTGAATATATCACTCCTGCCGAGGGCGGCCGAACCAGTGAAGTAGGTTTGGTAAATATCAATGGGGATGGGCACTATGATAATTATGATGGCAGTTATGTGAGCATTCCCCCTTGTTCAATAGTAATCCACGATGGTGATCCAAATTTTATCCTGAGTACCATAGCCCTCCGGATGGAACGGCTCGCCATTCAAGAATACAATGCCATTACTGCTACCTATAATGTTGAATTGGTGGACCAGCATGGAGATAAAATCACTTATTTTCAGATAGATAAATATCATCCATTTACTATTTATCTTCATTTCAGTCTTGATAGTTCTTTCGGGAATTTAGCTCATCTTGTTATCAAATATCAAGATAGTGATGGTGTTTGGAAGACTGATGGAATTAGCAATATTTATGTTGAGGATCAGGCCATCCTCTTTACAGTATCCCATCTTACCCAATTTGCTGCTTTCATCGAAGATATTACCCCTGCCCATTTGACAGCTCGTGTAAATACCTCTATGCAAATCGATCTTGAATGGGAAGATCTATCTATCAATAAACTGTATTATGAAATTTGGCGCTGCGAAGATTGTGCCGACCCACAGCAGGTTACCAATTATGAATTAATTGCTACTGTCGATCCGAATGTTACCTCATATTCTGATTCTAACTGTCTTTTAGGAAATACTTATTACTATCAGGTAAGAGCAGTGAATGAATTTGGCACTAACGATTATTCCAATATGGCGGCTAAGACTATTAATAAATGCGATTTTCCCCCAAAGGCACCTTCCCATTTAACAGCCAATGTGCTGTCGGATAATGAAATAGTTTTAAGTTGGATTGATAACTCCACCTGCGAGACGGGTTTCACTATACTGCGGCGCAGGGAATATGGGGAAGAAATTATCAGAATCGATATACCTGCAAGTATCGGTACCGGCACTGTGATCTACACAGATACAAGATTGGATAGTCAAACCAAATACTACTATAAAGTCAAAGCAACAAGCGCCATTGGGGATTCAGAGCCAACGAGCGAGGTAGGGGAGACGGACGACAAAAAAGAGGAAGGAAACAAAGGGAGTGGATGCTTTCTTTCTTCCATAGCCCACAGCGCGTTCGAGTTTTTTGCTAAAGATGTTTCATTCTTGAGGAGGTTGTGGTGAGGGGTAGTATAAACTGGATTACAATTATTGGAATAGCTGTTTTTTTAACAGTAGCGTGTAATTTTGCTCTTGCAGCTACCTTGATAGTGGGTCCGACAGGATATGATTACACATCGGTCCAGGCTGCCATTGATGCAGCGGTAAACGGCGATAAGGTAATCGTTAATAATGGGATTTATACTGAAAATATTGACTTTAAAGGTAAGGCAATCACAGTCCAGTCAGTAAACGGCCCTGCCGTCTCCATTATCGATGGCACTGCCAAAGACAGAGTCATAGGATTTAATAATGATGAAAGTGCAGACTCTGTTTTGGATGGATTTACTCTGCAGAATGGATCAAGTTCATATTACCAAGGAGGAGGGATTTATTGCAGCCACTCTTTACCAACAATAACTAATTGTATTATTACTGGTAATACAGCTCGATATGGTGGTGGGATTTCGTGTACTTCGCAAGCCTCGCCAACAATAACAAACTGTATTATTATCGGCAACAAGGCTGATGATGGAGGTGGGATTTATTGTGAAGATTCCTCTATGCCGATTATTACCAATTGTATCATATACGGCAATAACGCCAAAGAAAACGGCGGTGGGATTTATTGTCAAGAAAGTTCCTCACCTTATATAGTAAATTCCATTCTTTGGAACAATAGTACACAGTTATATGCAGAGTCTGGTTCAAATTCCAATCCTACATTAAGCTATTGTGATGTTCAAGGCGGATATTCGGGGTTGGGTAATATCGATGCTGATCCGTTATTTATAGATTCCAAAGATGGAAATTACCATCTGGGAGATGGTTCTCCCTGCATAGATACTGCTCATCCACGAATATATGACAGCGATAATTCTCGCTCCGATATGGGAGCATACGGTGGAGATGGTGGATTTGATCCTAATCCTATTAACATTATGGTTGCTATTGATGGAAGCGGGGATTATACTTCTATACAAGATGCCATAGGATATGCCATCAGCGGAGATACCATTCGGGTTTTCTCAGGGATTTATAAAGAAAATTTGGTCATTGGAGGAAAAGATATTTCTCTCATTAGCCAGGATATTGTGGGCTCAGTGATTATAGATGGCTCTTCATCAGGATCAGTCATTATGCTGGCTAGTTTAGGATCTAATGCTAGGTTAGGTGGATTAATTTTACGAAATGGGACAGCTGAGTTAGGTGGTGGAATTTATTGCAGGAATTCTTCGCTAACGATAAGTAAGTGTAATATCATTGGTAATACTGCTGAGTGGGGTGGCGGGATTTATTGTAGATATTCCTCGCCATTATTAACCGATTGTACTTTTAGTAATAATTTCGCTGAAAATGGTGGTGGGATTCGTTGTTACGGTTCATCCCCAATGATAACCAATTGCACTATAGGCGACAATACGGCAGAGTGGTATGGCGGCGGGATCTATTGCTACTATTCGTCACCTATAATAACTGATTGTATGATAATTAATAACGCTGCTCCTGATTGGGGGGAAGGTGGTGGAATTTATTGTGAAGATTCCTCACCTACACTATCTAATTGCACTGTCAGTGACAATATGGCTGAATGGAGAGGGGGAGGGATTTATTGCGACGATTCCTTATCCACAATAACCAATTGCACCATTAGTGGCAATATAGCGGAAGATGGCGGCGGGATTTATTGTTACTATTCCTCGCCGGTTATTGTCAATTGCACTATTACTGGGAATTCGGCTAGTGATAGTGGTGGTGGAATTTCTTGCACAAACTCCTCACCTTATATAATAAATACTATTTTCTGGGATAATGGTTCTGAGATATCAAGTTATTACTCGAATCCTAGATTGAGCTTTTGCAATATTAATGGTGGATATCCCGGCCTTGGCAATATAGATGCTAATCCTCTCTTTATCAGTCCTGAAAGCGGTGATTATCATTTGGGTGAAGATTCGTCATGTAAAGATTCCGGTCATCCCCGAATATATGATAGTGACAATTCTCGGTCGGATATGGGAACATTTGGAGGTGACGGCGGATACGATACTAATGCGGCCGACATCACTGTCGCTATTGATGGCAGCGGTGATTATACATCCATTCAGGATGCGATTGATTATGCTATTACAGGGGATATCATTACCGTGTTCCCAGGTGTTTATAAGGAAAATTTAGTCATCGGCGGAAAGGACGTTTCTCTCATCAGCCAAAATGATACTGGATCAACAATTATCGATGGTTCTGGCAATGGAACGTGCATGTCTCTTATTAATGTCAGCTCAAGCTTTACATTAAATAAGTTTACCATTGAAAATGGATTGGCCGAAAATGGAGGAGGAATCTTTTGCTTCTATTCATATCCAAAAATTATCAACTGTACTATCACTAGAAATAATGCTGTGTGTGGAGGGGGGATTTCCTGCTGGAATTCCTCTCCGATAATTATAAACTGTACTATTAGTGGTAATAAAGCTTTTAAGAACGGGGGCGGAGCTAAGTTTGTTGAAAATTCTTCACCAACGATTATTAACAGCATCTTATGGGGTGATATGTTAGGAGAGAATCTTGATGAAATCTATCTAAGTGACAATAGCTCTGTCGCTATAACCTACTCTGACATTCAACAGGAATCTGGTGTCTATCCCGGAACTGGAAACATCAATGCCGATCCGTTATTTGTAGGAGATGAATTTGGGAATTATTATTTAGAAGCTGGTTCTCCTTGTATTGATGCAGGAAATTCTAATCAATCACCCTTTGATGATCAAGAAGGGATTCTCCGTCCGCAAGAGGAGGGAATAGATATAGGGGCTTATGAATATATAGCTCCTGCCTCTTGCATCCCAAGAGCTTCATTTACAGTAGATGAGACTATAGGGATTGGCTCCCTAGCAGTTACATTCGATGCTACTTCTTCTGGTGGCAGCCAATATAGCGGAGCTAGCTTTCTTTGGGACTTTGGTGATGGCACGAGCGGAAGTGATCTTAAGGTAACCCATACTTACTCTAAAGATGGCATCCATGATGTGAGTTTAACTATCACTATTGATTCGGAAAGTCATAAGGTAATTTTCTACAATGTAATAAAAATAAAATCACCTCAAGTAAGAGAGGTGGGAATAGGGTTTACTTATGCTTCTATCCAGGATGCTATTAATGATGCACAATACGGAGAGATTATTTTAGTACATGATGGCACCTATGTTGAAAATATCAATTACCATGGCAAAACAATCAGAATTCATTCGGATAACGGAGCAGCACATACTATTATTGATGGGAGTGCAAAAGGGAGTGTTGTGATTTTTAATAACTGGGAAGGTACGGATTCGGTGCTGGATGGATTTACCATACAAAATGGATCTGCTGAATATGGCGGCGGGATTTATTGCAGCAATTCCTCGCCAACTATAACCAATTGCACGATTAGTAATAATACCGCTTCTAATGAGGGTGAAGGCGGCGGGATTTATTGCAGATATTCCTCTTCCACAATAACTAATTGCATCATAAGCGATAATACGGCAGAGTGGTATGGCGGAGGGATCTCTTGTTATAATTCGTCGCCGACAATAACTGATTGTATGATAAATAATAACATTGCTCCTGATTTGGGTGAAGGTGGAGGAATTTATTGTGACAATTCCTCACCGACACTAACCAATTGTATCATCAATGACAATATGGCGGAGTGGGCAGGTGGGGGGATTGAGTGTTATTATTCCTCACCAACTATAACCAATTGTACGATAAATGATAACATTGCTTCTGATGAAGGGTATGGCGGGGGGATTTACTGTAGCTACTCTTCACCAACGATTACCAATTGCACTGTCGTTGGCAATATTGCCGCTGATGGATTTGGTGGTGGAATTGAGTGCTACAATTCCTCACCGACGATAACCAATTGCTCTATCAATGCCAACACGGCTAAGTGGGGAGGCGGAATTGATTGTGATATGGATTCTTCACCAATAATAACCTATTGCACTATCAGCGATAATACGGCTGCCAGTAGCGGTGGTGGAATCTATTGCCAAGGCACTTCCTTAGTGACAGGTTGTAGAATTTGGAACAATATAGCCCAATCGGGAGGGGGTGGAATTTTTTTTGATGAGTCTTCATCGTCAATAATCAATTGTATCATTAGCAAGAATCAAGCAAAATGGGGCGCTGGGCTTTACTGCCATGATTCCTCTCCAATTATAACCAATTGTACAATTAGCAATAATACAGCCAAAACAGGGGGTGGGATTGAATGTGACGAAAACTCTTCGCCTTCGATTGTCAACAGCATTTTATGGGGAGATATAGCGGGAGGCAATCCTCACGAAATTTATCTGAGCAATAACAGTTCTATCACTGTTACCTACTCTGACATTCAGCAGGAAGAGGAGATCTTTCCAGGATCTGGTAACATTAACATCAATCCTCTATTCATCAACAGTGAGGAGGGAAACTATCATTTAAAGCCAGATTCACCTTGTATCGATGCTGGCACACCCTCAGGTGCTCCCTCAGAGGACCAAGAGGGAATTTCTCGTCCGCAGGGGGAAGAGATTGATATGGGAGCTTATGAGTATAGTGGGTCTACTTCCTGCACTCCACAGGCCATATTTACTGCGAACCAGACAAAAGGAACTGATTTTGTGACGGTTGAGTTTGACGCCTCCTCTTCTGATGGTATTCAAAATGGCGAGACTGAGTTTTTTTGGCAGTTTGGTGATGGCACCACTGGAAGTGGTCTGAGGGCATCCCATAATTACTCGGGGTATGGTACTTACGATGTGAGTTTGACTATCACTACTGAATGTGGAAGTCATAAGGCAACACACTATAATCTGATAAAAATAAAATCATCGCAGATAACTAAAGAGGTGGGGGAAGGATATCCCTATGCCTCTATCCAGGAGGCTATTAATGATGCACAATATGGAGAGATACTATTAGTGCATGATGGTACCTATATCGAGAATATAAATTTCCAAGGTAAGGCAGTCATTATTCGTTCAGAAAATGGTCCAGAAAATACCGTCATCGACGGCAATGCCATTGGAAGTGTAATTATCTTTGATCATAGTGAAGGTGAAGAATCAGTGCTGGACGGATTTATCATCCAGAATGGATCCGCTGAATATGGTGGAGGAGTTTATTGCTATAGCGCTTCGCCGACCATAACCAATTGTATTATCAAGAATAATACAGCGAGCGAAGGGGGTGGTGGAATTTTTTGTGAAGAAAACTCATCACCCGTGATAAATAATTGTAGTATTATCACTAACACAGCCAAGTGGGGTGGAAGTATTTGTTGCCTTCTTTCATCTTCACCAACAATAACCAACTGCACCATAAGCGAAAATACGGCTGAATTCGGTGGAGGGATTTTATGCTATAAAGATTCTGCACCAATAATAAACGGGAATACTATTAAAAAAAATAGAGCTTCACACCTTGGAGGGGGGATTGATTGTTATGATACTTCTTCTGTGAAAATAACCAACTGTATCATTCATGATAATACGGCTCCCTATGGTGGAGGAATTTATGGCGATACTGCCTCGGCAATAATAGCTCATTGCACTATTGTCAACAATGCAGCATCGAAAGAAGGTGGTGGGATTGGGTCTATTTCTTCCTCACTCACTATTACCAACTGTATCTTATGGGGAAACGAAGATGATCTCTATGATTGCAGCGCCACCTATTCCAATATCCAAGATGGCGATAGGGGCGAGGGGAATATCTCTGCTGATCCATTATTTGTTAACCTGACAGAGGGCGATTATCACCTCCAATCAATCTCCCCATGTATTGATAAGGGAGTTTCTCTTGAGAATGTTTCTGTAGATAAAGATGGAGTTGTTAGACCTCTGAATGGAGATGCAGATGACACAGCTCAATGGGATATGGGAGCCTATGAATTTATACCTAGGGCGGAATTGATGATTGAAACCATTGAGATCAATCCCAGTTATCCGATGCAGAGAGAATTAATTTCCATCCAAGTTACCATTAAAAATACAGGGCTTGTGGATGCAGAAAATTTCCAGGTTGATATCTATAAACATCTTGATATCCCGCCTTCTACTGCTCAAAAGGGGGATTATTCTTTGCAGATAGATCATCTAGTACCAGCTGCTTCACACACTTTGAGTTGGGATACCACCTTCAATGAATTAGGCACTTATCATCTCTATGTTCAAATTGATACAGCCAACCAGGTATTGGAAATGAATGAAGGAAACAATATTATAGAGCGAGCTATAGAGATTGGAAGCCCTCAGCAACAGATCATCCTTCAAGCAGGCTGGAACTTGATCAGTTTTCAGGTCAATAGATGCTTCTATGATACTAAAACACTTCCATCCGCCAGGATACCCAATAGCGTGGAATATCATAAGGTCAGTAATATGAGCGATTGGCTTTCTACTGTCATTGATAGCTCTTGGCAAAGGGTGGTTTCCTTTGATCAAGAGGGCGCGCATATTCTCGATAAAAGCCTTCCTGAAGAGGTTAATACGCTCCATTATATGTCTTTAGGGTATGGCTATTGGATTGAAATGGATGATACCGGCACTATGACTATTGAAGGCCCATTTGCTGATGCTGATACACCCCTCATTCTGAATGAAGGATGGAATCTTATTGGGTATATACCTCATAATGTATGTTGTGGGAGTAAACCGCAGGAAGATCTCCATCCCTATAGAAGTGGGAATTATAGAGAGGATGAAATTATATATAGTGTTGTAAGTCAATCAGTCGTATCTGCAGGCTTTGGCAATATTGCTGATGATTATCTTAGAGTTATCTCATTTGATCCTGTAAATGGAGCTATGATGTATGATTCTGATGAACTTTCGGAAGAAGTCAATACTATCCATTATATAGGTCCTAAATATGGCTATTGGGTTAAAATAAAAGAGCACTAGATCACAAGTACGAGCTTTTTAATATGCAGGTTCATGAATAAGAGCGGTGATAAAACAAGGCGGCGGGCTACTATCTGGCGCACTACTATCGTTTGAGACTGTGGTAAATGACCATGTATAGCTTTCTTCTAAAGGATTTCCCGCCAGGTCATTTACACTTGTGGTTATAGTAGCACTATATGTTGTTTTATAATCTAACTCCATATCTGGTCTAAAGGTTGCGGTCATATCGCTATAAGTCACGGTCCCTGAAATCTTATGTGAATCCTTGAAGATAAAGAATGAATCACTAGTAATGGTTGCGCTGTCCATTATCTCAGAGAATATAGCGGTGATAGCGCTAGAGGGATTTACCCCAATCGAACCGTTGTTCGGATCTGTAAAGAGAACAGAGGGTGGTATTGTATCCAGGCCTTTTCCCGTTTTAAATGACCATGTATAGTCTGCTTCCATGAAATTTCCCGCTATATCTTTAACACTGGCCATAATGATTACAGTATATATTGTATTGGGATCTAAATCTGTTTCCGGTCTCAACGTCGCAGTGCTTGCCATATCTTGAAAGATCACTATACCTTGTATCTTACTTGAGCCCTTTTTTATGAAAAATGACTCATTAGTAAAAGACAATGCATCCATAATTTCAGAGAAGCGTACAATAATATCACTCTTTATTGGCACATCGATGAGGGCATTGTCCGGATAAGTGGAAATGACTTCAGGTGGCGTTATATCCTTTTCTGTTTCAGGAATATTGACCATAAATATGGCAGTTGATGACCAGGGACTTGCATATCGATGTTCATCAAAAACTTGTACACGCCAGTAGTAATAGGTATTATCTTCTAGCCTAATGTCTATCTGCCATTCTGTAATATTTTCACCCTCTAGTACTTCATTTGACGCGCATACTATATGGGTTAATCCTTCATCGGAAAAAACTTCAAAGAAATAATAGAGTATATCTCCATCTTCATCTTGGGTGTTGATGACTGAAAGTATCAGTTGGGGCAAGATGATTTCACTATTATTCGTGGGATAATTAATTTCCGGGGCAGCGGGACAATGATTAAGTGGTATAGAATTGGCATCATTTGGCAAAGTGTTTTCTAAATATTCCTGAAAATTTGTAAAATAATCACCATCGAGATCCTCATCGGCATTATTTACTAAAGGCCCAAGACCATAGCGAGCCTCCCAGGCATCTGGCATCTTATCATTATCATCATCCTCGTCTTTATTATTGCCAATTCCATCGCCATCTGTGTCCATCCATTCGTTCTCATCATTGGGAAAGGCATCATCAACATCCGAAAAACCGTCTTTGTCCCTATCTCCGGTTAAGCTAAAATCCTTGGTAATTAAACTAGCTTCAGTAATCGTAACGGAATCTTCTGTATGCTTGTATCCGGATGCTTTAGCTATTATTGTAAAAGTCCCTAATGGATGCATCATAAAATAGAGACCATTAGAGAGGGTGAGGGCAGAGGCATTGCCATCAGTTAGGATCAATACTCCTTCAATTGGTTGGCCAGTTATACTATCTGTTACATTGCCAGTAATAATTCCCTGTAAAGGGCCTATAGGATGATAGAGTACAAGGTCATATCCGGTGCCCTCCCCAAAAAGATGTGGGTCGAAATTTTTTATTTTTATAAGGTAAACACCATCCCCTGTGCACTGCCATTCAATACATTCATCCTCGCCCGCACTTGCATCGTCACTAGAGGCGAGCATTATGCTCCCATCCGTATTATAAAGCTCAATGACGGTATCACAGTGAGGGCCTGCATTGCTTACCCTTATTGTATAAATCTCATTGGCAATTCCATAAAATTTTACCCAATCCTCATCCTCAGCATCATGGAAATTGTGATGTTGGGCAGCTTCCGCATTAATTACGATGATAGTGGCTTGATTTATTGTGTTATCCTCTTCATAAAGGTCAGGAGCAAAGGCTTGGATAACTGTGCTTCCTTGAGGTAGGGATAGGGTGCCATTCTGATCCTTGGCATACGCTGTCACCTGATAAGCGCCAAAATGCACAAAGCCATCATATATTCCTTCATACCTCCCATTGCCAAGGTGAACAAGGTCTATTGTCGGAAGCTCCACTATTGCCTCTATAGGTCTGCTCAAACTCGCCTCAGGCGGTGTAATGACCGCCCATACTCTTCCTATTTTACCGGTAGCGGTAACATTTTCTACCCGGATTGGAGCTGATGTTCCGGTTGTTAAGGTCTGCCCAGATGATATGCCGCTGATAACAGGAGCATCCCCAGCCAGCATGATCCCGACACCAAGCTTGTAGTATCTTGCGATATCTCCATCTTTTTTTTCATTCCCAATTCCATTGCCATTATCATCCAATTGTGGGACTTGGTTACTGCAGAAGAAAGAAACGGCCTTTTTGGCATACATAAAGGCATCCCGCAAATTAGCCCCGTTCAGTACCTCCTGCCAGAAAAATCTTGAAAATGAAATGTCTCCCTGAGAAAGAAAATAGGCTGGTTGGTATTTGCTTGCACTCGCTATCACAATCCGGTTTTTTGTGGCGTGCGGCATAAGACAAGGAAGAAAACTTCCCGATTGACATGCATCATATATCACTGTTATTTTGCCAGGGATCGTATCCTGTAAACTGTCAAGCCAGATATCCAAATCAGTTGCGGACAAGGTCTCGGAATTGTTAACCTGAAAACTGCCACTTCCTCCATTCCCTACCAAATAAAGTATTAGATCTTCAGTATCTGATCCGGTCCAGCTCATAATGGCATGATTAAAATTACCAAGGGTTGTCAAGCCATCAACCCCGGCTGAAAAAGTCACCGGGCTCATAAAATAGATATCATCATCAGTATAGCCCTGAAAAATTAATGCTTCGTATACAAAGGTTGCGCATTTTTCCTGAGCTGACCAGAGTTTTTCCGATTGTGAGCCGCCCACAGCTATGACAGCCTTGTGTTTTAAAGGATTCTCAACTGACACTGTGGTGAGTTTCGGAATCGATGTATTCCCAATCTTATCCATGGCATAGAGGGCGATCTGATATGTGCCTGAAATGTTGAAATGGCTGAATTCCCCTTCATATCGATTCTCCCCAACAGGGAGTAAATCGAGCACTGGAAACTCCTGAACCGGACTGCCGGCTGAGACCTGACAATAATCCGGTGGCCGAATTACCGCCCACACCCTGCCTATCCCGTCGCTGTCAGTAACATCAGTTGCATATAAAAGCGCTGAGTTTGTTCCGCTGATCATCTGATCTTTAGAGATACTGCCTATGCAAGGAACCTCCCCAAAAATTTCTGTACCATTGCCGATATACGTCAAATAGGCAAGTGTGCCATCATCCGGTTGATTGCCTATTCCATCTCCGCTATCATCCAAAAGTGGATTCTGATACTCAATAGTATGGCTGAGGGCTTCTTGAGCTAAAGAAAAAGCATCTAGAAGATTGAGGCCATTGAAGATATGGGTCCAGAAATAATGTGAGAATGAGATGGAAGCATGGGATATAAAGTAAGCGCTTTCACCAGGAGAGGTACTGGAAATGATGATTCGCTTTTTACCGTCAAGGGGCGTGATCCTTTCAAGGAAACTCCCGGATTCACAGGCATCATAGATGACGACTACCTTCCCTGGGATAATTCCCTGGAGCTCATCTAACCACAGACCAAGATCGGCAGCAGATAAGGTCTCAATATCACTCATCCGAAAAGTGCCTTCTCCCCCATGATCAGTGAGGTAGACAGTAACATTATTCGCATCCGCCGCCCATTTAGTAATGGCCTGCTGAAGATTAGTATATGTAGGTTCCCCATACACCTCATCTGAAATATCATTATCATCCAGATCAAGGTCTAGATCCGGTGTCAGATAGCAAATACTTTCCTTTGTAAAACCCTGAAAAGTAAGCGTTCTGTAAGCGAAGTTGGCACATAGTTGCGTCGCTTCCCAAAGGTTGTTGCCAGGATATGGGCCACCGCCAGCTACGATAATGGCCTTACTTTTAAGAGCCTTGGTAACCGGTTTAAACACCTGAATGCGGTTATTTTCAGTATCAGAAACATAAACACTGCCATTCAAGCCTACAACCAGGGCAAAGGGTCTACTTACCTGCCCTGGGCCACTCCCATACTCACTCCAATTGGTAATGAATACTCCGCTCGGGGCAAATTTCTGGATATTATCTCTATCAGCGACATACACATTTGCGCTGCCATCTATAGCAATACCGCGCGGCTCATCGAACTGTCCGTCACCACTACCATAACTGCCCCATGTACTGATAAATGTGCCCTCTGTCGTAAACTTTTGAACACGATCATTCATCGTATCGGCAACGTATATATTTCCACTACCATCTGCAGCTATACCCCATGGCTCATTAAACTGTCCATTATCACTGCCATAGCTTCCCCATTTGGTGATGAATTCACCATGTGGTGTGAAACTCTGGATACGATGATTTCCTATATCAGCTATATAAATGTAATTGTTACCATCGATTGCCATATTGATGGGAGATTGAAATTGTCCATCGCCGCTTCCTTCACTCCCCCATTTGGTAATAAACTCCCCCT
Source organism: bacterium (assembly GCA_049472395.1). Taxonomy (GTDB): domain Bacteria; phylum SZUA-182; class SZUA-182; order DTGQ01; family JBLIRR01; genus JBLIRR01. Next base: position 78,265 of record JBLIRR010000023.1, on the reverse strand, counting down.
CTGATGTAAACTTCTGAATACTCCCCTCATTTGCAATATAAACATTACCGCTATTATCTATAACAATACTGTAGGGAAAGAAAAGTACCCCCTCACTGCTGCCCTCATTACTAAATTTACCTTCCTTATTCGACATCAAGATAAATTGTCCATCTGCGGTAAATTTCTGGATGCGGCCATTAAATAGATCAGCTACATAAATATTGCCGATACTATCTATTGCTATTCCTCGAGGTGAATTAAACCACCCCTCGGCACTCCCTTTGCCACCCCACTTAGTTATGAATTGGCCATCTGTGGTAAACTTTTGAATGCGGGAATTATGGTAATCAGGAACATAAACGTATCCATTATTATCTATCGTTAGATCGCCTGGAATAAAAAATTTTCCGTCGCTGAACCCTTTTTCACCCCACTTTGTAATAAACTGACCTTCTGAGGTAAATTTCTGGATACGGTAGTTAGATGAATCAGCTATATAAATGTTTCCACCTTCATCTATTGCTATTCCATTGGGTCTGTTAAATTTTCCGTCCTCGCTTCCATAACCGCCCCATTTAGTAATAAACTCGCCCTCACAGGTGAACTTTTGAATACGATGATTATCATATTCAGTGACATAAATACTTCCGCTTTCATCTATCCCTATATAATTTGCCCCATTAAACTGTCCATCCTTACTTCCATAACTACCCCACTTTGTGATAAACACTCCCTCTGAGGTGAACTTTTGAACACGATGATTATTATATTCAGTAACATAAACATTACTATTGCTATCTATTGCTATATCTATGGGCATGCGAAGCTGCCCATCAGCGCTGCCTTCACTGCCCCACGAGATGATAATCTGGCCTTCTGAAGTAAATTTCTGGATTCTGTTATTGCACAAATCAGCCACATAAATGTCGCCGTTGCTATTTACTGCAATGCCTTCAGGGCAGGTAAATTCTCCAATGTCACTGCCTATACTGCCCCATTTTGTAATAAACTTACCTTCCGAGGTAAACTTCAGAATTTGGTGATTCCATCTATCAGCCACATAAATATTCCCTTTATAATCTTTCGCTGTACTAGAGGGAGTCCTAAAATACCATGGCTGTTGCAATGTGGGCCACATTCTCTCAAACTTGTATATTTCATTGGATGAGGGAAAGGATTTAATCCTATTAAATACTTGAATGCGGTTATTAGCATTATCAACAACGTAAATTTTAGTATTTATAGTGCTTATTGCAAGACCAGAGGGCTCATTAAACTGACCAGGGTTACTTCCAAATTCACCCCACGTGCTTATGAATAATCCCACCGGGCTGAATTTTTGGATGCGAGAATTCACTCTATCTGCTACATAAATATTTCCCAGCTCATCTATTGCAATGCCATCAGGCCTATTAAATTCTCCATCATCACCCCCCTCACCTCCCCACATAGTAATGAATTGCCCATCTGCGGTGAATGTTTGAATACGATGATTATCCTTATCAGCTATATAAATATTGTTATTATTATTAAGATCTATTGCAATGCCAGAGGGATGCAAAAACTCCACCTCTCGATTACCCTTGCTCCCCCACCTTTTTATGAATTTCCCATCTGAGGTAAATTTTTGGACACGATGATTATTCACATCAGTTACATACACATTACCTAAGCTATCTATTGCTATTCCATCAGGAAAATCAAATTGTCCGTCCCCTTTCCCTTCACTGCCCCAGGTAGTGATAAATTGTCCGCTTGAAGTGAACTTTTGAATACGATAATTACCTTTATCAGTTACATAAACACTCCCGCTTGCATCAAGTGCTATTCCGGAGGGTCTATTAAACTCTCCTTCATTCGTTCCAAAGCCCCCCCAACTAGTGATAAATTCCCCATCCAACAAGAGCTTCTGGATACGATGATTAAACTCATCAGTTATATAAATATTCCCGCTGCCATCTATTGTTATATTGGCAGGCCAATTAAACTGCCCTTCACCGATACCTGCACTGCTCCAAGCAATGATGAACTGGCCCTCTGAGGTAAATTTCTGAATACAGTGATTATAATGATCAGTTACATATATATTACTGTTGCTATCTATTGCTAAATCAGCGATTGCCCAAAACTGCTTATCACCAGTTCCTTTACTGCCCCACTTATTAATAAACTGCCCCTCATGGCTGAATTTCTGGATGCGGTGATTCGATGTATCAGCCACATATACATTTCCCTTGTTATCTATTGCTATGCTATAAGGCGAATCAAACTCACCGTCTCCACTGCCCATAATTCCCCATGTGGTGATGAATTGGCCCTCTGGGGTAAATTTCTGGATACGGTGATTTTCTGTATCAGCCACATATACATTTCCCTTGTTATCTATTGCTATGCCACAGGGCGAGTCAAACTCCCCGTCTCCACTACCCAAATTTCCCCACATGGTGATGAATTGACCCTCTGAGGTGAATTTCTGGATACGATGATTATAATACTCAAGGACATAGATATTTTCTATATCATCTACTACTATGCCACAGGGATTATCAAATTGTCCTTCATCACTGCCTACTCCCCCCCATGTGGTAATAAATTGGCCATCTGAAGTAAATATCTGAATACGGTCATTCCAGGTATCAGCCACATATACATTTCCCTTGCCATCAATCGCTATGCCGGTTGGCCAGTTAAGCTGCTCCCTGCCACTCCCTCGTTCGCCCCATTTAATGATAAATTCCCCCTCTAAGGTGAACTTCTTGATTGGACTCTTTCCTTTATCAACCACATACACATTTCCCATTTCATCTATCGCGATCCCATGTGGCGCATAAAAATACCACGGTTGCGGTAAAACAGGCCACATTCTCTCGAATTGGTAAATCTCTTCTGAAAAGGCGAAGATAGGTAGTATGCAGATAATTATCAGGCAGAAGAAGCTTATTCCCCAAGGACTTACCCATTTATTTTTTCTTTTTATCATCTTCAATCCGCAATCTCTTTAATTGCCTTCCATACCAAAGAGCAACAGAGAAGATAAAGTATTCTCTACCTCCTCCATTTACCTTAATTTTTTTATGTTTTCTTTGATTACTTAGTTAGTCCACAATACTATAATAAGGTGAATATGGAATCTTTGTCAATTTCACTAATACAATTTGATTAGTTAATCATTTATAAAACGGCCTCATTTATCAAATTCCGAAAATTATCTGTATCTCATCAGGAGTCTTACATGGATAGATAGATCCAGAATTGGGGAGCAAAAAAGTTAAGTATCTCCTGTCAGAAAAAGCAAATTTTGACGTATATATTTATCAAAAGCATAAAAAAGATTATCTGACTATATTCTACAATTATAAGCTTATAACCAAATATAAAAATTGACTAGCTTATTTGAGAAAAAACCAAATATTGAAATAAAGGATGGCTTAAATGAGAACGAGTAGTGTTCATAAATTATTTGTTTTTTTAACAGTTTTTATGATGATTGGCAGTTATGGTTACAGAGGAAAATGTGTCAAAGCCTCTGAAACAGCAACAGTAGAATTCTTTGTTATTCTAAATGACGGTACTATAACAGAGCCTGAAGATACACAGGAGACGCCGAAGGAGAAAAAAATCCATCGGGATGATACATTTGGATGCTTTATGGATGCCTTAGAAAAAGATCATCCTTCATTGCTTGATGCATCATCTGATTGCAATATAAAAGAGGTGGTGAGTGTTACAATAACTATTAGTGGGCAGGGATTAGATACCCCAATAGAGGTTGTTCTTTCGCAATCAGCTCCAGGAGACCCTTATACAGGAATCCAGTTAGATTTGCCTCCAGATATAGAATTAACTTTTGAAGGGAGGGCAAAAAATGAATCTGGTGAAATTATATTTGAAGGAAGTACTACCGCACTATTAGATATGTCTAAAATTACCAAAATTGTAATGACAATCTCTTGTGTTTTCAGCCCATATGTTAATTATCTGCCCATAATTGCTCTAAAAACAAGTGATGAGTGGTTTTTCCCAGGTGAGTTAGCTCCTATTGAAATTAAGATAGGCGATGATGACAATGATGAAATAATATGTGAGATTTCCCATAGCAGCCAAAAAGGAAGTTTGTCAAATACTGGCGGTTTAATCACCTTAATGAATCATCGGGTAGGAATAGAAACAGTTCTGGCGACCGATAGTTCAGACACCTATAGCGACACAATTACCGTGAAGGTTGATGATCAAGCTGGAGGTATTGCTGAAGCCTATATTACTATCCCAGTTAAAATTCCCTCAATAACTCTGTCTCCACATGATAATGCAGTGAGTGGAGTAAAGGACTCTTTACAGTTTGCAGTTACAGGAAAATATTTTGGCTCCACGAGAGATTTAGCTTCACTGACCAGTTGGTCATCAAGTAACACCTCTGTTGTGACTGTTGATCCGAATGGTTTTGCAACTGGTGTCTCAATAGGGAGCGCCATTATTACAGCTCACATAGGTGACGTGATAGAAAAAGAGGTCACTTTCGTTGTAATAGATGCAATAAAAATTGCTGAAGGTGGCCATATAAAGGATACTATCCAGATGGTTTTTAATACATATAGTAAAGAGTTAAATATTGTCCATACTAAAGATGATGATTTATCAGACCGTCGTGAAATATGGTTTAAATCTCATGGGAAAGAGGGCATTTACTCCAGTCAAATAGGCTTTTGTCATCCTGGTAATTGGGCTTGTCCCATTTCTATTGCCATTAATCCCGCAACTGGTCAGCCTGCGGTTACCTATTGGGATCCGAATGGGAAATTGACCTTTGCACAGTTAATAAATGAGGTATGGGAGAAAGAAATAGTATATAGTTACGGATGGAATTGTTCACTAGCTTTCGATCCTAGTGACAACTACCCCGCAATAGCTTTTAATTCAATAGGAGATTGGAATCTTCGCTATGCTAAAAGAAAAGATTCCATATGGGATATAAGAACTTTAAGGTACTGCGATGCTGATTTTGAATGTTTACGGTTTCATCCAGAAACAAAAGAGCGATGTATTAGTTATTACGATTGGTATGGGTTTTGTGGAAGAGGGCTTCATTTTGAAGGGGGCATTTACAGTGCGCATGTTGATGAAGGCAGTGGTATTGGAGTCGGTAATTCGTTAACGTTCGACCAAAAAGGTAATCCTCATATTACCTATCTTGACCGTACCCACAATGGTCTCAAGCATGCGTGGTGGACTGCAACAGAGTGGGTCACAGAGATAGTTGATACGGATTTGGGTGGTATTTATGAAGAAATAACTTCTTGTGCAATTTCAAACAATAATAAAATCCATGTTAGTTATACTACTGGTAGGAAGGATTTGAGATACGCCTATTATGACTGTAATTTATGGATCACGGAAACAGTCTGGGATTCTGATAATTATGATGTGGGTGAATGGTCCAGCGTGGCTTTAAATGATAAAGGCGCTGTGAATATTGCCTTTATTACTAATGACGGGGCGTGGCTTGTAACGAAGGAGAGGGAAACTGAATATTGGAATAATGATGGTGACTTTGAGTTGGCTTTAATTGATACAGGCAGTCGCGAAAACGAATGCTACATCGATGCGCCTTGGGATAATATTTCTTGGGGTATAGAAGGCTCGACATTTTCAGATCCAACAAATCATGCCATAGATATGTCTCAATTTACATCCTGTGGACATAAAGGCTATTTATACGGAAAAGAGGAATCTGGGAAATGGGGACTGGTAAGATACATTCAAGGAGATGTCTGGGGTGGGACTCATTGTGGGCCTATTGCGTGGAATCGTCCTGCTCCCATACTCACCATTGAGAAAGATATTACTTTAGAGATTGATATCTATCGTGATATAAACAATCTGTTATCTTCAGATAGTTGGGTAATGTTTGCTGTTAATATTTGGCTCAGTTCTCATCAACTTCCCGAGGGAACTGATATTAATGGCCGCAAGCCGATTGTAATGGACTTACTATTTTATCATGATTGTAACTGGTCAGGATGTGGTATCGGACATTTTGAAGATGATGATGCATTTCATTATCAGGTTCTAATAGGTGAAACTCCTTATAAACAATGGCACTCATGGTCCATCGGCTTGAATGAACATATACAGGAGGTATTAAACTATCAATGGCCTTCCGGGAGCATTGCTTATGTGAAAGAGACATTGAAACTCTATCAGCTAGAGTTTGTAATAGAACTTAAAAATGCTGAAGGAGCCGCCAATATTGACAATTTCTTTTTGAAGAGTACTGATGAGTAATGGGGTATGTAAGGATTTCCTATTAGTATGAGGGAGGTGATCATAAAATAGTGTAATGTGCAGAATAAGATGACAGAAAAATTCATTGAAAGAACCTAAAAATAGTGGAAAGGTTATTTAATGAGAATTAAAAGTATTTTTAAGGTATTATTAGTTTTATTGATTATTTTGGCGATGATCGGCGGGTATGATAAGGGAAAATGCGCTGATAGCTCTGCAACAGCAACAGTAGAATTTGTTGTTATTCTAAATGATGGGAGCACACCGGAAGAGGTGCCGGGAACGAAAAAGTACAAGAATAAAGGATGTTTTCTTGATGCTCTAAAAAGAGATTACCGCGCATTCGCCGATGCATCGTTATCTAATTACAATAGAGAAGACGTAGCAAGTGTTACACTAACTATTAGTAGTGAAGGATTAGATACGCCAATAGAAATTGTTCTGTCGCAATCTGCTCCGGGAGAACCTTACACAGGAAGTCACACGGACTTGCCTCCGGATGTGGAATTGACTTTTGATGGAGTAGCAAAAAATGAATCAGGAGAGATTATCTTTGAAGGCAGCGCTATAGCAATTTTAGAGGCAAATAAAGTGGTTACTATTGTAATTACGCTTTCTCCTGTTTGCAGCATATGTACCGATTGGCTTCCCATCATTGTTTTAAAAACAAGTCACGGTCAGATTGTTCCTGACGGAACAGCTACTATTGAAATCAAAATAGGCGATGATAACGATGATGAAGTACTATGTGAGATCTCTCATTGCAGCGAGAAGGGAAGTTTGTCTAATACCGGTAGCTTAATCACTTTGGAAAATCATAGGGCACAGATAGAGACAATTCTGACACCTGATAGTTCGGGCGGCTATAGTGATACAGTTACTGTAAAGATTGATGACCAGCATGGAGGTTTTGCTGTTGCATCTATTACTATTGAAATTCTTTCAGCACAAAGTGCTGGCGCTCATGCTGCTGTTAATTTTGCTCCTGTTATAACATCAATTAGTATAGAAGATAATGGTGATAATACAATGACTGTTACTGCAATCTTAGGAGATGAGAGAGACTCAGCTAATTTTGTTTATCGCTGGGAAGGTGAGATTACATTTGTGGGTGCAGATAATGCTAATCCGATAATTATTGAACAGCCTCCTGCCTCCATACTCGTCGTCTTAACTGTTACTAATGAAGAAAATTGTACGAGCAGCACCGCTTTTTATATCTCGCCCAATAATTTTGAACCCCTGATTGCTTTTACGTATGTACCTCCTTTTGGAAGTTTTAATAATCTTGAAGGAATTGTAAAAAATGTCGCTCAAGAAGATTACAAGATTGCAGTGTTTATTAAAGTGAGCAATGGCTGGTGGACAAAACCTTATTGGAATTCACCGCTTATCACTGTTAATGAGGATTTAACGTGGAGTTGTGATATCACAACTGGCGGCAATGACCAGGATGCTACTCATATTGAAGCATTTATAGTGCCTAATGAGTGGCCGCCTGTTACACTAGGCGGAGAAACTGCTATCCCACAAGAGGTGTATGATAGTGCGCTCACTTTTGTTTCTGTTGCAAGAGAGATGAACTATAGAACCATTTTATTTTCCGGCTATGAATGGACAGTAAAAACAAGTTCCTCCAAGCTAGGGCCGGGACCAAATTATTTTTCCGATTCCAATGATAGTGTCTGGGTTGATGATAATGGATTTTTACATCTTACAATAACCCAGCGGGAGAGTAAATGGTATTGTTCTGAAGTTATTTGTAACCAGAGCTTAGGTCATGGAAAATATATTTTTTATTTAGGCAGTAGAGTTGACCAATTAGATAAAAATGTTACGCTAGGTCTTTTTACGTGGGATAATGATCCTGCGGATAATCATCGGGAAATCGATATTGAATTTGCCAAATGGGGAGATGCTAATACACCAATTGCTCAATATGTTATTCAGCCCTATTATTATAATGGTAACCGTTATCGATTTGATATGGAATTAATTGACAGTAATTCAATCCATTACTTTGAGTGGGGTAGCGACAACATCTTTTTCAAGAGCATTTCCGGAACGGATTTGGATGGACCGGAGATTGATTCTTACAATTACACAGGATCGAGTAATCCCACGCCAGGGAATGAGAATCCACGAATAAATCTTTGGCTACAAGGAGGCAGTTATTTACCGCCTAGCGATGGAGAGGATGTGGAGGTGATTGTTAAAAAATTTGGGTATATTCCTTAAACAATCTCATAAATTGCTCTTTATTCCGGTATCATATTTTAAGATGTGATGTAGCCTTCGGTAAGAGGAATTGACCTGCCAGATATGAAAGGTACGAAATAGAGTAATCTATATTTACAATTTTTATAACTTTGTTTTTCTTATTTTTGGGAGTATAATTTATTTTAGATTAAACAGGAATTTTTTCCATTGCGAAACATCAATTTTGATGCTTTTAATAGGAAAGCTTATTTATGATGACAGCAATAGGGATGCGGAATCAGTGTCACCATCTTCAGGATTTATAATGGGTATACCCTTCAATAAAATCAAAAGTATGATTATCTTTTTTATACTTTTATTCATTCTGCCTGCCTTGGCCTCATCTGAGGAAATTTATCAATTTGAACGAATGTGGCCTACTCTGCAGCAGCCGTGGTTTTTCATTTGTCCGAATGGTCTAACGATGAGTGCAGATGGCTATATATACGTAGCTGATACTCTCCAGGTCCAGAAGTTCACCTCAGATGGCCAGTTTATTACTAAATGGGGAAGAGAAGGCTCTGGTGATGGAGAATTCAATAGGCCCAAAGGAATAGCCACAGACATAAACAGTAATGTGTATGTTATTGATAGTGATAACCACCGCATCCAGAAGTTTACTTCAGATGGAGAATTTATAGTAAAATTTGGAGAATATGGCAGCGATCCGGCCCTAATTAGGGAGCCTTATGATGTGGGCGCATGTTCAAATGGTAAGGTATACGTCGTAGATCTGGCAAACAATCGCATACAGGTGTTTAGAGAAATAAGTTATACTACAGGTATTTCCAAAGCCATTATAATAGCAGGCGGAGGATCGTATACCGGGAATAATCTGTGGGACACTACTCAGATGTGTGCCAACTTTACTTACAGAACACTCACTTTTAATAATCTTCAGCATGCCATTACAGAATGGGCTGAGGATGCAAAAAGCCTCATCCTCTATCTCGTTGACCATGGGAACGATAACACCTTTCGATTGAGCAGTACAGAGATCCTCAGTGCCTCTGATCTTGATAGGTGGTTAGACATTCTTCAGGAAAAAACAGGAGCCAAAGTAGCTCTCATCTATGATGCGTGCAAATCCGGAAGTTTTCTCTCGACCCTTACTCCACCAAATGGCAAAGACCGGATCGTGGTCACCAGCACATCAGCCGGCGAGTATGCCCACTTTATCACACAAGGCTCCATCTCTGTTGGAGGAGATCGATACGAGGCGCTGACTTTTCAAGGGTACACTGATGATGATATCTACTTCATGAGTCCAATAACCTTTTCAACGGGTGTGGATGGTTTGTCAACCCTGCTTAACTTGAGCTATGCTATTGAGACCTGGGCAAGGCAGAGCATCCAAGACTTGGTAGTGTATATGGTGGGAAATGGTGACCAAGGAACCTTTCGGATAAATAGTTCAGAGACTCTTTCAGCTTCTGACCTGGACAGTTGGCTTGACAGCTTGCAAGCTGTTATACCAGGTAAGGTGATGGTTATCTACGATGCCTGTCGTTCGGGGAGCTTTCTTTCAATTCTGACTCCTCCAGATGATAAAGAGCGCATCTTGTTTTCCAGCGCTGGGGAAAATCAATCGGCCTATTTTCTCTCCGGAGGTGACCTCTCCTTTTCCAATTTTTTCTGGAGGTGTGTTCTAAATGGTATGAATGTTTGGGAAGCATTTTTACATGCCAAGAATGCCATTGCCTTTTCATGCCGGGACCAAACGCCCCATCTGGACGACAATGGCAATGGACTTGGCAATGAGAAAGCCGATGGCAAACTGTGTCGGTATTACACCATTGGGGTGGGGATAATGCTTGCAGGGGATGATCCGTTGATTGGCTCAATATGTCCTGTGCAGACCTTGAGTGGGAAAATATCCGCAACTATCTGGGTGGAAGATGTTACCACCACCGGCACCATAGAGAGGGTGTTTGCAGTGATCAATCCCCCACAATATGTTCGTGATATATCGGGGCAGCCTGTTACGGACCTTCCGACAGTAAAGCTAGTGGATAAGGGCAACGGGAGATATGAGGGGACATATAATGATTTCAGCATTTATGGGACTTATAATATTGCAGTGTATGCCAAGGATATGGAAGGGAATCTATCTGTGCCGAAGGAGACGCAAGTTTTTCGTACGGATGGTCCTGACATCTATGAGGATGACGATACTTCTGATAATTCCAGGGTGATTATGTTGAATGATGCAGAGGCCCAGGCCCACAATTTTCATGACGCGGGGGATGAGGACTGGGTAAAGTTCTATGGGATCTCAGATGTAATTTATACGATAAAGATAAGCAATGCGGACCCTAATTGCGATGCTGTCATTGAACTTTATTATGCAGATGGGAACATGCTGCTGCCCCCTAATGATGATGGAGGCTTAGGCGAGGATGAATTACTCGATTGGAAATGTGAACAGGATGGTGTTTACTATGTGAAAATAAAGAATTTCAATCCAAGTCTTTTTGGTGAGGATACTGGATATGATCTCACACTATATCATCCCATAGGTGAATTATGGGGAACCATCACAGGAAATGTAAAGGATACTAATACCGGCGAGCCAATTGAGGGAGTATTGATCCAGACTGATTGCAAAGCCTCAGCTATAAGTCTTCCTAATGGTGCATATTTTATGGTCCATCCAACAGGGGACTTTACAATAACAGCTGAAGCCTTTGGGTACCAACCTGCGGAAGATTCTATGCAGATCACTGAGGGTGGTCTTACTATAATGGATTTTAACTTAATTGGAGATGCAGACAGTTGTCCGGATAGCGATGATCTCTTCCCAAATGATCCGAACGAATGTCTAGATACAGATAATGATGGAATTGGCAATAATAATGATTGTCCCACTGTTCCAGAAATTAATGTGCCATTGAATAATAGTGAGACCACCTTCTCTCTCCAACCGATATTATCGGTCATTAACTCAAAAGATAATAATGGGCATACACTATATTATTTTTTTGAAATTTATTCCAATTATAGTTTAACAGACGAAGTCTCTGTGTCACAGGAAATCTCAGAGGGTGAAAACATTACAGAATGGCGGATAAACAAAAAATTAGAGGAGAATTGTTTTTACTATTGGCGGGTCAGATCCTATGATAAGATCTGCTATAGTAATTGGATGAATACAGCTAATTTTTTTGTAAATACAATACCTGAACCACCATCTATACCGAATATAAACTGGCCTGAAAATAAATCGCAGGTAGAAAATACCCAACCTACTTTGAAAATAACTAATGCTGAAGATAAAGATTTGGATCCTCTCATCTATGAATTTGAACTATACGCCGATGCGAATCAACACACACCTGTAACCTCAAATCTCGACATTTCTGAAGGAAATGATGGCAATACGACTTCCTGGAAGATACCTATTTCCCTGAAGGAAAATACATCCTATTGGTGGAGGGTTCAGGCCAAAGATGATGATAATTTGCATAGTGGGTGGAGCAATCTTTTTACATTCTTTGTTAATACAAACAATGATGATCCTAATATTCCATCAATTTGCAGTCCTCACAATGAAGGGGAGGTGGACACTTCTGCTTCAAGTCTTGAAATTTATAATTCGAGCGATGCGGATATGGATATCCTTACCTATTTTTTTGAGATCGATAAAAAAGTAACCTTTATAAGCCCTTCACTTAAGCAATCATCTGAAGTTATAGAAGATCCAAACGGTGTTACAGTTTGGAATCCATTAGAATTAGATGATAACACAATCTATTATTGGCGAGCAAGAGCATATGATGGCAAAGCTTATAGCAAATGGTGCATAGGATCATTTTTTGTAAATCTTTTCAATGATGCTCCAAGTATACCTACTATCAATAATCCGGGGGATAATAGTGAAGTTAAGACCTTAAGACCTCTCTTGATTATTAATCCATCAATTGATATGGATTATGACCAAATAACCTATGACTTTGAACTTTATGCAGAGTCTGACCTATCCATTGTGGTAGACTCCATAAGTGGCGCTGGATGCTCATGGAGTATTGAGATGAATTTAACCAATAATATGAACTACTACTGGCGGGCACGAGCTATTGATGAGCACGGGCTTGCCAGCCAATGGTCATCTGCTGCCACATTTAAGGTGAACAGTCTTGAAACAACCTTAGAAATATATGTTTCTCAAGATGTCTTTGCCTCAGCTACAAATTTCCAAACTGTTGAGGTAAAGGCTTCTGACTGCCCTATCAAAGGAGCTTCCATTGAGATACCTCCCGGAGCGCTTACCGATGATGTCACTATCACTATCGGTGAGGCAACTAATACCCCACCTTTACCTGCCGGCACCAGGGCCATTGGGAGAATAATCGATTTTGGGCCAACAGGCATAGCCTTTATTATTCCTGTCTCTATCAAGATTCCCTATACCAATGAAGATCTTGAGAAGGCAGGTGTAAATGATCCTTCCAAATTAGAAGTCTTTACCTATGATATGCCAACATTGTCCTGGGAGTTAGTCGATATTGATCACATTGATATCCAAAATAATCTTCTGATTTGCAGGGTAGATCATTTTTCCTTATACACTGTAGGCATATCAGAATTAATGGATGATGGTGACGGATGCTTTATCGGTACTGCTTCATACGGCGCAGATGGGACCACAGATTATTTTTAAAAAATAAATTGCCTAGCTGTCAGAAAAAACAAATTTTGACGTATATATTTATCAAAAGTCTAAATATGATATGAGAGTATGAGAAATTTTACCTACAATTATTAATAAATTTCTCTATAGTAAAAATTAAATTATTATTATGGTAGTGAAAGTAGCAAATAGAAATAAAACTATGAATAAAATTTTATTTAAAATTTTATTCATTATATTCTTTTCAATTTATTATACTTTTTTATGTTTTGCACAAAATTATGAAACAGAGATCATTAAAGATTTACATCAAAATCCGAAGATAAATCATCCTGAAGAAGTTCTAAAAGATTATATAGAAGGAAAGCAGAGAATCCGGGTCGTAGTAAAATTGTCAAAGGGCATAATTATTCAACAAGACACGAATTTTAAGGATATAAGCTCTCGTAAGAAACTGAAGGAAGCTGTAAAGAGAGTTCAGGACAGTGTTATTAATTGTCTGGGGCCGGATAATATTCGTATAACAAATAGGTTTTCATACATCTATGCTTTTGGTGCTGAAGTTAACTTAAGAGGGCTTAAGCAGTTAACAGAAATCAATAATGTAATTTCTATTAGAATAGCAATGGTTCTGCGACCTAACTTAGCTCAGGGTATACCTTTGATGAGCGCCTGGACGGTAAGGAGCCAATACAACGGAGAAAATATCGCCATTGCTGTTTGTGATTCTGGTATCGATTATACACACCCTATGCTGGGTGGAGGCAGGTTTCCCAACTCCAAAGTCATTGGTGGCTACGATTTTGTTGACAGGGATGCAGATCCCATCGATACAGATGGACATGGGACTGCCTGCGCAGGTATAGCAGCTGGAGATATTGGCTATCAGGGAGACTATATTGGTGGTGTTGCTTACAATGCTAAGCTTTATGCTTTAAGAGTAAGTAATTTTTCAGATCTAATCGAGTCCTGGGAGTGGTGTATCGATCATAAGAATGATGACCCACTGAATCCGATAATGATCATTAGCACAAGCCTAAGCGCCGGCTATTTCACAAGCGTTTGTGACAGTGACTCTGACTTTGCTCAAACCGCTGCAAATGTTCATGCAGCTGGTATAGCACTTTTTGCTTCTTCCGGTAATGAAGGATACTGTGATGGCATAGCTTGCCCCGCCTGTATTTCTGATGTTATTTCGGTTGGTGCTGTTTATGATGCTGAGTGGGGGACGAGGGATGATGTGGCTGATTTTAGGGGAGGAGTTAGACATTCCATCAGCCAGGAATCCTGCATTGGTAAGTATGAACCTAACTATTGGCGAGAAGATAGCTGGGCCTGTGAAGATGAGTCCACGTCTGCCGATATTGTGCTTTGTTCTTCAAATACTGCCACTTTTCTGGATATCTTAGCACCTGGCACCGATGCTTATACTACGGGTTTGGCTGACGGCTTCGTAGAAAATTTTGGAGGCACGTCCGCGGCTTGCGCCTATGCAGCAGGTGCCGCTGCTTGTCTGCAGAGCGCTGCAAAATCTATCACTGGATCCTTCTTATCGCCTGATGAAGTAAGAGCTCTTCTCACGAGCACGGGTGATTTGATCACTGATACTAAGGAAGAACATATTGGTATCACCAAACCAAGGATCAATCTACGGAATGCTATCAATGCTATTTCAGGTGATGACCTTCCACTTGGCTACGCAGTAGACAATATGTCGTTAACCTGGACTACGGGGGGAGACGCAGATTGGTTTGGCCAAACTGATGAAAATCGATTCGATGGTGATGCAGCGCATAGCGCATATGGCCAAAACTCCTGGATCGAAACAACAGTTACAGGCCCAGGTGTTTTGTCCTTTTATTGGGAAGCTACCGAATTTGATCGGCTCAAATTATACATAGATGGAATGAAGCAGGCGGAATCTAATCTATGGAGGAGTTCTCGATGGGTAGGTGTGATTGAATCAGGCAGTCACATCCTGAGATGGATTTCCACAGATGCGGGATGGTTGGATAAGGTTTTTTTCGAAGCAATTATTCCTTTGGATGAAGCTTTAGATACTACCGATTTGGTGTGGAAGACGGGTGGAGATGCGGACTGGTTCGGGCATGGGTGTGGAATATATTATGATGGGGATGTGGCACATAGCGCATATGGCCAAAGCTCCTGGATCGAAACAACAGTTACAGGTCCGGGTGTTTTGTCCTTTTATTGGAAAGTTTTAGGTTCTGCATCTTACATTAGATTCTATATAGACGATGTGGAGCATACGAAAACCAATAGTATTAACTGGAGGCAAAGGGTGTTGGGGATACCATCCGGGAGCCACACTCTAAAGTGGAGTCACGACTCGATAACAGGTGCTGGCTGTCTGGATAGGGTTAAATTCACTACAGATAATCCCTCTTTAGACAAAGCCTTGGATAATAAATATTTAGAATGGCGTACGGGTGGAGATGTGGGCTGGTTCGGGCAAACCAAAATAACTTTTGACAATGAAGGTGCTGCCCAAAGTGGCACCATTATGGACAAAAGCCAAAATTCCTGGATCGAGACGATGGTTACAGGTCCGGGTATTTTATCCTTTTATGAAAAGGTTACAGGAAATTATTCAGATCAGCTTGTATTTTCCATTGATGGGAATTCAGTTGATGTTTTCCAAGGGCTGTCTGACTGGTACTGGAAGAAAAAGGCTTACTCAATATCACCAGGGACTCATACCTTAATTTTGAATTTTACGACAGACTCTGGATCAGGTACAGCATGGATGGATAGGGTTGGTTTCACCGCAGCGCCAGCCATTGTATTAACATCCCCAATCGGAGAAGGTCCTTTTAAGCACCGAAGCCTTGTAAGTATTAAATGGGTAAACAGTGAGGATGTTAGCTCGAATATAAGGATAGAGTTATACAAGGGAGGATCTTTACACCATACAATCACAACGAATACGGAAAACGACGGTTATTACGAGTGGTGTGTTCCCACCACACTGCCGGTCGGCAAGGACTACAGGATAAAAGTTTCCTCGATTTCAGATCCTTCTATTTATGCTGCTAGTGATAATGATTTTATTATTGAAGAAACATTTTCATCCTCCCTCGGCGGTTACCTTATATTGGAAGGGACTGATGATTTTCTCGAGGCATTAGACCATCCCGAATTGAATTTGGGAGATGGCCCGGGTGAGAGTTTTACTATTGAAGCATGGTATTATGCGCCAGGAATTTATGGTTTCGGTTCGATCATTGAAAAGCCTAATAGTTATTTTCTGAGATTTGGGAGGGAATGGGACATTTTTACATTGAAGGTGAGAAGCTCTATCATTTATCACTTGGAGGGAGTGACAGGGGGAATTCATTGCCGTTGGCCTCCTCATCCCACTGGCTGGCACCATGTGGCCCTGGTAGGGGGCAACGGCTGGGTAAGGCTCTTTTTTGATGGGGAAATATTAACAGAAAGAGAATATTCGGGATCCCTAAAAAATTCGACTGAGAATTTGAGAATAGGCGAAGGAGTAGGAAGAGCCTTTGATGAAATTCGTATCTCCGATGTAGCTCGCTATAATGAGGCCCCTTTCATTCCACCTACATCCCCTTTTGAATGCGATATACATACGCTTGCTCTGTGGCGGTTCGAGGAAACTGGGGGTGCAACACGATTTCATGATGCCTGTGGAGAGGACAATACTCTTTATATGGGGAATACGGCCCCGGTTTCTTCAGATGATTCTGTGAGCCTCGACGAAGATAGTATTCTCAGTGGCGCATTGAGTGCGAGCGATGCAAATGGTGATAGCCTGACATATTGCATTGTTACTAATGGCGCCCTGGGCACGGTTACAATTACGGATGTGGCAACAGGGGCCTTTACCCTATAGGCCGGATGAGAATGCTAACGGCAGTGATTGTTTTACCTTTAAGGTGAATGATGGTTTAGAGGACTCCAACATAGCCACGGTGATGGTAACCATAAATCCGATCAATGACGCCCCCACCATTTCAGGCACACCGCAAACCGCTGTTGAGGAGGATATGCCTTATAGCTTCACACCCAGCGTAAATGATCCGGATGTAGGTGATACCCTTAGCTTCAGCATAGAGAATAAGCCTGGCTGGGCAAGCTTCAGTACCACCATAGGTGCCTTGAGTGGCACACCCGGCAATGACGATATAGGGACTATCCCAGGGATAGTGATTACGGTGATAGATGCGAACGGAGCAAGCAATTCCTTACCTCCCTTTGATCTTACTGTAGTGAAAGTCGATACAGATTTAGAGATTCGGATGACTGTTGATAATTTGACCCATAGCGTGGATGCTACTATCATTTTCACTATTACTGTAACAAACAACAGCCCAAGAGATACCACAGGGGTGCAGGTAATAGATATTTTGCCATTAGGGTTAAGATACGTAAGTGACGATTCCGAAGGAAGTTATGATAAAGATACAGGAAAATGGAATATAGGTAATCTTTCTGCCACTGCTCCTAACAATACAGTCAGCCTTAATATCACCGCAACGGTTATTCACCAAGGAGAAATTGTAAACATAGCCAGCATAACAGATTCTGAAGTAACTGATTCTGATATTACCAATAATTCTTTTGGGTTAATCCTGAATGGAGGAAGCCAGGCTGATCTGGCAATAGAGAAGACTGTAAATAATCCAGTCCCTATTGCTGGAGATACAGTAACCTTTACTATCATAGTAACCAATAACGGGGTAGATGATACCACGAGGATGCAGGTAACAGATGTCTTACCAACAGGCTTAACATATCGATCAAACACGCCATTCCAAGGGACTTATGATTCAAATACAGGTATATGGGATGTAGGTAATTTGAATGAAGGTGATAGCGCAACGCTTCAGCTAACGGCGACAGTGAATAATGAAAATGAGCTAATTAGCACAGCAAGGATTAGCCGCAGTGACCAGATAGACCCTGATACAACTAATAACGAATCTAGTGTGATAATAAATCAGGATACTATAAATCATCCTT
The DNA here is from genome assembly GCA_049472395.1 of bacterium. GTDB lineage: Bacteria > SZUA-182 > SZUA-182 > DTGQ01 > JBLIRR01 > JBLIRR01. The sequence goes on along the minus strand of JBLIRR010000023.1, from coordinate 60,105 downwards.
TTATCGCAGATTTATCGATTCAGAAGATTGTGAATCAGAGAGTGATAAATGTAGAAGATGAGGTGGTATTTACATTGTTAGTAAGGAACAATGGTCCTGATGATGCCAATAATGTTAAAATAAACGATCTTTTACCTGATGGGTTGACTTATATATCTTCAGAGCCATCACAGGGCGTCTATCTTGAGGAGACAGGTATATGGGAGATAGGCACGATCTCAGCCGCATCCTATGTAATAATGGACATAGTAGTAAAAGTAATAGATGCCGCATTGCAAACAAATATTGCAGCTATAAGTAATTTAAATGAGGTTGATACATACACCGGGAATGATTCAGATGAGGTGACGGTAAGAAGATTGCAAGCAGACATTTCAGTAAAAAAGAGTGTAGATGACCAGAATCCGATTATAGGAAATAATATTGTTTTCACCATTACAGTAGAAAATAAAGGGCCTGATGATGCAACTGGGATTCAGATAATAGACCTATTGCCTGCTGGTTTAAAATATTTAGATGATAACTCAGGTGGTTCTTACGATTCTGGGACAGGGGTATGGGATATAGCAGGTCTTGCCAATGGGGCCTCTGCTTCACTTCAAATTAACACAAGGGTTGATCAGCTAGGTGAGATCACCACCTCTGTGACTCGGACGGCCTCAAGTCCAATGGATCCAGACACAGGTAATGATTCGGAAAGTATAATAGTCATCGTTACTGATGACGACATAGACTCTGATGGGGATGGTTTATCTGACAGCCTTGAAAGGACGATATGCACTGATCCAAATGACTCTGATACTGACGGAGACGGTATCCCCGATGGAGTTGAGAATGTCAACAATAATGGTATAGTGGATGCTGGCGAAACAAGTCCTTGTAATTCTGATACGGATAGCGACGGGATGCCTGATGGCTGGGAGGTTCAGTATGGTCTAGAGCCTTTGATAAATGATGCAAATGATGATCTGGACAAAGATTTTGTTTCTAATTTAAAGGAATACTTAAGCGGCACTGAACCAAATAACCCCGACTCAATACCAAACCGTGCTCCTACAGTTCCAATGATCAATGATCCTCCCAGCATACCTATGATTAAAAATCCTGGAGACAACACCGAAGTTTGTACCTTGAGGCCTACTTTAAGTATAAATCCCTCCACTGATATTAATGGTGATCAAATAACATATGATTTTGAACTTTATTCCGATGAGGCTCTATCCGATTTAATAATATCTATAAGTGGCATAGAATGTTTATGGAGCATCAATGTTAATTTAATAAATTATGCCGACTATTATTGGAGGGCACGAGCTATTGATGAGCACGGGCTCTCCAGCCAATGGTCATCTGTTGCCACATTTAAGGTGAACAGTCTTGAAATAACCATAGAAATATATGCTTCTCAAGATGTCTTTGCCTCAGCTACAAATCTCCAAACCATTGAGGTAAAGGCATCTGACTGCCCTATCAAAGGAGCTTCTATAGAGATACCTCCAGGAGCACTTACCGAGTATATCACTATCACTATTGGTGAAGCAACTAATGGCCCACCTTTACCTACCGGCACCATGGCCATTGGGAGAATAATCGATTTAGGGCCAAAAGGCATAACCTTTACTATTCCTGTCTCTATCAGGATACCCTATACCGATGAAGATCTTGAGAAGGCAGGTGTAAGTGATCCCTCCGAATTAGAGGTCTTTACCTATAATACACCTGCATTATCCTGGGAATCAGTTGATATTGATAACATTGATAGCCAAAATAATCTCCTTATTTGCAAAGTAGATCATTTTTCCTTATACAGTATGGGCATATCAGAATTACCGGATGATGGCCACGGCGGTAGTGAGGGTAATGGAAGTAACGGTAACGGATGCTTTATTGGTATTGCGTTATACGGCGCAAATGGGACCACAGATTTTTTAAAGAAAAATAAACAAAATTCAGAAAGGAGTGATATGAGGGAAAATATGTTAAAAAATGTGAAAAATTTCATAACTGTATTTTTCTAAGCTTTTACTGTATAATTTATTTTAGATTAACTAAAAATAAAAAGTAATTTTCCATAGTATTTTTAGATGAAAAAAAATCATTACATCAATAAAAACAAATGTATGATTCTCTTTTTTATACTCTTATTCATTCTTCCTGCCTTGGCCTCATCCGAGGAAATTTATCAATTTGAACGAATGTGGCCTACCTTGCAGCAGCCATGGTATTTTTCACATCCGCAAGGTATAGCTATAGACGCAAGTGGTAATGTCTATTTGGTTGATTATATGAACCATTGCATTAAGAAGTTTAGCTCGGACGGGTACTTTATCACCACATGGGGTACCTATGGTTATGGTGATGGACAGTTTGCATCCCCTTCTGCCATAGCTATAGATGAAAGTGGGAATGTTTACGTAGGTGATCACCGATTGAAATATGATCCTAGTTTAGGAACAAATGTAGATGAGCGTCGCATCCAGAAATTCACTTCAGATGGCAAGTTTATCACCACGTGGGGCAGCGAAGGGAGCGATAATGGGCAGTTCAAGTTGCCCCGTGGCATAGCTTTAGATGACAAAGGCAATGTCTATGTGATTGATTGGAGTAGTAATTGTATACAGAAGTTCACTTCAGAGGGCAAGTTCATTACACGATGGGGCAGTGAAGGAGATAGTGATGGAGAGTTTAATGGGCCGTTTGACATAGCGATAGATGGAAGTGGGAATGTCTATGTAGCTGATACAGGTAATAGGAGGATTCAGAAGTTTACTTCAGATGGTAGGTTCATTGCAAAGTGGTGCAGTTATGGTAGCCGTGATGGGCAACTCCAGTGGCCCTGGGGCATAGATATAGCTAAAAATGGAAACATTTATGTGGCTGATGTTATGAATAATCGTATCCAGAAGTTTACTGCAAATGGGGAATTTATCACGAAGTGGGGGAGCGAGGGAGATGGTAATGGAGAGTTTGATAAGCCATTTGGCGTAACAATAGATGGAAGTGAGAATGTCTATGTGGTAGATACAGGTAATAATCGGATCCAAAAGTTCACCTCAGATGGTACGTTTATTACTACGTGGGGCAGCGAAGGGGATGGCGATGGAGAGTTTAATGGGCCATTTGGCATAGCGTTAGATGAAATCGGTGACGTATATGTGGCTGATACAGATAATAGTCGAATTCAAAAATTCACCGCAGATGGTAAGTTCATTACCACGTGGGGCAGCAAAGGAGAGGGTGATGGAGAATTTTCCCATCCACATGGTATCACAGTAGATGAAATCGGTGACATATATGTGGCTGATACAGATAATAGTCGAATTCAGAAATTCACCGCAGATGGTAAGTTCATTACTACGTGGGGCAGTGAAGGATATGACAATGGGGAATTCAGTAGGCCCTGTGGTATAGCAGTCGATGGGAATGGATTTGTCTATGTGGCTGATTATACAGAGCGCGTCGGCTGGCATTCTGAATATGGCACAATCAGGTATTTTCTTATCCAGAGGTTTACTTCAGATGGACAGTTCATAACCAAGTGGGGCGAACAAGGCCATAATCCTGATCAAGTCTATCTGCCAAAAGGGCTCGCAGTAAATCCTATAAATGGTCATATTTATATTAGTAATTTTCACAGCATTAAAGTTTTTAAAAAAACTTCCATTCCCTCCAAGAGCAAGGCCATCATCGTAGCTGGTGGCGGTCCCTTCCCTGGTAATAATATTTGGGATGCCACCCAGATGTGCGCGAACTTTGCATACAGGGCGCTTATCTCCCAAGGTTTCACCAAAGAGACTATCTATTATCTCTCATCAGATACAGATCTTGACCTTGACAGTAACGGTATGCTTGATGATGTGGACGGAGATGCCACTAACAGTAATCTCAACCAAGCCATGACCATATGGGCAAAAGATACTGATAGTCTCATGATATATCTTGTCGACCATGGTGGAGACGGCACTTTCCGGATGAGTAGCACAGAGATCCTGTCTGCCTCTGATTTGGATATCTGGTTGGATACAATCCAGACAACAATTCCCGGCAAGGTGACTGTTATTTACGATGCCTGTGGGTCAGGGAGTTTTATATTTGCACTTAGACCTCCCTCTGGCAAGGGGCGGATTGTGATTACCAGTACGTCCCCCGATGAGAGTGCCTATTTTATTACACAGGGATCGATCTCTTTCTCCAACTACTTCTGGACCCAGATCTTTAATGGCCTCAATGTCAAGAAAGCCTATGAATTGGCAAAAGATGCAATTAACAATACTACAAACTTACAAAACCCCCTCCTGGATGCTAATGGCGATGGGAGTTCGAATGAAGCTGCAGATTTTATTATAGCCCAGGATACATATATAGGTAACGGGACAGTTATTCATGGTGGTGCCCCTGTGATAGGGAGTGTATCTGAGGCACAAATCATCAGCAATACAGCTTCTGCTATATTATCTGCTTATAATGTCACGGATAATGATGGGATTGCCCATGTGTGGGCGGTGATCAGACCCCCTGATTATCGTCAGGGATTATCAGACAATCCTGTGCAAGGACTACCCTCCTTTGACTTAAAGTCTGTAAGTAATGATCAATATGAGGAGACCTATGATGGATTTAACATTGAGGGAACTTACCATATAGCCATCTATGCCATGGATCGGATTGGGAACACCTCCATTCCAAAAGTAACCACGATAACGGTGGACAATCCCTTGACCAGAAAGGCAATTATTGTGGCCGGGGGCTCTCAGTCAGATAAACTATGGCCTGCCATTGAGAAAAGCGCCACATTAGTTTACGAGGCATTGACATTTCAGGGTTACAGCAATGATGACATCTATTTAATGAGTCCAGTGACCTTTTCAACGGGTGTGGATGGTACTGCAATCCAGAGTAACCTGATGTATGCTATTGAGACGTGGGCGAGGCAAAACATCCAGGACTTAGTGGTGTATATGGTCGGGAAAGGTGATCATGGAATCTTTCGGATCAATGATACAGAGGCGCTTTCAGCTTCTGATCTGGACAGCTGGCTTGACAACTTGCAAGCTGATATGCCAGGCAAGGTGACGGTTATCTATGATGCCTGCTGTTCGGGGAGTTTTCTCTCACTTCTGATCCCTCCTGATGATAAAGAACGCATCTTAATTTCCAGCACTGGGAAAAATCAACCTGCCTATTTTCTTTCTGGAGGCGACATCTCCTTTTCAAAATTTTTCTGGAATCGGATATTAAACGGGATGGATGTTCAGGCCGCATTTTTACACGCCAAGAACGCAATCGCCTTTTTATGCAAAAACCAAACACCTCAGCTGGATGATACTGGCAATGGTGTTGGTAACGAGAAGTCAGACGGAAAGCTGGCAAAAAATTATATTATTGGTGTGGGTATCATGCTGGCTGGAGATGATCCGATGATAGGATCAATATGTCCCGGCTTGACGTTATCTGGCTCCTCTTATGCCACCATCCGGGTGGAGGATGTGACCACTACCGGCACCATAGAAAGAATATTTGCATTAATCAACTCCCCGCAATACGTTCGTGATGTGCCCGGGCAGTCTGTTACAGACCTACCGACAGTGGAGCTAGTGGATAAGGGCGACGGCCGATATGAGGGGACATATAGTGATTTTAGCATCTATGGGACTTATACTATTGCAGTATATGCCAAAGACACGGAAGGAAATCTATCTGTGCCGAAGGAGACGCACGTTTTTCGTATGGATGGTCCTGACATATATGAGGATGACGATATTTTTAGTAATTCCAGTGTGATAATCTTGAATGATCAAGAAGCCCAGGCCCACAATTTTCATGATACGGGGGATAAGGACTGGGTACAGTTCTATGGGATCTCAGAGGTAATTTACACGATAAAAATAAGTAATGCGGGTACTTATTGCGATGCAGTTATTGAACTCTATAATGAGAATGGCACCATAATGCTTGCCTTTAGTGATGATAGAAGTGTAGGCGAGGATGAACTGCTCGATTGGAAATGTGAACAGGATGGTGTTTACTATGTGAGAATAAAGAATTCCGATCCAAGTCTTTTCGGTGAGGGTACTGAATATAATCTCGTACTATATCATCCCATAGGCGAATTATGGGGAACCATCACAGGAAATGTAAGGGATACTAATACTGGCGGGCCAATTGAGGGAGTACTGATCCAGACTGATGGCAAAGCCGCGGCCATCAGTCTTCCTAATGGTGCATATTTTATGGTCCATCCAGTGGGAACATTTACAGTAACAGCAAAGGCATCTGGGTATAGATGGCTCACTTATGCTGTACTGATCAATGAAGGTGAAATAATTGCCAGAAATTTTGACCTGACCGAAGATGTGAGCCGTCCAACAGCTCATGAGCCCATTGGAAATAATAGTGTTGAAAATATCAACAGAGCACCTGTGCTTGATAAAATAGGGACAAAGACTATTGAAGAAGGTGAGGTGCTTGAGTTCACAATCACGGCAATGGATCTTGATGGAGACAGCCTTACCTTTAGTGCGAGTGGCCTTCCCGATGGAGCACACTTTGATGCTGAAACCCAGATGTTTAGCTGGAGGTCTGATTTAGGGGATACAGGCAATTATGAGGTCATATTTACTGTTACCGATTGCGGTATCCCAAGTAAAAACGATACCCAGACAGTCACTATTACTGTAACTCCTGCCCCAAAACCACTCATAAATAATCCTCCGGACCAGCCCTTGCTTTCTTTTCCAAGAGATGGTGAAATTACTATTTCATTGAGCCCTGAGCTCAAAACAGGTAATTTTAATGATCCGGATAGCGATGATACACACGATAAGACGCAGTGGCAGATCAGCCTAAATAATGACTTTACAGATCTTGTTCTTGATGTAACAAGCAGTGAATATTTTACCTTATTTAGTGTACCGGAAACTCTTTTAAATAACGATACTCTATATCATTGGAGAGTCAGATTTTATGACAATAATAATGGCATATCAGAATGGTCCCCTCCTTATTCGTTTAGAACTGTTGCTGTATCTGCCGAAGATACGAATATGAATGGCGTACTAGATGATCAGGAAGTGGATGTATCAGGGGAAGATAGCTGTTTTATAACCTCAATAGCTTACTTATCTTTTAAATCTCTGTTTTATTAAATATATTATGGAGGGATTATGAAGAAAATCAAATCCTCACAGTGCTGGAATCCTGATGAAAAAAAAAGTACGATTATCTTTTTCCTCTTTCTGTGCATTCTGCCTGCGCTGGCCTCATCTGAGGAAATTTATAAATTTGAACGAATGTGGCCTACTTTGCACCAACCATGGTATTTTAGTGAACCGGGTGGAATTGTAATAGATAAAAGAGGTTTTGTCTACGTTGCTGATACAGGATTTCACCGCATACAGAAGTTCACCCGAGATGGTCAATTTATAACTAAATGGGGGGAAAAGGGAAGTGAAGAGGGAGATTTTTATGCTCTGGATAGCATAGCTATAGATTCAAGTGGTTTTGTATATGTTGCTGATACATGGAATGATCGAATACAGAAGTTCACCCCAGATGGTCAATTTATTACAAAATGGGGAAAATCTGGCAGTGGAGATGGTGAGTTCTCTCATCCTCGAGGTATGGCAATAGATAGCAGCGGTTTTATCTTTGTATCTGATTGTATGAACAATCGCATACAGAAATTTACCCCAAATGGTGAATTTATAGCAAAATGGGGAAGTAGTGGCACGAGTGTTGGTTTATTTTATAGACCCTGTGATATAGCAATTGATAATAACAGTAATTTTGTCTATGTAGTTGATGGGGGTAACAATCGTATACAAAAGTTCACTACAAATGGTGAATTTATCACAAAATGGGGAAGTGAGGAAAGTGGGGAGACTATATTTGATGAACCTCGAGGCGTTGCACTAGATAGTAATGGTTTTGTCTATGTGGCTGATAAGGAGAACAGCCTCATACAGAAATTCACATCAGATGGTGCATTTATTACAGAATGGGGAAGTGAGCAGAGCGGGGGCGGTAGAATTCTCACATTAATTTCTCATCCTTTAAGTATCGCGATAGATGAGAATGATTTTATTTATGTGACAACACGTGATGATTTCATCAAGAAGTTTACTTTAAATGGTAAATTAGTTGCAAAATGGGGAAGTAGCGGCAATGATGAGGGTGAGTTTAATGGGCCTCAAGGCATAGCGATAGATAGTGGCGGCTTTGTCTATATAAGTGATTTGAACGATCACATACAGAAGTTCACATCAGGCGGCCAATTTGTGACCACATGGGGAAAATGGGGCACTAATAATAGTGAGTTTTTTAATCCACGGGGCATCGCGATCAATAGCAATGATTTTGTCTATGTGGCTGATGATTTGAACAATCGCATCCAGAAGTTCACACCAGAGGGTGAATTTGTAACCAAATGGGGAACTAAGAGCCATGGAGATGATGAGTCTTATCATCCTCGAGGCATAGCGATCGATAGCAACGATTTTGTCTATGTGACTGAAATGGATAACTACTGTATAAAGAAGTTTACTTCAGACGGTGAATTTATATTAAAGTGGGGAAGAGAAGGATTTTTAAAAGAGAGGTTGCGTGAGCTTGGAGGCATAGCGATTGATAGCAGCGATTTTGTCTATGTGGCTGATCTTGATAACCGCTGCATCCAGAAGACAACATCGGAAGGTGAGTTTGTATTAAAGTGGGGAAAAAAGGGCTGTGAAGATGGGGAATTTCAAGATCCATCTGGTATAGCAATCGATAAAAACGGTTTCGTCTATGTAGCAGACTGGTTTAACCATTGTATTCAGAAATTCACTCCGGATGGCGAATTCATAACAAAATTCGGCGCATTTGGCTCTAATCCAGGTCAGTTCAACCATCCATGGGGGATATGTGTTAGTCTTGAAGAGAAAGTATATGTTACAGATGCTGAAAATAACCGTATTCAGGTATTCAGAAAGGCCGCTTTTTCAGAGGGCATTGCAAAAGCTGTCATTGTTGCAGGTGGCGGACCTTATCCAGGCAACGAGATATGGGATGCCACGCAAATGTGTGCCAACTTTACTTACAGAACACTCACTTTTCAGGGCTTTACCAAAGAAACCATTTACTATCTTACCTCAGATACAGACCTTGATCTAGACAATAATGGTGCTCTAGATGATGTTGATGGCAATCCCACCAATAACAATCTTCAGCATGCTATTACAGAATGGGCTGAGAATGCAAAAAGCCTCATCCTCTATCTCGTTGACCATGGGAATGATCGCACCTTTCGAATGAGCAGTATGGAGATTCTCAGCGCCTCTGATCTTGATAAGTGGTTAGACAGCCTTCAGGAAAAGACAGGGGCTAAAATAATCCTCATCTATGATGCATGCCAATCCGGAAGTTTTCTCTCTCCCCTTACTGCTCCCGATGGCAAAGAGCGGATCGTGGTCACCAGCACAACAGCCACCGAGTATGCCCACTTTATCACACAAGGCTCCATTTCTTTCTCAAGCTTCTTCTGGACCCACATTTTTAATGGGCTTAATATCAAGGATGCCTTTGACCTAGCCAAAGAAGCTATCAGTGCAAGCACAGGGCAGACACCACTCTTGGATGATAATAGCAATGGGGAAGGTAATGATGCTCAAGATGGAATCATAGCATCAAATACCTACATAGGCAATGGCATGAAGATCCACGGTGATGCCCCGATCATAGGCGAGGTATCTCCTTCTCAAGTCATAAATGGTCCAACAGCCCATCTCTATGCATCAGACGTCGCTGATAACGACGGGGTGGTGCGGGTATGGGCGATCATAAGGCCTCCTGACTATAACCAGCAGGCATCAAATAATCCCATATACAACTTGCCCTCCCTTGAGCTTATACCTGTTGGAGGTGGTCGATACGGGGGGAACTATGATGCATTTCACATGGAAGGCACTTACCATATTGCCATCTATGCCAGGGATAGTGTCGGGAACACATCGGTCCCGAAACTTACCACAGTATCGGTTGAAAATCCCTTAAAACGTAAGGCGATCATTGTGGCCAGCGGCTCCCAATCAGATGAGCTGTGGCCTGTCATAGAGAAAACTGCCACTCTAGTCTATGAGGCACTGACTTTTCAAGGGTATACAGATGATGACATCTACTTCATGAGTCCAATAACCTTTTCAAGCGGTGTGGATGGTTTGTCAACCCTGCTTAACTTGAGCTATGCTATTGAGACCTGGGCAAGGCAGGACACCCAGGACCTGGTAGTGTATATGATGGGGAATGGTGATCAAGGAACCTTTCGGATAAATGATTCAGAGACCCTTTCAGCTTCTGACCTGGACAGTTGGCTTGACAGCGTGCAAGCTGATATGCCAGGCAAGGTGACGGTTATCTACGATGCCTGTTGTTCAGGGAGCTTTCTTTCAATTCTGACTCCTCCTGATGATAAAGAGCGCATCTTGTTTTCCAGCACTGGGGAAAATCAATCAGCCTATTTTCTCTCCGGAGGTGACCTCTCCTTTTCCAATTTTTTCTGGAGGTGTGTGCTAAATGGTATGAATGTTCGGGAAGCATTTCTACATGCCAAGAATGCCATTGCCTTTTCATGCCGGGACCAAACGCCCCATCTGGACGACAATGGCAATGGACTTGGCAATGAGAAAGCCGATGGCAAACTGTCCCTGTCTTACACCATTGGGGTGGGGATAATGCGCGCAGGTGATGAACCGTTGATTGGCTTAATATGTCCTGTGCAGACCTTGAGCGGGAAAACATCCGCAACTATCTGGGCAGACGATGTTACCACCACCGGCACCATAGACAAGGTGTGGACCGTTGTAACACCGCCAGGGTTCAAGTCGACTCATCCCGAGCATCCAGTTACAGAATTACCAACAATAGAGCTGAGTCATGTAGGAAAGGGTCGTTACGAGGGAAATTTTGATGATTTTACCATCTCTGGCACTTACCAAGTGGCAGTGTATGCAAAGGATAGCGATAATAATATATCTCAACCCATGGAGACTAAAGTTATCCGGATTGCTGATCCGGATCTCTTCGAAGAAGATGACACCTGCACCCTGGCAACTGTCATAGTCTTGAACAATGACGTTCCTCAGCAACATAGCCTACATGATGAGGGAGACGAAGACTGGGTGAAATTCTATGGGATTTCAGATGAAGCATATACCATAAAGGTCAGCAGTCTAGGATCAAATTGCGATGTGATCATTAATCTCTATGATACGGATGGAAACACAATTTTAGCATCGAGCAATGATGGAATTACAGGTGAGGATGAAATCCTGTCCTGGACTTGTCTCCAAAACAATACTTACTATGTGATGGTCCGGCATTATGATCCAGGAGTTTTTGGGGAAGAGACAGGGTATGATCTTGAAATATACAGACCCACTGCCTTTATAGATGGTTTTATTATGGGTACTGTAACAGATGCAAATTCTGAAAAATCAATTGAAGGGGCACAGATCCGAACTAATGCCAATGCCTCTTCCATCAGCCTCCCAGATGGAAATTATATGATACCCCACAAAGCAGGGACCTTTATTGTGACAGCGGTGGCTCCTGGATACATACCAATGAGTTATTATGATGTGTTGATTACCGAGGGTGAAGTGGTGACCATGGATTTTGAGTTGATAGGTGATTCAAGTGGAGACTCTGTTCCGCCCACTGTGAGTTCTTTTTCTGTTAATCCCCTCACCCTTACATTAGGAAATACACTCACAATCTCTTATACTGTCTCAGATAGTGGGGGCTCAGGCCTTAATAGGGCTGAACTCTGGTGTGCTCATGATAGCAATGGCACTCCTGTGGGCTGGTCAGAAATCGATAGAATTCCTCTTTCGGGCAATGGCCCCTTCACTGTGTCTTTATCATATTCCCCATTATCAGGAGGTAATTACTGGTATGGGATTCATATTGTGGATAATATGGGAAACGTAAGTCTTCAACCGGATCCACCTGGTCCAATTAAGGTGAATATTAAAGCTCTTACGCCATCTGCACCTACAGGTGTCACGGCCACTAAAGGTACTTATACGGATAAGATTCGTGTAACATGGAATCTTGTCTCTGGAGCAACCTCCTATAATGTATACCGTGCCACATCCGTGGGAGGCCCCCTGAGTCACTTTGGTACATGCGATAACTTAGGCTATTCGAATGATATTGAATTTATAGATGACACACAGGGATCTGCAGGGATAACCTACTACTATTTGGTAAAGGCATTAAATTCTAATGGTGAGAGTGGTTACAGTTCCTATGATACTGGCTGGTTGGCTGCTTCCGGGTGCAGTGCTACGCCTACACGCAGATCTTTTAGTTCATCTGGTGGGACAGATATTGTAAGTGTGACAGCCCCGAGTGGTTATAACTGGAATGCATCGAGCAATGATTCATGGATAACAATAACATCAGAAAGCAGTGGAAGTGGAAATGGAGCAGTACATTATTCAGTCTCCTCTACTACAAGCACACATTCAAGGATTGGAACAATAACTATAACTGGGGAAACGGTTACCGTGATCCAGTTAGGTGCTCCCTGGGTTTACTCCTCAATTACACCCCAGCAAGGATATACAGATGCAAATACGACAATACACATAAGTGGAGAGAATCTTACGGAAAATACAAATATAGTTATCTATGGGGAAGGCCTTTCACTAAAGGGTAGCTATAATACCTCGGGCTGCGCTTATGGAGCCTATGTGGATGGTAATTACGCATATGTGGCAGATGGAGATTCAGGCCTTCAGATTATTGATATCAGCTATCCTAGAAGCCTAATCCTTACAGGAAGCTATAATACACCCGGCGAGGCTCGTGGTATATATATTAAGAGTAATTATGCCTATATAGCAGATGGAGATTCAGGCCTTCAGATTATCGATATTAAAGATCCTGAGAATCCATCCCTTACGGGGAATTATGATACCTCCGGATCTGCTCATGGTATATATATCGATTGTAACTATGCGTATGTGGCAGATGGAGATTCAGGCCTTCAGATTATCGATATCAGCAATCCTGAGAATCCAGTTCATAAAGGAAGCTATAATACCTCGGGCTACGCTTATGATATACATGTGGAGGGCAATTACGCGTATGTAGCAGCTGGAGATTCTGGCCTTACAATCATTGATATTAGTAATCCCGGACAGCCAGTATATAGAGGCCACTTTTATGATGCCAGCTATAATGCACGTGGAGTGTATGTCATGGAAAATCAGGCCTTCGTAACTTTTAATGATAATTTTGGACATTCTACACTTAGAATAATCGATATCAGTAATCCTGAACAACCGGTGTATAGAGGAAGTTATTTTTTCAGCAGCAATGCCCATGGGGTATATGTCGAGGGAAACTATGCCTATGTGGCTTCTGATAGTGTTGGCCTTCAAATTATTGATATCAGTAATTCTAGGAGCCCAATCCTTACAGGAAGCTATAACACTCTCGGTAAGGCTCATGGTATATATATAAAGAGTAATTACGCCTATATAGCAGATGGAGATTCAGGCCTTCAGATTATTGATATCAGCTGTCCTGTAAGTCCAGCCCTTACAGGAATTTGTAATACACCTGGGTGGCCATATGTTGGGGTATATGTCGAGGAGAATTACGCGTATGTGGCTGATGGTTTTTCAGGCCTCCAGATTATCGATATCAGCAATCCTGAACAACCAGAGATTAAGGGGACCTATGAGACTCCGGACTTTGCTCGAGATGCATATATAAAGGCAAATCGTGCCTATATAGCTGATAGGTTTGGCCTTCACATTATCGATATCAATGATCCTGAGAGCCCATCCTTCATGGGGAGCTATGACACTTCCGGCTGGGCTCTTTGTGTATATGTTAATGGTAGCCACGCCTATGTGGCTGATAGGAGTTCTGGCCTTCAGATTATTGATATCAGTGATCCTGAAAGACTAATCCTTACGGGAAGCTATACTACTTCCGGGTATACTTCTGGGATATATGTTGAGGGTAATTATTGCTATATAGCTGGTTCTGGCCTTCAGATTATCAATATCAGCGATCCCAATAAACCAGCTCTTACAGGAAGCTATAATACTCCTGGCAGCGCTTATGAGGTAGATATCGAAGGGAATTACGCGTATGTGGCTGATGGAGATTCTGGCCTTGCGATTATCGATATCAGCGATCTTGAAAATCCTCTGCTTATTTCTCATATAAGTCTGGCAGGCGGAGCTTCAGGGATCTATATAAACAATAACTATATATACATTACTTCAGGATCTGTTGGCATGCAAATCATTGCCAGACCATGTTTCTGGCCTGTCCAGATAGAGGAAATAAATACAGAGGGGACCGAGATAAGGGCAGTAATCCCATCCAGTTTACCGGTAGGTTTTTATACCATACGGATCATCAATCCTGCAGGGATAGCGGATCAGTTCTCAAATGCTTTTGAGATTAAGTCTGGCACACCATGTTCTTACAGCATCATGCCTACGAGTGAATCCTTTAGCTCATCATATGGGACAGACATTGTGAGTGTAACAGCCCCGAGTGATTGTAGCTGGAATGCTTCGAGCAATGATTCATGGATAACAATCACATCTGGTAGTTCGGGTAGTGGGAGTGCCACTGTGAGCTATTCCGTGGCAGCTCACACAAGTGCCGATTCCCGTACTGGCACCATGATTATTGGAGGCCAGAGCTTTATTGTTATCCAGTCTGGCATATCATGCAGTTACAGTGTTATACCTGCAACCAGATCTTTTAGCTCATCATATGGGACAGACATTGTGAGTGTAACAGCCCCGAGTGGTTGTAACTGGGAGGCCTCGAGCAATGATTCATGGATAACAATAACATCAGAAAGCAGTGGAAGTGGAAACAGAGCAGTAAATTATTCGGTCTCCTCTAATACAAGCACAAGTTCAAGGATTGGGACAATGACTATAGCTGGGGAAACAGTTACCGTGAGCCAGTCTGGTGTTCCCTGTGCTTACTCAATCTTTCCCACAAATCAGTCTTTTGATTCAATGAATGGAAGCGGGAGTGTGAATGTAACTACACAAAGTGGCTGCAATTGGACAGCAACAAGTAATGAAAGTTGGATAACAATCACCTCCGGCACCTCGGGCAGGAGCAATGATACTGTGGCCTATTCTGTGGAGGCCAACACAAGTACCGATTCCCGTACCGGGACCATGATTATTGCAGGTAATACCTTCACTGTTAGCCAGTCAGAAGCATTATGCATCCCTACCTCCCAAATTATAGCTTTCAATTCTCCGTCTAGTGATTTTATTACAAATATAGGTGTGATTCAAACCATTATAATTCATGTAATAGATAACTGCAGTACCCCTCTCACTAATCTTTCTTTGACAGTGGTTTTTGATAATGGAGATAATCCTGTGTCCCTTGTGGATAATGGTCAGGGGATTTATTCTTGTAATTGGGCGCCGCAGAACTTGGGTTCTGTAACCATAACAGTTAATGAAGCCTCTGTATACGGAATTGTAATGGCCAACCAGGGTCCTGTAATAGATAGAGATGAGACCTATCCCTATGAGAATGCAGGTATAATTGATAGCCATCGGGTTCCCTGTAATACATCAATCAGGATAAGGATTAAGGATAGTGATGGTATTGATTTGGGGAGCATTCAACTGATTGTTGAAGAAAACAGCTATACTTATAATAGTAATATATTCAGAGTAAAGGAAGTGCATTCCGGAGATATTACTGACATATGGATTGTCTATGATTCAAAAGAAAATGAGTTTATCTTCGATCAGATTGTGGATGTGACCGTAAGTGCTTCAGACGCAAAAGGAGTCTTAATGGACACCCCTTATACCTATCATTTTAAGATAGAAAATCAAGAGCAGTATGACAATACATTACACAATACTCCGCAAATATCCATTGATGTCAATCCTGCTACTGGAAAAACTACGGTTGCCTCTATTGATGGTTCCCACATTGAGGGAGCCATGATTATCTATGACACCAATGAACCTGTAAAACCAACGTTTGGTCCTTTGGGAGAGATACCTCCACTAGACATTGACAATGGAATTGGATTTCCCTTGAATCTTAAACCTCCCACGGTCTTTGAGGATCCTGTTATTATATTTATCCCAATCCCTGAGGGGAATAATCCATCTTCCCTAAATATTTACCATTACAATCCTCAGACTGGCTGGGAGTTGGCTATAGAAGGTGATGGTTGGCTTGTTCCTCATTCAAGAATTAACCATCCTGATACTATGCCTCCAACTATTGAGGTACAGGTCTTACACTTTAGTGGTGTTCAGGCAGGAGGAAAGAGTGGTGCTGGAGACAAAAGCGACAGCTCTAATAATAATATAAGCTCAAGAAAAGGATGTTTCATATCAATAATTACAAAACCTATCTAAAGTGAATGATCAACGAAGAATATATCGTATGCTCATGAAGATCCTGAGAAAAATCAAGGGCTTGTAACATGGACCTGCCCACTTCATTCCCAAATCGATAATGGTACGTAATATCAAATATAAAAGGGTGAATGGATATTCCGGATCCAAGACTAATGCCAAAATAATCATCAGGCTGTTTCACCGCTGGAGCAGGATCGTAGAAAATGCCATAACGCACGGGAATCAAATATTTCGGTCCAATGAAAAGATGTTCTATGCCAAAACGAATCTGGGTAGTGTCATTGATATCGGATTCAGAAGGAGGTTTTAGACTTATGGGTGATGTCTTGTTACCGTCTGAATCTGTCAAGATAAAATCACTCCATTCTGTCCTATAAATATCAAGAGCAGCAGTAAAATTATCAGAGAATCGGTATGCGATACCGATACCATATGACATGGGCATATCCAGTTTCTTCTTGGATGTATCATCACTTGAGTCTTCTATATTGCTCTCTGGATTATCAGGAAATATGAGCGATTCATTGCACCGAAATGTATGAATAAGATCTGCCTTAAAAGGAGTCTTGAGAACTATGCCCATAGTCAATCTCTTGTTTATATCCCATAAAATGCCAAAATTTGCGTTACGCCCACTAAAGGAATAGCGGCTGAGACTTTTAATTTCAAAGGAAAAGGAATAGGATGCATCGTCACTGCTGAGTAAGCCGGAGCCCCTTTGATATGATTTTTCTTTCCATTCATTTTTATAAAGACCATCCTCCCAGAGATTCAATGTAACACCGAAGGAAAAGACTGGGGTAATCTGAACACAATATGCGATACCAATAGCAGAAAGGCTGCCATTCATTCGACTCTCATAATTTTGAAATAATGAGAGTGTATCTGTATGCTGTTCTAAGGGGAATGAAGCCTTCCGGGTGAAATCGAAAAGGTGTTGATAGTTTGGTGATATAAGCATCCTACGGCCAAAGAGAGCAAAAGGATAAGCAGCGCTGAGGTAATTAACTCTGGAGTAAGAGACAAGTTGTGTCCCTGATGCCTCTGGATTTGTCCCAAATTCGTTTTCGTGCATGCGATGGGTGTATGCACTAACGATTGAAAATTCAGGTTCTTCTAATTGAACAAGTCCTCCGGGATTCCAGGAGGCTGCCGTGGCATCATCTGCAATAGCGATGAACGCTCCGCCCATACCAAGCGCCCTGGCACCTGAACCCACAGGATTGGGAGATGAAGGCATTTCAATCCTCCATACTTGCTGTGCGAAGGAAAGATTTGTAAGTCTGCTGTATAGAAGGAGAATACATACTAAAAACAGGTAAAAGCTCCTGATAGCCACACCATGTTGATATGATTGTGAATTGGCAGTTAAGAATGTCATATGATTTACCCAACAATGTTTCAATTCAACTTTTCTAAGGGCTTGAATCCAGAAACTTTACCCTCAACCCTGGTGTAATGCTGCCAGAACCTGCTTTTACGACCGCAATGCTTTGCTCTGAAAGAATCCCTTTTATCTCAAGGATGAAATCCGTATCAACCACCTTGAACTGATAAGCATTTTTAACACCGTGGGCCTTCCCTATATTGAGAATTATTTCATCTTTCTGAACCTCACTTATTTTCCCCTGAAGTGGATAAATTTGATTCAATTCATCTACGAGGATGCTGGAAATTCTCTGTGCGATTTCGGATGGTGATATAAGGCCTTTAAACGTTTCTTCTTTTACTATGGTTACCTCACTGGTCTCTGTCTCGGTTACATAGTAAATGATCTGTGTTAGAGGCCCTTCATAGCTTACTTGCCCTGATACTATAATCCTCGCTGCGACAAGCCTGCCTATGGAAAGTGCAGTTACTCGATCTGCTAATGGGGAACTTCCACGTTTTAACTCTTCCATGAGGTAATCCAGGATGCTACGATCTACGATTTTCGCTCGTGATTTATTTATAAAACTGCTTTTTATGCCTGCGGTGATAAGTCTTTCTTTTCCCTCCTGTAAGCTGTAGCCAATGTTTTCCAAATCCATCACCCACACCGTGAGGGGGAAGGAGGACCAACCATCATGAGGAGGAAGTGGAGTAATCTCATTAGGATTTTCAAGAAACTCATTGATCAATCTATCGATCCTTTCTCTTTTTTCTCTGTTTCTTGCAAGAGCTGCCTTTTCTTCTATTTCATTGGCAATGACCTCGATGTGACGTTCATGAGGCGATAGATCCTTAGCCTGATTAAAAAGCTTATGTGCTTCATTATGATTTCCCATCCGGTCTTCCAATTCAGCCAGGGCAAGGTATGCATCTCCTTTGTCTGGTGCCAGCTTAACCGCCCTTTGATAATATTCCATTGCCTCATTTATGTTGCCCTCTATAGAGGCATAACGGCCAAGCCCTAGGAGCGCATCTGCTTTTTCGGTTTTTGATCCTTCTTTTGCCTCTAGTGCCTTATGGTACCATGAGGATGCCTGTTTCCTATCCCCCTTATAAAAATGAATATTACCGCGGATAAGATAACTCAAAGAACGTTCTGGATTCTTTTCCTCAAGAATCTGGCAATTATTAATAGCCTCTTGAAAATTTCCTGCGTAATAGGAAGTGAGGGCTTGTTGTTCGGACTTATTATGAGGAATTGTATACATCCAGAAGAGAAAAACCAATGCCACTACAATAAATCCTGCTATAAATCTTGCGATTATACTACGCAAACGTCGGCCCTCGTGTGGTTCACTCCTCGCTTCAAAAAAGCTTTTCTCGCCAGTTCTTATACTTGCTGGATCAGTATTAGTATGAGGTTCCTCCTTTTCTTTTTCCAATGGTTGGCGGATACTGTGATCTATATAAGTGAATGTAGGATCCCCATAAAGTACGTAACTTGCCCACACAATAGACTCTTCTCCATACTTTTCGGCCAGAGCAACTCTCGCCTTCCGGATTGCTTTACCAATGGGACAACCATTAAATAAATATTCATAAAATTTCAAAGCAAACTTGCTCCCCGGTTCATCTAATATTTCCCAAAAAGTTCCGATATAATGTTTCACACCTGCCAGGAGGAAGGCATTAGCAATGCCGAAAATTTCATCTTGAAACTTATCATTCACCACCCATTCTTCAGTTGGGGCTGATTGACAAGCATTAGAGAAGATAAGTGAAGGCATGGTACCTGTACCTGCCATCTTTTCAATATCCTTCGCTTTAAAAGTCCCATTACTCAACTGCCATCCGCTCTCATTTGGATTATCAGCATGATAATCCGCATGTCCCGCAAAATGCACAAGGTCATAATTGCGTATTTTATCTTTAATGAAACTAACTAGTATGTTATCAGCATAGAAGTCTGCCCAGGCAGCACCATTTTGCTGGTCCATCGAAGCGCGAAGGAGCCTTCCTTCAATATTAGCACCCTTGAGATCCTTTTTAGGATCTGCTAGTATGAGTATTTTTAAAGGAGGAATCAATTTTCTGTCTTTAGTGCTAAGGGATTTTTGCTTATTTTTTACATTATAGCCCATATTAAATTTAACAGTACGGCCCATGTTGAATCGCTGACATAGAAATTGCTCGCCATCATAAAGTAATTCCCAGGGGATTTGGACCAGCTCCTCATTTAGGGTGAGATGGAGAAATGTGGCTTTGGTTGTTCGCAGTTTCTCTTTCAAAGCAGGAGAGAGGAGTTCGTCATGAAAAATTTGCCCAATTTCCCGAAGTCTTCCCAGAATATCGGGGCGTATTTTCCCTCGCTGATTCGCCATATTGAGGATTTTCACTAATTCGTGGCATTTCGTCTCCACCATTTCTTTTGAAATCCGAATCTCTTCATAAGGGAGGAGGGTGCTCACTTCGCCTTTCAAACACTCACTTGGGGTAATATGAAGACGCTCTCCCTGACAAAATCCCTCAATATGAAAAACCGACGGGCGGGGGAATTCTTTTGTCACTTCTTTAATTTCCTTTTAGTTTCCTTAATTCTGAAGGGATATTCTCCCATTTTTTTGCCTCCTTGTGTAAAAATGAACACATAGGAACCGAAGGGAATATCTTCAAAAAGTGCTCCCTCTTTGCTAATAAGATGGGAGGATAATTCCAGGCCATCACGCATCAAAGTCACTCTTACCGGTTGTATTGAGAGATTTTTTTCTAGGGACATTATTCTTATCATTGAGCGATCAGGCCCTCTTTTTTCAAATTCGATCTCAATATCAAGGTTTTTAAAAGACTTTTTTACCGTAATATAGTCTTTTGCCATGATGCTTTGATTGCCCCGGACTGGGGCAAAAGCGGGTTTGTCGAACAAATCAGAGAACCATTCTGAAAATTTAAATGCACATTGTGGAATATCTGACGTAAAAATTTGAAAAAATCTCTCAAAGATACTCCTATTATCAAGCGCTTTTAACTTTTCAATGGCCTGCCTAGTGACATGGTCAGGAACTGGTTCTAGTGGAGTCTGTTCCGCATCAGGAAGGCGCTCATCATCCACCATTCTCTTGCCCATAATAAGCACATCCATACATTTATCGCAATTGCTCAAATGTTCCTCTACTTCAGCACGTTCTTTATCAGAAAGGCGATCTTCCAGATAGTCTATAAGAATTTCTTCCCCAACACATTTTCTTGTCATTATATCTCCCTGATTAATTGCACAGGATCAAATACATACTACCACAAACTCCTTCTACTTTCTTTAAACGAAATTTATAATTTTTTTAGTTTTCTATTTTTATTATACATCAATCTATCATTATATTAATGAGAAATTTTAATTTTTTCATTGCCCTACTTGTCATTGTATAAGCATTACTTAAAGATATTCCCATTTTTTCTGCTATTTTATTATAGGTAAGGCCTTCAAAAAAACGATCTTCTAAAATTAGCCTGTAATTTGAAGGCATTTCTTGCACTGCTTTTACGATCAAATAGTAGTTTTCCTTTTTTTCCACTAAAGATAAAGGATCTTCGGCCTTACCTTGAAGGCTATCGATAAGTTCAGATGGTATAATTTCACTCGTACAGCCCATGGCATCCCGCCCTTCATGACGGATATGGTCAATTACAATATTCTTGGCAATTTTATTGATCCAGGTAGAAAGCTTGGAACTCCCATTATATTGCCTCAATTTTTTCCACTCATTCTCAATAACTCTTTCAAATACAGTATTATGGAGATCGTCATAGTAGCTCATTTGTTTTTTAGGAAGGACATTTCGGATGGCCTGTTTAACATTATAAGTGAACTGGTTTATAAATTCTGCTTGAAGTTGGGTATTTCCTAAGAGGCATCCATCACGAATTTCTTGATCTGTAAAATTAATTCTAAAGGGATATTCCTCTATCCTTTTACTACCTTGTGTAAAGATAAGCACATAGGAACCGCAGGAAATATCTTCAAAAAGTGCTGTTTTTTCACTGACAAGGAAAGAAGATACTTCCCGGTGGTTGTGTATTAGCGTCACTCTTACCGGTTGGGTCGAGAGGTTTTCTTTAAAGAGCATTACTCTTATCAAGAAGCGATTAAGGCCTCTTTTTTCAAATTCGATCTCAGCCCTAAGATCTTTAAAAGACTTTTTTACTGTGGTATAGTCTTCAGTAATTGTTTTAGGACCTCGGACTGTGGCAAGAAAGGCATTATTGATGCCCAACCAATCGAGAAGCAATTCTAAATACTGGCATATTTTCTTTAATATACAGTGGTATGCTCTTTTACAATCACAATATATAGTCTTATCATCAAGTGCTTTTACTTTTTCGATAACCCTTTTTGTGATATTTTCAGAAAAAGATACAAATGGAGTCTGCACCGCATCAGGAAGGTGCTCATCACTAATAATTCTCTTGGTCATAATAAGCGCGTCTACACATTTATTGCAATGGCTCAAATGATCCTTTACTTCAGCACGCTCTTTATCAGAAAGGCGTTCTTTCAAATAGTCTATAAGTTTTTCTTCCCCAATGCATTCTTTTTTCATTATGAGCCCCTGATTAAATGAGCAAGGTTAAATAAAATAATATGCTCAATATTATGCATAAATCCTTCTACTTTCCTTAGACGAAAATTATAGTTTTTCCTTGCACTTTATTTCTTCCTTGATAAGAGATTTTAATTGTTTGAGTGCTCTATGTTTCAGTGAATATGCATTTTCCATAGATATTTTCATTATATCCATTATTTCATTTAAGGAAAGGCCTTTATAAAAAAGAAGTTTAAAAAACAACCGATATCTTGGAGTCATTCTTCGCATTGCCGTTTCAATCAAACGATACTTTTCTTCTTCCTCCTCTTCTTCTATTACAGATAAGGTATTCGCTGATATATCTTGAATGTAAGCTATAATTTCTTCAAGGGATTTAATTTTTTTATAAGGGGGATCTTTTTTCTTCTTGCGTAAATGGTCAATTACAGTCCTTGCGGCAATAAGCTTGATCCAGGTGGAAAGCTTACAACTCCCATTATATTGCCTCAATTTTTTCCACCTGTTTTCAAAAATTTTCAAAAATACAGTATTATGAAGGTCCTCAAAATCCTCCGGTTGTGAATACCTACGGATATATTTTTGAAAGGCATATTGAACAGCTCTGTAAACATCATTAGAAAAGCGCTTTACAAATGCTTCTTGCATTTGGATATTTCCAGATAAACATCCCGCAAGAATTTCTTGATCCGTTAATTCTTCCATGAGCCTATTATTGAGTAATCACTTTGTCTTCTGATTTGATAATATTGTTTTTTCCATTTACCATCTCTGCCTTTGACTCCTTATCACTAAGGTGCTTAATAATAAAGGCACGATCAATAATTTTATAATCATTCCCATGTATTTCCGGGTTATCGAACGGCTCTTCTCGATAAATGATAATCCTCCGGTTTGCCTTAGTCTTATCCTGCCCTAAATCGGTAATAATGTATTTCTTTCCTTTCTTCTCTATGATTAAGCCATTTACAAAAGGAAATTCCCGGTGAAACTCTCTAGCAAGTGCCTCAGCAAGATGTTTTATTGCTATAATATCCTTCATCTCACCATACACATCCGCGGTAGCAAGCAGTTCTGTGGTCTCAGTGTCTTTTATCCGCGCAACGATCTCAAGACCTTCAGAGCTTTCATAGATATTTCCACTTATGATTGATTGGGCAGCAAGTATTCTCCCCAATTTTATGGCTGTTTTTTTATTGATCAGATTGGAACGGCTAAGTTTGTGCTCGTGCAATATACGATCCAGTTGTTCCCTATCCACAATTCGAAAACGTTTTTGATTATCGAGAGCACGTTTTCGATTGAAGAGGGCATTGATAAGATTTGCCTGAAAAAAAAGGCTTAAATCTGAGATAGACCAACCTTGCTCAAAGGGGAAGATAGCAATGCACAATCGCTCCTCCAGTTTAAGGGCACAAGGGATATTCCTTTTTATGGCAATTGTTTTGCTCACCTGATTGCCTGCTTCATCTTCTGCCTCTATAGTTATACTATTATCTCCTTCCTTAAGTTCAAGAAAGCGATTGAAGAATATTATCTTACCAGGCCTGTAATCTATGCGACGCTTATTAATGGTCAAATGTACTATATTACTCTCACCTTTTATCATGCCATCAAGATGTATTTTTTCAAGAAACACAGTCTGTGTATCAGTCCAATCCTTTATTGTTATTTCCGGTGAGTGTGTATCATGAGGTGCGAGCCCATTTGGTGCTACTTGTGTGGCATAAAGAAGTTCACTTGTCCGGTCGGATATACAGGCTATCTGCATGGGAGAGTGTTTTGTTTCCAAAGAGGACAGGGATATTTGAGCTGAAGTCTTGTTTTCTAAACGATCATAGGCAACGAGTGCTAAATGGTCCGCAGGTATGGGTATCCTGTGGGAGAATAAAACATCGGTTCCCTCTCCAATAGCGATAATCCGACCATTAATGGTTAATTTCACAACGCCACTTCCATCATACATAGAACCATTAATGTTTACCCAATCGCCAGTGAGATCATGTTCAAGGAAAATTTCATTTACAGCAATTACCGGGCCCTCCCGATCCACATGAATGATTATTTGCTCTGTTGTGACTTTATCCATGAGATTTTTTGCAATTACTTCGATAGTATGGTCTCCTTGTGATAGACGCATTTTTTTCTCAAAAGGAATATGTTTTTGTGAAGCCCTTAAATAAAAAGGCACGTCATTAATAATAATCTCAGATACATAATGTGTATCCTCTGCAATGCCGGAGATGACTATCGGATCTTCCCGTATCCATATCTCTGAGGATTTATAACTGAGAGTAAGCTTGGGTGGTGATACTATCTTGCCTTCACGCTCAATTATAGCCTTTCGTACCTTATCAAGGTAGAAACGGGCCTTGGCAGAAGGGTATTGATTCAATGAAAGTGTAAGTTCAGCGTGCGCCTCTTCAAGATTACCCGTACGATAATGGATTATGCCCAACTCTCTATGAGGAAAATAATCCACCAAGTGCATCCCATAGGTACGAGCCCTCCGTTGATCTTCCTCTCGCCGCTCGATAGCTTTTCTTAAATCTGTAATTGCGTTCCCATAGGCGTGATCATCCATATATTCGAGAGCCCGTTTATAATAATTATACCATCGACCTCTGAAAAAGGCGCCATTATCTTTCCGATTTAACTGTTTCGTATATTGCTGAGTGCACCCTGAAATAGAAAATATGAAAATAAGGGACATAACAATGGAAGGAACAGAAAAAAAGGACCTTTCCATCTAAAATGAATCCTTAAAAAGATGATATTATTGATTAATACGAGATTTAAATAGTAATAAAAATATATTTATGATTATTATAGCATATAAAAGCTGTGAGGTAAAGGAAAATAATAACCTATCAGCAATTCATCTCCGAAAAATATCCCCATTTAAGTCTCATGGTCCCCTTAAGCATTCTTCCAGATGATTATGTAAAAATCCCCCTATCACCCTCTTCCATTCCGGTTATTGATGCATTCTATAATGGGGAATCCCTGAAATTAAATGAGGAAAATGGGTTTATCCTCTTCGAAGCAAAAAAATGCAAGCCCAGGCCGAGATTTTCCTTAAAAAACTTTCAAAAGCCCGCTTGATAGACATTCAGAAACTTCCTGATATTATTAAATTTGAGACAAGAAAGATCAGGATATTGAGGGGGCATGTGGGCAAAGATCATACTCATCTCCACCTTTGATCCTATAAATCTGCCTATTTCGAGAAAAAAAATTACGATATATAAATTATTACTGTCAGTTGAATTAATTGACAAAAATACCGAATTTAAGCGCTAAATATATAACGTGTGGTCAGAGGGAGGGAAATTCTTGTGTGAAGATCAACTTCTCAACAGCCCTTGAATGCCGTTAAATCCCTTTGGGGAATCGGGTATTCACTAAATAGTGAGGGGGAAAAATATGAATGAAAAGATCATTTGCGCTGTACAGAATAAAATAGAATATTTTGATGGGGAGTGCTGGAAATTATTGACAAGTCAGTATTTGGATAAGTATATTGCAAACAGAATAGCGCTCCAGCGAAAGAACGAATGGAAGACTAAAGGATTTCATGCCGCCTTTCGAGGCGATTTTGACTACTCTCACGCCCTGGATGCTGATACAATGCACAACCAGGCCTCCATTACAGGATTGGCGTTTATCAATCAAGGGAAAGAAGTGATATATTCCGTTACAATAGAAAATAATTCGGGATTATTCAGGAAAAGCCTTATGGATAATATAGAGGTGGAAGGGCACATCTTACATAATGCAAATATTGCAATATCAAATCTTGATTATAATGAGAAATCAGATGAAATTGTGTTTTCAATTCAGAATGAGAAAGGTGAAAAAAATTTAGCAAAAATGCACTCCACTGGCGCATGCTATCAGGAAATTACAGAGGGTGATTCCATGGATGATAATCCTATCTGGGATCATGAAGATTCTCATATCATCTATTATGAGACCTCGGGTATAATAAGGGATTATAATGGAATGATTATCAATTATGGTCCCAAAGCCATTAACCGGCTTAACCTGAAAACTGCCGAGGTTGACGAGTTTATTTCTCATCCTGACTATGATTATTTTGATCCCAAGATAGACAAAGTGGGGAATTTATATTGTATTCAGAAACCTTATAAATCTTTAATGGGAAATTCCTTGTCATTAAAGGATACTCTTTTGATACCGTGCAAACTATTAAAGGCCATCTTCAACTGGATAGAGTTTTTCACCATCCGTAATACAGGAGCACCGCTCACATCAGGTGGTCCAACTGTGGCTAAATCCCAAAATGATTTAAAACAAATCATCATTAACAATAACATCATCAATGCTGAAAAGATAATCAAGGAGAATATGCTGAAAGGTGAGAAGTACCCAGGATTTGCACCGAGAAATTGGGAGCTTGTAAAATATGATAGGGAGGGGAATTGTAGCCTCGTAAAAAAGGGAGTTATTGATTATGATATCATAGGGATGGGCGAAGCTATAATTTCCAATGGGAAATACCTTTTAAAAATCGATCAGAATTTTAATGCAGTGGAGATTAAAAAAATGGATTTTGTCAGCAAAGTCAAGATATACCCTTAAAGGCCTTGCGAGATACCAAATATCTCATGATTGCCTCAGATAGGGTAACATCATTTACTCCGGATTAGGGATCATCGTATTAATTTATCTACTTGAAATTCCGATAAAAAAATACAGGACCATATTTTGGGGAATAATGGGGGGGGATACCATGAGCGGCGTTGATACAACAAGGGCCATAACCTTATTGAGAAAAAAAATAGGTGTGGTGATTCTTGCACAACGTGCCCTTACCCTTGCCACGATATATATGTTTTTATGCGGCACCGGAATCCTCATTTTACGGATTGCCCTCGGTAGTGCCCGGAGCTACTTTTTATATTGTGTGCCGCTATTCATCCCTTTTTGTGTCATCCTCTTTTTTTTTGAAAGAAAAAAAATCCCTTCACTCTCCGCCTGCCGGGCACTGATGGATTATTACAACGGGTATGGCGGAATCCTTATGGCTGCTGAGAGTATGAATATAAAAGAGTGGGAAGGGCGTCTTGCGCCTTTAGAAATGCCCCGCATTTTCTGGCATGGCAGAAAGGCTTTTGTTCTTTTTGCTTCTGCAATTCTCTTTGTGAGCATAAGCTTTTTTGTCCCGCAAAGGCCACTCACACGCGCTGCACACCTTCCCCTTGAAGTTGATGAAATTATAGATGAGACAGCCTCCAAGATAGAAATCCTGGAACATGAGGAGTGTATTGAGCATGGCAAGGCAGAGGAGCTTAAGGAAAAATTGGAAAAGCTTGGAGCTGAGGCATCAGGAGAAGATCCGGTGAAAACCTGGGAGGCCCTTGATCATATTGATCAGACACTATCCGCTATAGCCGAGGATGTGGCAGAGGATACCCTGGCTGCCATGGAAAAATTGAATCAGATGGAAGCCTTTCTCAATACCCTGCCTGAGTCCGCACATGTGGCGGAGGAATTTTCTCGCTTGCTCGATAAGATGAAAATGAGTGATGAGAAGATACTAAAAAATATAAAGAATACGTCGGTCACTGAAGAGAGAAGAAATGTCACCGACGCATTGACGCAGTGTAAGGGAGACCTTCTTGAGACAATGGAAAAAATGCACGATTTTCGACTTATCAATAACTACACAATGGAGAAGGCACTTAAGGAAGCCCGTCATAGCGATGATGATCTTGCCTCCTTTCTTAAAGAAAATGAGCATCCAGCAGAAATGGGGAAAGAATGCTCCTTGGGTCAGGGAGGGATCTGCCGCGGACCTGGCCATGCCCCCATGACGTGGACATCGAAAAGCTCTGAGGAGGGGGTAAGCTTTGAAGAGGAGATGCTTCCTCCCCCGCAGATATCCTCCATGGAAAAGAGCCAACTCATAGGAATCAGCTTCAGTGATCCGGAGGAAAATGGGCAGATGAGCCCAGAGGAGCAGGGGGAATTGGGGATGGCAACACCGGCTGGCGGCTCTGCACATCGCTATCCAATACTTCCTATGCATAAGAAGGCGGTAAGCAGATATTTTCAAAATTATAAACCGGAGGGTGAATAATAAAATGGATAATAGTCTTCTTCAACCAGAAGAGATTCAGGAAATGACCGGATTAACCGAGAATCTGCTCGCGCAGCTTGACCTTCTTCTTCTCGGCAGGAGTGAGCTTCACCGTATGGTCCTGATCGGTATTTTATGCCGGGGGCACATTCTCTTTGAAGGTCTTCCCGGCTTAGGGAAGACAGAACTGGTGAGGGCATTGGGGCGTATAATGCACCTTGATTTTAAAAGGGTCCAGTTCACTCCGGATCTTATGCCCAGCGATATTCTCGGGATGTATATCCTTCAGGAGAGCATTGATGGGAAAAGGGAGATGATTTTTCAGCCCGGACCAATATTTTCTCATATTCTTCTTGCAGATGAAATTAACCGCGCATCACCCAAAACTCAGTCCGCACTCCTTGAAGCCATGCAAGAGCGGTCCGTGACCATGATGGGGACAACAAGGCCTCTTCCCGATCCATTCTTTGTGCTTGCAAGTCAAAATCCCATAGAATTGGAAGGCACCTACCCCTTGCCCGAAGCCCAATTGGATCGGTTTATGTTCAAATTAATAGTAAAAGATATCAGCGCTGACGTGCTTGAAGAAATTATTTCTACCAGGCGACGGGGCATTACTCCTGATCCCTCATGGACTATGGGGATTAAAGAACTTCGACAGCTTTTCTCAGCAATGGAGAGAATTGTTCTCCCTTCGCATGTTTCCCGTTATATATCACACCTCGTCTCCTCCACGCATCCCACATCTTCCGAAACAACCGAGTATGTGCAAAATTATATCATATATGGCGCCTCACCACGGGCGGCCATTGCCATTGCTGAAGCAGCAAGGGCCCATGCCCTGCTTTCCGGAAGACCAACGGCAGGATTTGAGGATGTAAAGGCAGTGGCTGCCTCCGTGCTGAATCATCGTTTAATATTAAATTATAAGGCCCGCATTGACCGCATCGATACCATGACCATAATTGAAAATCTCCTTTTAGAGCTTGATTGTATTGAATTACACCTGCCAGATGAAGTGGCGATAAGGTAAGGGGGATACCAGATGGCAAGGAGGGGGAAAAAAATTAAATATATTTCACTGCTGGTAATGTGCGCCATAGTATTCACCATATACACAGGTCATGCACAGGTCCGCTTCGAGGACATTTCAGTTTCTCCGCAGCCTTTCCCAATAAGCAAAAGCTCTCACGGATATATGGAATATACCTTCTGCCTTACTAACCATTCCCCGGTTGAAACTCATGAGGTGACGCTCCAGCTCCCGGATAAAACTTATTATTATAGTGCAAATTATATCGGAAAAATAAGTAAGACGGTTCTCCTCGGGCCCTCATCACGCGTGAGTGTTTCCTTGCTTAAACCGCCACTTCCCCTCACCGGAGGCACCGATGTGGCGGTCTTAATAGACGGGATAATGAAGGATGAGACAATTGAGATGCCTGCTACGCAACATGGATATTACTCTCCTTCCGCGAAATCATATGTGCTGATAAGCAGAAGTGTAAACAGCGACGACCTTGATACTCGTCTTGTCACGTACTTTTTCCCTAAAGAAAAGAATGAAGAGAAGGAAGAAAGTGAGCTTCTGCCCACAAACGATAAAAGAGATTATGTACTCGTCAAATCTGATGTGGAGGTTCCTTCATGGAGTGCTAATTGGCTCGCCTATACACAATTCGATGGTATAGTAATAAGGGGCGATGATATGAAAGCACTGCCACCTTTGGTAAAAACTGCCCTGTGGCGTTATGTCGAATGCGGCGGTTCACTTCTTGTGATGGGCCGGTGCGAGGTCCCCTCCGTATGGAACGATATGCATGCAGAAAAGGTCGAGGGGCTTATCTTATATAATGTGGGTTTTGGGATATGCATGGTGAGCAGGATAAGCGAGGTGAGCGCATTTAATCAAAAACAGCTTGAATATGTAAGGGCGGCCTGGTCTGAGAGCATCAGGCCATGGTGTGGGCGGGAAAGTATTGAGAAAATAAATGATAATTTTCCGGTTATTAAAAAGATCGGTATTCCGGTGCGTGGTATTTTTCTCTTAATGATTCTCTTTGCCATTATCATAGGGCCGTTGAATATATTCATTCTCGCACGAAAAAATAAAAGAATATGGATGATATGGAGCGTGCCCCTTATCGCCTTTATCACCACGAGCGCTGTATTTGTCTATTTTGTGTTCGCAGAGGGATTTGCTTCAATCTCTCGCACAGAGGCATTCACCCTCCTTGACCAATCATCCCATCGAGCAACAACAATCGGCCTGACTGCATTTTACAGTTCTCTTACGCCGGGTAAAGGGCTTCATTTTAGCCCCGAGGCCGAACTCACGCCCGTGCTTAAGCTTTATGGTCAGGGCACACAGAGGATGCTCGACTGGTCACATGACCAGCATCTGAGCAGAGGCTGGGTAACAGCGCGCGTTCCTGCCCATTTTCTAATCCGAAAGAGCCAAATAAGAAGGGAGCAACTTCAGTTGATAATGAAGGACAAGGAGGAGCCCTGCCTCGTGAACGGCCTTGGAGTTCATATTAATCAACTGTGGCTCGCTGATAAGAATTCGGTTCTCTATTGCGCGTGCGATATACCTCCCGGGAAAAAGATAACCCTGCAATTATGCGCAATGAAGTTAAAAAATAAGGCTCATGCACCGCCCTTAAGAAATATCTTTATTTCTGAGGACTGGGTATCATCCTTCAGGAAGTTTTCCAAGCATCCCGAGGATGTCCTCATTCCCGGCTCATACATAGCATTTTTAGATGACTGCCCCTTCATAGAAGGGGGCCTTGAGACATTAAAAAACAAAAAGACCATGACCACACTCTTCGGTATTCTGGGCAGGGAGGAGGTTCTTCATGAGAGTTGAGGTTCGGCATTTAAAGAAATCTTTCGGCCCCACAATGGCCCTTGATGACATATCTTTTGGCTTCGGATACGGGGATATTTTCGGCTTTGTCGGGCCCAATGGCGCGGGAAAAACAACCACAATGCGAATCATTGCGAGCATTGACGAACCCACGGAAGGGGATGTGTATATCAATGGGATATCGGTTAGAGAATACCCGGAGAAAATAAGAAGCAGCGTGGGATTTGTTCCTGATACCCTGCCACGACACACGGACATTACGGTTCATGAATATTTGGATTTTTATGCACATGCCTATGGATTGAAAGGCACACAGCGCCAAAGGGCGGTCGAGGCAGTGGAAGAATTCACCTCCCTTATGGACATAAAAGATAAACTCCTGGATTCCCTTTCCAAAGGGATGAAGCAGCGCGTGAGTCTTGGACGCGCCTTGATTCATAATCCCTCTGTGTTGATCATGGATGAGCCGGCTGCCGGACTTGATCCTCGAAGCCGTGTGGAGTTAAGGGAATTGCTCAAACTTCTCCGGGCTCAAAACAAGGCTATACTCATCAGTTCCCATATTCTCTCTGAGCTTACAGAGATATGTAATGGCGTGGTCATCATTGAAAAGGGAAGAATTTTAGAGTCTGGCGATATCGGCAATATCATGCAAAAGGGCGAGTCCATAAGGACAATCATTATCCGTGCCTTGGAGGATCAGGAAAGACTTCGGAGAGAGCTTCTCCAGATGCCCCATGTCCAGGCTGTGCGCAATGCGGGGAAGGAATTGCACACGGACATAAGCGGTTCGGAGGAGACCAGCAGCACTATGCTCACCGCGCTTATCCAGAGGGGATTCAGGATTGTTGAGTATAAGCAGTATCAGAATAATCTTGAAGACATATTCATGAAGATTACCAAAGGAGAGGTCCAATGAGCTTTGCCTGTTCATTTAATCCCATAATGGTGAAAGAGCTCCGCCAGGCCGTGAGGAGCCGTTTTGTTACCAATCTCTTGATGGTCTTTGCCTTTTTGCTCCTTATCCCCTGCTGGATGTGTCTTTCCGATGCAGCAGGTAAGCCGATAAATTTTAACGCAGGTCGCGAATTGTTTTACACCCTCTTCGGCATTCTCACCTTCGTCTCCCTTCAGTTTGTTCCTATCTATACAGCAGTGAGATTTGCCTTGGAGCGTTCCCGAGGAAACATGGATCTTCTCTTTATTACCACCCTTACCCAAAGCGCTATCATCCGGGGAAAGCTCCTTGTGGGGATGATTATCACCATTCTCCTTTTCAGTATTTGTATGCCTTTCATGGTATTTACTTATCTTCTCAGAGGAATTGATATACCCTCCATGATCGTGCTGCTCAGCGCCCTTTTCTTAATAATTACCGTGAGTACGGGCATGGCCCTCCTTATTGCGAGTATCCCCGCAGGTAAGATATTTCGAATTATTCTCGGTATACCCTCTCTCATATTCCTCTGGTACCTTACCTTTTTTATTATATTTTCCCTGGGCCGGTTTATTTCTTTTGGCCTTGGTAGTTGGTTATTTACATGGAAATTTTGGGGAATAATTGCAACAATCCTCATCTTAGGTCTTATGGTATTGGGCGCCTTTTTCCGGCTCTGTGTATTTTTTATCACACCTTTCTCGGCTAACCGCGCTCTGCCGGTGCGCCTCTACCTTACCGCATCCTGGTTGGTGGGGTTTGTCCTTGCCGAGATATGGGCATACAGTAAATCAGACCTGGGACTGGTGAAACACTGGATGCTTTGGAGCATTGTGCTCTTTTCACTTGCTTTAATAATGACTGTGGGAGAGGGAGATGAGGTGAGCACACGCGTTGCCAGAACTATTCCCCACTCTCCCCTTTTGCGTCCTTGTGCCTTTCTCTTTTATAATGGCTCGGCGGGCGGTATAAGCTGGGCTACGCTTATGGTCCTTTGTACCGTAACCCTGGCTTTATTTTTCCCTCATGCTGCTCCTGGGGCATTCACGGAGATTCAATGGGTAATGGTTGTACTTTTTCTCTACGCCTTTAACTACTCAATGACCGCTTCACTTATCAGGAAAAAATTTATCCCGAAAAAAATACCCAGGAGGGCAACCTGGATCATAATCATAGTGATGATATCCATGGGAGCGCTCCTGCCCGCCCTGTTGGAATTTTTCTTCACTTCCCAAGGTTCACATCCCTTATCGCTCATGCACTATGGAAATATCTTTACCGTAGCCAAAAACTCCTTTGATGCAGGTCAACTGCTCTTTCTGGGAGTGTGGGCGATCATCATATGTGCGGTGCGCGTTCCTTGGTTTGTTAAACAGGTAACAGGCTTTAAGCCGGGATGATGCGTGTATGAATGCGACCTATCGCACCTATCTTTCAAAGGGTGAACAGAGGGGTATGGGCTATTTGCTCGTGCTTCCCCTGAATGCCTTCACCGGCATGACAGGACATCATGTGGGGAATAAGCCCGGCAATTCACTCGAGTTCAGGGATTTCCGCGACTATCACCCGGGGGATGACCTTCATAGAATCGATTGGAACGCCTATGCCCGGAGCGGAAAGCCTGTGGTGAAATTATTTTGCGAGGAGGTGACTCCCCACGTGGATCTTGTGATTGACTGCTCACGTTCAATGGCCCTTGAATACACGGCCAAATGTGAGGCGAGCCTCGGATTAGGGGCTATTTTGGCAAGCGCTGCCCACAATGCCAACTGCACATGTGTTGCATGGAAAGCCTCCGAGGGATTTCAACCAGTGGGAAATGCGTCTCTCAGCCCATCCCTGTGGGATGAGATCGATTTTACCTATGGAGGAAGCCCAGCAGAGTCTTTTGAGATTTTAAGGCCGTTGTGGCCTCAACGGGGAATCAGGCTTCTTATCAGTGACCTTCTTTTCAGGGATGACCCTTATCAGTTTTTGTACACATTTTCCGCGGGTGCTGCAAAAATTATTGTCATTCAGCTCATCGCCGATGCGGACATGAATCCCTCTGTTTCCGGGAACACGAGACTTGTCGATGTTGAGATGGGCAATCATATTGATATGTGTATTGATCCTGTTTCATTAACACAATATCGGGATTCCTTTTTCCTTCATCAGCAGAACTGGGACCAGGCATGTAAACACACAGGAGCAACACTTATTACCCTCATTGCTGAAAGAATCGTTGATACATGGGACCTGAAAGAGCTAGAGGAAAAAGGCATTATGGAGAGCCTATGATTTCATTTATCAATTTACCCATTGCCCTGTTTTCTCTTGTGGCGGTCCCCCTGCTTGTTGCTCTTTATATTTTCCAGAGCAAATTTAAACGTTTCCCCGTCTCAAGCTTATTCTTATGGGAAAGCCAGAGGGAATCGGCGCGCGGAGGAAGGCATCTTCATCGTATCAAAACTCCCCTCCTCTTTTTCCTTGAGTTGTGTATCATTCTGTTTCTTTTTCTTGCCATCGCCACACCCTATTGGCAATCATCCCGCAGGCTAAAGCCTTTGACTATTATCTTAGATAATTCCGTGTCAATGCTTAGCACCACTGAAGGCGAAAGTCCCAGAATGCGGGCAGAACGCGCTCTTATCGAGGAGATGGAAAAAAGAAAGAATTATATGCTCCGTATTATTCTCGCGGCAGATACACCACATATGCTCGGCTCTGTTATCGGGAGAGAAGATACGATACACAATCTCCTGCAAAAATGGACATGCATGAGCCCCTCTGCAGATATTGAAGGGGCGCGAGCCCTGGCATATAAAATGTGGAAAGGTACACCGCCCCTTCTGATCATAAGTGATCATGCGCCGGAGCATTCCATTGAAGGCAAAAATATTACCTGGTGGTCATTCGGCAGGAAAACCCCCAATATCGGCTTTATAAATGCAAAAAGGACCCCGGGTGATGAGTCGGACCGGGTATTATTGGAAGTTGCCAATTATTCCGATAACCCATCGGATACAGTTCTATTTTTTCAACAAGAAAAAGAACTGGCCTTAAAGCCACATCAGATACAACGGCTTGTTCTTGAAATACCATCGAATCTGGATGTGTTTAAGGCCCGCCTTCCCGACGATGCCCTCGGCTTTGACAACGAGGTATGCCTTACCTCTTCTTCTCTGAAAGATCTTAAAATTCGCTACGATATAGCCGATGAGGAGACAGCCTCATCTGTTGACAAAGCCCTCCGT
Source organism: bacterium (assembly GCA_049472395.1). Taxonomy (GTDB): domain Bacteria; phylum SZUA-182; class SZUA-182; order DTGQ01; family JBLIRR01; genus JBLIRR01. The sequence continues at coordinate 24,558 of JBLIRR010000023.1, read as the reverse complement.
GCCGCAGGATTGGCGGCGAAAGATGATATTCCGGCTGATCTTCTTTTCACTGACAGGGAAGATACCTATACTCACACTCAGGATATGTGGGTGGTGAAAATCCTTAAAAAAGGAGGTGCACAACCCTATATCGGGCCATTCGTGCTTGATCGCACCCATCCCTTGACAGAGGGGCTCACCCTTGATGGCATCATATGGGGCGGATCACCCCGTCACGTGACAGACGGGATACCCCTTATTATGGCGGGTAATGTGACCCTGCTCACCGATGATCTCGTGCTTAACCTGGATCTGGCTCTCTCGAACCTGCAGCATACACCCAACTGGCCGATCTTAATCTGGAATATACTGCAATGGCGAAAGAGGGAATTACCGGAAATCGGGCAGGCACACCTTTGTGCCTCTAATCTGCTCTCGAGCGCAGAGTCAGATCTCTCACAATGCAGCAGCGGACGGTGGGGCAGGTGGTCACCTGCAGAAATAAACATGAAATATGGCATGAATATATCCTGGATTTTTATTCTGCTCACCCTATCTTTTGTGGCGCTTCATCTTATCATAATAACATCAAATATACGGGGGAAGTGATGTTATGATAACCTTTCTTGACCCCCTCTGGCTTTTACTGGCAATTCCCATCGGAGCCCTGTGGCTGATATACAGGCAGCCTTCTTCCGTGCTCAATGGATTGCGATGCGCCCTCCTTATGCTCCTTCTTTTGGCGGCATCAAGGCCCGTCCTCACAATCCCGCAGCGTGGCGGAACGGTCATGATCGTCGCGGACAGAAGCAAGTCCATGCCTACAGAGAGCCCCCATTTTCAAAAAGAGGCCATCGATATTATCCATAAAGCCATGGGTAAATCAGACCGGTTGGGTATTGTATCCTTTGCTCGCACCTCTGCCATAGAGCACATGCCACAGCAGACCCATTTTACCGGATTTATGCACAGTGTGGGCAAAGATCAGTCAAACCTTTCTGAGGGTATTGAAGAAGCCCTGAGTCTCATTCCTGAAGGTGAACCTGGGCGGATACTTCTGCTTTCAGATGGAAAATGGACAGGCAAAAATCCGCTCGATGTAGCCTCAAGGGCTGCCGCACGCTCAATTCCCATTGATTATCGCCTGATGCAGCGGCCGGAGGCGCATGATGTTGCCCTCATGCGTTTTATTGCACCACGAAGCGTTGCCCCCGGAGAATCCTTTATGATCACCTCCTTTGTGCGATCCCACCTAAAGCAGGAGATACACTATGAGCTTCTGCGAGGCACCCACATGATAGCCTCCGGGGAAAAGCTCATACCCTCCGGAGTAAGCCGTTTATTGTTCAGGGATAGAGCGCCACATGCAGGTGCCTCTCGTTACATACTCTCCATCTCCGGCACGCATAAAGACCCTGTACCTGAAAATAACCGGGCACAGATGATTGTGGGAGTAAAAGGGCAGCGTCCCTTGTTATGTGTAAGCTCATCGGCCGGCTCCGGCCTTCTTCATCTGCTTAAGGCAGGGGGGATTGAGGTTGAAGGGAAGAGGCCTGATGAGTGTGAATGGACACTCCCTGAGCTTTCCAATTACTGTGGGCTTATTCTTGAAAATATTCCTGCTGAGAAAATCGGAATACAGGGGATGAACACTATTGCCTCCTGGGTGGAGCATGCGGGGGGCGGACTTATGATTACCGGAGGGAAAAACTCCTATCATCTTGGAGGATATTTCCGCTCGCCACTTGAGCCGCTTATGCCAGTGTCCCTGGAGCTTCGCAATGAGCATAGAAAAATGCGGGTCGCTATCGTGGTAGCCCTTGACAGGTCCGGGAGCATGGCCGTTAATATAGAAGGTGGGAGGACAAAGATGGATCTTGCCAATATCGGGACTGTGCAGGTGCTTGACCTTCTTTCCCCGCAGGATGAATTTGGCGTGATTGCGGTTGATAGCGCCTCGCATACGGTTGTGGATATTGATACGGTGGAAAAAAACAGCGCATACCGCTCAAAGATCCTCTGCATTGAATCCATGGGCGGAGGCATTTTCATTTATGAGGCCCTCTCCTCTGCCTGCCAGATGCTCCTTAACTCTGACATCGACACACGGCATGTCATTCTTTTTGCCGATGCTGCCGATTCGGAGGAGCCGGGCGACTACAAGGAGCTTTTGAACAAGTGCGAAGAGGCGAATATCAGCGTAAGTGTTGTGGGACTTGGGACAATGTTCGATCACGATGCCAACCTGCTTATCGATATCGCCCGGCGAGGCGAAGGGCAGTACTTTTTCACCGATTCTCCGGAGGAGATTCCCCGCCTCTTTGCCCAGGATACCTTTTCGGTTGTCAGAAACTCATTTATCGAGGAATCTTCGGAAATAAAGGCCACAGGTGAGCTTCTCACCCTAACCAGTAGCTATTTTCAGGATTCATTCATGATAGGGGGATATAACCTCTGCGCTCTTCACAGCGAGGCACGCACTGCCCTTATCAGCACCGATGAATATAAGGCACCTATTTGTGCCTTCTGGTTTTTGGGAAATGGCCGTGTTGTGTGCTATACAGGAGAGGCAGATGGAGAATTTACCGGCGAGCTTGCACACTCAAAAAAAGCAGGTGAGCTTTTCTCAAGCATGGCCCGCTGGTGTGGTGGGAACGACTCTCAACAACCCTATAATATCATGACGAGCCAGAATATTGAAAGGGGGATGTGTCGTGTAAAGCTTCACCTTGATCCTGAAAGAAATGTCGATCCTTTTATCAAGATACCCTCGCTCATCGTAATTCATGATACACGAAAGGGCATGCCAGAGGTGGAGAAGCACCCATTTAAGTGGGAATCCGCCGATACTCTCATTGCCCGGATTCCTTTAAACGGAGACGAGACAGTCCTTCCTGTGATTGATATTTCCAAAGAGAAAAGGCTTACCCTCACGCCTGTGTGTCTTCCCTACTCACCTGAATTTGAACCTGCCCTCAAGAACCAGGGAGGCGAAGTGCTTGATGAGCTTTCTAAAATAACACAGGGTGAGAATCGCTTCGATCTTGGCGGTATATGGAAGACACTTCCCAAGAAAGCACGCCTTAAGGAAATTGCGCCATGGCTGCTTATGGCAGCTATTGTCATCTTCCTACTTGAAATACTCCATCGCCGCACCGGTATCTTTTTATTAAAAAGAGCAGGCGCGAGTGTGAAATCACGCGATGAGGAAAGAGATCATGCACAAATACCTATAACAAAAGCTACGATAAAAAATAAGAATCGGGTCCTTCATGAAAAAATCAAGGAGTCCTCCTCCCGCGGCACACCCGAATCAAGCCCGGAGAATGAGAAAGATCCTATGCTTGAAGCCATGCGGCACGCAAGAAAAAAGGCGAGAATGCGTCATCCCTCGTAAATTGTGCTGATTTTTTCTTCCCAATCCTTTTGTTCTCAAAATACTTTTTATACAACCATTCTCTATCACGTTCAAGGAAAAAATTCTGATGATATAATAAACGAGCTGCGTGGCAGGGAAAATAAAAATTCTTGTGTTATTTAAAAAACCTGGGCTCACAAAGTAATTGGTTAAAAATGAGAATTTCTGTAACAAAAAGACTGGTCTTGACCAGCTATATTAAAGTATGTTATTATATAACCCATTTTAAATAAAAATATGTTCCTAAATATTGTGATATATTATATTATACTGTGTTCATATCAGATTTTAGAAAGGAAATTAATATTGTCCGATTCTAATATCAAGATGCACGGTGAAAGGGTGTTGTGTGGTTTAATGCCTGCCTTATATCACCGCACGCCAGTACTTAACTGCCAAAAGATTCAACCGATCAATCAAAGCCACTTCCAATGAAAGAGAAAAGCCAGACAACGATCGCATTTTTTTCTTTCACTTTGTGTTCCCTTTTCATGTGTGTAATTATTTCTTCGTCTGGATTCGGTGCAGGTAACAATATCAAAGCTGAATTTGGCACACAGCCTCAACTTGATGGGCAAAAGGTTGGGAAGATTTATAAAACGGAGAGCTACCCTGCGGATGGCCTTGCTATCCTCAAGGCTGGAGGCGCCACAGACAAAGGGGATTTCTACCGCGCTGATAAGCGAAAGATCCGTCTTTTTCGATCCTTGCACAAGCTGGTGATATTGACAAAGGAGAAGCAGTCATTGGATCTCAGCGCTGTGAACGTTCTTTTGGATAGCGAATCAACGGTAGAGTTGGAAAAAAATGAACCACTCAAGTCAGTGAACGTGTTAAAAACAAAGAAAAGGATGACTCCTGCAAAACTTGATAATATCTTGCGCAATTTGCGTCAATCTAAACAGTTTGAACGAGTTAATCCCGTTTTTATTAATGAAGAAACAGGCAAAGAGATGATGATAACCTCCCGTATTATTGTGAAGTTGGCTGAGGGCACCTCTGCTAAACAGATTGAGCCTATCCATAAGATTCATAGTGCTCAAGTGGTAGGACATATGCGTGGCGCACCTGAGGAGATCATTCTCGACTTGGGCGAGGCTAATGCTGAAGAGATATTGAATATCTGTGAAGCATATCAACAAGATCCTCTGGTGGAGTGGGCTAGTCCTGATTTCTTGTTTGAGCTTGATTTGTTCTACAGTCCGGATGACCCTCTTTATCTAAATGGGAACCAGTGGCACCTTAACAATACGGGACAGAGTGGAGGCAACTCTGATGCGGATGTTGATGCCCCTGAAGCGTGGGATACATCAACGGGGAGCTCCAACATAGCTATTGCGATTATTGATACGGGTGTCGATGACACGCATCCTGACCTGGATGACAATATCTACACAAATGAAGCCGAGGCAAGTGGAACTTCGGGAGTAGATGATGACGGAAACGGGTATATAGATGATATCAATGGCTGGGATTTTTATAGTAACGATAATAATCCGAATCCTGGCTCAACAGGTCATCCTCATGGGACTTGCTGCGCTGGAGTCGCGGCGGCTGAGGGTGATAATGCAACAGGTGTGGCAGGAATTGCTTATAATTGCGAAATTCTACCGGTCAAACTCTCCTCCGATACTGGAACCTTTGCTTCTTCTATAGTCATAGGTAATGCTATTCGTTATGCTGCCGACATGGCACACGTATTGAGTAACAGCTGGGGTGGCGGATCAGCCGATAGCACTATTCATGCAGCAATACAATACGCCGTGGACACGAAAGGGAAGCCTGTTTTTTTTTCTACCGGGAATAATGCGTCTGGCTGGATAAAATTTACATTATCTGGTTTTCCTTCTGGTACTTTTACTTTCACGTGGAAGTATACAAAAGATGCATCAATTGATGGAGGGGACGACACAGTATGGCTGGATGATGTTACTTTCCCCGGCGGTGCATCTGAAGGTTTTGAAGGCACTACCTTTCCTCCAAGTGGGTGGATTTCCGGTGGAAATGCCAATTGGACTCAATATGAGGAATCTACCATACTTGAAAATCGCCTTCATGTTCGTTGGACAGGAACCAAATCTGCAAAGGCTGGGAACATTAATCGTAACCAGACTACCTATTTGCAGACCACACGAGCAGTTGGTGCCGGAGATTTAACTTTTTATGCATGGGTCTCCAGTGAAGCAGGCTATGATAAATTTGAGTTTGCACTTAACGGATATACTTACTTTACTTATTCCGGTGTCCCAGCAATCAATTATGATGTTGGATATCCTGCTCGCTACTCTGAATGTATTGCAGTTGGAGCCAGTACGGATCATGATTACCGCTCTCAATATAGCCAATATGATGAAACCTTAGACCATGTCTTAGATATTGTCGCTCCCAGCAGCGGGGGAAACTGGGGGATTGCTACCACTGATATTATAGGTTCTGGTGGCTATGATACCGGTGATTATACAAATCCCTCCGGCAGTACCGGTTTTGGGGGAACTTCTTCCGCATGTCCTTTAGCAGCAGGAGTTGCAGCTTTACTTCTTTCGTTAAACCCTGATCTTAATCCAGGTGAAATCATACAGATAATGAAGAATACCGCTGATAAAATCGGTAGTGTGGCCTATACTGACGGATACAATAAATACTATGGTTATGGGAGAGTAAACGCTCAGGCAGCTTTAGCAGCACTGTCCGTCATAAGTATCACTGTCAATCCGGGAACATGGAATATAGAGGAGACTAACCTGGGCGAAATAGAGGAGACAGAGCTTAATTACTTTACAGCTGAAAATAACGGTAATGTGGCTGAGGATTTTGCTATAGTCTGCGGGAATAGCGTGAGTGGGGATTGGTTCTGTGTAGAGGCCATCACTGATTCTGAACAATTCACAATGAATGCACAAGGTGGCTTGCTCACTAATTGGACATCAATCCATGCCAGTGTGCCACTGGCGGAAAATGTAGCTGCCCCGGTTGGTGACGATCCAGGTGGCAGTGTGCAATTTGGTCTACAATTCACGGCGCCAACAGCCACCGAGCACATGGATAGTCCGCAGGAAATATTTGTGACAATAACAGCATCTGAGCATTTATAATAGTATCATTAAACATTAACAAAATTAAAAGAAAGGGGGTGATGGTTCATAAGGAATTACCTTATTTTTAATAGTCTCACTGTTAAAAACAAAACATCAAGGAGATCAAAAAATGAAAAAGGCATTAATTGGTATTATGGTAGTAACCTTAATAGGAATTTTTGGGGCGACTCATGCCCTGGCAGCGAATGAAGGCACAATTAGCGTTACGGTAACTATTGCGTCAGTATTAGAAATAAGTGTGAGCCCGGCAAGTTGGGCACCCTCCGTAGGATCAAATAGCACGGTAGATACACTGTTGGATTCACCCGGGCCTTCCGTCACGAACAACAGCAATACGTCAATAGATTTGACTGTTAATGTTGATGATACAGGCTCCTCTTGGACATTTGCCGATAATCCTTCCGGATCGGATACTTTTGCTATGGATATTGATACTGACGGAGGAAGTTCCTGGAATGAAATCACGGTTGCTGGTTATACATTTTTAAGCTCTGTCGCCGCCTATTCACCACCTGTAGAATTTGATCTGCTCTTTTATTCACCACCTACCGCAATCGCTGGCGCCAGCGCCACATTTAATGTCACTATAACTGCAACAGAAACACCATAACCATAATGAGAGTTGGCGTATAGGCTTTATTCAATGAGAACTTCAATAGAGAAGTTACAAAACCAGCCCCATACCCATTTTGATTATTTCAGAAGGGGTATGGGGAAGGGCAATATCATACGCAGCCGATAAGGAGAGTCTAAAGGTCTTTTAGCGAAAGAGAGGATCATGATCAAAAAATATTTATTTTTGTTCGTTGCGCTTTTATTGATCACATGGGCATGGGATTCGGCAACTCAATCGATTGCAGGCGCTTCCGGCCTGGCTGTGTCCCCGGGGGGATTGTTGATCCAAAACGTCAAGCCTGGAGAACCTTACAATATTACCGAGGTAAGTGGAGTAACCCTTAACATCTCCAATAAAGATAGTATTCCGCATACCTATGTGATCACTACTCATAAGCCCTCCACTGTGGCCGCAGGAAAATGGATCAAGGGATATCTGGAGATACCTGATCCATCATGGTTTAAGCTTGAAAAGAACGAGATCAGCATCAAAGCGCATCAGACGGAAAAAATCAAAATGTATATAGAGATCCCGGATGATGAAAGATATTATAATCAAAGCTGGTCTGTTGCGTTACTGGTGAAGGGGAAAACTGGACCAGGCCAGAGCGTTGCCCTGGCTGTCGCCCCAAGATACGAGATCGAAACAATAGGAAAAACAGGGCTTACAATAACACCGGATGGGATCGTTAGCCTGGAACCGCACCTTATAATCTTAGAAAATTTTATTCCAGGAAAGAAAAAAAAGGCAACGGTCATGCTTTATAACAACGATGATAAAAAACATACATATAAAATAAGTCCAATGATCTTTGCACAAGACACCGGCAAAAGCATGATTTCTCTTTCCCCCGGTTATTCCTGGATACCGGATGTAAAATGGATTAAGCCAAAGAAGAGCGTATTGAAGGTAGGGCCCGGGGAGAAAGGCCTGATATCTTTTTCAGTCAAGATACCAAAAGATCAAAACAATTTTAACAGAAAATGGGAGGTTATATTATTCTGTGAGCCGGACAAGGGGCCATCGAGGTTCATGAGAGTTCATGTCGATACAAAAAAGAGTCAGCTTGATTTGTAACGGGGCTCATTGCCACTGCTAGGGACTAACGGTATGAAACAAAAAATAAATGTTCTACTGACGATATTTTTTATCATAGTCATCTGTGCAAACCATAGTCTCGCAGGCTATAGTGCGAGCATAACTGTCACGGTAGCCATTGTCACAGGGGTTATAGATCCCGCTATGTCCGCTATAGAGGTTAATCCCTTTTATATCCCCATCCAGGAGGGCCTGTCCACCATAACCGTCATTCCGAAAGATAAAACTGGTACTCCTGTTGGGGCTGGTCAGACAGTGCAAATCTTTGCTTCAGCAGGCACATTGATAAATGACGTAATAGATCATGGAGACGGCTCCTATACCCAAATATTAGAAGCATCTAACAAGGTGGAGGCGGCAATCATTTCTGCCATTGTCAACGACATACCTATCTATCAGCAGCCCACAATCTATTTTACAAAAAGCGAGCCAGCCAAAATCCTTATGATATCAGGAAATGATCAGACTGGTGTTATAGGGAATCCTCTTGTCGAGCCACTGGTGATCGAGATAATCGATGCCAAAGAAAAGCCTGTCGAAGGCGTGCCAGTCACTTTCTCCGTGGAAGAGGGAGGAGGAAATATCTTTGAGGAACAGCCGGTTACAACAGACAAAAAAGGCCTGGCGTCAGTTATGCTCACCCTGGGAGATGAACCGGGACAAAATACTGTCACTGCGTCCTTGGAGGGCGTCGATGGCTCACCGGTTACCTTTACCGCTACAGCCATTTTACCCTTAATAAAAGCGGTTTGGATTTATTCACTCGAAAAAATAAAACCTGAAGAACAAAAAAAGATTCTAAGCCTTTTAAAAGATTTTGGGATTAATCGCATCTATTTAGATCTTGAAAAAAATGATTCTCTCCTTCTCGATACAACTGAGGGTTATGATATGGTGGCAAAATTTGTTGAGATGGCAGCAACATCAGGCATGGATGTGGAAGCTATGATACTCCAAGATTCTGAATGGATCGATCTGGACGAACAGTGGGATAAAGATACTTTGCGAAAGGATGAGATTGTCCGTAGAGTAAATACCATTATTTATTCAGATGTTCCCTTTATCGGTATCCATATAGATGTGCAGCCGCATAAGCATCATGAATGGTCTTTTAACAAATGGAAGATAAACAACGAGTTGATGATAGGTTTTAAAGATCTTCTTTGGACTATAAGGGCCTCAATTGCAGCAAGCCGGGCATCTAGTACCATTCATTTTTCTGCCACAGTGGCCTGGTGGTATAATAATGCAGCCCTGGACGATCTTTTGCCTGAAGGAGATGCCTTACGTCTCTCCTCTTCCATCGATTATATGGTACCTCTTGTATATGAGAATTATAAAAAGCCTGATCATAATTGCCCCCAGGAAGCAGGAGATATGGACAATATAATGCGAGTATACAATATTGAATTTCAAAACTTGCTAGAAGACATACATCCTGAGGTTAATGATTTTGCTGAATCTCCACCACAATGTGTAAGTTTCTGGAAATCTCTATTTAAAGATTCATACAATCCGGTTAATTATTGGGTGTATTATTGTGTATTTGATGAGATTGAAAAATTAAGGAACACAGGCAAAGGAGTGGTCATTGGGTTTAACACTCAAAAGCTTGGCATACATGAAGAGATAAGGCCCTTTATTGAATGGCAAAATAATAGTCTTTCTTCTTTTGATAGCTATTTTGGAACCTCGATCTACAAGACATCCTATCTCACCCCAAAAGAAATGAAGCGGATTTCTATTAAAAGTACCGGGAGGGTTAACCTCTCTGTTATTACACCTCAAGGGAGGGAGATAGACAGAGAAAATATGGAACAAGCACATGATATCTTGTATGTGGAAAGTGATCCCATACAGGATACGATTATGTATGATGAGATAGTGATTTCAAATCCCAATAAAGGAGAGTATCAAGTGAAAATTATACCCGAATCCGACAGCAAGGATACCGACAGATTTACCCTTACCGTGACAATAGACGGGGAAGCCACTGTTATAACCGAGGATATCCAGATAAAAGATATACCGGAAACCCCCTATGTTATCTCTTTTCCAATATAATTAATAACATGCGTGCATTACTTTACATTATAACAACTTAACCGGGTTATATACGCATAACGCGACCCATTCAAAAAGCGATTTCTTTTAAATAACAATCCTTGGATTTGCATTGCACAAAAGAGACTCCAACTGATTAAAAAAGTTGATTGACATAAATGAAGGCATCTGATAATATGATAATAAATATGCTTATTGGAGGCATCGCATGAGAACAACAGTATCTATAAATGAAGATTTGCTTAATGACACAAAGGCATTATCAGGTGCTAAGACAAAGAAAGACGCCATAGAAATTGCCCTTACAGAATTTATAAAACGAAGAAAAGCAAAAAAATTATTAGAGCTTGAAGGCAAAATAGAGTTTTCCTTCTCTCTGGAGGAGTTTCTGAAAAACAGGAGAAAAGATGTTCCTCATAGATAGCTCTGCATGGATTGAATATTTAAGACCAGAAGGATCAAAGATTGTGAAAGAGAGGGTGAGAGAAATTCTTGAAAAAGAGAACGCTGTTTCATGTGGCATTGTTGTTGTAGAGATACTGAGGGGAGCTAAAAATGATAAGTCTTTTCAGCTACTAAAAGATACTCTTTTTTCTCTGCCTCAGATACCTATTGATGATATGGTTATAGAAGGAGCAGCTCGATATGGATACATGCTGGCTAGAAAAGGAAAAACAGCTCCGACTACAGATCTTTTTATAGCTGCAGCAGCTGAAGGAAAAGCAATAGTATTGCATGTGGACAATGATTTTGAAACCATAAGCTCTATTGTTGGCATAGAACATGAAAGAATAGATATCTAAAAAGTATAATCCATTATGGGTATGTTTATCTTTCAGGCCACTATCTTAAAGATGCTTAAAGAAGAGGGAAAAATAAACGATGATATCATTACCAATTTGCTTGTTCTTTTTATCTTTTCCCCCACTTTTTTGTCTATTTTTGTTCTTTCCCCCCTTTTATCTTTCTTCAACTAACTTTTAAATATCCATATTATTAATTTTTTTAGTAAATTTTCTAAAATAGACCAGAATTCTTAAATTTTGTTCCGAAAATAGATCAGAAGTATGATAAATTAGATTATTTTCATGTTTCGTGGTGCCCTGAAGGGCATGAGGGTTTAGTATGATATCTTAATGGTTCAAAAAGCAATTCCTATCAATTGCTCCCCTTGAAGGAGCGCAGATGAAGGGTATCTACAATTTTAAATCCCTCTCTTCTACCAATGAGCTTGTGGGAAAAATCAATAAAGGTGCTGCACAAAGCGCACTCATTAGAAATAGTTTTAGGTCTGCTGCGCGAGTGGGGTATTTCTGTGCGGCTTCATGTTTCAGATTTTCATTTTAAGGGAAATTCGGACTGGCAGCAGGACCTCGTTATGAAAAGCCTGCGACAACATGTACAGAAGACACTATCAGAAGAAGGATTACAGCCTGATTTTATCTGCCTTACCGGAGATATCGCCTTTTCGGGTAAAGAGGCCGAGTATAAGCGGGCGAGCCTTTTCCTTAGAGAATTGGTCAATGCCGCAGGAATCAGCTTTAAGCAGCGTCTCTTTGTTATCCCCGGCAACCACGATCTAGACCGTGACAGAATTGGGCTTGACGCAGATCGCCGAGATAAGATCACAGAAAAGAACTCGGCAGCGGGAATCCCTCCTGCTCTCTGGCGAATTTAGGCACGATTTGTATCGGATCATCTGCGTGTACCATCCGAAACCTCGGCTGATTGCCGTAACCCATGTTCGAAATCGGATCGTGCACATGGCTTTACAGTTGGCACTGGCACCTGTTGAGAAAAATCGATGGAGTAAAATTTCAGAAATTCGATTTCCAGGAATCTTTAGAAGATCAAAGGATCATTATTTAAGTTACAATAGTAGCTGTAATTTGAGAAAGCAATTCAAATGCTTATAGCGATCCCTTGATAGTTAAGAGGCAATTATTATGAATCGTCCTTAAAAAATCATGGTCTAACTGGATTCTTCATATCTTCGGAAAAAAGTTGAAGAAAGAACTAAAATTGCACCAAAGGAAAGTCGCTCATCATAGTCATTGCAAAAAAGCTGTTCGGGTGACCGCAGCAGAGTAAATCATTTTGATACACTATGTTGCGGGTTATTTCTTATTTCGTCACAGCCTCCTGAATTGAGATCAGGATTTTTCATTTTTTCAAAGAGCAGCTCATTTGTTTTTAAAAGATTCTGTATCACCTCAAGATAATAAGGTTTCTCCTTCAGGCTTGCATAGCATCCGGGGTAATAGATTAAAGAAATATTCACTGTGGATTTCTCCCACCCATTCACTACAAGTGCACAGCGTTGATTATGTGAGAGGCGGGTGTTGTCGATCATCGGAAAATCAAAGGTCCCGATCCAAAAACTGGCTTTGACCGTTTCATCGACCTCGTGTGAGGTAGACTCTTTATATTTTCTAACTTCTAAATTAATCTTTAATTCTTTTGTATCATGGCGAACCTCCATCACATCAATAGTAAAATTTCTTTTGATATCGCCTACCGTAAGATCCTCCTGAACATATTGTGTAAGGAGTTGATTGTTTGGATCACGCTTTCTGGATAAGAAGTTAAGGCTCTCTAAATCAATTGTTCTTGAGAATTTTTTCCCTGGTCCTTCTAAAACTAACATCTGTTTGCTCGTGACTTCCCTTGCCAGCTTATTTAAGCGTCTAAGGTTTTCTTCATTATGACCCAATTCCTTTTTTAGGTCTATAAAAAGCGGCTTTAGATTGAGAGATTCGTGAAAATTATAGACAAGAAGCTCAAGATTCAACAATCTCTTCTCAGGTGAATCCAACGAATCTTTTCCAGGTCTGAGAAAATCATTGATTATTTGGCTGAACATATCTTTTCGAAGGGAACTCTCTGCCTCTTCCCGTTTGCTCATTAACTCAGAATAGAGGCGTGCGCACGCTTCTTTAGATTGCCTCTCCTGCATTGCGAGCGTTTCAATTCGTTTAATTCTTTCTATGGATCTTGTACTAAAAAATCCGATAAGTGTGACAACCACTGCTGCCAAAAGCCCACCTGTCGGCTTAAGGATAATATCTATTTTATCCCATTTGTCCTTCGATTTATTTTCCATCACTATTCCCTAACCAGATAGTAGTTTTCTTCTTCATTTTTTTCCAAAATCAAGTTGTATTCTATAGGCCCCTCATACGAGTATATTTCAATTGCGGGGGATTGATTTTCATAATTGACAAGGATAAATTTACACTTTCCTATCTCTTTGAGGTTACAACGGTAAGAACCAAATTTATCAGTTTGAGTGGAGTAAGGCTTATTCGAATTGCTCCCCTCGGGAATAATTCTTATTTCCACACCTTCGCCTAAAGGCCTTCCATCTTTTTTTATACTCCCTCCCACTACCCCTGCAAAGATAATAGAGGGCCAAAGTACGACAAGTAAAAAAAGTGCCGTGATCTTTCTCATTGTATCTCCCTTTCATGATATTCTTATTGGCTGTCAGGATGCCTATTTTCCCTCTCAAATAGACATATCTTTTGAGAATTTTCATTTAGAATATAACATATATTATTGGAGCAACATCTGTCAAGCCTCTGGGCAGCCATATAGAAAAATGAGAATTCAATAAAAATTCATGGTGTTATATTGCCATCTATAAATAAAGATAATCAACAAAAATTTTTCCATATTTTGTTTTTTAGCTTGATTATAAAAAGTTAGGGCAGTCAATTTTACTTGTGTGCGGATTTTTTTCCCTAAGTTGTCTTTTCAAATTGGTTGATTTTTAGACAAGGTTATCCTGTGAACTTTTATGAAAGTTTTTTTATTAATATTCATACTCCTCATCATGAAAATATACATCATCAGGGGCAATAAAATCATCATACCAGCTATCTTGTTCATTAGTTGATACACTAACGGGAGATAACGACAGCGGTCTTTGAATCTCTTCTCCGATATGCTCTAGTATTTTTTTGTTTCATGGAAATCTGTTATGCGGTGCTATAAATCCTAAAGTAGAATATAATACATTCATATGGTGAAGGAATATGGCCTGCCAACAAGAGCAATACACTCTAATAAACTATATATTGCCTTTCTACAGTATGGCGATTTGTCTTGTTTCTCATATACTGTCACAGTATTATTAGGATTAAATTTTACTCTTTGATATGAACATTAAACCCGGAGGTTGATCCAACTCATCACAAGGTCAATGAGTTCCTGTTTTCCCTCAATTGAAGTTCATTTTGTAGCCAGATGGAGTTTGACAACCCACAAGTATATTTCGGCAAGCTTAAAAACTCAATAAATTTAATGGCCACGAATATTCGGGAAGGACAATCTGGTTTTTATTGGCATTCTTAATCGATTGGCAGCTTATGCTTTTTAATCATTCCATTTGAGCATTACAATCTACCCCGAATAGTAACCCATAATCCCTCTGCACCATTAACTTCAGCTGCGTTTCTCAAACGAGTCGCAGTCGGAGGCCAACTGCAGGGAGGCCCTTCTACCGAGGCGAATCGACTATCAACGGGATCCGTCTGATGCCACCAGCAAACCCAATGGTTCGTACCAAGCGCACTGGCGCCTTTTCGCAGGAAAATATCGGCAAAATGTCGTGCGACTGTTCTAGAGGTGCAACCGACGATTCGAACGGTTGCATTCCGGGTGAACCAACAACGATGTGGTCCCATTTTATTATGAGCGCCAGCACCAGAAGGCGCCGGTTCATTGGGATCTAAATCGTTGGTTGAAAATCTTGCGTTATCACCCCAAATGCTATTACCAGCGGTATGACCGCAGATCGTGAGATTTTCAATTGGTGTTTGCCCGCTGTTGGAAAGAATTTCGAGCTCGTGATAAAGATTGACAGGATTATCTCCTCCATAGAATAATTCTATTGTTTGTAGATCGTCATCGGCAAGTTCAAAAGTGAATGTCGCCGATGTTCCGGTTCTCTGCTTCAGATTTGAAATATCAAACTCATCGCCAATCCAAAGATATCGCCAGTAGGGATCGTCATAGGCTTTTGGTGATTGCATCTTTATTGGCCAGATACAAGGCCAATCCAAACCGTTTCCGGTTATTTTTTTGGCCAAATTCCAAAGACGATCGCTTCTTTTATTAACCGTCGCCTTGTTGCCGGATATACTCCAGCGAGCGATTTCTGGTCCTTTTACCGGAGATAGCTTCAATTTCAATTGAGCCGATGTGTTGAAATTCTGCTGCACCACATGACCCAATTCATGGGCCAACAATTTTTTACCTTTAATCGTTTCTGGTGCATTTTGATCGGCGTCCCTGCCAAATGTAAATGCCCGCGCATTCACTGCTCGCTCTGCCGCTGCCGCCTGGCCATTTGTATGCACTCGCACCCCGCTAAAATCCATGCCGAACCGCAGCTCAAAAAAATCTCGTATCGCTTTCGCTAACGGTTGACCACCGGATTTAAATGAATTTATTTGAGATTCAAATATAGGCGTATGTTGAGGTGCATGTTTCAGTTGCCCCCCATTTCTATCCGGACGTGCCTTCTTTCTTCTTTTTTCATATACTTCCTTCCACCAGTCAGATGTATCATTATTTGGCTGTATTGGTGAGTCAGATATCTGCATTACTTTATCTGTTACCATATCTGCTTCTTGCACATACTTATCTCCTGGCTGACCGCTTTTGAACTTTGCCCGTATCCCAGCCACCACCCGCTGCACATAAATATTACCGTAACTGCGATGCAGCTGATTCAAAATGCGAGCCCTTTGGATAGCATTGGCAGGGTTATATAAACGCGGATCGCCTAATAGGGCTATGTGCCTTTCAAGAAGTGGGTTGGTTGCTGAAGTGCCAAGAAGGCCACCAAAGGACATTGACCCAATAGCCATATTATGTGAAGAGTCCTGGATCGGCGCAGGATGCTTTTTCTCGTTTTGAACCTTGTCAGTCCTGTGATTCTGAACTTGGACTTTAGCATGATCTGCCATTTTAAAAATGCTCCTACAGTCTATCTATTAAGAGATATGTCTTTAGAGATTATTTATACTTACCTAAAAAATTATTCTTATACTCAAAGTGCTACTTTTTGCTTTACTGAAAAAATTTTTTGTAATTAAGTATGTTTGTATTTTCATGAGATAGTCTTTTAATTTTTTTGTTATATTTTTATAACATGTTCATCTTTATAGACTTCTTATTTTAGCTCAACTGCTAATTTTTAAAGTTTTTTGAATGACTTTGTAAAAGAGCAAAAGGAATACCAAAAGGTAACCTATTGATATTACTGGAATCAATAAAACAAAAATAATGGCTAGTGTAAATTTTCTTTATAAGAGTGAAAAGACCCGATGAGTACTTATTCCCATATAATGTTAAAAATTAATTGGTTAGATAGTAGAACATTTCAAAAAAGAAGTGTAATGCCTGGTGACATATTTACGGTATTAAAAATATAACTTACGAAAAGCGTTATGGTCTAACCATTATGTAATGGAAGCCTTTTTCTCAATTTGCTAAGTGCTTCCTCCTGCAAAAACGTTTGGAGATAATAGGAGAGCTTTATTTGTTCTATTTCAATAATCTAGCAAAAAGTAAAGGCTAAAAATCAAGTGTTTCAGAGTTTATGGGATATTTGGAAGGGAAAAGTGCATTGATGGTATTTGATAAGCATCATGAATTCAAACAGAAAGGTAATCGGCATTTTTGGGCGACAGGATATTATGTAAATACAGCGGGTCGTAATGAAGAGGAAATCAAAAAATATATTAAAAAGCAAAGTGAAGTAGATATGATTGTATTCTTTTTTTCTCCTCTCTATTCCCGGTCTTGTTCACGGAGATGGCAACGCCGGTGAACTTCCTTTAAATCACTGATAGTAATATGGGTATAGATTTGGGTTAATTAAGATAGCTGTGCCCTAAAAGCTCCTGTATGATGTGAATATTGGCTTTATTTTTAAGCATATGCGTAGCACAGCTATGACGAAAGGTATGGCAATGAATATTTTTGTTAATTTTTGCTCCTTTAGCCTATTTTTAAATATAGATTAAAAACAAAAGAGACTATAGATCAGGCATGTAAAGGCGTCCTGAAAAAATACCACACTGAAGATTTATTTGAGTATACGATACATAACGACCCAAATGTGGTTATTATCCGCTCATCACCAATATGTCGAAAGAAAAGTTCACCATTGAAGATGCTATGCGCACTCATAAGGATCAATATAAAATCGAGCATATTAACCGTCGAACCAAAGGAGAACACAAACTTGAGCCACTATATCTTCATAAACCTGAACGGATTGAAGCATATTTATTTCTTTTCAAGATAATTTTACAGTTGCTCGTGCTTATAGAAAGAACAGCAAGCAGAAATATAGCTATAAGAGAGAGAGGGTTAGATAATTTTAAACGCAACAGAAAAGATGTGAGAAACCCTCGGACTGAGTATTTGTTCAATGAGTTCCAATATATTGTTATGGGAAAGATACTTTTAAACAACAAGGAGTTTCATTATTTTATTTCTGAGTTGAATGAATTACAAAAAGATATCCTTGAAATATTAAATGTTCTCCTCTATTATTTTACCTATGGTTTTCTCTATAGAGGAATTCAGGACGATGCCATTTTTAATGATTCGAGTTAGTCAGATGGGAAATGCATACAGAGTTGAGTATACTGAATCCGTCTCGTACCTTACGTTTTGTTTAACGAGGTTATCTGTTTCTATATGCAGTATTAATCCATACTTTAATCAAACTATAGGTATAGGTAGTGGATCTCCAGCCTTCCTGCATCAACATCTTTTGTTTAGTGGCTATGACTTATAGCTTTATTATTAAAAATGAAATCTAGGTTTTAAAAGAGCGAAATGCAAGTTAAAAGGAACAAGATATTTTCATTTGATAAAGATGGAGGTAAATTAAATAAAAAATTGATTAAAAAGACACGTGATTTGATAAATACTATCCAAATATAAAAAATACAAACAGATATAGATTAATGAAAGGGGGGAGAACATTTATATCTGAAATCCAATACGCTTATCTGAAAAAATGAGAGGAGAATTATAATGCAACATTTAAACACTGAATATAATCAACATCTTATCTGGAAAGACATATTATTAGATGCAAAACGGGGGATCGAAGTCGATTTAATAGAGATAGAGCGGATAATAGATCTTGCGCGAAGAACTCCTGGGCTTGCAAAATATGAGAATGAGCTTCAACAGTTGTCTATTTTTTTTAGGGTTGCAACAATGTCTTACCAACAAAACAACCCGGATGGACTTACTGATCTCGTCGCGTTCTGGGAACGCTATCGAGATGCTGTTATTCAAAGGTATACTAGTGTGACACCTGTTGAATTATATGCTGCGGACAAAGTCGTAAAGGACATTTTCCAGCGTTACTTAGATAATGTGCCAAATATAAACATCGCCTATTCTCGAGATGCTTCACCACTTGTTTATGGCGGCAAGGGTGGACTTAAAGGATATTTTACACATCCACCCGGCTGGAATCGTCCCTTTGCCATCATCAATCTACCGCACACCGCTTTTGACAATGTATGGCACTGGCTGGCGTTGCCTCATGAAACTGGCCATGATACCTATGCTAGTATTAAAGGGCTTGATTCAGAACTTGAAGATGTACTTGAGACACAAATGCAAAATGCCGTTAAAGATGGTTTGGTAAACATTCCAGATGTTAATCTAGACTTGAACGAATTCGGGTTATCACATCAAATAAGATATTCTGGAGAAGAATTTCTTGGTAAGGTATGGCGGAGTTGGGCTAATGAAGCACAGGCTGACATGGTAGGTTTACTAAGTTGTGGAAGTGCAGCGATCTTGGCACTTCAGCAAATCATCGGTTTTGAGGCGGACGACATTTGGGAAATATTCTCTACGGAAAATGGTATCGATGATGCACCTGAAGTCCATCCCACAAGTTATGTCCGTAATGCTTTGAATATTGAGGCGTTGCGGATAATTGGGCAGAATAGCATTGCAGATGAAGTTCAAGCCCGTTTTGAGGCACTGCGACCCCAAAAATCGCACATCACTTGGCGACTAGGTAGAACAATTGAAGTGGCATCTGTCCCTGTCAGGGAGATGGTTCGTTCAGCTGAACTTGCTGCTGAAATAATAATATCAAGTAAATTGACATCTCTTGGTAACCAGAGCTATCGTGATCTCAGTGATTTTACATCAAATGATCAGGCAATTGTTGATAGAATGACGGATTTACTAATTGAAGGAAATCCAACCTTTGCACAGGTAGATAATGCTACACCGCGTCATGCCCTGGCAGCAACAATTTTTGCTTTTGAGAAAGATCGGACAAAAGCAGAAATAATTAATAGGACTTTTAAGCATTTTGTATAAAAATATATTGTCTTTCCCGAAAATTCATTTTGAGAAAAATCGGTGGAGTAAAATTTCAGAAATTCGATTTCCAGGAATCTTTAGAAGATCAAGAGATTTGAATAGAAATACGTTTTCGGAAAAAGGATAAAAAGAATTTGAGTATAATAAAACAGACTTCTTTCATGCCTGCAAATATTACTCCCTTTGGATATAAAATTGTTTCATGAAGTATATTTCGGCAAGCTAAAAACTCAATAAATTTAATGGTTACGAATATTCGGGAAGGACAGTGTTAAGATAAAAATATTTATTCACAATTAGATTGATAATTCCGATAGGTAATTAGATAGATATATTAATTTTAATTATAAAAACTATGGGGAAAGTGCATACACAATGTCAGATAAAGAACACCTTCTTGCAGAAATTAAAGAGTTGCACAGTAATTTCGAGGAATTGAAGCGTGAATTTCACAGAAAGTTTTCAGCACTTGAGAGACGTCTCAATGTCCTTACCCATGAACTCAATGATGAATGTGATGAGATTGTTACCGCTCAGCGGGAGAGCATGGAATGTGAAAAAATGGAATGCTTTTTATAAAAATTATTACATTATGCTGCAGGAGTCCTTCTCTTTTTTATTGGCTTTGGAATTCATGATAACCGCTGCCGCACTAACTCCGCAATGGTTTTTATGTTTGGCTATTGTGCCTATGGCGTATATTATATACCGTGGTAAAATGTTTAAGCTCCCCTATAGCCAATATATCGGTACAATGCTCTATCTCCTTATTCTTGCCGAAATATACCGTTCTTTTTCTTATGCTCATTCATTTTTATTTGTCAAGCAAACACTCCCGGGTAAAGTGGCAATGATTGAAGCATTTGCTCTTTTGTGGATCTATCAATTCTATTTAGAAAAAATTAACGGTGCTGAGATACTTCGATATCTGGGAAAAAAATTACGCATCCTCTTTTATCTTTTAATTCCTCTGACGTTTCTTCAACATATACGGATCTATTATCCCCGCTTTCTCCCGTTAGCGTTATGGGCATCCTGTATTACGGCATATCTTCTTCAGAAATTAATCAAAGAAGAAATACTACGGGGAGAATTTCTCCTATTGGCCTTGATCGCGGCCCTCATCTCAATAGGAGTCCCTTTGACACTGTCCGACCCCAAGATCGTGAGCCCTGCATCAGCAGCCGTTCTTGCGGGTGTCCTATTCTTAGGTTTCTTATTGTGGTATGAGAGAGCTTTTAATCGACCTGGCTATGCAAAAAATCCTTTAAAAATACTCTTTGCCGCATCATGGATCTATTTTGCCGCATCTGTTTTTCTGGTGGTGTATTCTCTGAGCAGGAACCTGCAGATAGCCGTCATCGCTTCCGGATTTTTCTTTATTTGGTTGATCCGATATCAACCGCTTTTCCCGTCAGTACGTCCATTATGGCGTTTGTTTTATCAGACGGGGAAATTATCCATTATGCTCGCAATAATCTTGTTGACACAATCAACTATAAGCCTTACTCATTATAGCCTTACCCGTTCAATCATCTCTCTTGTCGGTATTGGATGTTTAGTATTTATGATCTATTTCAAACCGCATGTCTACCGGCTTTTAAGGAATCATAGCCAGCAGAGAAGACCGGCAACACGAAATGGTGATTTATGGGCGGTTCATATACTTATCTTAATTGTTTGTATTAACACTCTTCTCATAATGAATAATACCTTAGCACAGCCCCTCATATCAATCTTTATACTCCTTCACGCCATATTTCTTCTCTTTCATGCGCGATATGAATCCTATCATTCCTTATTCAAATTAGCGCTGCTCCTTTTCGGCGGTGTTATTATTAAAGTGATTCTCTACGATATGGTCGGGTTTACTGTTTTTCAGAAGATAATAGCCTTCATGATTATGGCCGCTATATTGCTTGGAACCGCATATGTTCTTCAGCAGCAAAATGTGCTGCAATTGCACAAGCCTGTTCGAATCTCCAAAACCCCTACCTGAGTAACTCATTGCACCATAACATAATAAAAGGTGCGGGCTAGCATATTACACAAGAAACGTGCCTTGTTGTATAGACGGTTCAATAAGCCTGTGGAGCTGCAAGGATATCACTAAGTGTATGCTTAACATTTACACCCTTTGATCGTAGCTTCTGAATCACTGCACATATTTCAGCTAGACGCGCATCCGAAAGCGAGATTACCCTTTCTGTGTAAGAGAGGTTAATAAAATCCCCTTTCCCTATCCAAGGGGATTCAAGAAGAGGACTTATGTCTTGTAAGGGATTTCCTGAAAGGTCCACACTATGAAGGGCAGTAATGCAAGTTAAAAAAGATAAATCACTTATCTCACTATATCCAAGATTTAACAATTCTAAATTTGGACAATTGATTAGTTCTATAGAGCTTATACTGTTATGCTCACAATCTATGGGACCGCAATCAGCTCCTTCGATAGCAAAACCATCTTTATCAATATCATTGCATAGTATTTTATCTAAACAGGAAGGAAGTTTTAGATATTTTTTAAACACGCATAAGCTATCTGATGGGACAATAAGGCCGTCCTGATTTACATCAGCGCCATAAGGACAAGCACCAGATCCAAGGTAACACTGAAAGATGAGCAACGCATCCTGGGGGGTTATACTTCCGTCCCCGTTAATATCCCCATCAGAACTATGAACACAAAAGCATCCTCCTGTCGATGAAAAATCAGAAATATCATCTAATTGAGATTCAAATTGTAATGGATAACATGTCGTGTCTTGAATTCCCTGTACAAAAAACTTTAAATAAAGCAAATAGCCGCTTGTTCCTTCAGGGATATCATTAGTATAAGAAAATCCCCCTACCAATAATCTCCCAGGTTCAATATAATTAATGTTAACTATATCAAATAATGTGACTAATTCTCCTCGTTCAAAGTCTAAATATCCCAGTACATATGGATTATATGTAATCTCGAATCCTAAAGAAGAAACCAGCGTAGGCGCAGATTGAATGTGCACAGGGATATATATTTCATCCCCTATGCTTCCATGTCCTCCAACAATATCTAATACTGCCGGTTCTTCTTCGATACATCCCCAGTCATTATCAATCTTACCATGATCAATCACTGCCTGGGCACCCGCACCAGAATACTCACCTATTTCTGCTGCAAGGGTATGAAAAGCAGAAATTAATAAAACAGCTAATACACCAAAAACTATACTTAGAGCTAAT
Source organism: bacterium (assembly GCA_049472395.1). Lineage (GTDB taxonomy): Bacteria > SZUA-182 > SZUA-182 > DTGQ01 > JBLIRR01 > JBLIRR01. Next base: position 1,679 of record JBLIRR010000023.1, on the reverse strand, counting down.
ACTGATATCTTTTTCACAGGTTTCAGTCTTTGCTTCATTTCGTATTATGAACTCCCATATCCGATAGTGGAATAAACGGAAGGGCTGCTCCATATAGCCCCTCATGGAACCATGCTGTTTTCTTATACTAAACGCTCTTTTTAAGCTAAAGATGATAGAATTCCTTTTGAACCATTAAGATATCATAGCTATAGAAAATCTAAAAATTCTACTATCATTCCAGGTTGGTAAATTTTTCCATAAATAGAGATTCACTGCGGAGTTGGTATGGATGCTGTTGGTGGTTGAAAAAAAATTGGGAATTTGTTACTTGATAAACATCGCAATAAAATATACAATTTCATGCATTATGAAGACCTTCTTAAAAGTGATAGTGACGTGCATACTGATCTTAGTGATGATTGTCGGCTCGATGGTGTATGCGGGGGGAATTTATTGCCTGAAATGGAATATGGTTACTAATATCAAAGGCGTCATCATGGTTGTGTTCGGTCTTTTCATGATATTCTGGGGATGGTTCCTCATGGAGAAACTACCTGTCCCGAAAGACTCTCCGGAAAAGGCTTTAACAAGGCAGATCGGCGGCGTTCTTATAGCTTTTCTGGGTTACTCACTATTTATAATAGCAATGATAAAGGTTTCTTTTTTATACGCGGTTCTGGGGGGCATGCTAGTATTGATCGGGACCTCTATAACGGGAATCGGGGGGAAAAATCTCCTTCATTTATTTAGTGCGCAATGATAAGATGGTAAAAGATTTTTAGTAAGACGAAAAATTGTTTTTAAAAACAAGAGAAATATTTTTATGAGTAAGAAAAAAATAAAATTAAACATTGCTATTATTATTTTTTGTTTTTTCTGTATAAATTATGTTACCGCTAAAGATACTTTTAAAGATACATCTGAACTTGTAAATAAAATTGCTTTTCTTAAAGAAGGAGATGTGTGGATTTCAAATGTCAATGGAGAAAAGATCGAACAATTAACGAACACTAAAGGGAAAATCGAAGGTTTCCTATTCTCCCCTAATCTGCGATATATTGCTTATTCCAAAGTAATTATAGTTCGTTGCAGATGAATTGATACCAAAAAGCTGCCTATTGTGCATCCATCTTTATATCTGCTAACCAGAATTCATCCTCAATTTTCCTTACTTTTGCTATAATTTCTGAACACGTTTTAGCGGTAACTTTATTGAATCCACATTCGAGTTGTTTAATCAAATTCTTCACAGTGAAATCACAATTTCTGGCCACATGATTTTTTGCTACACCCCAACATGTTTCTATTGGCTGTAATTCTGGATGATATGGTGGGGTTCTGAGAACCTTATGCCCCCAAGAAGCAGCTATTTCATCAATTGCATAAATCGGTTCAGGAGCTATCTTCCGCAAAATCTCTACTAATTCAGGCTTTAGGCAATCATCACGACAGTAAACTTTATTTTGCTCCAACCATTCCTTAATTCTTTTCTTAGAGCTTTGAGGGTTCGGTGGAGAATGTTCTGAAAGGATATTATGGTATGGGGCGTTATCCATGATTATAAGGGAATCTTTCGGAATATTAGGAAGAAGCATCTCTGTAAACCATCTCTGAAACAATTCCCAGTTCATTTGTCCGTGATAATCTCCTGTTTTTCTCGTACTCTTGAATATAAGCTTTACTCCTGGAATCCAACC
>JBLIRR010000022.1:0-95047 GCA_049472395.1 bacterium | reverse complement strand
AATTGTTTCATGAAGTATATTTCGGCAAGCTTAAAAACTCAATAAATTTAATGGCTACGAATATTCGGGAAGGACAATATCAGAAAGGGATTAGCAGTTAAGGTAGAAGATCATTCTCTTGATTATATGGATTTTGAAGGAGTGATTGAAGAAGGCTATGGAGCAGGAACAGTATAAATAGGGGATTCTGGTTATTGGGAGCCTGAATCTGTAAAAGAAAAAAAGATTGTCGCAATCATCTATTGAGAAAAGCTGAAAGGAAGATTCATTCTCCTGAATTTTAAAGAGAAGAATTGGTTATTTTTTAAGACAAAGTGATCATTTGAATACACGAACCTTTTTAACAGAAGTAACCCTGTAAACACCATAAATAATCAACATTGCTCCAATGATTGCCAATACAGAAGGAGTTTCCTTCAAAACCAATAGTGCAGCCAGTGTCCCGACCAATGGTTCTAAGGTCGTCACAATTAATATTTTTTGCGTTCTTACCTTTTTTATACCTTCCATAAATAAGAGGAAAGGAATCCCGGTGCATAAAATTCCTATTACAAGAAGCTGCCACCAGTTGGTATAGAGGCCATAAAATGCTCCTGGCCTTAGGAAAAAGAGGAACATCAGACAAACAACAAGATTTTGCCAAAAAGTAACATAATAGCTGGAAACCTTTTTCATTAATGGCTTTGCTGTAAGTGTCATTGCCGAATAAGTAAATCCAGCTCCTAAACCCATCAGGTTTCCTTTAGTTTTTTCTGAACCAAAGGAGAATGTTCTCGGGTTCAGCATAAGGATAATGCCTGTCAGAGCAATAAAAACTCCAATAATAGTCTCTTTTTCTATTTCTTCCTTAAGAAATACCCTTGAGATAAATATTGAGAAGACTGGAGCTGTATACAGCAGGAATACTGCATTTGATATGGTTGTATTAAGGATTGAGCCAAAATAAAGGAAGATGGTAATGCCCTGAAGGAGTCCGACTAAAAATGTTCTAAAGGGTGATGCCAGAGAAAGCTCTTTTATCCCTTTCCTGCAAAGTGTAATAAAAAACAGGAATACAAAGGCAATTAATGCCCTGAAGAAAACTATAGAGTATATATCGAGATTTTCTATTAATCTGACAAATACGCCCACAGTGCCAACAAAAAGGGAGAAAAGAATTAATTCCAGATATCCTTTCTGTTCTCCATTCATGGCATTTTCTTTGCTTTAACGAAATTCACCTCATTAATAATAATCACCCCTTTCACCCCGGCTATTTTCATAAATCCATTACTGGCAGATACCAGTCTGCCTTCTGCTGATTTAATGAGATTCCCATCTTTAAATCTGGCATGGATGTTTTGATTGAGAAATTTCAGAATGTCCTGTTCCTCCATTTTAGGTTCAGATTTTATGAGGGTTTATATTTTTATCGATAAAACCGATCATTTTCACTTCGTCTTTTCTATTTGTGCTACGAATAATCATATGGTTTTAACATAAAAAAAGTCAAAGAAGAGATTAAAAGAGGTTTTTTATTTCGTGAACATTAAATTATGCGAAACTGAAAAGGGAGAATCATTTATGAATCAATCAATCCCAATTTTCATGAGTTCATCTCTGATAAGAGGTGATCCCCAGAGAGGATTTGCTTTTGACATATCCCGGATAAGACAGATTATTTTCCGATCGACTGATGGCCGCCCAGACTTACCGTTTCTGCATAACTTTGTCCAATGTTCCCTGAACTTTTTGCGTCTCCAGGAAACCACAGTTGCTTGCTTAACAAAGTATAAAGCATCTTTCCAACCAGGCCATATTTGAGAAATCAATAACCAGAACATTCGATCAATAGGTTTGATTTTGAACTTTCTATCTTTTCTTTTGTATTCCTTCAGCTGATATCGAAAAGCTGCATTTTCCATTTGAATAGAAATACGTTTTCGGAAAAAGGATAAAAAGAATTTGAGTATAATAAAACAGACTTCTTTCATGCTTGCAAATATTACTCCCTTTGGATATAAAATTGTTTCATAAAGTATGTTTCGGCAAGCTTAAAAACTCAATAAATTTAATGGCTACGAATATTCGGGAAGGACAAGGACAAATTCAGAATTTGACAAAAAAATATTGATGCTATATTATCAAATTTTATTTTAATCTATTTTCCAATGCAGTGAAAACATAAATGTGTAAATCTCTTGCATTAAGAAAAGGATGGATATGTATGATCAATAATAATACGTTAACATCTTGTCTCAAAAGGAGATTTTTTATCCATTTAATATCCTGATAAAGAATCCAGTTTATAATTAAGTAACTATAAGGGGGGTAATGATAATGAGAAAATCGAATTATTTACAAATAAGTGTAATTATATTTTGTTTTATTTTTTTAGGAGTCTTAGATATTTTTGCAGCAATGGCACCGGGCGGACCCGGGGCTGATCCAATATGGAATTATGCAGGAAAATTAGGGATAGGTACTTCATATGAGAAGTATTATAAGGTGAATAATAAATATGAATATAATGATTCTGGCCAAACAGGCAGGATATCCAAGGTATGGTTTTCTATTTCAAAAGGCATTATAACTGAGACCGCATACCAGCGGATAGACAAGGCACAGATAAAGGACCTGCAATTTTTAATCGTTGGTAATGATTTTTTTCATGAAGAGAAAAAAGATACCAATGCAAAAATAGAATATTTATATACAGATAGTGATGGAAGACCACTTTCTCTTGCTTATAAAGTAATAAATACTGCTGAAAACAATAAATATAAAATCGAAAAGTATATCTTTACGGATCCGGACAGACAGTCCCTATTTATGAGAGTAAAATTTATTGCTAATGATAATAATATTACTCCCTATATTTTAATAAATCCTCATATGAATAATACGGGCAGTGGCGATTATGCATTTGTCGAGAGTGATGGCCTTTATGCTTATGAGGGGAATACTTATCTATGTCTAAAAAGTAGTGCAAATTTTTCCAAAACTTCTGCAGGTTTTGTTGGTGCCTCTGATGGATGGAATGATTTAAATGATAATAATACAATGGATTGGGAATATGGAGCAGCGGATCATGGAGGTGGCGGTAATGTGGCCATGATGGCAAAATTGGAAACAATAAATAATAATCAAACAAAAATCTTTGATATTGCCGTAGGCTTTGGAAACTCTAAAGAAAATGCAAGACAAGAGGCAGAAGGATCATTGAATGATGGTTATGATACCCTTTTGAAAAGATATAATGGAGAAGGCAGTGCAATTGGGTGGGAAGATTATATATCAAGTCTTTCTAAATTATCTTCCATGGTGCACTTTACTGGAGATAAAGGGAAAGAGCTTTATGCAAGCGCCATGGTTCTTAAGGCACAGGAAGATAAGCAATTTCCTGGTGCATTAATCGCCTCCTTATCGATCCCTTGGGGAGATACAGTATCTGCTAAAGAGAGTGCTACAGGATACCGTGCTGTTTGGCCAAGGGATTTCTATCAGTGTGCAAGCGCCTTACTTGCATTGGGGGATCAAGAAACACCTTTGGTTTCCTTCCAATATTTAGAGGAAATTCAGGTTAAGGAGAATACGCCTAAAAATAATGGTACGGGGGGGTGGTTTTTACAAAAAACCCACGTGGACGGTACTCTTGAATGGGTGGGTGTTCAATTGGATCAAACTGCAATGCCGATAATGCTTGGCTGGAAGTTGTGGGATGCAAAAGTCTTAAGTGATGATGAGGTGAAAGAATGGTATTATAAAATGCTAAAACCTGCTGCAAATTTTCTAAAAGAAGGCGGTTATGTAAACATTGATTGGAATAAAAAACAAATTGCGCCGCCAAAAACGCAACAGGAACGCTGGGAGGAGCAAGAGGGATATTCTCCTTCGACAATTGCGGCAGTTGTAACAGGATTGGTTTGTGCGGCTCATATTGCAGAACATGCAGGTGAAACAGCAGATAAAGATGGATATCTGGCGAAGGCAGATGAATTTGAGAAAAAAATAGAAAGCACTATGTTTGCTTCAAGTGGTGAATATGGTAATGGTAAATACTTTTTAAGGATTACTCCTGATGATAATCCCAACAATGGAAATGGACTCAGCGATGGTAATGGAGCTTTAAATAATGAAAACGAAAAGAAGATAATGGATGCCGGTTTTCTTGAGCTGGTTCGTTATGGTTTAAGGAAAGCGGATAATAGCTACATATTGGATTCTATTACTGAATTAGATGACACCAGCATAAATGATAAATACAGGATTAAATATGATTTCCAATTTGAGAATAAGCAATATCCGGGATGGAGACGATACGGCTGTGATGGATACGGCGAAAGAACAGATAAAGGTAGCAATTTTACTGGTTATAATCAAAGTAATAGAGGGCGAGTATGGCCTTTTTTTACGGGTGAGCGGGGTCATTATGAGCTTGAGATGCTTAAATTAGAAAAAGGAGATAATTTAGCTGAGAAAGATATTGAGGAACTTCGTGATATCTATGTAAAAGCTATGGAGTATTTTGCAAATGAAGGGCTAATGATTCCAGAGCAGGTATGGGATGGTATTGGAACCAATAGTCAAGGATTTGTTAAAGGTGAAGGGACAAACAGTGCAACTCCTTTGGCATGGTCTCATGCAGAATATGTAAAATTGGTAAGATCTCTTCATGATAGGAATACTTGGGATTCTAATCCTGAAGTAAGAAAAAGATATGGCTCAAGTGTATCCTCTATTTATGAGAAAGTATATTTTAGAGGAACACTCAATGAGTGGAAAAAAGCTGAAATGGAATTAGTTACTGATTATACATGGGAAATTACAGCGACTTTTGGAGAGGCAATTGATGAAGGATTTAAATTTGATATTTACCCTGGAGACTGGTCACTAAATTTTGGTGACAATAATCAGGATGGCATTGCAGATCAAGATGGCGAAAATATTTCTATCACAGAAGGAGCAGGTGAATATATAATCACTTTTAATGATAATACCAAGGAATATACTATAACGAAAAGAGTAGTATTGCCGTATAAATTTACCTATTCCAAGGTATATTTCAGAGGGACATCCAATGTCTGGGGAAAAATTCCCATGGAATTAATTAAAGATTATACATGGGAAATTACTGCACCTTTCGTAGGTGCAAGTAATGAAGGATTTAAATTTGATATTTACCCTGGAGACTGGTCACTAAATTTTGGTGATAAAAATCAGGATGGCATTGCAGATCAAGATGGCGAAAATATTTCTATCACAGAAGGAGCAGGTGAATATATAATCACTTTTAATGATAGTAGTAAAGAATATACTATAACAAAAGAAGATACTAGTAATCCCATTTTTAGATTTTTCAAGGCTATTTGGAATAGTCTATTTGGATAACTGAGGCATATTTTATATGATTATTAGATATTGATCTTCCAACTAGCAGCCTTAGTCTGCTGAAAGTACGTGGTTCGTATATATAGAAACAACAAATTTTAGATTTTAAGCTTTTGGTCGGTTTAACCAGATGGATTTGGTATTATTTCAATAATTATTAGTATAGATATGAAAAAATTTTGAAAATTGGGCTATATAATACATGAATTCGTAGCTGTGTATTATCAAAACTCCATCCGGCAAAAGAATAAACTGTAACTGAGGAAATTCCCGAGAATTTATCGATGAAAAGAAAAAAATTTCAAATAATACTGACCTATCTATAACTTATTGATATTGATTAATGATGACATTTTGATAATGGACAAGGTAATTCCCCAATATCCGCTGTAAATCCATCTTGGAATAATTATCAATACATCAGCAGAGGTTTGGCAAATTTAACAGGAAGTTCAATGGGATTCGGGCATAGATGAATAGAGATGTGAGGGAGAAGTACAAAGAATTGATGGAGAAAAGGAGAAAAGAAAATGGACAGGGAAAAGGATGATTTCTCAGATGAGGAAGCTTACGAGTGTGACCACTGCCGTGAGCCATGGAACTGTATGGATGGATTAAATTCCTGCGATAAAATCATGCAGGGGAGGGATAAACATGTCTGAATTTGAAGCCTATAATGAAAATACAAAGGAATAGGAAGTCTTTCCTCTTTCAAGATAAGCGATATAAGTGGGAAAAGGGTATTCAATAATAGTATTAGTGACAGAATGATTATCATCTATTGATGATGGAGGCGAAACAAATGGCACAACCGGAAAAAACATTTAAGCAGGGCTGCTGTTCTGCATCTGTATTTCTGAATAGAATCAGCAAGAATGGAAAGACTATGGAAATGCGGAGCGTAGCTTTGCAGAAGCGGTACAAGGATAAAGATGGCAACTGGCAGACAACAAGCAATTACGGGATAAATGAGCTTCCTAAACTGATATTGCAGTGACAAAGGCTTATGACTATCTGACTACGAAAGAGGGAACAGATTGATTTGATTTCTTTTTTCTCTTTTTTTAAACTCTATCTTTAGAATATTCTTTATATTAGAAAAAAATAGAAATATGCTATAGGGTGTTTATCTTTGGAAAGTTTATTCGCTTTTATAACAAAAAGATTCTAAATACGATCCTTTCAATCATTCCTAATACAATTAACGCTACAATAGGAGAAAAATCAATACCTCCAAATTGTAATGGCAAGGGACGGAATAAATCAAGAAAGGGATCAGTAATTTTATAGAGCTTATATATTAACGGATTAGCCGAATTATGCGGCACCCAGGAAAGAATAATCCGGATAAGTATAAGAAATTCATAAATACGAAATGCAAAACTAATAATCTTTAATATATGCATTGATCTGTACCTTTTAAAAATATTACCTTAAATAAAGATGACATTTAGAACAATTCCCTATATCCCAATGAATATCTGCTATGATATATAACTTTAACCATCGAGAATCTCTTCGCATTTTGTTTTTTTCAATCGGACCTATCAACAATTCTATCACATTATCCAGATTTTTTCTTAAGGAATTGATTTTAATGTATTGGATTATTATAGGTCTATCCCGTCAGTGAACAATCCACGGGTTTGCTTTAAGTCTGCCATTATTCATTATCTCACTCTTTTTAAGGAAGCAGGTGCGTGGTTTATAGCTTTAAATCCGGGATGAGATAAGAATTATCCCGGTATCATCATATTCTCTCTCTTTAATTTTAATTATAGGAAATAAAGAAAGCTATAATAGACAATATTATTCATAAAGATATTGCCAGTCTCTCTGTCTTTTATATAAAGGACAAAATATGCCGGCTCTGGATTTAAAGACACGCAGGCAATAATAATACCTTTAAAAAGGGAAGATGCAGCAGGTTATTCCTATTGATTGGAGGAAAATATTATACTTTCTATTGTCCGAGGAAACGAGATAATAAAAGCTATTGCATACAGGAATAGGAAAAAATTTAGAGCCGGTTGTTAATAAGGAATGAAAAATGATATATTGTGTAATCTTTCTGATAATTTGCATATCTCTTCTGCATTTTATCGCAATAAAAGAGATAGTAAGAGGATTATGAAGCTAAATCTGTGCCTCATCAAGATATCATTTCTGTATATCAGGATTTATCTTCTTTATAGCCTCTTTCTTCAAATCCGGCATAAGATGAGCATATCTCATTGTCATCTGGATATTCTTATGGCGCATCAATTCCTGTATGTTCCAAGACTTAAGAAAGCCATATCATGTGCCTGCTTATATGGCTTGAGATGTTCTAATAACACCTTAGCCTCCTCTTTTGTCAGAAACCTCTCTCTTTGATTTTGCAGAGTCGGCAATTTAACCTGCTTTATGGGATTAGCAATAATAAAGTGGATATATGATCCAGCTTCTTATCATCAAATTATCGAGCCACATTACAATTTCCCACATGACTAAAAATAACTAAAAATGAAAAAAAGTAATTATGGTATTATCCAAAAAAAGGATAATTTTAAAGACATAATTAAACTTTCAGGATGTGTGTAAAAATCTTACTATTTTTTTAATAATTAACTACATTAATTTTAATAATTAGTGTAAGATATGTAATAGTTGAATATATAAATTTGCATCATTCCAAAATAAAAATAGCAGAAGGAGAAAGCCATGAAAATGAAATTAGCTTTAAATATGGTCCTTGGAATAGTAGCCATTTTCATAGCATTTACTTTTAATACCTTTGCAGTAGAAATACATGTCTATCCCGAGGGCAGCATTCAGGCAGCAATTAATAATGCTAATGATAATGATGTAATTGTTGTGCACGAGGGAATGTATAGAGAAAATATTGATTTTTTAGGTAAAGCTATGACAGTAAAGAGCACCAACCCAAATGCTCCAGCGGTAGTTGCTGCTACTATTATTAATAGTGATGGAGCAGGAAGTGTTGTTACTTTTGGAAGGGAAGAAAGAAGCGACTCTGTGTTAAGTGGTTTTACTATAAAAAATGGATCGGCGGTAAAGGGCGGTGGAATTTATTGCAGCTCTTCCTCGCCAACTATCTCCAACTGCACTATTTCTGGAAACTCGGCCGAAGGGGGCGGTGGAATTTATTGCTACTCCTCATCGCCAACTATCTCCAACTGCACTATTTCTGGGAACTCGTCGGAATGGAACGGCGGTGGAATTTTTTGCTCCTCCTCCTCTTCGCCTTATATCGTAAATACCATTTTTTGGGGTAATAATGGTCCTGAAATATATCATTTTGATTACTCTAATCCTAAATTAAGCTATTGCGATATTCAAGGAGGTTACCCCGGGTTAGGAAATATTGATGCTGATCCTCTATTTGTAGACCCTGAAAATGGTAATTATTATCTGCAATCCAGTTCCCCATGTATAGATGCCGGCCATCCACGAATATATAATAGTGATACTTCCCGGTCTGATATAGGCATATGCACAGGGGAAACCGAATTTGATCCATCTTCAATGATTATTATGGTGGCTATTGATGGGAACAAGGATTTCACTTCAATTCAAGATGCAATTGATTATGCAATTCCAGGGGATACCGTTACTGTTCTCGCAGGCATATATAAAGAAAATTTAGTTATAGGGGGGAAGAATATTTTCCTTATTGCTCAGGATGGCTCGGCATCAACCATTATTAATGGTTCTGGAATATGTTCAGTTGTTGTATTAACAAATATAGAATTTAGCGCTTCATTAGATGGTTTTACTATAGAAAATGGATCGGCCGAATGGGGCGGCGGAATTTATTGCGAGTACTCTTCGCCAGCTATCTCCAACTGCTCTATTTTGGGAAACTCAGCCAAATTCGGCGGTGGCGGAATGTTTTGCTACGTCTCCTCGCCAGCTATCTCCAACTGCACTATTTCCGGAAATTCGGCCGAAGGGGGCGGCGGAATTTATTACTACTCCTCCTCACCGGCTATTTCCAACTGCTCTATTTCTGGAAACTTGGCCGAATGGGGTGGCGGAATTTATTGCGACGTCTCCTCGCCAGCTATCTCCAACTGCACTATTTTGGGAAACTTGGCTGAAGAGGGCAGCGGTATTTATTGCTACTCCTCCTTGCCTAACATTACTAATTGCATTATCTGGGAAAACTTAATAGAAGCCATTGAGAATAGCGATCCTATAGTGATTTACTCCAACATTCAAGGCGGCTATAGAGGAGCAGGCAATATTGATATAAATCCCTTATTTGTTAATCCAAATGCGGGAGACTACCACTTACAGGAAGGTTCACCTTGTATCGATGCAGGCGATCCTAATTCTTCCATTCTTGAAGATAAAGATGAAGTACCAAGACCACAGGATGGAGACTGTGATTGCCTCTCTATTGTAGATATGGGTGCCTATGAATACATAGAATATGAGCCACCTACTGTTAATGCCGGCAAGGATCAGACTATAATAGCTTGGGGATGGATTGAATTTGATGGCTGGTACTCCTATGGGAGTTCTTTATTATGGGATGCTTGGGACTTTATGGATCGCATATCCCCAAAGATTAAACTAGAGGCTAAGGCAAAAGATAATTGTACGCCTTCAGAATATCTTGTATATACATGGTATGAAGGGAATAAAAAGATTGATAATGGCCCTGTATTAGATAGGACCTTTACCATTGGAAAGCATATGCTTGAGGTTGAAGTAATAGATCAGGCAGGTAATATTGGCTCTGATAAAGTATTAGTAAATGTAATTACAGGAAAGATGGGATCTGTTTGGCCTTTTTATGGTATAGGGCCTCAGGAAGATAGCATTTGGTTAATGTGGCCAAAGAATGAAATATCCACATCAGTTTTACCTATTAAGAGTATTGATGGCTCTGATTTGGAATGGAGTACTGGGTTTAGCAGTTGGCTATCATATGATTTTAATAATTGGTTTCAAAAGGTAAAGTAATTGTTTAATTGGGGTATAATTAGAGTTTACATTATGCCAAACTTAACCTTATTAGAACAGGGTCATGAAAAGGTTGCTCAGGCGGTTGGAGAAGGCACAGAGCATCTGCCCTTTCAGGCAAAAGAATGATTTAGAAGATTCATTCCAAACGTCTCTCTCCTATAGCCAGCTCCTGCAGTCCTTTTCTATCCAATATCTCGATAAGCCGTGTACTCCCGGTCTTAATCAGTGCATGTTTTGTCATTTTTCTTAGAATGCGCGAGAGTGTTTCGGGAATAGTGCCTATCATGCTTGCAAGCTGGCTTTTAGAAACATCAAGGTTGATATGGTTTTTGTTTTTGCTTCGATAGAGAAGATATGCAGCCAGCCTGCCCGATACCTCTTTCAGGGAAAGGTCTTCAATTAGTCCGGCGAACTTCTGAAGACGCTGGGATAAGATGCCAAGCATATTAAGGGATAAAGTAGGATCATTCTTAATAAGGCTGATAAATGAATAACGCGGGCAGAAAAGAAGCGTGCTCGGCTCTACTGCCTCTGCATTTGCAGGGAAAGGTTCACCGGTGAAAACAGAGACTTCCCCAATTGGATTTCCGGAGTTAAAAAATTGAAGGATCTGTTCCTTCCCGTCTGAAGACAACTTATAGATTTTTACCCTGCCTGAAACAATTATATAAAAACCTATGCTTTCACTTTTTTCAAGAAATATTACCTCTCCTGGCTTGAAGGTCTTTTTGATTAAGATCGATGAGAGATTTTTCAGATGTTCCCGGTGGAGACCATTAAAAAGCGGGATGTCTGAAAGATAATCGATTATTTCCATAAATCTTTTTGCTAACCAATCATTTCTTGACTTAAGTCAATGCCATAACCAATGGATATAAATATACTATATACAGAAACATTTTACAAAAGAGATTAATGCTAGAGTAAAATTCTGTCACCTATGATAAAAAGAGGAGGGAATTTTTTGCAAAAACATACCTTATTACTGAACCTAAAAACAGTAAAGAATAAATATTCTATTAATAATTATAAGAATAATATAATTTAAGCCTATCTTCATAGGCAGGGAGGAGAGAAAATGTTTTGTTATCAATGCGAACAGACAGCAAAAGGGGAAGGGTGCACGCAGGTAGGAGTCTGCGGCAAGCAGCCGGATGTAGCGGCATTACAAGACTTACTTATTCATACCCTAAAAGGATTAGCACTGTATGCAGTTGAAGGCCGCAAGCATGGCATCAATAATAAGGAAGTATATGTCTTTACCTGTAAAGCGGTATTTTCCACACTCACAAATGTTGATTTTGATGCAGAGCGGTTTGTAGGTCTTATAAACCATTGTGTTGAGCTGAGAAACATGCTCAAGGAAAAAATAAAGGCAGCAGGTGGTAATATTGCTTTTCCCGAACCTGAGGCAAATTATAAGCCGGCAGCTTCTTTCCGGGAGATGGTGAAACAGGGAGAAACAGTCGGCGTGAAAGCAGATTCGGATATTGATCCTGATATACTTTCATTGAGAGAAACCCTGAAATATGGGATAAAGGGCATAGCTGCTTATGCGGATCATGCACAGATCCTCGGCCAGGAAGATGACGCAGTGTATTCCTTTATTCATGAGGCTTTTGTTGCTATGGTCAAGAGGGATCTGACTGTCGATGACTTACTTAAGATGGTTTTAAAATGCGGCGAAGTTAACCTCCGCACTATGGAACTTCTTGATACTGCCAATACTTCAGCCTATGGTAATCCTGTTCCTACCGCTGTTCTTCTGGGCAGCAAAAGAGGCAAGGCTATCCTCGTATCAGGTCATGACCTTAAAGACCTGGAATTAATTCTTAAACAGAGCGAGGACAAGGAGATCTATGTGTATACACATGGTGAAATGCTGCCGGCTCATGGTTATCCCGAATTAAAGAAATATCCACACTTTTATGGCCACTATGGTACAGCATGGCAGAACCAGACAAGGGAATTTGCTGATTTTCCCGGTGCTATTGTCATGACTACAAACTGCATTCAAAAGCCAAAAGATTCCTATAAGGAAAATATTTTTACCTGCGGCCAGGTCGGATGGCCGGGAGTATCCCATATAGAGAATAATGATTTTACCCCTGTAATAGAAAAGGCTCTCTCTATGTCAGGCTTTCAGGAAGACAAAAACGGCAGGTCTGTAATGGTCGGCTTCGGCCATAATGCTGTCTTGTCTGTTGCGGATAAGATAATTGAAGGGGTAAAGGATAAGAAAATACGGCATTTCTTTCTTGTGGCAGGCTGCGATGGTGCGAAGCCAGGCCGTAATTACTATACTAAATTCGTAGAGCAAGTCCCGGATGATTGTATTGTCCTTACTCTTGCCTGCGGGAAATTCAGGTTCTTCGATAAAGAACTTGGGGCTATTGGCGATCTGCCAAGGCTTATTGATATCGGCCAGTGTAACGATGCTTACTCGGCTATCCTGATAGCAGTGGCTTTGGCCAAGGCATTCAATTGCGAGGTAAATGAACTCCCCCTGTCAATGGTTTTGTCCTGGTATGAGCAGAAAGCAGTTGCCATTCTTTTAACGCTTTTATACTTAGGGATAAAGAATATCCGGCTTGGGCCGAGTCTGCCGGCTTTTGTTTCACAAAATGTGCTTAATATACTCATAGAAAAGTTTAATATCATCCCGATTAAAACCCCTGAAGAGGATATTAAGGCGATACTCGGATGCTCACATTTTAGAGTGTAAAGATTGCCAAGATAAAAATGTGAAGCTAACCTGTCAGGCAAGAGATCGATCTTGTTTTGTAAGGCATTTATCTGAGTTGAAAGACACAGCTGCTTTAGTTCATTATCTTTGATAATGGAATAATCTAACACATTATTGGCACAATACCAACCATATTAAAGGCACTGAGCGGTATTTTCCTCGATAATTTTATTAAAAAACCATATGAGCTGATAGTTTTAAGAAATGAATAGTTACTTCTTCTTTTTTTTCTTCTTCCCTTTCCCATGTCCTTTTGCTTTTTTTAACTTGTCCGGGACTTCTCCTCTCGCTTCTCGCCGCCAAGGCTCATGGAAATTGGCTCTTATTTCCCAATGGTCATCTGTTATTCTCATATAAAAGCCGTTGTAGAAATAAATACCTGGCATCTTAATTACAATATAGGCACCAACATTATTATCAAATTGGAGTATTACACCATCTTTATTTTTATGGCGATATCCATGTGCCGGCGCATGTGGAGGGGGACCTTTTCTTTTGTGTTTGACTTCCTTCGTTTCATAATAAGGTAAGTTAACGTTCACACCTACGCTATGAACAGCTTTACACCCGGCTATAAAACTCACGCATAGAATACATGCACACGCAATATTTAAAAATTTCACACTCAATTCCCCTTTTTTATTAAGTTTACAATTCAATAAGGATAAAATTCTGAAATAATATGCTAATTTATATTTTCAATACAATAAAGTTATTATATTAATAATATCGGATATGGAAAAAATAACATCGGGTAGCCAAAATCAGCATAAAGTTTTGATCCCATTAAAAGAAGATGTGGAAAAATTAGGTGGCCATGGCAGGGATTTATGCCGAAAAGTTGTTAGATTAGATTATTAACTTAATTTAAAGGAGAAATAGGGTTATGTTTGGATTTAAAAGCAAGAAAGTAAAGGGAGATCAGATCATGGGGGAATTAAAAGTTGGAATAGATTTAGGCACCACGAATTCAGCGTGCGCAACATTAGTAAATGGAAAGTTTGAGTATTTAAAATATAAAGGTGGAAAACATCTTTTGCCTTCAACAATTCTGTGGCAAGATGGGCAACTAACAATAGGGGAGAAAGCAAAAAGAATATCCGTACTTTACCCTGAAAATTTTATAAAATCATCAAAGATTTATATGGGGGATTTTGAAAAAATTTGGAAGATTGATAAGAGGAAATTTACGGCGACCGACGTTGCGGCTGAAATTCTAACTGCTATTAGAGAAGAAGCTGAGAGCAAATATAATACACAGGAAAAAATTACAGCGGTTATAACTGTTCCTGCTTATTTTAGCTCAAATCAAATTGGCGAGACAAAAAAAGCAGCAGAGATGGCAGGTTTTGAGGTAAAACAAATTATTACTGAACCTGTTGCCGCAGCCATTGCGTATGGTTTTGATGATAATACGGATCAGAAACTTTTTGTTGTGGATATCGGTGGCGGAACTTTTGATGTTTCTATTTTAGAGGTGCAAGGAAATAGCTTCAAAACTATAGCTATTGATGGAGACAAAAGGCTTGGTGGCGATGATTTTGACCAGATTCTTTTAAATATGTGCGTAAGAGAAATCAAAGAATCTTTAGGACTTGATTTATCGAGTGCTGAGCAATGCGAGCTTTCAAAGGAGGAATTTAGCCGAGCCAAACAGAGATTAATACTTGAAGTTGAAAACAAAAAGATTGAGCTCAGTGAAAGCGAAAAAGTGGAAATTGAGATTCCTAATTTATTAACTTATAAGGGTAAGAATTATAATTTTACAATGCCTCTAACGAGACAAAAGTTTGAAGAGGAATCAAGCCAATTATTCGATAAGATTAAAAATATAATGGAAAGATGTTTGGAAGAGGCATCCATGACACCATCGGAAATTGACAAGGTTATTTTAGTAGGAGGGACAGCGTATATACCTTGTATTCAATCCTATGTCAAGAATTTATTTAAGAAAGATCCTTATTCTGATAAGCCTCTTGAAAGATTGGTGGTAATGGGCGCCGCATTAATAGCTGATGATGAACGTGACGCAATTACCGTATTAGATATAATATCTCATTCATTAGGCATTGAAGTAATTGGGAAGGAGTTTGAAAAGATTTTGGTAAAAAATGATAGATATCCTATTTCAAAGGCAAAATTATTTACCACAAGCTATGATTTTCAAAGGGCTGTGTGCATAGCTATTTTTGAGGGCGAAGATGAAGCGTGTGTTGATAATAATGAGTTCTTTGGCTCCTTCTATTTAGATAATATTGAGCACGCACCAGCAGGGGAACCTCGGATAGAAGTGTCCTTTTCTTTTGATAAAAGCAGGGACCTGACGATTGTAGCAAAAGACATAAATACCGGTTCTGAAATATCCTTAATAAAGAGAAAAGGCCGAAGGGAAGATCACAAAAAAGAATTTCTTAACATGATTAATGAGAAAGTTGCAGCATAAATGCCTTTTTAAAAAGAAAATGACCGGATAATTATCGGAAAACATACTTTAGTAGGTGCAATAATGGGTATGAAAAAAGTGATTAAGGTTATCCAACCCTTAATGACGAAAACAGGATATGCTATTGCGCTTGCACCAAGACTTAGGAGAAAACCTTACGTTGTTCGTTGTTGGCTTCTGAGTGCTCACTGGGCTCAAATTGTGTTGGTTCTTGCGATTCTCACCATGCCACGCGTGGTTCCCTCTGCTGTGGACATCCAGCTTAAGAAACTCTATCCGCCGATCATTACCACAAATATATTAGGATTAATTAAGCACACTAAGCCTGATCCACGTCTTAAGAATCTCCAAAACCTGGTTCGCATCCTCTTATGGGCAGGCTCAGGGTCTCTTGTCCTCTATCTTTTATTGTTGCACATTCCCTCGGCTATTGATAAGACATATGCGATGGCCAGGAAACATGAAAATGAGGCTGATGCACTGGTCGAGACTAAGCCATCGGCGAGCATAGTACACTATAATTTAGCGATTTCCCTCGCCACTGATCCGAGGTATGAATCTGTCCTTAAAAGTAAGCTCAAGGCATTGGATGAGCGGCTCATCCAGATAAGCGAGTGCAGAAACAGAGTAACTGCAAAACCAGGAAACGTAACTGAGGCAGTCCGGAACATTAAGCCGAAGATTAATGCAGATCAGACAATACAAACAATCCGGAAAGAGGATCTCGAGAGTGTGGCTGTCGGTCCCGAGGGGCGTTATTTGATTAGAGAGGAACTCGGACGAGGCGCTATGGGTATCGTCTATCGTGCCCATGACCGTGTGCTCGCACGTGATGTGGCCTTCAAGCAAATTCCGGTCTACTTAAGCCATGATCATCGACTCATCGAGCGCTTTCGGCAGGAAGCCAGAGCGCTGGCACGCCTGTGCCATCCTCATATTGTTCAGGTGTATGACTTTGTGCAGGATGGAGAACAAGCCTGGATGGTTATGGAACTTGTGAAAGGCGAAGATTTAGAAAAGAACCTAAAGGATTCTGGCCTCTTTTCAATTGGCGAGATAGTGAGAATAGGTGGTCAATTGGCAGAAGCATTGGATTATGCTCATGAGCAAGGTGTTATTCATCGCGATTTCAAACCTGCAAACGTTCTCTTGACCCACGAGGGGTCAGTTAAAATAACAGATTTTGGTCTTGCCAAACTCACTCAGTCCAGTATCCATACTCAAGAAGGCTCCATGTTGGGTTCTCCTGCCTATATGAGTCCGGAACAAGCAGCTGGCAAAGATTCGGATGCTCGCTCAGACATCTATGCATTGGGCGTAATGTTATTTAGGATGCTGACAGGTCATTTTCCCTTCGAAGGAGACCTTGAAGGTGTCATTGCCCAAAAGCTTACAAGGGACCCCCCACAATTGTCGGCGCTTAATGAGCACATCCCTGAACAACTTAACTGTTTAGTAGTACAAATGTTGGCTAAGGACCCGGACAAGCGACCTGCAAGTATGCATCCGGTCACTGAAGCCTTGAAACTGATAGCCTGATAAAATGATAAAGATGTGCTTTTGAATGTGAGAAGCGATCTTCTATAGGGGTGAGCATGACATATATGACCGTATCTCTTTTTCCATCCATACGTCGCAGGATAATGGTTTTGGAGCTCCTCTTTTTTGTCATCCTTTCTACAAATGTCATTACAGTTGCCTGTGCACACGACCATTCTCTGCAACAGCTGAATAGCCTTCATGAATTATGGAATTTCTATAAGTACACCTATATAAAAGAGGGTCGTGTGATCAGTTGGGATGAAAACGGCATCACCACCTCCGAAGGTCAGAGCTATGCTATGCTTCGCGCGGTGTGGGCCAATGACCATCCAACATTTAAGCAGGTATATCAATGGATAAAAAACAATTTGATGGTAAGGGGTGACCACCTGTGTGCGTGGAAATGGAAACACGACAACAATTCAGCAGCCGATGCGGATACCGACATCGCACTGGCGCTTTTACTGGCGTGGAAGAAATTTTCCATTGCCCACTATCGGGATGACGCCCTTAAGATCATGAACGATATTTGGCACAAGGAAGTTATTAAAATCAATACTACATATTTTCTGACCGCTGGCGACTGGGCACCTAAGGAAAAATACCCCGCCATCCACGTTGGGTATCTCGCTCCCTATGCCTACGAGCTTTTTGCACAAGTGGATCATCGCTATCCATGGGAAGCGTTGGTCGATTCATCATATAAGATTTTGGAATGGCTCTTTTTTGATCAAGGCTTGGCTTTGCCGCCCCAGGTTATTTTTATAAACAAGGATTCGGGCCAATTTTTTATCAAAAAGTTTACCGACAGAGAGCATCGCCTATTCAGTTATGATGCCTTTCCTCTCTATTGGCGTATCGCCTTGGATTATCAATGGCATGGCAGAAACAACAGCGCACTGAGAAAAGCCATGCTAGCTTTTTTTCAATCCCAATGGAAAGAGTATGGGAAGCTATTGGATCGATATACCTCAGAGGGCCACGCGAAATCTGAAGTTGAAGCCCTTCCGTTGTATGCAACGGTTCATTCGCTGGCCATCACTGTAGACAACAACCTGGCCAAAGAGATATATGATACTAAGTTACAAGGACTTTGGGAAAATGCTTTAATCGACAAGGAAACTCCCTATTACCTCCACAACTGGCTATGGTTCGGCCGTGCCTTCGAGGCCAGGATCGTTCGTAATCATTTGGCTTTTTTCGATTTTATTGAACCGATTGATCCCATGGGATTCTTACAGCACTCTCCCTGGGTTCTGACCCTGATGTTCATTTTATTATATTTTCTTCTCCATTTTAAAAAGAGGGGCTTTCATAAATTCATTAAGATCGCATTTCTTATCTGCGGGTTTACGATCTGTTTCAGGTACCTTTGGTGGCGGCTCAATTTTACTCTGAACTTTCTTGAAACGATAGGTCCCTTCATAAGCATTACGCTTTGGTTGGCGGAGTTCTATTGTTTGACAACGGTGATACTCCTTTTTGTGCAGGTCGGCTTTGATCTAAAAAATGAGAAAAAAAGGACAGGTATTGACAACTATGCGCCATCTGTGGATGTCTATATTCCGATTTATTCGGAATCTATGGAAATTCTTGAAAAAACATTGGTTGCAGCGTGCGCGATGCATTATCAAAACAAAGCCATCTTCATACTTGACGACAGTCATCGTGAATCGATCGAAAATCTGGCAATTAAATATGGCGTCAACTACATCAAGGGGCCCCGCCATCACGCAAAAGCAGGCAATTTGAATAATGCGTTAGCCATTACCAATGGAGAGTTGATCGTGGTCTTTGATACCGACCATATTCCGGTCTCTTCTTTTCTTGATGAAACAGTCCCTTTTTTTAGTGACCCGAATGTCGGCGTCGTTCAAACACCGCACCATTTTTATAACCAGGACATTTTCCAAAGAGCATTTCGAAGCAGCCGGCGTGTTCCCAATGAACAGGATATGTTTAACCATGGTATCCAAGGGGGAAGGGACAACTGGAGCGGCGCCTTTTTTGTCGGCAGCGGGGCCATGTTTCGAAGGAAGGCTCTGGAATGCATCGACGGTTTCAAGCTGATGAGCATCACCGAAGACATCCACAGCAGTCAGCATCTGCACGCAAAGGGCTATACATCAGTATTTTTGGATAAGGATCTGGCCGTAGGTCTCGCTGCCGAGGATTATGCGTCCTATATTGTGCAGCGAAAACGGTGGATGCAAGGCTGCCTTCAGATTTTCTTTAAGAATAATCCGCTTTTTCAAAAAGGGTTGGGACTGCGACATCGGTTTGGCTATTTCGCATCTTTATACTACTTTTTCTTTCCCGTCATCAGACTCATTTTCTGGATTACGCCCCTCTACTATTTGCTCTTTCACCTGCATCCGATTTTTTCCGATGTGTCAATCCTTTTGGCCTATCTTATTCCGTATATGATATGCGTGCCGCTACTCTCATCGGCTCTGCTTCAGCGATGGCCGCGCATGTTTTGGGGTGTGACCTATGAAAATGCGGTCTGTTTCCCCCTGTTTCTCTCCATATTCGAATTGGTGCTTCCTCGCACACTGGCCTTCAAGGTAACGCCCAAAGGCATTACATCCGACGAGAGGAAATTTGACTTTTCATCCTCCTGGATAACGCTGATCGCAGCGGCCATTACTCTTTTCGGAATCGTAAAGGGAATCGTTGAATTTAACTATTTCGGCATCGAAAAGGACGCCTATTTTTTTAACCTCGGATGGGCCATTTACAATCTTATCTATTTGCTTGTGGCACTCCTGGTAGCCTGGGAAAGGCCGCAGAAACGACAAAGCGAAAGAATAAACATGCAAGTGCCGTTTAAACTGAGAGCGAAAGATTTCTTTTTAGAGGGCACACTGCACGATATCAGCTTGACTGGTGCATCCTTCGTATCTGAATGTGAGGTGTGCATTCCCCCATCGGCAACCCTTGAATTATTTGACAACAATTCACTTACCATTGCAGTTCGTCGAATCTATCAGGATCGAAGGGGCAGCGGCAAGGTTCGGTGCGGCTTGAGCTTCACTGATCTTGACCCTAAGACCCAAAACGATCTCTTATTGCGCACCTTTGCCGCTCCGCAGACGTGGCAAAATGCCCATGTAGAGCATACCCGCAGTAATGTGATGATGGGATACTTCTTTTTCAGAGGGATTATCAGCTGTTTTCTTCCCACCATGGCTTTAAAACGCAAGGAAATCCGGCACCCTCAGCTGCGGCTTAAGCGTCTCTATATCAATGGCACCTGGATTCCGGCTCTCATGCGCAACCGGTCTGCAGATGGCAGAAAACTGTTTTTTTTCACCACGCAGATCGATCCGAGCAGTCAATGGCAAATCCGTGAAGGCAGATCCGGAAAAGTACCGATGCGCTCCATTTACCTTAAAAAGATAATCCCCAATTTTTACGTAGCAGGTTTTAAAATATGCGAATCCCTATGATGAAATTAATTTTTTGTATGGCGATGGTCTGGCTTTTTCTGGCGTTTTGCCCGGGGAGGAAAGTTCATGCAGGCATGTTCAAAGAAAGCTGGTATATGTCCCGGGGCAAGGCCAATATGAAAATCAAGAACTACAAAGCGGCTATCGAGGCCTTTGAAAAGCTTCTTGCTATTAATCCCAATAATCGCGAGGCAATGCGGCAGCTGGGACTCTCATATGAATTGCAAGGTCTCACCGATAAAGCAATTGAGCATTATGATCGCTATTTAAAACGCTTCCCCGATGATGCTGAGATTGCTTTCAAGCAAGCACACTACCTTGAAGATGCGCGGTTTTCATATCGCAAAGAAGATGCAATCCAATACTATCGCATGGGACTCACAATAAAGTCTCATCATGAAAGCAGACACCGGCTGGCAAAGCTGCTGGCCGGGGATAAAACTACACTTGATGAGGCTCTCGCTGAATATAAGATTCTGATTAAGAATAAACCTCACGATGTTAATCTCAAAAAGGAATATCGCACACTGCTGATCTGGGATGACCGGTATTTGAGTGACGCCATCAAAGAGTATGAAAAAGAAGCCGGCGAATATCCGGATCAATTCCCTATTCAGCATCAGCTCGCAAGGCTCTATTATAAAGATTCAAACTACACGTCAAAGGCTATAGAGCTGTATGAAAAATTAGTCAACCAGAAGCCTGCCAACATGGACCTTCGAACAGAATATGCCAAAGCACTGGCAAAAAGTGATCGCCATTTTAACCAGGCCACAGAGCAGTTTCAAATCGTCTTGAAAGAAAGGAACGATTATGAAACGCGTCTGGCCTATGCCGATCATTTGGCAGGAAATAAGTCTACATTTGAGGAAGCAAGAAAACAGTATGAACAGCTCCTGCACACCAACCCTAAGGATGCCGGTGTTCGTCTTAAAATTGCGAGGCTTCTTGGCGCACACTTTGAGACAATTGATTCGGCAATCACGCACTATCATATTCTGATAAAACAGAATCCGGGACACAGCGCTGCTCATCGCGAATTGGCTGCTGCCTATGCCTGGCGGGGCGATAATGATCGCGCCATTTACCACTCCAAGCGCGCGCTCAGATACAATTCACAAGATAAGGCCGCTGACCGGATTAAGGATGATCTCATGAAGGGTCGTGAACCCAAGATTAACACAGGCTTTACCTATCTAACCCAGGTGAGTGACGACAGCCATTACGATTATTCCTGGTTTTCACTGAATGCAGGCGGCAATGCCGATATAACGCCATTTTTGACAGCTGGAGCTGAAATCGGTGTGCAAAAATACTGCAATGACGAAACCGATGTCGATGGGACCTTTTATAAACTGAGCCTTCAAGGCCGTGTCGGTCCTACACGACGGATTGATGCGGAATGGAAATATCACGATCTTCAAGGAGCGGAGGATGACGCCGAATTTCTTGTCCACTACTCGGTTCAAAATAACCGTGTGCTGATCACATCAGGAATCAGACGTGACTTTAAGTACGACTCCTTGCTCGCCATCATGGGAGAGAGGGACGAAGTGTCCCAAAGGAAAATCGGATCTGCCAGGTCAAATACCGCATTTTGCAGATTTGCTCATCAAAATGAGCGGATACAGGCCTCGGCTATGCCCTATCTGGGGTATGTGAGTGCGGATTCAACAAGCAGTAATCCCTTGGTCGGCGCTGATGCCGATGCCCTATTCCATTTATTTCATTCCGGGGCATGTGCTTTCTCTACTTTCTATAAATTGCAGATATATCATTATGATAAGGACAACTCAGGGTTCATTGACAATAGTGATGAGCCCTATGCCGGAGGTTATTTCAGTCCGGCCCTTTTCATAAACAATGTGCTCCATCTGAAAGTCAGCTATCAGCTCCAAGGGGATAGAGAACTGCATGTGAGCGTGGGCCCCAGTTTCCAATACACGCAGGGGCATTCCGGTGAAGATGAGCAGAAGACCGGTGCAGACCTAGATCTTGCCTATCATGTGAAACTTAAGACCTCGCTTCATTTCATGGTAAAAGCCTCTTATTATCAAATCGCCGAAGTGTATCGCAGATATGCCTTGACAGCTCACCTTAGCTATACATTTTGACGAATACTTTATAAATTCCCGCATAACGAAGGAAATAGTAAAGTTCTTCTTTTATTGTTATACTCTTCTTTCATAAATTCATTAAGATCGCATTTCTTATCTGCTGGTTTACGATCTGTATTTTCCAAAGAGCCTTTCGAAGCACCTTGCGTATTCCCAATAAACAGGATATGTTTAATCCCTTAGGGTTTAATTCCCCGCCGATTGCAGCGGAGTAGTTTATCCAAGCCACAGAGCGAAAGACGGGGTTAGACCTATGCAGAAGAATTGAGCACATACTACCGCAGTTAGTCGTTCTTTATTTTTTCGTACTGATCTTGATGTATCAGTTTATTTTTATGAGATTTGCCTGTGGAGCTTATATCCAATACAAGATACAGCATTCCAACCAGAAGCAAGCCTAAGAAAAGCAGAGAGAAAAAGAGTTTGGGTTTTCGAAACAATAAAAAAACAAGCACGATGGAAACCGCAATAGTAATAATTAAATTGTTTTGAAAGAAAGTGATAATAATGTGTAATACTTCTGAAAAATCCATACTACATCCTCATTCGTAATATTTTCATGTTTTATACCACTGTAAGATAGTTTATTCAAGTCTAAGATACAGATTTTATGAGAAAGATTAATTATTGTCTTGAATCACTCGATCACTATGTCCTCACAAGAGAAGAAAGAAGATGTTCACACAGAAAAACGCACATACCGAAATAAGACGGTATGTGCGTTTCAGGGTTTTTAAAGAATCATACTACTGCGTTCTTCCAACAAAATCTACATCATCCCATTCTCTCACCTTTGTTCGGACACTATTGCCACAGTTTCCCTCAATGGTATAAAACTCAACTTTTTCATTGAATTCAGGTTGCTGTCCTGAAGGCACATTTTTCCATGCAACAAACAGCACACTATGGCCGCCGCTCCACAGAGACATATAATCTCCGGGTTTAACATTATATACTCCGCCTTCAACATCAGCAGGCGTATAATAACGGCTTTTAGACTGGAAGAAATTTTTCATATCGTTGGTCCCGATACTCCCTGTTGGTGTATTCAAGCCATTTTTTCGAATCATATAAGAGGTAAACTCACTGCACCATGCCACGTCGCTGGAGACATATTTAATTGCTCCGGTTTGTCCCAAATCTTGAACTGCATAATATAAATCTGTGACCCGCGTATAATCCAAATCTTCCCATTTGGTTATGGCACTGGTGATATGAAAATCGATGACTTTTTGATAATGCTTATCCAACCATGTATCGAGCTCTTCATCAAGCAATGTTTCATAGCTTTTTACCAGCGCGACTCGATGAAGCTGGATTCCATCACTGGAAGTAGTTTCTAAGCGAATATTGTCCCAATCATCAGGGGGAATATATTTATAACACTCTGAGCATGTTCCTGGCAGATTATACTGCAGGGAATTTCCCGGCACAAAATAGGCTGCGCCCCCTAACAGGTGAATAGTAAAACTATCGCCCACCTTAAACTGAATCTCAGACACCGAGCTGCCTGCATTCACATGGGTTCCTATCTCAATAATGATATAGTTCGTTCCTTCCAATCCGGAATGATAACTCGATAAAATCGTTCCATCTCCTTTTTCATCCCGTGGGATGTCATCACGGCCATCGGTTGGTTCCCTCGGGATAAACTGCCTTTCTATTACAACCGGTTTCACCCAATCATGAAAGGGTTTCTCAGCGGCAAAAGAACCTAAACTGCTAAAAGATACAATAACTAAGATTATAAAAATGATATGTGAAATAAATGAAATCTTTTCTCGTAACATAACTTACTCCTTTTCTCCTTTTGTATACTCATATTATTTAGAACACCATCCTGCACCGGTACAATGTAGATAATAACAATTAACTACGTTCCATAAGACGATTCACCTTTAAGATTTTTCAAGATCACATATCAAAAAATATGTTATCCTGTATCCCCCTTCAAGTATCCCCTCCGTACTCGTATAATCTGCTCTTGATCTTTTCTTGGCAACAACTTATAATTTTGTTAAAAAATATCAGAGTTTGCAATTTTAGAATTCCTCAGTATTTCCTTTTTATATGATGCTACATAAGGATATGCATGGATGGCTAAAAAAGGCAATTTTATCATCGGGATTGTATTAGCAATCATAATCGTTGTTGCTGCATATTGGTATTGGGAAAAGCCCCTTCAAATCTTCTCCACTATGCACGTGGAAAAAACACAAAAAGAGAATAAGGTGCAAAAAACGCTCTATATCGGTTTTATTCCTCATATTGATCCTGAGGAATTGGTAAAAAGATGGCAACCTATAGAAGTGTACCTGGCAAATGAACTTAAGATGCCCGTAAACATTACTACCAGATCGAGCTACGATGAGATTATTACTGCCCTGACTAATGGTGAGGTCGATGTATGCCTTTTAGGCTCCTTTGCCTATATTCAAGCTTTCAAGGGAAAAAGAATTTTACCCTTGGTGAGAAGAATAAAATATGGCTCCTCTTACTATCATAGCATCATAGTAGCAAGAAAAGACAAAAGTATCAAGTGCATAGAGGACTTGCAGGGAAAAAAATTTGCATTTACCGATAAAGAATCTACCTCAGGGTGTCTCCTGCCCATGGTAATGATGAAGAAAAAAGGGATAAATCCGAATAAATATTTTTCCGAAATGATATTTACCGCAAACAATAGCTCAGCCCTTACGGCAGTTCGCAACGGCAGTTTTGATGCGATTGCCATATCTAATTCTGTGTGGCAAGACTCTGATCAAAAGGAGAAGGAAGATTTGGAAATTATTTGGGAATCCGCAGCTGTTCCCTTGGGCCCTTTCTGCATCCGTGATGATCTGGGGAAGGAATTGGCCAATAAGATAAAAAAAGCCTTTTTAAAGATCGGCACAACAGGAAAGACTAAGGAATTAGCAGAACATTTTAAAGCCCACGGAGGTATCGAGGGCTTTGAAGAGGCAAGAGATAGTGATTATGAAATTATTCGCGAGGACTATGAAGTTATTCGCGAGCAATGGGGGGAGTTATTTGCTGAGTGAAAAATGAGCTTTTGTAATCTTAAAAAACTAAGCCTTAAAACGAGATTTATCTATGCCTTTATCTATGTAATAATCTTTACCATAACAATTCTTTCTATTGTCAATTATTTCCGATGGAGACATACTTACCTTCGCCATGTGCGAGATGAAGGCTTAATCCTCACTCAGACTTTGGCCCAGGGCTGCATAGATCCAATTATCAGACACGATTTCTATAGCGTGGACGAGTATGCAAAAAATCTGATAAAAAAATCGGATATCGCATATGTAGTGATCATGGACAGGCACAATCATGTTCTTGCCCGCAAACCTGACGATTTCACGGATGTACCGCCAGATGTAACCGAGAAGATTGCAAATAATAAATCCCCCTATTTGATTTATACGTATTATAATACTGCCCTGAAAACAACTATTAATGATATCTCTGTGCCAATATTTATTGATTCTCAAAAATGGGGCACAGTACAAGTTGGTTTTTCACTGGCATACATGCGGAAAGAGATTGCACGAAATATTTTTGTGGTCATGGTAACAGGTATTATATCTGTGGTTATAGGAATTATTGTGGCGTTGATTTTAAGTCGCTTTGTTACTGCACCGATAGAAAAGTTTATGCAAAGCATGAAGATGGTTGCTGAAGGCAATCTGGATAAAGAGATTCAGATAGAGTCATGCGATGAATTCGGAGTAATGGCAAGGTCTTTCAACCAAATGGCACGATCGCTTAAAAAAAGTAAACAAGAGTTAAAAAAAACTTACCAACAACTTGCACAAAAAGAGAAGATGGCGGCCCTGGGAGAATTTACGGCAAATGTCGCTCATGAGATTAAAAATCCTCTTAGTATTATTAAAAGCTCAGCCCAGATTCTCACCGATGAGACAAAAACAGCGGATGAAAAAGCTGAGTTCGGCGCTTATATTAATGATGAGATCAATCTTCTGAATATGAAGGTCCTCAATCTCTTAAATTTTGCAAATCCCAAACCCGCATCTTTCAGTGAAGTTGATCTGAATGAAATTATCGAGAAAAAGATATGCTTTTGGGAATCTCAGAGGCTTGAAGAGCGAAAGATCCGAATAACAAGAAAGTTCAACCGCGCCATACCTCATCTTTGGCTTGATGAGGAGCAGGTTGGTGAGATAACGTTAAATATGATCTTAAACGCCTGCGATGCTATGCAAGACGGCGGAGAATTAATTATTTCAACAGAGAACTTTCCTATGCACAGCGATAAACCGGAGTATGTCCGGTTGGAATTTAAAGACAGAGGAATAGGCATTCCCCAAGAAAACGTAAAAAAAATCTTTGATCCTTTCTTTACCACCAAACGAAAGGGTAATGGGCTCGGACTTTCTATAGTATATATGATAGTAGAGAATCATAAAGGGAGGATTGACGTGGAAAGTGAGGAAGGGAAGGGGACAAAATTTACTATTCTCTTTCCCGTAACAAGAATGGAGTCATTATGAAACCGAGAATTTTAATCGCTGATGATGAGATGAAAATGCGCCGAATACTTGAGGTTATCCTTAAGGATGAAGGATATGAGATCGATGTAGGACAGGATGGTAATGAAGCATGGCGCATGTTTAAGCAGAATAGATATGATCTGGTGATTACGGATTTAAAAATGCCGGGCACAAGTGGAATGGAGCTTCTAGGCTTAATAAATAAGGAGAATCCTGAGGTACCGGTAATTGTCATAA
Organism: bacterium; assembly: GCA_049472395.1. GTDB lineage: Bacteria > SZUA-182 > SZUA-182 > DTGQ01 > JBLIRR01 > JBLIRR01. The sequence continues at coordinate 67,649 of JBLIRR010000022.1, read as the reverse complement.
CCGCCTATGGAAGTATACAATCCGCGGTACAGGCGATGAAAGCGGGCGCGTATGATTATATTACCAAACCCTTTGAAAATGAGGCGATTAAAATAAATGTTGCAAAGGCGCTTGCATATTTCAATTTAAAGTATGAGAATCGGAATCTGCGCAAGGCAATGGGAGCTACCTATAATTACAAGGATTTTATAGGTGATTCCCCCCAGATTAAAAACCTTCGCACGCTCGCTGCCCAAGTTGCCCGCACATCCTCAACCGTCCTGATCCAGGCAGAAAGTGGGACAGGCAAGGAACTTCTCGTTCGTCTCATCCATTTTAACAGCTCACGTGCAAGCAGGCCTTTTATAGCGTTTAATTGTGGCGCCTTTCCCGATACACTTGTAGAAAGTGAGCTATTCGGCTATGAAAAGGGGGCATTTGCCGGTGCCCTAAAGCAAAAGCCCGGACGATTTGAACGGGCCCACACCGGTACAATCTTTCTTGATGAAGTGGGGGACCTGAGCGCTGATGCCCAGACGAAAATATTGAGAGTACTGGAAGAGAAAACCTATGAGCGTCTCGGTGGGACTTGCTCCATTCATATTGATGTCCGGATTATTGCTGCCACTAATAAAGACTTGCGCAAAATGGTGGATGAAGGGGGTTTTCGCGATGATCTCTATTTCCGATTGAATGTATTTCCGCTTTCTATTCCTCCTTTGCGGGAACATAAAGAGGATATTCCTCTTTTGGTTGAACACTTTTTAAGGTATTTTTCGCGCCAAATGGGCAAGCAGGTGAAAGAAGTCTCCGAAGAAGCTCTGAATCTTTTATTCTCACACCCCTGGCGTGGCAATGTGAGGGAACTTAGAAATTGCCTGGAGCGCTCGGTGATCTTATGCGAGAGCCATGTTATTACACCACAGAACCTTCTGATCACTCATGCGCTGCCCGACCAGCATCTTGACATCCTCAACATTACGATTCCTCCGGGGGGGATTTCCTTGAAAGAAGTAGAAACAAATCTTATAAAAGAAGCTCTTCGTATGGCCCGGGGGAATCAATCAAAAGCTGCTGATCTTCTGAAGATTACCAGAAATACTTTGCGGTATCGGTTGGAAAAACTGAAACTCACTCTCGATTCGTCTGCGTGATATCAACCAGGTGGTGGTGCAAATCCACCAAAAACGATTGTTCAGCCCCTTCCTTGAGGGATAAATCCTCCCCTCTCGTAGTAAAATAAAATAAGTCATTTCAATAAGTTACATCCTCCTCCCAGATAAATTTCTCCCTGTGGCATACAAATTGGTATATACAATTGTTAAAAAAATGAAATAGTAAATTAGCACCGCATTGCTGAGAAATCACACGGCCAAAGATCAGGAATAGTGCGCGACAGGTTACATGACATGAATACACAACTTATACATTTAAGAAAGCAGGAGAAAGGAGGAAAATAAAAATGAAAACGCGTATCTTATTTTTTGCTATACTAGGTGTCTGTATACTGATTATGGCGTATGGCCTTATTGTGAAAAGCAATACAAGGAAGAATCCTATAACTTCTCAATCCGTATCTTCCATGAAAATAATTCCCCCAGGACAAGTCCATATCACCATCGCCTCATCAAGCACAAAGAAAGAATGGCTCAACCACATTATTGAAAAGTTTAATCATGAGGGCAAAAAAACTGCTTCAGGAAAAACAATCACTGTGAGTGCTACCTATGTGACGTCAGGAGGTTCCATGAAAGATATTCTTGCAGGCACCTTCAAACCGGAAGTCTGGAGCCCCGGGGATCAATCATGGGTGGGGCAAATAAATAATGCCTGGCGCCTCAAAACCAAGAAACCGCTCATCAGCGGAGAGTGCCCCTCCACGATATATGCACCTGTTGGTTTTGCTATGTGGCGGCCGATGGCTGAAGCTCTTGGATGGCCCAACACTCCAATCGGATGGAACACTATTGTGACCCTTGCTGCCGATCCTCAAGGCTGGGCCTCATATAATCATCCTGAATGGGGCAGGTTTCGCTTTGGCCATACCCACCCTGCATACTCCAACTCAGGCCTGCTTTCCATGATCTCGTTCGTCGCCGGTATTATCGGCAGCAACACTTCCCTCACAGCTCAAAATGTGTATAAGCCAGAAGTGGAAAAAGCGATGCGGATCCTTGAACAAAACACCTCCAAATATGGGTATCAATCATCGGCGCTCTTTGAATTAATGGCCAGTGAAGGTCCCGGCTATCTCCATGCCATTGCCGCCTCTGAGGAAACCACACTCCGTTATAATAGTAAGTACAGCGATGCACTCCGCTATCCCCTGGCTTTCATTTTCCCATCCGGCGGCACTATCTGGGCTGACCATCCATACTGTATTCTCGATAATGCCGAGTGGGTAAGTGATGATCAAGAGGAAGCAGCTACGCTCTTTCGAAACTATCTTCTCTCGCCTGATCAACAGGAGCTTGCCATTGATTATCGCTTACGGCCCCTCGATCCTTCAATTTATCTGCATGCTCCGCTTGATCTTGCCCATGGAACGGATCCACGCATCACACCGGATATTGTTCCTCCCCTGCCCAGTCCTGATGAAGATGTGGGAGCGGCAGTGATTGATCTTTTCAAGATAACCAAGCGCAAAGCTACGGTCATAATCGCACTGGATATTTCCGGCAGCATGAAGGGAGAAAAGATTAAAAAAGCGACAGATGCAACGGTCGAATTCTTAAGCCGTCTTGATCCTGAAGATAAGGTGGCTGTCTTGACCTTTAGCGATAGGGTGTCAGAGTTGTGTAAGCCTCATTATGTCCATACCGTTGTTGAGGACTTATCTCAGCGTATACGCAATCTTCCAGCGGATGGTGCGACTGCCCTTTACGATGGCATTTGCAAGGCGGTAGAGCTTACGGAAGAATTAAAAACAGAGGATGAGGCTGCCGATGAGTCGCGGCTTTATGGTATTATTCTTCTTTCTGACGGTGATGATACAAAAGGTCAGCCTTCAGCAATGCAGATGTTTACCATGTGCCTTCCCTCCCACGCAGAGGCGGACGGATTTAAAATCTTTCCCATTGCATTTGGCGCTAAAGCGAACAAGGATCTTTTGCTTCGAATAGCATCAGTGACCGGAGGGCGTATGTTCAAAGCAGAGCCCGAGTCAATCAGTGATGTGTACTTTTCAATCTCGGCTGAGCAATAAATTCTGATTATTATGAATATGCACATTAATAATTAATAGAAATTCTAAAGGAGAAAAACGATGAAACAACGTATTTATTATCTTTATGTAGTAAGTTTTTTTTCTGCGCTCCTTATTTTCAGTGGATGTCAGAATACCCTACAATACGCTATTCCAGGTTCTGCTCAAGATTCGGGAAAAATAAAAAATCTCATACTGGTAGTAGGGGATGGAATGGGACCACAATCAGTTGGCCTATTGAATGCATACGCCAAATATGCGCCGCATTCCATATACAGAGACAAAGGAAGAAGAACAGCCCTTGAAAAGCTTATTGAAAAGGGTACCTTGGGATATGCGTATCATGAGGCGGCCTATGTTCTTGTCACTGATTCTGCAGCATCAGCAACACAAATTGCGAGCGGCAAAAGAGCACTCTCAGAAACAATCGGTATTGATCAGTATGGCTCTCCCACAGAAACGATTCTTGAAAAAGCAAAAAAGATAGGCAAATCCACCGGTCTAGTATCCGACACCCGCCTCACTCATGCAACGCCAGCGGCTTTTGCTTCCCATCAACCGCATCGATCCAAAGAAAATGCAATTGCTGTTGATCTTTTATATAACAATGTCGATGTCATGCTCTCTGCCGGACTGCTTCACTGGATACCTCAAGAGGCTAATAATGAAGACTCTCCCATCAATAAGCAACTGAAAAAGCTGACCGGCGGACACATGAAGATCCAATCCAAGCGAAAAGATAATCGGAATCTTCTTAATGAAGCCGTAGAACTGGGATATACCTTGGCTTTTACAAAAGATCAGTTAGAGTATGCCCAGGGGAATAGACTGCTCGGTTTATTCGGTACCTCAGATCTGCCTTATGGAATTGACTTCGACGTGAATGAGCCGGGAAGGACTATTCCTTCATTAAAAGAGATGACAATGAAAGCCCTAGGGATTCTCTCTAAGAATGAGAACGGGTTTTTCTTATTGGTTGAATCAGGGCTCATTGATTGGACTTCTCATGACAATGATACGGGAGCATTGCTTCATGAACTGATCAAATTTGATGAAACGCTTGCCTGTATTTATGAATGGGTGAAGAAGAGAAATGACACACTGCTCATCGTAACGGCAGACCATGAGACAGGTGGCTTTAGCTTTAGTTTTTCTCGGAGAAATGTCCCACAACCCATAAATTTTCCAGGGGAACTTTTCCGTGGAGTTGAATTTGCTCCGCAATATAACTTCGGAAGCTACGATATTCTCGATAAAATCTATACTCAGAAGATGAGTTATGTGAAAATGATGAAGGCATTTGATGCATTACCTCAGGATAATCGCACCCCTGAGGCTTTGGCAGACATTGTCAATGCACATACTGAATTTCCCATTACCACGTCTGAGGCTTCTCGTATTTTAGCCACAGAAGAAAATGAATACTATATTGAAGGCCACCCCAAACTTGGCAAGAAAATTGTGCCCAAAATTGATGATTTCAAGACCTTCTACCACGACCATAAGAGAATGCGGAACGCTCTTTTAGGAAGGGTAGTAGCACAGCAACAAAACACCGTGTGGTCCACGGGAACCCATTCAAATACACCAGTTCCACTGATAGCTGTTGGTCCTAAAAAGGCTACTGAGGTATTTAGTAGGATGCTTCATACCACTGAATGGGCGCAGTATGCAATCGAAATTCTGATAAATGAATGAATTTTTACAATGAAGAAGAATTAAGAGCATTCACATGCGGTTTTATTCTCATTAAGCGATGATCATTGCGGCTCGTATGGTCGTTTGGGAGGACACAATGCCCTTTTTCATGTGCTGTATTCGGTTTATTTAATATCCTATAAGGGAGCATAACCGTCTTGAAGATAAAACGTCTCTTCATATTTATAATGGATTATGGTATAGTTTTTTATTTATTACATTTTAAGGGAGAGGAGAAAATGATCTTAGGTGTATTATCCGATACGCATAAAGACAAAATGAATGCTCTGCCGTATATAATTGCCGAGTTCAAAAAACAAGACGTGCACACTATTATCCATTGCGGGGATATCTTATCTCAGCATTTAAAAGCAGAGCTATTCGGGAATTTGCCGGTTATATGTGCCCTTACCGATGAGCAGGTAAGAGAAAATAAGCCTGAATTAACCACCGCTCCTCCTGGATGGACTTTTACCCAGCCAGATAAACGAATTGTTGATCTTGAGGATGTGAGAATCTATGTGGGTCACAAACGGGCCTTTGAGTTTCTGTATGGCTCGGAAACCAAGCTATTACAGACTCTCAATACCATCAGACGTGATCATGATATGGTGAGGTATCTCTTCTCTGGGCATACCCATCACCAGATTTTTATGCAGAATCCTCTTATTCACTTTATCAATCCAGGCGCTGTTGAAAATTCAATCGGCAGGTGGCGGGGATATGAATATGCCATTGTTGATACAGAAGATGAGCGAATTGTTTTTGCCAGGATACCCGCAACGATCAGCTCTAAAAAGCCTTTAACATTGGGGATTATCTCTGACAGTCTTGATATTTCACAAGTAGATAGAGAATTCTGGAAACTATTAGCCGAGGAATTTGACCAGCAAAACGTTACCCATATTATTCATTGTGGAAACATTGCCCTCGAAGATATAGGACGGCCGGAACTGAATAAGTTTGAGGTTTACTTTAATCTCCGGCCCGATCAAAAGTGTTTTGATAAGGCAAAAAATTGGCACCTCATTTCTTCACAGGATAATGTTGTTATCATTGAGGGGTATCATTTTTATGTCTGTTACAATCTTGGTGCTGATCTGCTTGATAAATCAGAAATTGATATGTATCGGCTTTCTCTCAATGTGCAAGGCCAATATCCGGAAACCGAATTTATCCTTTTTGGTTTTACGCATAATGGCTTTTACGAAGAGGGTGAAAATATGATAATTCTTAATCCTGGTGATGTGGTAAAGGATCGAAATTTTGCGATCATTACACTGCCGAAAAACGAGATCACATTTGATCATATTCCATTAAAATCACTTACTCCACTTAAGAAGGAGCCTGGTATATACGCATAAAGCCACACTATAACTAAAAGTAATTTTTGCTTTTATAATAAAAACTATGATAATTTCGAGGGATTTCCTCAGTGGGCACAACGGACTCTGAATACACACCGCAAAGACAAGCGGCCGTATATTTATTCTATGGAGGAATTTGAACAGGCGTCGACACATGATATGCTTTGGAATGCCGCGCAAATGCAAATGATGAACGGAGGAAAGATGCATGGGTATATGAGAATGTATTGGGGCAAAAAGATCCTCGAATGGACGGGCAGTCCGGAAGATGCCCAGAGAATAGCCATCTATCTGAACGATAAATATGAACTTGACGGCAGGGACCCTAATGGATATGTGGGGATTGCCTAGTCGATAGGCGGGGTGCATGACCGGCCTTGGGGTGAGAGGCCTATTTTTGGGAAAATACCTTTTATGAGTTATAATCGGTGTAAATCAAAGTTTCGTATTGATGAGTATATACAAAAGATTAAAAATAATGTATAAGAATAGGTACGTTCGAAGGATTTTATGACCCATCCCTAAGCGGAACTGCGCCATGATCTCCAGCTAAAAACTTGGTTTATCGATGTTGATAAGATAACCTTGTGGGCAAAGGCGGAGAGGTGCAGGATTATGTGAGAGAAAGATTGTTTATTTTAGAGAGGGGGTAATAGTAATGAGTTTACATGACTATTTCGAAAATACGGAAGGTATAGGCATTTTAGCTACTGCCAATAGCAATGGCATTGTTGATACCGCCCTGTATGCCAGACCGCATATTATCGATGATGAGCGGTGTATTTTTTTAATGGCGGATAGAGGCACGCATAAAAATATTCAGGAAAATCCGCATGCTTCGTATATTTTTCTACAACAGTCTGAAAAGTATAAAGGCGTGCGTTTATATTTGACGAAAACAAAGGAATCGGAAGATGCGGCCTTAGTGCATGATATAAGAAGAAAAAAACACGGCTGTCCTGCATACGAAGAATGTGAGGATAGAATGACTTTTGTGGTGTATTTTAAGATTGATTCTGTGAGGCCGTTGGTTGGTGACGCAGAAGGACATACTCACGTAAAAATTGATTTATGCCCCACATGCTTGGAGCATAGAGGAGATTCAGGCCATCTATGTGTGCCTGTTGATAAAAAAGATGAAAAATGTGACTGGTGCGGGGCATTGATTGTCAATGAGAGACATTTATGTAATGAGAAAGTTAAGGAGTTAGCGTATATATGTAACAGCTGTGGCCGTACCGCCGTTCGAGCAGATTACCTTTGCAAGCCGGAGAAGATTGAAAATAGAGGTATAAAATAAAAAGCGAGTATAGAAAATTCAATTGAGAAAACGAATATTATCTTGAGCGAGTCTCCAAAGAGATAACAAAGTCCTATTTTCAGATTGAAGATTTATATATCCGTACATGCAATAAAACCATAAGCGAGAAATTTTATGATATGGCCTTTTTATCAAAGGGTTTAATAAATAATGTGCGTGGGGAAATTTTACCATGGTTTGAAACAATGAGTGAATATTTTGAACTTCATTTCTATGAATCCTTTTGAGAATAGAGGTTGAATGAAATGATGAATTGACATCATCAAAGGAAAAATGATCTGGTAAGAAATTATTATCAAGACAGTATTGAGCCAACTCTGTTTTAGGATATGGGGTATATATTGAACACCATGGGAAATCTGTTTTTATTTGTTGATTGATCCGCACCGTGGACATCATCTCATCAATGGTTTCAGTAGGAAAGCCAACCATATTATATGTCCTGAACTTAATTTTATGCCTATGTAATAGATGGCCTATATATATAATTTTTTTATTAGAATAGTTTCTGTGTAAAAGCTCTCTTCTCACTCTTTCTGAACCTGATTCAATCCCAAAGCCGATCATGTGACAATTGGTCTTTGAGAGTATTTCCACCCTTTTTTCATCAATCAATTCAGGACGGATAAGAAAAGTATAGGGGATAGAAAACTTTTGGGAATAACTGCTAACAATTTCTTTAAAAAAATTATAATCAGCTCCAAATACATCAGCACCTAACGAGATGGTATTCAAATACTTAAACTCCTTTTGCAGCATGGATAATTCCTTCATAATTCTGCCGGTGGAAAAGGACCTTATATATTTCCCCTTACCATTATATAATTCCCGCTTCTTACTATTATGGCAGTAAGTACATGAATAAGGGCATCCTCTTGTTAAAAAAATATTAATATATGTGCTTTTGGAAAGGATAGGATGATGGCGATAGATTGAAAAATCGGGCAAAGGTAACGTATCAAGTGGATCAACTAATCCCCTTAATTCATTTTTTATGACCTTATTTTCACTCTTTACCCATAGATTTTTAATAGAGCTCACATCCTGCTTTTTTTCTATACGATCTAATAACTCAACCAACGGATATTCACCCTCCCCTCTGCATATAATATCTATGCCGTCTTCATAAATAACATAGGGAAATAATGTTGGATGAATCCCTCCCATTATAATGGGGATATGGTGAAATTTTTTCTTTATCAATTTACACATAGTAATAATTTCTTTATGTATACCGGTCATGGCTGAGAAACCAATCAGATCAGGTGTGCGATTTAAAATACTATGTTCTATCGTCTCAATATCGTGAGTAACTAAGACATAACAATCATGACCATAATGTTTCACTGCACCAGCCAAATTAAATAAGGAAGGATAGATAAAAACCTGGGGTTGAATGATGAGTAATTTAGCCATATTTTACGATAATCCTCGCCATTTGAGATAAAAATTCTTTAACTTTCTATACACATCTGCGATACTATCATATCGTCAAAACGATATATTTTTATTTACATATGATTTCACTATATTTTCTGGGCTAAGGCAAGTAATTCTCCCTGAGGCAAGGAAATATTTAATCGTTGCATCCAATGAGGAGTGATACCTTTAAGGAAGTCTAGTAATTTTAAGATCATAGAGTGGCAGGGTAATTCATACTTTTTTATTTGACTTTCAAAATACAATAAATTAATTGGTTTATACACAGTCTTACACCATATTACTCTAAAACCAGTCTTTGCAATGAGTATTTCGAGCGTCTTACGTGAAAGATAATATAAATGTTCTAATTTAATATGAATCCAATATTCTCTCATTAATCGGGCGCTCACGCTATTGATATCAGGGATAACAATCGCCACAAGACCTCCCGGCTTTAACACTTTATGGGTTTTCATCATAGTTTCGATAAGATCAGGTGTATGTTCTAAAAAATCGAGCATCAATACAAGATCGTAAGAACTCTCATTGAGCTTGACCTTACTATAATCCCCGAACGTAATTCGTGATGGGAATTTGCTCTCCGCTATTTTATAGGCCTCTGAGGATATTTCTACTCCAAATGGCTCCCATCCTTTTCTCATTGCCACTGCAAATGAATGTCCAAAAGCACACCCTGCATCTAATAAAGGCCCAGGCTGTCTATACTTTTCTACGCATTCTAAAATAGATTGATAAAATTTTTCTTTTAAAGTGGTTATTGTGTGATCATTGTATTCATTACCCCATGCTTTATAATAATCTTTCTGGTAAATTTTATAGAGATCATCTGGGGATGGGAGAGGGTATATAAACTGAAGCTCACAATTTCTGCATTTCATCATTCTATACCCATTATTTAGACAGAATAATGACCATAGTAAGTTCGAGCCGCACAGGTTACATTTCATACAGATATCTCTACATATAAATATTTCTCTTGTATACTCCTATACACATCTTCCGGTTGAATCATACGCATACAGCGGTTATCTCCCTTGCATGGTGCTATTTTTTGATTATATACGTTCAGACATGGACTACAGTAAATATCCGGGTAATGAATAAAATGCCCTGATCCCAGAGGCTCATATCTTATTGGAGTTTCGGGGCCAAATAATGCCGTTACCTTGGTACCGACAGAAGCTGCCAAATGCATTGGGCCGCTATCGTTTGTAATTAATAGATCGATGTTGGATAAGAGGAATGCTAATCCTCCTATACCGAGCCTGTCTACCAAATTAATAATATTCGACGTATCATCCAGATTATCTAAAAAGGATTCAACATACTCTTTATCCCCTTGATTGCCAAGGAGAATAATCTTAATATTCTTATTTTCTCTTAGCTTATTAATAAGATAAGCAAAATTTTTCTTTGGCCATCTTCTTTCTAAACATATTTGACTTGCGTTGATATTTACCGCTATTAAAAAATAGGATACATTAAGATCGTTGTTTTCTTGTAAACGATCTATCTCTTTTCTGTCTTCATCAAGAATTTTTACCTGAGCATAGCTCAAATCATCTGTATGTGCCCCTAAAGATTCAGCCAGAGCTAGGAATGCCTTAATAGTATGTTTATGGGGATTATAATATACTGAATGAGTGAGTAAATTCCCCCGCCACATCAATTTAAGAAATATTCCATATTGAATTAAAAAATAGCCTACCCTTATCCGTGTTCTGCATAGATATTGAATAATAGTGGAGAATTTTGAAAAAAATTCTAAATCAATGGAGATCTCAGCCCGTATGCTCCTGATTGTGCGTATCGCTTTTAGCATACTGATAACAAATATTAAGAATGTATCTGTGTCAATAGCTACCACTTTATCAATCAGTTCAATGCGTTTACATAATTGCGTATTACTCGAGAAGGTCAGGAAGGTAATCTTCGTATGAGGAAACCGAGTCTTTAAAGCACTCATCATCGGCCCTGCAAGTAAAATACTGCCCATACCAAAAAATTTTATTAAAACAATATTCTTCACTTTATCCTGCTCCACCTTTAATTCGGCAAAAGGTCTTTTAAACAGGTTGTAAATATCAAATAAGAAACAAATAGGGGGGCCAAAAATCTCATCAATAAAATGCATTGTAGATATTTTCATAGTAGTCTCTTTTCAATTAAATATTATCTTTCAGTAAATACCAACCTTCTCGCATCTGCTCCACTATTTCTTTAAATGATTTAATTGCAATGATCCTATTGAGTAAATATCGAGGCCGTAAATAAAATTCTTTTACTGCTTTTCGTCTTAATTGAAGTAGTTCTTCTTTTGATAATTTTTGGCTCGGCATTGTGATAATGGAGCCGCTTTGATCCATCGAACGAAGATCCCAATCTATCAAATCCATTTGCACTGCCTTTTTTCTCAAACCTGTTCCAGCCCTGGGAACAGCTACATGGAAAGAGGCAAAATCACAATTGAGCTCTTTAGCAAAATTGATCGTCTTTAAGCAGCTTTCCCTGGTATCCTCGGGAAAGCCAATAATAAAAGTGCCTACTGTGGATATTTTCATCGTGCGACATAATTCAAAGACCGATTTAATATAATTTATATCCTCATATTTTTTATACATTTTTAAAATAGCAGGATCTGCAGACTCGACACCGATGATTATGGTATGACATCCCGCTTGTTTCATTAATTCTAAACTTTTTCTGTCCAATAAATCTGCACGACTGAAACAGATCCACCTAAAATTTAATTTTCGCTTTATTATCTGTGTACACAGATGTATATTTCTTTCTTTAAGAGCACCAAAACTTTGATCAGCAAAAAATATTTCCTCTATACCCAATGTATGGATATATTCTAATTCTTCAATAATATTATCCACCTGGCGATATTTATATCCTAGTGAAGGCATGACACAAAACGCACAATTAAAGGGACAGCCAAAATCTGTGAGAACTACCGTAAAAGATTTTCCCCTCACAAATGGAAGACGATAATTTTTGCCCTGAAATAATTCATGTCGAGGTATGGGAAGTTCGAAGGAATGACCCCTATACCTCTTTATTTCTTTCTCTATTAAGACATTGTCGATCCTGAGTACCATATTCTTTATTTGATTTAAATCCCCGTTTAGATAGTGCAGTAAGTCAGCACTTGAAAAATCTAATAACGTTGCGTCCACATAATTATATTCACTCATTAAATCTTTTGCTTTTTCTAATAGACAATCTCCGATACAAATAATTTTTGCTGAAGTTACTTCTTTTATTCTTCGGACAAATGTGATGTCTGATTCCCAGTTAACTGCTCCGACAAGGCAAATAATGGCCTTTAAATCCATTTTACTTATTTTATCGAGGGCAGTATGAAATTGTATTTTTTCAACTATGGCATCCATCAGTTCTATCGAGTAATTTTGCGAAAGTCTGCCACTTAATATAAGAAGATCGATGGGAGGAAAAAGATAGTCACTTCGTGAAGTCTTGCTACAAAAATAATCCCTTATACATACACTATTCGCTGGTGGATTTAATAATAAAATCTTTTCTTTCATCATAATAGTATTAAACTGGCTGTATGAGTTTTCTATCCTTATATTTACAATAGAAATATTTTCGAATACATAATATTATCAAGATAACAATGGTCAAAAGAGAGATACTGCTTCCCCAAATAAAGCTCAATGGTCTAAAAACAAATTCGATCTCATTGTTACCAGGCATGAGTGGAACTGCCTTAAAAGAAAAGTTAGCCGGCAATATTTCACCGGGCTTTCCATTAACTATTACTTTCCAGCCAGGATAAAAACTATCGAGGAGAACCAAAAAGCCATGAGAATGTATAACGGCACTGATTTTTATTTTTTGAGGTGAATATTCGAGTATGTCAACTTTTTCTTTTTTAGATACACTCTTACTATTCTGGTTTATAATGTCATCTCCACCATTGTTATAATGCTCTTTCCTTTCAGAGTGTATGAGTACGGTTTCTCTCAGATTAATATCACCAGAGAGCATACTATTAAACAGTTCTGTATCGTCTGTAAAATATCTGGCTTTCTTTACTATAAATGCTCTTGGCATATACGAAAGATTTTCATATATATGAATACTATTTTTAATAACACCAATATGTTTAAGATCTACATTATCTATATCATCATATCTGTCTAGGCTCAGGAGATATTTTACATTCAGAAAGTCCAACAATGTTTTATATTGAAACGGATTATCATCTATCAGCTTTAAAATTTTAAAAATTGGAAGGGATTGAATACTGTCGGCTCCTCCAAGATTATACACATTAAATAAAGAACTTAAATTTATCGGAAACAGCTCCTTCATCATTGTGATAGATCGAGGTGTATATGGGCCCTGTTTAAAATAAAATTTCATTGTTTTTAAAGAAGAAAAGAAGCTATGTGAGGTATACATTCTAAAAAGGTCGTGTGCTGATGATTGATGAAACATTTTCATGACCTCAGGTTTTTGTTTTAGAATGTCAAAGTCAACTGTTGTTGGATAGTTTACATGAAATTTAGCAAGACTAAAAATGATAATTATTAAAATGATAAATTTGAATGTTATAAATTTAATTTTTCTAATATACGTGAGGTATAATAAAGATACAAAGAGGAATAATATTATATTTATATAAACTAAATTATTGATAAATAATGTAACACTCGTGAACATAAAATCATTGCGTTGAATATAATGCGCGCTTTTCTGAATTAAAGTAATGAGATAGTGGTCAAATCCAATAAAAAATAATGCCAGAAATATTATTCCCCCTGTAAGGCATAATAATGTCATTTTGATGGTTTTAATAAATATCTCTCTTTCCATACAAAATAGCGTGTCGCTCCCAATTGCCGTAAGTCCGGCTAAGGCAAAGGAAACCATAGCAATAAATTTCACAGGATATCGGATAAGCTTTAATCCCCCATATTTAAAGAGAAAATAATTTAATGGATTAAACTTCCCAAATGAAATGCTTAAAAAGATGATAGCTATGAACAATAAATATACCTGAAAAACTTTTTTTCGTTTATTATAAAATGAGGTTACAGACAAAATACAGGGGATAATGCCAATATAAAATGTTTTCATATACCCCTCTATATTTCCCCATGAAGAAAAAGTTTTTGTATTGCCGAAAGCGGTTGGGAAAAAGAATTGGACTAATTGCCAGGGAGCAAAAGAATAATTCATAGCTGTTTTATAATCAAGACCAGCTCCTATTCTGGAAGAGTTGAGTATCATTTCCAGGAAGGGTAAAAATTGAAACGCAATGAGCAACAGCATAATAACTCCCATGAATATAATGAGAGACAATTGATACGATAAATTTTTAATAAGTTTATCCTTATTCTGGGTATACATAATAACAAAATAAAAACAGCTAAAAATAATAACACTAATTGTCATGAGAGTGATCCCTGGACTTCCTCCCAGAAATTGGAGGGCTAAAAATATCCCGGTATATAATGCATATATAATACGTTGTCTAGTGATTGTCTTATAACTAAAGAGTAATATGAGAGGTATCCATGGATAAGAGCCTAATATATTTGTTAAATTGATAGTTGAAAATATATACCCGCAAAATGCATACACAATAGCACCTATCACGCATGAGAGTTCAGAAAGATCAATTTCCTTGAGAAAATAATACATACACAATGCAGCAAGAAAAAAATGGATAATGACAAAGTAGTTGATAGAATCTTTAAAGGGTAATAAATTACAGATGAGGCTAATGGGGTAAAAATTTGCATACGTGATATTTGCAATTGAAGGATAGCCGCATAAAATATAAGGATTCCAGAGAGGAAGATTAAATTTTGAGAATTGCGTGCGCGCAAAAAATCTTTCAGGAATAACGGATGTTAAAATATCCCGGTAACAAAATATTTTATTGGAGAAAATGACTTGAGAGAAAAATATAATTATAATAATTATAAATAATATTATAATTAATAAATTGGATCTAAATCTATTATCTCCATGATCATCCTTCATTATGTACTCTTAAACAAAAATTGTACTCCATACTTTCCCCAAAATTGATACTAATGTCTGTATATTCTTTGCGTCTGTTAATACTATTATATTCGTCTTTTTTTTGTTTTTTATACAGGCTTTTTATAAAAAGAAAACATTCGCTTTTCAGTAACTGCTCTGTTGTATCACTCGCCTCAAATTCTGCAAGTATCCCTACCAAAACACCTATTATATATCAGTATTTGAAAAACAGACAGATCCATGCTATGAATAACATCAATGGGAGAAAGGGATCATGAAAAAACAGATACCTTATGCTATAGGAAATTTTGAAGAAATAAGAGAGAAGTATTAAGGATAAAATAGTGCTACATAATATAAATAATACAATTTTTCTGTGCGCGTATCTGTGTGTGAAAAATTGTTAAAAATTGCTGAAAACTATTGAAGGGGAGAATAGGTTGGCCTTTTAAGAGGGATATTCCTTTTTTTCATATATTTCCATATGGAAGTTCTACTCACTCCGACTCGACGTCCAACCTCAGCCTTATTCCAGTCGCACTCATCAAGAAGCCTCAGTAAATTCTCACGAGAAAGTGTATTACCTCGTGTACTGATGCTTCGTAGTCTTCTATGGATGCTATCTCCCACTGGATGATATTCCGTGTGTCTTATTTCAACCGGCAGATCAAAGAAATCTATCTGTTCACCTGCGCAAAGCACAAAAGCATGTTCAATAGCGTTTTCCAGCTCACGAACGTTACCAGGCCACATGTAATCCATAAGAATGCGCATTGCAGCCTGTGACACACCGGTTATATATTTTCCTGTTTTTTTATTCTGGATATTGATAAAATGGCTCACAAGAAGTGGTATATCTTCTTTCCTTCGTCGCAACGGGGGAATACCGATCGGAAATACCTTAAGCCTGTAATAAAGGTCTTCACGAAAGAGTCCATCCCGTACGAGACCGTAAAGGTCCTTATTTGTAGCTGCAATGATCCTTATATCGATTCTGCGTCTCTTGGATTCTCCGACTCGTTCAATTTCACGTTCCTGAAGCACACGCAAAAGCTTCACTTGGATAAAAGAACTGATTTCCCCAATCTCATCCAGAAAGATAGTACCCCCATCAGCTTCTTCAAAACGCCCTGGACGACTCCGGATCGCACTGGTAAAAGCCCCTTTTACATGACCAAACAGCTCACTCTCAAGTAAGGTCTCTGGAAGTGCACTGCAATTAACAGTAATGAAAGGCTTATCAGCACGATGACTATTATAATGGATAGCTCCCGCAACCAATTCCTTTCCTGTACCACTTTCACCCTGTATCAAAACACTGGCTTCGCTCCCAGCTGCAGCTTTAATGGATGAAAATAAGTCCTGCATTGTATGACTTTTACCTATGAGATTATTAAGTTTATGAATTTCTCCCAAACGACGGGCTGCTTCTTCAGCTCTATGCCGTGTTTTCTGGAGCTCTGATAGATCTGTAATTGTCTCGACAACACCTTTGATAGAACCATTGTTATCTATGACCAGTCTCGCGCTTTTTAGTATGGGCACATCAATTCCGTTTTTCCTGCGTATAAAACATTCTTTGGCATCAAAACGTCCATTCTTGTAAATTCCGCATTCTTTAGAATTTTCAGGACAGTTACTGCCAAAGCAATGGCTGAAGTGGAGAAATGTACAGCTTTTTCCCAATACTTCTTGGATTGTATATCCTGTAATGCGCTCCATTGCTCTATTCCATGAGGAGATTTCCCCTTTTTCATTGAGAGTAAAGACTCCGTCAGCCATTGATTCTAGAAGTAAATCAGCAAAGCTCGGATCTAAGATATCTTTGGATTTTATCTGCATAATGTTTCCGTAATGTTATTTATCTCAACTTCTATTACTATGAGAAGGTCTTATGGTGAATGATGAATGAAATATTCTGTCATTTTAGCGGCTCAACGAGCCACTCGCATTTATGATGCTCAGGTAAAGCCTTTCGATTTAGGTGTAAAGCATGTGCTGACACTCGAATTGCTTTTCACATGGGATCCGCTCATAAGCTTTTGTATATCATTCCCCTTGCATTTAGGACAGACAACCGGTTGGTTATTTCTGAGAATAAGTTTTTCAAAAGAATGATTGCATAATTTACATTTATATTCGTATATTGGCATAGCATACTCCTTATTCGTCGATTTCTTTTACTTATTTAAACCATATAATACTTCTTTTATAACAATGATAACTCTATTACATATGATAAGCTCAAAGAAGTAAAAAATACATACCGTTACTTATTCTAAAAAGTAACGGTATGTAACGTTACTTTAACGCTTTATATGATAATTTTTTCTTTATTCTCATAGTATATTCTTATTATACTATGAGAAAAGCTATGCTTCAAATTTGCTGCAATTCTCATTTTGGCTGGGGTATTTCACGAATTTTGAAATTTACCCTAGCAAAAAATGTATATTTATATTAGAATATTGTTAAATTCGAGATTAAAAAATTATGCGTATGAAAAATATTTTAAAATTCTGTTTCACCTCTCTCCTACTGTGCTCGTTGATATGGTGTTTTATGGTGACGACATGTGTTGCTGCCTCAACACTTACGAGTGATGGTTTTCTTGAATTGACAAATAAAGAGAAGCCCTTGGAATCCACTCGCTCCTTCGTTCCCACTTTCATCATCGCTCAATTGAACACTCAAGCAGTGTCCACATCGCCCTCTGCTCATACAGAAGCAGGCATTGAGGTAGAATCCGCCCACTGGGATAAACTTGATGAAGGATTATATTTAGGTGAATTTTATCCTGAACAAAAATCAGCCATAACTGATTATCCGATTATTATCCTTAAAATCTCCCCCCAGCATTATTCCTTTAAATTAATGTCTGCGTCAGAAAACGGAGGCAAGACGAGAACACCGAAACAATGGTGTGAAGAATTTGACATGCTCGCTGCTATTAACGCAAGTATGTATCTGAAGGATCATAACCTTAAAAGTACGGGCTATATGAGAAACTTTACCCACATAAATAATCCTGACGTGAACAATTCCTTTGGTGCGTTTATGGTGTTCAATCCTACAAATACATTACTTCCTCAGGTACAAATCATTGATCGCTATAAACAAGACTGGCGAGAATTGACAAAGAAATATAATACCGTCATTCAAAATTACCGCATGATCAGCCTTGATCGTGAAAATGTATGGAAACAGACAAACAAAGCGCACCGCACAACCTCAGTTGGAGTTGATAATGATGGGAATGTCCTATTTATATTTAGCAGATCTCCTTATGCAACGCATGACTTTAATAATATACTCCTCACACTGCCCATTAATATTAAAAATGCAATGTATGTGGAAGGTGGTCCGGAGGCAAATTTGTATATTACAAATCAATGGGAAGAAATTGAAAAAATAGGGCGCGATGAAACAGAGTTTTCAAAGCATGAAAATCCTAAATCAGGATGGAAAGTGCCAAATGTCATTGGTATTGTAAAGCGACGAAAATAAATTTGGCTGCGTGATAGAGCAGAAAAGCAGTGCAATAGATTAGTGAGTCTTGGTCTTTATTAGAAATATCTTTCAAACTTATGACTAAAGGCTGTTTTACGTTCAATCTCCCTAATTATCTTAAATAATCTATGTCCTAAATGCTCGGTGATATTAATAAATTGTGCTCCGATAAATGTGACGTCTTTTTCATCATACACTTTATTAGTCTCTTGTCTGACAATACGTACACTGATATTATAGAATTCGTTATTTACTTTTATCTGGAGCCTAATTACCTCATTTCTTTTAAATTTAATTGATTTAGGCACGGCAAATTTCACTCCTGATACAGAAATATCCATAATATCAAAATTTTGTCCACCAGGCATAAAAAGATAAATATGACATTCTTTTATTGGCGTAACCCTGTGGGCAAACCGCAGATTATAATTTTTAATATGGGAGAACTCGTTAAGAATAATTGCCTGAACTGTATTTGATGAAGAAAGTTGGTAGTCATCAATTATCTTATGAATATTCGCTGATAATCCCACGCGCACATAATCATCCCTGAGATATGTCACTTCAATTCTTTTCCCGACCCACTCAGGATAAAGGCTCGGGTTTGTCTGCGACATAATTATCTCGTCTTTTATGCTATCATAAATCATTGCGGTTCTTGTATCTATTTCACCGTTTTCCTCATCAATCCTCAGAGCACACACTACATTCATTCCTGGTCTTATTAAGAATTCATTAATGTCGCTAATGTGATCTTTATCTTTAATTTGTCGTCTCATGATTTTCAACTTTATAAAAATTATTTTTATATCTGATTTATCGGTAAGATAGTAGACAGAGTTTGTCCATAATTTACAGTTTTTTCTCAGATAGGATACTGATGAAACTTCTGACTGAATGCTATATGACGTTCAATTTCTCTTATTATCTTAAATAATTTATCTGCTAAAATTCCGTCAAGATTGATAAACTGAGCACCAATATAATCAACCTCCTCTCCGTTAATCATCTGATTAGGCTTTTTCCATATAACCTTTGCATCAATTTTATGCGATTTGCTCTTTACTTCCAGATTTAATACAATTTTTTGATTTAGTTGATATTGGCTCAATTTGCCATGACTAAACCTGACTCCCAATCCGGAAATATCAATAATATCTAATTTTTTGCCATCCATTGTAAAAAGGTTAATATCATATTCTTTTAAGGGTTTTACTCTATACGCAAAGCGAAAATTATAATCTTTTACCCCTGAAATATCCTTGAGGGCAATAGCCTGAGCAGTCTTTGAGGAAGTAAGCTTATAATCCTTAATAATTTCCTTAATCTTACACGATACTCCCCTGCGAATAGTATTTCCTTCTTTATTAAGATACGTCACTTCCATCTTTCGCCCAACCCAATATGATGGTACAGGAGGATTTGTCTGTGATATAATAAGTTCATCTGTAAAACTTGCATATATTAATGCCTTCCTCACATCGATACTCTCTCTACTTGAATCAATTGTCATAGCACAATCTATATTCATTCCCGGCAATAATGAATGACCTTTATATGAGACATTATTTTCCTTTGTCATTATATCACCTCTTTTTAAGATTTTAATCTTTAATATTTCATTATTGATTTATAATTAACTATATACATATCATAATATATCGTAGTCAATATATATCATAGTCAATTCTTTTTTAATATGTCAAGAAAAAGTGAGCGACTACTCAAGTGAAAAACCTTTCATTGATAAAATAATTGCATGGAAATTGAGAAACCAAATGCATGGGGAAAATATAATTAAAGGGGAATAAGGTCTATTTCGAAGAGTTTTGGCCATAATTTTCCTGTCACAAAGATGCGATCAAGAAGGGGATCATAAGCTATACCATTAAGCACATTGACTGGAAGAAGGAGGTCTGCAGGACTCAAGAGTCCTGTTAAATCTATCCAGCCAACCACTTGGCCGGTAATGGGAGATATCCGTGCAATACGGTCTGTGAGCCATACATTCGCATAAATTTCGCCCTGAATAAACTCCAATTCATTAAGCATAGTAACAGGCCCATTTAAATCAAAAACATTAAGTTGCCTAATTTCCTGAAAGGTTATAGGATCTAAATAGTGCAATATAGAGGTTCCGTCACTCATAATGAGATTTTGCCCATCATGGGTAATACCCCATCCTTCGGTTGGATAATAGAATTCTTGAAGCAGATTAAAATTGGCTTTATTATAGACAAAACCAACATTGCTCAGCCAGGTCAATTGTATAATATTATTCCCCAAAACGGTTATCCCCTCCCCAAAATATTGAGGTGCTAGTTCTAAGAGTTGCAGGACAATACCAGTTGCAAGGTCTACTTTGCGTAAGGAAGAACTACCGAAAAGCCCGGTCCCTTCATATAAAAAACCATTGTCAAATACTAATCCCTGGGTAAAGGCAGTTGGGTCATGGGGATATGTATTAAGCACCACGTAGGTATATTCAGGGATAACATTAAGGAGTTGTGCGCCAGTCCTCTGTATAGTGAAGGGAGCCCCAATGAGAGGTGGGTAGAAGGGAATTTCAGAAAAGAATGGATAATTTGTAGAAGGAAATGGATTAATATTGGTAATAGGAGAATAATAATCCAGGACAGAATCATTATAATTATTGGTTATAGGAATATAATATCCCCACTGAGGCGGGTAACTATAAGGCTCAACAACAGGGGCTGGGCTGGGTGTGATAGGATAATAATAAGGAGACAATAACATTGTCGTTAACAAAATAGTGACCCAATTCATTTTCAATCCCTAAATAGCATTATATTTTATTTATATTTTGTGCTTAATATAATCTTTCTTTTTTATATATTATACTTTATATTAATAAAATGTCAATGAACCGTAAGTCCTCGGTGAAGCATATAAAAAAGAAGAGGAATTCCTGAGGGATGATAAGTATCATTTCCCTCAGGAAAATTACTATCGGACCCTATATTCCTTTTTATATTTAAGGAAATACATAAATAGCCAAACCTGTCGGAAGCAAGTATGTATTGACTAAATAATTATAAAAAGCGGGATTGACAGTACTTAATGCGCTATTGCCGAACACCAATAATTGTCCTGCGATCAAGGACAGCAGGGGAGAGGGTGTTACCGGTGCTGCGGTAAGGCCAATGAGTAATGTTGGATTGTAGATTATTAACGTGCTCGTCTTACCTGCCGTATTCCATAGAGTAATGGTTAAATTAGCGGTTCTTACCACAGGTTCTGGAAAAACAGGCAGAGGCGGTGCAAAGGGGATTCCTGGGATGCCCGGATAGGACACAATAGGGCTTGTACGGATAGCAGGCGGGTATGGATATATTGGTGCA
The DNA here is from genome assembly GCA_049472395.1 of bacterium. Classification (GTDB taxonomy): domain Bacteria; phylum SZUA-182; class SZUA-182; order DTGQ01; family JBLIRR01; genus JBLIRR01. The sequence continues at coordinate 45,737 of JBLIRR010000022.1, read as the reverse complement.
GAAGGAAATAAAGGATTAATGAGTGAAGGGAAAATTTGTGCCCCTGCAGAAGCAGAGAGGAAGACGACTATACTAATAATCAGCAAGACCATAAGCCATTTAGGCGTTATTCTAAAATGAACCATTGTACTTCTCCTTCATTTTAAGCGTAATTACTTTTCTCTAATATAAAAGCCCAACAATATACCAGAAAAGAGCAGGATTCGTATAAAATAGCCCGGACTCTTCGCCAATCCGCAGCAAAAGACCAAGAAACAACTGGGTTGTAGTAATAAGCGGGGCTGGAGCTACTGGCACAGCAGCCGGTGTAACAACGGGAGGTGGCAAGGCCACCGTTAATAAAGTAGTCTGCGCAGCCTGCCTTACAGGCAATGGGGGAATTAATGATGGTGGTGGAGGGAAATAGAATGGATTCATTATAGGTGCTGCTGGGTAAGGTGCAATTGCAGAAAATTGTCCGCTTGCCTTAAGAGGCATGGTTATAGCCAATGTAAAAAGGACGATTATTATATACTTTTTCATCTAAAATTCCTTTTTAAAATAATTATTTTTCTTAGAATGCCAGATTAGGAGATTAATTGATGTGAGGGAAATGTTACTGGGAAAGTGCGGGAAAAAATAGTATGTATAAAAGCTCCGGCTTTTTGTATGTGACCCAAATTCATCAATATCTCTTAAATCGCCCATTAAGATAGTAAAAAAATATTTTTATCAATCACCTCACTTTCTTAACTAATTTATACTTTAGACTATAGATTATAAATTTAGTATATATCTCATCACCTCCTTCATTCATCTTTTTCCATTTTTAAATTCTTTATTAAATTAATAAAAATGGAATAAAATTGTAATTATTATGTGCCGGGGAGTTTCAATATTTAGAAAAAAATATTATAAGATTATGATAATTCATTAAAAGAGTATAATGAATTTAATAATATCAAGACGATATAGTATATAAAGTAATTACGAAAATGTCAATAACATTCATGGGGAGCAGCAATTATGGCTTTACGTCTTAGTTTCAAATTTTCTTATAATATCATTTAAGAAATTTATAAAAAAAACTGCTGGGAAGAAAGAGGGAGAGAGGCATCTCTCTCCCTCTAAATGAGAATCTTTTAAGGAAATGCATAGATTGCTAAACCTGTGGGGAGCAAATAGGTATTTACCAGAAAATTATAGAAGGCCGGATTGCTTGTCAGCAATGCGGTATTTGCCAGAGTTCCTGCAATTAAAGAAAGCAGGGGTGATGGGGTGACCGGGGCTGCTGAAACACCAATAAGAGCAGTCGGATTATACACTATTAAGGTATTCGCTGTCCCCACCGTATTCCATAGAGTGATAAGGGCGTTAGCGCTCCGTGTCACTGGGACAGGCGGGAGAAAAATAGGTGATAAGAATGGGGACTGGAGAGTGCCATCATATACTTGAAAAGGGGTGGTGCGTATAGGTGGAGGAGGAAAAGGGGAAGGAGATACATAGGGGGTGAAAAATTGAGCCTGTCCAATAAAAGGGAAAGACAATATAAAAACAAATAACAGTAATCCTAAAGTGGACTTAGGGAATATTTTTAAATTATTCATATTCTTTCTCCAATAACAAAAGATAAATTAATATAACAAACCAACAATATACCAGAAAAGCGCTGGATTCGTATAGAACAATCCGGACTCCTCGCCAATACTAAGTAAAAGCCCGAGAAATAGCTGAGTCGTGCTAATAATTGGTGCAGGTACAACGGGCAAAGGAGCTGTTGCAACAACGGGGGGTGGCAAGGCTACCGTTAATAGAGTAGTCTGCGCAGCCTGCCTTACGGGCAATGGGGGAATTAATGATGGTGGTGGGAGAACCGGAGAGATGGGGAGAAAATATGGATTTACTGGAGCATAAGGAGGAGGATTAATAAATCCCATCGGAAAAACTTGAGCATGAATTTGCGCTGGAAAATACATATTGGCAATAAATATAAATGCAACCACAATAATAATTGTATACTTTTTCATAAAGCAATCTCCTTCTGCAAAAGAAAAAATTTGCCTCAAGTAATATAGTCGTAATATAATCACAGATAGACTATGTCACTGGGATAACCTATTATATATTACACATACAAAAAGCTATAACTTTTTGTATGCGGCCCAAGGTCACCAGTATTTTTAGATCGCGCATTATAGTACTGGTGACCTTTTTCTTATATATTCTTAAAATATATATCCGCATATTTTTCTATAAAGTAAATTTCCCCTGACTTTTAAAGTAGAGCCTCACCCCCTTTGCTACTCCTTGTTATACATTTTAACTTTATATTTCAGTTTTCATTTATATTGCCTACTGTTTAATCTCTATCCATCACCCCCCTTCAATACCTTCCTTGCTTATCATTTTATCATTTCCCGAGATAAATAAGGTAAAGCGTCAGGAAATCCCTTAATCACTTTCCTAATATCTTCACAATGTAAGTGTGAAAATAATCAGATTAACAAGGGTAAAAATAAAGATGTCAGACCAGGAAAAAAAGGTGTGGTGGTAGTTGTAGTTAATCGATTCAGGGTAAGTGTAGGACTTGCAGTTGGATTGGTGGAGAACGAATTCGGTGTTGTGCCGGTTACAGCAGTCACAGTCGTGGTTGTAGGAGGAGGAGCAAAGAGAAAGGAAAGGAGAATTGAGGTCGGATTTGCTAGCAAGGGTGATGCAGCGAGCAAAGTGGTCTGTGCTGCTTTTCGCATTACTGGGTAAGGAGAGGCCATTATTGGCAAGGGAGGAGCGGGAATGGGAGCAAATCTATTCAGGGCAAAGGGATTTACAAGCCGGCAATTGAATGTAAGCCAGGGAGAAGAATAAGGAGCTATTCCAAAGGGTGAGGCCATTTGTGCACTTGCTGGATAAAGAGAACTTATAAAAAATACACCTCCTGCAATTATTATTATATATGCCAGGATTTTTATATATGCCAGGGTTTTCATGTCCGCTAATTTTATCATTACATAATCCTCATCTTTATTAAGGAACAAACTCGTAATTTTTCCCCAAAATAAAGATACTATTAAAAGTTAAGGGTCAAATATCTACCTCCTTCCAAGGTGACATTACATGCAAAATAATTTATTGGGAGGAAGAAATTTTTATCTCTTCCTCCCAGAAAAAAGCCAGTTTAAAATAGGAATAAGCTCAAACCCGTAGGCAATAGAAATGTATTTACCAAATAGTTATAAAAAGCTGGATTGGATGTACTTAGAGCAGAATGACCAAAGGGAGCTATCAGTTGTCCCGCAATAAGAGATAAGAGAGGTGAAGGTGTAACCGGCGCAGCAGCAGTTCCGATGAGTAAAGTTGGATTATAAATTATCAAAGCGCTCGCCGTCCCTACCGTATTCCAGAGAGTTATGAGCTGATTAGCGCTTCTTACTACTGGTGCTGGCGGAACAGGAACCGGCAGAGGAGCAGGTAAAACACCGGGATATGGTATAAAAGGAGTGGTGCGGATAGACGGTGGAACAATATAGGGCGACACGGGAGGAGGATATAGAAACTGAGCTCTGGCAGTAGCAGCCACACAAAACATTATAGTAATTATTAAAAGTCCTATTAAACATTTACGAGAAATATTAAAATAATTCATCTTTGACCTCCTTAACAATTATCGTTTTCTCTAATATAAAAGCCCGACAAGATACCAGAACAATGCGGGATTAGTATAGAATAATCCTGACTCCTCGCCAATACGAAGTAGAAGCCCTAGAAAGAGCTGAGTCGTAGAAATAATTGGAGCAGGAACTATAGGTAAAGGAGCTGGCGCAACAACGGGAGTTGGCAAGGCAACTGTAGCAGTAAGCTGTGCGGCCACTCTTGTAGGGGCTGGAGGAAATAAGACAGGAGGAAGAATTGGCGCATAGGGAGTTACAACAGGGGGAGGAGGGAAAAGGCCCATAGGATACTGGGCGCTGGCCTTAATAGGATTACACACACTCACTATAATAAAAACAATTATAGCTAAAGAAATAATTACATAACTTACATTCTTTTTCATTAAAAACCTCCTTCATCAAAATGGAAATTCACTCATAAGAAATAAAATCTATAAGATATAATATTGGCATATATTTTGCATATTTAATACAATGCATACAAAAAAAGCCTCCGGCTTTTTGTATGTGACCCACGGTCATCGGTATTTCATAAAATCGCGCGTTAGAATACCGATGGCCTATTTATTTTCTTTTACATTTCATAAATCTTATATCACAACTTATCATATATATTATGATCTGATCTTTTTCACCTCCCTTGTCTCTAAATTTTTAGCAAATACAATTGTTCTTTCTACCACCCCCTTTTCTTTGAATTTATTAACTTTGTCTATTTTTGATTAAAATAAACAAAGCACTTACATATATACAAGCTGGGGATGTAGAATGTAAGATAGGATTATTTAATATCAATAACCATTCATTTAATATAAAAATATAATTACTATTACAACGAAATTCAAAGAAATACAATTAATGATATATCGAAAAATCCTTAAAATGTCCCGTATATAAGGCGTATAATATGCGAAATACTTACGAAATAATCACAAAAAATCTTACTCCATAGCTTTAAATTAATAATGGTAAAAATAATGAAGATAAACCGGGCAATGTCGGCGCCACAATAGAGGGATTTGTATTCAACGCGGGTACAGGAGCTGCAGTCGTATTATTTGAATTTATATTTGGAGTTACACCGGTCCCTGTAGTAATAGTAGTGGCAGTGGTAGGAGTGCTAAAGAGCAAGGAAAGAAGAAGCGCTGTAGGAGCAACTGCAAGAGCGGTAGGAGTAGGAAGCAGAGTAGTAGTTACAGCGGCTTTTCGCAAAACAGGGTATGGAGAAACCATAATAGGCAGAGGAGTCGTAGAGATAGGAGCCAATCTATTAATAGTAAAGGGATTCATGAGCCGAATAGGAATTGGCGGAAGAGGAGCAAAATACGGATTTAGGGGAGCAGGGAGTAACATTTGCGCCCTCACCCGATGAATAGAGCCGCTAAAAAGCACGCACACGAGAGTAATAAGAATAAGAGAGAAAATCTTTCTTCTAGTAATGTTATTCGATAGTATCATTGGATATTCCTCCATTAAATTATAGTAAAATAAAAATAACAAAATACTTATAAATTATATTCCCCCACCCACCTCTAATCGTTGCAACATCATATAGGCTTGGGAAAAATCCGGTTTAATCCTCAGCGTTTGGCGGTATTCTTGAGCAGCTTTCATGATCTGTCCTGTCTGCTCATAGGCAAGTCCCAGATAGAAATGTGCCTCGGCATCTTCCCCATCGATTTTAATAAGGTTATTGTAAGCCTCTATGGCTTCATTATGAAATCCTTTCTGGCTGAAAGCGGCTGCCAGATTAAAGTAAGCCTGTGTATTTTGAGGGTCTAATGACAAAACCTTTTGCCATTCCTGTATAGCGAAATCTAAACTGCCCTGGTGATAAAAAAGAGCGCCCAGACTCAAATGGGCTTCAATATTATTCGCATCAAGGCCCAGGGCCTGCCGGTAGCTTTCTAAAGCCTTGTCAGTGCTGCCTATCTTTGAATATAAGTCTCCAAGACTTATATATCCTCTGGCATCATCCGGGGCCAATTCTATTACTTTCTGCCAGATTGGAAGGGCCTCATAAAGACGCCCATCTGTTACATAAATCATCCCAAGACCAATGTATGCCTCTAAATTTTTGTGATCAAGCCGCATTACACTCTCCCATTCTATCTTCTCTTTATCTGCTTGACCCGTTTTCCGATAGGCATTAGCCAGATTCAAATGAGCATCAACATTTTCCGGCGCCACGTCAACAGCTTTTTTATAGGCTTCAATGGCTCTTTGCATAGTGTCCTGATGCGTATAAAGGATCCCCAGATTGATATACGCTTGTGGGCTTTCAGGATTTAATTGTAATGCCTTCTCATAATTCCGGAGGGCTTCTTTATATTCACCCTCCTCAAAATAAGCAATCCCCAGGCTTATATACGCATCTATATAATTGGGATCAAGGAGGAGGGTTTCTTCAAGCTCCAATATTGCCCGCTCATAATTGCCCAAGTGATTATACACAATACCCAAATTATTATGGGCCTCTATATGATCAGGCTCAATCTTGACGATTTTTTCCAAAGCCTGTCGTGCATTCTCATAGTCGCCCATTTTAATATATACACACCCAAGATTATTGGATGCATCAGGATAGTCAGGGCGATAGTGCAATGACTGTTGAAAAAAATTCACTGCCTTTGCATAGCTGCCCTCTTTCTCATAACTTAGACCCATGTTATTAAATGCTTCCGGGAATGAATTATGGAGCGAAATAGCTTGAAGGAAATCATCTCTCGCCTTAGCAGAGTTATTTAGCTTCATATAAAGAGCGCCCCGGTTATTGTAAGCCTCAGCAAAAGAAGGATTTAAAGAAACAGCCATGTTATATTCCTTCAGGGCCTTTTCATCCTGATCCATTCTTTCATAGAGCGCGCCCATATGATTATGTATATCCATAAAATTTTGGTCCTTTGAAGCAACCATTTCATATTCTGTCAAAGCTTCTTCCAGTTTGCCCCCTTGCATATAAATACTCGCAAGGGAAAAACGAGCGAAAATATCCAGAGGATTTTGGGCAAGGATAATCTTTAATTCTGCTTCCGCTTTACCATATTCTTTCAGGGTATAAAAAGAGATAGCCCTGTTTAAATGAATCAGTGTTCCTACCATATCTTTGGGGTCAGGGGCCTGTTCATTATCATGCTCGGGAGCAGTAGTCCAGATATACCCCAGACTCATGAGCTTCTGACGTTCCCGCTCATCCAAAGGTCCCCCTCGCGACCATTGAATTCCATTTAATGAAACGTGTTTTTTAAGGCTGAGAAATTCTTCACGAATCTTCTCCACTTCTCTCGGATGAGAGGTGATTAGGTTAGCGGTCTCTTTTGCATCTTCTGTCAAATTGTACAACTCAGGTGAGGGGGCTTGTATATATTTCCACTCAGATGTGCGGATACCCTCCAAGGGGCTCCAGCCATGATTAAGGGCTGGGTAATGAGTTTCACAATAGAGAATTTTGTCCTGGGCTGACTCAGGATGAGATATGAACGCGGTAAGATTCTCACCTTGGACATCCGACGGTATCTTCATTTGTAATACATCAAGAACAGAAGGCAGGATATCAATTGTCCTTACAAGCTGGGAAATTTCCTTCGGCTGTGGGAAAGCATGAGGATAATGAAAAATTAAGGGGATGTGCAATGTAGCATCGTAGAGAAATATGGCATGAGTCTCTTCTCCATGTTCACCAAGGCTTTCTCCATGATCAGCGGTCAATATGACCAGGGTATTTTCAAGCTCACCCCGGGAGCGTAAATATTGCAGCAATACGCCAATCTGCTCATCTGTATAAGCAATCTCCCCATCATAGGGATGGCCGGCATACTCCATCATAAAAGGGGATGGAGGAATATAGGTGGCATGGGGATCAAAATAATGGACCCATAAAAAGAAGGGGGCATCGCTCTTTTGTCCAAGCCACTTGATGGCAGCCTGGGAGACCTCCTCAGCTTTGCGCTCCACATAGAGTTGATTAATATCCTCTTTCTTACGGTCAATTTCATCATCATAATAATCAAATCCTTGATCTAATCCAAATCTGCTATCCAGCACATAAGCGCCTGTTACAGCAGCGCTCTGGTATCCTTCATCCTTTAAAATTTCAGCAAGGGTTATTGATTGCTTATCAAGAATAAAGGTGCCATTATTGCGTACACCGTGAAAAGGAGGGTAGACACCGGTTAATATGGACGCATGCGAAGGAAGGGTCACAGGGACCGGTGTAAAGGCGCGCTGAAATAAAATCCCTCCCTCAGCAAGACTATCGATATTCGGGGTCTTTACTTGGTCATAACCATAGCACCCAAGATGATCGGCCCGAAGTGTATCAATGGTAATGAGTAAGACATTAGGTTTATTACCTTTTAGCCGCGTCATGCTTTTTTGTGGAGATAACGATCCGCGATGACAACCGATCAGTACAGCTAGTCCCAAGAAAGCAGATGCTCGTTTGCATAAATTATATGATAAAATCATTCCCCCCCCCAATTTTGAGCAAGATCCAGGAGCTTTTTACCTGCATCAAAGTCCGGATCGATTTTCAATGCCCGATGTAAACATATTATTGCTTCTTTATTATTCTTTTGATGTAAATAGGCAATAGCCAGATTATAATATAAAGTAAGGTTTTCAGGGTGCAGCAGCAAAGACTGTTTATATCGCTCCACAGCACGCTCATAGAGCCCCATCTGAACATAAGCCCCGCCTATATTAATTTGAGCCTCAATATTATCAGGCTCTACTTCCAGTGCCTGCTGCCAGAGCTGGGTGGCTAAAGGCAGCTCATTTTTCTGAAAATAGATAATACCGAGATTTATATAGGGGGCGGCGGCACCGGGATCCAAAGCAATTGCCCTCTTATATTCTCCGATTGCTTCATTCAGATTATAATCTCCCGCGCTTAAAGCAACAGCCAAATCAAAATGGCCTTTCCAGGAATCGGGATTGAGGGATACAGCCTGCCGTAACCATTTCCTCGCATCTTCATATTGCTGCAAGCGTAAAAATGTATCCCCAGTTGCATAGCAAAGCTCATATCCATAAAAACCTGTATCTGATGTTCTTCTCAGATACTCTAAAGCTTTTACAAAGTCACCTAATGCACGATATGCAACCCCCAGATTATAATAAGCATCACCAAAATTTTGGTCAATACTCACTGCTGTCTCTAAATTCTTAAGGGCTTCATTGTATTGTCCCCTGGTAATATAAACACTGGCAAGATTATTGAAGGCTTCCTTGTACAAGCCATCGGCCCTGATAGCTGCCAGGAAATGCTCTTCAGCCTTTTCATACTCTTTCTGCTTATTATATAATTTACCAAGACTATTCCTTGTTTGCGGATGATCAGGGTTAAGCGCCAGAGCGCGCTGAAGGATCTCCTCGGCTTCTTTGAACTGATTTAAATCAAAATATAAGCTTCCAAGATTATAAAGGCCCTCAAGATGATGAGGATTTAACTTTGTTGCCATGCGGAATTCCTCTAAGGATTTTTGAAAATCTCCCTGTCTGTAAAAGAGAATACCTAAATTATAATGCCCCTCGCTGAAGGATGGATTAAGCTTTAAGACATACTTGAAGGTCTCTTCAGCCTTTGTAAGATCATTCTCCTCCGCATAAATATAGCCAAGATAGTTATAGGCATCTATATGGCGTGGGTCCAATTCCGTGACCTTAATAAAATGATCCTTTGCCTGGTTTAAATCCCCTTTTAGGAAATAGGCACAGCCTAGATGAAAATGACCCATTGAATTCTTTGGATTAAGGTCAATTAATTTTTTTAACTCTCTGATTGCTTCATCATACTTGCCCATGGTGTAGTAAATAACACCCTTATCCAGCTTATCAAGCAGAGGAGCCATTTCTTTAGGATCAATCTCCCTCTCCTCACCCTCAGAAGCAAACCAGACGTATCCCAAGCTCTTCATCTGCTCACGCACCTGGGGTGTTAATGCAGTCGTAGCAGAATCAAATTGTTTCTGTTTTTGTACCTGTGCACATAAATCCTGCCACCGCTGCTGTAACTGCTCCCCCTTTTCCCCATGGTCTCCCCAAAGGTTCCGTATTTCTTTGGTGTCAGTGATAAGATCATATAACTCCGGGGTAGGAGCCTTGATATATTTCCATTCTCTGGTGCGAATCCCCGCAAGGGGTGACCAGCCGAAATTCTCACTTGCATAGCGTGATTCCATTATCAATTCTAATCCTAAATCTTTCTCTTTCCCTACCATTAAGGGGAGTAGACTTATGCCCTGAATGTTACCAGGTGATTGTATGCCGCAGTAGTGAAGGATTGTGGGAAATATATCAATATTTCTGCACACCTCTGAGATTGAGGTGGGGTTTATACCGGGAAATCTCATAATCAGGGGAATGTGCAAAGTCGAATCATATAAAAATACTCCATGTGTCATCTCATCATGCTCACCGAGACCTTCTCCATGATCCGAGGTCAAAATAAAGGCTGTATGATTATATAATTCCATATCCTGGACACCTCGTACGAGCTGGCCCACGCATTGATCCGTATAGGCAATTTCTCCATCGTACGGTTGATTTATATACCCTTGTCTAAATAGCAGTGGGGGGATATAGGGGGCATGTGGTTCAAAATAGTGTATCCATACAAAGCAGGGTGCATCTTTATTCTCAGATAACCACTCAAGGGCTAAGGCTGTTGTTTCCTCTGCCGACCTTTCATCATATAAATTATGCAAGCTTTTAATCCCCTGTTCGCCTTGAGGCAAATGATCATTATAAAGCTGAAAACCTTGGTTTAATCCATACCGGGAATGCAGAACATAGGCCCCCACAAAGGCGGCTGTCCGATAACCGGTTTGATTTAAAACCTCAGCCAGTGTTGTTGCTGAAGGATTAAGATAATATGTGGCGTTATTATGGAGCCCATGTGCCTGGGGATAGAGGCCGGTCATGATAGAGGCGTGAGCAGGGAGAGTTATGGGAGTTGATGTATATGCATGCTCAAAAAGCACTCCCTCTTCTGCCAGAGAATCAATATGTGGTGTGCGAATATCATGATATTTGTAACAACCAAGATGATCTGCTCGTAACGTGTCAATAGTAATTACAATAATATGAGGCAAAGAGTGCTCAATCTCTGTTTTAACAGGGGTCCGTTTATGTTGCAGACCGCATCCACTTAAATGAGAGAAGATAAGAATAATTATAAATAACTTAAATTTCATAGGAAATTTTATTTTTCTCCACTTTTGTTAAGCCACTTGAGCTGATTTAATAAAGCTTGAGCCTCGGAATGTGAAGGATCAAGACTCAGTGCCCAGGAAAGGCGGGCAATACTCTGATCATAATTTCCCTGATTTAAGTGAATCATTCCTTGATAATAGGCAGCATCAACACTATAAGGATCCAAGGAACTTACTTTCTGCCATTCCTTTAAGGCCAAATCCTTACGCCCTTGCGTATAATAGGCGGAAGCCAGATTTTTATGCGCCGCAATCGATGAATCATCTATGGATGTGGTTTTCAACCACTCTGCTATAGCAAGATTTATAAGCCCCATTTGATAATAGCAATTCCCCAGATTTAAATGAACATTTACATGATTAGGATCTAATTTAAGTGCCGCTTTCCAGTTCTTTATCGCTTGATTATGATCTTCCAGTTTAAAGTAAGCTGATCCCAAGTTCATGTAAGCCTCAACACTCTCTGTATCTATCTTTAAACTCTTTTTCCATTCCTCTATAGCCTTGTGCATCTTATTCTCTCTGAAAAAAATAGTCCCCAGATTGACCCTCCCATTTACATTCTCAGGACAAAGGATTAAACTCTTTTGGTAATACTGTTTGGCTTTCTCATACTCATTAAGGAAAAAGTAACATAAACCCAAATTAGAAAAGGCCTCTGCGTTTTCCCTATCAAGAGAGGTGGCTGTTTCCAGATAGGGGATTGCCTCTTGATAGCGCCCCAAATAAAAATAGGTAATTCCTAGATTTATATAGGCGTCCACACATTTCTCATCAACGTGCAAGGCCTCTCTAGCTGCGGTTATCGCCTGATCATAATTTTTTCTCATGATATAAAATCCGGCCAGATTACTAAAGGAACCAGCATACTCTGCATCGATTTCAATGGCCTTTTTAAAGGATTGTTCTGCCTTTTCGTACTCTCCCGACATTTTATACGCAATACCAAGATTATTATACGCTTCTGCATGATCAGCCTCAAGCTTAATGACCGTCTGAAATTCCCGGATAGCCTCATTAATTCTTCCGAGCTTAAGGTAAACGCCACCAAGATTATTTCGAACACTCGGATGGTCCGGGGTAAGCTCGGCAGCTTTGAGAAGACACTTCAGCGCCTTTTCATACTCTTTCTTTCTATCGTATACTACACCTAAATTATGGTACATCTCCATGTAATTACCACCCAATTCTTCAGCTAACTCGAGCTGCTCCAAGGCCTTGTCGAGGGCACCCTGCTTTTCATATAAAGCACCAAGTGAATTATGACCATCAGGGTAAGCCGGATCCATGCTCACAACAGCTTGGTATTCTGCTATGGCTTTATCATATTCTCCTGCCTGTTCATAATTAGCAGCTAAATAAAAATGAGCCTTAAAATTACCGGGATTGGCTTTAACAACCTTTTCCAGGTATTCAATGGCTTTTTGATACAATCCCAACATTGAATAAAATAAAGCTACATCCAAATCCTCCAAGGTTTTGATCATATCTTTAGGATCAGGAAGTTGAGAATCAGGAATCTGCATCTTATCTTTCGGATCGTGCGATTCCGACCACACATATCCAAGGCTCCCCAGTCTCTCCCTGGTCTCCCGGTCTAAGGAAACAGTGCGAGCTAAATCGCCTTCTGCCGAGCTTGATAATTTCTTCCCCAAGTCATGCAGCTCATCCCTCAAAGCTTTGGCAACATCTTCCTCCTCTACAATTATGTTGTTTAGTTCTTGAGGATCCTTATCTATTCTATACAATTCACTCCTTGGAGCTTCGATGAATTTCCACTTTTTTGTTTTAATCCCTTCCAAGCGGCTCCAGCCAAAATTTAACTCCGGATAATGGGATTCACAGTAGAAATTCCTCTCAATGCCTTTCTGTGTTCCCCTGATCAATCTGGAAAGGGAGCATCCCTGAATCTGGGAAGGAAGTGGAATCTCCATAATATCAAGAATAGTTGGTAAAATATCAATGCTGCACACCATTTCTGAAATCTTTACACCTGAAGGCAAAAGAGCAGGAAGATGAAAAATAAGAGGGACATGCAGTGTTGAGTCATAAATAAACACCGCATGTGTTTTTTCCCCATGCTCGTCCAATCCTTCGCCATGGTCGGCAGTTAAAACAAAAAGAGTTTTATTATTGAGATTCAAAGAGGTTAGCTCTTTGCGCAGGCGATCAATCTGAGAATCAACATACGCAATTTCCCCATCATAAGGCTGGAGTTTATATGGCTCTCTAAAAGGTTCAGGAGGGGAATAGGGAGCATGGGGATCGAAAAGATGAATCCATAGAAAAAATTTTTCATTCCTATGCTCCTTAAGCCACTTTATAGCCTCATCCATTACTTCACCGGCTAGGCGCTCATTATATAAAGGCAGGGCCAACTCGGGCGAAGGAGGAAAGCGATCATTGAACACGTCAAATCCTTGGGCGAGACCGAAGCGAGAATGCAGTACATAGGCCCCTACAAAGCCAGCGGTGTTATACTTTTTATTTTTTAAGATCTCAGCCAATGTTAATGCTTCATCTCCCAGTATACAGGTGCCATTATTCCGCACACCATGGGAAGGTGGATATAGCCCGGTCATTATCGTCGCATGAGAGGGGAGGGTAATAGGCACCGGCGTATAGTGACGGGTAAACATGACCCCTTCTTCGGCTAAAAGGTCTATGGCGGGGGTCTTAAGATCTTGATATCCATAACACCCCAAATGATCCGCCCGCAAGGTATCGATGGTGATCAAGACCAGATTAAAAGATTTCGCCTGAGCCTCACGCACATTCATCACTCCAATAGATACTGCACACCATGCAGCTATGAATAGGCTTAGAATATGAATCTCCCGCTTCGTCCTCATCCCTCTCCACATCTCCTAAGGAATGATAGTAAATAGCGCACCCACAGAAGGTGGTAAAATACCTGTCAGACTGGGTGTTCCCAGAGTTGGCGCCAAAACATTAAAAATAAAAAGTGTCGTAGGATTCGCTTGAGTCACTACTCCTGCTGCCAACAATATGGGCTGTGCCTGCGTGGTGGTGACAGGTATAGTTAAAGAGGTAAGCGGGGCTACAACTGGTGATTGAAAGGGATTAAGGACTACCGTGTTTACCCCGGCTGGTAAAAGAACCTTAAGGGTTGTTGGAAGAGCTGGGGCAGTGAGGGTAGTGACCGCATGAGGTCTTCGGACAATGGGAGACGGAAAGCTCATTAAAGGTGGCGTCAGAGGCAAGGCTGGAGATAATCCCTGGTATCTGCCCACAAAACCGGATGTCCTTATTGGGAAAGGAGGTAAAGGGCCATAAAATGGAGCTATGGGTCCCATAAGACCAGTTGGTGGCAAAAATTGAGCTAAGGTTACTCGCCCGGTATCAATACACAGGGGGAGGATTAAAATTAAGGTAAAAACTATCAATAGTTTCTTAATATTTTTTCTCATCATATTCCTCAAATTTTAAAGATCTATACTTGGTTATTATTTCATAATTCACTCTTTTTAAACTCTATATCAATAATAATAAAGGCAGAAGTGCTGTCAAACCCGGCGTCGTTGTAGTAGTTGATGGGGTAAAATTTTGATTAGTAATACCAGTAACATTATTCGGAACAAATGTGGTGGGGCCTGGTGTTGTCGATACAGTAGCTGTGGGTGTGGGAAAAAGCAGGGGGAGCAAAAGAGAAGTAGTCGCCGCAACCCTTCGCATGGAAGGAAGAGAAGGAAGAGTGGGCAGAATAGGGGGAGTAAGGTATGGAAGTATAACCGGGACCGGATAATTCTGCACAAAAGCTGGATTTCCTACCCAAAAAGGAAGCCCTCCCATAAAATTAATAGGAACCACCTGGGCTAATACACTTCCTTGAGAAAAAAACAAAAATATACCTAAAAACACGATTATATATCTATACATTAGCAATTTTTTCATATTCACAATCCTTTTTATAATTCTTACTTTTTGGCTTTAGGCCCTCGTGCCCTGATATGCCATTATTCTCTTATATATTAGGGAAGTATATAAAAAGCGATCCCGCTTGGGAGCAGGAAATTGTTCGCGACAAAATTGAGTATCTGTAAATTACTGGCTGTTATAGGTACTGAACCAAAAATCAAGGGTTTTCCGCTAAACAGGGCCGGCAATGTCAGGGATGTAGATGTCAGGGCTGTAGGAATAATCGTTGGGGCAGATACACCAAAAAGTATCGTCGGATTATACACCAGGAGAGCTGATGTAGGTCCGTTATTAATTAATACGGTAATTGTAATCGCAGCATGACGAATAACAGGTGTGGGGGCCGGCATAGCCAATCGAGGCCCTCCTCTGCTCCAGTTAGCCCCAGGCCATATTCCGCCAAAAGTGGGTACTCGTATGGCTGGGTGAAAGATAGGATTTCCCGATAGATAAGGCATTCCATAATATAATGGATTTAACGACAAACCAAAAGCCTCCCCCCCAGGAAGTTGCGCATACACTATATAACTGTCCCCTGAACTTATAAATACCAGAACTCCTATAAAAAATACACTTAATAATAATAGTAATTGGTGAAGACTTTTTTTAAAAAACTTCTTTTTCATAATTTATTTCACTTAACTTTATTTTAATTCTTTTTATCTTACTTACTTTCATCTTTTCCAAAGAGGGAGGAATTTTCCCTCCCTCTTTGGAATTATTTACATAAAAACCTTAAAAGAAATATATTGCCAATCCTGTGGGTGTTAGGAACGTATTCACAAGATAGTTATAGAGAGCCGGGTTAGCTGTGCTCAAAGCAGATTCTCCAAACACCAGCAACTGTCCTGCAAGCAGAGAAAGCAAGGGAGAAGGTGTAACCGGTGCAGCCGTCGGCCCAATCAGTAAGGTTGGATTATAGATTAATAAGTATGTCGTATGCCCGACGGTATTCCATATGGTTACGGTGATGTTCGCATTTCTTACCACAGGTTCAGGAAAAATAGGAACAGGCGGTGGCAACGGAGCCCCCAATAATCCGGGATATCCTGTAAAAGGAGTAGTCCGGATAGTCGGCGGCAATAGAGGAACGGGTGGATAAAGGAGAGGGGGAAGAAATTGTGCTCCTGCAGGAATAGACAAACAAAATATAAATAGAATTATAAACAATCCCACCACATGCTTTAGGGATATTTTATAATGATTCATTTCTCGCCTCCTTAAAAAGTATCATTATTCTCTTGTTATTCTAATATAAGAGTCCAACAGTATACCAGAACAGAGCCGGATTAGTATAGAAAAGACCCGATTCTTCGCCAATTTGGAGTAAAAGTCCCAGAAAAAGCTGGGTTGTTGAAATAATGGGAGGAGGAGCTACCGGCAAAGGAGCTGCTGCAACAACGGGCGTTGGTAAAGCAACCGTTGTAAGCTGCGCAGCCTGTCTTGTAGGAACCGGGGGAATCATAAGTGGTAGTGGTGGTGGGAGAACAGGCGCCGGAGCAAAAGGAACCAATCCACCTAAAACAGTTGCAGTGGGGACAAGTATATTATAACTTGTAGAACCGAAATTTCCCGTCCCTGACGTTGCTCCCCAGGGATTTAAAGCCCATGTGGGCAGCGTCACCGGTAAATAACTCAAAGTAGCTGAAACCCATGATGTTCCTGCTGTTGGTACCGGTACCGGTGGTAATGGGGTGACTCCCTGAGCCATTCCATTACAAGGAATAAACATGCTGACAATAAAAGCAGTGATACATAAGGAAATCATCAAGCTAATTCCATATTTTCTCATTAAAAACCTCCTTATTACAATAAAGGGAAAATTAATAAATCTACTGAACACTTCTATTGGCACATATTTTGCTGAGTTAATATGGAAGCATACAAAAAAGCCTCAGGCTTTTTGTGTGTGACCCAAGGTCATCGGTATCTTAGTAAAAAAGGCGTATTAAATTTCTATATACCGATGGCCCTTTTTTTACACGTTATCTTCTCAAAATATATGCTCTATATATTTATATGCTATTCACTTTTTTGTGAACTCGTCTTTCGGAGAATAATACCATATCCTACCCTCTGACTTATAAGCCGGGGATCAAGAAATATTTTACTATTCTATCACCTCCCTTTTTCCTTACGCTATAATTTTTCTCTGTTTAGGTCTGATTATTTATACTTCCTTCTTCTCACCCCCTTTCTTTATTCAGACATTATTCCAGTTTTTCTTGCCCCCACTTCTTCAAATTAAAATAAAATATCCGAGCATAAAATATTTGGAATGGATTATTTTTGATTCTTTATCTTTTAAAAATAATATCTATAACCCTGAATCTTAGATACAATGATTAATCTTAAGATATAATAAATATATCTTTTATTTATATTAAGATCTTGCTGGGGATTAAGATATTACTGGGGATTATTTAGACTTACGTAAAAAATTAGACGTTTTAAGTTTCCCATTAATTACGAAAAATACTTATTGTGTCTCAAAAAATGTAAAAAAATTTGACTACCATTATACTCTTTTTTTGTGGGCTTCTCAAGTGGAAATAGATCGATTTTTTTATAATCAGAAGGAATATTAAATATTTTTGTGTCAATTTTATTTTTTTCCAATTTTATCAATGTGGTAATCATATCAATTTTTTTCCCTTCTACCTCAAGATGAACGATCATCTCTACTGGGTAGCCCGGATATTTCTTTAATTCCTCAAGAATTTTCTTTTGCCCAAAATAACCGGCCATACGCATTCTTGTCTCAAGCGGCAGATTGATCTTTTCACTTAGCCAATATTCAACATCAGTGGATATCCCTTTTGCTGAACTTGTTAACACTACTTGATATGCTTCCCACTCACCGACTTTCTTCTTTTTTTCTGTTCTTGTCGATATCACCTTGATTTTATCCTCTACAGAGGCAAATTTGGTCCTTAGGTCCATCTCTTGGACAGTCTTTTCTTTTTCATTTATCTGATACGTTTTATCCTCATCCATACGAATAATCAGAATATTATCCTTATCATTACTATTATAATACTTCACCATATTCTTTTTTACCCATAACTGTATCACTGAGGCCCCGCCTATAGGTTTTCCATTAATAATGGTTTCAGTGTGCTTTTCAAGATAATAATCTTGCGCATGAATAGAATTAATGTGAATGCTGCATAGCACTACTCCTGCTATGAGAACTACACCATATATTTTTATTACCCTCTGAATATTCATTTCACTGTCCTTTCGCCTTTGAAAAATAATTCCCTTTGGGATGCCTGCACGCTGCCTATTAATGTATATTCTATATTATAATAAGAATAAAATCAATATATAATTTTAATGAAGGGTAATAAAACAGTGCCTTTTCAATTCCACTTCATCGCTGCCAACAGGGACATCATTCACTATTACTGTTATTTCATCAGTATCTAGAAGCCCGCCCGAATCCTCAACTGTGAGTTGAAAAATTAATGTGGTGCCGGTACTGTTAACCAAGGGAGCAGTAAAGGTCGGCCTTGCCGTATATGCCCCATAGAGGGTGATGGAGGGGCCGACAGTCTGGGTCCATTGGTATGAAGTGATACCATCATCTGCATCGCTTGATCCGGAACCATCCAATGTGACCGTTACTCCTTCATTAACTGTTTGGTCATTTCCTGCATCAGCAGCAGGAGGTTGAGGAGTCGAATTTGAATCGAGTGGATCAGTGCCTGATATATATTCCTGAATATTCTGGTATCCGTCGCTGTCAGGGTCCTGGGCAGCATCATTGACCAGCGGATTAATATTGTAAGTTACCTCCCATAGATCAGGTATACTATCATTATCATCATCGGTATCGGCATTATTCCCTATTCCATCCCCATCATTGTCTACTGTCTCAGTCGGGTCTTGAGGAAATTCGTCATTACAGTCAGGTGTTCCGTCATTATCGCTGTCGGTTTCGGGAGTGCCACACCCACATTCCCCGATAACGACCTTAGCCGGATCATTGGGGCATTCATCACTATTATCCCCTGTGCCGTCACCATCCGTATCTGTCTGTTCATTCGGATCATTTGGCAGATCATCAATACAGTCCGGTGATCCGTCACTATCTGAATCAGTATCGGAAACACCACAACCACATGCACCCGGAATCACCTTATTCGAATCATTGTCACAGCCATCATTGCAATCAGGGGTACCATCATTATCAGAGTCGGTTTCAGGAATGCCACACCCACACTCCCCGATAACGATCTTAGCCGGATCATTATCACACTCATCACTGTTATCTCCTGTGCCATCACTATCCGTATCCACTTGCTCATTCGGATCATTGGGCAAATCGTCAACACAATCTGAAGCTCCGTCATTATCGGTGTCTCTATCAGATACTCCGCAACCGCAGATACCCGCAACGATTTTATTCGGATCATTGTCGCAGCCATCATCGCAGTCGTAGGTCCCATCGCTATCAGTGTCTATATCAGAAAAACCACAGTTACATATTCCCGGCATAATTTTGTAAGGATCATTAGGGCATTCATCGCATACATCTCCCACCCCATCGTTATCGGTGTCTGTCTGAGAAGGATTATCTCTATTGGGGCAATTATCTTCACTGTCAATCACACCATCTTTATCTGCGTCAACCGCAGGCATAATCTTGGCAAATAGTAGTTCATCTATATTTACTATTCCTTGCATATCCTCACCTGTATTACTCAGACGAAAGGATAGATCCACTGTGTCTCCTGCCACTGAGGATATATCGATCCATTCCGAATATTGCCACCCCCTCCCGGTATAGTCATCAGCATAAATTATATTGACCACCGCATTGTCTATAAATGTTTCCAATATGCAATTCGGGTCTACCAGGGGAAATTCAAAACTGTATCGCAATGCATTTACCTGATCAGAAATAGTTATCTCGGTTGAAACCGTTGCCTCTGAGCTTATAGTTAATTGAAGCACGCCATAGGCTCCCTCCCCGCCTGTGATAGTGGCATCGCCAAGCACCCATAATGCATGCTCTTCCGTATCAACAATAAAGTCTGCTATATCCGCTAAGGCATTAAATGAATTAACCTCATAGATGATTATCTTTACACTGTTATTTGCGGCATACTCATTGAGTAGATTCTTTGCATTTTCTGTCAGTTCAGTGGCAACACCGGTTTGATACTCAACAGAACCTGCGATCCAGGGACTCTTGTTCACAACCTGAGATATATTCGGGTCCCAATAGCCCGGTTGAATCTCCCATTTTGGTGAGGGGGTATTCGGATCCGGAAGGATATGGGTATAATGTTGAGAAGAGCTGCGCAGAGAAGCATACCACGCAAAGCCATAATCGATAGCAGAGGGAAGTGGAACAGTAGTATCCCCAAGTATGGTAGGATCATCAAATGCAGTAATTGAGCTTAAATACCACTGATGACCGCAATTATCGGAGGATAGGTCCAGATTCCATAAATTTACATTTGTATCAGCACATTTATATCCTGAGAACCAGTTCATATCAAATCCCAGAGAAATCTGTGTAGATCCGAAAAATTTTTCTTTTTGAGAATAATAATTATCCAGGAATATATTATTCGCATCCTTCACATAATCTGCGAGAAAAGAACCTCCCGGATGAGCAAAGCGATAGGGTGAATCGAGAAAGGTGAAATGCTTTATATTTTCTCGTATATTATTTTGATAGTCAATGTCGATATATTTTGTTGCATATACGATCACGCCGGTCCCGAGACTATGTCCTATGAGATGTATATCATCGGAATAATCCGCAGGGATACCCGCGCCTTCAAGAGCATACGCCAAATTCTTCCCGGCAGATTCGACCTTGTGATAGGGGACAGGAAAAGAGGAGCTTGAGAGTGCACCCGCGTGATCTTGCCAATTCCACAAAAAGACATTGACAGATCCCCCAAGTTCGGCGTTTATTTCGTTGCCCATATTCTGTTGCCACAAGGGCATGGTACTTCCCCCTTCACTATTAAACCCATGAGAAATAATGAAGGTGGGTGAGGTAGGGGCAAAACTTCCGCCATTTGTGATGAGGGTGAGCGTGCCAAATGTTTCAAATAGCTCGGCATCGGGTAAATTAGGAACAAGGGATTGGGTCAGGGTCGTATACTGATCACTGCTTGCCTCAGGGACAAGCATATTATAAAATTTTCGGGTGACCTGAACTGTATTGCCATCTGAAAGAGTGCTTGTCAAGGTGGACATGTTCATTATTATATCATCCGACATATCCCCCGGTGAGGCGGTAACCTTGAGTATCAAATCAACACAGATGAATTCTCCGGGCTCTACTGTGCCAAAATTCCACGTAACGGGTTGGAATACTTCATCAAGTGATCCAGAATGAGTTGCCGGCTCTGTGGCTAGATAGCATGACGTACCGGAGGGAATAGGATTGTATAATGTGGTCGTGGTTATTGTTCCGGGGCCGGGATTATAGAAACTCAGATGATAGGTTATTCTATTATTAGGATCAATTGGCCGGTCACTGGTATCCGTCTGTATTCTAAAGAAAAGTGGATTATACGAGATATCTTGTATCGGAATACATATTCCGGTGGGATCTCCGGCAAGCACAGAAGAGCTCCATAATTGATTAAGATTGCTATTAAATGCCTTTAACTTATCCTCTATAAAACCGGTTGTTATATACACGTTACCATTTCCCTGGTCAACAGCAATACCCATTGCCCCCGAAACATCAGGGGAGAGGTCCTCAACGTTGTGATTAAGGTCATACCTGGTTAAAAGTGGCGAATATCCCCAACCCCCACCCGTATAGACAAATTGATTATTCATATCTATAGCAATCCCAATGGGTTTATGACTCACTGAAAAGCTCCGGCTCGGATCCGGTGTAGTATTAATATCCGTGCTTGCCTCATAAGCCCTCACCATTTGGGCATCATAGTCTGTGACATAAAGCACATGAGTGACATCATCACTTTCATCAAGCGCAATGCCAAATGCGCCACTTGTCATACCCTGGAGCGTAAAGGGTGCTCCCGAGACTAATGAAAGCGTTTTCGACCAGACTTTCCAATCATACACGTATAATTGATTTGTGCCACGATCCACGCAATAAAGCTTTTGATAGCCCTGATCCAGAACTATCCCTGCAAGATCCTGTGCTTCGGGGGCCCTTGTAGTGCCCAAATTCGCCATTGATGTTGCGTCAATTAACTGAATCGAGTCAGAACCCTCATAGGTCACAAAAAGTATCGAGTAATATTCATCTATTGCAATACCTACGCCGCCTCCTTCCACCCCACCGCTCAGGGATGGGACATAAATCATGGATTGAAAAACCAAATTAGGGTCCTGAATATCATAGGCATGAATAGGGGTAGGATCATTATTAGTATCGGCAATCATATACAAAGATTTTGCCAGGGACTCTTCCCATAATAGGAAAAGTCCCACACACAGCCCCAGGAGCCACACACACCTTAAGATTTTTGTGCCGAGCCCTGATTTCTCCCTCACCTCATATGCTCGCTCACCATCATGAAACATTTAATTACGGATCACCTTTATCTCATTGTAGTTATAGTTCTAAATTCTTGTCGGAAGGGTATGTAATTGAATTCGAAAATAAATGGAAGGTGAAATAATTTATACAGCCAGTGGTTGCACGTTACATAACTCATCAAGTCGGGTAGGAATCACTTTTGAGACACCCGGTGTTTCCATGGTTATTCCATAGAGAATATCCGCTGCCATTATCGTTTTTCTGCTATGGGTTATGACGATAAACTGGGTTTTGTCTTTGGTCTCTCTCAGCAAATTAATAAACCGATCTGTGTTTATTTCATCAAGTGCGGCATCTGCTTCATCCAGAATACAAAAGGGGCTCGGCTTCAACTGGTATACTGCCATCATAAGAGCAAAGGCCGTAAGAGCTTTCTCTCCCCCGGACATTAAGATGATATTCTGCTGTCTCTTGCCGGGTGCGCGCGCGCTAATCTCAATCCCTGTCTCTAAGATATCAGTATTATCATCGAGCGTGAGCTCTGCCTCGCCACCCTCAAATAAGCGATTAAACAGCTCCTTGAAATTCTCATTGACCTTATGAAAGGCTTCCATAAATAGCCTTTCTGAGGTGGCATTAATCTCTTTAATTATAGAGGAAAGAGAGGTGATTGATGTTTCTAAGTCTGTCTGTTGCTGATTTAAGAAAGTTAAACGCTTCCCGCACTTTTCAAATTCCTCTATAGCCCCCATATTCACATACCCCATGGAGGAGAGCTTTTCTTTGGCCTCGGCAAGCTTTTCTCTTTTCTCCTCGACCCTCTTCTCCAATTCTCCCACATCACTATCTCCACTGTGCTCGGGGAGTGGCTCGCGCAGCACAGAAAAGAGCTGCCTAAGCTGGGTTTCATATTGGGCAGAGGTTATTTCTTTCTCTTGTTTTTCTCTTCGTATCTTGTCTAGATTTTGGCGATTAGTGCGAAGTGATCTGTTGAGTCCGGTGAGCTGTTCCCTGATGTCTCCTATCTCAGCGTCGAACCGTGTGCTTTGCACATTTTTTTCTTCACACTCTTTGTGTAATTGGGGGAGTGCTTTTTTAAGGTCAGCTTTTTCCTCCTGCAGCACGACCAATCGCTCTTTCAGCTCCTGCAATATATGCTGATCCTTCTTTTCCTTCTCCTCTATCTCTTGAAGACTCTGACATAAAAGCTCTCTTTCCTTTGTAATGGATTTTATTCTCTCTTCAGCATGCGAAAGTGCCACCTTGTTTTCCAAAAAATCCTTATTGATGCGTTGATATTTTTCATCAAAGGCCTCACTTTCTTTCATGATTGTTTCCAGTGCCCGGGTCATCTCTTCTTGTTCTTTGCGCAGTGTATCTATTCTCTCCTCTTCATTCTTTATTATCTCAGCTATCTCCGCTTGATCACCAAGCCGTGCCTCTTTCTCGAGACGCAATCGATCTTCATGCCTTTTCTGACGGTCGATCTCTGCCTGAGTGTAGTGCACTTCCCTGTGTATATCCTTTTTCTGGGTATCGAGGTCGTGTTTTTTCTCCGTTAATAATTTCACCTTCTCCTTTAAGGATAAAAGCCTCTCTGTCTGGAGAGCGTGCTGTTTTTTCAAATCCACTAATCTTTCCTCATACACGCCGATGCGGTCACACACCTGTCTCAATTCTCGTTTTCGTTTTAGGAAACCATCTGATCTGCCATTCTCGCTTCCCCCTGAGACCACACCGTTTGAGACGATAAGATCTCCTGCCATCGTTACCATGCGAAAATATTTTTTCGTATGCTCAAGCATATCGAGACTGCTCTCTATGTCCTGCGTGACAATCAAATCACCAAGGAGATACATAATAATAGGACGGTATTGTGCCGGATAACGAATGAAATCCACGAGCCGCCCTAAAACACAAGGGTGCTGTAAAATCTCGTCACTTACACTCTCATCCGGCCTCATCATCCCACGCTTCACGAAGAGTTGGAGAGGAATAAATGTCCCACGCCCGATCTTTTTTTCTTTTAAATAGCGGATGAGATCTAATCCATGCTCACAAGAATCAACAAGCATATGCTCTACACTTGGCCCCAGGGCTGATTCAACAGCGCATTCGTAGCCAGGATCAGTCTCGATAATTTGAGCAATGATAGTGCGCACCTTGCCGGATTGACTCCCTGTAAGAAGGCATCGTACACCCTCTCCAAAGCCCTCCATTCTCTTTTCCATCTCAATCAAATGCTCTTTCTTTGTTTTGAGACGCTCAAGCTCGATAGTGGTTTTTTCAATAGTATGGTGTGTCTCCAATACGGCATGCTCACACGAAGATCTCTCTTCGGTTAAGGCAGCAAGCTCTTTTTCCAGATCCGAAAGAGTGCCCTCCACCTGTATCTTGGATTCAAGATAGTAATCACGTTTTTCCTCGAGAGAAAGAATGCTCTCCAATATTTTTTCTATCTGCTCGATCATGACTATGAATTGTCTGCTTATATCATCCTTTTTTGAGAGAAGATGATTTTGATTATTCTGCAGAATGCCTATTTGGGCCGATGTAAATGAAAGGTTCTTTCTCTTTTTCTCAATCTCATCATGAATACTGCTTCGATCCTTCTGTATCTTGTGGAGTGTTTCCTGAAGCACTTGATGCTGCGTGTGCTGCTGTTCTAATTGATGTGTGCTCTCAGTCAAAGTACCCTTTATCTTTTCGAGCATTTGAACAAGATTTGCCTTTTTGATTCGAAGTGCGTCCCGCTCCTTTATGTATGTGGTAAGAGATTCCTCCCTGAAGTGATATTCCTTTTCTTTGGAAGAAAGTTGTTCATTCTTTTGCGTAATTTCTTTCTCGAGTGACCAACAGAGCCTTTGCACAGTGCTTAACTCTGTCTCCTTTTGAGAAAGCAGAAGCTGCAATCTCTCAATCTCGACCTCTTGTGCTGATCCGCGAGTCTGCAAGCCAATCTCTTTGTCTTTAATCTTCTCTAATATACCATCTATCTGATCCTTGGAGCATTTTAAAAGTGTATATTGAAGCTTTAACAGGTCCTGTTCATCCCTATCTGTTTGATCCATAAGTTCTTTGTAGGCCTTGGCCTGGGCAGCCTGACTCTCAAGGTGATTATACTGGCTCTCAACCTCTGTGCTAATATCCTTTAAACGGATCAAATTCTGGCGGGCATCCTCAATCTTCTTTATTGCCTCTTTTTTCTGTTCCTTATATTTTAGTATACCTGCAGATGTTTCTATTAAAATTCTTCGCTCCTCAGGCTTTGCGGTTATAATGAAATCAATATTACCTTGTTCTATACAAAAATAAGCATTCTTCCCCAACCCGCAGCTAATAAACAAATTGGTGATATCCTTAAGACGGCATGGGGTTTTATTCAATAAATAGACACTCTCACCAGATCTGAACAATCTTCGTGCTATCCTTATCTGATGATAATCGACCGGTAGATCCCCTTCGTTGGTAAAATCAAGTGTCACTTCAACCATACCCAGAGGTTTGCGGGTACTTGAGCCGTTAAAAATAACGTCCTCCATATTTCTGCCCCTGAGGAGCCGCGCGCTTTGCTCCCCCAAAACCCATCGGATGGCATCGGCTATATTGCTTTTACCGCATCCGTTTGGGCCTACAATAGCGGAAATACCTTTTTTGAAAGGAATCTTGATGGGTCCTTCAAAGGATTTGAATCCTCGAATAGAGATACTCTCTAATATCATCTAAGCTCTTTGCTCGCCTCTTCCAAGCGATATTATTTTTCCTTGCTGGTTTTTCTTTTATGTTTAAGTAATTTTTCAGGCAGAGTTTCTCGCTGCTGGGTAAAAACAATTTACTTTATCATCTATAATTAGTATAGTATAACTATTATAGCGAGTTCGATGGGTTTAGTAAACTTCCGGCGATTCTTTTGGACACATATCATGTAGTGAGCGGGTGACCTCGCGTTCTGAGAACACACCTTCAGAACGCTTAAGACGTATATGTATTTTTAGAAAGTGGCAATACTATGGATGTTATGAATAAACATTATTTATAGATTAAGAGTATGAAAGAGTTTCACATGAGCACTACCATACCCCAACTTATAGCTCCTGCAGGAAATTTTGAAAAGCTAATAATAGCTCTTCACTATGGAGCTGATGCGGTGTATCTTGGAGATTCACGGTTTAGCTTGCGGGCGATGGCAAAAAATTTTAATGAGGAGGAAGTACAGCTCGCCATCGGGTATACCCATAAAAAGGGTGCACAAGCCTATATTACCGCAAATATATTCCCCCATAACAGAGATATTGGTTTATTAAGAGAGTATGTTCATTGTATAAAAGAGCTGGGAGCTGACGGGATTATTATCTCTGATGCGGGTCTGTTGTGTATGGTCAAGGAGATTGCACCGAATTTACCGGTGCACATTAGCACACAGGCCAATATCACCAATTATGAAAGCGCGCTCTTTTGGGAAAAAATGGGAGCAAAAAGATTGATCCTGGCAAGAGAGCTCTCCTTAGATGAAATCAAAGAAATTAGGCAGAAGGTCTCTCTTGAATTAGAAATATTTGTCCATGGATCTATATGCGTCTCATATTCAGGCCGTTGCTATATAAGCAGCTTTCTTGCGTATAAAAGCGCGAATAGAGGCATGTGCACTAACTCCTGTCGATGGAGCTATACATTGATGGAAGAGAAACGGCCAGGACAATATTTTCCCGTCTTTGAAGATGACCGGGGCACGTATCTATTGAGTTCCAAGGACCTTTGTCTCATCGAGTATGTACCGGAAATTGCAAAGGTCGGGATTACGAGCGTTAAGATTGAGGGAAGAATGAAAGGGATCAATTATCTGGGTGGAGTTGTGAAAACATATCGCGAGGCTCTTGATTCTTTAAAGAACCCTCCTTATATAATCAAAGATTACTGGCTTAAGGAGCTTTCTTCCTTCAGTAATCGTGGATATACACGTGGAAAGCTCTTCGGGGATAAGGATAATATGAGTATTAATTTTGACGGGATAAATTATAGAAGAAGTCATGATTTTATAGGACAGATAACAGCTGTGCACAATGATCATGCTGAAGTTGAACTGAGAAACAAATTATATTGCGGTGATACAATAGAGTTTCTCACACCGGGGCTTGAAGATACTGTATGGAAGGTAACCTCCTTGGGAGATCTTGATGGAAATATCAAAGAGTTCGGCAATACCCAGGAGAGAGTTATTATTAATGTGCCTGCTCACATAAGAAGGCATGATTTGATAAGAAGAAAGATACAATGAGCTACATGCCTGCTTCCTCCAGCTTTTTGATAATACCCCCGCGTCTTAAAAAATCACGATATCCTTTATCATGATTTTCTAAAATAAATTTCAAATACCGCTCGTTCTTTTCAATAGCCTCTTTATATAAATCCTTGTCTATATTCCAACGTTTTCTTAAATGATGAATCATATATTTGTTCACACCCCCTAATTCGCCCGCCATCCTTCTTTCTGTAATACTAAAAAATCCAAAAGTACTGGTAAGCAAATTAAATTCATTATCATACCCTTCAATGCCTCCCTCTTTAAACTCATAATATAAGTAGATTAATTTCTCAAGATAAAGTCGGTCTGCCATTTGTCCCAAAAGATCGGCCGTTCCGAGCATTTTCCCCAAAAGTTCGATTTGTCTTGATTTAAATTTGATTTTATGGATTTTTGTATTGAGTCCAGTACATTCAAGGATATCCCGGCAGTTTTCAAAATCCTCTCCGGAAAAACCTTTTTCTTTAAAATATTTTTCCATAAATTCGATACTGCGTTTAATATGGGTCAGCGTATATTTGGCACCGGTTCCAACCATATCATCCAAGTCCTGGATATATCCAGTATCATGCATCAAGGCACTAATCAAGCCGAGTGCTATATTCTTGTTGCTAATAGTCTCGCCCTGGAGAATTGCCCCATGGATTAACCTCGTCATGGCCAGCATAGCGCTCATGGTGTGGACTAAATCATGATACATGGTATTGCATTGATTGTATCCAGGATACCTGCCTTCAAAAAGATCAACAACATCTTGAAATGTTACGTTCACTGAGTCTATGGCAAACTCCGGTGATATCATGAAAACAATCGTCTTTACTTCATCAAACACCTCATAAGCATTATTCATATCCACAAGCTGTGCAATTTGTATATTTATAGCTTCGATAATATTTTCCATGATATCTTATCGAACAGCGAAGAAAAAAATTCGAAAACATTGAGAAGAATGGGGTTTAAATCATGCGTGGATAAAAAAAAGGAGAAACAGAACTGTGTCATCCTTGTTTCTCCTTAATAACGATGTAAGGTAGCAAATATAGCTATTATAAGGCTGTTAAATCAACACTACCAAAATCACTTTCCTTAATACTGAGGATCGAATAGGTCCCCGATAAGGTAGTGGGGCTTGTTAGGGTTAAAGTCAAAGTGATAGTATAATCTATTGGTATAAGAGCGAGTCCGCTTAATGCCAATTGATAGTCAGTAAATACACCTGTTAACGTAAACGATGAAGTTCCCGTTGCTATGCCAGTTACTAGTGTTGGCAATGGCACCAATTTATTTAAAATAAACGTCACTGTTCCTGTCACAGCGCCAGTAGTTGTATTTTGCGTCAAGACTAAATTCATAGGCCCTAATTGGCTGGGATTGAGAAGACTTATCCATAATCCACTCCAATTGATGGTAACGGTGCTTGTTGCCGTTGAGGTTGAAGAAGAAGGTAGTCCGGTTGGTGTGCTGGGAAGCCCCGTACTTAAAAGGCCAGTAAGTGCTGAAATAGAAGCTGTCGGAGCCGCAGCCGCAAGAGGAGATACCGTGGGACTTGGAAGAACTGGAGGCGATGCAATCATGGGAGCAAAGGGAAGAGGTGAATAGAATATGGGAGGTACGAGAGGTGCAAAAGGCGTAAACACATTATATTGAGCCATTGCTAAATTGGCGAATAAAAAACTACAAAAAATTATAATACACACTATGCATATACTATGAGATCTTTTTTTTGCTAATGTCATACATTCAAATCCTTCAAAAAAATAATATTACTAAACAACTCAAACAATAATAAGAAAAATATTCCCGCTAGAACACTGCCCTCCTTCCTGCTGGAGAAATCTTTTCGAAATCCTGGAACCTTTTGAAATATCTATTCTTGACATCCTTGGAAACCGCTTATTTTATCAATCCTTTACCTTAGTATGGCGAATGCAATCCTCTTTTGCTTATGCTAAAAAATTTTCCTTTTTTTATATGATTTTTAAAAAGAAGAGCATAGATACGCATCAGGAGTTCTGAAGAATTGCTGAGTATATATGAAGAAATTATATTTTTTCACCGAAGAGAATGACGTAGTATAAGAAGGCACACAATTTTTTCAGGAAACAACATACGATGTTTAAATATTCACAGATGACACGCCTTGATATTGCTATGCCTGAACACTCTCTTAATACCGCGATCACTCATATTGCTCATTCCAAGATCCTGCACCTTATGAATATTCAAAAAAATTCACCGGGAGAAACAGACAGATCTACTAAGGAACAGGACGCATTGGAGAGAAGATATCAACTACTTGAAGAGAATCTAAGATTCATAAGTGAACGTTTATCAATAAAACCTGGCGAAATAACAGGCCCTGCATTAACCTTGAATCCTGAAGATGAAGTAGAATCGTGTGAGGAGATGATCAAGGAGATCAGTGAACAAATTACCTCTTTTTTAGAAGAACACGAGGCCATTGCTCAAAAAAAGGCAATGATACAGAAATGCATACATCAGCTCACATTATTCGCTTTTACGAATATTGAAATATCATATTTTGTTGAGCATGAATTTCTCTATGCCACGGCCGGATTCATCCCCCAAGAGAATTTAGATCGTCTTAAACATACACTCAGTAATTTATACCATGTACTTATTCAGGATGAGCACATCGGAAACCGCAGATTAATTATTATTTTATGCTCGATAAGGGATCGGGAAAAGCTTGATAAGATCCTCAACAGTGCCTATGTTGAGAAAATTGCCTTCCCGGAACACATTCATGGAACTAATCTCCAACAGGTTATCGAAGATTTAAGTTACCAGATATGTAAATTGGATGAACGAGAAAAAGAACTCGAGGAAAAATTCAGTGGAATCGGTGCTGTTATTCAGTCCCAGCTAAGCTCTCTCATCCACAAGGTCCTCACCTTTAAATCTATACTGAAAATAAAAAAATATTGTAACAAAGTCGGGCACACGTACCATCTGTCAGCTTGGGTACCGACTAATCGTATTGCGGAATTTGAAAAGAACATCAATGAGGCGACACACTATGCTTTGCAGATCCATAAATTATCGGGGAATGAACCTGATAAAGATGTGGAAAATTCCTTTTTAAAGCCCCCGACCTCTTTTAAAAACCCCCCGCTTATAAAACCCTTTGAGAATCTCATTCTGAACTATGGAATACCAGGGTATAAAGAAATAGACCCTACCTTCTTCTTTGCCATTAGTTTCCTCATTATGTTTGGAGTAATGTTCGGAGATGTGGGACATGGCCTTGTTTTATTTATCCTTGGCCTTTTTGCCTGGAAATCATCCTCTTCTCAGATAAAAGAGGTGAGCGCTATTGTTATGGAGTGCGGGGTCTCCTCCATGCTATTCGGATTTCTCTACGGTTCCATATTTGGTTTCGAAAACTGGCTCATTCCTCTATGGTTTAATCCTATGGACGATATCTACCGTTTTATGAAAGTTACTATTGTGTTTGGAATCATAATGATCAGCCTGGCTGTGGTATTTAATATAATTAATTCTATAAAAAACAAAGATTACCTTACAGGATTGTTTGGCGAGTTCGGTTTAATGGGATTCTTGTTTTATTGGGGATGTATCGGTATATGCTTAATTTATTTGTGCAAAGGCACTATTACCCTGAGGGTAGACTATGCGCTTGCTATTATTGGGACACCCCTTATAGTGATTTTCTTTAAAGAACCGCTCCATAATTTACTCTTTAGAAGAAATGAAGGGCATATACTGCCGGAGGATATTGGATTATATCTTATGGAATCCTTTATTGAGGTCATAGATACAATTATTGGATTCTTGTCGAGCACTGTTTCTTTTATCCGGGTATGTGCTTTTGCACTTGCCCACGCCGGGCTTTTCATGGCGGTATTCTCTCTTGCAAACAGCCTTCATCAAATGAAAGGGGGAGCCTTTTTTTATGTTCTGACCATGGTAATCGGTAATATTCTTATTATTGCACTCGAGGGATTGGTGGTGTCGATTCAGACAATACGGCTTGAGTATTATGAATTTTTTAGTAAATTCTTTAAAGGTGACGGGGAACGTTATACACCATTAGAAATAAAATAAAGAAAGGGGATGACTATAATGTATCTAAATCCTTGTATTAAAAAAAGTATTTTTATTCTCATCATTATTACATTTACAGCCTCTCTTGCTGTGCCTATTTTTTACAGGATAGCCTATGGAAACGAACACACCCAAGTGAGTGAGCCTACCCACCCTGAAGCATTAAAATGGGGGTATATTGCAGCTGCATTCGCCACAGGACTTTCCACCATTGGCGCCGCAATTGCTGTGGGTCTTGTAGGATCAGCCGCCATGGGGGCACTGAGTGAGAGGCCTGAGATGGCAGGAAGGGCATTAATTTTTGTTGGTTTGGCAGAAGGTATTGCCATATATGGATTGATAGTATCAATAATGATCTTGGGGATGCTTCAATGAGTCTTCAAGAAGATGCTCTTCTGCTGCAAAAGGTAATCATGCATGATGCAACCACAAAGGCGGAGGGGATTTCTGCGCACTATAGGGCCGAGGCACTTGATATTGAAGAGGAGGGCTTAAGGACTGTTGAGAGACTAAAAGCTCAGTTGGATGATCCTGAATTCACCCATAATCTGCAGCGTGATGCTTCAAAAATGATAGCTGACACTGAATTGAACACAAAAATTGAGATTGAGCAGTGTAAGAAAAAATTGCTGAGCGATATTGTATCATCTGTGGAGCAGAATCTTGCAACAATACGAAAGAATATATGCTATAGGGATATTCTTAAAAACATGGCATTGGAGGGTATAGATCATTTAGGGGGTGATAATTTTATTATTATCATCGCCCCTGAAGATAGAGAGCTTATCGATTCGGGCATGGCGCAGGAGATTATGTGCCTTACCGGAAAACACATAGAGATAGGAGACCCGGACCCCTCCATTGGCCACGGGATCATAGTACAGAAAAAGAATACACCATTAATCTATGATAATTCTTTAAAGGGTTTTATAGAGAGGCAAAAATCCATCTGTTACCAGATGGCAAATAATATGTTATGGTCACAGAATAATCAACATCATGCTATTGTTGTGCCCCTTCACGATATAAAAGGCTTGCGGCCTGGCTCCTCTCTAACACAATCAAATTCCATGTGCTCATACTCTATAGAACTAGGGCCGGGCTTGATAGGGAAGTCTCTGTTGTGCAGTCAGGGAGTATCTCCTGAGAGAGAAAAAAAATGGGCTTTTACGCCGGCCGTTCCCCTTAATTCTCATATCAGACCGGGATATGTGTTTGGCATAGTTATTGAGAAAAATAAGTTTGAACATCGTCTTATAGTACCACCAGGCATCGAGGGAAAGGTTATTGCATTGGCTCATAAGGGTGAGTATTCTCTCGAGGATGA
This sequence comes from bacterium, assembly GCA_049472395.1. GTDB lineage: Bacteria > SZUA-182 > SZUA-182 > DTGQ01 > JBLIRR01 > JBLIRR01. The sequence continues at coordinate 12,727 of JBLIRR010000022.1, read as the reverse complement.
TCTGGCAACGATTCAAACTCCTTGCAAAGAAATTATCCTTAAGATGTATCATAAAAGATATATTAATAAGCCCCTGTCCACGAAGTGCCAGTGTATCAGGCAAAAGCTTTTTATCACAGGCAATCCCTATATTGATATCTTTTTTCCCCTGAAAAAGGGTGCTTTTGCTCTCATTACCGGTGAAACAGGCTCAGGAAAGACACTTCTTAGCCATACAATTTGCCGTTTGTGCACAAGTGATCTCATTGTATATCTCTCATCAAGTAACAGCGAAAATGAGATTTCCTGTATACGCTCAAGTTTCATCAAGAATACAACCAAACCCGCGATATTGCTCTGTAATGAGGAAAACGAGACGATTGGCGTTAAAAGGGCCAGCATTGATATTGGCTTTACATTATGCGAATATTACCGGGATATGGGATACGACGTTCTCTTTGTCATCGACTCCATATCCCATATACTGCAAAGTATAGAAAAGATAGATTCATCTTTAGACCAGATGGGGGAAAAGGACGTGTGCGCATTATCATGGAATACTCAATGGAATAAAATCATAAAACGGTCTGGTATGATAGATACACCATCAGGGCCACGGGGCTCAATATCCACAATTGTATGCGTACAGAAAGGACAGAGAGAACTCTTCCCGGATCCTATGAATTCCATAGAATCAGCCATTGGCTGCAGGTGGCATGTAATAGACAAAAAAATATGTGTGAGTAAAAGTTACAGCAACGCCGCGAGGATTCCGCATCCTTCCCCATACCGCCTGCGTCCATATGGTGACCCAAGTTTTGAGGCTCTGCGCATTCTCTTCGAATATGAATTAATGACTACTGACAATTGTGGACTCAATCTGTCGAAACGGCAGCGCAGAAAAGTTGAAACAGCAATAGCAATACGGGAGACTTTTGATACTCTCGCTGGCGCATCTTTGCAAAAACAGCTTTATGCGTTAAAAGGCATTCTCGATAATAATAAAAAGAACAAGATACCAAAAAAAGATGAAATCAAAGCACTGAGCGATCCCTTTAAAGAAAAAAATTTCAGGAATTATTGATCCTGGCGAAAGAATAAAAAATGAAAACAACAGTTACACTTGCAGAAGGAGCGAATGTTAGCATCGGAGAGTGTGTTACTTTGACATTAGACGATGGTGCTTCCTATAAAGGAATTGTGTGCTCATCAAGCTCCTCTGCTATTGAGATCGATTTATTCGAAGGTGAAGGTTTATTGGGCCGCACGATTGAACATATCTATTGCTCGGGCCACAGGGTATGTTTTCCATTCTCTACCACAATGCTGGGACGTTCCTTTAATGGTGCCGGTCATCCGATTGATGGAGGAGATGAAATTATTCCTGAGATTCTAAGTCACATAGATAGTCCTGGTATTACACAAGCTGAACGACAAGCTCCTTCAGAATGCCTCTCGACAGGGATATGCATTATTGACGGATTAATACCGCTTTATAAAGGAGAGACAATCGGCCTGTTTTTTCCACCAGGTATTCCCGATCATATATTCATAAGGCACATTATACGTCAGATACCAGTTGAGGCTCTATGCTATGCAGGCGTTGATGTGAGCCCCGAAAGGGAAGCATTACTCTCGTTAATCAGAAAAGAAGAAGGTATTGAGTCTAAAAGCGCTACCTTTGTTAATCTGTCCAACGAACCAATCCACGAAAGAGACACTGCGCCTAAGATGGCCTTAAGTCTAGCTGAATATCTTGCCTTTGAGCATGATATGACGGTAGTGGTTATCCTTGATAATATGAGCACGTATCCCGACAATACTTTTAGGAAACTCTATGCAAGGGCAGGTAAAAGGAAGGATAAAAAAGGCTCTATCACTCTTATCTCATTATTTCATCTTAAGGCATTCAATGAGCGCTTCGCATTTCATAAATCATTGCTTGATGCCAGCATTATCTTCTCTTATGAACTCTATTTACAAGGGATATATCCACCGATTGATGTGGGAGCCTCACACTCCAGACTAGTTCACATAGCAGGGCCTCGTCATATTAGTATTGAAAGTATTGATAAATTAAAAAAAGCATACCTTTATGGTAAATTAGCCTTTGACCGATCCTGTAAGAGAGGCGAAGAGCGACTCTCAAGGAAAGAATCAGAGTATGTGAAATTCTACGAGGAATTTAATCAACAGCTCGTGAGGCAAAATAACTATGAGAGTCGATGCATTGAGGATACCATAAAGCACTGCCACCATATCCTTTCCCGCATCCCTGACGACACCATCGAGGTATATGAGCATAAGCCGGAAAAAAAGGCACCCGACCCGACACACACCGCTCCAATAAAACCTTCAACAGAAGGATTTCACATCAGGCAGAGCCTGTTTCTCCCCGCACGCTATGTATAAGATACTCAATTAATGGTTTAAGGCCGATACCCGTGGGGGCCGCAATAATAAAACAGGGTAAATGGGTATCCCGGCAATAACGCTCAAGCAGCTCCCGTTTCTCTCTTGATTCCCGATCTGCCTTGGTACCCACAATAATCTGAGGTTTCTCACACAGCGTGCGACTGTAAGCAGCAAGCTCATAATTTATGAGGGTGAGATCCTCTATTGGATCTGATTGACTATCCATTGAGATATCTATGAGATGAAGTAAAATACGAGTTCTTTCTATATGCCTTAAAAAGCGGTCTCCAAGACCCATTCCTTCATGAGCCCCTGGTATCAGACCTGGGATGTCAGCAACCACAAAGCTCTGAAAATCATCCAGCTCAACCACACCAAGCTGTGGTATAAGCGTCGTAAATGGATAGGCTGCTATCTTAGGCCGTGCTCTACTGATATGAGAAATCAGAGTTGATTTGCCCGCATTTGGAAGCCCAATCAACCCTACATCAGCAATTAACTTGAGTTCAATGGAAAGGGATCGTGCTTCACCCGGCTCTCCCAAGGTCGCTTGGCGTGGGGCCCTATTTGTTGATGTCGCAAAATGTGCATTACCAATCCCGCCTCTGCCACCGATCGCTGCGATGAAACTCACCCCTTCCTCACACAGGTCAGCGAGTTGCTCTCCTGTATCCTTGTCCTTAATGATGGAGCCAACCGGCACTAAAATAATTTTATCAGTCCCATTGCGGCCATGCTTATCCGCCCCCTCACCATCTCTCCCACGCTCTGCTTTATAATGTGGACGGTAATAAAAATCTTGTAAGGTATGTGTGTTTCGATCTGCCTTAATAATAACTGACCCGCCTTTTCCTCCATCGCCACCGTTTGGTCCTCCCTTCGGAACATATTTCTCACGTCGAAAACTTACACACCCATTTCCGCCATCGCCAGACTGGATGTGAATCTTGGCTTCATCTATAAAAACAGACATCAGACATAAACACTAATCCGTCTTTTATCTTTTCCTATGCGCTCAAACGCAACAGTCCCATCAATCTTCGCAAAAAGGGTATCATCTCCCCCTCTGCCAACGTTTTTTCCAGGGAGAAATCTTGTGCCTCTTTGCCGAACCAAAATTGAGCCGCTCAGTACCTTTTGACCTGAAAATCTTTTTACCCCAAGCCTTCTGCCGATACTATCACGACCATTGCTGGAACTTCCTCCGCCCTTTTTGTGCGCCATGCTCTATTACTCCTTTTCTATTTCCTGAGAGATTTGTATCTGATCCACTTTCACACGTGTATATTGTTGCCGGTGTCCCTGCTTATTTCTGTATCCTTTTCTTCGCTTGTACTTAAACACAATTACCTTCTCTCCCTTTTCTTCTTCAAGCACTGTCCCGGTGACTTTAACCTTCTCCAGTTCATCGGGCTTTGCCATGATATGTCCCTCATCAACTACCATTAACACGCGATCAAATGTGATTGATTCACCCTGTTTGATATTCATCCGGTCTACCCGCACCGCATCGCCTTCGGATACTGTGTACTGTTTACCTTTGCATTCCACTACCGCATACATTGTCTCTTCCTCCTTACAATAAATCTACAGAATAATCTTCATAGTGGAGATCTTGATCTCTGCGAATTGTTATCTGTTTTGTATATTTTTTCTCTAAATACTCAAGAAGATCATATTCCTGTTTTGATAAAAATGCCGCCACTTCAGGATTAGCCTTAATAAGAATTTCGTTTCCCTGAGGACTGTTGCCGATATTATCGATTTCTCTTTGAATAGCCCTACATACCGTTAAGATTGATTTAACCCTTCCATTGCCTCCGCAATAGGGACAGGGTGAGGTTAAGATTTGATTGAGGCTCTGTTTAACCCTTTTCCGGGTCATCTCAATTAATCCGAGATCGGTTAATTGGAGCACATTAGTACGCATCCGATCCTTTCTAAACTCCTCCTCAAGACTCTTAATAAGCTCGATTTTATTGTCTTCATTAGTCATATCGATAAAATCTATAATAATAATTCCTCCCAGATCCCGAAGCCTTATCTGGCGGACTATCTCTGGTATGGTCTCCATATTTATCTTATAGATCGTATCCTCTAATGAAGGCCCTCCGATAAATCTGCCCGTATTGACATCGATGGTGACAAGGGCTTCTGTCTCATCAATCACAATATATCCGCCTGATTTTAGCCAGACCTTATTCGACAGGGCTTCCTCAATCTGTTTTTCAATATTAAATTCCTCAAAAATGGGTGATGATTTTGTGAAAAGCTTTACCCGGTCTACCAAATTAGGCATTAATGCTTCAACAAATTCAATGCACCGCTCATATTCTTCTTCCGAGTCTATTAATAAACGATCAATATCAGGACTAAAAATATCGCGAATACTTTTCAGCACAATATCCAATTCTTTATGGAGTATTGAAGGAGCGCTGCACGTCGCCTTTTTACGGGATATATTATCCCATACACTATTTAAATAGTCCATGTCAAGTGAGAATTCCCGTTCGCCTCTGCCCTCACCAACTGTACGGACAATATACCCCACATTTTCGGGTTTTAATTTGCTGATAAGCTCCTTTAATCGCTCCTTCTCATCAGGGTCCTCAATCCTTCGAGAGATCCCGATATGATCAACTAAGGGCATATACACCAAATAGCGGCCAGGAAGAGTGATATTAGTAGTGACCCTTGCCCCTTTGCTTCCTAGTGGCTCTTTAGAGACTTGAACGAGAATTTCCTGACCTTCCTGGAGAAGTTCTTCTATGTTGGGATGTTTTACCTCAACCTCTGCCTCCTCTATGTCATTATCCACATTATCACCAACTTGAAACCTCTTATCAAAATCATGATCCAAATCTACGATATATAAGAACGTATCCCTTTCCAATCCAATGTCAATAAAGGCCGCCTGCATTCCTGGAAGAACACGGCTGACCTTTCCCTTATAAATATTCCCGTTGATCCTTTCACTTCTCCGTCGTTCAATATAAATCTCGGTTAAAAGCTGGTTCTCTACAAGAGCTACTCTCTTTTCATAGGGATTAGCATTTATTATTATTTCTTTCACGAGCCCGAGACCTTTCTATTTTTAAATAATTATTATAGAATATAGTTCGCATTATAAATTTTATATAATATTAAGAGAAAAACTTATTTTTGTCAATATGTTCAGGAGAAAGAAAATGGAGAAAATATTTTACCTCACTGTTCAGGAATGCGGAAAAAATACCAAGAAGGCCACGTTAGTTGAATGGCATGTGCCTAATAAGAGTGCTGTGAAAGAAACCGATGTTGTGTGCGCTTTAGAGACAACCAAGGCTACATTTGATATTGAAGCAGGTAAAGACGGCTATATTCATTTCCTTGCTGAACCAGGGCAAGAGCTTAAAATTGGGGAGCCATTAGCTATCATTCACAAAACCCTGCTCGATGATAAAGAATTGCAGAAGCTCCTTGACAAAAAAAATAAGACCAAAAAATAAAAATGCATCAATCACCACCTCCTGTGAGGATTATCCGGCATGAGAGAATACATTACAGATGGTGTACTGACTATCAGAAACAGTTAGCCGATGAGATCGCCACAGGCACGAGCCCGGAAACAACTATCTTAACTGAGCACTATCATGTTTATACCATGGGACGTTTAGCATCACACCAGGAGATCCTTCATAAGCCTCCTCATATAGATATAGTGGCAACACAGAGGGGGGGGCGGGTCACCTACCATGGGCCAGGACAACTCGTTGTGTACCCCGTCCTCAACCTCCTGCGTGTGGGAAGAGATATTAGAAAATATATTTCGTTACTGGAGCAGAGCGTGATAATGACCCTTGACTGCCTCGGAATTAAAGGAACACGGTCGCATCTTCACCCGGGAGTATGGATAAAAGGGAAAAAGATCGCCTCGATAGGAATTCAAATCCATCGAGGAATTGCTTTTCATGGACTCGCTATAAATAGGAATCCGGCATTAGATCTCTTTAAAAATATTATCCCCTGCGGCGTTCATTCGCTCCGCATGACGTCTCTTGAAAAAGAGGGGATACTTGTTTGCAGAAATGATCTTGAGAATATTTTTATTAATCAATTTAAAAAAGCATTGAATCTCACTCTATGGGACACATACCACAATGGATAAGAGTAGGCGCTCTGAGCCCGCGTGATTCCGAAAAACTGCGCACGCTCCTCGATTCTTCTTCATTACATACCGTCTGTGAAGAAGCCTCATGTCCTAATATCAAAGAATGCTTTTCAAATGGGACTTCAACATTCCTTATCCTTGGCCAGATATGTACGAGAGAGTGCAGGTTTTGCGGTATACGCAAGGGTGTGCCTTTGCCCATCAATCCGAAAGAGGCAGATGATATTGCGTTGGCGGTGCATAGGCTTGACCTTGATTATGTAGTAATTACCTCTGTCGCCCGTGATGATCTTCCTTGTGGAGGAGCGCGACACTTTGCGCGTACAATCAGCGCAATTCGTAGCGCAATGCCGAAATCGCTCATAGAGGTCCTGATCCCTGATTTTAATGGAAATGAAATTGCTCTGGAATCAATTATTGCGGAAAGACCGGCGGTAATTAATCATAACCTTGAAACGGTTCCCCGGGTATTTCCTCACATAAGGCGAGGGGCAGATTATTGCAGATCTTTACAACTACTCTCTCACATAAAGATGAAGGATTCGGGAATACTGACCAAATCAGGGATAATGCTCGGGCTTGGAGAGACAATAAAAGAGGTGATCCATTGCCTGCACGATCTGAGGTCCGTGGGATGCGATATTCTCACACTCAGTCAGTATTTGCAGCCATCGCCGAGACAGGTGAATGTTGCACGCTATGTAGCGCCAGAAATGTTTTCTTATTTAAAAACAATCGCGTTTAATTTCGGTTTCAAAGCAGTTGCATCAGGGCCTCTCATCAGATCGTCATATAAAGCCCTTCATATGTATAGGCGAGCACATTGCCAGGATTGAGAGGCCATAGGCCTCTCAATCCGCAGGCAATTGTTGTTTTGATCTAAAAAACAAGTGGAGGTACAGGAGGTACAATTGGAACAACCGCGGGTACAACGGTTGGAACAGACACGGGAATCGTAAAAGTAAAAGGAATTATGGCGCCAGACACAGTTGCCACGGGAACAACCGTCGTTGCAGGAGCTACTACTGTCGTAGTGACAGGAACAACTGTGGCTGCCGGCACGGTAGCAGCAGGTGCAGTAGTTATTGGCGTTGCTGTAACTGGAGCCGGTTCGGTTGTGGCAGTTGGTATTGCATCTGCCGGCATCTGTGCAAGAAGGCTCAGATAGGTCGACATCAAGCCGGGTAAACCGCCCATTCCACCATCAAGGCCTGTGCTCATTAAGAAGTTATTATACGAAGAAGAGCCATATAAGCCGCCATAGAGACTGCTCCCGTAAAGGCCACCGTATAATCCACCACCGTAAAGTCTGCTCCCATAAAGGCCACCATACATTCCGCCCATTAAGCCGCCATAATAACCACCACCATAGAGTCTGCTCCCATAAAGGCCACCATAAAGACTGCTCCCGTATAAGCCACCATACATTCCGCCCATTAAGCCACCATACATTCCGCCCATTAAACCACCATACATTCCGCCCATTAAACCACCATACATTCCGCCCATTAAACCACCATACATTCCGCCCATTAAGCCGCCATAATAGCCGCCACCATAGAGTCTGCTCCCATAAAGGCCACCATACATTCCGCCCATTAAGCCACCATAATAACCACCGCCATACATTCCGCCATAAAGCATGCTTCCGTATAAACCACCATAGCCCCCATATAAGCCTCCATATAAACCATATGCCCTACTAGAAGACGTCGTTACATATTGGGCATGAGCTGGTGCGCCGAGATAACAAATCATGGAAATAATAGTAAATATAAAAAGGATTCCTTTCCCTAACCGTTTTCTTTTCACTGTGTTTCCCCTTATCTTTCTTTACTCATAAATTTTACGTCAGTGTTAATATTATAAATTAATATTCATTGTTATTTTTTAATTTTCCTCTTAACACCTCCCTTCTTTGAGAAATAGCGCTTTTATAAAACCTTCGTTTATACACTTTTACCTGAAGAATACTTCTTTATGTTTGCTCACGCTTTTTATATGCAAACTTCTTGCTAGAACTTTTATTTTTTCTCTAATAGATAAAGCTCTATCTTTGCATATTCAAATTCTGCACTGCGGGTATTCTTTTTTTCAATGCATTGTTTAAGGTAGGATATTGCTTTTTCTTTATTGGATTCCCATACATATTTCATCCCAATATAATAAAACGCTTGCGTTTCCCATAAGGAATGAAGGGATGCGTCACTGAGTAGGTCTTTTTCGCTCAATTCACCTGAATAAAATTTCATTAATTTTATCGGCCACTCATTCTGCCTGGCAGTAAAAGGCTCCTCTTGAATTACCTTTAATGGGGCCTTCATCCTCTCCGGTATCTGCTCCTTCTTCCCGGATTTGCCGAGGATGACCGCAAGAAAAAGATAAGGATAGCAATCTTTGGGGGATTTTTTAATTATTGTCTCAAGTACTTGAATAGCCTCTTTATATTTGCCCTGATATTCCAAAGCCTTGGCTAACCGTGAATAAATATGGTTTTCTGGTTTAATCTTTAGAGCTTTTTTATAGGTCTCAGCGGCTTGAGAGAAATCTTTTACATCACTAAGATATCCATCTGCCAGATTGATATAATTCTCAGCTTTATCAGGTTCAAATTGAATTATTTTCTCCAATTGTTTTACTGCAATCTCCTTTTTATCCTGCAACCGGTATACCCACCATAGGTTACGATGCGCAAGAATAAGATTCGGATCTAACCGAATCGCCTCGAGCAGCTCACGTTCAGCCAGCGGCAAGTCATTAGGTTTGTTTCGCTGGATGTACGTCCACGCAATATCATTATGAGCCATGGCCATATTGGGATCCAGCTCCAGAATCTTTTTGTATTCTTCCAAAGCCTTGTCAAATTTTCTTTCATACGAGAATTTGGTTGCTTTATAAGAATGCTCTTCAATTTGTTTTTTCTTCAGATTCTCTTCTTCAGAGTTTACATCGCTCTTCAGATTTATTGTAGTATTGGGATTAATAAATGTATCTTTTTGGGTAATTGTGTGAGAAGGAACAGCACTTAAATATGCAGGAAAAAAGAGAATAAATAAAAAAATAATTACTCCGTATTGTAGTTTTACTCTATCCATACTCTACGCTATAATCAAGATGGTTGATCGCCAAGTTTATCATATTATACTAAAGATAATTAATTGTTTCAACTTTTAACCGGCAATTCGGCAATTCTTATTTTGAAGAATGAGAATTGTCGATATAGATGGAGAGGTTCTTGACATTTTTTAAAATCAATAGCATAATAAATATGTTTGTTTCATAGTGATTATGATAACTAAATATTTACGATCAATTACTTAAGGATGAAAAATATTGTTTCTGTTAAAATCATAAGGTAAGGAGTGAGCTAATGTCGTTAGGGTTAATGGGAAAAAAGGTTGGAATGACCCAAATCTTTCAAGAAAACGGGGATGTGATCCCTGTGACAGTGATAAAAGCAGGGCCATGTGCTATTTATCAAAAAAAGACAAAGGAGAAAGATAACTATTGTGCTCTGCAAGTGGGATTTGAACCAGTCAAAGAAACGAGGGTAAATAGGCCCCGGTTGTATCACATGAAAAAAATTGAAAGGGAACCTGTGCGTTATTTACGGGAATTTCGAATCGACGAAGCAGATCAGGATAACTATGCCCCAGGCCAGGAGATTACTGTTGATATATTTAAAGAGGGTGATTATGTAGATATTTCCGGGTTCTCCAAGGGAAAAGGATTTGCCGGTGTTATAAAACGGCATAATTTTCATGGTGCACCAGGGGCACATGGGACCCATACGTATAGACGCCATGGAGGATCAGTAGGGGCTTCCTCTACACCATCGAGGGTTTTTAAAAATAAAAAAATGCCTGGCCGTATGGGAAATTGCAGAATAACCATCCAGAATTTACAGATAGTGCAAGTCCAAAAAGAGCATAATTGTATTATTGTGAAAGGATCTGTGCCCGGACCCAATAACGGGCTTCTATTGATAAAAGCAGCCTTAAAGAAAGGATGAACGAAAAGCATCAAAGTAAAGTTTTTATTGCGTGTGAAGGGCTGCTGACAAAAGATAGCACGCTTGAGGCTTTATGTCGCTATTTTATTCCTGACGGCGACATTTTATTTAAGCAGATTATTCATTACTGCTTACTCAATTCCATGTCTCATAGCCACTCACACAAGAGTGAGGATGATCCTGCCAAATATATCATCCCTTTTCTGAAAGGGTATGGGGCTGATAATGAGAAGGTTGCAGAATACTGTGCCTTTAATATCCACCTTGTGCCTGGGGCGGATAAATTCCTCCAATGGTTAAAAGATAGGGCCTTCACCTTTATCATGAGCAAAGGATATGCGCACAATACACATGCGCTGTGTGAATTAGTAGGGTTCAAGGAGGAAAATACTCACTCCGTATCGGTAGATTTTAACCATTATCACCCCACAATCTCAGAAAAAGAAACTATTAGGGATATGGCTGCCGAGATTATTCAACTCCCCTTTTTAATGCCTGAGGGATACGAAGGTACCCTTGAGGAGTTGTCCGTGGCCATGAGACACACACTTGACAAGATCCAATTTATTCTTTGTGAACAGATCCCTAAAATGCCCATAGGCTGGTATCTGAATGAAGTTGAACCTTTAGGAAACCAGGCACGCGCTCAATGTGTACGCGAACAAACTCACGACAACCCGACAGACCTCAGCCATATCATTTACTTTGGAGAGAGGAGTAGTGATAAAGATGCGATGAGATTAGTCAAAGAGGGAGGGGGGCTAACAGTTGCTTTTAATGGAGACCGCGAGGCTCTCATGCATGCTGAAATAGCGTGCATGGCTGTCAATGCAGATATTCTTACCATTCTCTGCGATCATTTTTTTCAAGAAGGGAAGAAAGGAGTAGTGGAACTTGCTGAAGACTGGGGGCCATATAAACTTGATAATTTAGAAACAGACACACTGTTGGCAGAAAATCTCCAAACCTTTGATATTCATCTCTTCCCTCGCCTTAAGCGCGTAAGTGATACCAATATTGAGGCCCTTGCGAAACAAAGCACACAATGGCGTAACCTCATATAGGTGTTCTTTATTAATAAAAAGTTTCCATTATTCGTTATCTCATTCGTTTTTCAGGGAAGAGTATAGTGGAGGGGTGTTTAATAGTATTTGAGGGAATTGATGGATCTGGGAAGAGCAGGCAGGCTCGAAGAATATATAACAGGCTCAGGCGAAAAAAATATTCTGTTCACCTTTATAGTGAACCCACAGATGGGTATTATGGCAGAAAAATACGCGAGTTCATACAGGGAAAAACTGAGAGGCCGGACCCGGAAAAAGAGGTGGAATTATTCATAAAGGACAGAGAGGATAATATTCGTCGACATATAAAACCGGCTCTTCTCAAAAACAATATCATTATTCTTGATAGATATTATTATTCTACAATTGCTTACCAAGCTGCACGGGGAGTAGATCCTGGCTCTATTAGACTACGAAATGAACGAATAGCGCCGCGTCCTGATCTTGTTATTCTACTTGAGGTCACGGTTGAGGAAGGGCTTAGACGAATAAAGGATAACCGAAAGTATGGATATGACAGGTATGAGGAAAAGGAATATCTTGAGAGAGTCACTACATTTTACAAAAATATGCCTGATAAGGAGATTGTTCGAGTAAATGCGCAGAGAAGTATTGGAGCTATTGATAGTGATGTTAATAAAATAATTGATGCTTTTTTTATGAATCACTTAAACACATAGCGTGAAATTGCGGTGATTCTATACATAACTTGTTGATACATTTGTATAAATTCTTATAGTTCTCAAGAGGGCATATCTATCTAAAGAATCGCTCACCTCACTTGCTATTTTTATTCTATTCATATACAATATATCAACTTTGGCGGTGTAGCTCAGGTGGTTAGAGCATACGGCTCATATCCGTAGTGTCCGGGGTTCGAATCCCTGCACCGCCACTTACTAACTTATTGAAAAATAAAGGTTATTTCATTTCAAGGTACCTATTATTTGTGTCCGTAGACTGTCCGTAGAAACTTACATCCAATCGATCACTATAAATATTTTTTGCATTTAAATTTTCTACTTTTACCCTGTGGGTTGTCAAAATGTCATCATTAAACGATATCAATACGTTATAGCATTTCTAGCATCATTTGAAAATTATCAA
>JBLIRR010000021.1:0-95495 GCA_049472395.1 bacterium | reverse complement strand
TCCTCCCTTATTATAAATCCTAGCATAGGTTACTGGTGGGGCCGAACAGGACTTCGATTTACAGGGATGTATTTAAACAAGGACCATCACGAGTTCCATCTCAATATCGGCTATGGGTTATATGACTCAGAGAAAGTGCAGCATAGTATCAACCTTTTAACAAGCTGGATTGCTGGTAGTGATCCAGGTGCAGATTACAGGTATGGGGCAACAGGTATAGCATATAGTCTTAATTACAGGGGGGGCTTTCTTGAAATAGGGCTTGCGCGGCCATGGAGAGATGACCTTGGCAACCTTGCAAATGATCCTGTTGTTCCCTGTGGCTATTGGGGATATATATATCGCTTTAGGCGAGAGTAATTATGGTTCAGTTTGAGAGGGGATAATTATGTTTAAATCTATTTATCATAAAGCATGGATATTTGATGTCGAATGGATTCCCGATCCAACAGCGGGGAGGTTACTCTACCAGCTCCCGGAATCCATGTCGGATAAAGAGGTAATGCAGGAGATGTGGAAACAGGGCGGAGCCACTGACGAGGATCCGATGCCTTATCTGAAGACTGTTCTGTGCAGGGTAGTCTCCATCTCTGCCGTCATACGGACAGTAATGAATGGAGGGTGCCAACTTCAATTACTTTCCTTGCCTCATGATCCGCGTGATCCGTTCCAAATCTCAGAAGCCAACATAATACGCACATTTCTTAATGCGATTGGGACGCATAAACCACAATTAATTGGCTTTAATTCTCAATCAGCTGATTTGAAAATATTGGTGCAAAGAGGTGTGGCCAACGGGATCCAAGCCCCGAAATTCTGCAAGCGTCCGGACAAGCCATGGGAGGGCATCGATTATTTCACCAAGGGTAATGAGTGGAATATTGACCTTATTGATATTGTTGGAGGAAGGGGGAAGTCAACGCCCTCACTGAATGAAATGGTCACGGTATGTCGCATTCCCGGAAAAATATCCATAGATGGGCAAAAAATGGATGGACAGCACGTGGCGTCTCTGTGGCTCAATGGAGAATTAGAAAAAATAATCGGCTATAATGAATTCGATGCATTGACTACTTATTTACTCTGGTTGCGGCTGGCTCACTTTGGGGGATTTTTTTCTACAGAAGAGTACACACAGGAACAGCTCCTTCTCAAGCAGATTCTAGAGAGAGAATCAACAAAAGCAGAACGATCCCACCTTAAAGACTATCTCCGCGAATGGGAAAAATTAACCGTACAAAATAATGAAAGAAACCGATAAAAAATGAGATACTTACAAATAATACGAAATCATTGGGGAGTGCCAGAAAATCACTGGTGTTCTTAAGGCTAATGTAATTTGTTATATCTGCTGCGTTGCTCTGGTGAGTAATTTTGAATGCAGACGTGAATTCTCGTTGTGGGAGAGAAAAATTCTCAAAAACCGGATAAAATGATATGATAAAGTTAACCTTAGCAATCCTTGTAGCATGCAGTATCATTCTTCTTTATTCTGCTTCCGCATCCTCTGGCCTTGCCAACAGGCTTTATATGATCAAGAATACGATTTCTAAAGATTATGGGAATTTTTATTCTACAGGGAATTCAGGGCAACTGATGGCAGGTATTGCCTTCGCTGGCCTGCTTGCCAATACTAACGTTGACATGGACATTCAGAAGGTATATCAAACCTCCTTTAAAAATAAGAATACCGACAACCTGGCAAAAGTCACAAAACCATTTGGCAATGGCATGGAAACCCTGCCTGCGTATCTTGGAATCGCCCTTATCGGAGAAGTGATTAAAAATTCACACTTTGACTTCACTGCGGGAGAATGGAGCAGACGGTCACTGCGGTCTATTACAGTGGGTGCTCCCTCCTTGCTTTTTTTACAAAGGGCCCTTGGGGCTTCAAGACCTAAAGAGACCCATTCACACTGGCAACCTTTTAATGATGATAATGGGGTGAGCGGGCATAGTTTTATGGGAGCGGTCCCTTTTCTCACAGCTGCACACATGTGTAATAATTCCTTATTGAGATGTTCATTATATATAGGATCAACCTTAACGGGTATTTCAAGGATAAACGACAACAATCATTATTTCTCTCAAGCAGCGCTCGGGTGGTGGATGGCATACTTAGCCTCCGCAGGGAATGAAGGTATAGGAAATGAAGAGGTTGTCATCGCTCCTGGTGTCATCCAAGAGAGTGTCGGTCTTTTTATGATATTCCATTTTTAAATTCAGTGAACACTGTAATAAAAAATTGCCATCTTATCTCTCCTGATCTTGAACGAGAAGGTGCGTCCATTGAAATAGAGGGCTCTTTCATAAAAAATATTTATACAAGCGGGGACCCATTACCGGCGACAGGATCGGTATATAATGCCGAGGGAGGGATGGTAATGCCCGGTTTTATCGATATTCACTGCCACGGTCTTGCTGGTTTTGATGTGTCTGACGGAAGTGTATCGGCAATTGAACATATTGCGAAAGGGAAAGTAAAAGAAGGGGTCACAACAATGACACCAACGACTCTTTCACAATCTCCTGAGCACCTCATAACAATAATGAACGCTGTTGCCTCATTTATAAAAAAAACACATCTTTCTGCGAAAATAACCGGGGTTCATCTTGAAGGCCCTTATATAAATCCTCGATGCGCTGGTGCTCAAAATCTCTCTTATATACGAAAGCCTGATAGGGATGAGGTGCTGCGACTGAGCAAAATCGCCCCAATTTCTATTATTTCGTGTGCCCCTGAACTGGAAGGGGGCCTTGAATTTATCCGCATGCTTTGCTCTGAGAATATTCTGCCTTCCTGTGCCCACAGCGCCGCTACGTATGCTCAATTTAAAGAGGCCAAGAAAGCCGGGCTTCGTCAATTCACTCATTACTGCAACCAGATGTCAGGGCTTCACCATAGGCAGATAGGACTTATCGGCGCCGGGCTTTTGGATGATGATACAGGTGTGGAAATAATCTGTGACAGGATTCATCTCTGCCCTGAAATGATAGAGCTTATATTTAAAGTGAAGCCGATTGAGAAGATAATGCTTATTACCGATTCCACGTCTGCTTCGGGGTGCGATGACGGTATTTATACTATGGGTGGCCTTGAGGTTAAGCTTGAGAAGGGAAGCGTACGGCTTGTGTCCAATGGGACACTCGCAGGAAGTACAGTAAGGTTTAATACGGCGCTTAAGAATGCTTATGAAATCACAACTCTATCGCTCACTCAACTTGTTAAAACCACTAGCTTAAATCAGGCATATGCGCTCGGACTTAAGAAGACAGGAAAACTCGAGCCTGGTTATTACGCGGATATTGTGATCCTGAACCATGAATTCGTGCCAACAACAGTTTTTGTAAATGGGGAACCTATCAAGGTCTCAGGACGTTGATTTGAATTTATGACTTTACGTATCCATCAGCTCACTCTCCCTTTGGATTATAAGGAGCAGGACCTCCGTGAAGCCGCAGCGGCGAAACTTGGCTGCAATGAGATGCACCTTGATAAGGTGACAATAATTCGACGTTCAATCGATGCCCGGCCTCAGCGAAAAAAGCCTGTATATGTTATCTCGGTCGAGCTTACGATAAAGGGCCTCTCTGTTCGTGCCGAAGATGTGAGGAGCGCTGATATTGAATTCTTAACCCAAAAAGATAACGAGCCCTATGCGTTCCCCTCCGTTGCTCTCTCATTGCCCACAAGGCCATCCCCTGTCATCATCGGAGCCGGGCCTGCCGGTCTTATGGCAGCGCTCGCCCTTGCGCAAGCGGGACTTTCCCCTATCCTCTTTGAACGAGGGGACCCTGTTGCTGAACGTATTGCACACGTGAGACGTTTCTGGGAGCAAGGAGCGCTCAATCCTGAAAGTAATGTCCTTTTCGGTGAAGGAGGAGCAGGATTATTCTCCGACGGAAAGCTGATTGCCCGGAGCAAAGACCGGAAACGGGTCCGTTACTTTCTTGAGACATTAGTTCGTTGCGGAGCGCCCAGGAGTATCCTGATCGATGCTGAACCGCATCTTGGAAGTGATCTGCTCTCACACATAGTTCCCGCTATTCGCCATTTGATTGAAAGAGCAGGAGGCGAAATGCGTTTCCATGCGAGGCTTGAAGGAATAGCGATAGAAAAGGGTGCTTTAAGGGGAATACAGGTCAATGGAGAGAAAAAAGAAGTCTCAACCTGCATTCTTGCGCCCGGTCACAGTGCGCGTGATGTTTACACTATGCTTGCACAGGCAGGTGTGCCGATGGAACCTAAATCTTTTGCAGTTGGCGTGCGTGTAGAGCTTCCTCAGCACATCATCGACACAAGCAGGTTTGGCCGTTATGCTGGCCATCCTTGTCTCGGCGCTGCCAGCTTTCGCTTGACACGCAAGGCAGAGTCCTCTTCCCGTGCATGTTATACCTTTTGTATGTGTCCGGGTGGAAAGGTCATCTCCTGTGCATCATCGGATGGTTTTTTGACCACAAACGGCATGAGCCTCTCTAAACGTAGTGGGGATTTTGGAAATGCAGCCTTTCTTGTGCCTGTGAGCCCCGCAGATTTCCCCACTTCCTGTAAGAATGAAACACCGGCATCAGCGGGGATTGAATTTCAAATGGGGATCGAGCATGCTGCCTATATTGAAGGAGGAAGCGACTATAGCGTACCGGCAGCCCTCTTGACTGACTTTATCTCCGGCACGCCGACAAAAAACCTTCCTTCAACGCGTTCATGGCATCGATCCAAACCTGCTGACATACGTTGTATTCTTCCCGATTTTGTATGTGACACCCTCTCAATAGCTATCCCTAAAATGTTGCGACTTCTCAAGGGCATACATTGTGAGGATGCGCTGCTCTATGCTTCAGAGACACGAACTTCAAGCCCCGTCCGAATCCTTCGCAACGAAAAAAGGGAATCTGTGGTGGTTAACGGTCTTTATCCCGCAGGAGAAGGCTCCGGGTATACCGGCGGTATTGTGAGCTCAGCTCTTGACGGTCTGCGAGCAGCAGAAGCCCTTATTAAAACTTATTATAGAGGTGAACATGTTTCTTTTTAAAAAAATAGTATCCCGATTCCTCTTTCCTCTTCCTTTAATGCTTCTTATCTCTTTTGCAGGGTTATATTTTCTTGTAAAGTCAGAAAAAGAAAGAATGGGTAAGATTTTGATATCTGTCGGTTTATGCATGCTGGCGATGCTGAGCTTCAGTCCCATCGCACACATGCTCATACGCCCTCTTGAGTATCAATATAATGCTTACGAAAATAAAAATCCCGAAAAAATCTTTAAATTCATTATTGTACTCGGTGGCGGGCATATATCTGATCCAGCTGTTCCACTTACGAGTCAAATAAATTCTCACTCATTAGTCCGTCTTATTGAGGGTATCAGGATTTATTATCAGAATCCCGGCTCAAAGCTCATCCTCTCAGGTGGCGGCAGGACAACCAAAGAGGCGGAAGTCATGGCAGATATGGCAATAATTCTCGGGATTGATGAAAAGGATATCATTTTGGAGCCTCATTCCAGAGACACCAAAGATCAAGCCCTATTTGTAAAATCAATAGTCAAGGAAAATGAGTGCGTCCTTGTGACCTCAGCCTCGCACATGCCCAGGGCAATGGCCCTGTTTAAAAAACAGGGGATGCAGCCTATTCCCGCTCCTACCAACCATTTAGTGAGGAGCAGTTCTTGGTTTTGGATTGGTACTCTTTTCCCAAGTGCGGATGCCCTGTTAAAATCACAAAGCGCCTTTTATGAATATTTAGGACTTCTCTGGGCACAATTAAGGGGACAAATTTAGGAAAC
This sequence comes from bacterium, assembly GCA_049472395.1. Lineage (GTDB taxonomy): Bacteria > SZUA-182 > SZUA-182 > DTGQ01 > JBLIRR01 > JBLIRR01. Next base: position 89,712 of record JBLIRR010000021.1, on the reverse strand, counting down.
AGTGAGAGAGTATCGCATCGCATATTTTATTTCCCCCCATGGTTTTGGCCACTCAACAAGAGCGGCAGCAGTCATGTCCGCTCTTGGGGAAAGAGCGCCGTTCGTCCGTTTCGAACTCTTTACTCATGCGCCTCAATGGCTTTTTAAAGACTCATTTTCTGCTCTTTTTAATTACAACTCTTTGCTCACAGACGTTGGTTTCGTGCAGACAACATCACTTCGGGAAGATATCCCAAAGACAGTGGAATCTCTTCAAAAATTTTTACCCTTTACGCCATCTCACCTTGCATCATTAGCAGATGTGCTCAACAGAAAAAAATGTGAGCTTATCGTATGTGATATAGCACCTATGGGTATTGCTGTGGGCCAGAAGGCCAATATTCCTTCTATTTTGATTGAAAATTTTACATGGGACTGGATATATGGGAAATACGCTCATCACAACACTCAGATACTCAGATATAGCACCTACCTTGAAACATTATTCAAAGCCGTTGATTATCATATTCAGACAGAGCCCGTGTGCTCATATACTGATGCTCATCTTACAGCTAACCCGATCAGCAGGAAGATGAGAACCCCGCCTGCACAGGTTCGTGAGAGATTGGGGATACCCCTCAATGTCAAACTGGCAATGATTACTATGGGTGGAGTGCCGGAACACTACGGTTTCCTTGATGAGCTGAGGAAAGAAAAGAGCATATATTTCTTGATCGCTGGGGGAGGTAAATCTATGAAATTGTATGATAATCTGATTATAGTGCCCTATCAGTCAGAATTCTTTCATCCTGATTTAATCAACGCCAGTGATATGGTGATCGGTAAGGCAGGATACAGCACACTTGCCGAGGTCTATCATGCAGGAGTCCCCTTTGGATATATTATGCGCCCGCATTTCCCCGAATCGAAAGTTTTAGCAAGGTATATAAAAAAATATCTCAATGGTGTTCAATTAACAGAAGAACAATTCTACAGCGGTAATTGGAAAGCACATCTTGAAGAGCTTTGTGCTATGCCCCGCATTAACCGAAATGAGACAAATGGCGCGGATGAGGTCGCCGAGTTTATTAGTAAGTTTATTAGTAATGTAATAAAATGATACGGGTATGAATCGAAATAATATATTTTTAAATATTCCCTGCACTATTCCGGATGAGATATTCGAAGAAATTATACACACAGACTCTTGCACAATCGAGCGGATTATCTCAAAAGGCCATTCAAGCCCTCAGGATTATTGGTATGATCAAGAGAAGAATGAATGGGTTATGCTCTTAAAAGGGAGCGCGTGTATAGTATTCGGCGACACAAACGAACAGATCATCATGAAACCGGGTGATTATATCACCATACCTGCCCATAGAAAACATAGGGTAGAATGGACAGACCCGGATGAAGAAACAATCTGGCTGGCTATTCATTACTTGTAAGATGACTCGCATGGAATTCCCCGATAAGGCTGCGCATTTCATCCTGCGTTTCGGTTTTTCCCACCTTAAATCGTAAATATTTTACATGCGGAAGACCTCGTGTATACCATATGAAGAACTTGCGAAACTGCTTAATCCCCAGCTGTTCTCCATAAAAATCAAGATAGAGATCAAGGTGAGTATTCATTGCACAGGTAATATCTTTAATACCGGGTCGCGGAGAAAGTGTTCCATCTTTGAGAAAATCATTTATTTCCCTGAAAATCCATGGATTTCCCAATGCACCGCGAGCCACCATCACCCCATCACAACCGGTTTCATTCAACATCTTGTGGGCTAATTGTGGGCTAAAAATATCTCCACTGGCGATAACCGGGATCTGTAAGGCCTCTTTTACCCTTTTTATACTTTCATAATCAACCCCCCCAGAATACCCCTGGACCTTGGTCCTGCCATGAACACAGAGCGCTGCTATACCGGCATCTTCGGCATAGAGAGCGATATCAGTAACTGACGAGGGATCATCCCAGCCGAGACGCATTTTTAGTGTGACCGGCACAGTGGAATGATTTACTATAAGCCTCAGCAAGTGGTATAGTTTACGGGGATTTTTCAATAAACTGGCCCCTTCATCCCTATTGACGATCTTCTTTTGAGGACACCCTGCATTAAAGTCCAAGATATCAAATGTATAGTCCTTCAGTATATCCATGGCCCTGAGAATATAATAGGAGTCCTGCCCCAACAGTTGTATTCCCAAAGGCTGATCATGAGAATTAGTGTAGAGAATTTGCCGGGTTCTTCTGTTTAAATAACACAGGGATCGAACATTAACCATCTCTGAGAAGGCAAATTTACAGCCGAACATACGATTCAATATACGGAAGGGAAAAGAACTTATCCCTGCCAAAGGCGCAAGGATAACTTTATTTTTCTGAAGGTATTCTCGTATCAAATGCTCTTATACCATATTAAAAAAATAACACTCTCACAGACGGTTTGTTGTAATGTATTGCAGAATTTAAAATTTACTATATAATTATACTGGAATTTAGTAATATGTTCAAAAATAAAAATTAGAACTGCTGAGGGGTAAGTTGGTGTGCTTAATATGAAAAAAGTAACCTTTTTTACGCTGCTTTTCTGCCTGCTGATTTTCGGCGAATCGAGCCGATTTGCAGAAGCTGCGCAGGATCAGGAAAGGGCACAGGATACTGTCTATGTGGTTAAAATAGATGGAGAAATAGACCTGGGTCTTGCTCCGTTCATCAAACGGATTGTCCGTGAGGCAGAAGAAAAATCTATCGAGGCACTTATCCTGGAGATTAATACATTCGGTGGCAGGCTTGATGCTGCGGTGCAAATCAGGGATGCTCTTATAAAAACACCTATAATGACTATTGCCTTCATTAACGAGCGTGCAATCTCTGCAGGAGCGCTTATTTCCCTGAGTTGTAAAAAGATTTGCATGGCTCCCGCCGCCACGATCGGTGCTGCCGCACCGGTCACTATAAATCCTCTTGATCAGGAGATGAAGCCAGCCAGTGAAAAGGTCGTATCTTACTTTCGAAAAGAAATGAAAGCCACTGCTGAGAAGAATAACCGATCAGCGCTGATAGCCGAAGCCATGGTTGATCCGGATGTAGTCATCGAAGGGCTTATTGAAAAAGGAAAACTTCTCACTATGACTACACAGGAGGCCTTGGAGCATAAGGTGGCTGATTACGAAATTTCTGATGAAATAAGGGGCGTACTTGAAACATTCGATCTTCAGCACTTTGATGTGGAAGTGAAAAAAACAAACTGGGCAGAAAAATTCGTAAGAATGATAAGCGGCAGCATGATTAGTTCTTTTCTTCTTATTATCGGTTTTATCGCTCTTTTTATGGAATTTAAAACCCCCACATGGGGTGTAGCAGGGACAATCGGGGTGCTCTGTTTGGCACTTTTTTTCTGGGGGCATACAGTGCTCAATCTTGTTGGGTGGGAAGAAGTTATTCTTCTTATAATCGGTGCTGTCTTACTCGCACTTGAGATCTTTGTCATCCCAGGTTTTGGCATTACGGGAATCCTGGGAATTATCGCCTTAACTGTAGGATTTATCTTAAGCATGGTTGGCAAGTATCCCTCGGCCGCGGAGATCTGGAGCGCAATCTCGCACATCTCATTTGCTCTTATTATTGTAATGATCGCCTTGGCTTTCTCAATTAAATCCATGGCTCACTCAAAAGCTGCTCAGCAATTTATCCTCACGTCGGAGAGTAAATCCGAGCAGACCGCTCCGGAACAGGACACGTTCCTTAATCAAGAAGGCTATGCCTATACGAATCTTAGGCCTGCAGGGAAGGGTATTTTTAATAACCAACGCATCAATGTGATGACTGAGGGGGATTTTATCGAAAAAGGCTCCCCTATCCGGATTATTCGTATAGAAGGATCGAAGATTACCGTACAAAGGATCAAAAAGGAGAAAGAGACTCTATGAGCTGGTCTCTATGGGTCATAATTTTTCTGTTTATTGGTCTTATTCTTTTGATGTGTGAGGTTTTTCTTATTCCGGGATTTGGCCCTGTCGGTATTGCTGCTCTTCTCTTTCTGGGAATTGGAACCTATATGGCATGGAAAACGTTACATGTGACCGTCGCTATTACAATTACTCTTGTAAGTATCTCCTCTGTGATTGCATCGATAATTTTTTTTAAAAAAAGCGGGCTGGCTACCAAACTTGTGCTCGGTCACCGTATTGAAGATAATGCTGCGCCCGATAGCCAAGAGCACAAAGAAACCTCCCCCCTGAATGTAGGAGATGTTGGCTCTACCGTCTCGGATATCCGGCCAACAGGAATAGCCGAATTCCATAATCAGCGTGTTAATGTCATGACCGACGGAATTTATATTGAACGGAATACTCGCGTAAAAATCGTCCTCATTGAGGGGAATAGAATATTTATCGAAGAGGCGTAAAATATTTATCTTTTATGTGCTTCCTTAGCTTTCATTTTCCTTTCTTTCGAAGATCCACCTCTATTTTTCCTAATTCGTTCTAACAATGCCTTTGCTTCTTGCGCTTCTATCAGCCTGTTTTGAATCATGTTTACTTCAGGATCAAGAATGCATTTCCCAAAAGAACAATTCACATGAAGCAGCTCACTTAACCTATGACCAAGATTTTTAATCTCGTCATTTAATGATTCTATTTCTCTTTTTAATACATTTTTATCTCTTTTTCGACCCATATATACCTCCATACCACCTTATAATTATTTATAAATGCCTTGAATGCCTTGAAAAAATATTATTTTTATGCTTTCAAGAGAGGAAATAATTATTTTTTATTTTTTAAAATGAATCTTACCTATATTAGATATATTATAAAATACATTTTTTTGGCAATAAATTCAAGACCCTTTCAATGGAAAGAGAGGATTTATGCCGATCAGATAATAAATGAACAAAAGAAAAGAAGGCGATAATGATACGAGGTATAAAAAATATAGTTCTCATTATGGGAACGCTCATCATGTGTGTAGGATGCACCTCAATTGCACATTTTACCTACAATTCTCAAGAAAGGGTCACTCCTCCAATAAAATCTAAAACAAAAATAGATGTCAACCTTACCATTATAGGGGAAATTGTTCCACCTACCTTAAAAGCTACCATTAAAAACGATCTGCACGATAATGTTTTCCCAAATCCTGAGTCTAGCATACCAGAGCTTTATGTGTATGTTGATATCGAATTAATAAAGGCCAGTGAACCATGGGGGATTTTATGGTTTCCCTTTATTGTATTCGGTGCACCGGCGAAAAAGGATGTGCGCACCGCAAAGGTTGAGCTCAAGGTATTGGATAAAGAAAAAAGGTTCATTGCAAAATATAGCGCGCACAATAAAATGAATACATGGTCTGGATTCTTGTGGGTGGAAAGGCCCTCTGATATTTATTCCTCAGAATTTAATCTCACTGTGAGCAAGGCAATGGATGAGATAAAAAGGCAAATTGAAGGTGAGAGAGAAAAAATTTTATCATCTCTCGACAGATCCCCTCCTCCACCGAAACAAAAGAAAAAAATAGCAAAGAAGATGAAAGAAGAGCCCCCGGAAATCATAGAAGAACCGGAAATAAAAGATAAGATTGTCAGAAAGGTTAATGCCTATACGGTTGAAGCCTTTGAGAACCCGATTCCCAATCCGAAAGGAAGAGAAATTTTTATTGATCTAAAAACATTTTTAAAGGAAGACCTTAAATATTTTATCACAGGGTATTATCGATATAACACGAGAGAAAATGCTCAAAAATTAAAAACGCTCATCGAGCATTATAGAAAAGAAATAGGCATTACAAAGATTCTCCCCGAAGAACTGGAATCTTCCGTTAAAGTTGAGGAAATCTTGAAGGGATTGTATAGAGAGGCAGGAAAACTTTTTAAAAAATATGCAACAGAAGAAGATTATGGGAACCTTCAGATCGAAATAACAGGTTATGCGGATGAGAGACCTTATTATGCAACCTATGCAGAAGAGACTGTCGAGTTTGATAATGCTGATTATTTTTTCCCTTCCCGTTATATTGTTGTAGAAAGGGGATCAAAAATCGACAATAAGAAATTAAGCCAATTAAGGGCCTATTATACGATGGTCGATTTAAAAAAATTATTTATGAATGACAAAAATTTTTTAAAACTCATCGAGCAGAACAGGGTGTCATTTAAAATATTCGGGGCCGGAGTCGATGATTCCCCCGGTATTACCTATGCTGAGGCAAAAAGAGCAACGATCACTATTAGAGAACTGAATCATCCTCAATAACAATGACAGGGATACTCTTAGTTTCTTCCTTAATTCCGGCATGTCTTATTATATTTCTGGCAACCCTCTCCACTCAAATGTGGCGCCACCTTATAAAGACTTTTTTTATACCATTATTCTCGATATTTTTAACATTTATCACGACACTATAGAGAACCTGTGTTTCTTCCCACGACGCAAGAAGAATTACATAAGCTTAAATGGGATACATTGGATATTATACTCATATCAGGAGACAGTTATATTGATAGCTCATTTATAGGAATATCTGTTATTGGGAAGGTGCTCTTACGGGCAGGATACCGTGTTGGTGTTATTGCACAACCTGATATTTCTTCAGGAAAGGATATCACTCGTTTGGGGGAAGCGAGATTATTCTGGGGAGTCACGGGAGGAAGTAGTGATTCCCTCGTGGCCAACTATACTGCAACAAAAAAGAGAAGAAACAGAGATGATTTTACCCCCGGGGGAGTGAATAAGGCTCGACCTGACCGTGCTGTTATTGTGTACACGAATCTCATTAGAAAATATTTTAAGAATACAACACCCATCCTCCTCGGGGGGATTGAGGCCAGCACACGGCGTATTGCCCACTATGATTTTTATTCAGACAGCATACGGCGATCCATTCTTTTTGATGCCAAGGCCTCTATTCTCGTCTATGGCATGGGAGAAAAAACAATTATAGAGTGTGCTGAAAAGTTAAAAAGAGAAGAAGATTTTAGAAATATACCGGGGATTTGTTATATCTCAAAGGAGAAAAAGGAACACTATTGTGAACTTCCACCCTTTGAGTGCGTAAGTGAAAATAAACATGCCTTTATTGAGATGTTTCATCTCTTTTATAGGAATAATAATCCTCTCTGCGCACAAGGGTTATATCAAAAACATGGAGACCGCTACCTGATTCATAATCCTCCCGCGCCATATCTTACGCAGCACGAATTGGATGAGGTATATGAAATGGATTTTGAGAGGGACGTGCATCCATTTTATAGACGTGAAGGGCCGGTGAAGGCGGTTGACACCATTAAATTTTCACTTACCACTCATCGAGGGTGTTACGGAGAGTGCAACTTTTGCTCTATTGCTATTCATCAAGGCAGCACTATACGGTGGCGAAGTCAGAAATCCATCGTAAAAGAAGCAACACGACTCACCAGATATCCTGATTTTAAAGGCCATATTCTCGATGTGGGGGGGCCGACCGCAAATATGTATGGCTTTGAATGTAAGAAAAAACTAACCAGGGGAAAGTGCGCTGAGAGGCGCTGCCTCTATCCTGATATTTGTTCACGCCTTCCTGTTTCACATAAAAAGCAAATAGAATTATTAAAGAATCTTCAAAGGGTGAAGGGAGTAAAAAAAGTCACTGTTGCATCAGGTATTCGATATGATCTTCTCCTTAAGGATAAAAAGCATGGGATTGTGTATCTCAGAGAGGTAGTGCATCACCATGTATCGGGACAGATGAAGATAGCGCCTGAGCACACCGAAGAGAGAGTTCTCAAGAGAATGGGCAAACCAGGTAAGGAACCTTTGCTTCTGTTCAAGGATCTATTTTATCGATTAACCAAAGAAGCGAGGAAAAAACAATTCCTCACCTATTATTTTCTCGCAGCGCATCCGGGCTGTACCGGATCTGATATGATGAAACTCAGATTAATTGCCTCAAAAGAGCTGAAGATCAATCCGAGACAGATACAAATCTTTACACCCACACCATCGACTTATTCCACGCTAATGTATTATACGGGGATTGACCCCTTTTCCGACGAGACCATCTTCATTGAAAAGAACAGTATGAAAAAAGAACGACAAAAGAATATGTTGGCTGTTGAAGTGAAGCACAATTCGGGCCGATCAGGGTATTAAGGAGAGTAGGTAATGTATGAAATCGATCAATTAGATCATAAAAAGATGATTGAGATTATAAACAGGCTGGACTTTTTTAATAATTTCTCCATTCAGGAAAAACAAAGAATTATTGCATTTCATGCCCAATTCTTTGTGTATAAACAAGGAGAATATCTTATCAGAGAAAAGGGCGAGGATGCATCCATATTTATCCTCCTTTCGGGAACTGTCAATGTCACCAAAGGGGATTCACAATTCCCCCTTGCCCGGCTCGAAGCAGGAGAATTTTTTGGTGAGATGTCATTTCTGACCAATGCTCCGAGAACAACCAGTGTCATTGCAAGTGAAGAGTCTATTGTGATAAAAATAGATAAAAGCATGATGGATAATTTAAACGTGCATATTCGAGAAAAAATAAAAGATAAAATTATTGAGAAACTAGTCAATCGCCTGGACAAAATGAACCATGCAATGATGAACAGATAACCAGGAATAATGAATGACTTCTTACCTTACCTTGATTCGTCAGCAGATAGGCCATCACAAAATACCTCTTCTCTTTGCAAGCGCCTGCGTCCTTGATGAGATGGGCCGGGTGCTTTGGCAACATCGCACCGATTTCAACCGATGGGGGCTTCCCGGGGGTATTCTTGAACTGGAGGAATCCCTTCCAGAGTGTGTGGCACGAGAGGTATATGAGGAAAGCGGATTGGAGGTTGAGCCAAAGGAACTGGTAGGCGTTTATAGCTCACCGGATTTTGATGTGTTCTATCCGAACAATGATAGAGTTCACCAGGTGACAGCCTGTTTTACATGCCATGTTGTGGGAGGAAATTTGAGAATTGATAATGATGAAACCCTTAATTTAGAATGGTTTCCGCAAGATACACCACCTCCCACATTTCCCTGGTATAGGGCTATGGCCAATGACCTTCTCCTGCACGAGGATTCTCCCTCTTTTGACCGCGGAAGTCCCGGAAACAGGGAGTGTGATAAGCCATTCTTTGAAATACTCCAAGAAAGACTCAATGAGACGCCTCTTATATTACCGATCGCCACTGCTTTTATTCAGGATGGGAAAAAGCGTGTAGTGCTTTTGCACAATAATGTTCAAGATGTATGGGAGCTTCCCGGAGGATACCTTCACGCAGGTGAACGGATTGATCAAACAGTTATTTATGAAGTAAGAAAAAAAACAGGCCTTGTTATTCAGCCGATAAGACTTATGGGTATATATTCAGATTCTCCCCTCTTTGGTATCTCTCCTTATGGCACACGATGTAAACTCGTCAACTTTGTGTTTCAATGCGCGATTATTCAAGGGAAAATTGAGGGAGAGGGGACAACACAATCACATGCCCGCTTTTTCTCTCAAGATGCCATCGCTCCTCTCTCAACGGCATCTCACTGCCACCTACAACATATACTCACACATCAGGATAAAGTTTTTTTTTAAATTTATTATGAGAATAAGGGGGAATACAATATCATAATATGCACACATGCACTGAACAGTCACCGGCTTATCGCTCGACAGAAAAGAAAAAGCTGATCCTCTCCCTTTCTATTACAGCTTTTGTAATGGTTGTGGAAATTATTGGGGGGTTTTTTGTGCATAGCATTGCTTTATTGAGTGATGCAGGGCATATGTTTACACACTGTTTTACTATCGCAATAAGTCTTATCGCTATCAAAATTGCCAGAAAGCCCCTCTGCCATCACCGGACGTTCGGCCTCTATCGCGCGGAAATATTAGCTGCATTTGTCAATGGTATTTTCCTTCTTATGGTTGTCGGTATTATTATTTACAAAGCAATAGGGAGAATAATATATCCCAAGGAAGTCCTTGGTCCCCATATGTTGTTCATTGCGCTTTTGGGACTTACCGTCAATTTAGCCAGCATTGCGATTCTTCACGGAAGTCATAAAGATGATCTTAATGTAAGAAGCGTATTTTACCATATACTTGCAGATGCCGCTTCCTCTGTTGGTATCGTCATAGCAGCAGTTATTATATCATACACCGGCTGGTATATTATCGATCCTCTCGTGAGCTTAGGTGTATCAATTGTTATTCTTTTTTGGGCAGTCGGGGTATTAAAGACATCCGGCATAATATTGCTGGAAATGGCCCCTGCAGGACTCAATGTTGATATTATCTCTGATGATTTAAAGAATGCTTTCCCGGAGATTAAAGAATTAACAAATGTGCATCTTTGGACAATTACCTCTGATATGCTTGTTTTTTCAGCTCATATCACTCTCCATAAGACTCATCAATCATCCATTAATCAGAATACCTTTATTACACTGGTCAATAACCATCTCTTTCATCACTATAAAATAATAGAATCCACTCTTCAAATCACATTTCAAGGTGATGAGGATGTATGCACCAGCACGCGCAATGCCTTTGCGACACGATGAAATACTTCAGCCCACTCACCACCGATTTGTTGCCTAAAAAGCCTCATCGTCGGATACCAGGGGCTATCCTCCCTTATGAGAAGCCAGCGCCAGTCGGGAGCAAAGGGAAGGAGAGTCCATACCCTTTTCCCCATTGCCCCAGAAAGATGTGCAACAGCCGTATCCACTGAAATAATAAGGTCCAAGTTTTCAATGACTCCTGCTGTATCGCTGAAATCTTCACACTCCTCTCCTACATTATAGAGTACGTTTTGGGAAAATCTCGCAGCCTGGGCAGCAGCCTCCCCCTTTTGCAATCCATATAATCGCACACCTGGGGTCTGTGCCAAGGGAATAAAATGATCAACCGCGCACGATCTGTTATGGTCATTGCGATGCGATGGTTTCCCTGCCCATACAATGCCCACCTTGAAATGACCCTCAGAAAGCCTTCCCTGCCAATACTTTACTTTTTCCGGGTCCGCATAAAGATAAGGTATATGAGCAGGGATCGTCTCAATCTGTGTCCCAAATATTTCAGGAAGACTCAGAAGAGGGATATATATGTCACACTCTTCACACAGCGTTCCATCAGAAGAGGGCTCGATGATTTTATCAATGCATGGTAAAGCTTTTAGAAGTCCTATAAGGGGTTTTCCCGTCTCAAAGATCACACTGCCTCCCCGGGCTTTCACATCAGGTAAATATCGAATAAACTGGAGTGTATCCCCCAGTCCTTGCTCGTAATGAACAAATAGTGTCTTTCCCCTGTAGGTTGAGCCATCCCACCGGGGAATATTATAGCGAAAAGGATACGTACACTTCCAATCGGTCTTTCTAAAACGCCATTCATACCTCTTAAAGCCCTCGGTGAAATTTCCGCTTATAAGATATGCAAGAGCCAAATTCCAGTGTGCCTCGGCAAAATCTGGCTCATGTGCAATCGCCTCCTTATAGCAGGTAATTGCAGGATTAATATTTCCTTGGGCCTTGAGGGCATACCCCAGGTTATTATAAGCCTTGGCGAAATCAGGGTCTATTTCCAAAGCATGGTGATAACTTTCTATTGCCGCATCAAGCTGGGTCAATACCTGTTGAACATTGCCAAGATTATACCAGGCCTCAACAAAATCCGACTTAAGCTCCAAGGCCCTCATAAAACTTTGTGCAGCTTCGCTCAGGTGTCCTTGATTTTTAAGAGCGCATCCCAGATTATAATAGGCATCAGTATAATCTGACTTAATGGACACCGCCATATGAAAAGCCCTGAGTGCTTCGTCATGTTTGCCGCATGCTGCACACACAAGCCCCAAACTATTATAAAAATTTGGCTCACGAGGATTATTGGCGATTGCCCTTCCCAATAGATCGGCAGCAATCTTCTGTTTTCCCCTCTGATAGGCTATAATTGCTAATGAATGGAGCGCATCGGTATTGTTGGGATCATCCTTCAGAACGCTTTCATAGAGCTTTTCAGCATTCTTAAGAGAGTCAGTCTGGCCATGCCTCTGCGCACTCTCAGATGTTCTGCGAATTTCTCTCCTTTCTATGCTCACTACCATCGCCTCTACCCCACCTGCTCATATTTCCTTATAATTGCATACCAATCAATAAAGGGAGATAAAAATTTGGGCTCAGCATGAGTTGAGCGGCCAGGAATTGAGGTGATAAGAATGCGGCCCTTTTTTCTCAAACTTATAAATGCTTGATGATCCAGTGGATGATGAGCGCGAGTAAAAAAGTCCCAAATCTCCTTATCCTCTCTGAGCGCCTTTATCCGCGCTGCAAAAGTCATTGTTGTACTTATCGAACATTTCCAGTGAGTTGACCTGGACGCTATGATTTTAGTAACCTCACCGAAATGATAAAGCGTGCTATATTTATCCGGATGATCATATAATGAGAGGTAATCCACATTAGAAAATGTGGAGAAACCCTCCTCAAGGATCCTTTTGGCATCATTCATGTGCAAATAATCATCTTCCACAAGATAGACAATGTGCTCATCAGAAAGGGTCTCGATTGCTGATTTAACTGCCAGTTGAAAGGCCCCGGCATTTCCCACATTTGATTTATACACATCAACGTTATGGTGCTGCACCATATCTTTCACTGTGGTATAAAAACCATCCGAAACATTATCGCACAAAAGCTGAATCGGAACAGTATCAAAACAATCAAGAAAATTTCTCAAGCATGTTTCCTTGGTACTAATCTTTTCCTTTCGGTAGCTATTCTCACTTATTCTATAATAAATCTTGGTAAGATTTCCCATAATTATTCCTCACATCGGCAATTCTCATGTACAACACCTCCCATGGGGCGAATAAGGTAGTAGACTATGGAAATTTTTTTAATCGGGCATTTCTTGCCATTTCAAGCTGAGTCACCAGAGCACGAATTTTCTCAGGTGTATAGTGCTTCCCTTCATACGCCAACTGTGAATACAATCCTCCATATAACCATTTTCTCGCAAAATAGAGCATATCATTTACTTTTAAGAGTTCAATATCCATACCCGAATCAGCGTTCACATCAGATACCGACGCAGCAGCACCCACCTCATGGATACCTTTGGCACCAGCTATCCTCCATACCTGCCAGCCTCTTGATCTGGCAGTGAAAGAATAATCACTATCACTTCCGATAAATATGAAATTCTTATCCAATAGGCCTATTTCTTGTATCATTTTCTTTCTCAGAATCATGCACGCCCCATTTCCCCAAAAAATTGGCTCATCCTCCCCAAATTCTGCAAGGCTTCCTTGTTGGTGTTTCCCGGAAGGAAATGCCTCATAGCTGCCGGCATAAATCACATAGTCAGGATTCTGGCTATGCACTTGCAATGGAGTACCAATACCACATTCAGGATGCACATCCATAAACCTCACCATTTTTTCTATAGCATGTGAATCAAGATACATATCCTGATTAAGAATAACTATGTAGTGGCACTCACGATTTAAATAGTGTGTAATCCCCTCATTGATGGCCGCAGTATAATAAATATTATCCTCAGTATTATCTCTAACAAATATTTCTACCTCAAGAGTTTGATTCTTAAGATGATATAAGCATTTTTGAAGCTGATCTTTCTTCTTGTAATATGGAATTATTACCGGGATCATGGTGTTTGCCCCCTAAACGCCAAGTTGTTTTAAAAGATTAACATCCAAGCTGAACATTCAACAGCTATTTCTGTGTCAGAATTCAATGTTAAACGTTTGATTTCATTTTTTCTATCCTACTTTCTCTATCGACCTCTTCTGTGAATTCTTTTACAGAGAGTGTATGAGTAGCCGGTTGCTGTACTCATTATTCCTTTGGACACTTCACAAAAAATATTTTTAATATAATAAATATAATTGCTAAAAAATTTTTAACACCTGTGAAGTTTTAGAAAAATATATCCGATAAGAAGCATAGATAGGTTAAAGCGTAAAGGGAAATGGTATAAAAGATTAAAACCCGGGAAAAAATCTTTAGAAAAGTAGGTAGGGTAATGATAAGTGAAGGATTTTATGGCAAGAATGCCAGATTAACAACCTAGAAAAGGAGAAATACCATGGCCATCAATACAATTTCACTTACAATGGGGATACGCAAAAACCTATTTAATTTAATGGAAACCTCTGAGCTGATGGAGCAAACCTCTAGACGTTTGGGCACTGGCAATAAAGTCAACAACGCCCTTGATGATCCTGTCAATTTTTTCGCTGCTCAAGGACATTTGCAGCGTGCATCAGACCTCGCAGGACGTAAGGACGAAATGGGAGAGGCCGTACAGCTGGTAAATGCAGCAAATAATGGTATCGAAGCCATTACCATATTAATCGAATCTGCCAGATCTCTTGCCCAGTCAGCCCTATCCGCTGACACGACAACAGATGTAAATCTATTGGGAGAACAATTTAATACGATCCTGTCACAAATCGATACCATGGCAGCAGATTCAGGCTATAAGGGGATCAACCTCTTGAATGGAACAACTGAAAGTCTAACAGTGCGATTTGATGAAACAGGTATTGAGTCAAATCTTACCCTCCAGGGATTTAACGCAACTTCAGGTTCTACAGGCAGCGGACTTGGCATTTCAGCAGCTCTTACCGGAACAGGAGGAGCCTGGACAAATATTGATGTCCCAGACGTCGGCATGATCAACACTGCTTTAGAGGACCTTGACAATGCACGATCAACGCTCAGGGCTGAAACGAAAAAACTGGCCGCCAATTTGAGTACTATCACTGCACGGCAGGATTTTACCCAGAAAATGATTAACACCCTGACTGATGGCGCGGCCGAGCTCACACTTGCTGACATGAATGAAGAGGGAGCGAACATGTTAATGCTCCAGACTCGCCAAGCATTGGGAACTACAAGTTTAAGCATAGCTTCTCAAGCGGCTCAATCGGTTCTCAGGCTATTCTAAATATAGCTATGTAAAAGTGGCTAGGAGGGGGGGATCCTCTCCTAGCCCTTTTATGCGTGAGGAGGTGATATTATGATAACGACGCCCAGTATACAAACGAGACAGACATCCCTCGATCTAAGCCGCCCGAGTAAAAATCGGGAAAGCAATGCTCCGCAGATTGGTATTGGGAAAAAGATCCATGTTCCGCAAGAAGAGCCAACTGAATGGGCAAGCGGTATGCTCGAAAGAGGGAGCAAAAGACACATTGCATTTAATAATCTTCAATCTCTCACCACTGGTTTAAATGCAGTGGCCATGAATGTTCGGGTTGCTGACAAAAAGATGCAGGATCTTGAAGAACAAGTGAAACAGATGAAAAATAAGTTGGTTCAACGAAAAAAGATGTATCCGCCATTTCTCAATAATGGTATAGAACAAAAGGGCAACATATTAAAGGAATATCAGGCCATACAAAAGCAGATAGATCAATTGACCATTCCTCCAAATGAAAAAATTTTGGAGATGGTAAGCAACCCTGAATATACCGAAAGTGAAGAATTTGAACTACCAATAGTACCTGAGCATATAACAGACAAGAAAATATACGCAACAATAAAAGATCTTGATATGGGACTTAAAAAACTCCAAGAGAAGCGTGGATCCCTCTCTGAAGATGCCTTGAAGATGCTGAATCAATACAGGAATAATACCGACGAAGAATTTGGGTCAGCCGATATAGGGGAGCCTGAAGCAGAATATAAAAGCATTGAGATCAAAGACGGGCTTATGATGGAACCGGGCATGAGTTTAACAGAGGCCCAATCCCGACTTTTAAGTTTATTAGAGTAAAATAGCGCACGATAGATACATTACTATAAACGTTTCTCATACTTTGGATACCTAAGGTGTATCTTCTTACCACACTTCTATTTTTTAAAGCCTAAAGGCCATATCTTACACAGAAATATTTTGAGTTTTTGCTTTGACAACGTCTGAAAAAAGGTGCAGAAGTTCTTTATTAAAATTATTGCTCTCAATAGCAGCATCAAGAATGGAGAGTGCATAATCATAACGTTGGAATAAAATAAGGTTTCGGGAAAGTTCATTAAACGCATGAACAAGACCAGGCCCCAGTTTCGTATGACGCAGCTTTTCCAAAAGCTCAAGACCTTTCTCTTTGTTTTTGTCACATAGGTATGCCGCAGAGAGCATAAATTGTGCGGAAAGATAATCGGGTACTCGTTGATAAAGTTTTTCCAACAGAGAAAGTGCTTCTTTCACATTGCCTCGTGATAATTGACAAATCGCATAATTATAGTGCGCCTCTTTCATTTCCGGCGCGATTTCCATAGCTTTTTTCGCTGCGTCAAGTGCATCGTCAAACTTGCCCACATGCCAGTATGCAGTACCCAGGTTGACGAATGCCTCAGGATCGTGCACTATTTCATGGTGCATTGTGATAAACTCCTGCCAAAGTTTTATAGCTTCATCCCACTTTTCAAGCAATCCCGCCTGGATAGCCAACTCACGAATAGCAAGTGTAGTGCTTTCTTTTTCATCGAGCTTTTTCTTTCCGATGTAATAATAAATATCGCCTTTCCGATCACTCTTTTCTTTATTCAATTTTCCATAATGATGAATTGGTAGAGGGCATTTCCCCACTTTAATACCCTTTTCTTTTAAAATCGGTTCAACGACCTCATGAACCGGATAGACAAAGTATATGCCGCAATTATTGGGGAATAATCTTACTTTCTCACTTGTAATATATCCGGAGCCTGCCTCTTCATCACTATAGGCGCCATCATTCGAAATCCATCCGATAATATTTGTGCACATCGTATAATTCCTTGTAACAAATGAATAGGCTCCTGGTTCATCATGGTCCTCCTGAACAATTTTTCGTAATTTGTCATAGTCCTGCGGAGAAATCACCTCATCGGCATCTAAAATAAATATCCATTTGCCGTGCGCATTTGAAAGTGCATGGTTCCTCGCCTGGGAAAAGTCATCAGACCATTCAAAATCATATACCTTCACGCCAAATACCTCGGCTATTGCTTTTGTTTTATCAGTCGAACCGGTATCCACCACAATTATTTCGTCCACAACCGGTTTCACACTCCTAAGGCACCGAGCCAAATTGTTCTCTTCATTTTTCACAATTACACATAAAGAAATCAAAGGCTTTCCTCTTGCTATCTCTCGTATCTCAGAAGGCACCTGTAGGAGATTTCTCACCCTAAGGGCTGCGGACAGCATACCTTCTTCAATAGGAAAGAGTGTCAGCGCTTCTTCAATCTCTTCTATTGCCTTGTCAAATTTCCCCTGTTTGATAAGAATATCTATAAGTAAAAATTTGATTCGTTTATTCAATGGATTTAATACATTTGCATCACGAAATATCACCTCTGCCCATCCAAATTCTTCAAGAGCAGTAACCGCGCTATGACAGATACCGATAATATCCGCCACAGAGGGAGATAACATGAAACCCTTTAAAAAGAGATTCAACGCATCCTTTTCTTGCTTTGTTTCCCACTTTATAGCCCCGAGGTTTGTATATGGCTCCCCATACCCTGGATCTGAGGTAATAGCCCTGGTGAAAAAATCTTCAGCTTCTTTCCCTCTCCCCTCTTTATATGCCACAAGCCCTTTTAAATTAAAGGCTAAGGCAGAAGAAGGATTAATTTCCAGGATATACTCAGCACACTTATCAGCTTCACTATATAATCCCAGTCCCTCTTTACAGAATCCCATCAACTCTAATTTTCTTAACTCCTGATCATGAGGAGGCATTTTCTCAAGAATATCAATGGCATCCTTGTATTGTTTAGACTCTATAAGTATCTCAGCAAGAGTATAATATATTCTTCTCTCATCCGGGCACTGTTTTATCCCGGAAAGCAATAGATCAAGCGCAGTATCAAGTTCTCCTTTATGGTTCAATTCCTTGGCATTCCTTATCACATTTAAGCTCAGCACCTTTTCTCCTAAAGGACTTTGGGCATTGATCCCAGTCCATTTCTCTGAAAAAAGTTTTTTATTTTCGCCTATATTTCTGTGCTCATAATGATACACAAACACATCTCCCGCAATAAAATTCTCATATCCTTCAAGGGCTGCCCTCATACAAAGGTCCTCATACTCATACCCCCCTACCTTCAACTCCTCATCCAGCAAGCCGATTTTTTCTAGGAGCTCCCGTCTGAACAGCATGCATGACGGATCAATTGAAAGCGAAGGTATACGACGGTGGCGATTCCTCTCACGAAATGATTTGGCATACACAGGGATTAAATCAGAAGAACCATCATAGGCCGCAAGACTCTTTTGTACTCCCTTTATTTTATTACTCACCGGGCCAATAATACCTGTATCGGATGAACTTTCAAGACATTCAATCATCCCGGAAAGCCACTCCTGTGTCACTATGGTATCAGCTTCAAGGAGCACAATATAATTCCCTGACGAATTCTTTATGGCTTCATTACAGCTCTTCATTACCCGTGTATGCATATTCTCGGTTTGATTCCCACCATATAGGTGATTCATATTGTCAACAAGCACTACCTCATATGGTTCTTTCGTATTCCTCTTGATACTCTCAAGACACGCACCATGAGGCGTGTCTTGGCCGGAGAAATGTACAATTATGGAAACACGCTTACGGTTTCTCTCAGGCCACCAGGAGGTATTATGCAGGATCAAACAAGATGCTCTGTGTATAAACTGCTCGATATCCTCCTTACTGCACTCATGATTCAAAAGGGCTCTCTTACGGCTTTCATAATCATTGTCTTGCCCTTCCAACGGGAGGAATTCTTCGATATTATTTACCAGCTGCTCCACTCGTCCCTGATCTTTTCGTATGCCTTCACCCTTCAATGATTGTAATTGATCTATAGGCATGCATCTCACGAGTCTCCCCCGCTCTGCCGCATCTTTATATAAAGAGAGCAACTTCATATTTTCCGAAACATGTGTGCTCCTATTTTTATGTTCAATACTGTCGGGTGATTGTAAATAAAGTCCCAATGGCCTATTTAAATAGAAAAAATCATAGGTTTGAGATATACGAAGCCAAAATTCGTAATCGCCCGATGTACTATACTCTTCATCAAAATATCCGTACAGATCATGAACCTTCTTCCGCCACATCGGTTGAGGTCCTATAAAACACCCTTTATCCAATAAATCATTTCTGTCCCAGTCATACCAATTATAGGTACCAATCGGTGTACATCGATCAAATGTCTCATTCTCCGTTTTTGTGATAATGACTCCTGCATAGACCAACACAATATCAGGTCGTGCCTCCAGAATAGCAGCCATGCGCTCAAACGCATCCTTTGCATGACGATCGTCGGCATTAGCATTAGTAATATATGTTCCGCGTGCGGCTTTTATACCCCTGTTCCACGCTTTATATAAACTCTCACGTTCCTGCGTCTTTATATACACAATATTGGCATAATGTTTTTGAAACTCTTGAACAATGGCGTGCTCATTCTGCTGCGAACCACTATCAACAATTATAATCTCAAGCTTCTCAGCTATGGTCTGTGCTTCCAAATCTTCTATGCAGCCCCGGATAAAACGTTCGGCATTATACACGGATACTATTGCAGAGACGAGATAATCTTGTGACACCTCCTTATCAGAAATAGTGAGCGTGCGCTCTTGCAGATTTGCCAAATTTTTCCTCGCACCTTCATGTAAGGGATCAAGTGCGAGCACTCTATTATAAAAAAACTGCGCATCATCGAATTTTTTCAGGCTCTCGCACACATTTCCCAAGCAAAAAAGAGTGTCCGTATCTTGTGGATGATCCTGCAGAATCTTTAAATAAATTTTCAAGGCCATTTCAATATGCCCCTTCTCCACATAATAAAAATCAGCCAGGTTCTTTTGAAATGTGCTATTTGAGGGTTCAAGGCCCGCTGCAGCCTGATAATGGGATAAAGCTTTCTGCTTGGCTCCGGTATCAAAGTAAAGCGTCCCGAGGTCATTATGAGCACATGCACAATCAGGAAATAGCTCAAGCAGTTTTTCAAAAGCGTGTATCGCTTCTTGATGGTTGCCCTCATTGATAAGAGGTTGTATTCTGGTTCTATACAACTCCTCCGGGGATACAGGCTCACCTTCATCCTTCCTTAATTCCTCACACTCAATATCCTGCGGTATACTTCTATCTGCGAAGATCCCCTTTTCTTCCCTCATCTCAGACTGACCATTATCCATAGGGGCATGCTCCTCACTCTTTTCTTCATCTGCGAGATCCTCTACCTTTTCACCTAATGCTGTCAAAGCATCATCACATAGCTTTGCAGAATAACTTTCCTCATGCTCACTCTTCTTTTCATCTGCGAGATCCTCTACCTTTTCACCTAATGCTGTCAAAGCATCATCACATAGCTTTGCAGAATAACTTTCCTCATGCTCACTCTTCTTTTCATCTGCGAGATCCTCCACCTTTTCACCTAATGCTGTCAAAGCATCATCACATAGCTTTGCCGGATAACTTTCCTCCTGCTCACTCTTCTCTTCATCCTCTGAATCACCCTTTTCGACAATGTCCTTTTTCTTCATGTTGTAAGATCTGTCAAACATTATTTCATCAAATTCCATGGAATTTAATGCATCGAGCTCGGCTAAATCTTCCTCACTGACTATCTCCGATTCCTTCAGGTTTTCTTCGCCCAACACTGCTATCTGCTCGCCTTCTTGTATGGTCTCTGCTGCTCCGCGGACATCGACCTCACGCCCGGCATCGACCTCATGTAAGATACCCTCTCCAAAGTTCTGCTCACTTTCAAGGTATTTTTCCTCTTCATTCTCCGGAGCTTTTTCTCCACACTCTTCTCTTGGCTCACACTGCGTATGCTCACTTTCCGCCTGATCCATGCTCTCTGAGAGTGCCCACTGCTGATCCAGCACCTCTTGGGACGTATCAGCTTCTAATCCCATATCAAAAGCCTGCTTATCCTCAGAAGCCTGCTCATCCTTAGATATGACCTCTTCATTTGAACCGACTTCCTTCTGATCCTCTATGTCTGCAAGCTCTTCACCCAGCTCTATCTGCTCCATTGCTTCTAATTCTGCAATATCCTCTTCACTTATTATTTCCGTATATTCACCTGTCAGCATATCCTCTTCAGAATACTCCGACAGGCTGTCATCATCAGGTTCCATATTATTCATTTGGGCCTCATTGACACTCATTTCACCATCCTGTCCTGATTCTATTGTCAAGGTTTCACTTTCCATACAATAATTCGTAGAGTCCGGGCTAAACCATATATAATCCTCAACTGTTAATGACCCCTTTTGCGCTGCACTGAGATTTTTTTCAATCTCTTCTTTTTTCACCTGGTCAGCTGTTTCTTCCGCTTTTTCAAAAAAATGAATCCCTTGAGCGTGTTCTCCTGCAAGACACTTAATAATAGCCCTATTATTTAAGGCCATGACATTTGTTTGATCAAAATCCAATGCTCGAGAGAGAAGCTTTTCAGCCAGTACTGCATACACGAATGGATCTCCCTTAAGGGAGCAAAGGGACTTCCCCAATGAACCGATACCAGCATAGAGTTGAGCGAGCTCTTTGTGGTGAGGGAGAGTGAGTTTGCCAAAGAGTAGAATAAAATATTCAGGTGAAAGGCATCGCCCAAAAAGGGAGGAATTTTCAACATCCCACGCTATTCTCTCTGAGCGTTTCAAGCCTTCCGGATTATCCAAATATAATCCAACAATATGGTCAAGCTTTTTAGCCTTTAATCCATACACAGAGAATCGTAACATAAAGTCTCGATCACCGCAGACTTTATAGCTCTCGTCATATAAACCAATATCTCTGAAAACACTTCTTCGTAGTAAGACTGCATGAGAGGTGATTTGATCATAGCATAATAAAGGTGGAAAGAATTCAGGAACAATTTGAAGTATTTTCTCAGTATCTGAATCAAATGTATCATTTTGTACTTTTGTGCAGAGCCAATTGCCATATATAGCATGAATATCCGGATTTTCATGAAGTTCGTTAGCCATACGCTCTATGGCATCTGGAGCAAACCGGTCATCGGTGTCGGCATTTATAATAAATTTTGCTTTTGATAGTTGAATACCCCTATTAAGTGCAGCATATAACGATTCTCTCTCTGATGTCCGAACAAATACGATATTTTCGTATCTCATGCGGAACACTCCCACGATACTTTTCTCATTCTGAGATGAACTCGAATCTATGATGATAATCTCAAGCTGATGTTTTTGATAGAGTGTTTGATCTATCAAATTTTGTAGTCTGCCGCAAATAAAGCGCTCAGCATCATAAGTGGACACTATGGCAGAGACGAGATACCTCTCCTCATTTTCAACTAACATTGGGCCTGCCCCCTTTCTCTCATTGCTATCTGCTATCAAGGCTAAGGTCCTAAAAATTTTTTTATCATAGCCACTTGTAAATAAATGTGATAATAATATTGTCTTAGCTTCTTGATATTCTCCAAGACTTTTTAAAACCTCACTATAATGTAAAATAATATCCCTGTTGGCAGGATCTAGTTCCTTAGCCTTAACAAAATGCTCCCGTGCTTTCTGCCCGTCACCCATCTCATAATACACTTCTCCAAGATCGTGATGAGTGAGAGCATTATTAGGATCTAGTTCAAGGGCCTTCGTCAATTCGTCTCGTTTCCGATTTAGATCACTATCCATCACACGCTCTTCCTCCTTTTTATTTTCTTTGCTTAGATTTACAGACAATAGAATTTCATCAACCGGAATTAAGATTACATTATGAGGATTAATGAATCCATCAAAAAACTTCCACTCCGGCCCCTCTGAATAATCTTCCCATAATGATTTGTCTTGATAAAACACACGGGGTTTCTCTGATTTTTCTTTCAGTGTGCGATTAATCGTTTCAATCACTACCTCAGGTCTAATACCCTCTATGCAAGGCACAGTTTTATATTTGCACTGCAGCTTACATCCATAGCATTCAAGTGGTAAACACACAAGGCTTGTAAGAGGCGAATAGGGGAAAAAGCGCCCAAAATGACTACCTCCGGTAATAACGATATTCGGGACTCCCTCTGCACAGGCAATATGAGCTCCTGATGAGTCAGCACCAATGTAAAGGCTGCATTTACGAATAATGCTCGCCATCTGAAGGATTGTTGTTGTGCCTGCCAAATTGTAACATCTGTCCGGGAATTGCTGGTAAATTTCTTGTGCCTTTCTATGTATTCCCCTGTCTCCTAAGATAATAAAAGTCATATTTTTAAAATGCTTAACGACTTCTTCATAATAGGGATATATCTCTTTATTATGCAGCGCATTCGGGAATAGAGCGATTGTGTCCACCTGTTCCAGATTATTCTTATGGAAGAACTCGTCGGCATAAATCTCATCAAAAATTGTTGTCCATATTTTTGGTTCCAAAGACTGTCCTTCGATGGAAAGGCACTTGAGAAAGTCCCTATACCATTCAATCTCAAGCCTTGATTCATTGTCAGATGAGATAATGTGTGTGTAATAACGGTTATATTTATCTCGAATCTCTTCGCTGTTATTATAAAGATCTCCGTGAAAGGCAATTTTCTCGTATGCGCCACTTTTGGTCGTAAGCACATCAGCTAATTGTTCACGAGAATACATTGTATTTAACGCAAGGTCCGGTTTAAGCGCTCTGAGGCGCTGAATAAGGCTATTTATATACTCTCTATCCTTGCATGCATTTATTTTATCAATTCCCACCAGATCATCTATGAAAGGGCATGCCTTATAGATCTCTGTGATATTTTCTTGGCAGACAGCCGTTATTTTTGAATTCTTATATTTTTCATGGATATATTGCAGCATGGAGGTGGCGAGAATATTCTCGTAAAGAGAATCAGTACGGATAAAAAGTATTGATTTAACTGGTACATACTTCACTATATAGAACTTACATTCCCCTGTTGATTCTGCTAATATCCTAAAACGGGTGTCTGTTTTAAAAACAGGAAATGACTCTTTCAAAAGAATGCAACATTCACTTTCGAGAAAATTCAAAAGATATTGAAACTCCAATGAACTCAGATCACCGGTACTGTGTAAACAGACCAAATCAGGCCTAAAGTTATTTTTTTCAAGTGCTTTAAAAAGCACATTATCCTGCTCAGGCGTATTTCCTTTATCATCCGAAGATACCATCATATATCCGGGTAAAGTGAGACCATATTCTGCATGAATTTTCATGTTATTCTTTTTGAAATAAGACACTGCTTTTTGATAATGGTCTTTATCCCCCTCAATAGTGATAAAATCTGCATCTACATTAAAATCTTGTAATGCATGCCAAATAATGCTTGTAACACCCTGTCCTTTGTAAGTGCCTGTTTCGATAATTTTTGTCGGATGGAGTGTACTGATTAAAGCATAAAGTTCCTTCGCTAGGTGAGAATTTAAATCAACTGAACAAAAAGGCAATTCAGGGGGATCACCCTTTTGACGATCAAGTTTCTCACGATCAAATAATAGAGGCCCTTTTATTGCAGGCCAATCATTGACGAGTGCGTCAGTTTTTGCCCAGGGTAAAAAATCTCTCACATTTACCGGACCACGTGTATCTTGTAGTTTCTTCCAAGACTCAGTACTTCCTTCATACCCATAATACGCTTGTTTGAAACGGATTTGAGATTCAAACATATATGCACAATGCTGAAAAGATATACCCCTTTTTTTTGTTTCATCACGAGTAAAAGGATTGAGCACCCCAACATTCTGGCCATGGGCATTCTTCAGCACCATTGGTTTATATCTGCTCCATTTCATTCCCGGTTTAAAACGCCATACACGAATCCAATCATTCGGTAATGTTGTCCATGTATTAAAGGATGAGATATATTTATTCGGTCCGACAAAATAATAACAATAAAAATACGCAGCTGTTTTTTTTGGATGTTGCTTAAACAAAGAACATACGTCCTTAATATGGTCAACGCTCCATAGTTCATCATTATCCACGCGCCATAGTAAACATTCCTCATTTATATTCTCTAAGGGCGCATTGATCATCTCCAGTATACTGCTCCATAATTCCCCCTCAATTTTCCGGTATACAAAAATATTGTGCTGGAATTGCTGTGCGATCTCATTAAGATATTCTGATGTTCCGTCATTACTCAGACCATTGCGATGGAATTCATCAGTAATCTGCCCCGACCATAAGGTATTTTCGTTCCCTTCCCCTGCAGGATCTGCGAAGCCTTCTATTATATGCCAATACCAGTTGAAGGGTAATTGTGTAAACACATTGATATGATATCGGATAAAAGGCTCGCCATTGATTACTGGCGTAAAGAAATGCACTGTACTATCCGCCACATAATGATCATCTTTAATCTCTCCGACGCTCTTATCAATGCGTGAATATGGAACTGCATTAAGTCGGGTTTGTTTGAGTCTTGTACGAAGCATAAGACTGGTTCCTGAACCGATGAGATATGAATAATCTGAGTGTGAGTTTCGAATAATTTCCCCAACTTTTTGCAACAGACTCTTCGATGAATACGCTAATATAAGGGCTCCATTAGGAATCAGGCGTGGCATTAGCAAAAATATATAAGAAAGGACTTGTTCAAAAGCCTGACTACCTCTTATAAATATGAGATGAAACTGCGGAGGGCTCTGAGTGCTCACTAAGAAATTATTCAGATCTAGGACCCCTGATCCTTCAATATAGTGTATATCCCCGCTATGCCCGACAGTCTTTAATAGATCTGAAAGAAAGCCCTGATGGGACATTGACTGGCCGCTTTCTTTAGATACACAATAGTCAAAAATATATATATTTACCGAGGGGTGAAGGGCGGCAACCTGAGCAATGACTTCTCCTTTAACCTCCCCTATATACAAAAAATTCGAGGGACAGAGATTACGGCCGCACCACGCCAAAGCCCCCAGAAAGCCCCAATAATCTTGCTGATTTTGATCGATAAGCTGCCAATAGCGAGAAATTATCTCATCAAGGTTCAGAGAATTCCTGATCTCCGATCTTTTCAAGCATTGGAGTGTATTTAAGACCTGTCGGTTGGTTTTCACCGATGTAAGGTGGGTAATGATTTCATCCCTGGTGAGAGATTGCAGACAAATAGCCTGCTTTGATGATGATGATGTGCTCATATTGTTGGAATCATACTTAGAAAAAACTATACTAGACTTTGATATTAATGTTGGCCCATTTCTTTACAATAGCATACAATTTATCCGAATCGATCGGCTTTGCAATGTAGTCGTCCATGCCAGCTTTAAAGCATTTTTCTCTATCGCCGTCAGCGGTGATGGCTACGATAGGAATACACCTCATATCACCCTCTTGTTTTCGGATCTCCACTGTTGCCTCAAAACCATTCATTTCAGGCATCTCACAGTCCATAAATACCAAATTATATGGTATTTTTGCTATTGCGCTTACCGCTTCCAGGCCATTCACCGCTATATCACATAAATAACCCGCTTTTTCAAGTAAATGCGCCATCAGTTTTTGATCGACGATACTGTCTTCCACAAGGAGGATACGCAGGTTTTTATGTCTCTCTTCACTAATAGTATGCCGTGTTACCAAAAAAGGCTTTTTTTGTTCAGGAGGCAATTGATTGATTCCGATTACCATAGAAATACAGCTCTCTAAGTCACTTTGATTAACGGGTTTTGTGAGATAACCACCGAATCCGGCAGCTTTCATCTTAATCGCATCTCCCCGTTTGCCAACAGATGTAAGAAGAATAAGCTGGGTATTCTCTGTCTGTTCATCTGCTTTTATTTCTTTTGCCAACTGCCATCCATCCATCTCAGGCATCTGAAAATCAATGAGTGCTAAATCGAATGCATGATCTTGGGTTGCTGCAGTCTGTTTCAACATTTCTAATGCTTCCGGGCCACCTGGAGCCTCTTCGCATATACATTCCCATGAATCCAAATAATGAAGGAGTATGTTCCGATTATCCTTGTTATCATCTACAATGAGCACTCTTAGTCCTTTAATGTCAGCATGGGGAATGACTTTGGCCGAGTATGCCAATTTTTGCTTTTCTAATACCGCCGTAAACCAAAAAGTAGCACCACTTCCCTCCTCACTCTCCACACCCATTTCACCATTCATAAATTTGACCAGTTGCATTGAAATTGCTAATCCGGAACCTGTTTCTCCACAGGTAACATCAGAGCGAATAAATAAGTTTTCCTGTTCATCCTGTGCAATACCAGCACCCGTATCACTTACTTTAAAAAGAATTGTCGCATGTGTATCCGTCTCCCTCTCAAGATGGGCGCTGATAATCACTTCTCCCTCTTGAGTATATTTTATAGCGTTATCGACCAGGTGAGTTATCACTTGTTTTAACCTCCCGGGATCACCACGCAACCATAAAGGAACATTCGAATTTATTAAGGTAGCAATTGTAAGACCTTTCTCTTGCGCCTTAATGGTTGCTGACTTTGATATATCTTTGACAGCTGTTCGTATATCAAAATCCATATCTTCAAACTCAGGCTTGCCTGCTTCGATATGTAAAAAATCCATAATATCATTGATGAGCGTTAATAAATTTTGAGCTGATTTCCTCACAGTTTCAGCATATTCCCATTGGTTTTGATTTAAATCAGTCTTGAGTAATAACTCAATAAAACCTAAAATCCCATTTATTGAGGTACGAATATCATGGGTAATCTTGTTCAAGAACTCAACTCCCACCACATTTGCATTCTTCACGGACTGTTTTACTTGTTTAATTGACTGTTCAAGGTTCTGCTTGGTTTCCTGAAGCGATTCCTCCTCTCTCTTGCGTTTCGTAATCTCTGTGATAATCCCATCAGCATATATGCGGTTATCTTTTTCATAGGTCCCTAATGATCTCATGTGCAGCCATATCCATTCTCCGCCTCTGCGCTCAAATCTGTATTCAATATCAAGAGATTTGTTGGATTCAAAGAGCAGGTCATAATTCTCTTTTACTCTCTCTCGATCGTCGGGATGGATTTTCGAAAAGAGGAAATCATGACCAGCGTTATAAATATTCTGCTTAGAAAAACCAAATATTATTTCTGCTTTTGAATTTATAAAAACAAATTCCCCTTCAGCTGTCGCTGTCCAGGTAATATCCGGGATATTGTTCACAACAGATCGATATTTCTCCTCTCTGTCTTGGAGGGCGGCCAAGTTGTCCTCTCGTGCTTCAAGCCTTGACTTCCTTTTATAAGAGACAAGTGTCGCTACACTTGCCATAACAATCATAAAGATTAGAAGACCCGCCATTCCAAAAGTATTCCGGGCATGTTTTTCTATAAGCCCCATAATCTCAGAATAAGGGAGGGCCATAACAAGATACCACGCCCCTTCGCCTACTCCAATTTTTGTATAGGCCCATAAGGTCTCATTACATATGTGGGAATCATCGGTTATGCACGCAGTTGATAGCCCATATCCCTCGTCATTAGATGGTATACTCTTAAAAAAATTCTGTTTTTTATTAGTAAAATTTTTATCAGCATATGAAAGGATGGTACTTTTCTCATCAAATACCCAGGCAAATCCTCCTGCGCAGGGTGTAATTGACTGGATAAAACGCTCAAAGAAAGGGTTCGTTTTTATGGTGCATCTTAGTATGCCAATCAGTTTTCTCTCATACAATATAGGCTCTGAAAGAGTAATAGAGGATACCTCTGATTGATCAAAGGATACATTGCTTATATGTAATTTTTCCTCTTTCAGCACATAGACTATTTCCGGTCTATCATTATACGCCTTGCCAGTTAAGTTTTTTTCCAAAGGATATCGTTGAATCAATATACCCTCGGCATTAAACACAGAGAGAGTAATGATTCTCTCTTGATTGACGTTATAAAAATTTCTTACCAGAATTGAGCCTTTATTCTTCATAACCGACTTCTGAAAGTAAGGATCATCAAGAAGAATGCTCAAAAGCTCTGACTGCATAGTAAGAAATTCTTGTACTGCCTTTCCTGTTAAACGTGCCGCTGCTAAAAGCTGCTGGTGCTCTTTGGATATAAGGGTATTCTTGAAATTTTTAAGATATGATACGGAAAATAGGCTAATTACTATTATTGCCACTATAACTATAGTAGTTAATATAGCAACAAATAAACTTTTTATATTGAATGATATCTTCAATATATTTCCTCTTATTTTACCGCATATACTCCAGTATCTTCTCTTGCATTCGCATTCTCAAGCAGGGTGCAATTTTTTTTCTTCCTTGTCAAGGTGCTCTTGCATAGCCCGGAAAATATCAGATTGTGTCAGTATTCCGCATAACTTATTTTCCTTCATAACTACCAACCTTCGAATATGCATTTTCTCCATTATCCTACTGGCATCTGAGAGTGAATAATGATAGGGGATACTCATTACCGGACGGGACATCACCTTTTCAATCTTAAGATTGGTCGGTTCATTTCGTGGGGCAATTATTTTTCTGCACAGATCTCGTTCCGTAAAGATCCCCACTACTTTTTCCCCCTCCATGATCACAATGGAAGTAATATTTTTTGCGACCATTACCTCAACCGCCTCAACAACCATAGATCCTATATTTATCGCTGCCACATTCTGGCTCATTATCTCCACCACATCATCACATATATCGGTTGAAGTAAAGGCACGTGTCATATCAGTTTGTGTTACAATGCCAACAAGCCGTTTATCTTGAATAACAGGCAGCCGTTTTATTCTTTTCTCAAGCATCATTCTGCCCGCATCAATGAGGGATAAACTCGCTGGTATGGTGATAACAGGCGAAGTCATTATCTCATCCACAAAAATAGTCTCAAAATTCTTGTTCTTATCTGCAACCTTCTTGAGAAAATCTGTTTCTGTGAGTATACCGACCAATTTATTATTATCTATGACAATAATACATGATATATTATTTGCAGACATTATTTGTGCGGCTGCTGCAAGACTTTTATCAGGTGAAATCCTTTGTACACTTTTACTCATTATATCCCCTACGTTTAGCCAATCTTTTAGGAATGGCTTCCTTTGATTAGAATAAGCGTCCATAATGTATCTTCCTTAAATTTTTTAATCCCCGTCCCCGGGAGAGTACACTCCCACCCTCATACTTATTATCGACATAATTTATGAACAAGACCACCTTAAGAAATCTTCGTCCTTCACCTCAACTTTTTAAAACCGGTGGTTTTTACTGGCAATTCTTCCAAATTTTAGTCAAGAGTGTATACAAGAGGAATCCTGTTGGCTCCAACAGAAATTTTGTCAAATGAAATTAGTGTACTAAAAATAAAACCTTACACCTAAGCCCAGATTATGATCAAGCTTTGTCTTTGGAGCAATATCAATAATTGGCGCACCCTCAATAAATACCTCAAAGGGATCTCGGCTGAACATATAGGCTAAACTTATAGGTATGCGGATCCCCACCCGGGTGTCCTCATCCTCTTTAAACCAGATTCGTGCTCCAATCCCATATGATACGATAAAACTTCGCTCCTCAATCTTTACAAGATCAAATCGATGTAATAGATAATCGCCGTGAATATGCCCTGATTCCCGATCCCCAAACGACCATTCTGCGGCAAAGTCAATTGCTGTGCCTTGACTGAGCCAATATTTGCAGCTCAAGCCAGTTGGCTTTCCAACGATTACTCCTATTCCTAGTGTCTTATTCTGAGCTAAAGCTATTGAAGAAAAAAGAAAAATTATTATACTTATAAAAAGGATAATCTTACCAAGGATATATTTTTTCATTCTACCTCCCCTGTACCAAGGATTGTTCAAGCATCAAAATGCTATTATAAGGTTAAGGACAGGATGATAAAGAGGGTCTTCATCACCTGTCACCGGATTCTCTACCCCAGCTATTATTTTTACGGCACCACCTACTACAACGTGAGGTGATAATTTTTTCTCATATCCGATTGCTGCGGAGACTCCCATTTCACTATCATCATTATCTTCATCTATATAGACAGCACCCAATTGATAGAAGATGCCATTTGAGTAAAGGTGCATATACATCTTATATGCAAGATCAATTATACTTGCTTCATCCCCGGAAGAATAACCGACCACGAAAGCACTCTTATTATTTAACGATCCCTGATAGAAAAAATTAAACATACCATCATATTGAGCTTTATCTATCAGTCGTATACCATCTATGCCGATGGCATGACGTATCATCAGGGCCCCGGCTGTTGCCGGTATCAGGATAATTGCCAGTATACACGATAATAGCAGGATATATATGGTCCAATTCCTAAAAATTTTCTCTCCCATTGCTTTTCTCCTTATTTTCCATAACTATTAAACCACACACGTTCTTCAAATACCTTTTTCTCTCTTTGCACTCCCGGCTCAACTGGTATTCCGACCGGAAGCACTACTTGCACACATTTATCGTGAGGCACATTAAGAATCTGTGCAAGCTTCTCACTGCGTCCTTCCCTCCGTAATTTCCCCTCAATCCACACACTCGCATAGCCCAGAGCTGTAATGGCTAATAACATATTTTCCACGGCAGCAGCACAATCCTGTTTTTCAAAAGACATATCCATATACACAGGCTTTGGATCGGTTATACAGACAATAAATGCAAGGGCATGAACGGAGAGCAGCGTATTGATTTTTTCTAATAGTGTACCATCATCAACGATAATAAATGTGGTGCTCTGTGCATTGCATCCTGATGGGGCGTGGATTCCCGCTTGTACTATTTTCCTCAAATTATCCCGCGATACCGGTGTATCGATAAATTCCCCCCTGTAACTATGCCTTTGAGCTATCGCCTCAAAAATATCCATTCTGGCCTCCTTTAGCATTGGAAATGTCATTGAGGATTCTGGTAATTCCCGTTACTACACGCGCCATCCGGGAATAATCGATTTTCTCCGGGGTATCTTCGATAGTATGATAATGATCATAACGATACGGGGCAGTATCTGTAATCATTACAGCCGAATACCCTTTTTCCCAAAAGGACCAGTGATCCGACCAACTGATTCCTCTGATCCAGGAAGGTGCGCTCACACCCTGTGAAGGAAATGCCGTATTTTTTCGAAAAACGGCGAGAGCATGGCGAACCAACCGTCGCGATGAAATATTCCCAACAAAAGCTATGAAATTACCGATCGTTGGATAAAAATAACCCAGGGGAAACGGATAATTCTGGCTTCCTGGAGTATCTGAATAATACCCTATGGTCTCTAAAGAAAACATTGCGACTATCTTTTCTTTATTCTGTCGTGATCGAGACGCGTATATCCAACTTCCCATATTTTTTGTCTTGAAAAAAGGTGGCTCTTCATTGACAAATGCGACAAAACGCACTGTCCTCAACGGTTTTTCTTTTATGAAAAGCCGGGCAATTTCGAGAAGGGCTGCAACACCTGAAGCATTATCATTGGCTCCGGGACTTCCTGCGATCGAATCGTAATGGGCTCCTATAAGCACAATCTCTTCTGGTTTCGATATCCCGGCGATTTCAGCCTCAATGTTACAGACACTCTTATTTTTAACATTGAATTGTTGCTCCCTCACCATATATCCCCTCTCTTTAAGCACGCTCTCAATATAACGTGCCGCTTCTTCCAATTCACTGTATTTCCAAATGTTTCTCTCCCCAAATTCACCGGCAAGCTTTACAATATGCTCTTCCAGATTTCTGCATATCATTGGCTCACTGGCCGATAAAGGCTTACATAATCCTTGATACAAACTTTCAGACATTTTCTATAAAATATACGGTTAATTACTATATACTAAAACGATTACGATCTCTAGGGGGAAGAAAAAATATTTATTCATTTTCTTCTACACCCTCAATCCACTTCTCGGTCATCTCAATCAACTTGTCCATACTGAGAGGCTTGGAAATATAATCATTCATGCCGGCATTAATACACTTTTCCATATACCCCGTCACTGCATAACCTGTCATGGCTATAATCGGAATGTGCGTCTTCCCTTCTTCCCTCCGCCGTATCTCTGTGGCAGCTTCGAAACCATTCATTCCAGGCATTTGACAATCCATAAGTATCAGATTATAAGGAATCTTCGATATCGCCTCAATCACTTCCAGCCCATTCGCCACCACATCACATAAAAAACCTGCTTTTTTCAACATAAGACT
The DNA here is from genome assembly GCA_049472395.1 of bacterium. Taxonomy (GTDB): domain Bacteria; phylum SZUA-182; class SZUA-182; order DTGQ01; family JBLIRR01; genus JBLIRR01. The sequence goes on along the minus strand of JBLIRR010000021.1, from coordinate 56,640 downwards.
TGCCATGGTCTGGTTTACAATATTATCTTCAGCGACAAGAATACGAATTTTTTTTCGCTTCTCTTCACTAATTTTATGGCGTGTAACCAAAACGCAGTCTCTATCCTCTTCGGGATGTTCTCCGGACACTTGGCTTATGCCCATCACCATCGCAACACAATCATATAATTGAGCCTGTCTTACCGGTTTAGGAAGATACGCGGAAAAGCCAACTTTTTTTGATTTGGCAGCGTCCCCGCGCTCAGTCTTGGAGGTTAATAAAATGAGATGGGTATTATGGATTACTTTATCTTTTTTTACTTTTTTTGCTAAGCCCCAAATATCAGTCCCTGGTAAATAAAAATCAACAAGAGCAATATTAAACGCAGCTCCTTCTTTCACAGCAGAATGTAATTTTTTAAAGGTCTGGTGATCATCTTCCGCTTCATCAATTATACAACCCCATGAATTAAGGTAATATCTTAAAATCTTTCTGTTTGTGGCATTATCATCCACGATAAGGACTTTAATACCTTTAATATTTGCAAATGGGATAGCATGAGGGGCATCCTGCTTCTCTAACGTCACAGTAAACCAGAAGGTAGACCCGCACCCTTCCTCGCTTTCCACACCGATCTGACCATCCATGTTATTTATAAGATTTTTTGAAATAGCCAACCCAAGACCGCTTCCCCCATATAGACGCGTATCAGAAGAATCTACCTGGGAAAAGGAATCGAATAGTTTTAACCGATTCTCCTTTGAAATGCCTATGCCTGTATCAGTCACTTTAAATCGTACTGTGGCATATGTATTCGTCTCTTTAATAAGTTCCAGGTACATAACAACCTCCCCCCTAGTAGTAAACTTTATTGCGTTGCTTACAAGGTTTATCATCACCTGTTTTAATCTACCAGGATCACCACGCATGCATAATGGGACATGAGGACTTATCAAAGTTGCAATCTCAAGCTCTTTTTCCTTGGCTTTAAAAGAAAATATCTCTGCTATATCCTCAACCATCGTGCGTATATCAAAATCGATTATTTCAAAGGTAATTGTGCCCGCTTCTATCTTTGAAAAATCGAGAATGTCATTGATAATAGTGAGTAAATTGTATGCAGAGTCGCGTATATATTTGGTAAATTCGCTCTGTTCAGCAGTAAGCTGAGTATCGAAGAGCATAGTACTAAAACCTATAATTGCATTCATAGGAGTGCGAAGCTCATGAGACATATTGGCCAAGAAGCGACTTTTCGATCTATTTGCCAAATCAGCCTTTTGTTTTGCCTCTTGCAATATCGATTCTGCTCTTTTGCGCTCGATGATTTCTTGATCACGCACCATTATTGCCTCCTGCAAATGATCAACCATCCTGTTAAAGGATTTTGCCAATATTCCTATCTCATCCACTGCGGTGGTATTTACTCTGTGATACAGGTCACCTTGCGCGATCTGCTGGGTTTTTGAGGCTAACTGTAATATTGGTTTGGCTATATAACCGTTAATAATATAGGACCCCAAAATGGCTATAAGAAGAGCGATACAACACATAATGATAATAACATCTCTTAACGCATGGAGGGTTGCCGTCAACTCCTTTTGTGGCAAAATTGCGGTAATCATGCAATTTATCTCTGTCATGAGACTATAGGCTAGTAACACATCCATGCCGGCAATGGTGGTTCTTTTAAGGCTCGATCTTTTGTTGATAACCGAGAAGATATGTGATAATGCATGCTCCATTTTTTGCTTTCCGGGAGAGGATAAAATATTTCCTTGCGCATCAGTTAAGAGTAAAAAGCCTGTCTGTCCGATTGAAAGTTGATGAATGTCCTCAGCAAAATCGACGAAAGGAATCTTTCCCACAATTATTCCTTTATATTCATCATGAAGGCCCTGGCGAAACAGAGCAAATTCTATATACAATGAAGATAATAATGTCACAACCTTATTTGGCTCTCGGCGTGCCTCTTTGAAAAGCGGACTTCCTTTTACATCAATAAGTCTCTTTGACAGAGTTCCATTTTCGATCTTCAACTCTTCAAATCCATTCTCATTAATATATATAAGGATAGGAAATTCATCACTAAATAGAGAATAATTGTTTTTAAAGATCATTTCTTTATCGTCTTGGGAAGGAATTCTCACAACCTCTTTCATGTCTATCCTCTCGAGTATCCTTTTTTTATTCTCAATAAGGTGAGATAGATCCCGGTTTTTATCATGGGCAATGGATTGAAGTCTTGCGTGCTGATCTTTCTCCAAGACATTGGCAACAAAAAAATATGTCGAAAATCCGAGAATTAAAGATAAAAATAAAATAAATATAATTTGAAATGTGAGGATCTTACTTTTAATTGACCTGAACATATTAAGTACTTCTTAGTGTAAACTTCACTGGTGGTTTTTCACAGTGCACACTCTTATTTCTTTTTTTCCTTCAAATCCTTAAGGGCTTCTCGTGCCATCTCACAGGAAGGATCAAGAGATAAGGCCCGTTCGAAATAATTCTGCGCACTTTCATATGAGTGAGTTTCGCGGGCGATGAGGCCTAACGCCACGAGCAAATTTACATTATCAGGTTTTAGTTTTAAAGCTTTTTGATAATACTTTTCTGCTTTAGTATAAAATCTCTGTCGGCGTAAGATTTCTCCCAAATTAATATATGTATTAAAATTATTGGGGTCTAAGGAGAGAGACTTTTGGAAAATATTCTCCGCCATTTTATAGTCCCCGCATCGATAGTAAATTATCCCTAATTGGTTTTGAAATTCTGCATTATTTGGCTCAAGAGCAATTGCTTTGAGCACAGCCTCACGAGCCGAATCATAATCTTCAAGAGCAATCGCTGCCTTATATAATGCAACATGCCCCATAGCCATCGTAGGAACCTTGCGTGTGAGATATTTAAATATTTCAAAGGCTTCGTATACCTTTCCCTGTGCCATTGCTGCATTTCCCTTATCTAAAATTGAGACAGCTTTGGTCTTCATTATAGAATATGAAGATTTACGGGCATTATTCTGGAGCCTTTTTGCCAACCGCAAATTCCATTGCCATAATGGATTTTGAATTAACATAACTGTTTCTGGATCCCAAAGATCAGGATTGCGCATTACAATCCGTACAATTTCATCCCCAAAATAGGACATAATGCTACTGCGGACAAAATGAGGCAAGATGTCACGATAGACAGGAGACTTCAGCAGATGCACCAAATGGGTGAGCTCTGCCTTATGCTCATTGATATTTTTCCTTGCTGCAAAGGAAGGAGAATCATCCGAGGCTGGCAGAGTCACAAAAGATTCCGGGATGTAGCAGATCCCTCTTCTAAAAGCAATAACATGCGTTAAAAACCAATCTGAATGCCACCTTAGTTCCGGAATACCCCATCCTCCCGCATCGTCTATTACTGATCGATTTATAATACACGTGCAGTCAGAAATAGAGTACCCCATGAGTATTTCAGCTAATTCAAGTGGTGAAAAATAACGAGATTTCTCACACCACACCTTCTGCGCAGCATCAGAAAAGTCGGCAGAATGTGTACAACAAAGTCCGGCTTGCGGATAGTCTGCTAAAAGCTTCATTGATTTTTCAAAAAAATCAGGATGCATTTTATTCTCAAAATGCGCATTATACACATACTCACCTGTAGCTAAGGATAGCGCTAATTTCCTGGACAAAGTACGCCCCACTGTTTTTTCATTGCGCTTTAAGAGAATATTCTCATTCTTTTTCGCAAGCTCTTGAAGTATATCGCTACTTGCGTCAGTAGAGCCATCATCAACAATAATAATCTCAATCGGCTTAAAGGATTGATCGAGTATATTTTCTAACGTATCAGCAATATAATGAGCATGATTAAAGCAAATCATAGTTACACTCAATCTGCCTATGTTCATTTTCAAATCCTATCCAACTATTTTTGTTTAAGCCAACAACGGAATAATTGTAGCAATTCTAATTTTAAATGTTAAATTCCTCACCTGGTATATACCCAAAATTAGAATTGCTGAACAATTGATTCTGCTAATATTCTTTTAGACCGACTCCTAATCCAAAAAAGTAATGAGCGAACGGATAAAAACCTGCATACACTATCTCATCATTCATAGAAAAGATAAAAGTATTGAGAAAAAACTTATCCAACAACCGACGAAGGGCACTGTGGCTTTTACGATTAATTTGCGGCATCACCTTATCCGTGGCATACTTGACGGTTTCACAATTCGGTGTGCCAATAATAAATACCCCATCATGTGATAAGCATCTACAAATATTATTTATAAAAATATCTTCATTATCCGGCTCAATATACTCGATTACATTGAGAGAAAACGCAGCATCAAAAATCCTATCCGGAACCTCCTTTATTATATCCATCGTATGAAATTCAATGTTCTCAATACTTTTAAGCCTTTTTTTATTATCTGCAATTAATCCTTTTATATGATCTATGCACATAAGATGCTTCACTGCCTTCGCTATTATAGGGGTACCAAACGCATCTCCGCACCCCACTTCCAAAATATATGATTTTCCTTGCAGGAGCCTCATACAAAACTTATATCGTGAAAGTATGCATGCCATATATTCCGGATCATTCAATAAAATGTGGGAGGTCATAGCCCCGAGTGTTATGGATGGCGTATCCTGAGAACATGTATCTTTCGTTTTATTTATACAATCGAGTGTCGTAAACATAAGGTGTTTCCAGAGCTCCTTTCATACTTACTCCTTGCTGAAAAAGTTATAAACTTCAGCTTTCACGATTTCGGCTAATTTTTCTGCTAATTGATCAATTTCCTTTGAAGCAGATTGTATGGTGCCTTTATTCTTCCTCAACTCTCTTTTTATTTCAGCCAAATTCATACCCTCATCGCGCAATTTCTTTATTTTTTCTATGATGAGGCAGTGTCCCATTGTATAGCGTCTCTGCCCCCCAGGTGTTCTGAGAGGAACAATAACACCTTCCAGTTCCTTTTCCCAAAATCGCAATGTGGGCCTTGGGATTTCAAGCCTCTCGCTCAGTTGTTGGATAGTAAAGGTTGGTTTATTTAGATCCATACTCTATTGTAATATTTAAAAACTATGGTGGTAAACTTCAAGTAAAAGGTCTGCTGGCTTTCGAGAGCTCCGCCCCCTGAATTACACATTCTTTTTTATATAAAGTATTGATTTCTATATTATTGTAACCCCTACTCGCTTAAGTGAATATATTTGAGTAGATAAAATGTTTATCGGTACAATATTTATGAACTTCAACTTTAACTTAAAGTTAAATTAGCCAGCACACCATCCTTAAAAATTACCGGCAACTCTCAGCAATCTCATCAGAGCATACTCCCAGAAGTATAAGGGATTCCTGCTATTTGTTGAGCGGTGTAGCAAGGTCTTTTATAGAACTTCTTAGCGACGTGGAGCGATAAAAAATTGCAATTGTCTGAGCGAAGCGAGTTTTTGCAATTTCGCGGAGCAAGCTTAGAAGTTCTTAAAAGCCGAGCGTTGAGCGAAACGAATACAGGAATCCCTGGCCAACAAAACAATTGGCCATAATGAGCATTGCTGAGCAATTCTTCTTGAAAAAAAATCTCCACGTATGATATAAATAAATATACCCAATGAATTTTTCACTGATGAGAATAAAAAAAGCAATATTCTGACAAGATGATAAAATAAGGGGGCAAGAGGCCATGAGAGATCAGATGAAAAATACAGTGTACATAGTCAAAGATACACGGTATTTAGACCATCTGGTCAATGTGCCCCATCCCGAATGTCCAGAACGTCTGAACGCCATATATGAAACCCTCCCTACTCTTGAACATCTCATTCCCCTCTCCTATTTAAAACCCCGCGCCGCTACCAACGAAGAAGTGGGACTTATTCATCATATGCCCTATATTGAAGATATCGAAAGCATCAATAGATTTCCGGTGTATTTGGATCCAGACACTCCCATTACTCAACATTCATATCTCGCTGCTCTCTATGCTACAGGAGGAGTGCTTGAAGGAGTAGATACCATTTCTTCGGGAAATACCTTTCCTGTATTTGCTCTCGTTCGGCCCCCTGGCCACCATGCAGAACGAAGCTTTGCCAAGGGCTTTTGTCTTTTTAATAACGTCGCCATTGCAGCCCGTTATGCACAGCAGAAATTTGGGATCACACGAGTTTTAATCTGTGATTGGGATGTCCATCATGGGAATGGGACACAACATGCTTTCTATGATGATCCATCTGTTCTCTATTTTTCTGTGCATCAATATCCCCATTACCCCGGAACAGGGAGTCTCAATGAAATCGGGAGTGGCAAGGGTGAGGGTTTTACTGTAAACTGCCCTCTGCCTCCAGGTCAAGGAGATGCAGAATATAAAGCATTATTTCATCATATACTTATGCCTATTGCGCTTGAATTTTCTCCTGAGCTTATTATTGTTTCTGCCGGTTTTGACGCCTATCTGCATGATCCCCTCGCTCACATGAAGCTCTCTGAAAAGGGCTTTGCTTTTATGACCTATTCACTCATGAAGATCGCTACGTTATGTAGTTCTCAAAAGATCATCTTGAGCCTTGAGGGAGGATATCATTTACACGGTATTGCGCAATGTGTAAGTGCAGTTATAAAAACCTTAAGTGGGGCATATAACGACCTTGATGAGCAAAAAATACCCATGGAAAGTATAAAAGATGGCACACGGGATCTTATAGAAAATGCCCTCCCCTTGTTTTCGAGATATTGGAAAGAATTATAAAAAAAATCTCTGTCGAAGTGTTGGTAGTTTCGGTAAAAAACCACCAACACTTCAGAGCCTTATAATTAACTGCAGTGCTTTATAATACCTTAAAACCAACCGAGGGCTGAAACTGCTGCCGTTGGCAATACTGCTATCCCAGCCGTTGTTGGTGGCAGGACAGGAACAGTTGCAGTCGCGGGAGCTGTAAGTACTGGTACTACAGGCGTTGTTATCGGCACAATAGGCAAGGTTACCGTGGGTGTAATTACTGGTGCACCAAGATTCAGATTAAATTGACCATAATCATTTTGTGCTGCAACACCTAATCCATATATATAATAATTGCCGGTCATTGCGTTATCGCCTATTAATGTACACCATAATTCTATGGAATAAGTAATGCCTCCGGTAAAATTATAAAACGTTCCGCGCAATTCAAAGAACGTTGCACCAGGTACAATAGCGCCGGATACTTCAGCAGGGTAAAGAAGCAGTTTGTTGTTGATAAGAGAAACTGTTCCGGATAAAGTGCCTGTTGAGGGATCTTCAATAAGATTAAGCGTCATTGGGCCGGCAAGAAACTTTTGCAGGCTAAACCATGTACCACTCCAACTGCCAGCTTGCTCTGCAATAAAAAGGGGCGCGACATCAGTTGGGAGAATCGGGGCAGGGAGCGTTGGCAAAGGCAGGAGTGGAACCGTGCCTGTTGGAATAGGCAGTGGTAATCCGGTAGCCTGAATAGTGGAAACCCCCGGTAACCATAATGCCCATAATGCATCATATGGTGGAATGCCGATCCATTCTTGAGCATGGATAAGGGGAGAAGATAATAATATACCGATAGATAATATAAATATTACTAATACTACTTTTATAAATTCTTTTTTCATAGCCATGGACAATTTTTCCTTCCTACTCTTTTGATAAGGTTCTTTATGCCATATAGTGTTTTCTCTCCTTTTTTCTCTTTAACCACTCTTTATGCAGCCTATATAATCATATATTATCCTCCTTACTATATAAGGTTACGGGTTTCATTTCTTGGATACCGGGGATGAGACAAGAATAGATTACGTGTAGTTAAATAAATTTTGAATTTTTTAATGAATAGTAACAACAAAGATTGTTACTTTGTGGATCATATATCCTATCTAACCACATCCCCTTTAACCCTTTTCTTCTCAATATCCGCTCTTTCTCTAAAGGCATACACAATTTTATGTTAATGCAAAGAGCATAATATATGCCACACATTATGCTCTCAACTCATATGCAGGCGTGATAGGAATTATGACAATGAAGTTTTGGAGAGCAGGCCAGTGAAGAAAAAATAATTTAAAAATAAAATAGTTATTTATACCTGTGATAGTTATGACACGGTAATAGAATTTATGTAAAAAGGCATGCAAGGTTTTTAAGAAAAATATCTGTAATATCCTTAAGCTTCCGGTATTTTCGGGCAAGTTGCCCAGCCAGTGCGGAACAATGATCATACCGTAAGTCGAGCATTTCCAGCGAATGAAAATCCTTTATTATCCCAGGATAAAAATCCGGTTTTGAAATATCACATTCAATGGCCTGTAACTCATTAAAAAACGAAAGTATAATCTCCTGATTTGGTGAAGAAGAGGCGCAGGCAGACACAATTTGTTCTGCTGAGTGTGTGCCTTTCAAATATAAGCTGTGCAAAAAGCACAGGTCGTTCTTTTGTTTTTCCATGGGCTTGTTAAGAGTTTTGAGAATTCTCATCTTCGGGATAAATTCATTGAGAAAGGCTTTATCATGCTCTATACCAAGTGCACTTTCCCACATGATCCTATTGAAGAAACCTGTGAGATAGTGCCCGGAAATCCCTGATGTGCACACAGGGACATAGATCAACATTCCATTTGATAAGAACCTGGATTGATAAAGAGAGAGATGCGGAAAATTAAAATCTTCAAGATCATTTCTCCTCTCGAGGAGGGCATCGACCACATATTTGACTGCGGGAACGGTTATATAGTCTTTGCATTGTATTTTTTCACATAGGTCTTTTTCATGACAGGGTGGGCATGAAAGCTCTGTCTGGATGACAATATTATGCGTTCCATAGGGGGCTGTCTCCGTGAAATAAGCTGAAGAGAAAAATAATCCGAGGACTTGTGTGCCGACGGCAGCCGCAATATGCACAGTACCGGTATCATTGCTTATCAGAAGACGACTATGTTTAACACAGCCGCCAAATCAGAGAGTCCTGTTTTTCCTGTAAGATCAATGACTGCTGTATTGCTAAGCTTTTGAAAGGTGGAGGCGAGCTTCCTTTCTTCTTCGATGCCTAAAAGAACTATTTCTGCATTATACTCATGCGCTAATTGGTCGGCAAGCAGAGCATACTTCTCAATAGGCCAGGCGCGATGAAGCTTATTCGCCCCAAGCTGCAAAGCGATAAGTTTTCCATGTTTTTTATATCCATTCTGCCGCATAAGTCTTTCTGCCCCCTCATATTCCCTCTCCCCTATTCTAATATAGCCATGCACCGGATGATGGGAAACGTCTCCCATGCCAATATACATATCCACAATATTAAAAAGATTCTGGAGCCTATTATCAGAGAATGAGAAATAGTATTTGGCAAAATCCCCTAAGATTATACTCTCTCCATTATCTGTGATAATTCTGCCGGACTTTCGCTGAGCTTTGACTGCCTAGCATATTCGGCCAGCTATGGGATTGGCAGTCAGATTTATAACATAATCATATTCCTCCTCAAGCTCGGGAATTATCCTGAGAGCATCTTTTGGCTGTTTCTCAATCTGACCTAAAAATTCATGGGAAGGATATATAAGCCGATCAACTCCATAGCTACAAGGAACGATACCACTATATTCCTTTCTGCAGACAAAGGAGATATGACTCCCTTTCTTCACCTCTTTGAGCCTCATAACCAAAGGGAGAGTTTGCACGACATCTCCCAAACGACAAAGCTGAATGATTAAAATCTTTTCCATACCTTATCATAGGCTAAAATTATAGGCTAAAAGAGTGGTACCAAGCATACTTTTGCTTGGTACCCATGCATTCTTAATTTAAGAGGGAACAGCGCGCAGACCATCTGCAATATTGTGGTTAATATTAATAAGGATAGTGAGCTTCTCAGGAGACGGATACGCCATAACCTCAAAAATTCTCTTGTCGACAAAGGCACTCAAACTGAGCAAATCCCTTTTCAATTCACTTGAAAGAGGATTATCTTCTTCAACGAGTTCCCCCTGAAATATACTCCACAGCAATTGGTTAAATTTTAAGGCTGCATCTAATTTTTCATCACGGTCTGCAGCATCCCAATTTTCCTGGCAATCCTTGAGCTTTTGAGCTGCCTGGGTTAACACCTCAGCTTCTAATTCGCGTCCTGACATTGTTTCTTTATTAATGGTTTTGTATACGTCCGACAAATTCATATTCACGACTAAGTAACCTCCGTTCATATTTGATTAATTTTTGAGCAATCTTCAGTGCTTGATAATATCGCCCATTTAATATTTGTTCGCTTATCTGATCAACTAAGCCGAGCACACTTGGTGCCGCTCTAATCAGATCGTGTACTAACTTCCAATATGTATTATGATGAGTGACAAGATTCTCCTCATCAACATACATGAGCTGAATCACAAAATAAATTCTGGTGCACGGTGTATTCGCATCTTTCACGCTCAAAATATCTTTTTCACGTAAAACAGGAACATTATTCTCAATAATCAAATTCGCACTTGTATTCGAATTGGCATTAGTAACAACTGCACCACCAATGACCATACGTTCATGTGGTTTTAAAGTAATTTTTAAAGCCATGTTTATTGCAACAATGCTAATAATTGATTATGATTATCAAATAAACTTCCGATTACTTCAATTGTGAGACTGTGACGCAGTTCCATGCTTTTAAGTTCTATACTCACTTCTGTATCATTAGCAATCTCAAGTGCTTCTGCCTGCATACGGTAAATATGAGCAGTCTCTTCGTTATACTCAATGGAGCGTTCTATACTTAAAGCCTCCAAAGAAAGCACCGTCCGCCTTTTATTAAGCTTTTCTCGAGCAAGTTGGAGATTGTCCAGTGCATCTCTGATCACCTCATCAGTGGCTGGCGAGGTAAGCTCAGGAATATCAAGGCCGGTGGGGCCTGTATGGACTTCTAAGCTTCCTATTTTTTTAAATGCCCCATTATCACCAATGACTACGGTTAAATCTCCAGCCTCCGGAACAGACTGAGGATCAGCCATAATCATCCGTGCCCCGAGATTCCCGGAGGGTTCGGTTAATTGATTAATTTGCTCGCGTAAAGTGTTGAAAATCTCCACAAGAGCCTCCCTCTCCTTGCTCTCAGCCTCATAAGGAGGATGTGATTCTACGATTGTCGTAAGATCACCTTCCATCTGTTCAATAATATCATTAATGGCCTCCATTGCCGAATCAGCAATCCGTATATCATTTGCAAGCTCGTTGAGGCTGATATTAATAGATTGAAGGGTACTGTATTTACGATACCCTTTCCTTATCTGCAGCCATTCATAGGCACTATCTGCGGCGGAAGTGATTCTTTTGCCGGTTATTATTTTTTCAGTGAGAGAATCCATGGTTTTGGCTGTATGGCTCAAATAATAGCGGGCTTCATCAATTGCTACTTTGGACACTAACATAATTCTCCCTCCTGAGAAAATAAACAGCACTCCTGTCTTGCAGCTATAGTATACACACGCTATAGCAAAATAATATTTATTATCTTTATCGGTTTTTTTGCATTAATTCTTCATCGTTTCAGATGAGAAAGCTCACCCTGGTGCGCTCTGACATAGAAATTCTCGAAAAATATCTTATTAAACCGCTTTTGTGTGTCTTCTCTTCTTCCGCCATTATTGATAATAAAATCCGCATACCGTGCTTTAATCCATGTCGGCCACTGAAAATGCATCCTGGCTTTAATCTGTCCGATGGTGAAACCCTTTTGTACAAGACGTTTAAATTGAATATCAGGGGGAGCGATAACGAGCATGATTCTATCAAAAAGGGGCTCAAATCCTGCCTCCAAAAGAACCGGGGCATCCACAACACAAAGTGTTATACCCTCCTGTGAAAAAGACTCCATTGCGCTCCACACCTGTGTCCTCACCTCGGGGTAGAGGAGTGTGGTGAGTGGCTCAAGCTGCTCCTTTGTCACAAAACATTTCTGCGCAAGTTTTCCTCTGTCAATATTCCCATCGCTGTGTGATAGAATATCCTCTCCATAGAGTGTGATGATTTTTTCTTTTACATCTTCCCGGAATATTAATAATTCATGAACAAGCTCATCTGCGTTTATAACCTTCGCTCCCCGTTTTGCAAACATTCCAGCGACAGTTGTTTTCCCGCATCCGATGCCCCCTGTAAGACCTATTTTTAACATCGTTACCATCCTCTTCCTCTCAAGACACCCATATTATTGTGAAAATATTTCCAAAATTAGAAGTGCTCTGGCGCTTGACATACCATTACTAATTTAATATGATTATAATCCAATTGCAACGAATACGTATATAATAAAAATGGAGGATCGAGATGAAAAAAAATACATTCGTCAATTTCAGCATCTATGTAGTAACATTCATGTTCATGGTTATGGCAATCTGTACACCGATAGAGGCAAAACCTATCGCGACAGTAAATGGAACGGAGATAGAACTTGAGAATTTCCAAATACTTACTAAGGGCCACAGTGATCCCCGTCTGTTACTGGACCAGATCATTCAATTCATATTGCTTGCTGAAAAGGCTCAAAAAGAAAATTATAAAAAGGATGAGGTATTAACAGAACGTATTGAATTATTGAAGAAACAGCAGCTCATTCAGTTTTTCCAAAGAAAAAAATTAGAGAGTAAAGCCGAATTGACTGAGAAGGAACTGGAGAGCCTCATTCCACCCTATGGAAGGAAAAAGGTTGACTTTCAAAATATTGTGGTGAAAACAAAAGGCGAAGCTGATCAGATTATTGAATTGTTGAAAAAGGGAAAGGATTTTGCTGAACTTGCCAAGCAAAAATCAATAGCCGAAAATAAAATGAGGGGAGGGCGGATCGGTTTTGTTACAATGGATACGGGTTATTTCGAAGGAGAAATTTCATCTGAAGATGAAAAAAGTCTGTTTCAATTAAATGATGGCCAGTGGAGCTCACCTATTAAGACTCGAAGAGGATATGCGATCTATAAGGCAGTGAGCCATGAACAATTGACCCCTCAGGATCTTGAGAATAAAAAGCGATATCTTCGTTTCAAACTGCAAAATAAAAGAGTGACGGAAGCGCAGGAAAACCTTATCAAAGAGCTGCAAGGAAAGGTAACTATCAAACGTATAGAAAAGAATATTAAAGCCCTGGAAAAGGCAGATAAAATTGGTAAAGAGCATTTGTCTCTTGAGCTTGCCAAAGTAGGTGATCATCCGATAAAATTAGAAGATCTTCTTATGGGACAATCAGCATATAATCAATTAGATAGCCCCTTTCTTAAACAACCCTCATTCTTAAATAAGAGAATGGATGAAGTGATTAATCTTTATCTATTTTATGAAGAAGCAAAGCGTTTAGGATACGATAAGGACAAGACCTATCTTAATCTCATGAAGATTAACGAAGCAACAATCATTGGGCAGGACTATGCAATGATAAAATTAATGGGGGATTTGCCGGTCACTGAGAAAGAAATGCGTGACTTCTATAATGAAAACAAAAGTTTGTTTCTCAATGCACCTGAAAGGGTACAATTGCAATCCATATTTCTCCATGATGAGCAGGAAGCAAAAGAAGTTCTCCAAAGATTGAAGGCAGGGGCTGATTTTTCCGCGACCGCAGTAAAATACTCTAAAGATCCCTCAGTGCGATATACCAGAGGAGAAGCGGGATTTATACCACTTTCTCAACTCCAGAATCAAGGGCCTGAATTTAATAAAGCACTTGAAAATCTCGAGGTTGGGAAACTAAGCACTATAATTAAAACAAATAATGGATACTATATTATCAAGCTCCTCGATCATAAAGCAGAAGGAGCATCTGAGTTTGAAGATGTAAAAACGGGTGTTGAGAAATATGTAAAACTGCAAAAACTGCAAAGCACTATTGCTGAGTTAAAATCAAAAGCAAAGATCACGATCGATAATGAGGCATTAAATAAAATAGTTGAGGCTGCACCAAAAACACCTAATTTTCAGCCTCCTCAAGGACAACCGGGAGCTACAGGCCCTCCACCGCCGCCTCGGACACCATAAGATTGACCATTACTCAAACTGTTTTATAAATTCGAAAAAGCGTTGCCGTAACTCGTCAAATTCGGAGCGCAGAGAATCAAGGGCTGTTTCAAGTTTCGCGAGACGGTCGCCGTTTTCCGTATTGATTTGAGCAGAAGCAATTTTCTCAAAATCTACCTCACCGCAGAAAAGGTGTGCATAACGGGATTCACGCTGTCCGCTTTGCCGGGGAAGCTTTATAATAAATGGGCCACCCTCCCGCTCTGCCAATTCCTTAAGAGTGGCTTCTACGTCGGATAAATCATTAAATTTATTCATTCGGGAGGTATGGATATGTATTTCACCCACAGTTTGCGGCCCTCGCAGCAAAAGAGCGCATATAAGAGCCACTTCTTTCTGAGAAAATCCAAAGAGAGTATCGAGTGTTTGGGCATACTTCGGCACACGGCTGTCCATTGCTTCTTTTTGAACCACAAGCTTTTTAATGCGCATTTCGTCAAGCGTGCGAATAATAATATTCTTCTCAAGGCTCATCACAGGATCCCGATTTGATTTCTGATTACATGCATTGGTGAGAGCATTTAATGTGAGCGGATAGTAATCGGGAGTAGTCATCTCTTTCTCGATCAATGAACCGAGAATTCGTGCTTCTATTTCATTAAGAATCATTTCCATCTTTTACTCATCCTACATATGGAGTGCTTCCCCCAGCACATTCTCTCCGGCCTCCAAGAGGGCTTCAGAGAAAGTGGGATGGGGATGAATCACATGTGTTATATCTTTCACTGTTAATCCTTTGCTCATAGCCAGACTTATCTCCTGGATCAGTTCTGTGGCGTGATGACCGATAATATGGCCACCCACGACAGTATCCTTCTGATCGCATACTATTTTCACGAATCCTTCTGTCTTATCAAGCGATCTGGCTATTCCTAGATATTCAAAGGGGAATACACCCGTTTTAACCTTTTTCCCCGCCTTTAATGCCTCGTCTTCGCTAAGTCCGACCATAGATATGGGAGGATTGGTAAAAATGCAACAGGGTATTGTACGAAGGTCAAACGAATGCTTCTGTCCCTTAATGTCCGCGCTTACGGCTTTGGCTTGAGCATACGCCCGATGTGCTAACATGGGAATGCCGGAAATATCGCCAATGGCACGAATGGTATCACACTGGGTGCGGAAATCCCCATCTGTCATAACCTCTCCCTGCCCGCCGATCTTCACGCCAACCGAAGCTAAATTGAGATTGTCGGTAAGCAACTTTCTGCCTGCGGCGATCAGCACCATATCTGTTTCTTTGCTCTTTTTTTCACCACGCTCTTCGAAATACACAACCACTCTCTCTCCCCTTCGTTGTGCAGAGATAATCCTGACGCCACATATTATCTTTATGCCGCTACGAACAAAGACTGATAAAAGCTCCTCTATTATTTCCTTTTCCATATGCGGGAGAGTCAGGATTGAATCCATCATTTCAATAATAGTGATATCAACTCCAAAGCTCTTATAGATCGAGGCAAATTCACACCCACTTACGGAACCTCCAACAATAATCATACTTTTAGGCAATTCGTCAAGTTCAAGGGCGTGCGTCGTATCAATAATTCTTTTCCCGTCCATACCCGGAAAGGGCGCAGGGTCAGACCCTGTTGCACAAATAATGTGGTGAGCCTGAACCACCTCTGTGCCGCTTTCATGTTCAATCTCTATGGAATTTTTATCGGCGAATCTTCCGAAACCATACTTTACTGTGATCTTATTTTTCTTAAGGACAAATGCAAGACCCTGCCTCAGCTCTTTGAGAACCCTCTCCTTATGTCTTTTTAATGTCTTATACTCAAAGCCGATTCCCCCTGTCTGTATCCCAAATCTCTGCGCTTTCTTAATATCTTCCAATAAATGAGCACTCCCTGCGAGGATCTTTGTTGGAATACAGCCACGATTAAGGCATGTTCCCCCCAAACCCGATGTGTCCTTCTCAATCAAACATACCTTAAAGCCGAGCTGGGCTGTTCTTATAGCCGCAGCATAGCCTGCTGGGCCAGCACCTATTACTACTATATCAAAGATTTCTTTTGTCATACTTGATGTATAACCAATCCGCTCCTCGGTTTTGGATCAAACCATGTGGATTTTGGCGGCATGATCTCACCCCTGTCCGAGACAGTCATTAATTCTTCAATAGTTGTCGGATACATGGCAAACGCAACCTTGTATTCTCCGCAATTCACCCTTCTTTCCAACTCATCAAGCCCCCTACTGCCTCCAATAAAATCGATTCTATGGTCCGTCCGGGGATCAGTAATCTTAAGAACCGGATCCAAAAGATTTTTCTGTAATATATGAACATCCAGTTGGTTTACCGGATCGCTCTCCTCAAATGTGCCATCCTTTACAACGAGCTTATACCACCGATCGCCAAGGTACATCCCCATAGTATGCTTCTGTACTGGTTTATATCTGCTCCCCATATCGATGATCTCAAATTTTTCTGTAACTGCCCGTATAAATGACGAGACAGAGTGATTATATAAATCTTTTACCGCGCGATTATAGTCCATGATACAAAGCTGGTTATGAGGAAAGATAATGCTTAAGAAATAATTATACTCCTCATTACCATTATGATGGGGATTTGCCTTTCTGCGGATGGCAGCTACTCGTGCCGCTGATGCTGAGCGATGATGTCCATCTGCAATATACAATGTTTCAATTCCTTTAAAGAGCCGTATCAATTTTCTGCTTTTTTCTTGTTCATCAACTGTAAAGAAAACATGACTCACGCCATCATCTGTGGTGAAATTGTATTCAGGCTCTTTTTGTTTTGCCTTGTCAATAGTCTCATCGATCTCTTCATCTGCTCTATAGGTCATAAAAACAGGCTCTGTATGGGCATTAAGAATATTAATGTGATTGATTCTGTCGAGTTCCTTCTCCGGCATGGTTTGCTCATGCTTTTTTATAATCTCATTTGTATAATCACCCACAGATGTGCATGCTAAAAGACCCGTCTGTTCATGATCTCCTTTTTTGAGTTTATATATATAAAGAGATTCGTTCTTATCCTGTACAAAAATCTCTTTCTCGATAAACCTGTTTAAATTTCTCTTCCCCTGCTCATAGACGTCTCTGCTATAACAATCAATCTCGGGATCAAGATCAATCTCGGGTTTTGCGATATGCAGAAAGCTATAGGGATTATCCTTGGCAATTCTTCGTGCTTCATTTGAATCTACTACATCATAAGGAATTGAAGCAACCTGCTCTTCCTTCCCCTTCATGGCTCTCAATCCCTTAAAAGCCTTGATTGTAACCATATATTCTCCTCCGCTCTCCTCATTTCTAGCGTACGATTTCGATTATAATCTGAATAAACATGAATACGGGCTATTATACCATTTTGGAGTGAATAAATAAAATCTACCAAGAAGAATTC
The DNA here is from genome assembly GCA_049472395.1 of bacterium. Taxonomy (GTDB): domain Bacteria; phylum SZUA-182; class SZUA-182; order DTGQ01; family JBLIRR01; genus JBLIRR01. The sequence goes on along the minus strand of JBLIRR010000021.1, from coordinate 39,228 downwards.
AGCAGGGCAATCACATGAAGGATTTCTATTTGTTAAGTGAGAATTTTAGATACTTTCTAAAAAATTTTAAAAAAATATTTGACAGGATTAACAGGATACACAGGATTTAAAATTTATCCTGTCAATCCTGTCAACAAATATACCTGAAATGGTGTTCTCATGAGGGGAATTAACTTACCACAAAGGACACAGAGATTACAGAGTGAGTATGAATCTCCGTGTCCTCTGCGAACTCTGTGGTGAATTTAAAAAGCTTACATTATGCCCTTGTTGGATACAGTTAATTGCACAAGGATAAAATTTTTCATGGGATTGCCCTGAGAAGAATTCGGCAACTGCTATTGAGGAATGTATATAATATATATTATAATAAGCTGATAGAGTTTCTTATATGAAAGGTCAAGCTAAAAACAATTATCTTATAACGGATTTTCTCATCATAGGTTCTGGGATTGCGGGCCTGCGTGCAGCAATTGAATTAAGCAGTCATGGATATCGAGTAGCTATTGTCACCAAGAAAAGTCTCCGGGATGGTGCAACATACCATGCCCAAGGAGGAATTGCAGCGGTTGATCCTGCAAGAATCAACTCAGGAGAGGACAGTTTTGATCTTCATCTTGATGATACGCTCAAAGCCACAGATGGACTAGGCGATGCCTTGATTGCCCGCAATTTTATCACGCGATCCTTCAAGGATGTGGTAAATTTTTTTATCAATCTCGGGGTTCCCTTCTCCAAAAATAACAAGACATACCCTTATCGACTTCATCAGGAGGGAGGACATTCACGATCCAGAATTTTTTGTGTTGATGATTACACTGGCATGGCAATTGAGGAAAAACTCATCGAGAAAATAATAGATGATCCGAATATAAGTATTTTTGAGCATCACGCTGCTATTGACCTTATCACGACTCAAAAATTAGGAAATATTTCAGTCCCGAACACATGCCTCGGAGCCTATGTGTTTGATGCTCGCCAAAATTACGTGAAGACATTTCAAGCACAGACAACCTTTATTGCAGCCGGCGGGGCGGGCAGAATTTATCTTTATACCTCCAACAGTCATACCTCAACCGGTGACGGCATTGCTATTGCCTATCGCGCAAATGCTCAGGTCGCAAATATGGAGTTCATCCAGTTCCATCCTACGGTGCTCTATGGCTATAATGAACAAGGCAGAAGTTTCTTGCTCACTGAGGCCCTGAGGGGAAAAAACATTGGGGGAATTCTAACGTTGGCAGACAAGGGTGAGGATGCTCGATGTGATTTCATGAAAAAATTGGGTTACTCTAAAGATGGGTCTGCAAGCACGAGAGATATTGCAGCACGGGCTATTGATTTGGAGATGAAAAAGCGGGGGTTAACGAACCTGTATTTAAATGTGACCTCTGACATTATCGGAAATATTGATATAGCGCGCGAGTTTCCGAAAATATATGAAAAATGCCTGGAAGTGGGTATTGATATCAGATCACAACCTATTCCGATTGTTCCTGCCTCTCATTACACGTGCGGAGGAATTCTCGTTGGCCTGCAGGGCGAAGTGCCCACAATAAAAAATCTGTGTGCCATTGGAGAAGTGGCATATACAGGGCTTATGGGGGCTAACAGACTTGCCTCCAACTCACTTCCCGAGGCTGCGCTATATGGTCTTCTTGCAGCTCACTATGCAATAAAAAATATCGCTCACTCAAAACCGCCTTCCCATTCCCTGCCCACATGGGACACCGGCAGAGCAACACAAAGCAGGAATCAAGATTTGGTTGGGTATTACTGGGAAGAAATTAGAACTCTTATGTGGCATCTTGTGGGAATAGTGCGGGATGAAGAGAGGCTCATAATGGCCAAAGATAGAATTACCACCATTAAAAAAGAAATAAATAAATATTATTGGAATTATTTTATAAGCGCAGATTTCCTGGAATTGAGAAATATTGCCCTTGTGGCCGAATTAACCATCAATGCGGCACTGTGGAGAAAAGAGAGCAGGGGTGTGCATTTCCGTTCCGATCATCCTCATAAAAACGATAAACGCTTTAAAATCCCGAGTATTGAATAAAAAAATGAAAATTCATGAAAAAGGAGTTCATCTCATGAGTGATACATTATTATTTATTATAGTGCTTATTATTATAGTGCTATTCTCTCTTCATATTGCAATGACTGCAACAAAGTATGAAAAGGCAACATTTGCGGGTGGCTGCTTTTGGTGCATGGAATCTCCCTTTGAGCAATTAGAGGGGGTGATCTCTGTCACATCGGGATATACAGGTGGCCAGAAGGAAAATCCAACATATGAGGAGGTTTCTTCCGGAAACACAGGGCATAGGGAAGCAATCGAAATCATTTTTGATCCTTCCATACTCTCATATCAAAAACTGCTTGAAGTGTTTTGGCGACAAATCGATCCCACCGACAGTGCCGGCCAATTTGTTGACCGGGGCTCTCAATACAGAACTGCTATTTTTTACCATAACGAGCAACAAAAAGAGCTTGCCGAAAGATCAAAAAAGGCATTATATGAATCGCAACGATATGCAAGGCCTATTGTCACGGATATTATCCCTGCCGCGCCATTTTATCCGGCGGAGAGGTATCATCAGGATTATTATCAAAAGCATCCCTTTCAATACAAGCTCTACCGTTCCCGCTCCGGCCGTGATGAATATTTGGAAAATACATGGGCCAATGAGATAAAACAGAATAGACAGTGCCCACTCCCATCACCCGAAAAACTTCGAGACACATTAACCCCGCTTCAATATAAGGTAACCCAGGAAAACGGCACGGAGAAAGCCTTTGACAATGAATACTGGGATAACAAAAAGGAAGGGATTTATGTGGATATTGTGTCAGGAGAGCCTCTTTTCAGCTCTCTTGATAAATATGATTCCGGGACTGGCTGGCCAAGTTTTGTCAAATCACTTGAGCCGGACAATATCATAGAAAAGGAGGATAGGAGTGCGCTAATGAAAAGGACCGAGGTGAGAAGCGCTCGTGGGAACTCCCACCTCGGGCATGTGTTCAAGGACGGTCCTCAGCCCACTGGTCTTCGTTATTGTATAAATTCCGCTGCCCTGCGCTTTATTCCCAAAGAAGACTTAGAGAAAGAAGGTTATGGGGAATATAAAAAACTCTTTGAAAAATAAAGCCCTGATTTTTTATCTATCGAGCGGAGCTAATGGTAACACCTTCTATGACCGCGTAAGGAAGAAGCAGAAGCGGATCTCGGTCGGAGCTTAAACGGACATTTTTCTTGAGTATTTCATAGAGGTTGCCGGCAATCATGGTATTTTTTACCCGCCCGGTAATTCTCCCCTGTGAAATACGGTATCCAAGTTCCACATTAGCAGAAAAATCACCATTTATAATATTGCTCTGACCAAATCCCAGGACTTCCTTGACATATAGGCCGTCATGCAGTGACGAGAGAAGTTCTTCATGGGTCTCAGAACCTGCAGGCACCTCCACATCATAAGGGCTGCATCCATTATTACCGGTAGGTTCGCTACCGGCAAGGCCTGCAGAATCAAGGTCATAAAGAAAATTCTTCAAGACCCCCTTTTCAAAGATAGTGATTCTGCGGGTCGGGATACCATCAGCATCGGATTGCGCTGCACCGGGGGAGAAATCACGGTGAGGATTATCAATGATAGTGAGTGATTCATCCAACACCTTTTTCCCGCGCATACCACGAAGCGGGGAATCCCCCTTGGCTACATTACGTCCATTCACCCCCATCATCAGGGCGCTTATAAATCTGTAAAACATGTCAGGGGAGATATAGAGTGGATATGTGCCTACCGGAGCTTCTGCTGAATGTTCGGCCCTTTGCAAATCTTTGATTATTCTTTCTGCTATAGCGTGAGGGTCTAGGAATTGACTTGCGTTGCGCCATGAACGCTTATCACTGCAAAAAAGAATATCGCTTCCCTCAGTCCTTTGAACGTACCCTTCAAGGGACCAGTTCGTGCCTTTATATGATAGGCTCACACCGCCGCTTGTCGCGAGGGCGCTCTCATATTCACTGCGGGTTGCTCCTGCATATATAAAGAGGTCAGGATTGTATGTTTTTAACGCATCTACAATCGTCTGTGCATGTGCAATCAAAGACTCTCTGGAAAGGTTGAGTGTCTCAGGAGCATACGTGCTCACCTCTGGCATATGTGCCGGGCCAGGATAGTCGGTAAAATGGGCTACACTGCCCACCTTGGCAAGCAAAATCGCTCTTTGTATCATATCGTCAAGGTCATCGAGTATGTTTCCGCTTACAGAACTCCTTTTCCCATCAACAAGCACCTCAATAGAATAGAGGGCATTTTCTCTGGCATCTGTGCTTTTAAGACGCCCTGCCTCGAATTGACATCCTATAGCCTCAGATTGAAGAAAACTTATTTTAGCCCCTCGGGCTCCTTGCTTTTTTGCTGTTTCCACGCCCTTTTCCAGACGCTTTTTCATTTCCTCAATTTTTGAATTACGCATTCATAGCTCCTTATTTCCCTCCGATCACCACATCCCGAATGCGCAGATGAGGCGCCCCATCGGTTACCGGAAGAGGGCTCTGTCCACCCTTGCCACAGCCTCCAGCACTTTCAATAATCTTAAATTCCTTACCAAATCCGTCGATATTATATAATGTTTCAAAAACATTCCCCGTGAGAATTACATCACGAACCATCTCTCCTATCTCCCCCTTGCGTATCCGGTATCCGTATTCAGCGGAAAAAGTAAACATCTCCATCATGGTCTGCCCTCCCAATGCACCGCAGGCGTAAATTCCCTCATCAACTCCCTGGATTAATTCTTCAAATGAGTGCTCTCCATTCTCAATATATGTATTGGTCATTCTGACAATAGGGGGTACGCCGCGAGATATTGCCCGGGCATTCCCTGTAGGTTTCTCACCCATCTTAGCCGCTGTCTCAAGTGAGTGTAAGTGCCCGTTTAAAATACCTTCCTTTATCAAATAGGTTTTACCTGTCGGTGTGCCTTCATCATCATAACTATGGGTTCCTATCAGCTGACCACGGGAGCCGTCGTCAACAATATTCAGATCTTTATTGCCCATCCTTTTACCAATGGACATAAGATCACGCATCTTGGGATTTTCATACAAAAAATCAGCCTCACTTAAATGACCGAATGCCTCATGAGCAAACACACCCCCAAGTTTCTGATCGAGTATCACAGTAAATTTGCCACCGGGGCATGGCGGGGCTTTTAACAGATCAACAGCACGTTGTGCAACTTTTTTGATATTTTCTTCCTGGCCATGCACCACATCATAGCTTTTAGCGGATGCAATAGTGTCAAATGAAAGTTGCACTAATGCTCCATCGCGGGCAACGGCGAAATACACAAGGCGAACGATAGGACGTTCCTCACAAAAGTAGGCCCCTTTGGAAGACACAAAAAATACAGTACGAAAAGTGTCATTATACCTGACTTGTGAAGTCTCTATAGATGGATGGCTTTTGAGAATAATAGTATTGTACCGGGCAATCAGGTTTAATTTCTCATCTAGGCTGACTCCCCGAAAGTCATGGTCCAGCTGTGCTCTTAGTTCTTTATCAGGAGGATTTTCAATCTCCGCAAGTTGAGTGGTTTCGCACCCCACGAGTTTCGCACAAATACAGGCTTCCTGAACGTGGTGCTCCATACTGTCGAGGGAATCGAATACAGACATTCCCCACCCACCATTCGTGCAGGCCCGCACAATGCCCCCCTCAAATTTGCCGGAACCTACTGTTTCAATCTCTGGTCCCCGGTAAGCAATAGAGGTCCAATCCTCGGTTTCAAACCGGATCTCGCAGTAGTCTGCTGTGCTTTTCTTTAGTGCTTCTGTAAGTCTGTCTTTCATGAATTTCCTTCAATAGTCCTATGGTGAAAAAATATTCTGTTTATTTAATAGGATTACATTATATACGGTATATTTATTCTATGCAACAGAAGGTAAGAAATCACAGCAATTCTAATTTTGACTGTTAAATTCCTCGACCGCAGGGGCAGGTCTCGAAATATTGACAACGACTCGAAGGATAATCCTTGAATATTTAGATATTTTCCAAAAAAAATATTTGACAGGATAACAGGATACACAAGATATAAATTTAGTGAATTTAAAAAGCCCAGATTATGCCCTTGCTGGGTATAGTTAAAATTGTACACGATGAAATCGATATTTTAGGATTTTTTTGGCAGCTCGGATGGCGATGATAATGTATATAAGTAGGTATGTATTAAAAGATATTGACAGTTGCAATAATTACAAGCATAATGCCTACTCCTCGGGATCAGACGCATCCAGAACTTACGCGGTATTCTTCTCATGCCACTCCTCTGACAGGAAGGGCATTTTTTATCAGAGGTCAATGTGTCTTGTCTCATTACCTTCCCTCTTTTCTTATGAAAACATCAAAGAAGAATATATATTCAAAATAAAAGAATTAATAAATATAACTTTATATTATAAAAGTTATTATAAAATAGATGAATACGTAAAGCAAGTTATATAAAAAATTAATTTTTAAAAGCGACTCCTGCTCTTTGTTGAGCTATGTAGTGAAATTTTTTCACTTTTTTATAATGATCATAGTGAATTTTCGTGCCATTCAAAAAAGAATGTAAGTATGGTATAGTTATGTATATTTCGTCACTAATCACTGTAAACGTATATGAGGAGAGACCATTATGTCAGATAAAAAAGCAGATCTTGCAGGCCCAGGTATTGGCGATTATGCCGAGCTTGAAAAAATCTTACCCACCGATTATAGCTCCCCCCTCACTCCAAAAGAAACGCAGAATGCCATTTTTGCGGTGAAAGACTATATTGAAGAAAATATGTGTAAAGAACTTAATTTGATCCGGGTGTCAGTCCCTCTTATTGTTGATGTTGAAAGTGGTGTCAATGATTACCTGGATCGTGATGGTTCTCGAAGCCCTATTCAATTCCACATTTCAAATGATCATGACAAGAACCCGATCGATGCTCAAATCGTGCAGGCTGCAACCAAGTGGAAACGGGTCGCGCTCAAGCAGTTTGGCATGGACGTGGGAGAGGGGCTTATTACTGATATGAGGGCCGTGCGTAAGGACTATTTCCTTGACCATGATCACAGTGTATATGTAGGGCAGTGGGATTGGGAACAGGTGATAACAGAAAAGCAGCGCACTCTTCCGTACCTGAAAGAGGTGGTACAAAAAATATGGAAGGTTATCAAGGGAGCGGAAACACATGTTCAGAGGCTTTTCCCCCAGCTTAAGACGGATAAATATCCCAACCTGCCCGAAGAGCTGACCTTCATACATGCGGAAGATATACTTGAAAGGTATCCGGATCTGCCGCGCAAGCAGCGGGAGACTGAAATTTTACAGGAACATCCCGCAATTTTTATCTATGGGATAGGCTGGGTACTTAAGGATGGTTATCCTCATGAAATGAGGGCAGCAGACTATGATGATTGGGTCACGGAGACAACTTCTGAGGATGGAAGGCCCATGCATGGTATTAATGGTGATATTCTTGTATGGAACCCGGTGACAAAGCGCCGTCATGAGCTTACCTCCATGGGTATCCGGGTGAATGCCGAGACACTTAAAACACAGCTTGAAATTTCAGGACAACTTGATTTTCTCAAAATGCCTTACCATCAAGCTATCTTGAACAATGAGATCCCGCTCAGCATTGGAGGAGGGATTGGGCAAGAGCGGACCTTTATGCTTCTTCTTAAAAAGGCCCATCTTGGCGAGGTCAGTGTGAGTGTGTGGCCTAAAATACTCAAGGATATGTGCAGAAGAAAGAATATTCATCTTATTGAATAAAGGTGAAAAAAAATCGATGCCGGCCGTCTGTATCTATTATAGGTAATAATAGGTAATATGGTATAATTATACTAATGACTCATTTATAAAGTTTTTGTGACTCATAAAGATAAGGGTAAGGGTCGATGAGCATGGGCCGGCAGCTATTTTTGTGTATTACGGCAGTTCCCCTTCTTCTCCAGATAAGCTGTATCCGGCGAAATCCTGTGCGAAAAGTGTGCGTGAAAGAAGGCGTAACTTATTGCCGGACGAATGATATCACCTATCATGAAGATTGGGATAGTTGTTATCGCCGGGGGATCTCCTGCATGGAAGGCGGATGCTATGAATATGCCATAGAGGAATTTGACAAAGCAATTAGTGAGCGTGATAAGGATCAGCGCTTGGCACGACCGTACGGCGTGCATGTGAGGCAGGAGTATTTTCCCCATCGAGAAAAGGGGATTTGTCTTTTTTTTCAAGAAAATTTTCAGGAAGCCATTAAAGAATTACTCATTTCAATTGCATCTCAACCCTCAGCCCGGGCTCATCATTATATTAATCATGCGCGACAGGCCAAGATTGCAAAAGATCAATCCGACCACGATCCCCCATGCATAACAGTCACATGGCCCTCAAGGGATTACCTTACGAATACCCGGTCGATTGAGCTCTCAGGAAGCGTTTCTGATGATCAATTTGTCTCATCCCTTATGATTAATCAGGAGCCGGTATTTATCGAGATGGCTCAAAAAAAAATCCCCATGAGAAAGCGCCTCATTCTTAAGCCAGGCCACAATGCCATTGAGATAGAAGCAGGGGACCTCAGTGGAAAAAAGAAGAGGATAACCTGGGATATTACCCTGGACCAAACCGGCCCTCTCGTCTTTTTAAGAAAACTCCATTCATCAAGGATCGATAGTGTGGTAATCAAGGGGGTCCTATTCGATCCTGCAGGAGTAAAAGAGTTTACCATAGACGATAACATAATCCCTCTGAAAGAAGAGGAGGGTATGTTTTTTCTTTCAACCACGATAAAGTTGGGGGAAAAAAGGGATATCCCGCACCGGTTTCGCATAAAAGACAGTGTGGGCAATGAAACACAAGGAGACATCTTTGCAGCTGACTCCCCCCGCCGAAAGCTCATATCCTTGGCATGCCTCGGAGATTATATACCGCAGGAGATTATTGCTCGCCGCGATGTACCGGAGAATCCCCATATCAAAATACACGATCTTCCGGAGATCACATTCTCCCCTGAAGTATATATAGATGGTGAAATAGAGACTGATTATGAGCTTTCCCGGATTACAATAAACGATCTTCATGTATTAGATCTTGATTCGATTCTCCATGAGACAATGATGAAAAGGATTATGTCATTCCTTTTCCCTGACCCTACACAATCCATTTCCCGAAAAAGGCATTATTATTTTAGTGGCGTGATTCCCCTTGAAGAAGGCATAAATAAAATTGTGATAGCAGGTCAGTGCCATGATAAGGGGGAAGTGATACATAAAGAATTAATAATAGAGAGGAAAATCCCCGCAGCACTTGAGAATCCCTTAAAGGTGATTATTCCGCCGCCAGTGACCTCATCCCATGCGATGAGTGATTTTACCACTATCGGCTCACGCCTCTATTATTGGTTTGTGAACTTGGAACGATTCCAAATCCTTGAACGTCATTTGTTAGAAGAGATACTCCTGGAAAAGCGATTGGAACTTAGTGAAATTTCCACACCGAAAAACTTGAAACTCATCAGTCAATTAACACCTGCTGACACGCTTCTTCACTGGAGAGTGCATACCTATACCGGTGGCATAGAGATCGTGGCCCATCTTACAGATGCCTCTACTTCAATGATTATAGGACCAGAGCTCGATGTATTTCTCACCTCGGATGATACAGCTCAAGTTGATAAAAAAATCAAGGGATTGGCATTAAAATTTAAACAAGTGTTCCCTTTATGTCAGGGGAAAATTACCCTTATCAAAGGGAATAAAATTAAGGTGGATATGGGGGAAAACCTCGGATTGAAAAGAGGAATGCGACTTAATATATTTCGAAATGAATTTGAGATCCTGGCTGAGGCTCGTATTGCAAAATTAGATAGTGAATATCTCGTGGCTGAACTCCTCCCTAAAAAAGATAATAAGCTCTTAGAACTCAATGACTTAGTTGTAACCCGATAGCTTCATGCGACTTGCACAAAAATTGGATTCTATGTACAATAGAAATAATATCTATTTGAATAATATAAATCTAAAAGGATAGGGCCATGTCAAAGGCGCTATGGTGTAAAACATATCTTTTTCTTATCTGTTGGTTATTGCTCTCAATCTCTCCTGTATATGGATATTTTAACTATACTACACAAGTCACGCTCATCACCTGCAAAGCACTTTCAAAGGATGGTCAGCCAGCACATATAACCTCAGAATTTGCGTTTGAGGACAAATATGTCCATGTGTGGTTCGAACTTGAGTATGTATGTCAGCCCATAAGAATAAAATTCGAGTATTATGATCCTGAGGGGAATCTGAATACGACAACCACAAGTGAGTGGACTTCTTTTTTGAAGCCTTATCAATGCATAAAAGGATATAAGATATGGGATCAATGTGATCTTTCGAATAAAAAACGGGGAGAATGGCTCTGTAAGGTCTCAATTGAATATGAAACCGGTGAAAGGAAGAGTGGTTTTTACCCTCTGGGAAAGTGTCTATTTACTCTCTCTAAGGCGCTTCCTAAAACAAAAAGTCTCACACTTATCCTCAGAGAGGCGATGACAGGAGCACCTATCAATGGGGTGATCGCACACCTAAGCTATCCGGACCGTTTCATAGAATTTCCTGAGCAGGAGGCCATAGAGGGAGTTATTGCCTTACGCGAACTCCCCATAGGAGAGATCTCACTGCTTCTTCAGAAAGAAAACTTTAAATCAGAAAGACTCACATTCACATTGCAGGAAGATGAATATACATTTGATATTTTTATGGTGAGAAAAGACGATTTTGACAGAGACGGATTTGCGATGAAAGAGGATTGCGATGATAATGATCCGGAGGTAAATCCCGGTATGGAAGAGATTCTGTGTAATAAAAAAGACGATGATTGTAATCCCGATACCCCTGATTCGCTTTTCGCCGACTCATGTGAAACGCCTGTTCATTTCGAGGACCCCCGACTAGAGTGGGCGATCCGTGAAGCAGTCAATATAGGAGAGGATGTTCCCATAACAGAAAAAATGGCCCTTGCCATAACCTTTCTTAAAGCTTCTTACAGGGAAATTACCAATCTTGCAGGTCTTCAACATTTGAAGAACTTGAGAGAGCTTGATCTTTCAGGAAATAATATACGGGACTTAAAACCGATAACAGAGCTTGAAAATCTTACATTTCTCGCACTCAGCAATAATAATTTAATTGATATAAATATACTTGTACTCCTCACACCCCGCCTGGAGGTAGTGCTTCTTAATGATAATAAAATATTTAATATAGCCCCTTTGGGGAAGCTTATTAATCTGAAAGAATTGCACCTTCAGTCGAACAAGATAAGCGATATCCATTCACTCATAGGGCCAATAGATTCAACCACAGGGAGTGCTCAATGGATTGATAAAGCGCTCAAAGTACTTCATATTGAGAATAATAATCTCGATAGGGAGGATTGCCCTCATATCAAAATGTTGATCGATAAAGGAGTGAAGGTTAACCATGATCTCGAATGCTTCTCTGCGCAGAGGGAAGATATATCTGAGATCATAAATATCCGGCAATAGAAGGGAAAACGATAATGCGTCGCATTAACAGGTCATTATGTAAAATCAGCGGATTGTGTTTTCTCATCTTATTTGTCTTGATAGAGTCTCCTGCTCTGAGCGATGTTAATTTCCACGTATCACCTAAACGGGAAAAACCTTGCCAGTATCAAGGAACAGATAAAAAACGCTCTCCTCGTATGAAAATTTCCTCGCAACCAGGCGAAATACTCACTATACAGGACCCACGGGAGGAAGAGCTCATTACTGATTTACCTTTAGAGGAGCCGAGACAGTTCGAATATTTGATGTATAACGGTGAGCAGGTCGAGATCCCGGTTTCTATTCCAAAAGGGCATATGTTAGAGGTAGCCATAAGGGATGGCTCACTGCCGGGGGATCATTTTTATATAGAAATTTTAGAGAATAATCGCACGATCGGCGGGGCAAAGAATAATGGGTCTGTGGTTACTTACTCCGAACCGGTAGTAGTCTCTGTGTATGCTGAAGTCATAATCGTGAGAGTCACGTATATTTATGGGACAAATATCTGGCCTATGAATTTCTTTTTACGATTTGTGCTCTTGCCTGAAGGTGCTGATTTCGTGAGCCCTGATGAAGCAGCAAAAAAAGAAGATGTGATAGAAAGGATTATCCCTCAGGTATTTGCCGATATTATCATAAGGCCGGAAATGGAGGTGAAGGTCTCTCCACGACCGGTTTACAAGAATATGCCGATTACAGATGCAATTGGACAGGAAATCCATAGGACCTCTGACAAGGAATGGATGACCTTTGTGGATCTTGTGCCTGAAGCAAACTGGGGGCACCCATGCAGATACGCATTTGTTGATTATGAAAAAGCAGAATCCGTGGGGACTTTTTCCGCATTACTCCCTCCGGGTGGGGAGAGATATCTTCTTGAAAATATTGATAAAGAATCGCCGATTCAACGACTCACCATAGGAGCGGGAAGCGTGAAGGTTATAGAGGAGATTTTCTCACACGCTCATGAAGAATTTCTCTATGAAATAACAATGCCAAGGAATGCACGCTTACGAGTATCAGTAAGGGATACGGGCGCAGAAGGGGATTATTGGAGAGCGGATACCTTTGAAGGGAGCATTCTACTGGATACAACACGGGGAGATGGGACGAATTTCTATTCCCCTGCCTCCTCAGCTCTTATAAATTCCGGCAAAGCATCAGTAAAAATCAGTTATGAAAAGGGGATAGATCTTTGGCATGCATCGTTGCTTATACAATTAGAATGCGTGGCAACAGTGCGAGAAAGACCTGGCGGAGGAGGGATAAGTTTTGGCGTTGATAATGGCTGCATGGGCTGGCCGATAGGAATGCCGGAACCCATAGATTGTACCATGCACGGACGGTCAAGCGATTGTACAAAATATGCGGTGCTTATTTCCGGCGGGGGGCAACGCGAGAGCAATTATATACGGTACTGGAATGATATATCCTTTATGTATAATGTCTTAATAAAGACCTATCAATTTAAAAAAGAAAATATTTATATACTTTTTTCAGATGGCACGAATGAGAATGACGATTTAGTCATCAAGGGAGAGTTTGTGAATTCGTCAACCGACTTTGACTGTGACGGCACCTCAGATGTCACCTATAGCGCAACAAAGGAAAATCTTGAAAAGGTTTTCAGTATCGATTTTAATGAGAAAGAAATAGAGCCTGAAGATATGCTCCTGGTATATGCAACAAACCATGGCATACCCTATCCCTCATATGGCGAAGGAGGAGGATCGCATCATGTGCCTGAAGCCAATCCCAATTCTATTCTTATATTGTATAATGGCGATTATGTGAAGGATACTGAGTTTGCCGGGTTTATAAATGCAATGGATGATGTTGAAAAGCTTCGCAAGGTATTTGTGATCGGCACCTGTTATAGCGGAGGATTTATTGATGACTTTCAGAGCTTACCCGGTGGTGCATGTGTGATAACCTCATCACAAGGCGATCAATTATCTTACAGGTGTGTTGCACGCTTAGAGGAAAATATCTATGAAGGACAGTATGATGAATTCCTCTATTTATGGACCTCTGCGATAAATGGTGCCACGCCTTCCGGGACCAGCATAATTGCTGATGTTGACAGAAACGATGATTATATAATATCAATGGCCGAGGCCTTTGAGTATGCTCAGGAATGTAATATGACCCCTGAAGAGCCACAACTGGCAAAGGATCCCCTGTACCAGGTTCATAAACGTATTTTATGCGGAGGGCTGAGCGACGTGAGTGGAGATGAAAGCGATGTAATTGACGCATTAATTCCTAATGTAAGCTTTGAGTCCGGGATGTGGGAAATTTCTTATCCTGATTCATATCAGGGGGACCTTACGCTTACCTGGGTCCCCTGTGGATGGCGATTTTATGAAGAAGATGAAAGCTCTGACTTTCAAAATACCGCGAATGCCAATGATCCGGGAGTCAATAGCTTCGTCCGTCCCGATTCACAGCATTATTATAAGGGAAATTTTTCCGCGCTTTTCTATGCCAAGGGAGATCCCATAGAGGGAGTCAATTATAGGGAAGAAGCCCGGTTACTCTCAGCTAATTTTACAGAAATTCCTGAGGCTGTATCCTTCTGGGCCTATTCGGAGAATAACCAGGTCGATGGAGGCGCTGTGCAACGGGAGCATAAGCTTATTCTATCCTTATGCGATGCCTCTGCATGCACGGAGGTTCCGCTATGCACCATTAGGCGCGAGATGGGAGGAAGTGATGAAGCTTATCTTCATAGCTGCACCGGAGGGCAGGAAACCTTAGGCCCTGGGCCTGTCGCCTCTTCTTTCGGTGAAGATGGCTCCTTGTGGTATCGATATACCTATTCCTGGCCTTCCGAAAGAACGACCCCACCCTTTTATTTTCAAATTGTTGCGCAGGCAGACCGATGGGAACCGGACACCTATTCATTAACCACTTTTTGGGTGGATTATGCAGGGCCTTCTGATCCGAATGGTATATTAATACAGGGAGACGGCATAGAGGATGCCTGTGCATATTGTAATAATCCATCCTTGGCCGATCCGAATGAGGGGAAAATAATGGCGATCCTCTCATATCCCGGTTGTAATTTTTCTCTGTACCCGATTTACCTTATTGATCAAAGTGCAGATGTCACCTCCTTTGACCTTTTTCAAGGCTTCGAGAATTTATTCCCCATTCATTCACTGCATCAAAGAGAACTGCGAGGAGGCTCACTGCACACCACATATAGGCTATGGGGCCTCCTTGCAGGGGATGATTATCCTATTGTTCCGGGGGAGAGCTATTTTCTCCATATGGGAAATAGTACACCTTCAACTATTGTAGTGGTTCCCGCAGACAGACTCCTTACAACCCCCCATGTGTTTTAAATGAAAATAACATTTCTTGGGACAGGCACCTCATGTGGCATACCGGTCATAGGATGCGACTGTGAGGTATGCCGCTCATCTGATCCAAAAGACAAGAGGACGCGAACATCAATCATCATTGAGCACCAGGGGATGCATATTCTTATTGACACCTCTATAGATTTAAGATTTCAGGCCCTACGCTCACATATTAAAAGAATAGATATGGTGCTCTTTACCCATGCACATGTAGATCATATCCACGGTCTTGATGAATTGCGGCAATTTAATTTCCTGCAAGGGCATGAAATCCCCTGTTATGGGAGCAGGGAGACCATTCAAGACTTATATACAAGGTATGCGTATATTTTCAAAAAAACCCAAATAGGTGGAGGGAAACCACGGGTAAGCTTTCAGGTTATTAATGCCCCCTTGAGAATAAATAATCTCCATATACAGCCTGTTGAGATATTGCACGGCGAGCTTCCTATTTTAGGCTACCGGATAAATGATATGGCATATCTTACGGATTGCAGCCATATTCCGGAGCATTCCAAGAGGCATCTTCAAGGATTAAAATTATTGATATTAGGTGCTTTAAAACGCACACCACATCCGACTCATTATAATCTGGAGCAGGCAGTTGAAGCGGTGAATGAATTGGGCGCCCAACAAGCTCTTTTTATCCATATTGCGCATGAATTAGCACATCACTATGTCAACAAGGAATTGCCCCCTCATATACAGCTTGCCTATGATGGCCAGATCGTGGAATTATAATTTTGCTTATAAAAACTTTGAAAAATCGTCGGGCAATCCCACATTTCCCTCCTTATCCCGATAAAAAAGAAAAAAGAATTATAATGTATATATATCAGAGGAGCATGGTATGAGAATAAATATTAAAATTAAGATAATCTTATCATTATTTCTCATATATTTTGTCACTGTATCAGGGATATACATCCTCTATCATGTAAAAAGTAAAAAAATACTTACAGAAAAAATTTTTAATCATCTTGAATCTGTCGCCTCAATTCAGAGTGAGAGGATTAAGGCTATGATACGTCAAAACATTGAGAGAGTATCTTTAGTTTCAAGCAGAACTCAGTTACGTTTAAGTTTAGATGACTATCTTCAAAACAGTAATCCATCTTCACAGAAAATGATGAACAAAATATTACATGATGCATGTTCGTCAATTGCCTCTTTTGAAGATATTTATATCACGACTCTTAATGGAGAGATAATTGCTGCGACAGAGGGAAATTTCATAGGGCAGCGCTATGTTCATGAAGAAGTGTTCACAGGCCCCAAAAAGGGAGATATTCTCCATACTTTCTATCTGGACGAGAATAACAATGTAAAGCTCTATCTTTCCGGCCCTTTATATCTTGATGGAAAACTTTTAGGAGTTGTAGTTATTAAGTCTACGGTGGATAATCTTATTGCATTGGTCAATGATTATTCCGGTTTGGGGGAGACAGGGGAAACATTGTTAGCGCAAAAAGATGCGCATGGAGATGCCCTATTTATTACCCCATTGCGGTTTGATCCCTCTGCTGCATTAACGAGGAAGGTATCCAAGGACAATCTCAATAAACCCATTATCCAGGCATTACTACACAATGAAACATTCTTGGAAAATGCCACAGATTACAGAGATCACTCTGTTCTTGCAGAAACACGCTATTTTGACCAAATCGGATGGGGGCTTGTGGTAAAGATTGACAGGGCAGAGGCATTCAAACCAATAAGCCAATTTACCTCCATATTGGTATGTGTCATTTTAGGTTCACTACTCATCGTCTGCATTATGTCTTGCTATCTTGCTGAAACCATTACCAAACCCATTAAGATGCTCACCCATATTGTCCGCAAGATAAGGAAAGGCGATTTAACTCAACGAGCAGAAGTAACAGGCAAAGATGAAATCGGCACCTTGGCGCGCGCCTTTAACGAGATGACTGAAAATCTTGTTGCCGCATATACTGAATTGGAGCAAAAGCAAAAAAATATTTTAACTACTATTTTTGAAACCACGCCCGATGCATATGCTCTCAAGGATGAGACCCTTGCGTATAGAGTTATTAACAAGTCTTTCTGCAAATTTTTAGGAAGGGATGAGGAAGAAATACTTGGAAAGACAGATTATGATTTATTCCCTCCAAAAGAGGCAGAAAAATACATCGCAAGTGATAAAGCAATAATGACTGGTGGGCAACAACAAAGAGAAGATTGGGACGTAATAGGCAAGGATGGGAGTACGTGGCTGAATGTCCTTAAATCACCAGTGATAGATGAAACAGGAAAAGCTATAGGTGTCCTTTGTTCCATACGAGACATTTCCAGGCTCAAAAAGGCAGAAGAAGCATTAAAAGAAGCATTAGTCAAAGCGGAAGAGGCTGATCGCTTAAAATCCGCATTTCTCGCAAACATGTCTCATGAGATAAGAACTCCTATGAATGCAATTTTAGGGTTCACCGATGTGATGCTCGCTGATGAATTAACAGAAGAACATAAAGAATATTTATATAACGTAAAAAGCAGTGGTGATTTATTATTAGCTATCATTGATGACATTCTTGATCTTTCTAAAATAGAGGCCGGCCAATTTGCTATTGAACATGTTGTATGTTCACTTAAGGAGATAGTGGAAAACGCCGGTGCTAACTGTCATATGATGATATCCCATACAACGAAAAACGTGGCTTTACGACAAAGCTTCCCAGATACCATAAGCACATTTATCATAGCAGATCCCACAAGAATACAACAAATAATGAATAATCTGTTGAGCAATGCTGTTAAGTTTACAGATCATGGATTTATTGAATATGGGGTGACTTTAAAGAACGAGGCTACATTAGAATTCTACGTAAAAGACACGGGTATCGGAATAGCCGAAGATATACAGAAGAAAATATTTGTACCATTTCTTCAGGCGGATGGAAGTTATACGAGAAAATATGGCGGCACAGGCCTTGGACTTACTATCACCAGGAAATTAGTTGAGTTAATGGGAGGAACGATTACCTTAAAGTCCAAAGTCGGCCCTGAACACGGCACGACATTTTACTTCACTCTTCCTTACAAACCAGCAGAGGTAAAAGAAGCAGATGAGGTGAACGTAGGCCCTCTTGCGAAAAAGACAGGCCATACTATTCTGGTTGCAGAAGACGATGAGCTTAATCAAAGTTTAATCCGCACTATATTAGAAAAAGCAGGGTACCACGTGCTTCTCACAAATGATGGTAAAGAAGCAATCTCAATCTATAAAACCGATGAAACACTCGATTTGATCCTCATGGATATACAAATGCCCGTGTTAGATGGTTATGAAACTACGAAAATTATTAGAAATATTGAAATAAAAGAAAAAAGAAATAGAAAGATCCCGATAATAGCGTTAACAGCCTTTGCAATGAAGGGCGACAGAGAAAAATGTATTGATGCCGGCATGGATGACTATATAGCAAAACCAATAAAGATCAATGAACTGCTTGGATGCATAGAAAAAATTCTAGGGGCTCCTCAGGTTTGACTTGATAGTATGTCATAATTCAGCACTCCTGATTCTTATATGCTGACCTCCCTAACTACTGAGCCTGTATTTAAGCGTAATTACCATCGGATAAGTACTTTCCTTTATCGTATAGGGAAGGGGTGGAAGCTTGACCCTTTTAATTGAGCTTAGCCCTGCTTCATCGAGGATGCTATGACCTGAGGATTTTAATATTGTACACTCCGTGACATTACCATCCTTATCCACAATGAATTCAACCTCTATATCTCCTATGAGCCCTCTTTTTTGAGCGATCTGCGGGTATCTTAGATTATCATGTATTCTCTTCCATACTATTTGACGATAGCGATTAAGCTCCTCCTTCGTTCTGTCTAAATTATCAGGCAAGCTTATTGGTACATTCGATACCTCATGAAAGGAGGCAAAATTTGGCATAGCGATAGCCTCTGTGATACCCGATTTATAGACCTTATGATTGATCTTTTTCGGTATATTACGACAGGAAAGCGTTTTAAAGTGCTGAGGTTTTGAGAAGCGAGCGTTGGGGCTTGCTTTCGGTGTCATTTTACACTGCCTTCTCTGCGGCCGTGGAATATCTTTTAGTATACTCTTCGGTATATCTTGCAATTCTACCTCGATTCTCCGGATATGTGAGTGAGAAAGAATCACTCCCCCAATATGAAAGAGAATAAACGCATGCACAAGGATGGAAAATCCGAAAAACCACCGCATTGCTTTATTCTTTTTTATTCTGTTTCCGTTGCTATACATAATCGTTCTGCTCCCGCGCTTTTGGCAATATCCATTACCTTCACCGCTTTATTTAATATAATCTCCCGATCAGCCTTTAAAATAACCAGCTGATGTTGATTCGTGCCTATTAATGAGCGGAGCTCATCATAAAGCTGGGCAAAGCCAAGTTCTTTCCCTCTTATGGATATACGGCCCTGTTTATCAAGGAATATGGTGATATCTTCTTCCTTCTGCTGTGTGGTTGACCGCGCCTGAGGTAATTTAACCGCTATGCCCTGCTCGGTAATAAAGTTTGTCGTAAGGAGAAAGAAAATCAATAATAAAAACACACAATCAATCATCGGGGTCATATTGAGCTGCGCATCTAACTTTTTTGTGCCTGTTATTTTTATCATCATCCATACCCTGCATTAAATGATGTTTTTTCTATGCAAAAGGTCGACCAATTCCACGGAACAATCTTGCATCTGGCCTGCAAAATCATTCACCCGGCCGACAAAATAATTATAGGCGACAAGTGTCGGGAGCGCGACAGCCAACCCTAAGGCTGTTGTCAATAAAGCCTCCCATATGCCCCCGGCAAGTACTGCCGCATTAACCTTGCCCCCCAGTTCCTGAATAACCATAAAAGCCTTGATCATGCCGGTGACTGTCCCGAATAATCCAAGCAGAGGGGCAATATTGGCCACTGTGGCTAATGTGGGAAGATATCGTTCAAGCTCCCTCACCTCCTTGCTTCCTATATGAGATAAGGCTTTCTCCAATGATTCCTTATCCTTCGGGCCCTGGTGCTCTGTGTGCTTGGCAAGACCAAAATTAAGGACCCTCGCAATGGGATTTTTTGTATTCTCCGAAAGCCTCAGGGCCTCCTCTATTTTTTCATTCTCAATAAGCGTGTTCATTTTATTAATGAATCCAGGATCTTTCAGTTTAGCCTGATGAAAACGATAGAGCCGTTCCATAATAACAGCTAACGCGAGCATTGAACAGGCAATAATAGGTATAACGAGTATACCTCCCTTCGCCAAAAATGAGATAATATAATTCATAATTTTCTACCCCTCCTGTTATTAATTAAACTGATCTATCTTATCAGGTATTCCATCAAAATTCAGATCCCTTTTCCGTGAAATTATAGTCTCACTTTTGTCATAGTATTCCCATACATCAGATTTTCCGTCCTTATTGGTATCCTCCTCAATATGAAGCAGTATGCCATCTTTATAAAATACCGAAAGATCACACTCCCCATCCCCATCCCTGTCTTTTTCTCCTTTATATGCATCTCCATTCGGATCATAAAACCAATAAAGCTCAATCTTCCCGTCAAGGTCCTCATCATGCGCCGTTTTGCAAATTTTATCATGCGTATTATAATATTCTACTTCCTCGATTTTTCCATCCAGATTATAATCAAATTCCTTTCTCGCTAATCTATTGTCTTGATAGTAGAAATAAAGGTCCGGTTTTTGATCCTGATTCATGTCCTGCTCGCATCTTTCAACGAGGCCCTCTTTATAATAACGCCATTGGTCAATCTTCCCGTCATGATCGGTGTCTTGCTTCTCTTGCCCCCGTTTCCCTTGCGCAAAGAGTATCCATACATCCACTGCTCCATTATGATCAGTGTCATGTTCCATCCTTGCGCAGTCGCCGTTAGGTTCGTAAAAGGCCCATTGATCTATCTTTTCATTCTTGTTCGAATCAACTTCCTGCCTGGAGAGCACCCCCTTAGTATAATAATTCCAGGTATCCACAGCCCCATCCTTATTCGTATCCTCTTCACGCCGCACCATTACCCCATTTTTATAAAACATCCATATATCTATTGTGCCATCATCAGCGCTATCCACTTCTGTTTTTTCCAGATTCCCTTGCTTATCAAAATACATATACGTATCCACCCTGCCATCATAATTCGTATCTTGTTGCTGTTTTATAACCGTGTCATTGGAAAACCAGCTCCATGTATCAAGGGCCCCGTCATAATTGCTATCCATATCAACGTGTGTGACCATTTGATTACTATAATATCTGTAAAGATCAACATTGCCGTCATAATTCTGGTCCTGTTCGTGACGTATCAACTCACTTTTTTGATTATAATAGAGCCATATATCGGCTTTGCTGTCACTGTTCTCATCCATTTCTTGGCGAATAAGCCTCTCCATCTCATAATATTGCCATATATCCACGAGGCTGTCGTGATTATCATCACGCTCAACTTTTGAAAGCTCGCCTTCCTTATACTCTGTCCATACATCCACCTTTGTATTGTAGTTTCTATCTTCTTCAACTCTCTTTGGCTTATTATCCGCATCGTACCAGGTCCACGAATCAACCACCCCATCATGGTTGATGTCCTGCTTTACCATGTCGATTTTCTTGGGGCTTCTAAATATAATCCATTTCTCTACCCGACCGTCAGCGTTTTCATCCTGTTCACGGCGGATGACCATTTCATTTTCAAAATAATCCCATGTATCAATCTTACCATTCCCGGATGTATCCATTGTAGCTCTCACTATTATTTTATTTTCATAATATTGATAAAGATCCTGCCTTGTATCATGATCTGAGTCAATAGCCACAGATTCCAATTCACCTTTGTCATTATAGGTAGCCCATTGGTCATCTATCCCGTCGGCATTGGTATCATAGGACATAACCTTTCCCATGGAGGGTTGAATGGCACAACATATAATGAATAGAAAAAAATATACGAGAATAATCGTAATCCTTTTCATTCTCTTCTGCCTTCTTTATCGATTTACTGTGCTCAAATTCTCTATCCATTGCCCACTTAAGGGTGGGGAAAGATAAAGTGTTAATTTTATTTAATACGTGTTACTCTTATTGTATCATATTTTCATGGAAGAGTCACGCATTTTCTTTCTCACAATATATAATGATGACAGACCAAAAAGACCAAAAATCATGGATAAGCCGACAATGATTTTTACATACATCGGCAATGTTGAGAGTGCATTTTTCGTATCTGTTCTTTCATCAGCACCTCCATCTGCAGTAACCGCTACCTTAACCTCACTTCGATGCGCCATGCTATCTTCAAAGATGACGGTCCACTCACCTTCTCTGTCCGGAATAAAAGCGAAATATCCATTATGATCGGTGTAGCCTGATTGGAAAGGAATATCCGCTGTCATCCATTTAACCGTCACCTTCGCATAGCTCATAGGTTCTCCATCACTATAATGTGCTTCCACCACCACAGACCTTGGTGATGGTTCTATAACGGTGCTCACTATACCGTGAGAGAAGCTTCTATGGGGAAATAGGAGGATTATAACGAGACAAATATAGAATAATAATCTATTTTTCATCATTTTATAAGTTTCGCTATTTTATATTTTACTATTTAACCTCAAAGGTTAAAAATGTGACATATTTGTATTCATCACATTCTGTCAGATCAGGAGCGGAATGTGAGTGCATCGCCATTATTTGCCATATCCCTGATTTTATCATTTTTATTTTAGCTATGCCATTGTTGTCAGCCATTACAGTATAAGCAAAGGCGCGCTCTGTTGAAAATCCCACGTATGTGCCATAGACAAAGACTTTTGACAGGGGCTTTCCCTTAAAAAGTATTTTGACAGGTAACATATCACCTTCATGGAGCATACCAGGATCACTAAGAGGGATTATCTCTATCGAATGGCCTACCTGCTTTTTAAAACTATCACTCCCCGTAGAGCCCCCCGCAAAAATAGCTTTTGCAAATTTCTCTGACCATGAAGAATAGATAACATCCTTAGAGTCTTTTTTACTTTTACTGGTATAACCGGTAGTAGTCTTGGTATGATATCCCGACTTTAATTCTGCTGTCACTAGATATGTACCCTCTTTATCAACTTTGATCTCTATTCCTGGATTTTCTGATTTTGGCGAAAGGGAATGAATTTTGCCTGCTGGATCTATTAAATTCATTTTTTCTAATCGCTCAGTATTCAAGAAAGGAGAAAAAGGATAGCTGTGTCCCCATCCAAGATAGGCTATAGCTTCGCCACCAACTGGGATATAATGATGAGACATATTAATCCATAGATCATGAGCTCCTACCTTATTGGAATAATTAAATAAACAAACAAATACAAAACAAATAATCAAAAAGAATGCAAATAAATTTTTTTTCATGATACTTTCCTCTCATATTTTTTATACTTAAATAAGGTTAGTAATAGTTAATAGCGAATCCGGAATCCTCCTGAATAAAGGGTTGCCATGGCAAAATATCTTGATGACTCCGGCTCTTCATCAAAGATATTATCAATTGAGAAGAATAATTGAATGGTTTTTGAGATATCTTTTGTAATCTTGACATTCGCTAAGTAAAAATCATCAGATTTTTGGGTAAGCGCTGAATTTGTAAACATTTTGCCAATATATTCCATATCATAGTGAAGACTGAAATTATAGTCCTTATTATCGTATTGGATGCGGAATCTTCCCGTATGCTCCGGCATGTTTCTGAGCTGCTTTTTGACATCCTTATCTTCCGATTGGGTATAGGTATACGAGAGAGCGGTAAATAATCCTTTCTTGGGAACAGCTTGTAACTCAACCTCAAAGCCTTGCGAATAGGCCTCATTAATATTATAAGATTGCATTATAGGTTCCCCTGTATCATAAGTGCCAACCTCTTTTGAGCTAATCATGTTTTTAATATCATTTCTAAAAAAAGAGAGTCGTGAGAGCAGTGTATTAGCTAGATTATGTTCTATGTCCACACTATATCCAAGAGATTTTTCGGGTTCAAGGTCAGGATTTCCAATGATCCAGTATTGAACATGATGATGTGGTGTAATTTTATATAATTGATCAAGATTAGGGGCCAGGAAGGCCTTTCCTGCATTTAAGCGAAGGTTAGTATTTTTGACAACCCTGAATAGAAGACTTCCTTTGGGATTAAACTGAGTTCCCCATTGATCATGATTATCCACCCGACCCGCCAGAACAATACTTACCATTTGCGAAGGTTCGATTTCATCCTGGAAAAAGCCGCTTATGATTTCCTCATCCTTTTTGCCCACTTCAGTGGATTCTAAATTATTCTGCCGATATTCTCCTCCTAAGGTTATCAGGTTACTTTTTCCAATCATCCGACTGTACTGAACCTCCCCTTTATAATTATCATAGTCCCAGTCCCTCGGGCTTTGATTGGGACGTATATCTTTTCTTTCAGCAATATGGTCAGTAAATTGAAGTGTAAGATTAGTGTTTTCCTCAAAATGAAAATCAAAGCCTACCATTCCATTAAATTTAGAGTCTTCCAGATAATCACTTTCCTCATCATAAAGGTTAAGATTGAGAGAACATTGAGTATTTTGGTTAAGATCATACTGAAAATTCCCCATAACATTCTTTCCATCATATTCATACCCACTGCCCATTTGATCTGATTTATGATCACCGGCAGCAAAGGTATATGAAAATTTTCCATAGCGATCACCGAAATTCATTTGGGTATCAACTGTATTACCGGTTCCATAGGATGAAGAGCCATGAAAGTAACCCTTCTTAGCCCCCTTCTTAGTAATAATATTGACTACTCCCGCTATGGCCTCGCTGCCATAAAGAACAGAAGAAGGACCCTTGATGACTTCTATTCGCTCGATCATCTCTGCAGCAATGTTGGAAAGATCGACAGCATTGGCATGCCTGCCGGTTTGCCTTTGGCCATCGATTAGAACTAACGTATATTTATCCGGAAGTCCCTCAATATTAACCGATTCCCGCGCAAATCCATTTGATTTTATATAGACCCCAGGGACCCATCGAAGAGCTTCTCCTGCGGTTTGTGCGTTTGATTTTTGAATCTCATCTTCTTTAATCACATGAGTGGTGACTGGCGTATCTTTTAGAGTATGCTGCGTCTTAGTACCTGTCATCACAATTTCATCAAGATATAATTTATCAGGTTTTTCATTCTCTTGCGCTCCTGCATATAACCCTGACAAGAAAAAAATTAAGAGCATCATTATCAATTTTTTCATAATATCTCCCTTTATTGAATGAATAATTTTCAATTTTAAAGCCTAATTTGACAATGAGATGCTCTTGTGTTATAAAAAAAAAGAAGCAACCTCACCGATGGGGCTTCAGTGGGAAGACAGCATACAGACCTTGCAAGTGGGAGCTGTCTTCCCTTAGATTTTTGCGATAATTGCTTTTATTAAGCTTAATCGTGTCTTTCTTACATTCTAATTATTATTTTTCACCTCCTTTCAAATTGTGGATTTTATTCTTTTTTTCACTCTCACAGATCTTTACTTTTTATTAGATATTTACTGAACAATGACGATATATTAAGCAATATTTATCTCTAAAATTAATTTAGTGTTATCAATTTATTTTTCGTAATATTATATATACCATATCCTAAAAATCGTGTCAATAAATCTTGTTCTACTTTATATGATACGCGTCTGCATGTCAAATATTTTAAATACGTGTCACTTGAATTTGTCGCTTTGTTAAAAATGTGTTACAAAAAGGATTCTGATCCTGTGATTATAATTTATTGTGTTTTCTGAATTTTTGGAGTATAATTTTTAGTAATTCTAGTTTTGACGATTATATCCTTAAAATGCACAGTCAGGTCGTGAAATATTGACAATGACGTGAGGGATAGTTTTAAGAAGAATTCTACGGCAAAAACATAAAACCTTAGAGAATACATCATGGAAATAGTGAGCGTTAAAAGCAGAACCCATGAAGAGCTTATAGACATAACGCATACAGTGAATGAGATTGTTAAAAAGAGTCACATCACAAAGGGGATATGCTATATTTATACTCCTCATACCACTGCCGCAATTACAATTAATGAGAATGCAGACCCTGATGTAAAAAATGATATTCTAAGGGGTCTTTCTCATCTGAAGTTTGAAAATGTGAATTTCTTACATAAGGAGGGGAACTCTCCTTCGCATATTAAATCATCTCTTTTTGGATGCTCGGAAATAGTCTTCATTGATCAGGGGAAATTACAGCTGGGTACATGGCAAGGAGTATATTTTTGTGAATTCGATGGCCCACGCACGAGAAAAGTCATGGTAACACTACATAACTTGAAGAGTGTGTAAGAAATGGGCATGAAAAGAGGACTGGCATATCTTACTCTCGTATGCGTGTTCAGCTGGCTGTTTATCGGGGCATGTTCGGGGAATGAGGGTGTTATGAACAAAGAAAATAATTGGGTGGCTATGCGCGCCGCGATGGTGAAAAAATTATCCTCTTATGGCATTAAGGATGAGGGTGTGCTGAAAGCCATGGGTACTATCCGCCGTCATAGATTTATTCCCGAAAAATATCGCGATGCTGTCCCACCCTATGGAGACCATCCTTGCCCAATCGGTTTTAATCAGACGATCTCTCAACCGTATATCGTTGCGTATATGACAGAAAAATTACACATTCAGCCAGGGCAGAAGGTCCTTGAAATTGGGACAGGATCGGGATATCAGGCTGCTGTCCTTGCAGAGTTAGGGGCAGAGGTTTACAGCATCGAGATCATTCCAGAATTGGCAGATCATGCTCGGAAGGTATTAGCTTTAGAGGGCTATACGCACATCAAGGTACTTACAGGGGATGGTTTTAATGGTTGGCCGGAATATAGCCCTTTTGATGCTATCATCGTGACATGTGCACCGGATGATATCCCACAGGCATTAGTAAAGCAACTAAAAGAAGGTGGAAAAATGATTTTACCTGTGGGTACTGCCATGCAACGTTTGGTGTTCCTGCGTAAAAAATCAGGACGTATAGAGCAGGTTGAGGATCTGCCTGTTCGTTTTGTGCCTATGGTGCATGAATAAAAAAAATTAACCGGGAAGCGCAACAGTTTCCTGAACCTTTGCTATGAGCTTATCAATATCAAAAGGCTTGTCAAAAAGAGCCACAACTCCATAGCGCTCGGCTGTCGCATGAATCTCCTTATCGCCAAAGGCGGTTATCAAAATCACAGGAGGGAAATTCCTCGTTTCATGCATATTCCCCAATATCTCCATCACATGAGGACCAGGCATCCTTATGTCCGAAATGATCAGATCAATAGGCTCATTTCTTTTTTCTGAAAAAAGAAATGAGATGAGATCATGAAATAAGCTCGTCGCATCGTAGTCTTCAATAACCCTATAGCCAGCTTTGCGAAGGGCTCGTCCCAAAAGGACCCGCATCTCATCATCATCCTCCGCGAGCAGGATCAACGGCCGAATCGCCCCAACAGATCCCTTTCCTTCTTCTTGTGTGTCTTCTCTCATTTTCGATCCTTATATCCCTCTGTGAGTAAATTGTAAAAAGTTACTATAGGATATTAGTGTTTCTTAAATTATCAATAAAGTCAATTATGGACTTTATTTTATATTCTCGATTTTCTTCTTTTATTTTTGATATATTGTGTACCAATTTTTTAATTGTAGTGGTATCGAATAATAAAAACATATCTACAATTGAGCGGTGTTTAAATTTATCTTTAGAATTTTTCTTATAGAGAGGAGATGTGGATTTCTTAATATGAGGCGAGTTACGAGACGAGCCTGTACTGGGATTTAATTTATTATAGATTTTTCGAGCTTGTCTCAAATTTATATCTTTAAATCCTATTGTCCACAAATAATGGGAGGTTTTATAGACAAAAAATAAGTGTTCAACAGAGCCGTCAAGCAATGAACTGTAATAGTGACGATTTACCAAAGTATGAAAGGCATAAAAAGACAATGTATCATGTGAAGAAGTAATCACCTTTGATATAAATTCTTTTTTATTATCTGTTACATAATCGGGGGGAAGACATGATTTGAGACCCCGGTTCTTTTCTATAAATTCCTTAATAGCTAATGTATGGGCTTTCTGTCTAATTCTTTCCGAATCTGCCATAAGGTTATATATTTCTGAATCTTTAATATGAGGGAAAAAATGTGAAATGTAGAACCTATACTCTTCAAAAAATATCAACTCTTTGCCTTGTTTATAAAGATGAAGGAGAACATCTTCTGCGCTTTTGGGCGAAAAATACGGAGGAAATAAATTATATATTTTTTTACTTTTTTCACTCCCATCTGTTAATCTATCCGCGCCTATTGTTGTCCTTTTCCTCTTAAAAGCAATTAAATCATGATGACACAGCCTGTATCCCCCACCTGTGTGATTCTCTGGAAGAAAAATAATTTTTCTTGCACCCAAACTCCCTTCTTTAATATAATCATTGAGAGTGCGGCGATTAAGCCCTGTCAATTGGGATGCTTTTTTTAAATTAAAATGAGAGGTCAGGATTCTTTCATCACGATAAATGATTCTCATAAAAGCATTCAAGGCCCGCAAATCAATTGCTTCAAACATTCTTTCTCCAAAGAGGTGAATTCTTTCAAAAGGGAAAAATAGGGCTTCTCCGGGTGAAATATACTTTAAAGGATTATTGAAAAATGGATATACTTTTTGTGATGCAGCCACGTTATATTTTTTATCAAAAGTATTCTTGAAATATTCTTCTATTTCATTCAGAAGAATTATTGTATCAAGTTTTTTAAATAATTTTTCTTTGGCGTCATCTGTAATAATGACTTTATGGTTGCGTATTTTTTGAGTTTCATACTCAATAAAGAGGGTGTTGTTTTGAGGATCGTAATTTTTATACACTGTTCGTTCATCAATGTGCAATAGTCTCGCGAGGGTTTTCAAATACATATACTGTGTGAGAGTGTTATGTTGTTTGTTTTCCAACTCATTATATGCACTATGAGTGAGAATCCCATAAAAGGCTAAATACAAAGTATTGATTGTGCCTTCATCGGTTTCGATTGTGTAATCGCGAACAGGAAATTTTTTATATATAGGTTGTGGCTCACATTGATCTTCAAGAACACGTCTGAAATTTTCTAATGCATGTTCAATCACTTCTGAAAATGTATAATTTTCCGGTGCGATTTTAGGAAGTATACGCGCTGCCTCTTTTATCATGGAGTCTGATGTATGCGATAACAGTCCAGGTATATTCCCATCTAATCCATGTATAGTGCAGGCATATCCGAATTCTTTTCTGATAATCTCTTGTCTTAATACTTCTGCCTTTACCATATTCTTCTTGGATAGAGCGATTACTAAATATAAATCCTTTATATATAAAGGGGCAAACTCCATGCCACACTGAAATGGCCATCTTACAAAGGATTGTGCACAGAGTACCTGGGGCATATTTCCCTGGTGGGGGAAATTGCCCCCACTTTTTTGATAAATGGGGCGATATGTCGAACTGCCCACGCATTATAAATTCCGATAAGGTTTTCTCGAATTGCTGGAATTATACATCCATATTGCATAAATATATTTTTGGTATTATAATATCTCAAATTCACAAAGGAGAATACATAAATGATATCAAAATTACTTTACAAAGAAGCATTGGTGCTTATCGGACTGATTAAGTGGTTTACAATTTTAGACAAACAAGCAACAACCGATGAGATTGTCTTCATTGAGAGCATTGCTGATGAATTTGGAGAAAAAGAATATCGTGCTTTTTTTATAGCAGTTGATCAGATGTTCCAGACCGAAGATGAGCTTAAAGACTATGTTTCCAAGGTCGAAAGAGAGGAAGTGCGAGAATATATATATGAATTAATGCTTAATCTCGCAGAGACAGAAACAATAAACACTCACGAAGCAGACCAGCTTCAGTGGCTTGCCGAAACCTGGGACATATCGGATCGGTAGGGCGCTAATCTTTAGACCCCTCAGATCTGTAACGCTGTAATTTTCGATAGAGCGTCTTTCGATCCAATCCCAGCACCCTTGAGGCAAGCGTTCGATTGCCGTTTACGCTTTTTAAGACATGAAGTATGTAGCGGCGCTCTATCTCTTCCAAAGGCAGAAGCTCCGTGGGATCATTTCCTCCAAAACAAAGGCGGGAACTACGGTAGGCACGTATCTTTTCAGGTAAATCATCCACGGCGATTTTCTCATAGCATGTCAAGGCCACCGCACGCTCGATGGCATTGCGCAGCTCTCGCACATTACCTGGCCATATATATTCCAGCATTTTCTCCGCCGCACTTTTGGAAAATCCGGTCACGTCCTTGCCCGCACGAGCTGCAAACTGTTTGATGAAATGATGAGCCAAAAGAAGTATGTCTGTGCCTCGCGATCGTAATGGCGGCACCTGGATTTGGATCACATTAAGGCGATAGTAAAAATCTTCACGAAAGCAGCCATCGTCAACTGCAGATTCAAGGTCGCGATTCGTGGCTGCGATAATACGAACATCAAAGCTTACTTCGGAATTTCCCCCGACCGGCCGAATGCAACGTTCCTCCAAAGCCCGCAATAGCTTAGGCTGAAGGATCATGGGAATTTCTCCAACCTCATCGAGAAAGAGCGTCCCCCCTTCCGCTTGCAAGAATAATCCCTTACGATCTTCCCTGGCGTCGGTAAACGCGCCTCGCTTATAACCGAACAACTCGCTTTCTAAAAGTGTATGGGGTAATGCAGAACAATTTATCGCAACAAAAGGACGGCCGTGCCGTCGGCTTTGCTTGTGCAACGCCCGGGCTACCAACTCTTTGCCTGTCCCGCTCTCACCCATGATAAGAACAGAAGCGTCGGTATTAGCAATACGCGCCATTTGTGTAAACAAAGTGCGCATTACTTGACTCTCCCCATACAATTCATCGAAGTGCTGCGATTGTTTTAGAGCCCTGCTCAGGATTGTTACCTTCTCCTGCAAATCGCGATGCTTTATTACACGTTCTAAGGAAAGGGCCAGGAGGTCAAGGTCAATAGGTTTTGTCACGAAATCATAGGCTCCCGCCCTTATTGCGGCAATCGCCGTTTCCAGATTACCGAATGCGGTTATCACTATTACGGGCACATCCGGCCTATTGGCCCCTATCCTCTCGCACAGGGCGATGCCATTCATACCAGGCATATTCACATCAGATAATACCGCATCGAAGTCTTCATCCTTCAAATGTGCAAAGGCTTCCTCTGCTGATGTATACCATACAGGGATAAAATTCCGCCGGCGAAGATCAGCATCAAGCATTTCGCACATACTCTTATCATCATCAACGATCAAGACTCGCCTTTTCATCCCTTTGTCTCCATAGGCAGATACACAGTAAAACAGCTGCCTTTCCCAGGCTCACTCTCAACGCAGATCCACCCATTGTGATCTTCAACAATACCATAGGCAATTGAAAGGCCTAAGCCGCTGCCTTTCCCTGAACGTTTGGTTGTGAAGAAAGGTTCAAAAATATGTTCTATGTTCTCTTTAGATATACCCATCCCTTCATCTTTTATATAAATGGTCAGATAGTTTTTTTTCTCACCCTTCTCTTGAGAAGGGAGGGCTGTGCATTCATGGCGAAGTTCCAACTTAAGACGGCCGCCATTGGGCATTGCCTGTATCCCATTCATAATCAAATTCAACAGAACCTGCTGCAATTGAAATTGGTCAACAGCAACCATAGGGATACTTTCATTTTCAGTAAGGAGTGTGGTGACATTTGTTTTTCGAGCAATCGGTGTAAGCATATCCAGTACCTGGGCAATGAGATTATGCATATTTGTCAATGTTCGTTGGGACTTCCCGCGTCGGGCAAAATCCAATAACTGCCGGATGATCTTGGTCATTCGATCTACCTGTTCACAGATAATCCCGGAGTTTTCGATGATTTCTTCCTTATTCATATTTTCGGTGGTAAGAAGCTTGGCCCTTCCCGCAACCACATTAAGAGGCGTGCCCAATTCATGCGCTATGCCCGAAGCAATACGGCCAAGCGTGGCTAGACGTTCTGTATGACGCAATTGTTCAAGGGTGGCTACTCGTTTTTCATTTTCTATCCGAGCTGACTCCTGGGCAGCCGCGAGTTGTTCACACATTCGATTTATGGCTAACATCAGATCAGAAAGTTCGTCATGCCCGGTCAGCCCTGGATCCACAGACAAATCACCCGCACCGATACGATGCATTTTTTCTATAAGTCGCTTTACAGGAAGGTGAATAAACCTCGTGCCCAAAATCCATAGGATGATACCACTGGTGAGGATTAACACTCCTGATAAGCTCAATACCCTTATAATAGTCTTATGGGTATACTCTGCCAGCGTTGATAATGATTCAGTAAGCTCAAGGGCGGCATGTCTTTTACCGCCGATTTTGATTGGCACATATGTATGAATAGAGCCAACACCGCCATCAACCGATTCCTTGATAGAAATTTCTTGCCCACGAAAGAGAGGGCCTAACCTCTCATCTTGTATGTGTGGCGCATAAGGATCACCCCGAAGAGCATCAAGCCAAACCCATCTGATCTTTACTTGATTCTCTGCCATATTTGCTTCTTTAATCAGTTCAAAGGCCCGCTTTTCACCTCCCCCCCTCCAGACCTCTTCGATTAATCCGCTCATGAGGTGACCGACTAAGAGAGCATCCCCTCGCATATCATTATAAAATAGGCTGATCCCATGCCGGAGCAAAAAGTATCCATCTATCGCGAGGAGGAAAAAGATCAGGAGAAAAAGAACACCAGTGATTTTGAGTAAAAGTCTCATCTGCCTTTTTTTCTTTTATTCATCTGTCGATGAATTCCTTATGGAAAAACCATGATTAAACATCCTTCAATCATGGACATCTCTTTCCCTGGGCAGACCTTCAATCGATAGAAATCTGACCGCGTATTTCAAGCTTCATATTATTATTGAGTGTAAAATATAGTACCGCATTTTTCATCAATTTGCAAACATTATCAGCCTTGAACAGCAATTCTAATTTTGATTGTTCAGTTCCTTATATATTTATGAATAAGAGCGTCTGATGCGTAAAAAAACAATAAAAAATAAATACAATATATATTTGACATTATAATGAAAAAGTGTTTTAATAGAATCAATTATTATTTTATACATATATTTCATTCTATTTGTAAAAAAGAGAAAGGGAAGAAGAGAATCCGCAGTCAGTAGGTCTTTCCATAAATTGCATCTAATGTCAGTTTAAGTTTTGCCATCCATTTACACCAAAAGTATATTGAAACCTAAACAAAAAATCCTCTCCTAAAGAAAAGAAAAATGGTTTCAATCATTTAAGATAAGGAGGGTTGCGATGGAATAGAGAGTCTCAGACACCAATTACACTTATCATTGGAGTAAATTCAAAATTTAAAAGGTATAAAAAGGAGGTGATAGAGTAGCTTTTCTATATTTTAATTTTAAAAAGAAATTATATACTTTAAAAGTTTAGAAGTTTAATAGAGGAGAGGTTATTTATGTTTAGCGGAAAAAAATATTTTATTTTAATATTTACTATCGTGGTGGCATGCGCTCTCATTACTCCTTTATCTATCCAAGCCCAATATTGGGCAGCAATGCCGCCTTACAATGTCCTCTGGCCTCTTTGGTCCCCGGCCTTATCCCCGGCTGACCCGATTACGGGTATAACTGTTCCTGTAGTAACTACACTTACTAAGGATACAATCCTTCCGATCCAGCCTGCATTGGCATGGGATCCATGCCAGCCCGCAGGCACCGGCGTTCCATGGCTCCTGTATAATACCCCGGCCACGCTGGGAGGTGGATTATTGTATTGGGATCTTTATTATGGTTTAAACGCGTGGCCGCCAAGCTATATGTTAGATCCAGCAACCGGTGCCCCAGCGCCAATTGCCCTCCCCGTTGGTTGGTCAGTATTACTGCCGCCCAAATTAGACAGTTTGGCACCTGTTATACCCATAGGGAATCTGGTTTACAGTTCTCGATATCTCGTACCTTTATCAAGCTTATTAACTACTGCTGATATTTTTGGATTGCCGGCACTTGCCACACTTCCTCCACCGATATTTTAATATTCTGAAACGATACGCAATACATTTAAATAGATGAACAAATTTGAAGCGTAAAGCTTAGGAGGAAATGTTTATGTGTAAGAGAAGGAAATCTTTATTCTTATTCACATTTATCATAGTAATATTTATCTCTGCCTTTATTATGTCAAGCAGGTCAGGATTATTTGTCAACTCATCCAGTCAGGCTCAGACATGGGCTCTTATGCCACCCTATAATGTCCTTTGGCCACTCTGGTCTCCTCCCTTATCACCGGTTGATCCGGTTACGGGCGTTGCTACTCCTTTGGTAAATGCAGTTACCAAAAACACCATACTTCCGGTACAGCCAGCTCTAGTGTGGGACCCAACTCAGCCTGATCCTTTCATTCTTTATAATACCCCAACTCCAGTCGGTGGTGGGTTATTATTTTTTGATGTATATTATGGCCTCAATACATGGCCGCCAGCTTATTTACAAGATCCTGTAACGGGAGTTCCAACCCCAATTACCTTTCTTTCGAGCTGGAGTCTATTATTACCGACCTCATTAGCACATCTGGAATTTCTGATACCTACGGCTAATGCAACTTATGCTCTTACCTATGGAATCAACGGTCAGCCCTTCCTTGATCTATTAACAGCAGCCCAGATATGGGGCCTGCCACCTGTGTTATAGTTAATGAAGGGTTCAATAGAAAGGAGGATGAGTGAGAAATGTGTAAGCAAAGAAAAAATTTTTTAATTGTGCTATTTATCTTTTGTGCTCTGATTTTAGCCTCTGTCCCTCTGGCTGAGGCCCAAAATTGGGTGCCCATGCCACCCTATAATGTCTTATGGCCGCTCTGGTCTTCCCTATATTCACCACCAGATGTAACAGGTACCCCTACGCCATTAATAACAGAGCTTACGAGCAGTACAATACTTCCGATGCAACCAATGCTTGTGTATGATCCTGACTGGTGGACATTAGCAGGTCCAAATACTGGGTGGCCCATGGGATTTCAACCACCCTGGCTCATATATAATGGCCCTACGGGTGTCCTATTTTTTGATACGCTGTATGGTATTAATAGTTGGCCGCCAGATTATATGATTGATTCCGTGACTGGGGCCCCTGCTCCTATTACATTAGCAGCAGGTTTTAGCCTCCTTGATCCAACGCCGACAACACTGCCTACAACTCAGGCAATCTATCTTTTTGAGCTGGCGAATTTAACCTATATGCTTGGATATGGTAATTCCCTGGGTATAAATCCTCTCTCATTAGTGACCGCTGCCCAGGCATTCGGATTACCTCCCCTATGAAGAAATACATATTAAAATCTTAAATTATGGAGGGGTATAAATAGAGAAGGAGGTGGTGCATTATTTTCTTTTTTACACGCAGCAAATCCTTATCCCAAATAAATTGATAAATAAAAAGATTTAAAAGAGGAGAGGTTATTTATGTTTAGCGGAAAAAAGCCTTTAACTTTACTATTTATTATCATAACGGCATGTGCGTTAATTCTTCCTTTATCTGCCAATGCGCAGTACTGGTCGGCCATGCCACCCTATAATATCCTTTGGCCCCTTTGGTCCCCGGCCTTATCACCCCCAGATCCTGTAAGCGGGGTCGCGACTCCTTTGGTAACCTCGGTTACAAAGAACACCATCCTCCCTAGCCAGCCGGCACTCGTATATGATCCTGTTCAACCACTCGGATATAGTGAATTCCCCTTTCTCCTATACAATACACCGGCCGCTTTGGGAGGCGGATTATTATACTGGGATCAATATGTCGGTATGAATCCCTGGCCCCCAAGTTATATGTTAGATAGTGTTACTGCTGCTCCGGCACCAATTGCCTTGCCTTTGGGATGGTCATTGATAGCGCCATGGAGTTTGAGCACATATCCGGGTTTAGTCTCTCTCGGCAATCTTATTTACAGTTATCAATATGGCGTACCTCTATCGAACTTACTTACCGCAGCGGAGATCTGGGGTCTCCCACCTCTCACTTCGCTGACATCACCAATAATTTAAGGATGGGAGGAGAAAGACAATGCTTAGAAAAATATATTCAATTTCACTGGTTTGCTTTTCTTTCATAGCACTGGCATATATGCTTCTCGCACCGGTGGCTGAAGCTCAAAACTGGGTATCTTTACCCCCGTACAATATACTGTGGCCACTCTTCTCGCCGGCCTTATCACCTCCGGACCCCTTTACCGGAGCTCCTACACCATTATTGACGGAACTTTCCTCCAATACTGTTTTGCCGGTTCAGCCTGTTATGGGTTTAAATCCCAATGCATATGAATGGACAATGGGTATAGTACCACCCTGGCTTTTCTATAATGGCCCCACCGGAGTAGTGTTTTTCGATGTATATTATGGCATGAATGCCTGGCCGCCTCCTAGCTTCCTTGATGCGGCAGGTGCTCCAGTACCGATTACTCTGCCTATTGCCTATTCATTATTATCAATTCCCTTGCTCAAAGAAGCGCGGTATCTTGTGGAGTTGGGTAACATTAACTATTTGCTTGCATACGGAGGAGCCCTTGGTGTTAATCCAGCCTCATTATTGTCATTCACTGATCTTTTTGGTCTTGTAGATTTTCCAGGCGCAATATAAAAATATAACAATTTTGACGATGAGGAGGAAAAATTTATGTGTAAAAGATGGAAATCGATAGGCATATTAATATTTATGATATCTTTTTTTACCTTCGGCTTTATCCTGTCAAGCACCTCTGGTTTGTTTATACTACCATCGGCTAATGCGCAATATTGGCAAATTATGCCCCCGTATAATGTCCTTTGGCCTTTGTATTTACCTGGCATATCGCCAACGAATCCCGCAACGGGATTACCTACTCCCCTCGTGGGTGCTCTCACAAAGGATACTATACTTCCGGTACAGCCATGCTTGATATGGGAGCCAAGTCAAACTGCACTCTGGGCACTGTATAATACACCAGCTACAATCGGGGGGGGACTCTTATATTTTGACAGCGCTTATGGTCTTAATAGCTGGCCACCCCCCTATCTGCAAGATCCTGTAACGGGTGTTCCAAATCCCGTTACCTTTCTTGGGACATGGAGCCTTTTAAAACCAATAGACCCGGCACCTTTTTTTATAGCAACGGCAAACTCCACTTATGCCCTCACCTATGGCATCAGCGGACAAGCCTTTCTTGATTTGTTGACAGCGTCTCAGATACTCGGGTTACCACCTATAACTCCTTTTTAGGCAGTAGGTGATAATTCACTGCCTTTTTGGGGCAGTGAAGGGTAACTTGACGCAGATAGTATAAAGCACAAGGCATAAGATCATAATTTTTCTACCCCTCCACTCTATGCCTTGTGCTTTTTTTATCCCGAATTTTAACCTCACCTATAATTTCTTTTCAAATCAGCGTAAATACAATCAGCACACCATATTCACTAATGGTATAATATGAACCCTTGTGTTCCGAGAACATAGGGTTACATGGTATGTACCTAAAAATTTTAAACAATAAATGAAAGATTTTTTGTTTTCATCTGTAAATAAAAAACAAGAGTAAGATTAAATTAAAATATGTTATGTTTTAATGCCGCACACACGGCAGGGAGGGGAATAAAATGAGAAATAAAAAAATAATCAGCGTAGTAACAATTATTTTTTTCATTTTAGCATACGCACTCGTTCTTGGCATACAAAGCGCAGTGGCAGCAGATAGTGCAATTCGTACAGGTAATCAAACGAATACCTTATCATCGGGCAACGAGAGTACAATTATCCGGAATGCAGATTGGTTTCAACAGGATGTAGCGACAACTGGCTGGGGAGGGATCATGCAGCAATATACTTTTGGTCCGGATGTAGGATATGGAGAAACGGGCAGAGGATATAACTACTATGACCCATTGACAGGAGCTTCCGTAAGTTATTCAACGACTGGCATTGGAATGGGAACAATATGGGCACCTGTATACGGAGGTATAGGAAGTCCACTCGGCTCAGCCTCTTATGGGCCCTTTGTGACCGGTCAGGCTCCTGTAGTAACTCCCACATATGGATATGATACACAATCATCTATTGCCGGAAATGCGTTTGGCCAGGGATATCAATATAGTGTGAGCAGACCAAATGTGACGTCACTTCTATCAATGAGCCTATTGCAAAATCCTTATACCATGGGAACAGGGCTTGCTTTGGCATACTCATCCCTCGGACTCGGAGGTTATGGGTATGGGAGCGGTTATCCTTTTGGATATAGTAGCTACACTTATCCTGGCTATACGGGTGGCTATGGCATATATTCCGGTTATGGGGCATATCCGCTCAGTTATAGCAATTCTCGTCCCTATTATGGATATGGATATTTTTAAACTGAATTATAATATTTATAAATAAAGGGCGGCCTTTCACAAGGCCGCCCTCATCTTCATGTGATATTAATATTTCCCGAATTCTGCGTCGTCAAGAGGAATGACTTTTTGAGGATCAACATTGATCACCCCTCCCTCTTTTTTCCCATAGGGAATGCCCGATACCTGTCTTTTTTTCGAGCTTGTCTGCGCTGGGAAGTTGACGGAATTTTGAAGACATGGCAGCTTCACGCACAGGAGCTGAATATTGGTAATGTTGATTCTTGAGTTTAAAATGCTGCAGAAGCTCTCTCAATTGAATAGCCTGGCCGGAAAGCTCCTCGGCAGCCGAGGCGCCTTCTTCTGCATTGGCGGTAGCCTGCTAGGTAACTTGATCAATCTGGCTAAGCCCTTGATTGACCTGGCTGATCCCCTGGGCCTGGTCATTTGAAGCCGCAGCAATCTCTCC
Organism: bacterium; assembly: GCA_049472395.1. Lineage (GTDB taxonomy): Bacteria > SZUA-182 > SZUA-182 > DTGQ01 > JBLIRR01 > JBLIRR01. The sequence goes on along the minus strand of JBLIRR010000021.1, from coordinate 359 downwards.
CACCAGATCTGATGCCTTCGTGACACCAGAGAGAATTTCATTTAAGGCCTCAGCTGTTTTCTTGGCTATCTCTGTACCGTTTTCTGTCTTTTTCACTGAACCTTCTATCAGCTTTGCTGTTTCCTTAGCTGTCTTGGCACTGCGCCCGGCAAGATTCCTTACTTCCTCGGCTACGACGGCGAATCCTTTGCCGTGTTTTCCTGCACGGGCTGCTTCCACCGCTGCATTGAGAGCCAATAGATTAGTTTGAAACGCGATTTCATCTATTACCTTGATGATTTTAGAGCCTGTCTGAAAAATATTTCATGCTGGTGCCAATCTCCTGAGCATTAATTGAATCATAGCAATTCGGATCATAC
>JBLIRR010000020.1:0-99041 GCA_049472395.1 bacterium | reverse complement strand
TTTCTCTTTTCGCGCAAATAACGCTGCCTGGCAGCGATCACATGATCCTTTTCTTTTAAATGTTGGGATCGCGTTCCCTTTCCAAACTCAAATCCCCATCTATTAAGAGTTCTGGCTAATGTTACTTTATGAAATGATTTGTCAGCAAAGTCTTTTTCTAATAAATTCCGAATATCTGCAAGGGTTATATAATCCCCTTTATTATTCGCAGCTCGAATGTAAGAACGAACAGTTTCTTGATGCGACGCATTAACAGCATGAATAGGACGACCACGCATCTTTACAGGCTCATCAAGCAACTTAGGATCACGATTATAATCTGCCATAATCCGTTTAACTGTCGCTATACCAATGCCAAGAGCATCGGCAGTATGTTTAACGCTTGGCTCTATAGGTATCAGTTTGTTTCGATCAAAATACTTTTTAACTGAAACAACAAGTTTCTTTGTGTCCGGCGTTAATGGTTTGCCACGACATGAAATCATAATCTATCCATATTTCAAATTGAATGAATTAATGAATAGATTATCATGTATTAGTCATCTCAGTCAAGTATCAATTCATCTGCAACGAACTATAATTACAAAGTCGTAATAGAAAAAAGACAATTTTGTCAAATACTCAGGCTATTTTTATCTTGAGAAAGTTTTTGATCGGCTATAACAGGCCAAAATCATCATGGCACTACAAAAGGCATGATTAATGCTTTAATCAGATACTTTATTCTCACATAAAAAATTTATTTAAGAAAAATCTTAATGATTAATGATCAGGAAATAAATAACGAAAGGAGGTGATAGGAGCTTAAAAGAGAATTGTTCAAAATAAATGAGTTATTAGATATCTTGTTAAAAATATTTAATAAATTTTAAGGAGGAAAGAGCATGAAATATAATAGTATAAAAAAATGCATCCTAATAATTTGTTTAATAATTGGCCCTATTACTTTTTTGCACCTGACTCACGCAGCCATCAATTATGAAATAATCAACCTTGGCACACTCGATGGTCAAGGCACCAGTACTGCCCAAATTAACAACCAGGGTCAGGTAGCAGGTGAGTATGTAACGACCTCCGGTTTTTGGAACGTCTTTTTCCGCACAGAGGAGGGCGATATTATTATCCTTGGGACATTGGGGGGAGAAACGAGCCATTTTGCCGGCATGAACGATCAGGGGCAGGTTATGGGCTATAGCGCAATTGAACCTTTATCAACACAGTATCACGCCTTTTTGTGGACACCAGAAGGAGAGGGAAATATGCAAGACCTTGGCACTCTTTCTGAGGGAACGATGAGTTTTCCACATGCTCTTAATAATCAGGGGCACGTGGTAGGCTGGAGCGATACAGGGGAGGCAATGCATGCCTTTTTATGGAGATCGGGGGAGGGTATGCGAGACCTTGGCACACTCGGTGGTTCCAGAAGCGTGGCATGGGCCATTAATGACCTGGGACAGGTAGTGGGCGAAAGTGAAATCGCGACAGAGGGGCAGTTACACGCGTTTTTATGGACAGAAGAGGGAGGTATGATTGACCTCCACCCAATAGGTGGATGGGCCAGTGCAGCATATGGGATTAACAATCAAGGCCAGGTGGTAGGACAAGTACAAATAACAGAGGATGAATGGCACGTCTTTTCGTGGAAAGAAGGAGAAACAACTGATCTTGGAACGCTAGAGGGCGCAAATAGTAGCTTTATCTTGCCCCCACCAATTAATTCTATTAATGAAGCTGGAAATATTATGGGCCTTCTTGCTAATATAGAGTTTGATATTTTTTTTGGTTATGTGCATACCTTTTTATGGACCTACGCAGAGGGCATTATGGAAGACATAGAATCTAGCCATGAGTTACCAATTTTAGGACATTGGATCAGTGACCACGATTATATAGTAGGTGAATATTTCACTTCATCCTTAGTAGAACCTCATGGCTTTTTATGGACAGCAGATGAAGGTCTGTATGATCTTGGGATACCAGAAGGCCTGCTTTATAGCACAGCGTATGCGGTTAATAACCGGAATCAGATCCTAGGTGCAGGAATGGATGAAAACGGTGCGATGCACCTTCTTATTTGGGAGCCTGATAGTGATGGTGATGGGGTATATGATTACCGGGAGCAAGGCCCGGAGGGTGAGAGTGGATATGATGGCAATGATGACGGTGAGCCGGACAGTCAGCAAGCACATGTGACTTCTCTTCCCACATATGATAATGCATATTATGTTACGCTCGCAACCTCGGATAAGAATATTACAATGGAAGAGGTAAAGGCTACCGATAATCCATCACCTTTTGATATTCCCCCAGAGGTAGTAAATTTCCCCTATGGTTTTTTTGAGTTTACTGTACAGGATATTTCGCCAGGAGGAGCAACAATTGTGACTTTATATCTGCACGAAGGAGAATCTCCTAATGCTTATTATAAATATGGTCCTACACAAGATAACCCAGAACCTCACTGGTATGTATTCATGTATGATGATTCAGGCACGGGCGCTGAAATAGGGGAAGATAGTATCACGCTTTATTTTATAGATGGCATGAGAGGAGATGATGATTTAGTTGCAGATGGAACCATAATAGATCAGGGTGCACCAGGGATTAGTATGAGTTCACCTACGATAGTATCAATAGACATTAAACCAGATAATGATCATAATTGTATCAATAATAATGGGCGTGGTGTTATTCCTGTAACCATATTTGGCGAGTTCAACTTTAATGTAAGAGCTATTGATCCCTCGAGTTTACTCTTAGAAGATTTGCTGACACTAAAAACTCAATGCAAAGATAATAAACTTATGTACCACTATGAATATGTGAATGATGATGAATTTGAGGACCTCGTTGTTCAATTTAAAGATGTTCAAGGAGTATTCTCAGAAGATGCTACCACTGCAACCCTAACCGGAAGTTTATATAATGGCACTCTATTTGAAGGGACTGATAGTGTGTGTATTATACTTGCGAAGGTGACAAAGTGTGGTTTTTTCTGTAAGATCAAACGATATATAAGGAAGTATATAAAAAAACCTCGCAAGGATTATAATCAATTTAAAAATCACAAATTCTCCGCCCCCTGAGTATATTCTCAGAACACATCTTTTAGGGCGGGGATTATCTGTCCCCGCCCTTTTTTATACAGACACTTTAAAACAAATTTGATGGATATATGCAAGATCGCACAAAAAACCGGCATTAAGGTCATATTATGTACAGACAGAGAAAATAGATGACAGTTACGCTGACTTGCAGTTCCGTCTCGGGCGATGTTATTGGGCTATGAGCGAATGTGACAGGTCACGTGAACGATATATTAAGGCCCGCGATCTTGATACGCTCAGGTTTCGTGCCGATAGCAGGATAAATGAGATTATTCGCGCCATAGGCAGGGACAAGCGCCTCATAATATATCCCTAAAAAAAATGCAGGAAATTTTTCTAGACTATCTCTATTTCTATCTATTTTCTAGATTATATTTATGTTCTTAGATTACCTCAATTATCTCTATTTTATAGATGGTAATATATTAATATATCACTTGGAATTTTAATTTGAGCGTAACCAAAATCATGCAGCCTCTTTTTGTTTATAATTTAGTGAGATAGCTTCTACAGAGAGCAGATCCCATCTCATGGTCTGTTGAATATAAAATTCCCGATATTCATCCCAATCGTTACTTCTTGCAATCGAGCGCAATCTCAAAATAGACTCAGCACCAGAAATTCCCCATCTGGCTCCTGATATTTTCATTCTATTCTTAACAACATGACTACAAGCTGATTCAACAACACCAGATGCTATTGTATAACCTTGTGCTAAATACTGATCATATTTCATGTATTGCTTATGGTTGTCCAAATAAGTGATAACCTTCGATAATTTTTCCTGGTGGGATTTCTTCCACTTTACAGCCAGTTTTTCCTTTTGTAGTTCTTTTATATAAGAAACAACTCCTCCTTTCAGTATTAACAGTTGAATATATTTTGAAAAGAGTATTAATATGAAATAAATTGATGATAATTAAATAATATTATTAATTTATATAATTATTATTTACTTTGTTTTGGTTACACCCAATTGATATCGCGGATTCCAAGTATGATATAATCGATAACTATGATTATATCAGAAACGATGGCTCTACACCTATTCTTGATTATAACATTCGAAATGAACATATCACTAAAGATGACCTGATTAAAAGGGGATATGACCAAAATGGCTGGCCTTTTACTCCCTGCGGATTGCTGTGTCGCCCTAATGGCTTTGATAATCAAAGAAAACGTTAACCTTTTGTTGTTTTCAACAATGCCTTAATTGATAAGAATTGATAAGAATTCGCTTTTTGAACCAAGGTGATGAATAATTATAAATTTATTATAGTTATAAATAAAAGTTTGAAAAAGGAAGGATATACACAAAAAAATAATATAAATTATTACATCATGGGTTAGGGAAATTAGAAAAAATTTGTGAAGTGATTGATATTGCCTTTACAAACACCGATTTTTAGTTAAATCAGGATAGGAATAGACGCACCTCCCCTTTTGCAGCAAAAAGCATGGATTTACGGCCTTTTTAAAGATCATCGTAACTCTGGGGATCATCATAAATCGGTTCGTATATAATGGGAGCATCTTCAGGCATGTGAGGAGGTCGGTCTTTTCTCGTTCATCCCTGGGTCTCAGGATTGCCTGCTTTTCACGCATTCCACGAGTTTTATTAGAATAACAGCCGTAGTAGCGAATCATTTGGAAGGATTTGCGAGTTAATTATTTTGCTACCCATACCTGGCGTAAAAGTTTTACCGGCGGATTTGGTCCCATGAATTGTCTTTCCCATGCGCGCAGGACTTCTAAAGAAATTAGTAATATTGGACCCTGTATGGGGTGTTGTAAACAAAAGGATATAATATTTAACGAAATTTTCAGGCTTTTTTTATTAAACTTGCGCATGATTTTTCTTGCACGTTTAAACCATTCTACAGATGTTAAATAATAATCATATGTTCCATCAACTTCTTTTTCAAGTTTAAAAAATGGTTCGGCACAATAAGCTAATTGTCCCAATGACGGATAATAACCACCAAATGCTTTGCCTTGAAGCGTACTTTTAATTCCTCTGGCAGACCATTTGGAAAATAACCTGTTTTTTATTTTGCTGAAAAATTCAGGATCTTTGCGTGGATCATTTTCGTAAGTAAAAGTTTCATGTATTGTAGTTGTAACAAATTTTTTAGATGATGAATTTGGGGTTATAACGCGGCCGCATAGTTCGAAAAGTTTTTTATAAATTATAGTATCCGCGCCTGGTTGATTAATAACATTACTGACCTGAACAAAATGTTCAATGCAGCCATTAGCAATAATAGCATCAAAATATCCATTCCATTCCTCGGGTAAGTTACGATAATCTAAGAGACATACATCCAAACCTTTTGCTCTGCAATATTCTACCTGAGGACGTGAGATTGTAATGCCAATTGCTTCTGCCCCACGTTTTTTTGCCGCTTGTAATACAGTGCCATATCCGCAACCGATCTCCAGTATTTTTGAACCTTCTTTACATTCCGCCTGGTCCAGGAGCCAATTATGCTGATTTTCCTGAGCCTCTTCATATGGAGTATTGGGGTCATCATTGTATACTCCATCAGTAAGATCATATATTCCACACTCAGGTGTTACTCTATCCATAAAATCATAGCAATTAATTACAACTTGTGAAGCTTTTACTTTTGTATGGCTTGAAAAATTGTTTTGAATAGGGTCCATTATTTTTTCCTTTCCTGTTGTGGTCAGCCAACCAACTCTGCCAACACTCTAACATTTTTTCATCAGCTCATCTCTAATATGAGGTGATCCCCAGAGAGGATTTGCCTTTGCCTTTGACATAATCCGGATAAGACGGATTATTTTGCGATCGACTGATGGACGCCCAGACTTGCCGTTTCTGCATAACTTTGTCCAATGTTCCCTGAACTTTTTACGTCTCCAGGAAACCACAGTTGCTGGCTTAACAAAGTATAAAGCATCCTTCCAACCGGACCATATTTGAGAAATCAATGACCAGAATATTCGATCAGTTGATTTCATTTTGGGCTTTCTATCTTTTCTTTTGTATACCTTTAGATGTCGAAAAGCTGCATTTTCCATTTGAATGGACATACGTTTCCGGAAAAAGGATAAAACAAACTTGAGTACGATAAAACAAATTGCTTTCATTATTGTAAATATCACTCCCTTCGAATATGAAATTGTTTCATGAAGTATAATTCAACAAGCTTAAAAACTCAATAAATTTAAAGGCTATGAATATTCGGGAAGCTCCAGATGCTTTATGCAATTCATTAAATGAACCACATTGTTATTATTCTCTCTTATTTCAAATACATTTATTGCGGTATTGTGCTGAGGTTCAAGTTCATTAATAAAATCAATATGTTTGTCAAGGATAATTGAGATCAATGCCAAATTAGTTCCATTATGGCCTACAAATAGTACTGATTTATCCGAATTCTCTGAATAAATTCGAAAAAGAAATTCTTTCAATCTCTTTCGCATACTCTCTCTTGTTTCAATATCCTTAGGAAGAGCCGTATAATCAATATCGTTAATACTCTTCCCGGTAAGCCCTCCCAGATCAAGCTCCCTTAATTCAACAACAAAATTAATTGGTATATTTGGGTGATATTTGGCAATTTCTTTTGTCGTGTCTACAGCTCGTGCCAGGTCACTTGAATATATACTGTCAATTTTTTCATCTTTAAGTTTAAAGGCCAATTTCTTTGCCTGCTGAATGCCGGTTTTACTTAACTTGCCTGGTAAATGCCCCTGCAATATTCCATCCCGGTTTTCAATCGTTTCTCCATGCCTGGTTAATATAAGCCGCATTTCTTTTAATTACTGTCTATATCTCAAATTATTAAAAAAATATAAAATATTCTCTGTTTTTGAATCTAGCTTTTTATTGATATTTCTAAAATCATTTTTATTAATAAAATTAATAAATCGAGATGTTTCAGCTGATGGCCTTTCAATTCCTGATATAATCTTAAAAAATATTGCTTGAATAGGAGTCATATTGAATTGTTTTTCTAAATACTCCACTTTTTCAATAAAGGTACTGTCCCCACTTAAAGGCTTTTCCTCTTCTAATGAAGGTCCCAGTGTATTAATCTTTTTTAGAATGAATCTTTTCCTATCAGCATAAACCTGACAAGCTAATTGATCAGGCATTATTGCTTTTCCAATATAATAGTCTTGCTGGCCCATTCTATACGGGAGTTCCATTTTTATTGTATTGCCCTCTCGAGGTAGGCCGCCAATAAAACGAACAGGTATTATCGGCATATCGCGGTTGATCGACAGATCAATTAAAACAGAGCTCAATTTTTTTACAGGATTTCCACAGACAAGAGAACGGGTTCCCTCTATGTGTATCAACAATGAAGTCCCATCACTTTTTCTTAAGAAATCCTGTAATAGATTAAAAAGACTTTTTTGATTGCCCTTCTTAAAGTAAAGCATTCCCAGCCTATTATTGTCTATTTTCAATCTGGATGCGAGTTGATCCATCTGCCCAAACCAGCTATCCTTATGTTTCTGATTTGCTATTCCCTTCACTGGTACATTTGTCAAGGCGGTGATCAGGCATAAAAAGAGAAACGGTTCTGAGCCTGTCTGGTGATTTGCCAGATATATTACTGGCTTATTTGAAAGATCGAAAAAACTTACAGGATCTTCGAGTACAACTCGCCGAACGAACTTTTTGATTAAAGCCGAAGCGAGATCTGTAAGAAAATTCGAATCAGGGTTATTGTCTCCTGACAATTTCTCTTTTATGAATTGGTAATCAATTGAAGCTATAAGATCTGATTTAACGGATATCGCATCTTTACCCTCCTCAGTTTTAATCTTGAATCTATTAAGCGGTGTATTTTTGCAAAGACCAGCATCATCAAAAATTATGCTTGAAGGGTGTAACGCAAGATGTTGTGCGGCATGGTCTTTCTCTATTATCTTCCTTGCTAATTCCTGTGTTGAAGCCTCAACTCCATACAGTTTAACAAGTGTACCCGGTAGCCAATCACTCTTCATTACATCACTAGGTTTCATTGTACTCGATTTCTTTCCAAGCAAACCAAGAGAAACGCGGACATAGGTCTCTTTAGATAAAAATTTCTTTCTAGTTATACTATCAAGCTTACCGATAGGCCCTTTTGGTAATAAAATTTCAGCAATCTGAAATGTTGCTATCAAGTTTGATTCAGAAAAAATCCAAATCCTTGCTACCGGAATACCCCCTATAATACCTTCAAAACGGGCTTCAACTCTGATATTACCCTTGGATGGGATATCACTGTATAGTACAAAATTTTCGATTTTTAGAGGATAGGCTGCCATATCTTTCTGTATTTTTTTTGACCAGTGGTGATAACTATCATGAGGAATGCAGTGCAGGGATGCATCGAGCAGGCCGGGATTAATAATTCCTATAGGAATTCCTTTGCTGACAGCCTGAACAGTGCATTTTGCACCATTACTTCCAAGGACCCAGTTATCCATTAGCTGAAACATTGGGCCATGAAAGAGGGTGCCATTATGATATGGGTTTTCCTGCTCTTTCGGATTTAACAGCTCAGGAATATTTAAGGGGACCGGATCCGGATAGGAACTATCAAATTTCAGAACTGAAAGAGCTGCAGGTGTAAAAATATTTTGCTCCCCCTTTTTAGTTGAACTTGCTATTTCAACTTGAGCTCGGGTATCGTCCATTAGAGTAACAGTTACCCTTAGTCTTAGTATATCTTCAGAAAACTTAAGCCAGTTTTTCGCCTCTGCTTTCTCTATAAATACTACTTTTTTCTCTGGAAAATATTTTAATGCTGTCTGAATCATTAATTCAAGCGTATAGGTAATTGGGAGAGTTGGAATTGTATATGTAGGGCAATGGTCTTTTACCCAGGGAATATCGTTAATATTAAGAATTATGTTACAGGCCTCTTTATTTTTAATTTCATCTGAAACGATTCTTAGACAAATTTGGGGGGCGTGATAAATTTTTATATTATCAAGCCATAAGCGTGCTTCAGCAGAAATATAATAGCCCCTTTCATCAAGGCCTTCTTCAAGGATATCCATATCAAAAAGTGATTTCCTTTTATCTGGCGTAACCTGCCCTCGATAATGCCATTCAATCTCACTATTTATGATTAAAGGTTCAAATCGCGGATTTGTAATAAACCTTTGTTTATCTGTGTAAATCAGGTAGAATTGTAATAACTGTATCATCGCTTCAATACCCAGCGACCCTGGCTGAACAGGATCCTGAAAAAAATGCGCCTTGAAAAACCAATCATTGGCATTAATATCCTTTTCTGCCCGAAGATAGCCCTTCTTTTTTTTACCGCCCTTTGGGTCATAAGCGGTTATTCGATCAATCATTAGTAATTTAGTATCTGGCAGGCAAAACTGATTATCAACATATTGTTTTGTATACGGCAATAAATCAATACATAGATTGTCTTCCTGTTTAATATTCTGCAATTCCTGCTCGTTAATCTCGAGCCCCTTCTGTTTTTCAAAAGCATTAGGCGGGAAAAATCCAAGCACTGTATCCATAGAAAATACGATCTCATCATCAGTTTTACATCTCACTTTAAACCTTTCAATAATAATCTCTCCAACACGTGAGATCGAGGTCAATTTTGCATGAGTTATAATTGTGTTATTTATATCCAAAATTTCACGGTACTGAATAGCATTCCCATCAAGATTCCGATATAATAGATCCTTCCGGGCTAATTCTTCATCAAGCGTAAAAACAGAAAGCCAGCCACATGACTGAAGACCTATCTCCATAAGCACAGATATGGGCATTGTTCTGGTGTTGTTTTCATTAAAAAACCAGGCATTATCCGAAATTACATATGTGGTGATAATTTCCGAATCAGTTTTCATTTTACCTATAACTGCATTAATTTCTTTAATATAGGTTATAAAACTATAAGGGGGGCCGGGGAGACGCTGAGTGCGGACAGGGCCGTCTCTAAAATCAAACCTTGGTCCGAAGGCTAACGAGGGCTTACCAAGAGCACAGTGTACAAGAGAAGAATTGTCATATACAAAACCATCCAATTTTGCAGCCGAAGCTCCCTGATATAAGTTTGAGAAAAGCTCCGGCATACTACTATCCGGCCAATCAGGCACAAGCTGGATGCCCAGCCTTTCGCATAAAAAGGCCTTGCGGCCGTCAACACTGCATAGCACATGGGCAAACAGAATTGGTGTTGGTTCTCTGACTATCTCATCAACAAATACCTCGTACACAAGTTCTCCGGATTGAGGAGTCACCTGGCCCCGACAAATGAATCTATACGAAATATCTTTTACCGGCTCAAACCTCCAGCCATCCTTATCAAGGGTAAATCCGCAGCCGGTAAGATAAAAAGACATCATTTGAAGACAAGCCTCTGCCATAAGTGTACCAGGCATACATGGGTCGTTTTTAAAATGACCCTTAAAGAACCAGTCATCAGGCGTAACAGGGCTTGTGGCACGCAAATATCCACGACCTACGGGGCCGCCATGGGGATCAAAGATTGTTACGTTTTTTATAAAACACATATCTCCTGTCGGGATATGTGGAGTTCGCGTATGAGTTTGGGTTAGAAAAAATTCATCCCCAAAACATCCGCATATATCCCCCAGATTATAGGCCTCAATCTCTTTTTCAGTGAACTTCCTTTTTTTCGAATAAATCGATGAGGCATCCGTTCGACGTGATTCCGTAAAACCGGCTTTACTTGCTTCCCAAAGCACGCCCATTGACGAGTTTAATTCATCCTTGGAAAAAAAACCTGCCTGACCATTTGTTACACTAATACGCAACTGATCATCAATATGGCAGTTGTAATGAAAAAAAAACAGACGTACATCACCCTGTTTTGCATGGTCATCAATTTGGATCTCATATCTTAATGTATCACCCACCTCAGGAAGGGGACCATGGAACATTATGTCACATCCCAGCAACCGATATGCGCGTTCACCTCTAGTATAAAAATCTATACCAAGCCACGATATCAGTAATAAATCTGCCTGGCCTGCTTCGATAAAAAGGCCTGAAGGCATTCTTCCATGATGAAGATACCAGCTTCCTTGAGTAATATCTGTTTCTGTCCAGATAGTCCCTTTGCCCATACTCCCTGGCTCACCATTAATCCCAATTACGCGGTCACAGAGAAGTAACGGTGGTTCGGGCATTCGTACCTGGATTGAATACTTGTCCTGTTTTTGAAATAGAGGTCCAAAAACTGACGATATTTTACCTGCCGCTAAAACCTTCAACTGTTCTTTATTAAAAGAGGGTCCTGGATACTGTTGTGAAGGAGAGTCTTCTAATAGAGCACCCTGATCAGAAGCTCTCTCATCTGATTCAGCAATATCATAGGAATGATGTGTGGATTCCTTTTCTACAATACTCTGTGATGAATCAACATAATTGTTTACGGATTTGTTTGAAACAATCTCTTCTGGTTCATAATAGATATTTTTATGTTCCAGCAAGGATGGATCTGGAAAAATGAATTCTGTTATTATCTTATAATTTTTTAATATCTGTTCAATAAAGGTACTCTGTGCCTGCAATTGCTTTCTTAAAAACATATTATGAGCATCCGTAATGTTACGATGAAAGTCAGTAATGATCTGCGCTAAAATCCTGGGATTAATTCCAGTATTAGGTATTTGCCGCGAGGAGACTGAATCTGGAATCTGCTTGTTTAAATTCATATGATCCCTTTTTGTCTCATCTAAATCTTCAATTCTTCTGCTCGCTATCTCAATAACCGGCGCGAGATATGGAGCTTGTGGCATTATTTCAGGCACCATCTTCGTAATAGGATTTCTAAATGCATCAAGAGCCGGTAATAAAATTGGGTCCCTGTGCATTGGAAATTCAAATGATGAAGTCTCGTTGATTTTACTTCCGGACAATTTATTACCCTTTTCCTTTAGAATGCTAAGATTGATATCCAATCCCGCACACCAGAGCTTGGCTGCAGCTCTATATGCCTGTTCCATAGAATTTTTCCCAATACTATCATATGGTACAGTCAGATGTGGTTTACCTTCGAGAATTTTTGATATCGCGCTGCATAAGGTGTCTCGCGGTCCGTGCTCGATAAATATTCTTACTCCATCCTCCCAAGCCTTGGTAACAATTTTAGGGAAATCTATTGTTTGAAGAGCCTGCCCCGTTAAAGCAATGGCTACATTCTTTTGATTAGTTTCATATACTCCTCCCAAATAAGTTGAATAGAAACGAATATCAGGTACTATTTTTGAAGGCCTCGTATGAATTTTCTTCCATAACTCTTTACAAGCATTAACTATTGGCGTATGGATCGCCAGTGCATGTCTTAAAGGAACAGCTAAACGGGTTCCAATTTTTTTTATAATCCTTTTACAGCTTGCTGAATCACCGCTAATAAGACAATCATTTGGTCCGGTTATGATTGTTATATAAACGTTCTTCTCTCCATTCACAAGTTTTTTTATTTTATCAACCGCTGCGAGGATATGCCAGTTTTCCCAATGAATATGGCTGTTTTTATTCATTCCCCAATATCTTTTTACAGTATTAAATTTTCCTGCTAATTCGTCATTGTATAGACCACTCGCCGATATTTCCTCGATTAAAGTATTGAAATCATCCCAAACGCCAAGAGCTAATAATGAATTGGTTTCCCCTGAAGAAAGTCCAAGAGCTGCATGGGGCATGAGATCTAATATCCGCCGGCTAAATTCAGAATGTATCTGGCATAGAAATGAAGTACTGGTTAATTGAGAAAAAGGATCTTCGCATAAATCATGATTTTCATCATATATGCAAGCGGCAATCTTATTTAGATCTCTTATCCGTTTGCCTAAAGAATCAACAAGCTCAGGAAATCCAGTTATAAGCTCCCGGCCCATACCTGAATATCCTGCGCCCGCACCAGTGTATAAAAAGGCTATATCTCCCTCTAGCCTCGTATTATTAAAGAATATGTCTTCGCTTCCATAATCCTGAGATATTAAATCATCTTTTAAAATCCTTAGAGATTTTTTTCTTTTTTGATTTTTTTGTTCAGGATAGGCAATACATGCCAATCTGCAATCACCATACGCATCAGTGGAGATATCGCTTTCCAGAGATATAATCAGATCCTTTTTATCTGTTCCGGAATATGTATATAAACATGGATATTGTAAAATATCCCCATAGTGGTTTGTCCGGTCATGTGATTCGATTGTAAAATTTGATGTAATTCCGGCAAATGAATGATTATCAATTCCGATTATAACCTTTTCCGAATTTGGCAGGATTGGATTTGAATTTAGAGTTGAATCAACACTAATCCTGTTTGATGCAAATAGCACTGCCGTTAAAAAGTGAAGCATACCGGATGCGGCATGTGAATGGCCGAGTATGTGCGTTAATATACTATTGCCTGGAAGATTGCTTATGGTAATCATTTGATGCTTATCACTACAGATAGTAGCATATACTGTGTCATTATCCGTTAATGCATGACTTAGTTTCTTTAACACAACAATCACTGCCGCGTCAGCTGGTCGATGATTCTCCGTTTTAAGCACGCCTCTTATAGCCTCCTCATGCATCGGATCCCTTGAGAGATCAACGGCGCCAACTAATGCTGTCCTTATCTCTCCTTTTCGAATGGCATTGATTGCAATTCCTAACGCCCTGTCGCCTGACAGCTCCTCAGCGGAAACCGTAAAGCTCGGGCCGGTAAAGTTAAATTGGTAATTCAACCGGTTTGCGGGCATATTCGGCATTGTGCCTACTACCCGCGAGGCATGTAGAGGCGGAATAATCATATCCTTAACCCTGCTCAGGCATTCCATATCAACCTCAATTCCATTTGAAGATAAAATATCAGCAAGTCTAAATCTTAGACTATGGCTATTTATTTCAGGATCAGCCCCCATACCAATATAAATACCTGTTTTATCGGTAATGTTTTTAACACCTTTGAGCGCCTCTTTGGCGACCTTGATAAGGATCAATTGCTGAGCCAGGGTGTTCTTCAGATCATTTGGCGGGAATACAATATCTTTTGAATTTATCTTAATAGTACTATATGTATTATTATACTGAATAAAATCTTTGGCTGTAAAAAGCAATCTCGAAAATTCCGACACATCTTCTGTAATATGAGTATGTACCCCTATACCAACCACGGCTATCTTATCATCAGGAATTCTCTTTGGTCTTATCTTCTTTTGAATACCTGTCCATTTCCTGATAATAACATGTGCGTTATTTCCACCAAAACCGAAACTGCTAACAGCAGCGACCATTTCTCTTCCCTGTTTCCATTTTTCAGGTTTGTCGATAATCCTGAAAGGCGAATCATCCAGTTCCTTAATATACGGTGATGAGTTTGGAGTTTGAGGTAATATTCCATGCTCGAAAGATTTCAGAACCTTAATTAATCCAAATATCCCGGAAGCTGTTATTGAATGACCAAAATTTGCTTTAGCAGACCCTATAATAATATCACGAGCATTCTCATAGACTTCCTTCATGCTGGATATTTCTATCCTATCACCAATAGGCGTGCCTGTGCCATGGCATTCAATAAATGAAATATTCCCAGGTTCGAAACCCGATTGAGCCAGAGCTTTTTTCATACTAGTGACCTGACCAGTTTTAGCAGGAGATATGAGACTGCCGGACTGTCCGTCATTTGAAAGACCAATACCGCATATTATTCCATAAATTCGATCTCCGGCCTCAACTGCATCTTGCAGTCGTTTTAGTACAACGTAGCCAGCCCCCTCGGACGGAATCAGCCCATCCGCATAGATGCTGAAAGGACGGCATTGACCGGAAATACTCAGGGCGTTAAGAGCAGAAAATCCTATATGCAGAAACAGAGAATCACTGGCATTAACTCCACCGGCCAGCATTACATCCGCTTCTCTATTATGTAGTCTGTCGCAGGCTAGCTTTATCGCATACAATCCTGACGCACATGCAGCATCTATTGCATAGGATTCCATTCCAAGACCAAGGGCTTTGGCAGTGTATATGGCAGGCAATCCGGACATAAAGCGGTTTAATGGATTAATAACTCCATAGTCCAAGTCCAGAAGTTCACTCTTTAATATGTAGTTTTCATAAAGTCGGGTAAATGACGCTGTTGGGTATGATAAATTGCCAAGAATTATTCCAGCCCTATCCCGAAAACGTTTAATGTCCTCAATATCTTCCAGCGCTCTTTTAGCGGAATAGATACTCCATTGAAAGACATGATCAAGACCCGATATAATTTCGGGATCCAATTCAAATTCGGTTGGATCAAATATTGAAGAAAAACCACTAATATATCCGCCCTTATTAGTAAATGCCCGGTCTGGTATGTAGCCCTCTCTACCACCTCCGATAACATGCTTATCATCTGCACGCCATGACTCTATAGGAGGAGTTATCAGAATTTGTCCCTTAATAATTGAATCCCAAAGATCATCCGGCGTAAAGCATCCGGGAAGAACACAACCCATGCCGATAATGGCTATCTCTTCATAATCATTCATATCTATTATATTTTTGAAGCAGGTGTAATATCGCTGGGAACAAGATGTGAAATCAAACCCCGTATTATAGCTACAGTGATTTCATCAACCTTATATATTAAATTCCATTTGGCTTTCAGGTTATCATGTGAAACAAGCTTTACATGACAATTAACCTGCGTGTCAAAAAAGCCTGGTTTTATTAAAGAAAACGAATCAAAACCGGACGGAAGATGGTTTTGGTTTAATTTATTTAAAATAAACAAATATGCCAGCTGAATTCCCCCATCCAACACAACCATATCGGTCTTCCATTGTTCACGATTCATATCTAAGCTCCCATTGCCCTTTAATACCGCGCTGCAAGAGTTATCCGAATATTGTTCAAGCCTGTTTATTACATGGAAGTGCCTTCCATGGAAAAGCATATTTTCATATATCAAATCAACGCTCATATCCCATGATTTATACTCTGGGTCTTCAATGCTATTATCCGATAAATCGTAATCCATTCTTGGACCCATTTTCACAGTAAGGGTATAATATATTATACCTGACATGTTTTGCAGCATAAAATCTATATAGTAAAATTCCCCGATAGCTACAATTTCCCATTTTATATGGAACCAATCACCATTAGTATCATAATTGCTTAATTGAATCCCATGTATTACTTTTAAATCGTTACTTGAAATGAATCTCAATTCAGGGAATAGCATAGACGCAATGCGGATACACCATTCGTTAACCATCATTACAGGAACAACCGGAATATCCTTTATCCTGTGACTATTTAAAAACGGATGCGCTATCTGGTTAATGTGCAGGTTGCATTGCCCCCGTGTTTCCCGACGCAATTGCGATGTATGGGACAACCTGTCCCCGATGATAACCTCAACCGCTCCTTCATTATTATTCATAAGTTCAGTAGTAAAAATTTTAGAGCCCTCTGTAACGGGGATTAAATTAATCCCATGTGATTTAAAATATGATTTAAGCCCGGACCCGACCATACCCCCATCCCAAGGTCCCCAGTTGATCGATTTAACCGTACAGTTCTTAAAATATTTCATTGAAAAGGAGTGGCAAACCCTGTTCAGGATTTCATTTGCCATTGAATAATCAACCTGCCCTTGATTTCCAAACCGAGCTGCGACTGATGAGAAGCAACAGAGGCAGGATAGGTCCTCTTGTGAAACAGCCGATAAAATATTATATAAACCCCAGACCTTTGTGTTAAATACATCTTTGAATTGCTGAAGCTTCTTTTCGTGAATGTATTTGTCAGAAAGCACGCCAGCAGCATGAATCACGCCCCGTATTTGTCCCCATTCATTCTCAACCTTATGGACAATATCATACACATCTTTCCGATTACAGATATCACAGGGAAAATATTTAATCTGTAAACCCAATTCCTCCAACTCTTTGATTGTTCTTTTTACTTCTCTATTCTGAAGAATTGTTTTAACCCTCTCCTTTAACTCTATCGGTTTGATGGAAACACCCTCTTTTTTACTTTCAGAAAGGAGCATCTTTTTTAGCTTGGCATCAGTTTGGCAATGTGATGTATTATTGTCTTCTTCGAATAGTGAGGTGCGACCCAGTATCACTATTCTAAATTTAGACTCATGGGCCAGTTCTATAAGGCAGTTCGCAGTAACACCTCTGGCCCCGCCGCTTACCAGAATAACATCATCCTCGGAGAATCGTTTTTCATTCGAAATTTCATCTGATTCATAAACCTCTACTCGCAAACGCTTACCATTTTGTCTCAATCCTATTTCAAGCTCGGGACCACCTTGAGTTAACTCTGAGAATATTGTTTCCGCAATCTCATTCGAGTTACTGTTACCGCACTGTATATCAATAGCTTTAACAGTCACGTTTTCCCATTCCTGTTTCGCGGTTTTTGCTAGAGATGCGATACCCGAAGTCCAGGCCCGAATACCGATATCTTCCGACAACCCAAAATCACCGTTTGTGTCCTGAACAGTAATAAACACCCCGGTTTTATTATCAAAAAAATTCTTTGCGCAAACGGACGCAGCCTCAAATATATCATAGTTTAATTCAATTGCTCCTTCCCAGTCTTCTTCCTCCAGATAATTGATACCCTTAAGAAATAATACATATTGTGCTGCTGAAGTAATTTTATCAGCTATTTCCGTTCGAATCCCAATTTCCTTAAATTTCTCAGCTAAAATAGTAGCAACACCGCGATTGTCTTCAATTATTACAAGTGGATTGTTACATAAAAGGCCAGATACGGCAATTCCGCAAGGCGGTGCTTCAACTAAACGTATTTGATATCGATATATCTTATTTGCCTCAAAATTTTCTTTATGCTCATTGTTATCAATAATAATTTTTTGATTTTCAATTTCAGGGCTTTTAAGCTCCCCGAACAAATCCTCACCGGAAGAAAAGGATTGATTTGCATAATCCAAAACTTTCCCGAGTGTATTTAATACTACAAGCTCTTCTGCATTGATTTCCGGTAGTTGTGGAATCTCCTCCTGAAGAACGGATAGTATCTCAACACGCTTTATTGAATCAATTCCAAATCCTGACTCAAGATCAAGGTCAAAATCAAGCATCTCCAGCGGGTATCCTGTTTTTTCTGAAACGATTCTGAGCAATATTGCTTGAAAATCATCCTCTGATACCGCAGCTTCCTTATCAGAGAAAGCCTCAACTCCAATATCCATTATTGATTGATCTGCGAAATCTAAAATCTTATTTAGAGTGTTTAATACTCCAAGCTCTTCTGCATTGATTTCCGGTAGTTGTGGAATCTCTTCCTGAAGAGCGGATAATATCTCAACACGCTTTATTGAATCAATTCCGAATCCTGACTCAAGATCAAGGTCAAGATCAAGCATCTCCGACGGATATCCGGTCTTATCCGAGACAGCCCTGAGCAGGACTGATTCAAAGTTACTTCTGGATATAGATGACGAATATCCTGCTTTTATACTTTCATGAGGTACAGGGTTATGAGATTCAGTATTTGGCACATCTTCAATTAAAACAGATCCCCTGCGGATACTATCGAAAGAGGAGTTTGTATCCTGTGGGATCACCTCTGCTTCTTCCTTCCATGGAACAGGATTATCTAAGTCATGTTTACTTATATTACCTGATAATTGCAATAGTCGCTGAATTGCTATCTCTGATGTCCTCAAATAACTTAAATGCGCCTCTGTTAATGACTTCTGAAAATTCTGCTGGGCTCCAAGTGCATTTTTTTGTAGTTGATTGAACGCCTTTAGAAAATGACTATCTTTCATATTAGACCTACTATTCAGGTCATCATTATCATCACTAACACGCTCTTTTGAATGGCTTTTGTATTCAGCTGACTCTTCTACAGGCTCTGGTCGTCCCTTTGCCCCATCCTTGGGAGGATATGGCTTGCCATAATTACTGCCGTTTAATTTTACTGTTACCGGTGATAATTCCGCGTGTATTGGCATACTTGATGCAAAATTTCCCCAAAGTTTTTCAAACTTTAGCGGAATACCGGCAGCGGACAGTGCTCCCAGCGCGTTCCAAAATGACAACAATCCATCAGTTTTTTTCGAATCTAGAGATACGGCGAGATGCTCATTCCCCTTGAGGATTTTTCCTATTAAATTTGTCAGTATTGTGTCAGGGCCAATCTCAATAAATGTTCTCACTCCATCCCTATACATATTTTCTATCTGTTCCTTGAAAAGAACAGGTTTTGATATCTGAGATGACAGGAAAGTAATAATTTCTTTCGGATCCTCTGGATATATCCCGGCAGAAATATTTGAGTAAACAGGGCAGGTCGGACGATTAATTGTACATGAACTGATAAAGTCTCTAAATGGTTTAACACAACCCTTAACTATATCAGAGTGAAATGCGGTTGAAACCTGTAAGCGTTTAAATGTAATTGAGTTCTTACGTAATTTATCTTCGATAAGAGTAATCTCGCTGACTGGTCCTGAGAGAACAACCTGCTCCGGTCCATTGATATTGGCAATACAAATGTTACTTTTCCATTTTTCCAAATAATTTTTCATGTCTATTTCGGAACATAGGGCAACAGTCATGGCCCCTGGAATGTCTGAAGCCTCTGCCATCAATTCTCCTCTTTTTCGAGAAATATAAAGGAATTCCTCTATAGACTGAATAACATTCGCCGCATAAAGGGCCGTCACCTCACCATAGCTATGTCCGGCTACGCAATTAGGCCTAAGCCCAAGTGTATAGAGCAATGAGAGTTGAGAAAGGCTTGTTGCCCCAATACCGGGCTGTGCCCATTCTGTATGCGTAAGGAGCTGCAGCTGTTTATGCCTCTCCTCCTCGGTAAAAACGGGTATAGGAAACACGACATCATGAAGCTTAGTTGATTTGCCAAAATCTACGGTAGTAGTACTATCCCAAATAGATCTGGCTTCATTAAATTCTATTGCAAGTTCCTTTCCCATATTTAAATAATGGCTGCCCTGTCCCGGAAAGATAAAAGCTATCCTGGAAGAGTGAACTCCATAACCAAAGTGAATTTTGTTTCTTATTGAAAAGGAAGGCTTGCCATTTTCTAAGCGCTGTATTTTACTTGAGGCTGTGTCTACCAGAAGAGAGAGATCTTCCGAATCGTTGGCCAGTAGTGCTAAACGAAATGGATGTTTAGGATTGAATGAGCACTGGTTTTTTCTGGCGAATTCAACCAGGGTGGAATCATTTATGCCTTTTAACAGCCCTTCAAGTTTTATTATCATTTCATCTTTACTTGAAGCTGATAACAAAATCAATTCCACTGGAGAGTTATGATATCTCTTTGCTATACCGGATTTTTCGGAATATTCTTCAAGAGTAACATGGAAATTACTCCCCCCGAAGCCAAATGAGCTGACTGACGCCTTTCTTGTCGATAACGAATCGTGAATCCAGGGACGGGCCTCTGTATTTAAGTAAAAGGGGCTGTTCTCAAAATCTAAAGACTTATTAGGGATATCTACTTTTATCGTAGGAGGAAGCACCTTATGGTGGAGTGCCATAACAACCTTCAGCAAAGAGGCTGCACCTGCTGCAGCCTTTGTATGTCCAATCTGTGATTTGATCGAGCCCAGCGCGCACCATTGTTTACTATTTTTATCGTTAAAACTCATGGTCAGCCCCTCAAACTCAGCTTTATCCCCGGCAATTGTAGCAGTTCCATGAGCTTCAATAAGCTGAACTTCACGCTGGGTATATTCTAACCGTTCATATGCGCGGTTTATTGCCAGACACTGTCCCTCAGGCCTCGGCGCATAAACGCTCTTTGATTTACCATCTGATGATGAGCCAAATCCCCTGATAACCGCATAGATTTTATCGTCATCCCTCTCTGCGTCTTCTAATCTTCGCAGTGCCAGCATGCCGATTCCCTCACCTAGCATTGTTCCGTCTGCGCTTTCTGAAAATGGACGGCAATCACCTGTTGGAGAGAGTGCGAGTGTCTTGCTAAAACACATAAACATAACAGGATCATTAAGCGCATCAGCACCGCCAGTGATAACCAGATCTGAAATCTCAAGCTGAAGCTCCTGTATTGCCATTGCCATTGCCCCAAGACTGCTGGCGCACGCAGAATCAATGACGCAGTTGGTTCCCTTCAGATCAAAACGGTTTGCAATACGTCCGGTAACAACATTACCAAGCAAACCGGGAAAGGTATTTTCTGTCCAGGGTGGATATGAGGAAATGATCCTATCACATATCTCTTCAACTTTTTGCTCTGGAATACCGCTTTCACGCAAGGCTTTAACCCAGTGAGGTTTCTGGATCTTGCCTGACATTTGCCCAACCATCTCAGTAGCTGAAGCAACCCCAAGAATTATACTTGTTTTCTCTTTTGATAGTTTACCGGATTTAAAACTCTCAACATCATCAAGCAATCGTTTACAGGCGACTAAGGATAGTAGTTGGACAGTATCAATTGAACTCAGTGAATTTGGAGTAATGCCGTATTCAATTGGATCAAAATCAATCTCTGGTAAAAAAGCGCCCTTATTAGTGTATATTTTCCCAGCCTTACTCTTATCCGGATCATAATAATCTTCTATAAGCCAATGATCCGGAGGAACATCACTGATAAAATTTTTTCCTTGAAGTATATTATTCCATAAATCCTGGATGCCGTCAGAGCCAGGAAAAATTGCACTTACACCAACTACCGCAATTGCACCCTTAGACTTATTTGCCTTCTCCATAATATTATCCTCAAATTGTACTCAATCTTAAATCTCTAAATATTTTGGCCTGTAATCAAACGCTTCATGACTTACCGGAAAGCCATATGTTCTGATTTGGTGAGCTTTTATAATTTGAGCTGCTCCTTCAAGTAAATTTAGAGCAATTTGTTGAATACTTCTTTCTTCAGGTTTATTTAAAAAACTACCCTTAACCCATCGATTAAACGCACCCATTGCCGGACTGCACCAAATTTGATAATCAACACGCCTTTCGATTTTTCCCTCAATTGGCCACTTACTAGAGTTGCCCAGATACCACCTGAATATTAAAGCCATCTTGTGTTTCGAATTATTTTCGGCCTTTAAAATATCCTGGGGTGAAATATCATTAAAGAATTCCCTAGTATGTGACCATACTTCCTCAAAAGTCATTTTGAAAATATTCTTTTCCAATTTCATTTTTAATGCTGCCGGAATCTCTTCAATGGATTGATATCTATTATATAACTGATATAACTGATTACCATTTACTGCCATCATTGTTCCACGGCTTAATACCTGAACCTTTACGCCAAGCTCAAACATATCCGCTGATGGGGTCATACTCACATCAGAAATTTCAGCTTGAGTCAGCATATTTTTTGCGTCAAAGGATAATCCGGATTCGATAGATGCCTGATGCACAGAACCCACAAGAACAAATGACGCTCCCATTGCAAATGCGGAAGCTATACCTGCCGGACTACCAAGCCCCCCTGCCGCGCCGATACGTATTGGCCTGGGATAATGGAACTGTTTGTGAATTTCATCCCGCTGGTGAACAATAACAGGGAAAAGAGATGGTAAGGGACGGTTATCCGTGTGCCCCCCTGAATCAGCTTCAACAATTATATCTTCAGATACCGGCACTTCCCTGGCTAATTCAGCTTCTTCTTTAGTAAGCTTGCCGGCATCAACAAGAACGCTTAGGATAGATTCCGGAGCCGGTGAGAGAAAATGTTGCGCAACCTCAGGCCGTGAAATCTTTGCAAATAAATAATTCTTTCTGCAAACCTTTCCTTCACTATTACGATATAAATCCTTGCAACTATAATGTACAACAGGGGGCGTCAGCTTCATGAAAGCCGATGCGGATACACGGCGCACTTTATATTTTATAAATAGATTAACAGTATTCTCTTCAAAAACAGGATTGAAAGGCAAATAGATTAGATTTGCTCCCCAACTCATATTATCCGGTTTTAAACTCTGGTTAATCTTATGTATTTGGAGTTCGACTTTTTCCAGAGGCAATCCAGCAGAGCCAAAGAATCCCAGCATTCCCAATTGGGCTAAACGAATTACCAATTCGGCAGATGAGATACCCCGTGCCATTGCACCACCAACATATGGGAACCTGATATTATGGATTTCTTTAAAAAGACGATCTCCAAGCCATTCCGGATATAGCGGGGGTATTGTCGCTATTAATGAAAACGATCCATTTGTTGCTTTTTCTTTCGAATTTGAAATCAAACCATCTTTGGCAAGTCCGAGTCTCTTTTTAGATGAATCATATATAATATAGATATGATTTCTAAAATCGGAAATCATTTGTGAACAAATTAGTGTATCAAATTCCGGCTGAGATTGAGTTTTAATCCATCTTCCTATAGAAATCATTAACAATGGTTCTTTAATACTATAAGATGAAATGATAGATATATACCCGATGAATTTGTTTTTTCAGCCATCCAACAACATAGTAAAAAATTTAAAAAAATACACATAATTTAACTTCTACCCTTCATTGTTCATGTACGAGTATCCAATTCTAGCTACAAATCCTCCACCATTATGGAGACTCTCTTCCCGATTTTTTCCATCTCGTTCATTGGCTTATCATCCTTAGTTATTACATTTTCTCTTAATTCTCGATAATCATTATCATAATGACATTAAGAAAATCAAAAGTAAATTAATAGCGTACATAAGTTTTACTATTATCCCTTTCTTATTATCTCTTTTCAAAAAAAATAATATAATGTACTAATTATATATAACAATTTTAATAAGTAAAGTAAATAAAATCTTTTCTATCTCTGGCCTTCTCCTTTTCTCCTGTCTGGAATTGTGATATGGCATTTTCAATAGTAATATTCTTCTTAAGACCTGTCCTCTTTTCAGTTGCTGTGACTTTAAGGATGCCATCTAAGTCAAGATCGAATCTGAAGATAATCTCATTATTCGCCGGCCCCCTATTGTCAAAATTACATCCGGCAAAAAAATGGACTTTAATTGAGAGAATTTTAAAAATTTATTATCGAAACGAAAAAATTTAAAGAATAAAAGTTGCCTATATGACAGGAATAATCGCACAGAACTTTAAAAGGTGCAGGATTATCCCCCGGAACGAGAGTCCATTAAGGGAATTTGCTCTTTTATAATTTGTTTAAGCAGCTTTTTGCCATTCGTATTTATATTGCAGACCACCTAGTCTGGGAAGAGGTATCACCTTAGCCGAGGCTGATGGCTTGTGCTGTACTTCACGACCTTTTGGTGTGTTTCTATCAAGAGATAGATGGCACCGATCGTTGTTGTAATAGTTGATATACTTTTTTAGTAACTGTCTTAGATGCTCTTCGCTAAGGATAATCATATGATTGAGTATATACATTCTTGCTGATAAGATCCATCGTTCAGCTATACCATTTTGCCAAGGAGCTTTATAACTTATTACCTTTGGTTCTATACCCATATTTTTTATTAGTTGTTTTACCTGCGATGAAAAGATTTTATCTCGATCAAAGATTAAATATCGTGGCGCCGAATCAAAAGGAAAGGCATTCCTCAATTGCTGCATCACCCATTGCACCGTGCGATGTCCGGTTATATTGAAATATAATATCTTTCTTTTAGCATGCGCAATAATAAAGATAACATACACAATAGTGAAATTGACTGTTGGAACAACAAACAAATCCATTGCTGAAATGGCGTGGCGGTGATTTCTTAGGAATGTAATCCATGATTGAGGCTTTTTATGATCAGGATTTTTGGACCTGAATATTCTTAGATACCTGGAAACAGTAGATTGAGAGATTTCTTCTTTTGTATATCCAAGCATTAAAAGCTCCGAATAGATGCGAGGTGATCCCTAATTGTTTTCTCTTGCCATTTAATAAATCAAATCTCTAATTTCTTTTTTAGTAATCTTTCAACCATGCTTTTTGAAGCGCCTTTTTTGCCAGCCTATAACTGTTTCTGGTTTTACAATCACTAAAGTATCAATCCATTTAGACCATGATTTTTTAAGTGCAATCCAAAAGGCTCGATCTCGTTCTTTTATTATTGGCTTTTTCTTTCTTGCTGGGTAAGTTGCGAGTTGTTGTTTGAGGACCAGATTTTCAATAATAATGTCATTTTTAGATTTATAAACTGTTTTGAAGATATTTATCAGTATGACTAAGATTTCAGATAAAACTCGATACATTTTATGTAGCTCTCATTGCTAAGAAATTAAAATTGAAGCTCCTTTATACCGAGTTTTTTGATAATTTTCAAATGATGCTAGAAATGCTATAACGTATTGATATCGTTTAATGATGACATTTTGACAACCCACAGCTTTGTTAGTCTTTAATCTTTAGTCTTTAATCTTGAATAGACCCTTGGCAGGCGCCAGCTCCAGCCGGCGAGAATATCGTAAGAGACACTGCCTTTCAACTGGGCGATTTCATGGACGCTGATTTCCTCGTTGCCCTGCCTGCCCATAATTACGACTTCATCCCAGAGTTTTGGCTGTGGGATATCGGTAATGTCTATCATCATAGCATCCATGGCATTGCCACCGATAATCGGAGCGCGCTGGCCGCTGACCAATACATGGCCTTTGTTGCACAACCGCGGAAAACCATCGCCATAACCGATCGGGAGAACGGCAATTCTGCGCAGGGATTCAGCGCGGTAGCGCATGCCATAGCCAACGGTATCACCGCATTCCAGGTCGCGGATAACGGCAATTCTGGTTTTAACCGACATGACCGGTTGTAAGCCCGGGATCCGACGGCAGACTTGAGAGGGATAAATGCCCAGGGGCAAAATCCCAATGCGCACCATATCAAAATGTGCGTGCGGCAGATCCAGGAATCCGCCGGTATTGCACATATGTCGGTATTTTACCTGAATATGCCTTTGCGCCATATGGTCAAGAACCTGCTTGAAACGCTCCAACTGCTGCAAAGCGAATGACTTGTCCAGTTCGTCGGACATGGCAAAATGGCTCATGACCCCTTCGAGAATGAGGCCAGGAACATTGGCGATAAATTCGATAACCTGCATGGCTTTGGTCCAGCGGACACCATAGCGGCTCAGTCCCGTATCTACTTCGATGTGTACCGGCACAATTTTGCCTGTCCGGGCCGCTAGAAGAGAAAATGCCCTGGCATTATGAGTATCGTTGACACAGCAGGTGATATGTTCCTCGATGCATATTTTCATATGTTGGGGCAGACATTCGCCAAAGAGCAGGATGGGGGCCGTAATGCCGTTCTGTCTGAGTTCCAGCGCGGAATCGAGTGTGGCGGTCGCCAGATAGACCGCACCGGCTTCCAGCGCAACTCTGGCCACCTCAACGGCACCATGACCATAGGCCTGATCTTTGACCACAGCCAGGAGCCGCACATTCGGGGGGCAATCCCGGTTGATAATGGCAAAGTTCTGCTGCAATCGATTGAGATCGACTTCTACATAGGCCGGCCTGAACGGATGATTACCATTGCCTACTGATTTTTTTCTATACAATGTAGAGCTTTTCATTCATTGGTAATGCCAGTAAAATTGTTTGTGTCGCGATGATTATATGAATGAATCGTTATTTTTTCGCAGTCATCGCGATATGCAACTGAACGACATTTTTCAGATCGTTCTCATAAAATTTTTCCAGGTATTCCGGGGTTTCGAGCACATGCTGAATGGGCAGCTTTTCCTCCCGATAGATCAGATATTTCAACTCATCCAGGTTGTTCGACCACCTGAATCCATTGAAAAATTCAAATCCGGAAAACTGGGTTTTATACAGCGCATTTTCTGAGTAACAGCTTCCCAGGTAAAGATAATGAAATCCCTGCCGAGACATGTACTCGACTGTCGCTGTCATCATGAACATGCCCAGGTTGCGTGAATAATAGTTTAAATCATAAAACGCGTAGTAATAAAAAGCGAGGGTATTTCCCTCGATATACAACGTTGTGATACCGACATCCTGGTTCGTTTCACTATCGGTAAACAGCATGACATGTGAAATTATCTTGGAATTGAACAGGGAATCCAGGCGATGGAATGACATGACGTCTTTGCCGAATTTGATATCCGCGTAATTCCGGCAAAATTGACGCCAGTCAGTAGTATAGTGGAACTCGCCGCGCGATTTCAATGTATAAGTGATGCCGCTGCATTTCCGCATAATCCGTCGGTTTTCGGATGATTGCGAAAAATTTGTCAGATCGATCCGTATATGGCGGCACATATAAAAGCGGTCCATATCCCGCGATGCCGGTAAAAAACCGCTGTTCAGCAACATTGCCGGTGTTTCATGGGCTTCCGGAATTGCCCAGATGGCATATGGAAAGACATAGTTCTTGTAATCGGATTTGGCTTCTGAAAATAAAATAATCATGGTTCAATACTCTGATTTTTAATGTTCAACAAATTGCTTTATGGAGCGATTCAGCCACTTAGTTAATCTTTTATCGTGCTCCTTGCTTCGGCCTTTGTGGCAAATGAAAGCTGACCATGACTGAATAAGAGCTGATTTTCAAGCCATTGCAGCTGATTTACTCGCTTCCTGGTGGCCACAGGCTCTTGCCGATATCAGTACGATAATAACTGCCTACGCACCGGATTTTGCGGATATTGTCATACGCAATGCTGATCGCCTGCTCCAGTGTTGGAGCCAGCCCGATAATATCTGCAATCCGGTGACCGGTCATAAACAGCTGGCCTTTGTTGTCTATATCGACTTCATTCCACCAGACACCGCAGGTCAAATCCCCGGTAATCTGGATCGGCAAATGCGGGCCAACGACCGTTACATACGGATAGCCATAGCCGGCGAGTGTTAACGAACAGCCATAGTGCATTTCCGGCTTGAATTTGATCTCAACTTTCCGGTTGCAGGCAACATTCCATAGCACTTCCAGCGGATTTTCCAGCATTTGCAATATCATCGGTCCGGAAGTGATGCCGAGGCGTACATTGTATTCGAGAACATACCACTGGTCATTTTTCATGATCGCCGTTACCTGCACCGGGCCCTTAAAGTTCACATCCCGGAACCATGGTAACAATGGTTGCAGCAAGTGTTCTGCCAGACCGTATTTATCCCCGGGATCCTGTTCGACCAATCCGCCCAGTGGCGCCCCTGCAACAATGCCCATGTTGCCGTTAAAAGCCCGTTTATATTCTTGATTCGTAACGAGAGAGATCACTTCGCCATTGTTGACAAAGGCAATATGTCCGACTTCGCGCCGGCCCATATATTCCTGCATAAAAATGCCTTCTGCATAATTGACCTGCTCGAGCCATTTACGGGTATCCTCGGCAGTTTCACATAAAATCGTATGAACCGGGCTCGTCGGCGAGCAGAGTGTATTCTTAATGACATAACCGCGGGCATGCGCATCCAATATGTTTTCAGCTTCCAGACGATTGCGTGCCACAAAAGAACGAGGAAAAGGAATACCAAGCTGTTTACCCAGCCTTTTGGCGAAATCCCGGTCTCGCTCAAGCTTCATCGCTTCACCAATCGGTGATAGTATTGGCACTTCCATGGCCAGGAGTTCAGTGGCCCAGTCTTTTAACATCCAGTCAATCGACATGGGGATCACTAGATCGATTTCCTTTTGTTTTAGCAATGTGCATGGATTAGGATACACCTCGGAGTGATAAGTCTCTCCCTCTAATGAAGGGCTGTAATGGGCATAATCACGCGTCAGGTATGTCGAAACCAGTGCATTGTTTTGCTTTAAAACATGCAATATACCATGAGTAAAGGCGCCTACCCCAAAAGCCATTACCTTCAGAGGAGTTTTCATTTCAGTCATAAGACGCCCTTTATAAAAATAACACGTTCAAACAAAGACGTATTATAATGAATTTCGATCAATTATTCAATTTATAATTAGATTGCTGAGTGAATTTTTGGTTCTTATTTGTTATCTCTTTTATATGATCTAAAGGATATTTATTGATCTCAATAACATTGTCTAAAAATCTTATACCTAAATAGATTGTCTTTTTTATTTAGCCCAATCAATAACCTTTACGTCAGAATGATCGTATAGTAAAATCCCCCATATTAGCTCTCTGTCTTTTTCCCCCCTGAATTTTACCACATCAGTGGCTTTATTAAATATATTCATAAAAGAGTTTAAAAATTTTTTTATCCTCATTGCTTACTGCTTCAAGGGCAGATTCCAAATCAATTTGTAATACCTCGATTTTATCTTTTGCATACATATTAGAGCTTTCCTGAATCGCCTGCCTCTTTTACCACCTCTGTGGCAGCACTTATTTTAAAAAAATTAGCTCATTTCAAGTTGATTGCAAAAAAAGGTTCTTTGGCTTTTTGGATTATTTTTATATATTTTCCCCTCCTTTAAAATTCTTTTAATAGTAACTATTATTTATATTATCATATTTAATAATATATATAATTAATATTAAAAAAATGTTAAAACAGAATTAAAAAATTTTAATCAATTATAAAAATAATAAGGAGTGGTGCACAAGCTTCTCACATTGCTCGTTTAAAAAAACAAAAACTAATGAATCGTCTTAATATTTCAGTATATTAAAGGGCTTTAACGTTTGATCTCACTATATGTCGTGGATATGGAATCCTTCTTTTTGGGCAGCGCTATTTAAATGCTTATCGAAGCAAGAAAAAAAAAACTGTATGCCATTACCCTGTTCGGCTAAGGTAATGGCTGAAGCTAAATGTACACTATCAAATCCCCTTAGACTATGCCTGAAAACGAGCTGTCCAGCCAATTCCATTAACCTTTCATTTATCTTAATCCATTTGAATTGGTGCCATACCGCGTGAAACTCATCACGCACCATTTCCATTTCTAATTGTGAACAACGCTCATCTTTCCATGCACGGTTCATAGCTGACATTACTTCCGGATAAGCAATGAGGGATGTAAAGGCTAGAGTGGCCCTATCTTTGATGGACCGGGCCAAATCCATATATGGTTCATCAAAAAACCATTTTACTATGCTACTCGTATCAAAATAGGTTATCATCTACGATCCTCTGTCACGATATCTGAAATAGGCATATGAGGTTTGCGATTTTTGATGCTCCTAATAAATCCAATTTTACCTGCACCGCCCCCCAAAAGGTCTTTTTCTTTGAGATTTTCCAGAAATTTCTGTTCAAGACTTTGATTTATGGGTCTCAACTCAACCACATTCTTTCCATGACGTAATATCCTTATTACCTCCCCTTCCTCAACCCGTTTGAGAATGCGACTAAGGTTATCTCGGAATTCCTTTACACCTATTGTTTTCATTTTTTCTCCTTTATGTACACATCTCTTCGTAATTGTAGCCATATTTTTTAATAATGTCAAGATTTAACTGATAGGCAAATTAAAGATAAACCAACTGCCTTTCATCTCTGTATATCCATACTCCCTGCTTCCACGGCATGCCATCTGGCTTTCATTCAAGGGCAGATTCATATGTTCTGCAGCATTTCCATGAAGGTCAAAAACGGCCAAAGAGCTTCGGCACTCAGGGAAATACCCGCATGGGAAGGTATTGGAGCCGCACCGCGACCACTCCCCTCCCCCTCATCCAGGGCTCTTTGTACTGGATGCAGCACATATTCCTCTCTTATATTCCGGCCCGTAGCTCCATGTCTTCTTATTTTCGTAACTATGGTTGTGAGCCTCCCGCATGAGGCTAATAGCAGTTCCCGGATCTTTGCCTATAGCCAATTGAAAATGATAATCCGGTTTTTCAAGGTTGCCGACGCACGCGCCTTCCCACTCATGCGCATCACAAAGACGTTTTCCCAAAGCCTCGCATAGCGGATATGAACCATATGTTCATTATCCTGCTCTGTCCAGGTTTTCAAATCCACCCTGCCGTCATCATAGATAATCACCGTGGCAAGGCCAGGCTGAAGCCGGCTCAGAACTGTTCCGGCCTCAATAAATCCATAATGGCTGCCATGGTTTTTAAATGCAAGCTCACCATATCGAAACGCCCCGTGATAACGCTTAAAGCCCCCGATAAAAGTGGCAGCGATCCGGGCTGCGCTATCGGGATTCACCATGCCGGTCATAACCAAGGGATCCACTGTCCCGATCCCGTCCGGCCCTTTAAGAGAAACATCCAGGACCTTATCCTGCACTCTTTCGGACCAGACAACGCGGGGATGCTCGGTCCCCATAGCGAATCCGACATCAAAACTGTCAAGATCAAAAGCGATCATGTATACCAACGCGGACAATTCCACCGCATCGAGGGGATTAATCTGATTTTTTACATTTTCAAGAACTTCCCCCGCAATGAGCTTAGGCTGGAGAGCGCTGATAAAGATCTCAGGATAATCTTTGGCCTGATACCACCGGCCAATAATGATCTTGCCATTATCCGCATTCTGAAGCGCGATACCTAGCTCAGGGGTATCTATGTAATCATTCATAAATTGGGGATTGATCAAAGGGGGAAGCAGAGCGCTGGGGAGTCTTCGCCTCATATTCTTTCCATCTGCTTCACTCTGTGTTACCTGAGGAGTAATGAGAAAAGAATCTTGATAAAATTTTTCCCTTACCAGGGTCACGATTTTATCGCCTTTCCATACATAATGACGTAGTAAATCCGTCACATACTCCATGTTGGTTTTATGCCCCTCAGTTTTATTCCGCAAATAAAGCTGGCCTTGGCAGAGGGTTGCGTATGGTCTTTTCGAAGCTCTTGCCTGGCCAAGGCTATAAGGTGAGGTGTGTGACCACAGGTCGCATACGTGGTGATCTTTGTCCGTCACAATCACAAGACCATATGGATTGGCAGGATCTAAAGAGATCTTTTGACGATCAGGCTCTCTATTCTCTAAATGATAGTCATCGCTTTGGCCATCATCCCATTCAAGGCGCAACAGAAACCATGCATTGATTTTTGGATTTAAATTGATCAGTGTGGCTCTCCCCGCAAGCCCTTTCTTATTATCGATGGCAATTTGGGATATCTCCCGAAACTGCTGAAGATCGATCACTGATAAATCCTGTGAATATGAACAGATCGGGATGTGGGCTAATAAAAATATCAGCCCACTCGTGACTATTGTGTATTTGATTCTTTTCATATAAAAAAATCGACTCCTCCTTTATTTTCTTTATCTTATAGTACAAAAGAAGGGTTAAAATAAAATTAAAATAAAATTAAAAAATTTTAATCCCTAAGTGTTTGTATTGTGAAATGAAAAGTTAGAGATTTTTAATTTTATTTTAATATTATTAAACCGGGGCGGTATGAATATAAATTTTTGGTGGATGGTAACTGGTTACTAGATCCTCTTAACATCAAGAAAGCATGGAATATGTATGGGAGTGAGAATTCTGTTATTAAAATTTAATGATCGATAAGGGATCCATAATTATTCTTTTTCGCACCCATATTCAATATCCCAATAAATCCGATAATCAGAGGGGGCCATGACTTTGAAATGATCTTCCACTTTCTTTAAATCCCTCCAGCTATCTACCGTGCCGTGAACAGAGATAAATTTAACATTATGATTGATATACACATCAAATTTTCTGTTGTTAAACTCAACCATTCTGTGGGTAATATTTTCAATTCCTTTTATCGAGGCTTCCGTGACCCTTGGAGACCCTTCGAGGATTTTTATATTACATAATATTAATAAAACACTAATGATAAATAAATAATAGAGATTTTTTTTCTTTCCTTGTTCTTTTCTCATTTATGTATCCCTTTGTTTTTTTTATTTTTAGGTCCATTATACTTTTCAGTTACCTATTTAAGGAATGCAATGAATATGCCAAGAAAGAAAAGCTCCTGATCTATTTCCACAGCAGGTTTCGCAGGGATATGTGGATGAAATTTTACCACTATGATTGAATTACTATCAGCTACTGTATGTGTATCTCTTTTTTGAGCTGATATTTCATGAGCCGATCTCGTAGCATAAATCTGGAAATGCCTAAGATCTTTGCTGTCTGGACCTGGTTGCCCTCTGTTTGATTGAGCACCCATTCAATGAGATTCTTTTCGGTTTCTGACATCACTTTCTCATATAATGATCCCCTATAAAGCTCAAGCTCTTTCTTCCAATCAGGATACTTACCGATTCCGTCATCCGGCGGGCCGATCCCTTGCATAGATACCTGAAACTCCTCCATTACAAGGTCTTCTGTTATTAAATTCCCTTTGCACAAAACAATGGCACGTTTCATTATATTTTCAAGCTCCCGCACATTGCCAGGCCAATGATACGTGGTCAGACGATTTATTGCTTCTTTAGAAATCGATATTCTTCCCTCCTTGAGCACGCTGCATTGGGTAGTTAAAAAATACTCGACAAGTTGAGAAATATCCTCTTTTCGCGCGCGAAGAGGAGGCAAAGTTATGGTCAGGCCTTTGAGACGGTAATAAAGGTCCTCTCGAAATTGTCCTTCCTGAATTAATTTTTCAAGATTTGTATTTGTGGCTGTGATCACCCTCACGTCCACATGAATTGTCTGCTCACCACCAAGAGATTCAAAGCACCTCTCCTGCAAAACACGCAATAATTTTGATTGAATGGACAAGGGCATATCCCCGATTTCGTCTAAAAAAATCGTCCCACACGTGGCCTGCTCAAATTTTCCGATTTTTCTGCGGATTGCACCGGTAAATGCTCCTCGTTCATAGCCAAAAAGCTCGCTTTCAAGAAGAGTTTCCGGAATGGCCGCACAATTCACGGTAACAAAGGCCTTGTCAGAACGTTTACTATGTTTATAAATTGCCCATGCAACTAATTCTTTGCCTGTGCCACTCTCTCCCCGCACCAGGATATTAATATCACTCATCGCTACTCGACCGATCATTTTATATACTTCTTGCATTAAAGGGCTATTCCCAATTAATGTATAAGTGGGTTTGGGATCTGCTTTTATTTCCTCGACCGTCTTCTGTGTGTACCTCAAGCGGCTGTATGTAAGTGCCTGGTGAATGGTCGACTTCATAGTGAGTATATCAAAGGGTTTTTGGATATAGTCATAAGCACCTTTTTTCGTGGCCTCAATAGCTATATCCGTTGTACCAAATGCTGTGATGATAAGTATTATTGCATTGGGATCTATTGTCTTTATCTTATATAAGACTTCAAGTCCCGATATATCAGGAAGGCATATATCCAGCACAACTAAATCGTAGGGTTCCTCTGCATATTTCTCTAATGCCTCTGCGCCATTTCTGGCAGTTGCAACATTATACCCCGCTTCATTCAGGAATCGTTTGAAAGAATAACGAATACCTTCTTCATCATCTACAATAAGGATTCTTTTAATCATTGTGCCCGTTTACCAACCATATGATGACGAGTGATTTTTATCTCCCCTGATTTATTGTTAAATGCCCTTGGAGATAAATTTAATAGTGTCTTTATGCTGTGGGTGGAAATTCCGGCAACGCTATATTGTACTACCTTTATTTCCACCCGTTGTATGTCTCCAAACAGAGAATGGTAATAAGTCTGCAACATTAAAATAGCAGGGAAAATACCCAACATTAATTAATGGGGTAAGGCATCTGGGGATATAGAGAAGGTAATAGGTTATTTTTACTTCTTTTCGTAGTCTGGTCCGCTATGCTCACTCCCGGCTCTGCAATGGGTAATACCAAAGGATAAGGGTAATAGGGGATAAATGAAGATGATAAAAAAGGATATCGTGTTATATTTTCAATGTTATTAGAAGGAAATGTACTTATATTAGGAGAAGAAACAAATGAAGTATTTCCAAGTAATGCCGAAGGATACGCACCGGAAAAATTAACAGCGCCCAGGCTTGCGGGTGTTGTCCGATGAGCGGTATAGTAAATGTTAAATCTATCGTTAATCATTTCATTCCGACCCACATATACGATTCCAAAATTGTCCAATAACTGGCATACCGCCTTAACGATACTGCCAGAGCTGATTGTTTTAAAGGGTAAAAGAAGAATATCCTTGGGGACTTCCACATACTCAAAGAATCCGGCAAGGAGATCACATTTTGTTACAAGTGCATACTCATATGATGGGAGTGCTTCAATTCGATATGCCAACTCTTCTGTTGCAATACTTTCAGGCCATAATGAAGGATCAACCATAGAAGTTAGGGAAGAATTAAAAGAGGATGGATAGGATGGAGGGTATGCCATAGGATAGGAAGATATGCTGGGCATTCCATTCAAGATTTGTGACTGACTGGTTCTGATACCAGAATACATAATTGTACTTAAAAATAAAAAAAATAGTAGAAGAATATTAACAACCTGCATACTGCAGACAATTTCTTTTCTAACCATTATTCTTTCCCCCTCAGTTTTTTATATACTTTCCTCAATAAAATTATTTTCTTAGTTAAAACTTGACATTTTAAATAATTAGGTATAGAAATAAATAGGCCAAAGAATCAAAATAAAGGGATAATTTTAATGCAAAATTAAATAATCCTCTGCTTCTATTAATATCGCGATGAATAAAACATAATCCACACACTTTATTTCATCGTTGGAGTCTTTGATTCTTTGGCTTTTTTGTTTTTTAGAGGTGGTGATCGACCTTTAATTTTTCTCATATTTTCATTTAACCTACCCAAAAACATCTCACATATGGTTTGCTTTTTTATTAAGGAATAATTATAGGCAATAATTTATTTTATCAAATGACTTTTTTATTCTTTTTTCTGTCTTTTTTCTATTTATCAATACTTAATGTTATTTATCCCAAAATTAAAATTGTTGAACTTAATTAGTTATTTCAGTTACTCTCTTATCATCTTATACAGCACTTTGCTTAGTTTTTATTTTTTCAAACCGAGCAATCTGAAAAGCTTATGAAATACCCTCTCATAGGTTAATATGGGTGCAATTGAAGGATCCTGTAATACATCGATGATCGATTGTGGTTCACCATCAATCCAGGTCATCCGGTAAACAAGGCGGATACCGTGACTATAGTCCGCATATTTCTCTCCGTGAACAGTGCTTAAGCTCTGAATGGGTTTCCCGTTTTTTCGGTGCCACCCATAAATAGCCATACTCCCAGGTTTTTTATTAAGCCTATTACTAATAACCACATCTTTCTTATGCCCGGCCATAAGCTCACCCAGACTGCAACCTTCGCTTTCTCGCTGAGACCGTATCATTTCTTGATGTTTTAAATAATATTCGCTGGAGCGCATATTCGGGCCAGGTGGCAGTGGCTCCGGTTTCAAATGGCAGGTTGCCTGCTTATAGATAGCGTCAACCATCTTGCGTGTCGGTAAAATGAAACCAAACTGCTCTGCAATCCCTGTTGCTGATATGTAGGTGAGTGGGATGCGGAGAAAATCATCATCAGAGCCGATCGCCAAATAATCGGGCATTACCCAGATGGTTGCGAACCTCTCCTTTCCCCCGATTGGTTTGAAAGAGAGCTGGACGGATTTGAGATTTCGCAAAAAGGGTGAAATGTTTCCTTTTCGAAGCTCGTCGAGCGCAGCGCGCTGCCTCTCTGGTCCTGTCATTCGTGCTGTGCGGTAGGCAAATTCCGATCCCGTAATTGCATCTTCTGGTCGCGGCGGGATAGTCTCTATTTTCAAGGTGCTAGAATCATTTGTCATTATGGAGTAAGAGTTTATGTTCAACTGAAAGGTCAGAATAAAAATAAAGAAGAGAAAAAATTTTTTATTCATCTTATCCACAATTCATTTAAAATACTATTGTTTACCTGAGTATATTTGAATATATACAATAAACATTAAAGAATGATTAAAATATAATTAAAAAATATTAATAATCTTGATTCTGAATTGTGCATAAAGATGGGCACAAGGTTTTATCAATGGTAATTCCGTCAAAGGAATTGACCCATTGTGGCATTTTACATACAGAAGAGTGAGGATATGCTTTCCTTTTCCACCATTGTTCAATAGTGAAATGCGCGCCCTCATTGATCCATCCTTTGAGGATATCCATATTCGGAAGAAAAGAGACATTGCTTTTATGTGAAGAAAAAACCACGGCCATTTGAATTCGATGCTTACGTGCATTAAAGACCACCCAATACCACCCTGTTTTTGTAATAAATGATTTTGAAATTATGAGGGCTTTTATATGATCCTTTGCGTGCTATCACCGGTAAAAAATGGACCCACCTACCGACGAAAATGGAACCCTTTTAATCGGTGTTTAAAAAAAATTAGGCATCTATTTTCAGACCCACCGCATGGAAAATCTACTTGATAAAATTAGTTTTAGAAATTGACAAAAGTATATATTAAGTGTATTATAATCTTCATAATTAATTTCAAGGTAAAAGTTGCAGCGTTGCAACTTTAAAATTTTAGCAATTGAATAAATTAATTACATTCTTTAAAATCAATAAGTTACAGATCTTTCTTAATATTTTTTGGCTTTTTTTAATTTCTAAATAGATCCCTATTAAGGTATTGTTTTATAATTGGGAGATACCACCAAATACCCGAGAACTAAAATTGTGGATAGTGCCGCAGTTGTGGATAAGTCCACCTGACAGCTATGGGCACCAATCTCAATTCCTGAGGACTTATCCCCAGCTGCTTGGAAAACTCTTGGTTCCTTATTCCTACATAGATAACTTTTGGCGAGTTTTCCACACTACCCACAATCTCTGCTACGGCTAGAAATAAGGGTTCATAAATCGGTGGAGTTATTTCATTATAACTAAAAACATGCAACTTAGGACTGGGTCCATATAAATAGGCAAAGTGGGTCAGTTCTTTATCGGTGATAGCATCCTTTGCGTTTATGTGATATTTTACAGAGCGTGAATGTAAAGCGTACAAAATCTCCCTCCACGTTTTTCCAGTTGGTTATCTAAATGATAAATGTCTAGAATTACCCCCTCTGGTTCTCTTGAATAGAGATCTTTTGTCCATTGCTCAAGTCTCCATCCCCACTGAGGTGGTAATTTGATGAGTGCTTCTTGAATTTTATTCCCAATGTCTTTATGAAAGATAAGGGAAAAGATGAGATTGCCAGAAATAGGAAGTTTAACATATTAAAATAGGTCTCAATTTTACAATGGCGAATGCCTAACCGGATATAGAGAAAAGGCCTTCTTAATATTAAATAAATAGTGAAGGCTGAGGCCAGAATAAATATAATGGTAATAACAATCTTATGGTCTGCCATGCTTTTTAGCATAAATTTCTTTTCACAAAATTAAAAGTAGTACCTGGATTAATTATATACGATGCTCTCAAATATAATCTTACGGGAGGAAGAACCGGGATTTTGTAACTTTATATCTGCACCTTGCTATTATCGCACCTTCTTGTTGACTAAGGGGCAGGTAAGTCTTTTCTAGATATTAATAAACCTCAGCAATTCTCATTATCCATAAGACCATGAAGGTGTGTTTGATTTTTCCACCCACCAGCGATCCTACAGCCCCCTATCTTTCATTGCCCACACTGGCTGCCTATCTGCGATCCCATGGCATCGAAGTCCTATGTATAGATGCAACATCGGGGCATATGAAATTTTTTACAAAGGACTCATTAAAGGGCTTCAGGAGGCCTCTGATAGGGAGAATCAAGTATTTTGAAGAACAAAAGGCGCTCGATCACTATGAGCAGCTTATCTATGCGCAACTTTGGAAGGCAAGTGGATATGTGGAGTCTGTTCCGGATGCTATCGAAGGAGCCCTTAGTATTCTGCGGGATCGGTCCGGAGAGAGATTTTATGACTTTCGTGAATATTACGGTTGAAGCAGCGATGAATGTTATAAGCGGTGCATACAGCCAAACTCGGATGGATTTCACTTCCTACCGCACATTGTTTTCATTGCTAACCAATGATACTATCCGAAGAGATGCGCAGCCAGACCGCAATCCCTTTTATGACTATTTTTCAGATCATTTGGTTGAATATTTGAGAGCTGAGGATATCAGGCTTATTGGGATCTCTACAGTGTTCCCAGGTCAACTCCAACCCTCTTATTCGCTGGGATATATTCTGCGAAAAGCCTTACCGAAGATCCATATCACCATTGGCGGCCCTGCTATTTCCCAGTTTTTGGTTCGCATTAATCCGTCAGATATCTCTTCGGCTCTCGGCCCTTTCCATTCGGCTGTTATCTTTGAAGGAGAGAAAGCCTTATTGAGACTTGCGTATCAAATAGACAAGGGGGAAAGGATCACAGGCATTATTCGGGGAGATCTTGTCTCGGACTTATGCAATCTTCCCACGCCGGATTTTGACGGGATGCCCTTGGGATCATATCTTTCTCCATCGCTGGTTCTTCCCTATGATCCGGCCCGTGGATGTTACTGGGGGAAATGTGCATTCTGTCACTATGGCCTCTCCACGCAAAGAACGGCCCCTTACAAGGAAAGACGGGTTGAACAGGTCGTGGCGCATCTTGCTGCATTGGCTGAAAAATATTCCACAAGGATATTCTATTTTTCTGTGGACACCATAGCCCCTCTCTTCGCCACAGAAATTGGGGTGGAAATTAAAAAAAGGCAGTTTGATATTCGCTGGGCTACAGATATGAGACCGGAGCGATTATTAAATCCCAAAAATTGCCGGAAGATGGCTGAGGGTGGAGCCTTATGTGTGACCTTTGAAATTGAATCCGCCTCACCCCGCATACTCAGGCGGATAGATAAGGGAATACAGGTTCATGAAATGAGGGAGGCGATAAGGAATGCGGCATCGGCAAATATCGGGGTAGAGGTTATGTGTTTTACCGGATTTCCCACCGAGACATATGGAGAGGCATTAGAGACGATTCATTTCATTAACGATCTTTCTCACAGATGGAACCTGCGGCATTATCCATGGGCGGGTTCCCTTTCAATCGCCCATGCCTTGCTCAAAATGATTGCCATAAAATACAATTTTCACTTGTATATTATTTAATAAATATATATAATATATATTAATGAATTATTAAAATATAATTAAAAAATTTTAATTTTGAATTAGACTTTTTGTTACGCAACTTCTTAAACCCTGAAGGATATGGTATTGTAATTGCCCCCATTTTTCTTTATCCCAGCAAAATTTCTGGTTGATCTCTATTTCGATTCCCACATAGTGCTCCTCGTCAAATTTTTTTCGAAAATAAGAGGTGAGGCCATCGGATGTGCCGCGATAAGGATAATTTAGATGGACTTTAATGTGCGGATCGGATAATCGGTGTTTCATCTGTGTACAGAGAAGTTTCTCCCCTTTTCGCCTGGGGTCATAGAGAAGGCCAATATCAGCCTTTCGGACTTTGTTGTTCAGCACAGGGGTAAAGGTATGAATGGACAGATGAATAACCACAGCATCCATAATAACATATTCTTGAATTTTATCCTCTATTTTATTGCGATACGGAAGATAGTAGCGCTTTATTATCTTCTCCTTGGCAGTATCAGACAGGGATTTGGTAATAAAGGAGAATAATTCTCCATGTCCCAGGGAACGGTTCACATCGACCAGAAGCCGGCTTACCTCAGCGGAAAGATGATAGTCAGCGATAGTTGATGATATTATTGTGAAAAGTTTGGCTGCTCCGATGTCATAACCTTTGTGTGATTCCAGAACATCGCCATATTTCATAAAAAGGTGCTGGTATTCATCCGGAATCTTGTTGGTCGCATGTTCGCATGTCGCTACAATTTTAACCATTGCCTAATCCAAAAACATCTGCCCACTTTCCACACAGTCCCCGAGCCGGCGGTAAACACGCAGAATATCTTCTTTGGAGAAGTTCTTCCCCAGGGCATTTAAGATTCGAGTTGCCAATGTTCCTCGTTGGAGTATCACTGTCAGAGGAATTTTTAACAGAGTGCTCTTTCTTTCATCTTCAGATAACACATTGTCAATAATATGTTTCCATAATTCTTTTCCATGACATGAGTATGCGTCCAGGCCGAATGTTAAAAGAAATTCCCTGTCATCAATCACTGCCTCTTCACCCCTTTCGATCATCTTGTGAAGGAGCGCGGCGAGCCTCTCCTCAGGCCATGCTTTCTGTCTTTCAAAAGAAAGCCATCTTTCCGCGATTATCGCTTTTAGGGTAGCCACAATAGTGGCGATTATGGCACAGTCCGCAAAAGGGCACTCCTGAATGTCAATGAGGCGGATTTCTATACTGTTTCGGGAAAATCGAGGAATAGCTCCTCTTGAATTGAGCCACTCATATTGCAGTATCCCTTCCTGATCATAAGGGGCAATATCTGCATACATCCTGGGAAAAATATCTTCTTCATAATCTCGCTGTGTAAAGATTCTCTCAGGTATAATTTTACCTGTAATTGAGGGAATCCTTTTCTGATTGTATATATACTGGTATAATCGTGTATCCAAAAATCCCGTGGCTCTTCCATCCAATATGGGAGTGCTTGCGCTTAAAGCCGGAATGAGTGGTAAAATCAACCTTACCGCGGCATGAAGTCTTCCGAATTCCTCGTCATTTGCAAAAGGCAGATTAAGGTGGGTGCTCTGCAGATTGGACCACCCATGGCCCCTGCAATCGAATATCCGGTTATATGCCGCATAAATGGGATTATCTTCATAAGGCCAGAGTATGGTCTCCTCATCAGGAAGCATCATTGGATGAGCCCCTGTCGGCAGTAATCGAGTGCCATAGGTTTTTACTATGTGATTGATCGCACGTACCTGCTCATCGAACAAGTCAGGAAGGTGCTCCAAGGTCTTTGCCGGCCCATTGGTCTTGAGTTCTATCACATGCAACGCCAATTCATTTGACCACGCGATCTGCCCCATTTCGATCTCCGATACATACGCTCCTGCCTTACTATATAAGATACGGTCCGCAATGGGAAAGACCTTGAGATCTTCCTTATGAACAATCATATATTCAAGCTCAACGCCGTAGCCTTGAAAAAGGTGTAGCAGAGGG
This sequence comes from bacterium, assembly GCA_049472395.1. Classification (GTDB taxonomy): domain Bacteria; phylum SZUA-182; class SZUA-182; order DTGQ01; family JBLIRR01; genus JBLIRR01. The sequence goes on along the minus strand of JBLIRR010000020.1, from coordinate 57,093 downwards.
TCCATTTTTTGGAAAAAATAAAATGAGCCCTTAAAAAGGGGGACTGAAAAAGATTGTATAAATTTTGGCTCAATTTGGTATATTGCTTTGCAATGTTTTTTCCAAAATAAATACTCAGGACAAATTCCTTGGATTTTAATTTCGAGAGACATTTTTGGATCAATTCGTCAATTTCATCAGACATAGCTCTCACAATGGTTTGAGATGCAAAATCTTGAATAACCGTGATACTTGGAAATGCGCGGTGCCCCCGCCCCTCTGCAAGCAGTGATACGTAATATCCGGTTGATTGATATTTGTATGACTTGCACAGGTTGAATATCCGTGCATTACGTATTTCGGCATAGGCTGGATCCAGTAAATAGGATTTGACCGACACAATCTCCACATTTTCAATAGATATGTTCCAGTACTTTAAGTTATTTACTACGATAAGGTTTCGCATAGTGAGTGCTCTTTGGTTCAATAATAAGCAAATTGGCATCGTAGGTCACGATGCCTAATAAAATAGAATTCAGCAACCTTTCTACCCGGACAGAATAGTAAAATTTTTTTCCTTTTTTATAATGTAATTGCATTTTTAATTTTTCAATCATGACGGCTCTATCCATCGAAAACCATGTCGGATCAATGACCTTCAAATAATAGGTATAGATCATTGCCCTATACACCCGCTTCAAGGCGTGTGAGCCCAATAAAACCCCTAAAGTCCCTCCCTCTTCAAGATAGGCAACTTCCTTTATAACCTTATCAAGGGAAATGATATCATTATAATAGTTATACACCGCATGGAGACTCGTAGGTCCGCACGTCAGATCATCCGGCTGTGTACTTATCGTGATCGGAATCATTCATACCTCATCCTTTTATTTTTCCTCACATCCCTTGTATACATTCCATTTCATATTATTATTACACAATTTGCTCTCCAATATCATTTGGCGTAAAATTTGTCGAGAGCTTAAAATTTTTATCAGTAATTCTGATTTTAGGCATTTCTTTTGTGCCGGTTTATGAAAATATGGCAATGTGGTCAAAGTGCTTAAAAGCCGAGATAAATACTGAGTCCGTTATAAGATATCCTCTCCATTGCCTGGACAGGAGATATTCTAATGATTCAAAGCTAAGGTTTGTACGCTGAATAATATTGTGCATTAAAAATTCGTCGCCTAAAGTGGTAAGATTATTTAATAGAACTTTTTTGGAGTGAATAATCCTTTTTTATCACTTAAGGGGCATTTTTCCCTATTTTTTTGTTTGTAGATTTTAGTGTTCCCATGGATTATATTTTATGGGATTTTTAAAGGGGACTTCAACTTTTAAAAGCCCATCTTTAAAGTTAGTTTTAGTCTTATAGGGAGTTACCGGATAGCAAAATGATGAATCAATTACATATTCGAATTCATCATCTCGTGGGGCGGAAAGGGAAAAGCCATCTTCTTTTATTTTCATGTGTATATCCTGTTCTTTGACACCGGGAATAGTAATTTCCATCAATAAATTTTTATAATTCTTATCAGCATAGGCAAAAACATTAGGAGTGACCTTAATTTTATTCATCACCTTATTAATCATGATATATCACCTGCCTCCTTTTAAATTTTACTCATTAAATATTCGCATAGTGCTTAAGATATTATTCATCACACTATTAGATTAATATGCATTTTATTTGCCGCTGGTGTATGATTTGTTCAGCAATAATTAATATCTTATTTTTCAATAAATTATGTTTTAATAGGAGTTATTGAAAGGAGATATCTTTTCCTGCATTATATGGCATTATAGGGCATATTGCCACATTTTATAATTTTTGGGTTTTCACTTGTGCTTTGGCATATAATAGAGTATTGTTTTAAAAATTTTATATGGCAAGTGTGCTATTGCTATATACGGTATATAAGGAGAGGGTATGGTAAAAAAATATAGAGCTAAATCCAAACTATCCATCAAAACCAAAATATTATCAGTGCTCGCAGGGATATTTCTTCTCATATGTGTTATGTTCATTGGTGTATTTTGTGTTGTTATGAATATATTAACACAGAGGATCTATTCGGATATTGAAAGCTATGCGGATTCAAGAAAGGACCATATTCAGAATATTATAGAAGAAGACATTGAACAGGCAAAATTAATAGCTATGAGGGCACTATTGCAGGAATATCTATCATCGGGAACTGGTGGCAGTTTTGAGAGCCGCCGTTCATGGGAAAGGATTGCTGATATATTGGAAGATATCACGGATATAGTGCCTTCGGCAGACAGGATAGACCTCATTGATCCTAATGGAAAAACAGTAATATCTTCTGATCTTGATACTATAGGAAAGTATGGGAGGGAACATGAATATCTTGGAGGAGAAAAAGAATATCATATTAGCGAGCCTTACTTAAAAACTGGCCTGCTATTTTATGATGTGTGTGCACCTGTGTTTCATCCCGACAAAACTATGAAAAAAATAGGCTCAGTACGCATGGTTATGAATTGTTACAAAATATTGAATGTATTAAGAGACTCATCTCGCTTGGGGAAAACTGCTGAAAATTTATTAGTCTATCGATCAAAGGATGGAACATTATATATGGGGCTGTTGGAGAATAGTGAAGATGTGCTGACAAAGATTCCTTTAACCGAGGACACACAAGGATATATAGGTTTAAAAATTGTGAATTTTGATCTTCCATCCGGAGTAATCACAGGTAAGGATTACGAAGGGAACAAAACGCTGGCTGGCTATTCAACTGTTGGGATCACGGGGTGGAAATTCATCGCGAAGATCGATAAAGATGAACTGTTTCAGGATATTTACAATCTTTATCCTTTTATGGGGCTGATATTAATAGGGATTCTATTCACAGGGGCTTTATCCATATATTTTTTATTGGACAGATTGATTTTACCTATAGAAGAATTAAAAGATAGTGTGCAAAACATTACCAGAGGTGACTTTACGAGACGGATCACTTATAAACATAATGGCGAAATAGCGCACCTTATGGAATGCTTTAATGATATGACAAAAAATCTCAGTGAGCTTATGGTTGATAAGACATTGTTACAGCAAGAGATTGAAAAAAAGGAAAAAATATCCCGCAGCAAAGATGAGATAGTAAGTATCGTGTCGCATGAGTTGCGTAATCCTTTGTCTGTTATGATACTGTCCTTTTCTGTGGCAAAAGAGGCCATTGATAACAAGGACATGGATGAAGTAAGGAAATTTATCGAAATAGCACAGAAGAGTAGTGATTTTTTATTAAAAATAGTCAATGATATATTGGATTTATCAAAAATCGAATCAGGCTTTCTCAGAACGGAAAAAACTGTTATAGACCTTAAAAATGTTATTAATTCAGGGGCATCATATTTTCAACATAAATCTTTGGAAAAAGGGCTAGAACTAAAAACCGTCTTTAAAGGGGATGAATTTAAGATATTGGCTAACGAGGATTACATATTAAGGGTGTTTATAAATCTGATAAGTAATGCGGTTAAATTCACTCCCAAAGGTTCTATAGAGATAAGCGCTATTGAAAAAGAAGATGAGATAGAGTGTTGTGTCGCCGACACCGGTATAGGCATTGCTCCCGAGGATATCAATAAGGTTTTTCAAAAATTTTCATATATTAAAAAAGGAAATATTGCCATCACGGAAAAAGGGACTGGCCTGGGCCTTTCCATAATTAAAGAGATTATTAATGAACATGGGGGAAATATCCGGGTTGAAAGCATATCCGGTAAAGGAACACAGTTCATTATTACGCTCCCGAAATCAAAATAAAAAGTCAAAGCCACCTATCTATTTGATCTTGCAAATATCTATTATCTGCTTGCATATGGGTATGGGCTGGGTGTGACTCCGGGATCATTGGTAACGGCTGCCCAGGCCTTCGGGCTTCCATTACTATGATAACGGTAAATCATAATTTGCCTCAAGAATGAGGAGGCAAATTAGGTAAGTAGATACCCACGGCTTACACCCGCGGGTATCTACTTCTTGAAAGGCGGGCTTCATTATACCCCATAAGGGTATAATTTGGGCTTTTTTAATTTTTTCTTTGCACACATCGAAAATTAGTGATAATAATTAATTAGAAAGATTAGTATATGAGGAAATAATATTATTACTTTCAATTAAAGGAGTTAAATTATGAAAGGAAAAATAGTTTTTTATTTAATTATCATAATGCTATTTCTTGCTTTATCAATACCAACAGCTATGGCTCAAAATTTTTTTCTACCTTTCACTAATCCCCTATTTTTCTTTCCTCCAATTCCCTTAGGTCTTAGAGTAGCGGCTACTCCTCCTGCGCCAGCCCCAACGTTAACTGTGCCTGTCTTAACTGCTGCTGGTCTTACCCTTACCAGTTTAATCCCTACTGCTATTGCACCACCCACAATTGTTCCAGCTGTGACGATTGTTTTGAATCTGACCATACCTGTTGCAACCATAGCCCCAATCGCCCCAGTAGCTACACCACTGAATATTCCTTTAATTTAAGAAAATTTACCTTTATCTTTCAAGAAATAGATTCTTGTGGAGGAATCAATAATCCTCTCAAGCTTCTATCTGCTATGGAATACCTGTTGATGAGCACTACGCGTCTCCCTTTCGCAGACCCGGCTATGAGCCTTAAGGCCACGATTCCAAAAAAGCCCTTGAATCTTAAGGTCGAGGATGAGCCTGGCGAAGAGGGTGGTGTTATGCTTACCTGGGATGAGGCGTTTGACTATTTATCAATTCCTTTTATTAAGCTCTTTTAACAAAGCCTTTTTCATTTCTCTCACATCTTTGCTAATCCGATATATAAAAAACGGCATCAAAAAGGCTAATATAGCCATCATAAAAAATACGATTACAATAGCTGAATAGAGTAATCCCCCTGCGCCGCATAATGCTCTAAATACTTCAAAAGACATTACCTTTTATTCTCCTTAATTAATTTTCATAAGGTTATGTGGGATGGCACAACTGTCGATCCAAAGAATAAAGCCATCTGCGAATAGAAATCATATTATTGAGCACTATAGGCCAACCTTATAAAGGCGGAAGACCCCAGATATCAGATATTGTTAATAATGTTTGCAGCGGTATCCCGAATAAAGGCGAAGAATATTGAAAAAGATACGCATAATTTGCCGCTCCTCCGAACACAGGGAGTTGTGATTGGGGATCCAAAGGGAGCAATGATTCATAACCCTTTGGCAATGTAAGAGGAATGGGGGTTCCTGTGACAGAATCTTTCAGCGATGAAGGAGGCCACGGGTTAAGCCCATAATAAGGAGAAAAATAAGTCAATCCACCACCAAACTGGACAGGAATATTATAAACAGCGTAAGCCCATTGCTGAGCAGGGTCCCAAGCGAGCACAGGTTGTACCGGCAGTACAGTGGCATTGCTCAATTGATTAACCAGTGGTGTGGCAAGACCAGTAACCGCCTTTACTGGTGATAAAGCCGGAGACCAAAGAGGCCAAAGTATATTATAGGGTGGCAGCGCAGTCCAATATTGTGCATGAAGAAGACAGGGAGCACTTATTATCATGAGTGAAAAGAAGATTATGAAAAAAAGCTCCTTCCATGTAAATAATCTCTTACAATTAAACATGTTAGCCCTCCTTTCAAATAAATAATAAATAATAATAAAATAAGATAATATCTATAAATAAATTTTATTATACCACAAATTAAATAATTTTTCTATCTTATCTGCTTAAAAGATCTTATTGGAAAAATCTTTTTAATAACGAAGAAGGGGCTGAGGAAAATAAGTCGTCATTAAATATGTCCTCTAAAACATCAGAATATATTTATAAATTAAGGTGCTATAATGGTGGCAAACCGATAATCGAAGCTGGGACTAATAAAGGGGCAAAGCGCGCATAATTACTATAATAGGCATTATTAGCAATAGGCACATTTGTCTGAAGCCACGCTGTGCTTGTTGGAGCCAGAGTGAGGTCCTTGGCATCAATAGTAAGAGGCAGTGGATTACCAAAAAGATCTAACAGATAATTTGGCGGCCACAAGTCAAGTCCATATAAAGGATCATAATAAATCATGCCCAAAGGAGTGTTATACAAAAGCCAGGGATACTTTAGAGCAGGATCCCAGGTCAAACCTGGTTGTACCGGTAAAACGGTATCTGGCGTGAGTCTGTTTACAATAGGCACAGGAGTCCCTGTAATAGGATTCACTGGTGATAATTCAGGGGACCATAAGGGCCATAGAGTATTATAAGGGGGAAGAGGCCACCAATTTAATTGAGCGTGCCCGTAAGGTATATAAAGTAAAGCGATAGTAGCTAAAATGACAAGGCTGGAAATCAGGAATTTTTGAAAATATATTCTTTTTCTCATAATTATACCCTTACCTTTCATTTAAAATAGAAGGTTACCCTTATCTTTACTTTAAAGTAAATTAAGCAGAAGAAGAGTTTGCGCACCAAGTGTAGGTGTTACCGTGGGTGTTAAAGTAAGAGCTCCACCTCCGGGAGTTGGAATACCACCACCCCCACCTGCCAAGGCAATTGCAATTGTTAAAGTCCCAAGTAGAGGTGTTGTGGGTGCAGGAGCTGGCGCAACTGTTGTCAAAAGAGTTGGTATTGTTGTTATGGGAACTGTAGTTGTGGGTGTTAATAGTGTTGACAGCAAAAGGGCTGTTGTTCCGCCAAGGATCCGAGCACTTCTGAGAGATATTGCATAATAAGGATTAAATAGTGGATAAATTAATGGGTATGGGGGAAAATATAATCCCTGTGCATAGGTGGCAGAGCCACAAATCGAAAATATTAAAAAAAATATTCCTACGCTAATTAAAATATTTTTTTTCATGACCTTACCTCCAATCTCTTTATCAGAAATTTATTAAAAAATTAAGAGTTAATCTTAAAGACTAATTTTTGTCTCAGCCCCTTCTTCATTTATTATTTAATAGTTTCTCTGTCTAAATTTACCCCCCCTTTCTCTTTTGGGGAGCGGCTGTTTTTTGGTATTTTCTTATAATGCTTATGAAATTATACTTTACAATGAGCAAGGAGAATAAATAATTTTAAGAAACTGAAATTAATAATTGAACTTGTTCTTTTTGGATTTATTAGTTAAGATTAGTAACTACTTTGATATGCAGAAATATTGAATTATCCCCTCCTCATTTCTCTCAGATAATATAAGGCGTTTTAGAATGAAAATAGTTACGAGCAATATTATTAATAAATCACATTTAGATGTTTAATTTATAATTGCAATCCTTTGTATTTTTCTACGGAGTATTGAGCAATGCATAGTAAGCATTGACCTTACCCCACCCATAATACTGATCCCAACCGAGGGTGCCAAGATCAATTGCAGTATTTTCAAGGATTCCTTTAATTTGCAGTGGGGTTAAAACAGTCGTGGCCTTGCCGACAACAAGGGCAGCAACACCTGATACAAGAGCGCATCCAGGCGAAGTGCCTTCCTCAAAATAATATTTAAATAGGGTAAAATTGACCCCGTCATGTCTTTGCTGAAGTATCCCGTCAGCATATCCATCGAGGTTTTGGTCAAGCGCAAGATTTCCTCCGGGTGCGCACACATCAATATCAGTCCCGTAATTAGAGTAAGGGGCCCGTGTATCATCCCACTGGGTCGCGGTAACGGATACGGCAGAGCTATAGGAAGCAGGATATTCAGGAATGCTTGAGTTGGCATTGCCTGCAGAGGCGATAACAATTACGCCACTGTTATACGCGAAATCAACCGCTGTCTGCTCGGTGGTGACAATGCCGGGTCCTCCCAAACTTAAATTAATAATTTTTGCTCCGTTGTTGACCGCGAAATAGATCCCGTCAACTTCATTGGCAATGGTCACATCACCCAATGGATCCATAATTTTCACAAGCATAATGGTTGCGTTAAACGCCACGCCGGCAACACCAAGAAGATTATTGGTTGTTTGAGCAATTGCCCCGCACATAAAGGTCCCATGTGAATTATCATCATCAGGAAATGCATCATTATTGACAAAATCATAACCAGCCGTAAAAAGTGTTCCGGCAAGGTCCGGTGCTTGTGCATATATGCCGCTTGTCCTGTATGCGGCCCCTGAATCGAGCAAAGCAACAACTGCCCCCACACCGGTCCCGATGTCCCAGGCCCAGCCGGTAAACAGATGCGGCAGGTGCCATTGATAGATATAATAGGGATCATTGGGGACTAAATGGGCCTTGCGAATATAATTGGGTTCTGCATAGAGAACATCAGGCATCTGTGCGTAAGCCGCAATAAGTTCTTCAACAGAAACTGCGGGTGGAGGAGAGACAAGATGAAAGCCCGCATAAGGGCTGACTCGCATTACCACACCCCCACATTGGCGGTGTGTCTGCTCTATCACAGCTGAAGAAGTCCCAGGATGAAACATGACGAGCGCTTCATTTGTATGGGGCGGTCCTTGAAAATTCATACTCCTTGCAAGCGCGCTCGATCCCACCGCGAATTCGTTACCGATCGGCGGTTCTATGATTTCGCCTTGAATCGTTGCTTCAACTTGTGCATCAGCAGGCGGCGGGGATTGGAGAGGTGATTGGAATTCAGGAGCGCCATTGAAAGAGCTTGACGATGCAGGTGCGGGAGGAGGAGATACAAAATATGACTCAGAGGAAATTGTACCGGGAGAAGCAGAGGCCCCCAAATACATTTGATGTGGCACGGGGATTGGATTTTGAGCCTGGGATGAAATTCCGATTCCCATGGGTGAGCTGCTCAGAGGCATAATAGGGGCTTTTTGTGTCATAGTATTTAAAATGGGTGAAGAGAGCGGAGAAGTAAAGCTCATTATTGAGGGCATACCAGTTACTGTATACGATATAGGATTCATCCCCGGAGGAATGGGAGATACACTTTGTGACCCACCCTGAAGAAGAAATGGGGCAGTAGCTGCTTGATTTAAAGGATTCATCCCTCCCGGAGAAATCATAGGGAGAGTGTTTAATGGGCCCTGGGAGGGCAAAAGTGCAATAGCGGGTTGGAGAAAAGGAGTATGTGCCCCTGCGAGCGATTGATTTACCGGGTCCGTCATCGGAGATGCAAGAGAGTGATAAGAAAGTAAATCGATTGGTGGAGTCAGAATTCCGGCATTCATTCCTGTTCCGATCGGTGGAATGGAAATTCCGGCGCCTATAAGAGCAGGATCGAGAGAGAGAGTCATCCCTGTTCCGATTTGTGGAATGGAAATTCCGGCACCTATAAGAGCAGGATCGAGAGGGACGTTCATTCCTACTCCGATAGAAGGCGAAAGCATTGCCTCGGGAGAAGCAACGAGAGCCATAGTGGCCTGATCAGCATAGGGATTTGCCAAGCCCACACCTCCGGTGCTCATAATGAGATTTACGCCCTGATTACCCCCACCCGCTGCCAGAGCGATTGTTCCAAAAAGCGCATAAAAAAGCGTGATGATGGCATATTTTTTCATTATCTTATCCTTTCCTTCTTATATAATTTTCAATTGATTTAGTGCGTAAAGACTTTAATGGACCGAGCAGGATATGCACGGATCATATGACCGCACGAGCATTTCGCAAAGCTTTGCAGCCTCGCTATCGGATTTGCCTTGGGCAATAGCCTGTTCTACCAAAGCAGCAATATCATGGTGAATATTCGCATTGTTCTGGGTGGTGGGAATAATACAGTTCGCCTTTTCTATTAGCCCCTTTCCATTTATCTCATAGTGATGATATAGTATTCCCCTCGGCACCTCTACTGCTCCTGTCCCCTCCCCTGCTTTAACCTCATATTTGGTACAGATATCATTCAGGGTATCGTCAAGTAATTCATCCAAAAGCTCTGGCGCCTCACTCATTATATGGACACACTCTAGGAGCTGTGCGATATTGTTCATGAAGGGATTATGAGTAATTGGCTGTAATCCCAATTCCTCCGCCCTCTCTCTTACCTGTGGTCTTAAGAAATGATAATTATTGTTGAGTCTTGCTAAAGCGCCGACAGCGAAAGAGTCTCTGCTTAATCGTGTAAATTTGCTTGTAGTGAAATCCTCTTTATACTCATTTGTCATAGCACGATACTCATCTTCTTTTTTTACCACCCCATCTGTTGATACAAGATCTCCTCCGATCCATGGATACCTCGCTTCCCCCTTAAGGGAAACAAACTCCGTTTCCCTCACAAAATCAGGCATTTTTAACATCGTGATAAACTCTGCTAAATATTCCATATCTGAAATCCTCGCGTCTATACTCTCCCTCAATGTCTCAAGGGCCCTCTTCTCAGGGACCGTATTGATGCCGCCAATGCAGAAGTTTACCGGATGGGTGGTTCTTCCGGCCATCATGTCGCATATGGTATTTGCCAGCCTTCTCAAACGAAGGGCGCTTTCCACGACACGGCGATGTGAGTTCACAAGGGGAATTATACTTTTCTGATTGAGAAAATCAGGCGCTACAAGGAAAAAGAGGTGGAGAAGATGACTCTGCAACGTTTCTCCGTGTTTTGCCAAAAGTCTTATCTTTTGAGCACTCTCAGGGATTTTTATATTAAAGCCCCTTTCTATGGCCCTCAGAGAAGCAAGGGCGTGACCTATTGAACAGATGCCGCATATTCGCGCAGTTAGAAGGGGGGCCATCTCACAAGACATTCCCCTAAGCATTGCCTCGAAAAATCTTGGTGTTTCCACTACGGCCCATTGTGCCTTAACAAGCCTGCCCTCTTTTACAATAACATGGATATTTCCGTGTCCCTCTACCCGTGTAAGATGATGAATATCAATATTCATATTGAGAGTCGCCGTCATATCTGCGTCACCTCGCTTAAAGAATTAAAAAAAGAAATTTTTTCATTAATCTCTTCCCATGAAAATCCCTTTTCCATAAGTATCTGCTTAAGTGAAGGCCAGTTGTGCTCATCCGCCGGGCCCCTGCACCCATAACAGGGCAACTTGCCGTGGATACAGATCGCATCGCATCCCGCCCGGGTAATCGGCCCGAGGCATATTTTCCCTTCATCAAGCAGGCAATGGTTGAAATTCTGCTTACATTCCACACACACGGGGTATTTTTTAAAATTAAACTCAGCACCCAGTACGAGATGAAGGACAATCTGTTCAAATTCAGCCTTTGATATGGGGCATCCGGGAATTTCAAAATCAACCGGCACCACTTCTTTTATGCTCTTTACAGGCAAGGTCTCCACAGGACTGGCCCCATATACCTCCCTTACCACATCGCATAAGGGAAATTTATTTTTAATGGAATTGACTCCGCCATAACAGGCACATGTTCCAAGGGTAACAAGCGTCTTTGCAGTTTCCCTTATTTTTTTCACGCGGTCAATTTCATCCTGCCTTGACACGGCTCCCTCGATAAAGGCGATTTCATAATCATCCCGTTTTTCCGAAGAAATTTCGCGAAAATTAGCCACTTCAATCAGGGAAAGAAAATCTATAAGGGTATCCTCTTTATTGGTAATCTGTAGTTGACATCCTTCGCAACAGGTAAAATCAAAGAAAGCGACTTTCGGTATGGTCAATTCCTTTCCTAAATAGATCAATGAAAAGCTCCTTTTTTCCTGTAGTTATATGGCTTCTTTTAAATTCATGACAGTCCAATAATCCATGACAGGGCCATCGACGCAGGTAAACGTTGATCCCACCATGCACCTGCAGCACTTTCCCATACCGCAGTGCATTCTTCGTTCGAGTGAGACAAACATCCGATTCATAGGGATACCGATCTGGTTCAGATAGGCACATACCGATTTAAACATGACAGGAGGACCGCATACAATTGCATAGGTAGTGTAAGGATCTATGGTAATGTCTTTGAAAAGCTCGGTAATGATGCCAACCTTTCCTTGCCAATTTTCATCCGGTTCATCTACAATAATATGAATATTATACTCATACACCCTCTTCCATGATTCAAACTCATAACTAAATAGTATGTGTTCGGGCTTCCTTGTGCCGTATAATATGGATACGTCTTTATATTCCGATCTGTGTTCGTTTACCCAATAGATGGAAGCCCTTAAGGGAGCAAGCCCCAGGCCCCCGGCAATAAGAAGGATATTATGATCGCTCATCTGTTCCATTGGAAAATGGGTGCCAAAGGGCCCTCTAATTCCCACTTTAGCTCCTGCCTGTGCTTTATGGAGCATATTGGTCACTTTTCCCACCTTTCTTATGCAGAGGCCAATATGTCCTTTCAGCAGCGTTGAGCTGGATATGGACACAGGAATTTCACCGAACCCCGGAAGCTCAAGCATCACAAATTGACCGGGCAGAAAAGAGAACAGGGATGCTTCCAGAGGGTTTATTATATTTAAATGGAACAGCTTTTCAGTCCCGGTCAGTTCCACAATATTGGTAATCACGCACTTATATACTTTATCCGTTTTCATGAGAATATGCGAGCGGTTGAAATCGGGGGGGCGCGCCATGTAAAACTCGGTATTAATATCTTTTACTGGTATTGAATAACCCATATTATTTCTCCATTTGAAGGTCACAAATGACATCCACCGGATTAATCCCTGCCGGACAAGCCCTTCCGCACCGGTTACAACCGACGCATTTGGGTTCATCGTAGCTTTCCACAAATCCCCTGTGCTGATGGTAGTATCGATATTTCAGCCTTTTTTCCGGTTTTGCCCTGAAGTTAAATCCGCCCGCAACCTCGGCAAAATCCACAAGATTGCAGGAGTAAAGAATTCTATCCTTGCGCGCACCTCTTAAAGAGACATCAATGTGCTCGTTGACAGTAAAACAATAGCATGTGGGACATACCATGGCACAGCTCCCGCAACTTAAGCACTTATCCCCCCACCTTTTCCAAACCTCAGACTCGAACTCAATATCCATAAGGCTTGATAGGCCCGCTACATCAACGCTGGTTTTAAAAAGACTTTTTATCCTCTTTTTTTCCTCAATATATCTTCTTTGATCCTCCTGAGTGATATCAGTGACCTTGACATTCTTTAAAAGATTGAATGCGCTTGAGGAGTTTATTTTCATAAAATACCGGTCTCCGATATCGGTGAGGAATAAATCAAATCCATGCTCCACTATGTCAGAATCCAAAGAATGACAGAAGCAATCCTCCAGGGGCTCATGATCAAGGCCTATTAAAAATGTATTTTTTCTTCGCGCAACATAATAGGGATAGGGGAAATTGCCTTTCATAAGCACTTTGTCGAGTTTAAGAAGGCCGTCTATGTCACATGCGCGTGCCCCAATTATCACGCGCGGATGTATCGTATACTTTACATTCTGCTTCCATTCCTCATCCTCAAAAGAAAAGGTTGAGAGGATTTCCTTAAAGGGAAGAAAAAAGGACTTGACCGAAGAATACGTTAATGTGTAATCAAGCTCCATTTCATCGAAAGAGTATACCTGCCTGAATTGATACACAGGATGCCTCTTTGAATCCTTCTCAATCATCTTTGGCGCAATAGTCTGATTCTCATTTATAATGCCGTTAACAAATTCCCTGAAGCTTTCTTTTGAAATAGTCTTAAATAACATGTTAATTTCTTATTGAAATAATAGATTTAATTCGACCCTTCTATTTTTCCGCCTGCCTTCTTTGGTCTCATTGGAGGCAATAGGCCTGGTTAATCCTAATCCATTGGTTGAAAGGCGCTCTTTCGCTACCCCTTTTTCAAGAAAATATTTCATCACCGCGCGAGCCCGCTTTTCCGAGAGCATCTGGTTATATTCCTTCGGGCCTATGGAGCACGTATGGCCGATAATTTCAATTTTCATAGAGGGCTGGAGATTCAGACAATCTACCACTTTCCCTAATCGTTCGTAATAATCGGTTTTGACGGTGAATTTATCAAAATCAAAATTCACAGCGCTCTTTAAGTCAAAATTAAGCAGGCTTTCACATACCCAGCACCCCTGTGCATTTACCTTTTGGTTTTTCAATGTTCCGGGACATTTATCCATGTAATCGGAAACTCCGTCTCCATCAGTGTCAAGCGGGCAGCCTCGATCATCCACTTTAACTCCGGCCGGCGTATGGGGACATCTATCCTTAAAATCAGGGACACCATCCCTGTCAGAGTCCTCAGGGCACCCCGAGGGATCAACCTTCGCCCTTGCCGGTGTATTTGGGCACTTATCCTTAAAATCAGGGACACCATCGCCATCGGAGTCAACAGGACATCCCCTTTCATCAACCTTTACATACTTCGGAGTATCTGCGCATTTGTCCACCTCATCAGCCACCCCATCGCCATCAGAATCCGGGCAGAGCATCTCAGCCTTTTCCTTTGCAGATCGAGCCTCATCAAGCGCTGCATTAATGTTTTGTGCATTCGCCAAGTTAACTGCTTTTTCCCACAGATCCATCACTTCCTTAAATGCCTCCGGACATCGTTTATCTTTTCCTTCATTCTGCGCTTTCTCAATAGCTTCTTTTGCAGCATCAAGCTCCTTTTGGGCGCTCATATCCGGAAGCACGTTTTTCGATTTACAAATTTTTATTTTTGCGCATCCGAAAAAAGTTGCCACTACCATCACCATGATTGCTGTAATCCTTAAAAAGTTTTTCTTCATAGGTGTATTATCTCCTATCCTTATATTCTTTTAGTTATATTCTTCTTCTCAATTCTATAATAAGGATTGTGTCTCTAATTTCCAGGCACGGATTCAATAACAATATAGAAGACTCCCTCTTCACGCTTGATCAGAAAAAGTGACTTATCATCATCTGCCGTATGCTCGTCCATTATTCTGGCATAATCCTTGATCGTGTTAATAGTGTGGTGATTCGCTTCTATTATTCTGTCCCCAATGCGTATCCCCGCCTCATCTGCAGGGCTTCCGGGGGCAACTTCAGTAATTATAATACCATTTTTTACAGCTTTCAATCCGATGTCGCGTTCCATTTCAGAAGAAAGCTCCTGTATCGTAAATCCTCGCAGCATATCTTCCAATGCATATTCTTCCTCTTCATCATCGCTCGCGCCGACCTTAGCCTCGATGGTTTTCTTCATGCCTTCACGTATTATCCCGATCGCTACTTGTGCCTCCGGGGGAGTTTTTGCCAAATAGCGAAAGAGGGTACGCGCATCGTTCACCTCTTTGCCGTCAAAACTGAAGATTACATCCATCCTTTTAAGGCCTGCTTTTTCTGCGGGGCTCTCCCTGATAACATGGGAAATGAGAGCGCCTTCAGGTTTTTGGAGGTGGAAATACTTAGCCAGCTTAGGCGTTATATCCTGCGTCATCACACCAAGCCAGCCTCTTACTACTTTTCCTGATTGGAGTTGTGGGAGCAGTTCCTTAAAAAGATTAATAGGAATGGCAAAACTGATGCCCTGGCTCTCTTCGACAATGGTACTGCTTATTCCTATCACTTCTCCCTTCATATTAAACAGAGGGCCGCCGCTATTGCCCGGATTAAGCGCCACATCGGTTTGCAGGAAATCATCGTAAGGCCCGGCCCCGAGAAAACGCCCTTTTGCGCTGATTATGCCCGATGTCACCGTATGTCCTAACCCGAAGGGATTACCGATGGCTATAATCCAATCCCCAACTCGCACGGTATCCGAATCTCCTAGCGGAGCTGGTATGGGAAAATCAGCATCGGGTTCTATTTTAATAAGGGCCAGGTCTGTCTTCGGATCTGTCCCTATGACAGATGCTTCATATTCCTTTCGAGTATCCAATTTGACCTTGATCTTCGTGGCCTTTTCAATCATATGATTATTGGTGAGTATAAGACCGTTTTGATTAATGACGAGCCCGGACCCAAGGGCATAGGTTTTCCTGTTTTTTTGCGGCAGGTCCCCTTTAAAGTAATCCCAAAAGGGAGAATCAGGCCTGAAGAAAGGCTGGAGAGGATTTCCTTCTACGGGCTGGATTGTGGAGATATTGACCACGCAGTGTTTGACTTTATCAGCCAGGTCCGCGAAGGAAAGAAGGGGAGAGGGAGGGGTGCCTGACCGGGAAGAGATTGCTGACAAGGAGGATGGATTAAAAAAAAACATCGCACAACCGCACATTACCAAAAAATATATTTTGAAACATTCATGCATGAATTTATCCCTTATCAAAACCTTTTCCTCCTTATACTTCCTTATTCTTCTTTTATTGGTGATTCCCCGGTCAGGACTTTTTATTCTGATTATTCCACCTTTATTTCAATTTTCTTCCGGGATTCTATCGCTTTCACGGTTTTGGGTATAATGATATTTAATACCCCTTTTCTATAAGTGGCATCGACTTTATTCGTATCAACTCCTTCCGGAAGGGCAATTGTCCGGTAAAAGGAACCATACGACCTTTCCATCCTGTAATAATTCTCTTTCTTGTCCTCCACCTCCTTCTTCTTCTCCCCCTTGATAGTAAGAGAATGTTCAGACACAGAGATGTCGAGGTCCTTTTCGTTAAGTCCGGGAAGCTCCGCAAAAATCTTTACCTCCTTATCACTCTCCTTCATGTCGATTTTCGGCGAAAAGTCGCCAAACTCTCTGTCCATGTCCTCAAAGTATGAAGGCATCATACTGAAGCGGTTAAAAAATCTCTCAAATAAATTATCCATCTCTTCTCTGAGTGAGAGGAATATATTCTCTTCCCTCTTTGGAGCAATATCCCTCTTTGGTCGTGGTATAATATCTTTTAATGCCATGATCTTTCCTCCTTCTTCTTTTATTGTTATGCTGTTTTAACACTGACTTTTCTTGGTTTTGCCTCCTCCGCCTTCGGCAGAACAAGGCAATGTAATGTTTTTCTTTTCTGAATTATCGTTGTGGACAATAATAATAGATGAAGATTAAATGAAGATTAAAAGAATATTAAAAAAGGATTAAAAAAAAATTAGAAAATTTTAATAGAATTATTTTTTCTTAAGAATTGCTCTCCATCCGGTTGGCGGTGTTATGGCAGTTCGATATAATCTGCTCACGTTCCCTGCCTGTTGCACTATATAGAAAGCATCATGCTCTATCTCTTTAACTAGTGTAATTATTCCCATGACATTTTTTCTATTACACACAATGTAGAGCTCTAAAACAGGGCCAGACATACCATTTCCTTGAAATGTAGTAACCGCATGGCCTAATTTTCTTATTTTCTGAGCCATCTCTTCTCCTTTTATAAGAGAAGTAATGGTTCGTATTACTACATTGCCTGAGACTAATTTTCTTTCCAGTAATATCCCGATAACATTGCCCGTTGCGAATCCGAAAGCATAAAAGATTCCAAGGACAGGCTTATTGGTTACTTGGTTTATTACTGTAGATATTACTATCAGCCACATTGACACCTCAAAAAAACCGAGGAAAAATGCGCTTTTCATTTTACCCTGAACAATACTGATAGTCCTCATAGTCCCGAGCGTTACATCGATAATTCTAGAGAGAAAGATGAGAATACCGATTACGATTGTCCCTAAATCAAATCCCATAAGCTTTTAATACTCTTTTTCCTTTTCATAAGTAGTGCGAATATGTATGTCCCTTTGGGGGAAAGCAATTTCTATATTTCGCTCATTGAAAAGCCGGTTGATTTCAAAACGAACATCCGTCTCAACTGAAAGTGCATAATCCACATTAGTCCAGATTCTTAACGTAAAGATTAATGCGCTGTCGCCAAAATCTGAAAATAAAACATCGGATTGAGGTGATTTTAGTATTTTCGGTGTCTTTGCCGCAACCTCAAGAAGCGTGTGCTTAACCAACTCAACATCTGACCCGTACGCGACCCCTACTACAATTTTACGGCGTACTTTTAAGTCCTTAAAACTCCAGTTCGTCACTTTAGTGGTAATAAGATCAGAGTTGGGAATTATAAAGGAAGCGTTATCATATGTCTGGACAACTGTTGCGCGGACATTAATTTTTTTGACGGTTCCCCATATTCCATCTATTTCAAGCGCATCCCCAACCTGGATAGGACGTTCGAAGAGAAGAATAAGACCGCTGATGAAATTATTAAAAATATTTTGGAGTCCGAAACCAAGACCAATGCCTAAGGCACCGAAGACGACAGTGAGAGATGTCGTATTCAGGCCAAACACATGGAGGGCGAAAAGGATGCCAATGGCCCAGAAAAAATATATGCTAATGGTGGTTATGGATTCTTGAAGCCCAGGTTCAATACCACTCGCGGGAAATATTTTCCTGTGAAGAAAATATTTCCAGAGATTAATGGCCAAATGAGTAAAAAAGAGTGTGAGAAGGGCGGAGACAAATCCCATTAAACTCAAAGTCATCGAACCTGCCTTAAATGTATAATTGAAAATTCGCATATATGTATGGAGGAAAACATCCTTTATATCCCATGAGAATATAAGAGCAAAAATAAATAATCCAAGTCCGACTAGCCAGCACATCCGGTTAAAGAACCATTGAATGGGATAGGTGGGGGGTGATGCCTCTGCCTGCACGGTAGCGGAAGATTTGAGGAGGTGATGATTCCATTCCTGTAACACGAGAAGAAAAAGATATCCCCATAAAAAGACCATTGAAGTTAAGCTCCATGAAAGATACCAATTAAAAGCCCATGTCCCATGTCCCATAATTTCAAGAAATAGCCCGCCAAAGGCTATGATATAGGTTATCACCATGCCACAAGGAAGGAGCAGTGTAATTAACCTGGAGCCCTTATGGGCAGACTGCTGTCTTAATTTCTTAAAGGTTTTCCAAAAGCGGATACACCATAGCACACCAATAATTTCGAAGAGCAGGCGCACTGCACTCAGTATAATCGATGATGCTCCAAAGGCCCATTCCAGCAGCACATATATAATTGCTAAATATTTGATGAACATAAGAGGCAGACGCATTTGATGTGAAAGATATCCGGGAATATTTCTTAAAAAATCAGTCGCCCACTTGTAAAACAAGAATATCCATAACAAGATAACGGCGACTCTAAAAATTGGGAAGAGAGGATAGAGTGATTGAGTTCTGAAATAGATTTCCCAGAATAAGGCTGTCGCAAAAAGCAATAAGGAACGGTGAAAGAGGCGGAATGCAAGGAGCCGTCCCTTATAATTACTCAAATAGGACCTTTGTTCTAAGCGAATACAAAATAAATGAAATTTATAGAGGAGGAAAAGAAAGAGTAAGAAAAGGAGAAAAAAGGGAAATGCTTTTTTTAAAAGAGACGTGAGAGAAGTGTACAGATTTGTTAATTCATATATACGATTAAAATAGCTCTTATAAATTTCCGCAATAAGCTGCTGTTTTATACTAAGTAAATTAATCAATTCTTTCAAATGCTGGATTTTCATGTTATCACTCTCTTTTTTATTATAGAATTGTTCTTGATACTATATACCTCTTTATTCATAAAGGCAAAAATCTTTCTGCCTGCAATTCTTTATTAAAAAACTTTAATTCAATTTTAATACTCTTTTAACCTTATGGAGTTATTATTTACATTAGATGTTCCTAGCGGTACTTTACGCGGCAAAAACTTTATAAATGAAGTAAGTTTTTCGCTAGCCGATGCTGGATGCTTGTTTCTGGATGCTGGTAATGGGGAGATTTCTTTGTTTATGAGTATGCGAATAAAGTGAGAAAAATCAATATATCAAAGTAAGGAGACAGAGAAAATGAAGAAAATGGTTATTGAAGTAACCATAATGATGTTATTTATATGCGGCCTCACAAAACCTTCTGCTTTTTGTGCTTCAATATTTCTTGATTGGGCAGGATACGATACGAATAATAGTAATTTTTATTTAGATGGCGTCCATCCGGACAGTGGTGTTGATGGAGATACGTTTGAATTTCGCATTAAATATGTTGATCTTAATAATGCAGCACCGAATACCTTCCAGCTATGGATAGATCGAAATGGGGATGGGGATTATAATGACACAAATGAACGTCATACTATGAATGAGTGGGATGTGAATGATAAAACATATCGCGAGCCTGATGGCAAGATATATACATATTCCACCGCGATTAGCTACAAGGGGAGCTTTAGCATACCCTATAAATTTTATTTTAAAAGCTCATCAGGCACTGCTGAAACAGCGGTGAAATATATATCCATATCTCCGGGGGAGAATTTCCCACGACTTACGTGGACGGGTGAACCTAATTTTGAGACAGATGGTGTGCATCAAGAATTGTCCGGTTATGTTTTTCATATCACCTATATCAATAAAGCTATGGAGGATATAATAATTCCTTTTAGAGCAGAGGTATGGATTGATATAGATGATGATGAGAATTATGAAAGCGGTGAAAATTTTGTGATGGATAGTTATAATCAGGCCTCGTATAAAAAAGGAAGAACATTCGAATATATATACCCGAAGCCAATCACCTTCAGTGATACTAAGGTGCATTCCATATCCTACTACTTCCTTTTTGAGGACTATTACAATGGAACTGTGGCAATAGGCGCGGAAGGTATAGCGGGTGATCCGACAAATCGGACGAGTAATACCTTTAGCGTAACCGGTGGTCAAATTACCCCTCCTTCTGCTGCGCCAACCCTCTATTTTTTTCAAGATTCCAAATACAAAGATGATGGTATGTACCCTGACAACGTGTATGCCGGCGGTACGCTGTATACATTTAAGGTATGTTATCTGGATAAGGAAAAAAAAGAGGCGCCTGGTGTTGCGCAGGTATGGATCGATATTGACAATAATGAAAAATTTTCATTATTTGAAAAATACAATATGCAATTTGTGAGCGCAAATCTCACTACCGGGGAATTTACCTATCAACTCACAAAGGCTCTATATTATGCAATGATTGATCCACAGGCAGGGGATGATGACATTTCTTACAGATTTTATTTTAAAACCAAGGGCGGACAGGTGGCGCTCGATAGTCCTGATTATGCTGGCGATCCCACAGATGCGAGTAAAAACAAACGTGATATGAATCCTGTCGGCGCTATTCCGACAATTTCCTGGCCAGGGGCTGATGCTACTAGTTGTGTAAGCATTGATCCTCAAAATGGAGATTATACCTTTACAATAATCTATAAAGATAGTGATAATGTGGGGCCGAAAGGGGCAACACTCTATATTGATATGGACAGGGATAACGACTATATGCCTAATGAAGGGTATATTATGACAAAAGATCCTAATAATCAGAATTTTTCACAGGGTGTGGCCTATACTTATGCTATTCGATTTGATCCTGATATGATTATTAAGGGAGAATCCTATTCATTCCGCTTTCATTTCCATGATGGATATAATTGTGCGACAGGCGTGCCGAATAAGGATCATTCCTTTGTATTTGTGAATAACGCCCCAACACTTGCCTATGCTGACACGAATATAGTAATAAATGGGGGCTCTTTAGTAAAATTCAAGGTAAATTACAAGGATGATGAGAATAATCCGCCCATTGTAAAAGAATTGCGGATTTATGGTTATGGAGATGGGGATTTTAGCAACATAGAGCCGATTGTTATGCAAGAGGTAGATCCCAATGATCATAACTATATTGATGGCAAAGATTATACAGTAGAGAAAAGATTTTATTACTGCAATGTTGATCCCGACGATGATGATATAATTTATTTTCGCTATCATTTTGAAGAAAAATATAACATCGCAAAGGACATCGGATCGGTTCATCCTACAATTACCGTGAAGAAAGTGAGTACCAGCCCCGAGCTTCAGTGGTGGGGCGAGACCGGATTTATAGATGACGGTGTGCATCCTGATGCTATTGACACTCTTAATGGATTTTTTAAATTTAAAATAAATTATAGGGATGCGGATAATCAAGCACCCCTTTCTGCGCAATTATGGATCGATACCAATAGTAATGGGATATATGATACGAGTGAGCGATATACGATGGTCCCTAGCTCCACAGATAAAAAGTACGTTTCATGGAAGAGCTTTTATTATATTATCTGGATTTCAGCACTGGATGAGTCAAGGGCAAATACCTTTCACTATCGATTCTACTTTCACGATGGCGCTCATATGGCGCTGGAGCCGGGCACGAATAGCAGTATTTCCCCTGTAACAAATGTAAGCGCGCATGACAAATTCATCAAATTAAATGTAGGAAAATCACGGCCTGAGCTTTCCTGGATTGGTCAGCAAGGCTATACCGCAGATGGTGTAGAACCGGGGACTGTCAAGGCGGGTGATCCTGCCACCTTTAAAATACGATATAGAAGCTCGGAGGGACTTGCCCCTCAAGAAGAGCAGCTCCGGATTGACCTTGATGGAAATGGAACATTCGAGGCGGATGAAAAATATACCATGCTGCCTGAAACAGATGTAAATAAAGATCCCAATTATAGAACCGGTGTAGTATATAAACTGAAGATGCCTGTTTTTTATAATGGTAAAAATAATGCCACGCAAGCCATGAACTATACATTTTATTTCTCCGATGGATATTATTCCTCAGTGGGGGAAGGCACTGGTGTGAAGGTTTTATATGTTGAGCCGAGGGGTATTGTCCCTGAGATTTTCTGGGATATCGATACCACAAAGGGAATGAATTTCAATAGAGAAGCTAATGTGGTGTGCTTTAGTGTTCGCTATGATGATAAAAATAACTCTACCAATGAAATGCCCTTTATCTCGGAGGTATGGCTGGATATAAATCAAAACGGATATTATGAGGATGATGAGAGACGCCAGATGAGCCTTAAAGAGGGTGAACAGTGGGTTTTTATATATTGTATCAACCTTGATAATTTAATTGCAGAGGGCTTTAGCGGGGCTGATCTTCTTTATCAGTTTAAATTCTCCAATACATACAATCATGCCCAGGGAGAGGCTGTAGAAAGGGTATATGCGTTTAAATCGCCACAACTTTCCTGGTCACAGGCTGACCCTAATTTTATTGATAAAGGGGTATATCCCTATATTGCAAGGAGTGGGAGCAACGTAAGCTTTAGGGTTGTGTATGAGTCTGAAATCAATGATCTTCCAACAATTCATCAGGTGTGGGTGTGGGCAAATACAGATGATGATACGGAACTGGAAATAGATGCACACATTTCTATGATAAAAATGACCTCAACTTCCCAGGAGCAATCCCTCGCAGCAGAATACATGGCAGAGTGGGTGAGCCCTGCTAAGGAAGGAGGATGGATAAATTATCGCTTTATCTTTAATAACGGGTACAAGGATGCGGTGAGTAATCCCTCTTATGTGGATATACACGGCACTCTCATCGGACCAGCGCAAGACAATCAGTTCTTTCTCAACAGGCCCCCCGTTATACGATTTGAGCATGATCCCAACCTCGTTATTATTAATCCGGATCTTGCCGTCAATGATCCGAATTATGTGCTTGTTGATCCCAACCTCAATGTTATAGATCCGAATTTTGTCTATATACGGCATGAAGACGATGGGAAATTTACATTTCAGGTGATTTACGCGGATGCGGATAAGCAACGGCCCGACCCGAATAATCCTTCCCTTTGTTATCTTGATGAAACCACTCTCATATATCAATCCCCTGCCCTTCACCCACGCTATCCGGGTGATAATAATTATAAGGACGGCGTGATATACACAACGGGTCGCGTAAATGTTCTTTATAATCCGGCCAATAACGGCAATCATACCTATAAATTTATATTTCATGACGGATATCATGCAAGTGAGGTGTCAGGATCATTTTACCTTACTCCTTATTATGAAGTACCGGAACTTTCATGGCCAGAGAGCGAGGAGTTTGAGGAAAACCAGGCAGTAAGACTTAGCGTGAGTAGCGGATCCCTTTATCACTTTCAGATAACTTATACCGATATGGATGCTTTAGATCAGACCATCAGCATTGACAAGCTCATACCGCGAAGAAGCCTGCTGGTTGATCTTAATAATAACGGCTCCTACGATCCGGCAAAGGAAATCTTTCAGATGGAGGAGATGGACCCTGATGATAAGGATCTTGTCCTCGGCAAAATTTTTATAAAAGATATTGAATATAAGGGAAAAGGTCCGTTAATGTATAGATTCTTATTCCACGACGGATATAACATAGCAGATGGGGCACCAAGCAACAATACCTATTTTACTCTCATAATACCCCTTCTAAGCTGGACTGGTGAAACCGGATTTAAAAATGACGGAATAGAGGCACTTAAGTCTGATATCGATCTCGCTGAAAATTTCGAGTTTCGTATTAAATATGAGGACGGGAGTGGTAACATGGCCCAAACGACGCAGGTATGGATAGATATCAATGGAAATGGTACATATGAGGATGAGGAAAAATTCGATATGAGCCTTACAAAAACGAGTAAGGATGCCAGTACAAACATGCGAATCTCTTATTATTCTTATAAATTAGCGAACAATAAAATTTTCTATGAGAGCGGGAAGCTGATCAAATATACATTTTATTTTACAGGTACTAATAATAAAGCTGCCAAGGCAAAAGACGCGCGTAAAGGGGACCCGACAAAGGATCAACTGCTTTCGGCCGTGGGCAGCATCCCTCAGCTTTCTTTCACATCTACGGATTATCCCAACGGGGTAAAACCCGAGCTAGGACAAAGCAGTGATGAATTCAGCTTCAGGGTTACGTATAAAGACCTGGATAATGATGAACCTCGCAAGACACTCCTTTTGTTATATTGGGACACGAATGCTGATCCTTTTTTGGTGAAAGACCTGGCAGAAATAAATACGACCAATAAATATAGCACAGGGAAGGATTTTGCCATCACCAATGTAAAATTTGATTCCTACGTTCCTCCCGGGGTATTCAAAATAATTAACTATAGATTTGTCTTTAGTGATTATCATAATATGGCACAGGGCCCTCCCACAGCCTTCCACTCATTTGTGCTGAATAATCATGCGCCAGAAATCAACAAAAATGCCATAGGGGACCTTCTTTTTAAGGTAGGTGACAAGATTAATATCAAAGAACTCGTTTTGGGTGCAACCATCGATCAAGATGTTGAATATGGTGACAAGCTGAGTGTGTCCTACCTGTCGGAGAAAGATAATAAATGGGTATCGGGTAATACGGTGCTTACTATAATGAGTAATCATGTAGGGAGTGGATATGAGCTCTTGGTCAAGGTTACGGATCTTTACGGCGCACAAGATACGGAACTTTTGCGCTATAGTGTTTCCGATAAATTGGGGTTGCTCAAGGGAAAAGTATGTAAAATGGGGGATGAGGACTCGCCGATAGAGGACGCCCTCCTGTCTGTTGTTGATGTAAATGAGAGTGATATTGTGTTTGACCCTAATAGTGTGAATGCAATGAGCGATCCCAATGGTAATTTTGAATTTCTCGTGAATGAGGGGCGCTATACGCTCATAGTATCAAAACCGGGCTTTGAAACGGAGCTTATTACACCGATAACTATTGTTGCCGGAAAAGACAATGAGCTTGAGGGGTTGATCCTATTGAATCCCTTTGTCGGTTTGATAAAGGGGTGGGTACAAGATGCGGGAGGAAGGGACATAGGTTTTGCGAAAGTGAAAGCAACTGCCGTGATGATAGGCCAGGACTATAGGAGGAGTGTCTATTGCACGGGGATTGATCAAAATAATAGGGCATATTTTGATCTCTATCTTCCTGATGGGAAATACACTCTCATAGTGTCAGGGGAAGATTACGCAACAGTTAATCTCACCAATGCTGGGCAGGGATTCAGGGTAAACCATGAGTATAATCCGGATGATACCCTTACCTATCCTAATCCTTCAAAATACAGTGAGCTTGGTATTACCTTGAAGACAAAGATAAACTGGTCTATTACCTCCTATGAAGTAAATAAAAGCACAAATCCGACGCTCATTGTCAATGAGACTACGATAATAATCGCACAACAGGGAGTCATAAAGCCTGATATTGCCAATGCAGAGGTTGATTATTCGGAAGGGCCGGAGATAATCGGGGGAATAGATTATGCTCAGAGCATGCAGCTTCAAGGTTCTCAATACACTGTCCCACACTATAAGATACTCTATAAGGACTATGCGGGGAAAAAGACGGGCACGGTGAGAATTACTCTTAAGATTCCAGCTCAAGACAAATCCATTTATGTTTCGCCAATGAAGTATTCCTTTGATATTCACCCCGATACAACATTACCGGCAACAATTGCGAAAACGCCGATTATCAGGCTCACCACGCAGAATAGTATAGATACGTATCTGGGCGGAATAACAGGATTTGATTCAAAGGCACTCGGTAACTATTTTGATACTACTTATGTCAATATACTTCCCGGAATTATCGCGGATACGGGAAAAACAGTTCGTATCGCACGAGGCCCAAAGACAGATGCACGGCAGATAAGCAATGAATATACCATTGAAATTCTGGGAGAAAATGATCTGCCCGATTCTGCCGCCCTTTTGTTTGATGAT
The DNA here is from genome assembly GCA_049472395.1 of bacterium. Lineage (GTDB taxonomy): Bacteria > SZUA-182 > SZUA-182 > DTGQ01 > JBLIRR01 > JBLIRR01. Next base: position 30,794 of record JBLIRR010000020.1, on the reverse strand, counting down.
GAGGATGAGTATTTAAAAATATATATGCAGGTGGACCCCAATGTCTGGGGCGGTTATCTTCCGGATGTTGAAGTTCGCTTCTATGAGGATGATGCTCAGATTAAATGGAAAACAGAGGGAATCGCTCCCAAATTAGAAAAAATTGATAAGCGCACTATTGCATTTAAGACAAAACATTTAAGCACATTTGCCGCTTTCTCTATTATTCCCAGCAATTTGGAGGCGAATATAGGGCCTGACGGAGAAATAGACCTGGTGTGGGAGGACAATTCGATGAATGAAACGGGTTTTAGACTTCAGCGCAGTTTACATACCGGCAGCAGTTTTATTAATCCACTTGTGGTCACGCTCGATGATCCGAATACAACACATTATACTGATATAAATATAGAACAAGACGTCGAGTATATGTACCGGGTGCAAGCGCTTACCCAATCGGGAGGGACGAGTTATTCAAATACAATGGTTATTGCCTATCCTTCAGAGGGAGATAAGGACCATAAAGGCTCTGATATAGGGTGTTTTATTAATAGTATGATGTAAGGGCCCTGCACTATCAAAGAGCAAGCTAAGTTATTGAGATTCAAGCCATAAGTCTAAAAATAATCATCATATCCGGTCTCTAATGTTTGTTCGCTTCCGGAGGAGCCTGGAGGATCAGGATAGTGAGAAGTCGCAGGTGTAAAGATGAAAGAAACCTTGTCCTCAGAGGTAGTGGGTGTTATTTTAAAGGTATAAGGATTATTTGTTTTTGGATCAGCAGGGTCCCGAAATGTACCTTCTTCTATATAGACGTCACTATATTCCTTATCTAGTAATATTACGGTATCGCGTGTTGGTAGTAACCAATCACGGTAATGCGTAACGATAAATCGAGAGCCTTCTACAGGAGGATTACCATTTATATCCTGTATATATACGGTATAATAGAAGGTTAATCCATCGGGCGGTATCCGATATTCCTTTACATCCATGATGCATTCACCAGAGAAAAGAATCGGCATTCGTGACATAATACAATTAGTAATACCTGATTTGCTCTCCTGCCATGATAACTCACTCCCAATATTTGACCTATAAAGATTTATACCCTCACCACCAATATACATTATACGTGGATCATTGTCATTATCTAAAGCCAAGACATGCTCTGCACAAAGGGAGAGATCATCCGGGGGATCATATTGGGGAAGGCCATTATTTTGCTCGTGCCAGGCACCATTTGTCATAGCTCCGATATCAGTTAATTCATGCACATAGACATTTCCCACAGCATGAGGATCAGTAGCTCCCCAAAAATAGGTAACAGCATATAATTTGTTATGCACCGCATCCACTAATAGGTCCTTTATGTTCGAGCCTGTATCCCTCATCGTAGTGAACATAAAAGAATCTCCTAATTCAAAATTGAGACTTCCCTTAAGAATTGTAAAGGAAACAGAAGCATCATTGCTCGTGTACGACACTCCCAAATGTGCATCATTTTGGGGTCCTGAGGTTGAAGCTGAAACATTAAATAATCCTTCACCCTTGTAGGTCACAGTCCACTTCTCAGACTGTGCACTTGATCCCACAGTAATATCTTTCATCATTCCATTTCCCTTATTACCCGGGGAAGGCAAGGGGATACTGACACTGCAGCCCTTACTTATACCCTCCGAATATCTCGTCCAGGTTATACCGCTATCTATACTCATCCATACTCCAGCATCCTCAGTACCTGCATATAAAATATCAGTCGTTCCATCAGATTCAGGATGTATTTCTAAAGTGGCTATACTATTACCTGTAAAAGAGGAAAGCTTGTCCCATACCCTTCCTCCATTATTTAATCCCGTGCTTTTAAAGACACCATAGGGTGTTCCGGCATAAAGGATCGCATTTTCTCCATGGGTTCCTGGCACTTTGACTATATCCCTCACAACCTTTCCATAACCAAGATTACTTTCTATTATTTGAAACTCGAAACAATCACCCTGGGTAAAGAGAGCTTCCCCCTGATAAATATAAAAACTGACTTCTTTATTATCAGATTCATAAAGGAGGGAGCTATTTGTATATGAAGTCTCTGCACGACCACGCTGCGGTCCGGATACAGATCCTACTACTACCCAATAATCCTCCTCATAAAAAACAGTCCATGTCTCTGTTTTTGAGTAAGAAGAGAGAGTCGGTATGGTCATTCTTCCCTTATTTATATTGAAATAGAGACAATGAGAGTCGGGATCCTCTTTTGTGTTTCCCTCAGGCTTTACAATTCCTCCCCATTCAAAATTTTTTCCATCAGATGAATAGAGCGCTCCCAAACCGTTCGTGCCTATCCATACATAGGGGTAATCAGTCTCAGGATCATCATCCCCATCACATAAAATTGTAAGAATAGAGTGCCCATTCTGCTCAGTATTAAAAATGCCATACCATTCCTCAATATTATTGCTATTCCAGTTTAATCCACCATCGAGGCTCCTATATACATTTCCCTTGCCCAGGTAGCCCGTGGCTGCATATACAATATTGGAGCAGTCGGAATCTATGGCGATATCATTAATATAAGGATCTATCCAGTTTTGCCCCCAGTTTATTTCATTAGAAGATCGGCTCATATTTTTCCAGGATGCACCTCCATCTATGGATTTATATACACCACCGCCATTTGTACCGGCATAGATAATATGATTATCCGGAGAAGGGGTCACAGCGAGAGAAGTAACCCGCGTAGTTCTGCCACCATTGATTGCTTCTGCAGTTACTGACACAAATCCCTGAAGGGGCTTTGGAAAAGAAGAGACGAGTATACTCGATGCAAGACCATCTGTCGTGACGCTGCTTCCTGGTTCAAAAAAACCTCCTGTATTATATGTTTTAAAGGAGATAGCTGTCTTATCGGGGATAGCGTTTCCATAAACATCGCCAACACCAACAGTAATAAGATCTTTGAGGTAAGCCTCCCAAAATCCCGCTATATTTTTAGAATCAGCCGCAATACCGAATTCCTCTCCCACAGGGGGTCCGGCACTGATGGAAATAACACTACTGATACTATTTACTCTATAATCGTTATGATATGCAGCCTTAATACTCACTGGTCCCGATTTACAGCCGCTCCTCAATATAGTAGTGACCTGTCCATTGGCGGTTCTTGTTGAAGAGGGTATTAATAGTTCTCCTCCATTTGGACCATCTATTATAGAAAAATCTATCCTATACCCATTTGAGACCGGTTCCCCTCTCTCATCTATAACATCAAAAGTGAGGAGCGAAGTGGCTGCACCTCCTGTACCCTTAACATTTAAGAGTGGTGGATCAGGGAAACCTTGAGCCAATTCGATATCCGCAGGAGATGGCTGGATTTTCACAGAGGTTTCCCTACTTATTTGGAAATCGGTTGATCTCCATGTGGCTGTAATAGTAACTTCTCCCTCTTGTGTCGAGGCATGAAAAAGGATAGGGGCAGTGCCCTCTGAAATGATGGTGCCCACTATACCCTCAGAATCGGTGATATTCTGTCCGTTGAGGTCAGTAAAATATCCATAACTATCATCACTGAGAGCAAATATCACTGTTTCGCCATCTGGTGGTGAGGTCCCAGATACGGTGGACAATGTGGCAATAACTTTAGCTACTTGATCTCCTGTCCCCAGCAATGAATTAGGAGTAATAGCCAAACTTACCGATCCTGGTATGTAACTGACTTGAATCTCAGCTACTCTATTCCCAGTAGATGCCTTTATTGTAGAGGTTTCAACGTGGTTGCCACTGGTAAGCTGCGCCTCAGCAATCCCTTGAACTGTTTTTGTGGTAATTACCGTATCTCCCTCCAAACTGCCTCCCCCTTTTATAATTTCAAAATCGACAAGTGTTCCGTCCGGGACATTCTCCCCACCCTCAAAGCTCACATAGGCGCGTATTATTGTCTTTGCAAGGCCATCTGCGGGCAGGGTTTCGGGATCAGCAGTCAGTAGTATTCCCGCAATTTGTGGTCCCCTCAATTTTATATGAACGCTGCCTGTTTCTCCGTTGGTAGTTCTGGCAGAAATCTCCTCATAGCCTGATGGGAGCTGAAAATGAGGGACTGTATAGGTCACTTTGGCTACACCCTCTGATGTACGGGCAATATGCGATGAGAGGGACCCTTCAATCGGATCAAAGGTGATGAGCGTTCCATCTGCGACAGGATTCCTGTGAGCATCCAATACTGTTGTAATTATAGTACTTTGGCTTTTGCCATCTGCCAGAAGGTCAATGGGTATTGCCTCCACCGTGAGTGTGCACGGCGGACCCGGTATGAAATCCACAGTAGCAGTCATGATCGTACCTCTTGCTGAAACTATAACAGTAGCTGTCCCAGGATTGGTTGAGCTTGTCAAATATGTACGTGCACCACCGTTGGTTGTTGTCACAACAACATTGTCTTGAATACCTGGTGTCGCAGAATCAATATCACCCGCCGTTGTAGTAAACGTAACCTCAGTGTCATCGGTTACATATACTCCATGGGAATCCTTTATTTCTGCATATACCAATATAGATGTGTTACCATCGGCAAAGATTTTCTTTGCGCCTGTTGATAAACAGATAGAAGAAATACCGGATGCCTCATACTCCTGTATATCTTGATTGTCCGGTGATTCACTCAGTGTAATATCTATGCTATCGTGTACTCCCCCCGCGACCTGGACAGATAAGGTATCAATGCCTGATAGAGGCTGAGATTGCGGAGCTGTATAGGTCACCTCGGCAATACCCATGATTGTCTCAGCTATATGGGATGAAACACCTCCCCCCTCTGCGTTAATAGACACTAATGTTCCATCAGCAACAGGATTGTTGTAGGCATCCACTACCTTTATGGTAATAGCGCTTTGGCTTATTCCATCTGATGACAGATCAGTGGGGGTTGCCTCGATCTCTAATAAACAGGGTGAACCTGCAATAAAATCAACAGCAGTATGGGCAGTAATCCCCTCAATAGAAGCGGTAATAGTGGCAGACTCACAATGGGTTGAGCTTGTGAGTGTCGTTTTAGCAATTCCATTACTTGTGGTCACAAGAGCGGTATCTTGAACACCATCCTCTATAGGATTAATATCTCCTGCTGTTGTACTAAACGTAATTTCCAGGCCATCGGCGATTATACTCCCAGAATTGTTATGGATTTCAGCGAAAATAAAGAGTGAGGTATTCCCATCTGCAATAATACTCTTTGTACCTGTATAGAGGGTAATCGTACTATTACTATCCATGAATTCATATACTGGTTGTACATATTCATCGGCTGTTGTATCCTCTGTTTGACTTTTTTTACACCCAGAAAGCGATAATAAAACTATAAATAGTATAGATATTATTGATACTAATTCTTTTAATTTATACATTAGGCCATCTCCTATTTTATATTTTATAGATGCTATTATAGCATATTGTAATGAGAAGCACAATGCACAATGGGGTCACATCTTAAATATTAAATATATGCTTTTTCACCAATAAATAGGGGTAGTTGGGGTTGAGCCATGCTAAATATTTAATATTAAAGGATTTTTTCCTTGATTTTGGGTAAAAATTAGGACAATAATCGCTTATCACCATTTGAATAGCTGAATCAAATTACAGCTACTGCTGTAACTTGAATAATGGTCCTTTTACCTTCTGAAGATTTCTGGAAACCAAATATCTAAAATTTTACTCCACCTATTTTCTGCAAAAAATAGTAACAATAGGGTCACATCTTAAATATTAAATATATGCTTTTTCACCAATAAATAGCTTGTGAAGCAGAAGGGGTCAGCCCCTGACATTTGACATATTTTGATGACGATGCGGATGGATTCATCCAGGCAAAAGGAAGGACCGACCGGTCAGAGGGAGACGACCTTAAATACATTAAATACTGATAAGTCGGGTACTCGGCGGCGGGTACTCGGGTACTCGGATCGGATACTCGGGCGGGCGGGTACGTACTCTACGTACTCGGTTACTCGACCGTTACTCGGACCGTTACTCGGGGTCGGACCACGAGATATGATTAAATTTCAATAGGATAGGCTGGAAATAAGGCCACTTCTTGGCCTTAGAAGTCACTTTTTGGGGGCAAATTGAGTACTCTAAGAATGGGTTATTCGTGGTCTTTTCGATTGTCTTCGATTGGGGGTGGACCACGCTAAGTAAATTGAATATTAAAGGATTAAATTATTGATTTTGGATTTAAAATGGGGCAATAATCGGTTTTTTGGAGTCAAAAATAGCGATATAGAAACAGTGTGAAATGGAAGGTCTTATAGCTAATGGTAATGGTAAGCAAAATTATTTCTAATAAAATTTTAAACAATCCTTTGTTAATATTGCGATAGATGAAAATGCATGGTATACTTCAAGTAAATAGTGGTTATCTATATGGAATTTAATTGGGGACTTTCTCGCTTCCATATATTCTAATATATAAGTTACTATATGTATACTGTTAGACACATAGAGTGAGGATTAAATGCCATCAATTTCAATGTTTTATGGAATTATTATTTACATGTATTTCAAAGATAACAAACGACACAAAAAACCGCATATTCATGTTATCGTCCAAGAGCATGAAGTGATTGTCGCTATACCTGATGGTGAAGTTCTAGAAGGTAGTATTCCGAATGCAAAGATGAAACTTCTTCAGGCTTGGATTGAGATTCATCAAGACGAATTAGTTGCAGATTGGCATCTTGCTGTATCAGGTGAACAACCTTATAAAATTGCTCCTTTGAGATAAAAAATGAATCCCAGAGTAAAACAGGTTATTCCAACGGAAGATTATAAATTAAAATTGACTTTTACCAATGGCGAAAAAGGTTTATATGACTGTTCGGGATTGCTTGATTTTGGTGTCTTTCAAGAGTTACAAGATAAAAGTTATTTTAAGCAAGTTAGAGTATTGGATGGCACTGTCACTTGGCCTCATGAGCAGGACATTTGTCCTGATACACTCTATATTAATTCCGAAAAAGAAAATGTCTAGCTCAATTGTATGCACAATGTGTAAAGTGGGGTTACATCTTACATATCAAATATATGCTTTTTCACCAATAAATAGGGGTAGTTGGGATTGAGCCATGCTAAATATTTAATATTAAAGGATTTTTTCGTTGATTTTGGATAAAAATTAGGACAATAATCGCTTATCACCATTTGAATAGCTGAATCAAATTACAGCTACTGCTGTAACTTGAATAATGGTCCTTTTACCTTCTGAAGATTTCTGGAAACCAAATTTCTAAAATTTTACTCCACCTATTTTCTGCAAAATGTAATTGCGGGAAGGATAGTATATTTTATGATAGTTAGGTTTGTCAATAAAAAAGCAACTTTTCCTTAATTAATATTGTTTAAGAACATAAAGGGCATCTGCCGGCGTAATCTGTCCATCACCATTCATATCAAAGTGAGAGGGACACTCATTTCCGTGCAAGTAACAGGTGAATATCATCCGTGCATCATCCGGGGTCAATTGACCATCTTCATCCACATCTCCCCGCAACACCCACATAAACATCTTACCCCCATACGCACCCATATCATTTCTGGTACCGTTATCATCGTTATATTCAGGATCAGGATGACCTGCATCTTTGCATGGTGAGGCGGGCTGAAGGTGATAATCGAAGGTCGTAACATCTCTAAATAATGGAGTGCGTGATATATTACCGGTTCCTGCAAACATTTGTCCACAATTGGAATAGCCTATATCCGTATCAGCAGATGAGCTGAAATCATAAAGATCGAAAAAAAACAGGCCATTTCCCCAAATGATAGAATTCAGGATGCTCACATTGCATTGTGTATAACCAAAACCACCGACATTATTTAGTGACGAATTATCCGTTACAGTCACATTGATCAATCTAATGTCGGAATCCTTGGCATAGAATGCTCCTATCCCATAATCTCCCTCTCCGTGGTTGGCATAAATAAGTGTATGATGCACCTCCAAAGAGGATGATTCGCAATTGATTCCGGCCCCTTGGCTGTATGTGCTATTGGTCTTTCCATGTCGAAGGGTAAGGTTACGGATGGTGCAAGGATGAGGAGTGTCAAAGATTTGAATAACCGGTCCGTTTTTCTCTCCGTCTATTATTGTCACATCAGGCCCCTCACCCTCAAGGATGATCCCTTTGGTCACGAGCAGGTTTTCCCCATAGACACCCTGATCTATGTGGATAATGCTATTTCCACTTACCGCAGCATCAATACCTTCCTGAATAGCACTATAATCTTCCGGGATCCTTATCACAAGAGGACCTTCGCTTTCCACGATAAAATCATGCTTTACATTGACAGAACCAATGGTGATATCGGCCATTTGACTCACCTGCAATGTATCGCCCGTTGCTCTTAAAGTATAACTTCCCGGTGTTGATAGAGGGAGAGAATACCCTCCGCTTGAGGTGGTACGAGTTGAATAACCCCCTGGGTCCGCGGTAATGGTAACATCATCTAAGCCTTCCCCGGGATCATAAAAAAGATTATTATTATAATCAATATAGACGACCCCGAGTACCTTTGGTGTATAAGAGGAAAAATAAACGCCAAAATTTTGGGTTACGGTCAAGCCACCAAACGGCCCCCCCTGAATAATCCCGATGCCAATTTCTTGATAATCACGCCCTTCTCCATAGCTTAGGATATTATAGCGATGACCAAGTGAGGGCGTATCATCATCTATAATAAGTGCATCATGGGAAGCAAGGGTGCTTGTGCTCCCATAGGCAATATTCTCACCTGCTCCGTCTCCTTCAAATCCTTCATGGAGAACTCGTTCGGAAGGAGTTCTTCCGGTGAATCCTGTATATCCGGAATGTTCATCATGACCCAAGCTATTGTTTAATTTTATATACGTGCTGTGGTTTCTTGCTGCGCGAATGAGGTTTTCATTAAAGGCTAATGGGGGTGAGGGAGGGTACGCTACGAAGATTTCCCTTAACTCGGGCCGTTGATGCATATGAGACAATCTTTCTCCCTCGGCGGCAGGATTGCTTCGTGCCCGATTGATTAATTCAAGCATATATTGTTCCTCGGCCGTAGGTTCTCCATAACTTTTACAGGGTGAGGTGAGGATAAAAAAAGATACCACCAGCATAATGATTATCACAAAAAAGTGTTTGAATACCATGGTTAAAGTCCTTTCTTTTACTATTTATTCCCTTATTTTTCAATATTCCTTATTACTAATATATTACTATAATAGAACTTTTTTCTTTTTTAAAGTAGTAAAGTGCTATTTTTATTATACATTAATAAAGAAATCTTTCAGTATCTCTCGCATATGGTCACCCTGGTGAATTATAATAGAGAATAAATATATAAAGAAATTGACGGGAAGGAGAAATAGCATGATTAATCTTAGTGGAAGCATCTTTGTTCATTCGCCCAAACATTCATAGGTATTGCCGGCTGGAACCTTTTTATCGATTTATTCATAGGATTCTGTCGAAAGTAAATAAAAAGGGCATAATTGTGGTACAAAAATGTGGAATAAGTAATCATATTCAGTCATTTGTCACCTCTTCCAAGCCTTTTTTATCAATTAATTCTATAGCTCGGCGAGCGTCAGTAGTAGTCAATGGGAAAAAATGGTATCGAGAAATATACTATATCTATAGATATTTTACAAAAGATATTCTCAAGGAACTATCCATGGCGTTATTTTTTTATTCTAACTTGTATTATAGAGGGAGTGAAAAATGGATTGTCCGTTTGATTGCTCAAAATTCTATGTTAATCTCCACGTTTTTTATAGTCTTGCCTTTATAAGGTATAAAGATAGGGAATATACCTTTGACAAAGCAGGAAGATTACTATGGATAATGAACAATAACAGAAAAATAGAGCGGAGCCTTAACAACAGATTTGTCGAAAAATGGGAGATGGGAGATGATCATATATACCGAAAGAAAAGGATTATAGATAATGCTCAAGCCGAGGCAATCTACAATAAAATAATACAGGATGTTACTGAAATACATACTATCTTAAAATCAAAGCCGGGGTGCTATAATAAATGTGGCATGTATTATAATAGTGATGAAATTATTGCCTTTATTGAAAAGGTCATATCATCAGGCTATTCAAGTGCTCTCGCTGATAAAACCCAATTTGATAGTATATACAATCACATAGAAATAATCCCCAATGACCTTACCTTTCCCTTAATAATCCAGTTAACCGAAGGATGTGCCTATAACAAATGCAGTTTTTGCCTTTTCTACAAAAACACACGCTTTAGGATGAAAAACCTGGATGAAGTAAAAGAACATATTAGGCAGATAAAACTCTTTCTCGATAAATCGATTGAAAATAAATATACCATTTTTCTCGGGGATGCAAACGCATTAATGATACCCCAAGACATCCTCATTACAATGTTTGATCTTATCAATAATGAGTTAGAAATAAAATCATGGGAAAACAATTTTGAAAAGTCACTTCAATATTCTTATTTCATGAGGGAAGAGGAAATAAATCAGCACCGGTTTGAAGGGATATATTCCTTTATTGATGCATATTATGGGAAAGAAAAGTCAATTAAGGATTTCAAAGAATTAAAAGAAAGGAATTTGAGGAGAGTTTATATAGGAATGGAATCAGGCTCAAACAGGCTTCTTTCATTTGTTAAAAAGTGTAATAGCATTCAAGATAGCATTAACCTTATCACTACAATTAAAGAAGCGAAAATACCAGTTGGAATTATGCTTATTACCGGTCTTGGAGGTGATAAATTTTACAGTGAGCATGTAAATGAAACGATCAAGGCCTTAAATACACTTCCTTTGGATTCAGGGGATAGCATTTATTTTTCACATCTTACTCAGCATGAAAAAACACAGTATGAAAAAGATAGCAAAGAAAATGGCATTAACAGACTTAGCTATGAAGAAGAAAATGATCAGAAAGAATTAATAGTACAAGGTCTAAGGTTCCCTCCTGAGAATTCCCCTCATATCAAAGGATACGAAATAGAATATGTAAGATTTTAAGATTAAATTTGACAACAATAAATCAGATAAAAATCATTGTACTTTTGTCAATATCTTATTTATAATTCTCAATGAAGCAGAAAAACAGTTTGCAAGAATTACATTTTTTTCAAAGGGGAGGATAGACTCTTATTCTATGATTATAATGAAATTTGGTGGCTCATCGATAGCCAGTGGTGAAAGAATTAAGAATGTGGCAGGCCTTATTCAGACTGAGAAGCGATCCAAGGTAGTTGTTGTCTCAGCCCTTGGCGGTGTGACCGATAGTCTTATTGAAATTGCAGAGACAATATTAGGCCAATCAGTTGATGTTATTGAGCAGAAAGTTGAGAAATACTGTGACTGGTTAACCCGGAAACATTTAGAGGCCATAGAGATTGCCATACATAATAAAAAAATTGCTAAAACGGTTTCACATGAAGTAACCAAATTAATCGGCAGACTAAGAGTAGCCCTTCTAGGGGTCGGTTATCTGGAAGACTTAAGCCTAAAAAGCATGGACTATATTTTAGCGTTTGGTGAACGGTTAAGCATGAATATTATGTCGGGGGCCTTAAGAACAATAGGAATAGAAAGCAGGGCTTTCACCGGCGCTGAAGCAGGCATCCTCACAGACTCTGCTTATGGTAAGGCGAGGCCTTTATTAAATGAATTGCGCACTCGAGTCCATGGTAATCTGAAGCCACTCATAGAAAGTGGGAGTACTCCCGTTGTTTCAGGTTTTATAGGTAGTAATAAGCAGGGACATATTACTACACTGGGACGCGGAGGGAGTGATTATACTGCCTCCTTGCTTGGCGTTGCACTTGATAACGTGGAAGAGGTGCAAATTTGGACTGATGTGGATGGAATTATGACGACGGATCCTAAAATCGTTAAACAAGCAAAATTGATAAAAAAATTATCTTATGTAGAGGCCCTTGATTTAAGCTATTTTGGAGCTAAAGTCATACATTCAAAAATGATTGAACCTGCCATGATGAATGACGTGCCTGTAAGGGTAAAAAATACTTTTAATCCAGGTAATGATGGCACCTTAATTATGAGAAAACAAGAGAAAGCAGATGGCGTTATTAAAGCGGTTGCGTTGGTACTGGATGTTGTTATCGTAACCCTCTCAGGTGTTGCTATGGCGGAGACTCCCAACGTAGCGGGGAGAGTATTTTCTGTGTTGGGTGAGGCTAACATCAATGTGATCATGATTTCGGGATCAAGCGATTCTAACTTGAGTTTTGTTGTAAGCAGTAAAGACGCTGAAAATGCAGTTGACCTGTTGGCGCAGAAAGTAAAGAGTGACATAGTTGAAGGTCTCTCCCTCATCAGGGATGTGGCTATAGTATGTGTTGTTGGCTCTGGTATGATCGGGACAAAAGGTGTTGCCGCTAAAATCTTTTCCAGCATTTATGAGGCTGATGTAAATATTATCATGATTGCACAAGGCTCCAGCGAAGTAAATATAGCCTTTATTGTTCTTGCGAGAGATGCAGAAAAAGTAGTAAAAGTATTACATAAAAAATTTATCTCATAAATTTTATTATTTACAATTTGTCCCATAGTTTACACTATAATGATATCAACAGTATAACAAACTCCTCATGGCGTTAGTAATCAGACGTTCACGAGTATTACGATACACTACAAAATGAGTATTTTCATACAATGAAACTAGGTGCTTTATTTTTACCATTAAGTACTATTCTTATTTTCCATATGGGTTGTTCTGAACAATTGCCTTCTAAACGTGTTTCCCGTGAACACAGGATTTATGATTTTGCCAATCGTATAAAATACAAAAATAGTATGGAAGCTCATCTGGCAACCTTATATAAACGTGCAGATATAGATATGGTTGTAGTCACCGTTAAGAATCTTGCAGGGGAAAGTATTGATACGGTCACAGCCCGGTTGTTTACTGAATGGAAAATTGGAGAAAATACTAACGGATTAAAAGGAGTGCTTTTCTTTTTGAGTGAAAAGGAGCAATTAGTGCGCTTTGAGGTCGGTTATGATCTGGAATGGATATATACGGATGCCTTTACAGGATATATTGAAAGAGATCAAATGGCGCCTTTTTTTAAGCTGGGAAGAGTAGAGGACGGAATCTCCGCTACCCTGGAAATGATAATTGCCAGGGCAAATGAAAAGATAGAAGAACAAAAATATGATCCCGCTGAAAAAAAGACCACTAAAGGAGATACTTATTATTCCGGTGGAGCTGGTGCTACGCAGCGAATCGAAATAGGAAGTATCAAGATACCTGAGAAGACAAATTATCCGGCAGATATAAAGGCCCTATTTGTTCCTCAACCTACCCCGGCAGAGGCATATTTACTCGATATAGAAAAATGTAAACGTCATATCAGGGGATATGATTTTGACCTGTACACGAATGAAACGCGGGAGATAAGTAAAAACTGGGTCTTTACCAAGGCCCAAATGGATAATGAAGTACGGGATACAGCAGGTAAGAGTTTTAGAATATTTATTAAAGAGAACCGGGCTATAGCGGTATTTGAACCTAAATTCAGAAACTGCCCGCCATGCTATCTTAAAAAATGCAGGAGGGGTTGGCAACTGGATATAGCTACTATGTCTAAAACTATACATTTTGATATGAGAAACCGTGCTCATATAGGTCTTTATCAAAATCCCTATAAAGACTTGTTTAAAGAAAATGGCTATACCTTCGGCGTTAATGGGTTCCTGTACTATAAAGGAGAAGAACCTGCCTATCTCGGGATTAGCAGTTGGGATGGTGGTACACGGGCAGCTAAGATTTTAACCCTCGTAAAAGATGGTCCGGGAGAAAAGGCCGGGTTACAGGTTAATGATACTATTATTAAAGTTGGAGATATCGATGTTAAAGGGACTCATGAGATTGTAATGGCTGAGAATAGATACAAAATAGGAGAAACAGTACTCGTAAAAGTCAAACGAGGAATACGTACAAAAAAAATCAAGGTAACCTTAGAGGCGTATGATCCCTATAGAGAATGAAATAAGCTCTCATTGAGTGCTCCACCAGGGTTGCACATCAAGAAGAAATCTTAAATAAGCAAGACCACCATGAATATCATAGGCGATTATGCTTACCTGATATTGGCCTGGAAAATAAGTGAGGAAAGAAAAACTTCCTTCTGATGTAATACTGCCGATATTCGTTGAATAATATAATTCATCGCCATCAGGATCAACAAAACCGGTAGCGATTGTATAGTGGCTCCCTGCCTTGGCCAATTGGGGAGTTTTAATATTTACCACCCTGACCGGGGGATGATTGTACCAGCTTCCACGGTTAACCACAAATAAATCCCAGCTTGTTTGACCGAGCGCTCCTTTTTCATCTCGAACTTGTATTGTGACCTTGTAATTGCCTTCAAAACGAGGTGTAAATTCAACCAGACCGGTTTTAGGATTAATAATGGATTCCTGCCAAGGGCCATACTGATAATTTGGCAATCCATTGATGGTCGCTGAATAGGTAAGACTATCATACTCTTTATCAAAAGCCTTTACTCGGTATGTGAAAAGTTCATTCACATATCCCACCCATTTGGAGCGGTACCCTGACCGTTGAATAACAGGAGCATGATTTTCAACAGGGTAGTTTACAACAGATAGTGGGAACATAGTGATATCACTGGTATATTTGTCAGATACAGTAACAGTAACAAGCAGATTTTCCACTGTCATAGGTGTAAATCGGAAGGCAGCTCTGTAACCCGTAGGTGAGTCATAGGGATCATTCGGATCATAGAACAAGGGTTCAAGCAAATCTTTCGTGGAGATTCCATGTATCCCCCATCCACTGATCTGAAGATCAAAGGAAAGCTCATCGTTCTCCCGATCAATGGCATAGAGGATTAATTCATATGGCTCGAATAGAGTGGCAAATTGTGGGCCCGGATTCAAGACAAAGGGGTGATAATTTCTAAATGAAGACTGATCATAGAAGAACATAATATCATCCACGCAGTATTGGTTACCGGAAAAAAGGATCCCATGTATACTTTGCAGGTATTGAGGTGCAATTACAAAATTCTCCTCTCCAGCCAGATCAAGGTCTTTTTGAATATCTCTGACTACACAATGCCATGTTGAGTCTGCTACCGACCGGCCAAGAGGATAACCAATACAGCGAATGGGCCCGGATATCAAATCTTGAGGGGGAGGGATAATTGGCATAAAATGTCCAAGATCCAAGGGAGTAGTTCCTTCTAAAGGCAGGTAGCATAACCAGAGGTATTCACCCTCCTGAGTCATGATGAGGAGGTAACACCTGGCCTGATCAAATCTCTCAATAGATAAGGGATCATTAATCTTGTAACTAAAAATTGGCTGTGTTGGAGCTTGACCGGTACCGGGATCGAAAATATGATATTTGGCCAGTTCATATGGTTGTAATTCATTGAAAACAGAGGCTTGACTTTCTACTTTCAGCACTCGACTCCCTTCGGCTTGATCAAGATGGGTATAACAGAGGCCATATCCAATCCCAAATCCCATAAGAGGATAAGAGGGGTCTGAGGTTACCCACCCATGATTATATGGGGCATCCCAATATTCAAAATCATCAAAGATAAATGTTTCGCCGAATAAAGGAATACTAAGATAAAAAAAAAGAAATAATACAGAATATACAATGAATTTCAACCGTAGCAATATTTTATTGTCTTCCCTTCTAAGGAAATAATACTCATCAATCAATCTATTCAAAGAAATATATATATTTAAATATAAAATATATTGATAGTATACAAGTATTAAATGAAAAAATCAAAAGTAAAGTTGGCATCTTTTAAGATCAACAGCAGTTCTCTTTGTTATAATTGAGAGCCAATTGCCTTTTGAACCATTAGATAAAAATTATAAACTTACTTTAAAAAATTACTATAATTTCAAACAAAAGATTGTAAAAAGGATAGTAGACACTTAAAAAATAATATAAGATACTACAAATTTATGAAGAGTCTTTCCGCCTCTCATGCGAAGCCTCTGCAGCTCCTCGTCCCTCGTCGCCGCCCAGAGGCTTCGATGCTTGGCTCACCTCGCGCTTGGCCTGCTAACCCTGCCTCCCTTCCTTACCCTGATGACCTGGAAGCACGCAAAGCCGGAAACCAATGTACTGTCCCCGGGAAGACAGGTCGAGCCCGATGCGATTAGCCGCCCGGCAATCACCGACACTGCTGAACCAAGAACCGCCACGGAGAACCCGGCGCGGGCTTTTATCATCTCCCCACGCACTGCCATCTTTTGGCGCACCCTTATACTTGTCATGCCAGGTATCTTCGCACCACTCCCAGGCATTTCCATGCATATCATACAATCCAAAAGCATTTGGCTCCATCTCACCTACCGGATGTGTCTTATTGTCCGAATTGCCTGAATACCACCCTGCCATGGCAAGATCTTTTTCTGTATCACCGGTGTAATATCGTGTTTTCGTGCCGGCCCGACATGCGTATTCCCATTCTGCTTCCGAGGGCAAACGCAATCCTGTCCATTGAGCATATGCCCTTGCATCATGCCAGTTTACGCCCACCACAGGCTGGCGTGGCTGGTTAAACCGCCTGTTATCCCAATAATCAGGCGGCTTAACATTCGGATTGGACTCCATATACCGAGCATAGTCCTCATTGGTGACCGGATATCTTCCCATATAAAATTCCGGCACTGTAACCTCGTGTATCGGTTTTTCTCTATTATATTCATTGGATCCCATCATAAATCTTCCGCCAGGAATCCTCACCAGCTCATAACCGCTACGTGCCGCCTTAATAAGATCCTGAGGAGCCACGGCGGTTTGCTCCTTAATCCATTTTCTGATCTTTTCAGAGGGGTGATTCAGGAGCTTCGGCACAAGACTCTCCACTACTGCTTTATCCATCCGGTCAATGATCCGCAATGCCACAAACTGACGATTCCACAGCGCATTATCCTCACCCGGCTTTTTCTCTATCAATTCAATAAAGGGTTGAGGGGATCTTTCTGCCGTATCATCGAGACACATCTCCATAAATTCCCCATATTCTAAAAACGCCGGCAGTTTCACTACCTCCCGCATATAGGGAATAAAAAGAGAAGGGTCTTCAAGCGCCAGCATCAAAAGCGCGACTTCCTGCCACCAGCTCTCTCCAAAATGGGATGCCAGTTCTCGCAGCACTTCCGGTTCGGTAAAGGCCCTGCTTCGTATCTCACGGGCTGCTAAATATTCCTGAAACCCCAGATGCATAAAACCGTATTCATCCTGACCCCACCCGGTTAAAAGACCGCTTTCATCTCTGACAGCTTTTAAAAACTCCCTCGCTGATCCGTGTATCCATCCGGATGACTTGATTGCCGGTGCGATTACCGGCTCAAGCTCGTCGGCTTTTGCGCGAGTTCTCCCGTCTTTCTGATGAAGCCAAAGGGCTGCCGGCTGTAATACCCTGCGACCCGACAGGGCAGTTACTCGTGTTTTAATCCCTACCGATCCTCGCCAACGTTCCAGTAATACATCTGTGCATTCATCATACAAGGCTGCACGTGTATGGGGAAGGTTGCCTCGATCCAGATGCACCAGGCATAAGTTAGTGAGCAGTAACGGATTTCGGGTCATCTCAAATACCCTTCTGGCACGAAACTCCGGCTGGCTCAGTCGTTCAACCAGATCATGGGCTTTTTCCTTTGCAATGATCCTTGCCTGATTCCTGTCTATGGAATGCGCTGTTTCAACAATCCGGTACCAGTTATGTATAAATTCCTCTGCTTGCTCCGCTGTCATGGGACGCATATGCATCTCGAGGAAATTTTCATTGAGCCGTGCCTCATCCGTATATCCTGCAAATCGGCAGGTTACTGCAAACCGACATGAATCGTATACTTGCATCGCGCTCTCTATCCATCGGGACACTTCTGCCCTCTGTCCGGATTCAGCCACTTCATCCAATCCGTCAAGGAGAAAGAGCAGGTTTCCTCTCTTCAAAAGCCTTTTGCCGAAACCCTCCGGCGTCTCCAGGTGGGGCATATCCAATTGCCGCTGGATAAATACATCCAGCCCTTGATTAATATCCCTCAGTTCTCGAAGAGGTAAAAAAACAGGAATCATGTTCGAGGGCAGTCCGAGTTTATCACGATCTCCACGAAAACACCATAAAAGCACCCGCTTTAAATGTGTGGTTTTCCCGGAACCCGGATCACCCAGGATAACAATACCGCGTCGAGATCGTTTTTCCGCTTCCATAAATGCATCCGGGATCGAAATATCTATACAATTGCCATGCTCCTGCAGGTGCTTTTCAGCATCGTCAGCATCGGCAAAACAATATTTTCCGGTCAGCCTGAGATCAACCATGGCTCTTAAGGGCACGTATATCTCCTCCACGCTCAGGGGAACCCGAAGAGGGGTCCGAAATCCTGCCAGAGGAATAGTTTCATGCAGGGTTTGGACTTTCCGGCAATAATTGGAGATTTCAGATTCAAAGGGATGATCCGGCTTTACGGTTGTTTCAATTAATTTTTTCCTCTCCTCAGCTCTATCAGGACAAGGAGAACGTTTTATCGGTTTAAGCCGGATTGTATACCTCGGTTTAGGTTCTCTTTTTTTATCTCCCCATCTGGCATCGGCACTCCAGGCCCCATCTCGCTTTTCCCTCTTTCGTGTCTCAACGATGATCTTCTGTGTTTCAGGGTAGTATTTCAAAAGATTATACTGCAGGGGAATACCTTCTATCATATCCTCTTTGGTGGGTGCGCCGA
The DNA here is from genome assembly GCA_049472395.1 of bacterium. Taxonomy (GTDB): domain Bacteria; phylum SZUA-182; class SZUA-182; order DTGQ01; family JBLIRR01; genus JBLIRR01. The sequence goes on along the minus strand of JBLIRR010000020.1, from coordinate 12,042 downwards.
AGGTCCCGGCTCCGATAATGTGCAGGGATCTTGTTTCATCATATTTGTGGAATGCCTCGATGGCTTCATGGATATGACCATGCATCACGACTTGAAATCCCTCAACGGCAAGTTGTTCCATAAATTCGATGTTTTTCATCATCTCGGGTCCCCCTGCGGGGTGATGAAATACAGCGCATTTCAACCAACCATCGTAGGTGCCCTTCATAAAACCTCTCAAAGCCTGTGCAATGGAGTTTTTATAAATCCCGGAGCGTTGAGTATAATAATGATCAATCTGCCAGCAGGAATTTACTCCCAAAAATAAAATGCAGTTTTCCGGATCTTCATACACAACACCCTGGTTGGCGTAATCTCTCGGGTATGAAATTCCATATATTTTCTTGTAAAAATAATCACTGAAATTGTTGAATCGATCCTTATATTTTTCTTCATTACGCCTTAAAGCACCGCTCTCTCCCCCAGGGATGTATTCGTCTGTAATCTCTTTTTGCAATTTGTGCTTCGGCACATAATCATAGGCCTCAGCAGACAAGTCCCAGTTCACGTCATGGTTTCCGGGAACAATAACCACATGCTGACTATCCAACGCGAATCTTTTCATGAGAGCGTCAACCATGAGAAATCCGGCATCGTATTCTTCCGGCACGGACCTGTTACCGATGTCTCCTGATATGACAAGATAATCGAGCGTTGTTAATTCAAGCTCACGGCGCAAATCTAACTCGAGCTGACTAAGATATGTTTTAGCCGTATCAGAATCTCCCATATGAATATCCGACAGATGAAGGATGCATATTTCATGGGACATATCCGGTTGCTCATCACCGGTTTCGGCTTCGGATTGTGGCATCTTCCCTCTTTCCTATCCCTCAGCTTTCCCGCTGCTGATTTTCCGGTCCCGTAAAAATGCTGCTTTATCTTATCAATCCTCTCGGCCTGTACTACACCTTGAATATTCTGAGCATTGGCTGAAAACTTCCCTTGTTTACTTTTTCTCTTTGGCATTTCTTATACTCTCTCTCTATTCTTTCACCCTGAATTCTTTGATGTTTTTCTTATTTCTCTCTGACTCTGGTCTCCATCTCCACATGCGCTTCGCCTCATCTCCCATACGAAGCCTCTGCGGCTCCTCGTCCCTCGTCGCTGCTAAGAGGCTTCGATGCTCGGCTCTCTCAACACTTACCCTGCCTCCCTTCCTTACCCCGAATGACCTGGAAGCAAGCAAAGCCGGAAACCAAAGTCCAGCAGCCGGTAAGACGGGTCGTCCCCGCTGCGAAGAGCCGCCCGGCAAACATCGGCAACGCAGCGCCAAGAACCGCCACGGAGAACCCGGTCCGAGCCTTCATAGGAATTAACAGGATCAACTGAGGGACTTTTAGTATAATATTCTTCATCAAACCAATCCTGACACCACTCCCATACATTCCCAATCATATCCACAATACCATAAGGACTGACATTCAAAGGAAAACAGCCTACCGTGCTTGTTCCTTTAAGACCAGCACCGTAGTTCGCTTTATTCACATCGATCTTCTGATCACCCCAGGGATAAATCCTCCCCACCTTTCCACGCGCTGCTTTTTCCCACTGGGCCTCTGTCGGAAGGCTGACCATTTTGCCGATTCTTTCACTAAGCCAACGGCAATATGCCATCGCATCATGCCATGAGACAAGAACTACCGGATGGTTATCATACCTGTTAGCCCATCTCCATTCCTGATCAGCCTTGTACCTGCTCTCATCCAGAAACACCCTGAACTGCGCGACCGTTACCGGATATTTCCCTATCCAATATTCGGACAGATCAACCGTATGTTGCGGGAATTCACTCTTATAGGCTTCATTATCTCGCTTTTTATCACTTCCCATTATAAACGTACTCGCTGGAATCTTTATAAATCCATCATTTTCATCTGCCGGCAAATGCCATTTTTGCGGATTAAATCGCGGATCAGTGATCCGGTTCAGAGCAGTGCCCGAATCGCTGCGATCCTGGGGTGTCAGAGTATCTCCGACGTTCAAGGCTGAAAGGAGAAAACTCTGAATGCGTGTGCGGATGCGTTGAAACCGGCCAGGGGGCGTTTCACGCTCCACATGGGTAATAAAACCGGTTTCATGAAATGCGCGCGCGGCTATTCGGGCATGAGCGGCAATTTCTCGCGTCATCTTTACTCTTTCAGGGTCATCTGGCAACAGGGTATCCACAAGCGAATATATCACCGATGAGGTATTTCGTGAAGCACCGGCAGACAGGAGAAAAACCTCTTGCCAGTAAGCCGAATTCCGTAACATACATTCTCTTAAAAAGTTTTCCGGTTCACTTTTCTGCCGCATGATTCCTGTTGCCGCAAGATATTCCTGGAAAGTTCGGTGAGGGAAAGTAAATGTCCGGTTATCCTGCGCAAGGAGAAGACCTGCGCGATTTTGGATATAGTCGGTAATCCGTTCGGCATAGCCAAGGCTCCCTCCCAGTTCCTTGCTGAGCTCTTCCAGAACATCCAGCTTATGTATGCTGGCGCTTCTTTCCCGCTGACCCGTTGCACTCTCCTGCTGCTCGTGTGCGCTCAGGGCCAGCCGTTCCAAGGGACTGCGAAGCTTCTCAACCGGTAAACCCAGGTGAATAATCACGCTTGGCTCAACCTTGCAAATACCGCTCTCGTCTCTGACAAGCCGGTTCTCCCAATGCGCAAGCAAAAGCCTCACGGCGCGCTCATACAAATCAGCCCGATTCTCCGGGAGCCCTGTGCTTCCGTGAACCACTGCCATCAGGGTCAGCAGCAGAGGATTTGGCGAAAGCTCCTGAAGATGGGGAAAGGATTGAATTGCTGAAAAGAGCATCTCTGCTTCCCGCTTGCATTTATCTTCTATCCATCCTTTTCGGCTGCCGAATGCCTTAAACCATGCATATACAAAGGAACTGATCTGTTCTTCCCTGAAAAGATCCAGTTCTACCACCGGAAATTCGGTTTTAGGAAAGCGCCATTGATCATTATTTCGATACGCATACCCGCGGCAAGTCACCATCACGCGGCATTTTTTCAGCGAGCTTGAAAAATCCCCGATGGCGGATATCATGCGGCTACGTTTGCGCAGCTCGTCCGATTCACTGACTTCATCAAGGCCGTCAAAAAAGATGACGCCCCCTTCATGGTTTAGCAGCGCTTTCAGAGCGCTGAAGCATTCACCACAACCCCAGCTTTTGAGCATGAATTCCAGGTAATCCCATACCAGAATTTCAGACCCTTTTCGAATATCCTCTTTCAGCCAACTGGCAAACTCCCTCAAAACGATTCTCACTGGCATTGGGTTTTCTTCTTTATTCCAGCCAGCAAGATCATGGGATGCAATATCGCCTTTCCGGAAGCGGGCGAGCTGAACCGCAAGGTGGTTGACCAGCGTGCTCTTTCCTCCGCCGGGATCACCCAGAACTACTAACCGGTTCACTGCTCCAAAGGCTTCTATTGCCTGAATGGGAACCTGTTTCTCCTGGATGCGCTGTTCCATTTCCTTTTTATCTCTTTTAGGACGCCCCAGAATAAACTCTTCAATCGCCTCATCCGGAAGCCTGCCCATACCTTTTAGATACAAAGTGGTAAACACATCCGAGACTTTGATTGCCCTGGTTTCTCCTTCACCTCCCAGGCAGGCATCATCCACAGCCGCCAAATCCAGGGTCTCACATCGTTTGATAAGCCTGGTGATATAATCCTCTTCCCAGCCATATGAAAGAGGAATGGGACCCCCAAATGAGCAGGTCTGCTGCGCTCCGTTCACCACATTTTGAGCAATAATGATTCCTGCGCTGATTCCGACGGTATCGGTTTTGCTTGATTTTAAAAATGTGATGATTTTTTCTGTTGCCGCACGCAATTCACCGCGAATCCGGGTCTGTTCTAAAAGATTTGAATGAATGATCTGCTGCAGGGAAGGCTCTTTCATCGCTGCCGCCACAAATCCTGCCTGGAAGGCGTTCATCAATTCCTCGAACCGGATTCCCGGAAGACTGTCGGCGTCATATCCCGCATCTTTAAATAACAGGTACAGCTCTTTGTTATTGATGGGCTTTCCGCTCAATATGGAAGAGAGCTCACGACCGGCATCCTTTTCATTGAAAAACCGTTCGATGATTTCAGCACAATGTTGTTCTTCTTCTAAAGTCTTCAGATGAGCCGATGCAACAGCAGAAATCGTACCTGCATAGACACATCGCTCAAGCGCCATTTTTATTTCTGAGCTTTGCAAAACCCGGCGAATGCTTCGGGCAGCCTCAGAAATAATTTTTTCGGTGAGGATTGTGGCAATATGTGCTAAATAAGCAGGAGTAAAGGTCGTTGCATTCATATCCGGGATATCCATGTCATCTCCAAAGGTTTTGAGCTGCCACCCAAATGGCGGCTGCATAGGGTGCGAGCTTGATGATCTGCGCCTTCAGATTTCCGCCGGCTTTCATGGTTTCAGCACTTTTGGTCAGAATCTCCGTGAGCTCTCCCAGTCTGCGGACGATCCGCTTTCCTATGGGTTTTTCGGCTTTTGCTTCGGTTTCGGCTTTTTCAAGGGCATCTTTGGCGTCTTCCACGTCAACAGCATCGGGAATTTCGCCTGCTTTGATGATTTCCCGGAACTTTTCCCTAAGAACACTGAGCTCTTTTCGAAGCCCATCCGGTGTAGCGTTGGCAGGGTCGGAGATGTATTGCAGACCGCTCACCAGATTTTTCGCACGGATCTCTTCAGCCGTAATTCCGCCACTCTGTATCTCTTTTGCAATCCGGATAAGGGCATCCGCCGTCTGGGCATCCACACCGATTAACTGAGCACCGTCAACAACGTTTTCTGCGACTATACGCTCCGCGCGAATACCCCCGCTCTGGTTGCCGGTGAATTTTTGAGTCAGGTTTTGAATGTGATCTGCCTGAACCACACCCTGAACATTGTGCGCATTGATTGTAAACTTTCCCGAAGAGTCCTTTTTATCTATTTCTCTCATGAGTGACCTCCTTATTTTAGGCGAACATTCATAACGCCGGGGCGTCATGAATGACACATTGTTTTATGCCTTTTAAGCCTCTGCGGCTCCTCGTCCCTCGTCGCCGCCCAGAGGCTTCGATGCTCGGCTCACTAAACGCCTGCTCTCCCAACCTGCCTTACTTACTCGAATGGCCTGGAAGCACGCAAAGCCGGAAACCAAAGCTCCGGACCCGGTCAGACGGGCCGCTCCAGTAGCGAAAAGCCGCCCGGCAACCATCGGCAATGAGGTCCCAAGAACCGCCACGGAGAACCCGGTCCGAGCCAATAATAGTGGAAGTCCACTCCCAGACATTACCACTTAAATCAGAAATCCCTTCAGGGGTTTCCCCCCACTTGAAAATCCCGACAGCAGAGGTTCTCCCTATTCCCGCCTCAAAGCTGTTGCATTTATTCTTGTCGAATTTGTGACCCCAGGCATATTCCCTTTTCTCAGCACCCGCTGCCGCTGCTTCCCACTCCTGTTCTGTGGGCAAGCGATATACATCACCCTCTTTTTCTGTTATGCCGAGCCACCGGCAAAAGGCCTCCGCTTCATACCAGGATACACCTACTACCGGCGCATTCGGACAGTTCCATCGCCGGTCATGCCAAAATTCCGGTGCCTTCATCCCTGTTTCTGCCAGCCACTTTCTTCCTTCCTCACTCCAGTAGTCCGGATTTTCATACCCCTCATTTTTGACAAACCTTGCATACCAGCGGTTGGTAACCGGATACTGAGAGATCATGAAAGGAGCAATGGTGACAGTACCCATCGACAAGGAATAGCTCCCACCATTCACTGATATAAACTCTTCCAGATTTCTCGGATCACCGAGCCAGCCTAGTATTTCTCCGGCGTCTGCTCTTGCTTTCGGCTCCACATCGGTATCGAACAGGGAAATCATTCGTTTCTTTGCCCATTCGACGACCTCGGGCTCTCTGGTATTGGGGTGAATATCAAGAAGCGACCAGCCGGCGAGTCTCCATCGATAAAAGGGCTTTTTTTCATCTTCTTCTAAGATTTCCCTGATAATGCGGTTCGCCCATGATCGGTTCTCAATACTCAAATATCCAATATAGAGCTCTATGACTTCCCGGTACCACTCATCACTCCAGTAATCCCGAATCGCCTTGGAATAATCCGTCTCTTTATCCACCAACCCGATGGCGGTAAAAAATTCCTGAAATGTTAAATGGCGAAAATTATACTCCCCTCCTTCTCTTTTCAGCAAACCTGAACGCGGCTCAATGTCGTCAAATACGCTGCTGAGACGCTGCTTATACTCCCTTTCACGCTCATTCTCCTGCCTTGGATATACGCTGCCCAACAGCCTGACAGCATCCTTGCGATCAATGCCTCTGGCACGCTTTGTGTGCATTTCAAGCGCCAGGGCCATGAGAAAATACCGGATATTTTCAGGATCGGAAAAACGACGGTATAACAAATTTGTCGTAAATTTCTTATACAGCTCCGCCCGCTGCCCCGGCAACGCCTTCCCGTCATGATACAAAATGCAAATAGCCGATAAAAGCAGCGGATTATCGATCAGGCGGTCAATGCTCGGATGAGATTTGATCTCACCGATCATATCAAGGGCTGTTCTTTCACCAATCTGAGATTCGGCATCAAACACATTTCTGAACCACTTCATAATAAACTCCTCCACCTGCCCCATAGTGAGAGGGAGTATTTTGATGTGCCGATTTCCGAACCGCTCCACCACTTTCCCGGATATGCCATGCGGTCTTCCGGAAAGAATGATTTTGCATTGTCCGTATTTATACTGTAATTCAGAAAATAGAGTAACGATTTTATCCCGCAGTTCAGAGCCGATTTCATCAAGACCATCCAGGAGAACTATCGTTTTTCCTGCTTGACAATACCTTTCAACACATTCGGGTGATAAATGATTTCCTATAAAATCAGAAACAGAGGCCTCCCCATCCACCCTATGTTTAATGTCTTTGAGAAAAATTAACACCGGCAGCCATTCATCCAACCCCTTCCAGCTTTGTTGATTGAGCATCATGTACGCGATATGCTTCATCAAAGTCGTTTTACCTGATCCGGCTTCGCCTTCTATAAGCAGATACCCGGAGTCGGCAAGCAACTCTTCTATCTCAACAGCTTTTTCCTGCTCTCTTAGGTCATCACTGCCGCCCCTGCCCTTCTTTTTTTCCAAAGGAGAATGTGTATACAGGGGCACAAAAATTTCAGGAAGATTAACCTGGATTACCCTTCCTTTATCACGAAGATTGTCAATGTCCATATACCGGCAACAATCCGTGAGCCATTTCCGGTAAAGCGAAGGGATTTCTAAAGGAATTTTCGGGCATTTACTCTCTAGCTCCTCATCCCTCAGCTCTCCCGCTGCTGATCTTCCGGTCCCGTAAAAATGCTGCTCTATCTTATCAATCCTCTCGGCCTGGACTACACCTTGAATATTCTGAGCATTGGATGAAAACTTCCCCTTTTTATTTTTTTCTCTGGCATTTCTTTTCATTCTAAACCCTCATGCCTCTTCGAGCCACCACGAAACATGAAAATAATGTGATTTATCATAACTATGATCTATTTTCGGAACAAATTCTTTCACTTTTAATATTCGATACTTTTCTTATTCTCCAATTATCCACACCATGAATACCCTTTCTCCGTCGCTGAATGCGCTTCCCTACCCTCCTCTGCAAAGCCTCCGCGGCTCCCCGTCCCGGGTACTAGGCAAAGGCTCCCATATTCGGCTCAGCAGACGCCTGGCTTATCCTCCTGACCATCTTTCATTAATCAATAGAGTAACAAATAATCAAGCATTTATCAAGAGTAATCACAATCCATATTCAAATCAAGATCAAATTTATTATCAAAGAGAAAAATGTGAATATTTGAACTTCCTGCGATATGTAGCGCTTATCACTTAGTTTTCAACTTAACAAAAGAAGGAGTAGAGGGATGAAAAAAATAGTTATGATTTTTGTTATTATATTCGGCTTTAGCAGTTTGGCTGAAGCAATATTATATGATCGTGGCGGTGGATTAATCTACGATAGTGTCCTTAACATAACTTGGCTTGAGAATGCCAACTATGTCGAAACTTCAGGATATGATAATGACCTTTACGGTTATGATACTGATGGTAAATTATCCTGGAATGATGCCATGACCTGGGCTGATACTTTGGTCTATGGCGGTTTCGATGACTGGCGGCTTCCATCGGCCAGCGAAGATCCACTATTGGGATTTTTTCAGACCAGTGAGATGGGCCATCTTTATTATGCAGAGTAGCCTGATGGGCTAGGAAATTTTCCAGAAGAATTTAGCAATGCTGGTTTTTTTAGTAATATACAGCCCGCCTTCTAGTGGTCGGGCACGGAAGGTGTATCCGGTCTACCTTGCGCGTGGCCTGGGGCTTCTATTTCAACGTTGGTTACGAAGCCGCCGAGCTCATCACGAGCGACGTCATGCGCTATGCCTGGGCTGTTCGTCCTGGCGATGTTGGGGCTGCCCCTGTACCTGAGCCAGCAACAGTAATGCTGTTGATTTTTGGCATGGCAGGGATTATAGGTATAAAAAAATTGGGCAGCGCCGTCGATAATTTGATGATTTGAGTAATTTAATTTGATAATTTAAATGGGGGTGCGGGGGTAGAGTTAGACCTTCTATCTAATTAAGCGTCCGGACACTAGGCGTACTTTATAACCCAAAAACTTCTTTTATTTTTTATCCAGCATCGAGCGTGATCACTCACAATGCGATAAAAATCACTAAAAACATGTCGGAAAAATTTCCTCCTTTATGAAATTTTAAGTCATTTTTCATAATATCTATTAAGATTAATTTTGTTTATCAGTTATATTTCTACTTTTATATTACTTTAATTTATATTTATCCTTATTATATTTATCCTTAAATGACCATAAAAAATCATTAATAAAAGGAGAGTAAGTAATTTATTTTTTTCCTGGTGCATCGGTTGGCATCCTCTTTGCTTTCTAGACAGAAAAATCTTTGCTCAATAGATAGAAAAACAAATACAAGAGTTAATAATCTTAATTATAAGATAATTCTAAAAAAGAGGGGGAGTATAAAATGAAAATGTCTCACATAAAAATAAAGTCTTCTTTCGTAACGCTTATAATTCTTAGCTTGTTCATAATATTAATAGGGAATGCCACTCGCACTAATGCATACTATAATATATTTGGGTATTTTTATAGTCAACCACCTGTAGGTGGATTATATGGTACCTCTATTCTTAGTGATATTTTAACTTTATACAATTTACCTGCTATTGGTAACAGTTTAATACCGTCATTGAGTTATCCGATTCCTGGACCTGCTACTATAACTACTGTCACAGCAGAACAAGCAGGATTTTTTGAGGGCTATTGGATTAGTATATTAAAATCTCAAGCAGGCTTGATGAATATTGATTTAGTTGAAAATCCAGTCAGCGGTGAAATTTCAGGGACATGTAACATGATTTTAAATAAATTTATCTCAGGTCCTGTAGAGGTCTCAGGTATATTAAATCCTGAAACAGCTACCTATATTCTGAGCGGAACCTATTTTGATTTCTCCAATTTAATAAATTATATATTGGAATTAGATTGTACCTATACAGATCCTGATTCCTTGAATGGTCAATATGTGATACATGATGCTTTTTTTACAAAAGTAGATTTCGGTGTATTTGAGCTTTCACTAGGATCACCCTCTATTACCTCACCAACAACATTACTCCCTATTTCAACATTGCCTATTTTAAGCTCAAATTTATTATTAACCTCAAATTTATTAACTACAGGATTAGGTTTATTAACAGGATTACTTCCTACGATAACACCTCCGACACTATCAACCCTTGCTATTTCTCCTTTAACTACAGTGCAACCGACCACGATACTACAACCAGTAACTGCTTCTCCTGCTGTTACTTCGGGAATATTCTTCCCCTATTAATTACTCCAAAGTGTGGAGGGATTTATTTTCATCTTAACTCATAAAAAGGAATTTATAAATACTCTCTATTTTTGGTGTAGGGTGAAATGAAATTGACTGCCGAACACATTCGCTCTTTGCCAGAGTTTTTCCGAGGCATTAAAGATCCCCGGCGAGACCAAGGGAAACGGTACCGCATTCATATGGTGTTAGGAATCGCAGCAGGGGCTATTCTATGCGGAATGCTCATTACGGAGCACTCAATGAGAGCCTTGCCATTGACGGGAAAACAATGTGCAATGCCATTGATGATGCCGGAAAACAAACTCACATTATGAGTGCTATTGGTCATCAGGGCAGCCAGTGTTACACCCAAAAAAAGTTGGTACCCTCCCAGTGAAAGGATCAGACAAAGAAAAACAAACCAACGAAATCAAAATCGCCATTCCGTTACTCGACAGCATCGACATCAGTGGCAAAACCATCTCTGCCGATGCCCTGTTAACTCAACGAGAACTCGCTACTTACCTGGTGGCACAAAGAAATGCCCACTACCATTTTACCGCCAAAAGAAATCAGAAACAGCTCATGGAAGACATTGCGTTCTGCTTTGAAAACATTGACCGGAAGCCAGATTTCACCACCGTCGATGCTCCCGATCACGGGCGTATTGAGACCCGACACATTTTAAGGCTGATCAGGAGGCACTCCGCAGCGCCTATGTGAAATGCGCTCTTTTGCATGATGGTACAAGGAAGCCGGTAATTGGAGTAATTCTCTATGAAGGGGTAATTGGGGACAGTCCCCAATTACCCTATAATATTTAATATTTAAGATGTGACCCTTCGAAAATACCGCTTCTCAATTTAATATTATTAAATTATATTTTAAATATATTATTTTTTTATTCTTAATAAAAAAAGGTCTTGATTCCACTTTTCTTTGATATTTTTCTATGTTCAAAAATAAAAGAGCAATAGAAAGAGCTTATTTATTTTACTTACTCAAATTATTGCATATTTAATAAGTGACCCTATTGATTCTTTTTATAGATTAGAAATACATCGCAATACTGTGAGACGCATCTTAAAAAAATCTGATCTTCATCAAAAGGACAAGAGGGATCATAACAACCCCACATGAGATTTACAGCGGCACGGCTCGTGATCTGCGCAATCTCTTTGGTTGCCAGTAATCCACCTGTTTTCATCAATTTGATATTATAGATTTTACATTTATCAATTAAAAAAAGAGGGGGATTAATTGGTTACCGTCAACGTCACTGGTATGGTTTCATCTTTGAGACCCGGATTGTAGTAGTCATAGGTAACAGATTTTGGTGTGGAGATCCGCAGAGGATATTTAGCCTGGAGCCGGTAGGTAATGCTTAAGGGTGTATTATAGGGCAGAGGATGGAGGTAAAGGCTGAGTTGTCGATTGGTAAATTCATATTTGAAGATGAGGCCATCGCCAATAGCCTCCTCGAAATCATCCCAAAATATGCGGAAGCCTGGAGGAATCCCCAGATCAATCATGCCTATTTGGGTTACACTATCAGGTATGTTATTGGTTACTGTTACCGTGCATAAAATGGTATCATCAACGGTAAGCGTCGTCCGATCATAGTTAAGATCGATGGTAAGGGGTGGTGATGCGGGAATTTCCACCTCATCCCACGGCAGGAAATAGATGCCAACGACTTGATAGAGCAGGTTGCCTTCCCCTGTGAGATTGATAGTAACAGTATTCTCCCCCTCCACTGTGTAAGGCTTAAGTTCGATCAGCCTGAGGATGCTCGTGTCTATGGGGGTGATTTTTAATATAGGCAGGTCGTTTTTATCCAGGGTCTGTCCATTTACAGTAATAAGGAGCTCTCCATCCATCTCCTCGGTTCCGCTTCCCATCGCCATCATGAGTACCCTCAGGGAGAGGACGGTCGCCTGCGTCTGCCCCCACAGCCCATATGCCTGCTTTGCCTTGACGATATAATTAATGGCCATATCGATACTTTGGGGATGCCGCCAGCCCGCTTTTATCAAGGCAAGGGTAATCATCGCTGTGGTTTCGTGATTCAGGTAGTCTCCCCGGGAATAGGT
>JBLIRR010000002.1:0-330912 GCA_049472395.1 bacterium | reverse complement strand
GCTGATATAGCTTTTTTAATTTTTTCTTTTTTAAGATATTCTTCAAGTGCTTTTGTAACTAAGCACTGAAATTATCTGATATCTGATTTGAAAGAATTATTTATTCTTCAGGTATAGCAATTGATTTTTTTGCTAACTTCATTTCTTACCCTTTAACAATAAAATGTATCAAATTATACTCCAACTAGCATTGTCAAGGTTTTAAGATTACAAATTTCATATTTTATTTAGACGATTTTAGAATTTCAATTATAAAACAAAGAGGAGGTAGAAAGAGATGAATCAATTTATAACTTATAAAATAATCTCTAATCGAGAAGGGAAGCTTAGAGATTCTGCCAAGTTGGCATGTAATTTCTGGAATAGGTATGTAATCCCAAATTCACCTATCCTGATTAGGTTGGGGATCTTTACCAGCTTTGCGAGTACTATTGCGAGAGCATTTAAGCCATATAGCAAAAATGGTGTTGTGTATGGTCGAGTTGAATTTAATACAAGATTTCTAAGAAGATTTAGTGAGTTTGAAATCATTGGGACGATTATCCATGAAATTGGTCATATTTTAGGATTTGGTTGGGATAGATGGATGGATTTATTTTATTTGAAGACCGGGAAATTCAAACAGGAATACATAGATCAAATACCAGAATTAGCTAATATGCGAGTTGAAACAGATTATGGCTTAGGAACGAAATTCTCGCATTGGGACGAAGAAGTTTTCGACAAGGAATTAATGACAGGATTTAAGGATTACGCTGAATATGTTTTGCCTGTGACTATTAGCGTGACATCTTTGCTTGGTCATACAGTTGCTAAAGAGTTACATGATAAAAAACTACTTACTAATATTGTCAATGAGTTAAAAGAAATTCAGTTTACGAGAATTGATGAAGCGAAAAAGTTAGAAAGAGATTATTTTGAAGAAACTGATATCTGGGAGGAAGTATATACTAAAAGAAAACTCCAGTGAATGAGATGGACTTGTAGCCTCACAAATCTATCCTCGGACCATTATTGAGAGCCAAATTTGGAAACTAGCTTTATCTTTCATAATAATTGGCTTGTAACTTTAAAGCCACGCCACATATGTGCCGCAGTGATTTTGATAAAGAGATAATATCTATTTTTAAAAGATAATAAATACAAAATTAATTATTAATATAATTAATTAAAAAATCAAAAGGGGAAAAATGCTAATTAAGAGGGAAAGAAAATCAATTTATTGGCTCATAATAATTATTATTTGGCTCATTATGATCATTATTTTTTTTTTCGTTTTTATAAATGTCTCGATCAAGGATATGTATGCATTAAGGGAAGGCAGAAGAGTCTATCATATCCCGGATGAAATTAGCACCCTATTATTAGAGACAGTGAAAGGATTCGAAAGGAGGAAAACTGAGATTTATGGCCATATCTTGTATGTGTATACAAATCAGGATAAAGAAATCATTCTCGTAAGAGGTATAGAAACCGATCGATATAAAAGGCAGAAGATTGAAGAATATTTTATTTTGCGCGCTCCCTCAACATATCAGTTGATATTTAGTGTTGATTCCTCGTGGTAAGGAATATAATGGTGTCTCCACAATTCAGACAAAGAATAAAAATCATTATTTTTACAGCCTTATCCATATATGCCCAATTTGACTCGGCAACGTTTAATAAAACCACCGGACCTCTGAAAATAACCAGGATCACTCCTGCAGGAGAAGATGTCCATGCGGAGAGGCAAATTGTTATTAAATTCAACATGCCGATGGAGAAAGATAACTGAATTATAATAGATTTTCATAGACCTCTAATAAAAATCGGACTGATTTACTGGTTTTGATATATTAAGATTGCTTCCTTACCATCATTTAATACTGCGAAATTGTACCGTGATTTCTCTAATACCTTTGTTACTGATTGCTGATTTGAGATATCATCCTGCGCGAGCAGAATAGTATAGTGCGGTTTTGTTTCTATTTTTTAATTTTTGTTGGATTATAAGAGAGCTTTTAAAGGTAGGCAAAAAACTCGGCTTAGGGATTTATTTTTCATTGGATAGCGATTTTCGCAGGGATTGCATATGTTGTGGATTTGGGGTGAAAATTTGATACAATGCCCGCTGCTGTCAATTACGCAGTTCAGCAAGCTGAAAAAATAGCGAGGAAAGTCTAAATTAATATATTTTCTTGTATATTTCTTGATATGCAAAAATATAACATCAGGAATATATAAAAAAGGGGGGAACTGCAGCTCTCCCCCTTTTTTAATACGTTTATCATCTACATGATGATTATTCCATTGTCACATAAAGCTTGAAGGAATCAGACTTGTATAACTCATAGCTCTGAACCTTAACCCACCACGTGCCCTCTTCTGGTAATAAACATACTACACGTTCTGGCGAGTTGAGGGTAGCACCATCCAATATAAACCAAGAGGTGGGTGGATAAATAATCATGTCGATGTCGCTGGTAGGAAACTTACTCCAATCACGTTCCCATTCCAGGTCAAAGGTTACCTTATTTGTATCCGGAGGAATATCCACAGGGATCCATTCCGTTTTATCCATCTTGATTTTTCCTTTAGCATAGGGATGGCGCAAAGGCTCGCGATAACCCTCCCTGGTGATGCTGACGTTACAGGTGACAGGAGATTCATTCGACCAGTCCCCTGCCACGGAGACCTTCATGAGCCCGCACTCCATCGGCTGATATGCACAGGGACCCCCATTCACCGTCCAGGGTCCATCCTCAATCACAATAGTGATTGTATCACCATACCAGAATGGATACCATAGAAGCCCACTGATCGGTGGAGTAACCGCCGTGCGTTTGGCGCTCTGAACACTGATCCATAGCGCATTCTTCCAAAATGCATTGGGATTATAAGGAGTATCGATTTCGGATATTTCTATAGTCACCTTGCTGGTGTACTCGTTGATCGTAAAAACAAGGCTCGTTTTTTCACTAGGACCAAGTTCTTCATCACCCTCATAGCTATCAACTTTGTTTTTCTTCGGTTTTGGCGGCAGGATGTTTGGCTCGAGCTGATTTCCTTTTTTAGGGTTTTTGGGCTTCTTGACCTTTTTATCCTTTAATATTTCAAGCGAAGCGAGCGCATCGAAAGCGCCATAGCCTTGGTCATTTTCAGACTGCCAGTGAGCCCCAACTATAGTCTCGTTAGCACCAGATAGTATCGCACTCCTAAATTTGCCAGGATCTGTCTCCTTGCCTTTAACATTTTCCCACCACGCATTAAGCAACGCCACACCACCAGCTACCGTGGGACTGGCGAACGACGTGCCAGATGCCCACCGTAATTCGTTAAGCGGGCCTGCATGAAAGTTCCACATGCCAAGTGCCGCCAGATCTGGGCCCGACCGTCCATCGCTCAAAGGTCCCCGGCTAGAGAAAAGCGTCACGCTAATCTCATCATGAGGTCGCATGATCATTCCCTGCCCATCCATACCCATATATATCAAGCCCAAGTACTCATATAGGACGCGGGAGGAGGCAGGATAATCCAATGCACCTACGGAAATTGAGGATAAAGAGGTTGCCGGTGAACCAACCGAATTGGGGGTCGGCCCCTCATTGCCTGCCGAAGTTATTACCGACATATGTGCCTTTTCAAGTTCTTTGATGAATTTATCGAAGGTATCGCGGCCATCATACACCGTCGGCCCTCCCAAGCTCATATTGACGATATCGATATCAAGCATGCCTTCCTTTTTCAAGGTCAGGATGTGATCCAACCCCTCCAAAATGACTGACGTTGGGCTGCCACTACCGTCAATGTCAAATACCTTTACCGGGTAGATCTGTGCCCCGGGGGCTTGCCCTACAATTGGAACAAAATCTATTAGCCAGGGAAGGTACCTTGAAACTGATAAATAAAGTGGATCCTCGGGGTCTTCTGAGAAATTGAGGGAGCAGGAGGAGGCGATAACGCCAGCTACATGTGTTCCGTGCCAATGATTGTCTTCGCTCATGGCATGAGGGCCATAACCTAAGGCATTGTACCCATAGGGGTATCCGGGAGCGCCGATAACAGCGTGTTGTAAACAAACATTCGGGGCGGTGCCTGTATCCACAACAGCTACAATGCTGCCTTCCCCGTAATTTGTTTCACCCCATACATTAATTGCTCCAGTATAAAGAAAATTTGCATAGCCTTCAGGCAGGGCATCCAGGTCAAGCGTGCTAACATCCAGCGATTTTATATTATCACATTCTTTACATTCTGTTGCGGCATAGACGAGGGGATGATCAGAATCCTCATGAAAGTCGGGCAAAGAAATCAGGACATCTTTTTCCACACAGCTTACTCCTGGATAGCTGGCAATGGTCTCTTGGCTTTCAACCGGGACAGTCGCAGCCACAGCCGGTACGTTTTTAAATTGACGCTTCACCTTGCCGCCATTTGATTCAATAAATTTAATAAGGTCAGAGACTGAATCCTCTGTCTGAATTATAATTTTAGTACTGTCATTTTCTTTCGCCTTGCCGGCAGCAAAACTCGTTATGGGAATTATAAGACTCATCAGAAGAATTATCATAAATAAAATATTAAACACCTTTTTCATTCTACATTCCCTCCTTACTATTGCTATTTAATCATATTATATTGTTTTAATATTTTGAATATTAGTTATATTTGTCCATAGGCACATCTCCTTTCTGCTAACTATTAATCTATCAGCGTTTTCAGGTTACGGAACTCGATTTTGTCAGCATTAAAAATTGTTCATAACCATATTCTCAGAAAATAAAGGTTGGAAAATCAGGGAGATTGAGATCCTCTTACAAAATAACATTTCCCCAAAAAGTTATTGGAAATAAAAGTATTATATATAAGCAATATAAATTAGGATATCATTATAAATAAACATAATCAAATTGTCAATACTTTTTCTGGAAAAAGTATTACTATAACGAATACGGACCCAGATAATTCTAATATTGTGGCTGCTTCTATTATTGAAGGGAACCTGTAATCTTTATGAAAATGCAATGTGTTTTAGCGGATGATGGCATTACTGGTCAGTCACGCAATACGTCAGGGATCGGTTTGCGGTTCCTCGCCCCCATCTGGGACACCACAAGCCCGGAGTAGCAATTGCCCATATGTGCACAGGACTCTATGGAATGATCTCGTAAATATCTATAAAGAAATCCTCCTGCAAAGGCATCACCGGCGCCATTTGTATCGATGGGGGTGAGCTTTTCCGTTGGGACAGCGTGGAGGGTTCCTCTGTCAAATACAAGAGCCCCTTCATCTCCTAATGTCATAGCCACTTGCGGTACCAGTTCCCCTATACAGCGGATCACCTCCTCTTGATCGATGCGGCCCGTCAGCTCCCGCCCTTCATCCAGGTTACAGAACAACAAATCAAACCATAAGGGGATTACCTTTAGAAATTCATCTTTATACCGGCATACCACAAACGGATCGGAAACAGTAAATGCCACTTTTTTCCCGAGTTTCTTGGCCTCCTTGAGAATAACCATGCATGTTTCACGGGCGGGTGGGCTATCCCACAGATAGCCTTCAATATACACCATCTTTGCCTCCTTGATATGCTCAAGGGCAATATCATCCGGACTCAATTGTCCGCATATCCCAAGATGGGTAAGCATCGTCCTTTCCCCATCAGGGGTAACAAGCACAAGGCATCGTCCGGTCATGCCTTCCCCGGAAGGAGTATCAAAGATCACTCCCGCTTTTTTCATGTCTTCCCTGTAAAATGCTCCATAGGGATCATTTCCCACCTTACCGAAAAATCGTGCGGTGCCGCCTAATTGAGTTATACTGATAATGGTATTGGCGGCAGACCCGCCTGAAAATTTTTCGATCTTTTGTTCGTCAAGGGCAGCTATAATTTGCTGCTGCACCTCTTTCTCCACCAGGGTCATTGTTCCTTTATGTATTCCATGCTCTTTAATAAAGCTCTCATCTACCCTTGTTTGAATATCGACAATAGCATCACCGATTGCTAAAATATCTACCATTACGAGGTCCTCCCTCCTTATTATATCTCCTTGTCATATACGGCAAAACCTTCCAAAGAGGATAACGCATCCCTGTATGCTGCGCTTTTTCCTACAATCACAATATTAAAATTGTCCGGCTGAACGTATTTTTTTGCAGCCTCTTGCACATCCTCCAAGCTCACGGCAGCTATGTTATCCGTATACTGTTCAATATAATCCCTGCCAAGATTATATAATTCCACTGAAAGCAGTTTACCTGCTATCTTTCCGATAGTGTCAAACTGAAGGGGATAATTACCGCAAAAAAATTGTTTTGCCTCATCAAGCTCATGCGTGCTCGGCCCCTCATCAATAAACTGATTGATGGTATCATATACGCACATGATGAGTTCTTTTACCGTTTCATTGGCAGTAAAGGTGGAGATTAAAAAGGGCCCACGCTCTAATCTCGGGTTGAACGTGCTGGAAATCCCATATGTATATCCCTTGACAGATCGTATCTGGGTCATTAGCCGGGACGCGAATCCACCCCCTCCAAGAATATAATTCATCACCTGTATGGCAAAAAAATCCGGATTGTCACTCTTTATGCCAATATGTCCGAACCTGATCTGGGATTGAGTCAATTCGGGTTTATTGACCAGCCATACATTAATTCCCCTGTTGTGAGAAGGAGAAGAAAGCGCGCAATGGTGGGAAGGCTCAAATGACCAGTCGGTAAATAAGCTTTGGCACTCCTCAATGATCATGTCTTCATCTGATATATCGCCCATTATGAGAAGTGTTGATCGTATGGGGGTATACTGTTGGGCATAAAAGGCACGTATGATATCAATCGAGATCCTCTTTATTGAATCGCGCGTTCCCTCCAAAGGGTGACCATAAGGATGATCGTGATATAAAATTTCCCGTAGAGTATCACTCGCGATGAGCGAAGGGTTGTTCTCCCGTTCAGCAAGCTGCGCCAGTCTTCTCTTTTTTAAATCTGCCAATTCCCCTTCGGGAAATGAGGGGTGAAGGAGAAGATCACTGATGATCCGCATCATCTGGTGAAAATCCTCAGCAAGTCCTGAAATAGTAAGAAAACTTGCATCATAGGTTTCCCCGGGGGAGAGAGCAATCCCGGAGCGATCAAGCTCAAGGTCAAGCTTATCCGCCGTAATAGTGGTGCTCCCACGGGTGATTAATTCGCTTGTCACGTCGCTTAAACCAGAAAGGCCTGCAGGATTTTCAGCAGCCCCGGCCTTCACCATAACCTCTATATTAATAAGGGGAAGGTCTGATTTTTTTCCAATTATGACCTTTAATCCATTTGAGAGGCTCATTTCATGTAATTGGGGCAATTTTATTTTCATTCCATCTTTCTCCGGATTAAATCAACACTCCAAGCTCAGCGCTTTCCTTTTCAGTGACCGGAACAAGCATGACAACCGTCCGATTATCATCCCTCAGATAGCGTGCTGCCACTTCCTGAATCGTTGCACAGGAAAGAGATGACAATTTTTCCAAAAAATAATCAAGATACAGGCTCATGCCACTTCGTATCTGCCCTATACCTACTATTAATCCCTTATTCATCTGGGTTTGGACCGATCTCACCATGGCTGATTTAATCTGCTTTTTGGCTTTTTTTACTTCATCATCAGAAGGCCCATCCTCTTGTATCCTTTCAATTTCAGCGTATACCTCATGCTCTA
The DNA here is from genome assembly GCA_049472395.1 of bacterium. Classification (GTDB taxonomy): domain Bacteria; phylum SZUA-182; class SZUA-182; order DTGQ01; family JBLIRR01; genus JBLIRR01. The sequence goes on along the minus strand of JBLIRR010000002.1, from coordinate 323,228 downwards.
ATGATTCCATATTTGTGTTTAAGGGAGCAAGCGCGACTAATTCAAATAATCCTGGGTCCCTACTGATAAATGGAGGAAATCCGGCATTTGTTCCCAATTCGATGACCCTGCCCGGCTGAATGAATTTTCGGTAAAAACGAGAGGATTTGCCGGATGAGAGTATATTACTCAATGCGATCAGGGCAATACTCTCCTCCTGCTGCATTCCGGGAATATGGAAGCCTGCAAATAAGCCTTCAACCATGGAGACCTTTTTGAATAACACTCTTTTTTCACCGCGTTGCGGATGCTCAATGCATCTTACATCCTCAGGAGGTGTCTGCGGGGCAAGATGTCCATAATATTTTTCAACTAATCCAAGTGCCTTTTCTGTGTGTATATCCCCGACAATCACGACAATGCAATTATTCGGCGCATAATGCCTGCGATAGAATGCGAGGCATTCATCAAGTGTGATGCTCACAAGGTTGCTGTCAAATCCACTTATCGGCCATTGATAGGGATGTTGGTCAAAAGCGGCTAAATAAAGCTGCTCATCGACAAGCCCATAGGGAGAATTGACAATTCTTAATTTTCTCTCATCTCGGACAACTTCTCGTTCAACATCAAGGTTCTCTTGGGTAAGCTGCAAATACTCCAACCGTTCTGCCTCAAGACGCACGGCAAGCTCTAATTTATCTGCGGGAAGATTCTCAAAAAATGATGTATTGTCCTTTGAGGTAAAGGCATTTATAGATCCTCCGTGAGCCTGGATAATCCGGGATATCTCTTCTGGTTTAAGTTCCTTTGAGCCTCGAAACATTAAGTGCTCAAAAAGATGCGATATGCCAATAATTCCCGGCTTTTCATTTCTCGTCCCGGCTGCAATGTGCACTTGATATGATATAGCAGGAGAGGCATGATCCTCAACGCACAGAATCAAGAGGCCATTACTTAATCGATGGTGCGTCACATTAAATTTCATGCTGTCAGTTGAACCTGGTTAAGAACAATTGATTGGTATAAGGGACACTCTGTATAATCAGCCTTTTTAGGGTAATATCTCTTTGCGTGTTCAACAATAAGCGCATGATACTCTTGATAAAGAACAAGATCGCGGGGAAGATTCTTCTCGAAGATCTCTTTAATTTGATCATAGGTATATGTGGGCTCTATCATCTTTAGATTGTTCATTATCCTTTTAGTATATGCATCTACTACAAAGGTAGGGACTTTAAAGGCATAAAGAAGCATTGAATCTGCGGTCTCCCTGCCGATTCCCCAGATAGTGAGAAGCTCATCTCTTCGGGGAATATACCCTTGTTTCAGGGTCATGAAATAGTCGGTAAATATCTTCACCTTTTTTGCCTTTTGATTATAATAGCCCGATGGTTTTATTGCCTCTTTAAGCTCGTCCATCTGCATCTTTTTTATAGATGCAGGGTTAAGGGCGCAGATTCGGACTAAATTCTTAAGCGCTACCTCAACCTGAGGCCAACCGGTATTTTGGGTGAGAATGGCCCCCAGGCAAATCTCATATTTCTCATCCTCAGATTCCGGGATGGTATACTTACCAGGATGATACCCTGACACAATCCCGCTTTTTGTCGGATTACATCCTTGATAGTGAATTAACGGCCACCACCCTTGTCTGCCATATTTGGCGAGGAGATACTCATAAATAGAGCCTAACCGGTTATCCACATCCGCTGTCATATCTACAGGATTCTTATTAATATCTGTAATGCTCCGGTTTATAGGGACCTTCAATGGGAATCCCCAGGTACTCCGACTGTTTTTTGGTCATCACTGTTAATTTTACTCCTATTTTTTTCAGATGGAGCCGTGCGACCTCTTCATCGAGCTTTTTGGAAAGACGGTACACTTTCCTCTCATAGGTGTCCTTGTTTTTCCACAAATCAATTTGCGCCAGAACCTGATTGGAAAATGAATTGGACATGACAAATGAGGGATGCCCCGTGGCACACCCTAAATTTACCAATCGTCCTTCAGCGAGAAGATAAATACTATGTCCGTCAGGAAAATCATACCTGTCTACCTGTGGTTTTATGTTCACCTTTTTTATTCCAGGGACCTGTTGCAAGCGGTCAACCTCTATCTCGCTGTCAAAATGGCCAATATTGCATACAATAGCCTGGTCCTTCATTTTCTCCATATGCTCTGCCGTGATTACATCGCAGTTGCCGGTAGTCGTCACATAAATATCCCCTATCGGGAGACAATCCTCAACGGTTGCAACCTCATAGCCCGCCATGGAAGCTTGCAACGCACATATGGGATCAATCTCAGTAACAATAACCCGTGCTCCCGAACCTCGCAAGGACTCGCATGAGCCCTTTCCCACATCACCATAACCGCACACCACACATACTTTTCCCCCAATCATGACATCCGTGGCCCTCCTGATGCCATCTATCAGAGATTCCCTGCACCCATAAATATTGTCAAATTTCGATTTTGTCACCGAATCATTCACATTGATGGCAGGCACGAGCAATGTGCCTTTCTCTTCCATCTGCATAAGCCTATGCACACCAGTGGTTGTTTCTTCTGAGACACCCTTCCATTCATTGACAATTCTATGCCATCTTTGATTATCCTTTTCAAGCTCCTCTCGAATGAGGGCCTTAATTACCTTCTCTTCTTTATTATGAGCAGGTTGTGTGCACCATGGATCGCCTTCTTCTGCCTGATAGCCTTTATGAATAAGGAGGGTGGCATCACCTCCATCATCTACGACAAGATGGGGCCCTTTGTCATCATCGAATTTTAGCGCCTGATTCGTGCACCACCAATACTCCTGGAGTGTTTCACCCTTCCAGGCAAAAACAGGAATCCCTCGTGCCGCCATAGCCGCTGCCGCCTCGTCTTGAGTCGAGAAGATATTGCAGGATGCCCATCGTAGCTGCCCTCCTAACTCGGCCAAGGTCTCCATTAACACAGCGGTTTGGACGGTCATATGCAAAGAACCTGTAATGCGTGCACCTTTAAGGGGCTTTTCAGTCGCGTATTTCTCTCTAATAGCCATAAGTCCCGGCATTTCCTTCTCTGCAATCTCAATTTGCTTACGCCCCGCTTCCGCAAGAGAAATATCATGTACCTTATATTTTAGGGTCTCAGTTGTTTCCAAAGCCTCAAACATTTGTTCTCTCCTTGATCATAGTAAACATTTATTCTTAACTTTATTCAGGGTTATTCTTTTTTTGTTGAATAGGCATTTCACATTCTATATATCCGTCGTTGCGATAGATTTCCAATGCAGGGCCGGCAGGCTCACAATTGTGGGCGCTCATCCACTGATTTATTTTAGGGTAGATCTTAAATGCGGCCACTGCAGGATGGCCTTTAAACGTAGCCATAATGACATCACGTTTGGGAATATGTTCTTGTTCAAAAGGGGATTGAAGTTCCACCTTAAAATCGACAATATATCCTCCCTTGCTCCTGAGCTGCTTCTTTGGGACAGTTGAAGGATCATCATAGTATATGCCGCAGGGATTAATTATTTTCACTCTTTTATTGCGGAGAAATGACTCAACTTTTTGTATTTTCTCTTGAATAAGATAATAGGGACCTTTATGTGATAAGAATACAATATGGTAGCAGCCTCGCGTATCTTTCTGCAATTGGACGTCATTGAATGCTCCAGTATAATAGGCGCCGGATAAGAATACAATAACCACTAAGCATACAATGGCACTTGCGATAATAAAAATTATTTTACCTTTTGAACTCATAGTGCGTATTAATCCTCAGGTGTGATTGTTATATCAGGGTACTCTGTTTTTTTATCCAAGGATTGGCCGCAGAAGGGACAATATTTTGCATGGGGAATTGTCGTAAAGGAGCCACCGCAAGAGCCACAGCGAGAGATTGAATTTCCAATCATTCTATGTGCTCCCTGAGGATCGTTTTTATCCCTCAGAAAGAGCCATAGGGGCAAAAAGATAATTGTTGCAAGAAAAGTCCCGAGTCCCCACAGAAATGCTCGGCTATCAGGCCGTCCTCTTTTCTTCGCATCCCAAAAAACCCAAAAACCAGCAATCCATCCTATTAAAAATGAAAGAAATAACTGCATTTTATTACTATATCCTTTATGCTTACAATGATAGTATATGATTTATTTGCACATTCACACACTTACTGTGTCATTAGTTTATATTATTTCAGATTATTCGCATAACTGCAAGTGCCGCTCACCCAGGGTAATCGCATGAAGGATTTTGATTTGTTAAGCGAGAATTTTAGATATTTAAAAAAAACTACATTATGTCCTTGTTGGGTAAAGTTAATTGCACGAGGATGTAATTTTCATGCGATTGTCCTGGCCGCTCACCAACAATTCATTTTAAATATAGGCGCATTTGCAGAACAAAGAATAATTGAGTATAATTTTTACTTTAAAAGCATGCATACAATCAAAAGGATAGGAGATACATATGAAAGTCCCATTACTGGATCTTAAAGCACAGATTGAACCTCTAAAAGAAGAAATTATGGCGGCACTCTCTGAAGTTGTTGATTCTACACGATACATCCTTGGGCCGCGGGTTACACAGTTGGAAGAACTTCTTGCAGATTATTGCGGGACAAAATATGCGGTGGGTATAAGCTCAGGGACTGATGCCTTATTAATAGCTCTTATGAGTTTAGATGTCGGGCCTGGTGATGTGGTTATTACAACCCCCTATTCCTTTTTTGCCACGGCAGGGGTCATCGCTCGGCTTCGGGCACAGGCTGTTTTTGTCGATATAGACCCGGTTTCTTTTAATATGGCTCCTGAAGCTCTTGCTCAGGCCTTAGAAGATGGGGTGACCGGTGCTGTGAGCACACAGCCATTTGATGTGTCAAAGGTCAAAGTCATTATGCCCGTTCATTTATATGGGCAATGCGCTGATATGAAGAAAATATCCGAAATTGCCGCAGCTCATTCCTCTTTCATAGTAGAAGATGCTGCCCAGGCTATAGGAGCTGAATATCCAATGCCTACTGGCATAAAAAAGGCTGGTTCCATAGGAGATATGGGGTGTTTTTCCTTTTTTCCAAGCAAAAATCTCGGCTGTATGGGTGATGGAGGCATGGTTGTGACAGATAATGAAACACTGGGAGAAAAGCTTCGCGTTTTGCGAGTGCATGGGGGGAAACCAAAATATTATCATAAACTTATTGGCGGTAATTTTCGTCTTGATCCCATGCAAGCTGCGATTATCTCAATAAAGTATCCCCATCTGAATAGTTGGCATGCAATGAGGCAGGAGAATGCGCGAGCGTATGATCAACAATTTACAGAAAGCGGTCTCGTTGAAAAGCATTGTGTTGCTATTCCACAGCGTGTATATAGGCATAAGATGCAGACCTGCGGATTTGATCATATTTATAATCAATATATTATTCAGTGTACAGAGAGGGATAAATTACGAGAATTTTTAGCAGACAAACAGATAGGCACAGAGATTTATTATCCTGTCCCCTTCCATTTACAGGAATGTTTTACCGGGTTAGGCTATAGGAAAGGTGATTTCCCGCAGTCGGAAAAAGCATCTCAAGAAACCCTGGCGCTCCCTATTTATCCGGAACTGAGCAAAGATCAACAAACCTATGTCGTCCGGTCGATTATGCAATTCTACGGATAAATGCATTATAGTCTATTCTTGAGTAAAGGCCATATTATTCTTGAGGCAATACTCTGCCCTCGCAAGCTGGCGTCCGACATAAATAGCATGATTTATGTCCGAGAGGGCCATATCGCACGCAATGTGATGTTGCAAAACTGTTGCGCTGCCGCTCCTGTATGTTTTTATGGGTATATCGCTTGATTTGTGGCAGGCGACTATTTCCCCACATTTGTGATCAACATATATCTCAAAATACCCCTGAGGGTCCATTGAAATGCTAAATTTTCTCTGATTCGCGATGAGGAGTGCAGCCGGCATTGCCTCAGGAGCAATCGATATCGAATGGCTAAATACCGTTATGGCTCCGGTGGACAGCCCTGTTTTTTCTCCCACAAAATTGAGGATAGCCATCAGGCCATAAAAATTCTCAAGCCAGGCATTATAGGCATTGTGAGTCCGAAAGCAGGCTGTTAAGGTTAACGTATCCTCAATAAAGTGAAAAAAAAGGCTGCATAAACAGGGAGGAATTCCTTTGGAATCGAGGTCTTTCTCGGTATCCCACAGAGATATCAGTGCCTTGCGGCATTGACGGTCCTCCTTGAGTTTTTCTATGCATAGCGCGAGAGCGTCCACATGAAAATAGGATCGAATTCTGTTGCCATAGGAATATTCAATGTCAGGCATAAGGGTAGGATTTAAAATCTGTTTCTGATATTTCTTAAAATGCTTTATATCAAAACCATGGCTTTGAAGGTGCTCTTTTTCAATTGAGGGGCATTCAACGATTACCTTAACATTTTGAAGAAGGCGTCTTTTCCCCTTTTTTAAGGACTGTTCAACACCAAAGTTAACAATCCTGAAAATCAATTTCTCCCATGCATCGATTGGCGTAGTTGATACAATAGTGTGTGAGCGGAGATTCGAGGGTTTTGTCCCAATCTCAGTCTTTTTCAGCGTTATCTCAATCCGATCATCTCGTGTCGGATTAATCTTTGTAAATTCTTTAAAAAAAAGCCGTGCTTTTGTGAAGGATTCTGCCGAATGAAAGCTTCCCAGATCAATGAGTCTAGGGGTTCCGTTAAAAAGAGCGGGATGTATTTCATCATATAAATATGATGCAGTATTGATAATTCTATATCGCACGGTACCCTGTGCACATTCCTTTTCAATGCCTGATGCAAAATAATTTTTAAGTGCTTCTCCTGAATCGGACAGGGCATGACCACATATGATAAGGGTTGTTATTTGGGGATTAAAGAGGAGATTTGCAAGGAGATATTTTATTCCGTTAAGGCCGTAGAGATTTCCAATTACCGCGATATCAGAGGATGAAGGATCAAGCTGTGCCTCAATTTTCCTTAGTTTTTGTAAGATGTTTTCACTTTTCGACCATAATGTGACGATGCCTATTGAGCCATGAGGATTAATTATTTTTAATTTCTCATGAAGATATATATCATCAAAATCCCTGCATATAAATTTCATTTATCTTTACGTATGATATCCTCGTGGCTTTGAACAATTGGCAAATATTGAATCGAAATTGCGGTAAAGCAGTTTGTTATCTTTTATACGGTGCCATTTTTTTATGTATCCTTCAGGTAAATGATCTACGCGCTCTACCACATCCCATCCTCCCTGTATTGGATACGCATAGTATGGATAGCGTTTTGGTATGCCCCGAATATAAATAACCTCAGGGTTTCTTCTCTCTATTCTGGCCAAATACACTCGATGCATCCCATCATTGACTATCGGCATAATTGATCCATCATTTTCTATTGATTCTTCTACAACTGGCGGGAGTAAGGTTCTTTTCACATTTTCTCCCTCTACCCAAAATTCCAAAAATCCATTCAAATTGAATATATCATATCCATGCTCTGCTAACGCATATTTTAATTCTCTTTTTTGGACTAATTCATCATTTAAGACGTAGTTCTGAGGTGGTGTAAGAGAGTTAATGGCAAGCTTTTCAAGCGAGATGAATACATCCTTATAAATATAATTTGATGGGTCCTTAAGCATCGTGACCTTTCGAAGTCGTTCGATTAATATACTCTCAGAAAAATGTTCTACATTAATTATTTTCATTTTATTATTTATTGTATTAATTAATTATTCAAAGTGTTGCTGAAAGAATTCTACCGGAGGTGGGGATCTTTAATGACTCTATAATAATATCTATTGTCTCACTTTTTATGGTTAGTTTTGTGCTTATTATACCTGTTTTTGCTACCTGCTCTTGCCAAAAATTATCTCTTTCTTGATATTGTGATGCATACTCATATTCGTATACTATCTTTTTTATGCCTGCGATGGCGATCATTTTAAGACAATTCAGACAGGGAAAAAGTGTCGTGTAAATGGTCCCTCCTCGCAGTGAGATGCCTTTATCAGCAGCTTGCGATATGGCATTGCTTTCAGCATGAGACGCAACGCAAAAATTATATTTGTCTAAATCAGCAATATTCCTCGCTCTCCTCTCACAATATGCTTCACCATTTGGCATTACTTTGTCAATGCAATGCTCACACCCGGGCATAGCACCATTGTAACCGGTCGTCAATATTTGCTTGTCCCTGACAACGACCGCACCCGTGCGCCGCGAGTTACAGGTTGAACGCGTGCTTACAACTTTAGCAATAACCATAAAATATTCATCCCATGATGGTCTCTGGTATGACATAACAGCTCTTGTTATTTAGCTATGATTCTGCTCTTCCACCTGTTTTTTGAATAATTTGGAAGGCTTGAAGGCAACAACTCGACGTGCGGAAATTGTTGCAGGTTCACCTGTTTTGGGATTTCTTCCAATACGTTCATTTTTCCCCCTTATGGAGAATTTCCCAAAACTTTTTATTTCAATATCATTCCCTTTGGCGAGATTGCTCTTAATGATATCCATAATTTTCTCAAAAATTTCTTTTGCCTCTGCGAGATTTTTGTCGGGGAGTTGTTCCCATATTCGCTTAATGATTTGTTCCTTTGTCATATGTTACCCTCATTTTGTTTGAATAATGATTATTATAATAAAAATTATATGATACAGGAAATAAGAAATAATTTCAAGTCACTGGCGCTTAAAAATTTTAAAATAAATATACCTGCATCGAGCAAGGAATTTTTTTATTTTATTTTTGAGGACGGAAAAGGCAATTTCATCTGAATAGTAGAGGGACTTTTTCTTCCCCGGCCTGTTATTGCTTTTAATTGATACAATCCAGGGATCATTTAATATCTTGTTCTCTATCAGAACAAGATTCTCTATTTCCTTGGAGAGTGCGTTGACTACTTCTTGCGAACATTCTTTGCTTTTGGCAATTTCAAGATACTTAATGAGAAATGATATCTTTCGAAGAATGGCCAGCATCTTCTTCCCCGGTATCCCGCGAGCTAATTCCTGCTGCAGCTTTATCCTATATCTTTTAATAACGGGCAACTCTTCCGGATTAAAGAGAAATTTTTCTCCTAAGATCGAAGAGGTGAGTATAAAGAGATCGGATTCTTCCTCAATATCATAAATCTGACCTATACACATGAGAAGTTCCAGTTGGTTAATCTCTTTTGACTTTAATCTTCCATTTTCAAGTCGAAGTCTTTTCACTACCTTTTCATCAGGAATGGATGCCGTAAACCTGCAATTCCCATAATATTTCCAAAAATCCGGCATTTTCCGGAACTCCGGATCAACAGCGTCCCACGCTTCTCGTGTAGGGTAGAGTTTTAGTACTTTTTCAATATCAGTATCAGGGATGAGGATTACATTAATTTTAATATTGCTTCCCCGTGATGAGATCTCATCGAGCATGGGCCCACATCCATCCGTAATAACGAGTATCTCAGCGTCTTTTAATGCAGGGTCTGATTGTATCTCCTCTATAGCCGTAAGAATGGCCTTGCCGATGATTGTGATATGTCCTCCACCTGTAGTAAGATTTATGATATATTTAATTAATCCGTTAATATCCTGAGTGGTCTTGGTCTTAATCAACGGGCCAAGCTCGCTGTGAAAGGTCCTGAAATATATTTGTGGGCTTTCAGGGCCAACTTTTCGTAAATATTCTAAGGCAATAGCCTTGGCGGTAAAGAATTTATTTATATTATCAACGCTCATTGAGGTGGAATTATCAAAAAGAAAGTATAACTTCTGACTTCTATTAAGCTTCTCTTGCGGCCCATTAACAAGCTCTGCTACGGAGATATTTTTCTCTTTTGGATCCTCAAAGGATTTGATATAGAGCTGCCGGCTGACGAGTTTATTGTAGAAAACCTCATCGGGAAATATAAGAAAATCTCGGGGCAGTATATTAGAGACTTGATTGAGTCGTTTTATTTTTTTTAAATCCACATAATTCCCGAGGGAAGTTTCTGCCAATTGTGTGTTGGCTTTTTCAAGCTCCCACATTAAATGCTTTCTTTTTCTCTTAAATAACCTCGATAAGTCATGCTTAATTTTGTGCTGGCTCAGGGGATTAAAGATAACTCGAGCTATATAGAATATTTGAACAATTTCTTGGGCTAAATCTGTCTCCTTTAAAATATTTTCATACGAATCCGGAAGGAAAAAATTTAAGTCTTTATCTAATTCGTCAACAAAAAGATTTAAACTGTTATCATCTATGTGATCCTGCGAAAGCTGAGAGCCTAACATTTGAGATAATTCCCATAAAGGTTAATTTAATAACCCGCACTGCTCATTTTGACACTTCTTCTCGCAAACTTGCCAGATGCTATGTGTCCAAAATCAGGATTGCTGGTCAACAGCTATGATACTCATACTTCATGGTATAACAAAATAGTGTAAGCTATTATATTAATAAACCAAAATGGGATTTTTGTCAAGAAACGCCTCGCAAATTTTGGAATTATATTATTCGTTCAAAATTAAACATGCTAAACTGATGCACGAAAACTGTAAAATGTGATATAATGATCACTATCATGAGGGGGGTCACTATTATTAAAAAAATATCCTTTATCAGCGTGGGTATAGTTATCTTTGTGTCCATTACCCTTACGCTCGCCTATTATATCTTCGTTATAGCACTTGCAGGTTCAACAATGGAAAAGGAAAACATTAAAAAAGTCTTTCAGAGCGAGTCTCCGGTATATTTTGATGATGAAAAAACCATCATGGGAGTATTCTTTGATAATGCCCACAGAGATTATATTGAAGGCAAGGATATCCCACAATATTTTAAGAATGCTATTATTGCGATAGAAGATAAAAATTTTCATACGCATCACGGAATCGACGTGCGAGGAATACTAAGGGCCCTATTGGTCAACCTTAAGGCAAGAAGAATAGTTCAGGGCGGCTCTACTATAACGCAGCAAACAGCAAAAAATATCTTTCATCGACAAGGCCGCACCATACGCGGCAAGCTTTGGGAATTGGTATTAGCCTTGCGTCTTGAAGCCCGTTACAGTAAAGATGAAATAATAGAATTTTTTAGCAATCAATTCTATGTATGTGGAACCGGAAGAGGCCTTGGAATCGCGGCCAAGTATTTTTTTAGCAAAAGCCATAAAGACCTCACGCTTGGCGAGTGCGCCTTTATTGCGGGAAGTCTTAGAGGGCCCAATTTATACAATCCGCTTCTTTACAAAGATGAGGAGAAAGTGGAAAAAGTCACCCGCAGGGGCATTATGAGAAGAGACTATATACTAAAGAGAATGTACGCTCTTGATATGATCACTGAGGATGAGCTTAAGGAGGCACTCAACACCCCCCTTAAATTTGTTGAAGGAGATATCTACTATCAGCAAAATGTCGCGATGGAGTTAATACGACAAAGACTCCAGAGTGATTTTTTTCAAGATATTTTCTCTACACATGGCATAAATAATTTTTCAACATCAGGTATACGCATCTATTCCACAATTAATGCTTCTTGCCAGAAGAGGGCTGTGAAGGAATTACAGAATACCTTATCCACATTGGAAGTCCGGCTTAATGGATATGATAATCAGAGTATAGAGGCTATATTTAAAGATTCATCAATTACATATAATGAACTTGAAAAGGGGAAACTCTATAAAGGAAGAATAAAAGAGATTATTAAAAAAGGCAACGACTCACGAATAGTCGTTGATTTTGGTGAAATAACGGGAGTTATTGATTATGATGCAATGCATGATCTTGCATATGCTTACACACAGCATAGACGCGGGAAATGGGTAAGAATGAGTCTTTCTGATTATACAAACTTTATAAAGCTCTTTAAAGAGGGAGATTTGGTGTTAACAAGAGTAAAAAAAGAAGCCAGTGATGAGATGCCAGCTCATTTGGAACTGCTTCAATATCCGGAACTTCAGGGAGGGCTGATTCTGATAAGAAACGGGCAAATTGTCACAATGGTGGGAGGATTTGAGAATGTGTATTATAACCGGGCGGTGTATGCCAAGCGCCAATTAGGGTCAATATTTAAACCGCTCCTTTTTTGCGCAGCCATGCAACTTGGATGGAATAATCTCGATCCGTTGCCCAATATTAAGGATTTATTTACCTTTGAAGGTCAATTCTATTTCCCAAAACCGGATCATCTCTCTCCTCACAATGAGGTCTCTCTTTCCTGGGCAGGAGTAAAGTCGGAGAACCTGGCCTCTGTCTGGCTTTTATATCATTTATGCGATTACCTGAGTTTTGACGAATTTAAACAACTTGCAGAATGTGTCGGCATGGCTCCCTTAGAGAATGAGAGTTATCAGCAATATAAGAGAAAAGTAAGGGATAAGTGGGGGGTTGTGGTCTGCAAAGATACTATTTATGAAGCTGCATTCGCCAAGGCGAAGGAGGAGGTGCTCATAGATCTTGCTTTTGAAGGGAGTCAAGATGAAATGGAAAGTCTTAAAAAGCTTCATTATGGGAGAGGATTTGAACGGTATATGAAAGCAGAAGATCTTATCCCTCGTGAAGCGACTGTAGCAACACTCGATTTTGAAAAAAAAGAAAGGCTCAAGATAATCATGCACAACTTTGTGCGGTATGAAAAATTAGCCACACGGCTTGAAGAGGATCTGGGGATAATTGCTTCATCGTCTTTTCTCCCCCCCCATTTTTATATTTCAAATAAAGACAGATGCATTATCTATAGTCCGGAAATAACAGTAAATATGGATGGATACAAAAAGATGACCTCCAGTTACGCTCTGATAGCAGGGAAGAACCTTTGGGAAGATATTCTTATTGAGGGGGCCTTAAGGGTACGTACAATAAAAAAGATAAGGGAAATAATGCTGAGAGAAGAAAGGCATATGAGAAAATATAATCTTTATGATCTTCATACCCTTTTTCATATTCAAGATTTTAAGATTCTGCTCGGCCTCCGGTATCTTATAAAACTTTCCAAAGGGCTTGGCATTGAATCATATCTTGCTCCTGTTCTCTCATATCCTTTAGGCCCTAATGCCATTACTATTCTCGAAGCTGCTAAAGTTTACAGCGCGTTGACAAGCGGCTACAATTACACCTATTATGACTCTGATAAACCGAATCAAGCAGCTCTAATAAAACGCATTGAGAATAATGAGGGGAATGTGATCTATGAACTGGAAATAAAAAAAGAACGTGTCATAGATCCAAAAATATCTTCTTTGATCAATGAAATATTGAAAAATGTGGTACAATATGGTACAGGAAAAAGTGCAAAAGAAGCACTCATGCTTGAGATTGAAGATCCCCATAATAAAGGAGAAATTATTCAATTTACTCTTCCTACTCTTGGAAAAACAGGGACAGCGAACAAATATTCGAATTCGAGTTATATTGGGATTCTTCCTTTTGCCGAACAACCGGGACAAGATCTTGATCCGACGGATGGTTTTATTATAGGATGTTATATAGGGTATGATGATAATAGATCCATGTCATCACCCACGTTTAATATTGCCGGGGCATCGGGAGCGTTACCCGTGTGGATAAAAGTGGCACAAGCTATAATAGAAGAATATGATTTTACCAACATTATTGATGAAAGCGATTTGATTTTTAAGATGGACCCTATGTTATCCCTAAAATCGTATGACGGTTCTGTAGTAGTGGGCATATCTCCGGAGAATGGTTTATACCCCGGCACCTATGAAATTTTAAGTTTTGGAGAATTAGGAGAGGATACATTTATACCGGCTCGATTTTATATACCTTATTGCAGGAGGGAGCAATGAACAGTAAGCATTATATATTTACCTTATTAGTCTTGCTTTTGAGTACTCTTTGTTGCTGTAGCGCCCATGTGAAGATTCCTCAGCGAATACTTGATAAAGGGGAGAAACCGAAAGAGGCCCAATTAAGCGACCAATATACAATGCTTTTGCTTGAGAAAGTGCTTTCTTTAAGAGAGATTGTATTCTCAAAGATCAAAGATACAGAGGATGAAGATTTTAAAGCCAGATTGGCTCAATTGGATCAACAGCTCGAAACAGCGCAAGCTTATATAGTTGAGAGTGTGAATGAAGTCTCAGAGAGGAAGGCGATCAAGTCATATGATAAAGCGCTCCATCTTCTCTTGAAACAGATTGAAATTGAAAAAGCGGTTAGCGCAACCAAGGAAGATATCAAAAAGACGAAAATTAGTAAAAGTAAAGAAGAAAATGAAAATGATTTAACAATTTTTTACAAGAAAATTACAGAATATTTTTCTCATAATGAATATGAGGAAATAATAACTGCCATAGATGCATTACCTTTTCCAAAAGAGGAGCTTCCCTTGGAAATGACCTACATCTATGCGGTAAGCTTAGAGCATCAAGGAAAAGAGGCTCAAGCCTCCTTTGTCGTGTCAAAAGTCCTTCAGGGTTACAGTTCAACCGCGCGAGAAGGAATGGTTACATTATATAATATCGGGAACTGGCTATTGGAGAGGAGAGATTTTGAGGGAGCATTAAGGGCCTTTAACTATATAACTGAGGATTTTAGGCGAAATAATCAATGGTATATAAAGGCTCGTGAGAAAATAGAGCTTTACAGTGTTAATTTTCAAGAGCTCCTTGCAAAGGTTAAGGTAGAGCAAGCAGAGAAACTATTATCCGAGGGTGCACCGATTAATGAAATCAGAGAAATATTAAAGGAAATAGAAAGCAGGTGTCCCTCCTGTCCTTCTGGCCGGAAAGCGATGGAATTAGATCAAGACTTGGCAGATAAGCAAGCCGATGAACTCGAAAAAATATATGAGACAGTAAATGAGTTAATCCAAGACCACGAATTTGAGCGGGCTATGGGTTTATTAGAGCAAATTAAAGACAAATACAGTATCTATGAGGATGATCCAAATCTGCGCTATCTCCTCTCATTGCTCCCCGATAAGGTGAATATGGTCAAGAGAACCGAAGGGTACGTCAAAAAGGAGGAGGAGGAAAAAATTTTTTCACAGGGAAAGACTGAATATGAGAGGGGCAACTATAAGAAGGCATTAGCCATTTTTGAAAAATCGCTTGAGACCTCCCTGGCTGATGAAGCAGAATCCATGATTAAACAATGTATCAATCAGATAGTTTCTGAAGAGAGAAAAAGATCGGCAGATAGCTTCCTGAAGGCACAGAAGGAGACAGATCCTCAAAAGAAGAAAAAATTATTACAAGAAAGCTATGATATTCTTTATAATGTATTGCAGGAATATTCTCAGACAACTTACACAAATAAAATTAAAGCAAATCTAAAAATGATAGAGAATGAATTAAAGAAAGTGAAATAAGACTGATAATCCATTCTCATATTTTTTAATACCTATCTCCATGAGCCACATGAGTTTTGTTCCCCCTGAGAATACTTGCATTTTAGTTTATTGAGTAAGGGGATACTTTGTGTGTGAGCCCAACAATTTCTTTGCTTTTTTTGCTTAAATATACTAAAATGTTAATAAAGAAGGTTAATGAGTGTCGTGACGAAAAAAGGGGATATTCGCATAATTATTCTTGCCTAATGAGTGTTATTTTTAAATGCAAAGATTAATAAAGATATGAATATATCTGATTATTATAAAATAACAGTTGTCTCTGCAATCTTTAGCACCCTCCTGCTTATGCCATGCGTTTCTTCTGCTTCATTTAACGCCAATATCCTTTTGATTACTATTGATACTCTGCGCGCTGACCATCTTGGATGTTATGGGTATACAAAGGTAAAAACCCCTCATATTGACTCTGTGGCACGAGAGGGGATCCTGTTTGAAAATGCGTTTACCTCAGTACCTATAACTCTCCCTTCTCATATATCAATTTTTACAGGCTGTTACCCACACTATCATGGCATTAGAAATAATGGTACCTATGCCCTGTCTGAATCAGCCACAACGTGTGCGGAAATTTTTAAACAGAAAGGGTATACAACGGCGGCATTTGTGTCTTCATTCGTGTTGGATAGGCGTTTTGGACTTGATCAAGGATTTGATGTGTACAATGATAATCTCATCTCTGGGGTAGATGCACAGCTTGTCGGAAAAGAGAGACGGGCGAAAACCGTCACAGAATCCGCGCTGCGTTGGCTGGGCACAACTGGCTCTAATAAGTTTTTTCTTTGGGTTCATTATTATGATCCTCATGATGCATATATGCCTCCCGCGCCTTATTCAGAGATGTATGCGAACAATTTATATGATGGAGAAATCGCGTATACGGACAAGTGGGTGGGCGTCTTGTTGGAGGAATTCAAAAAAAGAGGGATCTATGAGAATACATTGATCATTATAGTGGCCGATCATGGGGAAGGCCTGGGAGACCATGGAGAGAGTACTCATGGTATCTTTATTTATGACTATGCTCTCAAAGTGCCATTTATTTGCTCATATGCGAAGTTCTTTCCCTCTGCACGAAGGATTGATTCCATAGTCCGATTAATCGATATTGCGCCTACATTATTGGGAATTGCCGGAATAGACCCTATATCTGAAATGCAAGGCACCTCGCTGTTGCCATTCATGGCAGGGAAGGAGAAGAAGAAAGAATTATCCTTGTATTGTGAAACTCTCTATCCGCGATTTACTCATAATTGGAGCCCTCTTTTCGGGGTGAGGAAAGATAGTTGGAAATATATTGAGGCCCCCTCTCCTGAATTATATAATATGAAAGTAGATCCACAAGAAAATAATAATCTTTTTACGAAAAAGCCTGCTATTGCTGCTGAATTGCAAACGCAGCTAAGGTCTTTAAAAAATGGTCCTTTCCCTGAATGGAACAGATCACAAGAGCATCAGTTGAGTACAGAGGAAAAGGAAAAACTGCGAAGCCTCGGATATGTATTTGCGCCCTCTGAAAACAAAAAGGAATCGTATCCTGATCCGAAGACAATGATAAAGCTTATGAAATATATGGATGAGGGAGCAAAATATTTTGCTCAAGGGGCTTTTAAAAAGGCAATTGCAGAATATAAAAAAGTAATAAAGGAATATCCCCAGGATACTGATGCGTATACAATCTTGGCCACTATTTATGAGGCAATGGGTGAGAATGAGAAAGCGATCGAATCTCTGGAGAAGGCCATCGAGTTGGAGTCTGAGAATATAATAATATATAACCAGTTAGGTATAAATTATATGAAAGCCGGGCGTTTCTCAGACGGATTACGGGTATTTAACCATGTATTAACTCTCAATCCTCGCTGCGAGGAGGCGTATCTGAATATGGGCCTTTATCATTTTCAGAAAGGGGAACTGACTGTTGCCACAGATTTTTTCAATAAGGTTCTTGAACTTGATCCTGATGATACGGCTTCCCGTTCTTATCTTGTGGCAATCTATCAAAAGCAAGGCAAGTACGTAGAAGCTATTGCAGAATGTAAAAATATTCTTAAAAGGGACCCACACAATAACACTGCCTTATTTAATCTGGGAGCAACATATGTGACTCTCAATAATTTCAGTGAAGCGAAAACATATTTTATAAAGAGTCTTGAGATAAATTCTGCTTTTGACAAGGCTCATTATTATCTTGGTTTTATCTATGTTCAAGAGAATAATCTTGATAAAGCGATCGAATCTTTTTCCGAGGCAGTGCGGTTAAATCCCAATTATACAGAGGCCCATTTTAGTTTAGGAAGTATTTATAAACGGCGTGGGAATTACGATAAAGCGATCGATGAATTTAAAGCCGCTCTCTCGATTAATCCGAATTTTATTCAAGCACAACAAATGTTGGAGGAGATGAAATGGCATACACACTAAGAAAAGATGTAACAGGACATCTTCTGAAAACAACTTTTCCAAAAAAAAAGTTGGGGCCATATAGTAATAAGATTAAACCGAAACCGATTGTTTTGGGAGAGATGAGGGCAGAGATAAATATCCATGTTGAATTTTTCTATGCCATAATGGAGCCTCATACATATGATCCTGTGCATAATATTTGCGCAAGATGGGGGCTCACCTGGGCGGTTATCCTTAATGGGCTCTTATTTATTAGTCTCTTAACCGCTAACAAATTAATCCATCCGGTTGATATGACCGCATGCTTAATATTTATCGCTATTTATCCCACCATTGGAGCGCTCGGGACTATTTTCCGCAATAGAGAAGAAACTATTGATCATTATAATAGCAAGCTTGAAGAAGCCAATCAAGAACTTGAGATGGTCAGCGAACAGAGAAAAAAGGATTTTGAAGCATTGCGTGAGCAATATGATAAGCTATTTATGCATATTCCGGTGGGCATGTTTAAAGTGGACAGCAATCTTAGGATACAGAAAATTAATGAATATGCACTTGATTTACTCGGCATATCTCATGAAACGGCTATCGGACAAAAATGTAAGAGCTTGTTTTGTGCCCATAAGAGTAAAAATTTCCCCTGCACTCTTTTATCCTCCCCCAAAAACAAGATAGAAGAAGAATACCCATTGCATTTAAATAGCGATAAAAAGCCATCTATTATTAAAAATTGCCAGAGGTATACTGTTGATGGTGAATTCTTGATCTATGGAAGCGCGCAAGATATCTCCAAACAAAAAATTTTAGAGGCAGAACATATTAAGAATAAGAATAAAATAGAGACAATATTCGATAGTATTCATGACATAATCATCACTATCGGCCCTGATTATATCATTAGATCGGCGAATCAAAGATTGGCCGAGGATGTGGGGATGAGCATGGAGCAGATTATCGGCAAACCCTGCTATATGATCCGTAATTATCCTGGGTGCCTTTCCGGAAGACATAGACCCAATTGTAAGATGAAACAGGTTTTTTTAGAGGGTGTCACCCAATATGAACAAAAAACTCATAGGACCCCCTCGGGTGAAACACGCTATGATGAGATTATATTTACACCGATCAAAAACGATACGGGTAAGGTTGAACAAGTCATTATCGTGATTCGTGATATTACCGAGAGAGAGTTAATGCAGAAGAAACTTGCTCGTAACGAAAGCCTTGTGGCTATGGGCGAAGTGGCTGCCAGTGTAGCGCATGAACTAAATAATCCTTTGGGGATTGTATTAGGGTTCTCTCAAAAAATTTTACGAAAAACGCCGCGTGATAACGAAACCTTCGAAGATCTAAAAATTATCGAAAGCGAATCAATACGCTGTGGCAAAATTATCAAGAGCCTGCTGAGCTTTACACGCATAAGCCCGACCCAGAAAAATCTAAATAATATATGGGAAATCATAACCAGTTGCCTGTCCCTGATTAATTATAGGCTCAATAAACAAAAGATTCAAATAAAGTTGCTGGGAGATCCGGGCCCTGTTGAATTAAATGTTGATCCTCACAAGCTACAACAGGTATTTCTTAATCTTTTCATCAATGCGAGCCAGGCTATGCCTGAGGGTGGAGAAATATCTGTTTCAGTTAAAAAAAAAGAAGGACCTGCTCAGGGCAAGAAGGGATGGGTGGAAATAGTTGTTGCCGATACAGGACCTGGCATTACTGAGGAAGAACTCCCCAATATTTTTAAACCCTTTTTTTCTACCAAGGGCGATAACGGCACCGGCTTAGGCCTTTCTATAACTAATTCGATCATTGAAGATCATGAAGGGACTTTAAAGGCTGAAAGTAAAAAGGGTGAAGGAACGAAAATGATTATACATTTGCCCTGCTAAAAGAAATGCACTATACTTTCTTTTCCCATTTAAGAAGTTCTGTGACGCTGCTCAGTGTGCTGCCTTCCTTAATCTCTTCCCTGATCCGGTTCTCCCTTTCCAAGACATCCATGGCCCTGTTCGCATATTCAACGGATTTATGTTGAGGGAGAATAACAACGCCATCATCATCTCCAACCGCCCAATCTCCGGGCTCAATACTAATGCCTTCAATATGCAAAGGAATATTTATCTCTCCAAATCCCTTTGGTTCCCCTGCATTGGGTGTTATGAGTGTGCTGAAAGAAGGGAACTTCATAAGTCTAATATCATAAGTATCGCGAATAGCGCCATAAATGACCACACCTGACAGCCTTTTTTGCAAAGCGGAATGAGTAGCCAGCTCTCCCCATAGAGCAGGGCCAACCCCACCGGCATCAATCACTATGACATCTCCCTCTGAGGCTACATCTATTGCTTCTACCGGTTTTGCCCAATCACCCGGATAAGCCCTTACAGTGACAATTTGCCCTACCATCTTAATATTTTCAAAGATTGGCCGCATATTAGGCACTACCCCTTGTCGGTGTAAGGCATCAGATAAATTTGCCGTAGACACCTTGAGTAATATATCACGGATATTCGTCCCTGTTCCCCTTTTAAATAATGTGGTCTCAACTGCTATATCCTCATCCACACATTCTCTTATGAGAGAGGCTGCCTTTTGAGGGGCCTTTGATTTTGTAATAGCACCTCCAACAATCACAATTGACGCACCGGATTTAATAGCCTGGGCAGCTGTTTCAGAATTTATTCCACCTGCTACTCCAACGGGAATAGAGACTGCTTGAGCTACCTTGCGAAGTTTTTCAAAAGGGTTTTTCCCCTCCATCTGCTCATCAATCGCACAGTGGACCGTTATATAGTGAGCACCCATTTCTTCTAGTTCCCGAGCTCTGCTCACCACATCATCAACAGCAATAAGATCGACAACAATCTTTGCGCCATAATTCTCTGCCGCTTCAATACATTCCCTTATGGTCGCGTCGCTAGCTGCTCCAAGAACATCCACTATATTAGCACCCGATTTTGCGGCACTTTCGACCTCTATTCTCCCCGCATCCATTATTTTCATGTCTGCCACGATAGTTTTGTGGGGAAACATTTTCCTTAATTCCCTGACTGCGTGAAGTCCCTCGCTTTTAATCAGGGGGGTACCCGCCTCTATCCAATCAATGCCCCCTTCCACAGCTAAGGTGGCACATTTCAGCGCCCTTTGTAAATCTACAAAATCTAATGCCAATTGTAAGATTGGTTTCACCTATTTCTCCTACGTTACCATTAGTTGATTATCGTATCCTTCTTGAAATTCTAGCTTAGACCACAGACACCCCTCACGAGAGCAAAATTCATACTTACATTGTATATCCAAACCCGCAAATAAATTCACATTCACAGCAATAATTTGAGCATTGCAGCAATTGCACCGCATATCAATAAAGAGGCTCTTGTTACAAAAAGGGCATGTAACCTTTTCCAATGTTTCCCTGTTATGTATTTGAATCTCTTTATCTCGCACTGCAAAAAAGGAATCATACATGAAGAATGAAAGAAAAGTCCGGGTCCATTTCTTATGTATTTTTGTCCTTAGCTCAATCAAACCTTCTCTCGGTTTTGTCAAAATATTCCCTTGACAAAATGGACAACAAATATCCGGAAAATAAAGAATGCTCGCCAGATCTTTAAAATTAATTGTTGTTTTATTTACAATTTTCCCCTCTTTCGCAAACAATTTATTACGATGGGCTATTATATCATAGAGATGTTGCTTATCCATCATCCTGCTCCTTCTTATTAAAATTTGTTTCTAAGTTTTCATTATCATTATTACTCCCCTTTTTTAATAAAGATTTATTATTTTGCCTTATATTAAAAATTTTAACACAATGCCCCTATTTCTGCAAGCAGGCGCAATTCAAAATACTCGGGTCATTGATGAAGAATGCGAAGTTTTGTACCGATAAAAAAGATAGAAATGTTGGTATATATAAACGAGGATCGAGTAGATGAGAATCTTAGTTATTGATGATAATAGGATATATAGGAAGATGGCGAAATATATCCTTTCAACTGAAGGACATAGGGTGTTCCTTGCAGCAGGAGCGGAGGAAGGCCTTACAATGGCCGAGACTAAAAATCCCGACCTGATTCTTCTTGATATCATGATGCCGGGGACAAATGGGTATGAGGTGTGTGCCCAGCTTAAAAATGATCCGAAGACAAAAAATATTCCAGTGTTTATTCTTACTGCCAAGGAACAAATAAAGGACATTGAGAATGCTTTTCGTGCTGGTGCTGATGATTATATTACCAAGAGTGTGGCTAAAAAATTTGGATTAGGGGATGTTATTTTAGGTAAGTTATTAAATCTTGAGGATAAGAGGAAAGAAACATCTAAGAGCACTATAAAAAGCAAAACAACATAAGGGGAAAATGAGCGAAAAAAAGTATGAAGCGCACTAATACACTCATTTTTGCATATCCCCTCCTCATTATTCTCATTCTCTTAGTCATAGTTAGTCTCGTAAGTTCTCCATATTTTTCTCAAGGCATTTTTTTTCTTTTGGGATCTCTCTGTCTCGCATCCTTATATATTGTGCATATTATACGTTTAAAGCGAATGCTCTCTGAAATGGCTTCTTTAATAGAAAAACAAAGCCGTGAGCTGGAAACGATGCACAATCTTGTTATCGATAAGACAAGAGATTTGGAAAAAGTGAGCACATATAAGTCTGAATTCCTCGCAAATATGTCTCATGAGCTCAGGACCCCTTTAAATAGTGCGCTGCTTCTCTCAAAGTTATTGTCCGAAAATAAGGAGGGCAATCTTACGGACAAACAGGTGCAATTTTGTCAAATTATTTATTCCTCAAGTTCTGATCTTCTGGCTCTCATTAATGATATATTAGACTTATCTAAGGCAGAAGTCGGTAAGATGAAGCTTATTTTAGAGGATGTTGATCTCGTTAATTTTGCCAATGCGATCACTCAAAGTTTCCAGCCACTAGCTCAAGATAAAGGACTCACATTACATGCGGATATCTCCGAGGATGTACCTTCTGTATTTCGCACAGACCGCAGGAGGATGGAGCAAATTATTAAAAATTTGCTCTCTAATGCGTGCAAGTTCACTTTTGAAGGGGAGATCACCTTATCTATCAAACGCCCGAAGGAGGAAATTAATACGTCCACCAGCACTCTCAAATCACAGGGTATTATTGCCTTTTCAATTGCAGATACAGGGATAGGAATTCCAAAGGACAAACAAAAACTCATATTTGAGGCATTCCAACAGGCAGATGGGACGACGAGTAAGGAATATGGCGGAACAGGATTAGGCCTCTCCATTTCAAGAGAGTATGCAAAGCTTTTAGGAGGGGAAATCCATGTGGAGAGTGAAGAAGGAAAAGGGAGCACTTTTACAGTGTATTTGCCCGATACACCCCA
Source organism: bacterium (assembly GCA_049472395.1). Classification (GTDB taxonomy): domain Bacteria; phylum SZUA-182; class SZUA-182; order DTGQ01; family JBLIRR01; genus JBLIRR01. Next base: position 300,092 of record JBLIRR010000002.1, on the reverse strand, counting down.
CGTCCTCTTTGATAAGAATAAAACTGAGGATAAAGGATTCGCAGGCAAGGAAATAAGAGGTTTCACTGACAAGGGTGAGAAGCAAGAGGAGAGGGAGACAAAAAAAAATATAAGAACTCTTGATTCCTTGAATGACGACAGGCGAGAACTTTTAGTCGCTGATAAATCGGTTCTGCTTATTCAATCTACTGCCAAATTAGCAAAGATTTTACAAAGATTATCCCAAAGAAAAGGATTTAAAACATTGATTGCAGAAGATGGAGAAATGGGGCTCCATCTTGCTGATTATTACAAGCCTAACGCAATTATTCTGGAAAGGAAAATCCCTGGTATGAATGCAGTGGCTGTTGTAGAGAGGCTCACCAATAATCCGACAACAAGGCACATCCCGATCTATTTTATTTCAGATTTTGATGAACCCTCTGAGATTAGAAAGATGGGCGCTGCCTGGTGTCTTGTGAAGCCGATCACTTTGGATAGATTAAAAAAAATTTTTCTAAAAATAGAACACTGTATTTCTCTTCATGTAAAAAATATTCTTGTCATAGACAATGATCAGACTCAAAGAAAATCAATAGAAACACTTTTGGGCATGACGGATATAGTCATTACCTCTGTAGGATCCGGAGGGGAGGCCTATACACAATTAACCTCAGGGGCGTTTGATTATGTGGTTCAAGAGCTTGAGTTACCCGACATGACAGGAGTTGACCTATTGATAAAAATAAGAGCTCATGAAGCTCTTCGTTATATTCCGATCATAATCTACACAAGGAAGAAACTTACGAAAAACGAAAAAATAGTGATCAATAACTATGCTGAACAAATAATTATAAAAGGAGCAAAATCTCCCGAAAGGCTTTTACATGCAACAATAAAGTTTCTCCACTTTAGGGAAGCACAGCTCCCCGAAGAACAGAGAAAGATGTTTGGAAAGATACATAATAGTGAATCGATATTGAAAAATAAGAAAATACTTATTGTGGATGATGATATGCGGAATGTATTTGCCCTCACAAGTATTTTAGAGGAAAACGGCATGAATATTCTGGTGGGAAAAAACGGAAAAGAGGGATTACGATGTCTTAATAATACTCCTGATATAGATCTTGTCTTGATGGATATCATGATGCCTGTGATGAATGGATATACTGCTATGAAAGAAATTCGAAAACAGAATAGACTTGAGAAGCTTCCTGTAATCGCTCTCACGGCGAAAGCAATGAGGGGTGATCGGAATAAATGTATCGAAGCTGGGGCTAATGACTATCTGGCAAAACCGGTAGACCCTGAAAAATTACTTTCAATGCTCAGGGTATGGCTTTATTAAATATACTATGAGTGTGTTATATCTAGCCGTTATTTATAACCCAAAACTTCACAAATGAGTCAAGTTTTTGCATGATCGATGCTGGATGCTGGTTTCTAGATACTGGTATTAAAAGGAATATCTTTTTATTTTTTATCCAGGATCGAGCATCCAGTAACCTGCATAACGAAGCTCCGCAGAAAAAGCCTTCAACCTTGTCGGTTTGAGGCGGAGCTTCGCTAGAGTCGGGATTTTGAAGGAAAACCAAATCCTTGCCGATGAGAATGTAGCAAAAGGTGTATCAAGGTGTGTCTTTGGAGCGTAAAATATGAAACATAAGAATGAAAAAGCCAATATCCTTATTGTGGATGATAAACTGGAAAATCTATTGTCGTTGGAAAGCGTCCTCGATGATCTGGAGTTGAATATTTTCAAGGCACGGTCAGGGGATAGTGCATTGGCTTTAATGTTGGAATATGATTTTGCTCTTGTCCTGCTTGATGTCCAGATGGCTGATATGGATGGATTCGAGACTGCAACGTTGATGAAGGGGAGCAAAAGAACACGACACATCCCTATAATTTTTGTCACTGCCATAAGCATGGAAAAAACACATGTATTCAAGGGATATGAATCAGGTGCGGTTGATTACTTATTCAAACCTATTGAGCCGGATATTCTTAAAAGCAAGGTGAGGGTATTCATCGACCTTTATATCCAGAAAAATGAATTAAAGCTTATGCTTACCAAGCTTAAGCGGTCGGAAGAGAATCTAAGAAAGGTCAAAGAATCTGCCGAAGCGGCCAATAAGGCGAAAAGCGCTTTTCTTGCCAATATGAGTCATGAAATACGCACTCCTATGAATGGAATCATTGGCATGACACATCTCTTATTAGAGACTCAATTGGACGATCAACAGCGCGAATTCGCGGATACGATAAAATCTTCAGCAAATTCTCTCTTGACTATAGTGAATGATATTCTTGATTTCTCTAAAATTGAGGCAGGTCAACTGGATCTTGAGTATATCAATTTTGATTTAAGGATCGCCCTGCAAAGCATGAGTGATATGTTGAGCATCCAAGCTCAGATGAAAGGGCTTCAATTTAGCTGTTCTGTTCATCATGATGTTCCCTCTTTTGTTCGAGGAGATCCCGGACGGCTAAAGCAAATACTCATTAATCTGGTCGGTAATGCCATTAAATTTACTGAAAGAGGGGGGGTCCACACTCAAGTGACGTTAAAAGGTAAAACTGAAAGTCACGCTGAAGTGCACTTTGAAGTCAGTGACACGGGAATAGGTATACCCAAAGAACGTATGGGCCTTTTATTTAAATCATTCTCCCAAATAGACCCTTCGATGACCCGTAAATATGGCGGAACCGGCTTGGGATTGGTTATTTCAAATCAACTTGCAGAGATGATGGGCAGTAAAATTTCCGTGAACAGCATGGAAGGAAAAGGCAGCACTTTTTCGTTTACACTCAATTTGGAGACTCCAGCTGAGGACAAGAAATCATCTCCTGTCATTCCGGCGGATATTCGAGGGACAAGAATTCTTGTCGTCGCTGCCAATAAAAAAAGAGGTTTGACATTAAAAAAACAGCTTAAAGCCTGTCAATGTATCCCCTATGGGGTCATCAGTGGCAGAGAGGCCATTATGATGCTTCAAGAAGCAGAGGCACGGCATGAATCATATGACGCAGTTCTTATTGAAACGCAGATGCAGGATATGAATGGGGAAGAACTTGGTCGTTTAATTAAGGCAGATCCCCTATTGCAGCATATTCCCTTAGTTATGGTAACTACTAATGGACAGCGAGGTGACGTTGCCAGGTTGGAAGAAATTGGATTTACAGCATATCTTACGACGGCGACTAAACAGCCTATGCTCTACGAATGCCTCACGACGATTCTCGGCACCAAAAGCAGCAGTGCTGAAAAGTATAATATGCCTATTATTACCCGGCACTCCCTTGCGGAAGATAAAAAACGAAAGATAAAGATTTTATTGGCTGAAGATAACCTTGTAAACAAAAAGGTAGCATTAGGGATTCTCAGTATATTGGGATATCGAGTTGATTCCGTGAATAACGGGCAAGAGGTAATTTCAATATTGGAGAAGAGGTATTATGATCTTGTTTTAATGGATGTTCAGATGCCGAAAATGGATGGTTTTGAAGCAACAAAAATAATTCGCGATCCGAACTCAAAGGTGTTAAATCATAAGTTGCCAATCATCGCCATGACCGCTCATGCGATGAAGGGTGACAGAGAAAGATGTCTTGAATCAGGAATGTCTGATTATATATCCAAACCAATTAAGCCACAGGAACTTGTAGAAATAATTGAAAAACAAATAGTGCATTCCCCCCCCCAGACACAGAGTCCCAAATCAGCTCAAAAGCATGTGGAAACTAAAAAGAAGAAACGATTTGATTTAGATGCGTTATTGGGTCGAATGGGCAAAAATGAAGAGCTATGCCGGGAGGTTATTGAGATTTACTTGGAAGATATCCCTCTTCGGATAGAAGCCTTAAATCAGGCATTGAAAGATAATAATACAGGAGAGATCGAACAAATAGCGCACACAATCAAAGGTTCATCTTCTAATATTGAGGCCGAGGCGTTAATGGAGGTAGCTTATCAAATGGAGGTTGCAGGGCGTCAAGGTGATCTTCAAAAATCTCACGATATTTTTCACACGCTTACCAGGGAATTTGAAGAATTAAAGAATATTCTTTTAAAATCGAAGCTTGCTCCCAAGATTCTTCACAAAACAGCCAGCCTTTCTTAAAGATATGCCGGGAAAAGTATTGTAAAAGTCGTGCCTTTGCCAAGAATACTATGGACAGTTATCACTCCGCCATGGCTTTTCACGATTCCATGGACAACCGCAAGCCCCATGCCACTGCCTTCATTGACAGCCTTTGTGGTAAAGTAAGGATCAAATATCCTCTCTATAATATCAGGAGCTATACCGCAGCCGTTATCTATTACCTTTATCTGAACGTACTGACCGGCTTTAAATCCCGGGTATTTTGATATTGTCTCATTATCAAGATACGCATTTTTTAATTTGACCTCCAGCATGCCTCTTCTCTCGCGCATTGCCCACAGTGCGTTCGTGTAAAGATTGAGCATCATATGATGGATTTGAGTAGGATCAGCTAACACTTTTGCCGATTTTTTTAAACTTCCTTTAATTTCAATTGAAGAGGGCACTGATTCTTCTATTTGTTTCAGAGTATCCTTAATGATAGGAGTAATGTGTATGGGTTTTCTTTCTTGGTTATCTTGACGGGTAAAGATAAAGATTTGGCGTACTGCTTCTTTGGCATGTGCACAGACTTCAAGCACTTTCTCCAGATTTTGCTTTGCTGGATTCCATGCTGGAATATCATATCGGACGAGCTCTAAATTGCCCATAATTATTGCCAATAGATTATTAAATTCATCAGCAATACCATCAGCAAGAGTTCCTATGGCCTCCATTTTTTGAGCCTGCCGGAGTTGTCGTTCAAGGCTTACCTCATAGGTCACATCGCGCATTACCGCCACATAGTTGTTGACTGCATGTGAGGAATCACGCACAGGTGAAACCGTTAAATCGACCTGATACATTGAGCCATCTTTTTTCTTCGCAATTATGTTTTCATTCCATGTCATGCCACGATTAAGGCTGTCCCATATTGCCTTTGATAATTGTGTATTCCCATTATCCTGAAATATTTCAGCAAGTTTTCCCATGACTTCATTCCGCTTATAGCCACTTATATTTTCAAAGGCAGGATTGACATACTGTATTGTGCCTTCTCTATCGGTTATGATGATGCTTTCGGTAATCTGTTCAATTGCAGCAGCAAGGCGTATGCGTTCCTGCTCTGCCTGCTTATGCTGTATTTGTGATCTTTGTGTTTCCAATGCCTTGGCAATAAGGGCCACTAGATAACTCTTATCTATAGGCTTCGTTACATAGCTGAAGGCCTCATCCTGCATGGCCCGAACCGCTGTATCAACTGAGGCATTACCAGTGATTATTATCGCCTCTGTATCCGGAGACAATTTTTTGATCTTATGCATGACCTCAATACCGGGTATATCAGGGAGATTTAAATCGATAAGGGCAAGGTTAAAGAAATTATTCTGAACAGCTTCAATGGCCTGTTGACAATTGTGAACACAAAATGGCGCGTATCCTGTACCTGTGAGTATATGATCTAAAAGCTTACATGTTATGGTATCATCATCAATTACGAGTATCTTTTGCCCAATCTCCATACATTTTCTCCATTGTAAGGTTCAACTTTTTCTTTTCGGTATTTTTCACGTGCAGCTCTGTCCTCGATGGTTTTCAATTTACCACAGAGAGTACAAAGGGATATTGCAATAAAATCCAAAAAAAGGTACACTGCATAAAAATGGAAAGGAGAGATTAAATTATGGCGCGTATTCTTATAATAGATGATGATGTGCAGATACAGGAGATGCTCAAGCAAATGCTGGAGAGAGCGGGTTATGAAGTGGTGACTGCTCCAAACGGCAAGGTCGCCATAAAGCTTTACCGTGAAGATCCCGCTGATCTTATTATCACTGATCTTATTATGCCTGAAATGGAAGGTATTGAGACAATCAGGAAGTTTAAGCGTGATTTCCCTAATATTGCAATCATTGCCATGTCCGGCGGAGGGCGCATCAGCCCTGATTCTTATCTGGGCATGGTCAAGAAATTTGGGGTAAAACATACATTTGTAAAGCCCATTAAGCGCGCTGAACTCCTTGAAGCGGTCCAAGAGTTATTGCAATAACTTAAGATTTTCCGCTGTCGAGGTTTTGCCGGTAGAGGGTGTCGATTTTTTGAAAGAGCTGATACCTCACTCTATCAAGGTCAGGGAGTAAAGAGCGAGCATCATCTATCTTTCCCTGAACCGTCAGGGATGCAACTTCCTTCGCCAACTCATGAATCTCATTATGCGCGATGCCTGTTTCTTTGAAAACAGGAAGATCCCCGAATTTTTTTTCTCCCTCATGATCATACCACTTGCCAAATTCGCATTCATGGGCATTCGCTATATCATCGGATTTAATAGTTACTTTTCCGCTAATAGCAGCTTCGAGTTTCCGCATAAAGGCAAGATGTGCCCCCTTGATTTTCCCAATGTCAAAGTTCGCCTTACCGATCATAAATTGCCTCATTACCTCAGATAATTTATCTGCCATGGCAGAAAGGTCCATGGCCGCTGATATGGTCATATCCGCTCCTGCACCCGTTGATGAAGCGCCCCGGTTTACCGCCTTTATATCAGTGGTTGCTCCCAAAATAGTCATATTTGCATCTTGTGTTTTCTTTTCAATTAAATTGACTCCCTTTGATGCGTGTTCTGATTCTTTCGCAATCTCATTCGCTGCGGATGCCACTTCATTGCTTGAGCGTGCAATCTCACTGACACCAGCGGCCACCTCATTGGCGCTTTTCGCAACTTCATTTACCCCTCCTTGAATTTCTTGCGCATTCTCAGCAACCTGTCTCGCATTTATCGCGGCACTTTCAATAGATTGTGCAATCTCATTTGTGGTTGCTGTTTGTTCTTCAACACTTGAGGCAATAATCTTGTTTATCTGATTAATATGCTCAATAATACACGCAATCTCTTCAATTGCCAACACAGAATGGCTTGTATTCGCCTGCATCTCTTCTATTTGCGCTTCTATTTCTTCTGTGGCATCTGCGGTTTGTTTTGCCAATGCCTTTACCTCATTAGCCACAATGGCAAAACCCTTCCCTGCTTCGCCCGCGCCAGCCGCTTCAATGGTGGCATTAAGGGCAAGCATATTTGTTTGATCTGCAATATCATTGATAACATTCACTATCTTGCCGATCTTCTGAGCCGATGATTTTAGTTTTTCTATGACCTCGGTGGTTGTTTTAGCTTTATTATTAGCCTCGGATGATATGCGGCTCGCATCGAGGCAATTTTTAGACACTTCGGCAAGTGAACTACTCATCTCACCAATAGCACTTGAGACTGTATTAACCGAATTTGATACTTCAGAGATATTTGAGACCACTGAATCGATATTGGTGCTCATCTCATCAACTGCAGAAGCGACAGTACTGACATTCTGTGAGGTTTGGCTTGTTGAATCTGCTATTGTATTGATATTACTTGACATCTCCTCTGTTGCAGTAGCCAACGCGGCGACATTTAAGGAAGTGTTTTTTACATCCTGAGAGACCGCATTCAGCATAGTGGCTGCCCTGTCGCTCGCGGAATTGGCATTATTCGCCTTTTGTTCCATTTCTTGTGCGACTGATGCGGTGATTTTCGAGGAATCAAGAAGGCTTTCCGATGATACCTTCAATGTCTCAGCATGACCTATGATATCGCGCACCATACCTCGCCAATTACCACTCATCTTATTTAAAAGATGAGCAATATCACCTAATTCATCCATCGATTTTGCCTCGGTGTCGATCTCAAGACTGCCGTGTGAAATTCGTGTTATTTTCTTTAATATTTCCTTGCTGCCTTGCTGAATTCCCATACTCACATAAAAGAAAATAACCGTGGAGAGCCCTATGATAAATATGCCCATAAGGATATTGACAGTATTTGCCCGTTTTGCTGAAAGAACAACCCTGCTTAGTTTATATGTGAGGTCTTGCATCTGGTTATTAAGAAACCTATTGATACTATTCGCTAATTTTTCAGCATAGGGATCGAATTTTTCCATAAAAAGGTTTCCCTTCGCAGGGCCCTTTTGGATATATGCCTCTGCCATCTCTTTTCCCATCTCATAATATCCGTCAAAATCTTTTTTCAATTCTTTGAGGTCGACAACTGCTTTGTAGTAATTTTTACTCTCATAGTGCGCAATAAATTCCTCTATAAGAGCATAAAATTTCTCCGCATGCACCTGAGCTTCATTAAATCCGTCATCATACCCTTCCGCAGCCCTAGTGGCAGATATATCCGTAAGCCACTGCTGGACCTGAATTATATGCAGTTCCATCTGTTTGGCCTTAAAGGCCATGGGAATACTTATCGTAGTGGCATATGTCGATTGTTTCAACAAGCTCTTAGAAAAAAGAAAGTTAGAGATAATGGCACCCAAAAGCCCCATTATCATTATAATATAAATAACTCCTAATTTTTTCGAGATTGAAAACTTCATTACACCATCTCCTTTGCATTATGGATGTTAAATATTTTTTCAATATTAAGCACTACAAGTAGTCCTTTCTCAAGTTCTACTACACCGGTTACATAGTCCATTGCGACTGTTTCTAAATTGGCCGGCGCATGATGTAGTTTGTCATCCGACACTTCTATCACATCGCCTATTTCATCAACGAGAAAGCCTATAGGGTCATAGCCTACTCTCTGAGTAAGCCATCCTTGTTTATAATAGTCAGCTGTTTCAGCATCTGTGCGAAGTATCAAGTTTCGGGTTTTGGGATTGATTTTCGATTCTGAAAGACCGAGTCTTTTTGCGAGGTCAAAGACGGTGACCACATGCCCCCGCAAATTAAGAAGACCCTTTATATATTCTGATCCATCCGGAACGGATGTATACACAAGGTGTCGGTTTAATTCTTTCACATGCAAGATATTAATTCCAAATAGGGCCCCCTGTAAATAGAAAGTTGTATACTGAGCCACTAATAAATCCTCCTTTTACCCCATACTTTGCTTAAGTAACGTCCCAATTTTTTATGAAGAGCGGTCCTGTCAAGTTTGGTTTCATACTTCGTAAATCCGAATTCAAGACTTTTTCTGCGGGCTTCTTCCAACATCATTGATGATTATCCATTTCTATAATCAAATAAATATCAGGTAATATTACTATTCTATTATTAATAACAGCTGTACCGATGATTCCCTTGGAACATATGGTGTGTGTATCTATCTCAACATCAGTATGAATGGTATCCAGAATACGTGCGGCAACGATTCCCACGGACACATTGACCATTTTGGGTATAATCACACATACCTTTTCATCATCCCGAGAGGGAGTGGTTACGGGAAGATACTTCTCCAAACGAAGCAGGCGAAGACTTTTATTATCATTCGTGAGGAATTCCCTCTCACCTATTCTCTCTATTGAGGTCATGGGTACCTTTTCTACCCTTTGAATAAGATCGAGGTTAAGACCGAAACACTCCCCTGGAGCATTTTCAAAGAGCAGGAGACTCTGGGCCTCTCTCATGATCTCGTTGTTTCTGTCATCTGCTAAATCCTTATTCTTCTTTTCAACTGCATCGAATTTTAATTGGGCCTTTGATGCAATACCATTTATATCAAGAATAAGCGCAATCCTTCCATCGCCAAGAATAGTGGTCCCGGAATAACAAGATAAACCCTTCAGAAACCGGGGGAGTGGTTTTACCACTATCTCTTCATTATTATTTATCTGATCCACAATTAAGCCGAAATAATTTTCATTGCAATTAAGGACTAAAATTCTTGTAATATTTTTGAATATATTACGTCTATCTGTTTTATGCCTCCGTCGCTCAACAGGTGGTAAAGCTTCAATTACAGGACAGGTTTCGGACCCGCGGCGGTCAGCAATCCTTTTCCTCCTCTCAGTTTCTTTTTCACCCATTTCTGGATTAACATAGTATCGATCAATCCCTACTACCTCTGACAACCGGACAAGCGGCAATAATTTATCCCTCAAGCGCAACACCGGCGAATTTTGAACAGTCTCAACCTTTTTTGACACATCATCCGGTTTTAGCCGAACAAGTTCCACGAGTGAAATCTGTGGGAGTGCAAAATGCTGATCTTGGACACTCACAATAAGGGAAGGTATGATCGCCAATGTTAAGGGAAGTTTGAGATTTATTCTTGTTCCCTCACCAATTTTAGATTCTACCGAAATTGTCCCTCCCAATTTTTCAATATTTGTCCGCACCACATCCATCCCTACCCCCCGGCCAGAGACTTCAGAAATAGATTGTGCGGTAGAAAAACCTGGCATAAATATCAAACCCAATACTTGCTTTTCATTAAGCCGGGCGAGTTCTTTTTTTGAAATCATACCCTTATCAAGGGCCTTTTGTTTTATAATCTCCGGATCTATACCCCTGCCATCATCAATAATATCTATATTAACTTGTCCTCCCTCATGATAGGCGGCAAGTTGGATATGTCCTGTAGGGGCTTTTCCGGATATGCTTCTGTCCTGTGAAGGTTCTATTCCATGATCAACGCAATTGCGGATAAGATGCGTCAGGGGATCAGACAAATTCTCTATCATTGATTTGTCGAGTTCGACCTCTTTTCCGGAAATCTTTAATTCTATTGATTTTCCTAACTTATGTGCCAGATCTCTGACAACCCGGGGGAATTTACTGAATACCACATTTACCGGTTGCATACGTGCAGCGATTATCTTTTCCTGAAGCGCGGAGGTGATAATATTGAAATGCTGGAGTACTGCCGCAAGGCCATGAATATCATGGACAATATCTGTTGTCATCCGCATTAATTGATTACGGCCCAAAACCATCTCCCCCACCATATTCATCAGATCATTCAGTAATGATACCTTCACTCGCAGGGTTTCATCGGCTGTGTTACCCTTATCTTTATGTATATTTTCAAGAAGCGGGTTCTTTGCCTCTTCCGGTAATTCCTGTTGTTTACGTTCTCTTTTTTTTCTTGCTACTTTTGTATTCTTTTTATTAATATTTACGGCGCTACCCAATATCATATCCAGATTCTTCAGCTCATCAGTTATATCAACCTCTTCGCTGGTTTCAATAGTCTCAATCATTACATTAAGTTTATCTGTGCCGTGCAAGAGAGCATCAATAATCATTTGATTGACCTTTAGCGCACCCTCTCGGATCAAACCGAGAACATTCTCCATTTTGTGACTGATGTATGATATGTTCCCCAAATTAAAAAAAACTGCTGCTCCTTTAATGCTATGGACTGCCCTGAATATACTATTGATAAGCTCAGGATCTGGATTTGTGGGTTCTTTTTCTAAGGCAAGCAGGCCAGGCTCGAGGACGTCGAGGTGCTCTTTTGATTCTTCAATAAAAATTTTAAAGATTTCAGGGTCATTATTTGTCATTCAATGGAATCTCCTTCTAATAGAAAGGAAAGACTTATCTTTTTATCGGAAACTCTAGTCGTTTCTCTGGTTTAAAAAAAATATCCCTATTATGAATATTTCAAGAATTATTTCCGATAACGAAGATACAAAGAGAGGGTAATTTTTAGGCAGGGTCATGCTATGGAACATGATAAATTATTTAGAATTCTGGTAGTAGATGATACGCGATTCTACCGAATGCTCTTGACTGATGTACTTTCTGAAATCCCTGGTGTAAGGGTAGAAGGGGAAGCAGAAAATGGCAAGGTTGCCTTAGCTAAAATTGAAGAATTAAAGCCGGATCTTATTACGTTGGATATTGAAATGCCGGAGGCGGATGGCTTAGAAACATTACAGCAATTAAAAAATAAAGGCATACAATGCCCGGTTATTATGGTAAGTTCCCTGACGAAAGCAGGTGCCACAGTTACCATGCAGGCACTTGAATTAGGAGCGGTCGATTTCATCACAAAACCCTTTGGCACTGATTTCAAAGGAAATAAAGCGAATTTGGCTCTGCAATTAAAACCAAGGATCAATGCGTTTATCACTAAAAAAATAGTCAGCTCCATAACCCAGAGAAGCAAGAAAAAACTTATTCCTCAAAGGAAATCTTCACATTTTATTTCATCAGATATACATGAGAACAGCAAAAAAAATAAAATAATAGTAATAGGCATATCTACCGGCGGACCTAATGCTCTTGCCAAAGTGATCCCGGACCTCCCGGAGGACTTGGGAATCCCTGTCATCATAGTTCAGCATATGCCCCAAGATTTTACCGCCGCCTTTGCCAATTCATTGAATCAGAAAAGTGCCATAACAGTTTTAGAAGGTAAAAGCGGACAAAAGCTCACACCAGGGTGCGTTTATCTGGCTCCGGGAGGGAAACAGATGAAGGTGGGCAGAGTAAAAGGGAGCGATGATACTATATTACGGGTCACAGATGATCCTCCTGAAAATTTTTGCAAACCCTCGGTTGATTATCTGTTTAGATCGATAGCACAGTGCTATGAAGAAAGAGCTCTAGGCATTATTATGACGGGTATGGGATCAGACGGTACGGCAGGAGCGAGACTCATGAAAACCAGGGGAGCTAAAATTTTTGTTCAAGATGAAGAAAGCTGTGTTATTTTCGGCATGCCCAAAATGGCTATTGAAGCGGGAGCAGTTGATGCTGTAATACCACTTGACAAAATAGCCGAGCAGATTATTAAATTTGCCAGATAATGAGCCCTTCCACTCATCATATTTTAATACTTAAAAAACTTCACAAGGACGTAATTGTGGCCCTCTAAATTCATGTATAATCTTGCTGGTTTGAGACGGAGATTCCTTAAGCTATGCCGCTAACCGCCGTAAATTTCTTTTTGTTTTTTTTATTTTGTATCGAATAGCCTTTAATTCCTTTTCATTCTTTGCGAGTAAAGCTTCTTTTCTTTGTTCTTTAAGTATGCTCATATCCTTTTTGAGGTCTTCCTTGCTCTTTTTCACTTTTTTCTTCTTGCGGCTTAGGGGCTTTGTCTCTTCATCCTTAATGCCCAAATGCTCCATCAAAGTGGCGATAAGCTCTTCTTTCCCCATGCTATGGGTGCTTTTCAGATCGGAGAATTTTTGTGCCTCTTCGCGAAGCTTTATAACAGTCATTTTTTCAAGATCATGCCTAGTCATACTCTCTGATTCCTCCTTATATTTTGATTATTATAGGCTCACCTACCTTAATATGTTTCTTTTTTGCCAGATTACCCTGATTTGAGAATATCTCAAGATATCCCTCACTGCTGAATATGGCCCCTGTTTCACCCAATTGGACCTCTGAATATGCCCTTACGACAGTATCAATTGTCAAATCAAGAAAATGGATCTGAAATCTATTCCCTACTTTTTTTTTAAACACAGCCTCGTTTATACTTGTGAGGGCATTGCCGAATCCATCAATATAAATTATTTCTCCGATTATCTTATTTTCTTCAATGGTCACATCGGGCAGTGGAAATCTTATCATATCACTGATACGAAATCCCATCTCTTCGGGCGATACGCCGAGAGAGAGCTTTGCAGCAACAGGCGCAAATACATCCCGTCCATGAAACGTATTGCTTATTTGTTCTCTGAAGTAGCCATCTTTTTTCATGTCCACTGCGATACACGTTTCTACCTCCTCATGTTCATAAATATAAGATAAAATACCATTATCAGGTGCAACAAAAAGGTATCGCGAGGTTTCGACAACCAGGGCGCGGCGGTTGCTTCCTACACCCGGATCCACCACAAGGAGGTGAATGCTCCCCTTTGGAAAACATTTATAATAGTGTGACACTAAAAATGCTGCTCTTTTAAGGTCAAAAGGATCTATCTTGTGGGTGACATCTATGATGTGCACGTTGTTGTTAATCTCAAGGATTACCCCTTTCATACTGGCAACAAAGGAATCAACGTCACCAAAATCAGTCACCAATGTAATAATCTTTTCCATTTTTATTGACCGCAGCACTTTTTATATTTTTTGCCGCTTCCGCAAGGACAGGGTTCATTTCTTCCTACCTTCTTCTCTTTTTTTACCGTTACTCCCTTTGGTCTCCCCTCTCCCTGGGCCCGTGCTGCCGCGTCCAATTGCCTCCGCACATTTTCTCTTCGGGCTCTCTCCCTCTCCTCTTCTTCAGCCACCTTTTGAACATGGAAAATATGAGATACCGTATCCAATTTGATTTGAGCGATCATGGCCTGAAACATGGCGAAACCCTCTTTTTTGTATTCTATAAGGGGGTCTTTTTGTCCATACCCCCTCATCCCGATGCCTTCCTTGAGATGATCCATGGACAAAAGATGCTCTTTCCACAGCTTATCTATCGTAGAGAGCGTAATCATCTTCTCCACATGACGCATCTTTTCGGGAGTAATGGCTTTTTCCTTTTCTTCATAATGCTGAAGAATCATATGAGTCAATTTTTCTACAAGAGGTTCTGCTTTCAGATTCTTTACCTCGTCATTATGAAAATCAAAATTGATAAGGAATCGATTCGCAAGCTCGGTCTGCATGTTCTTAAGACTTGCCGGATCCCAATCAGAGACAAACGAATCTTTTTCCTGATACAGCTCAATTATATCATCCACACTGTCTTCTATCATCTCAAGAACAAGGGGTTTGAGAGAGTCACTTTCCAACACCATTTTGCGTTGTTGGTATATGACCTCTCTTTGCTTATTCATGACATCATCATATTCAAGGAGGTGCTTTCGTGCTTCAAAATGTTGAGCTTCAACCTTTTTTTGCGCTTCTTCGATTGCTTTGGTGACCATTTTATGTTCAATGGGTTGATCATCCTCAAGTTTTAAAAAACTCATGAGCTTGCCCACACGATCACCTCCGAAGATTCTGAGCAGATCATCCTCAAGGGAGAGATAAAAACGTGAAGAGCCGGGATCGCCCTGTCTTCCGGAACGTCCTCGGAGCTGATTGTCGATTCGTCTGCTTTCATGTCTTTCTGTGCCGAGAATATGAAGCCCTCCCTTTTCAGGGATACCCGCTCCCAGCACAATATCTGTCCCACGGCCAGCCATATTGGTTGCTATTGTCACAGTGCCGGGTTGCCCTGCTTCTGCAATTATCACAGCCTCTTTTTCATGATGTTTTGCATTCAGCACATTATGGGGTATCCCCTTCTTTTTCAATAACTCATGAAGCATTTCAGATTTTTCAATAGCTATTGTCCCAACAAGTACCGGCCTTTTCTCTGCATAGAGTCCCTCAATTTCTTTCACAACTGCATTAAATTTGGCATGTTCATTCCGATAGATAACATCCGGATAATTATGACGCAGGAGAGGACGATTAGTAGGGATAACAATAACATCTAAATTATATATTTTATGGAACTCAGGGGCCTCAGTGTCGGCTGTACCTGTCATCCCCGCAAGTTTATTATAGAGTCGAAAATAATTCTGAAACGTAATGGATGCGAGCGTTTGATTTTCTTTTTCAACCTTCACTCTTTCTTTGGCTTCAAGCGCCTGATGAAGTCCATCGCTATATCGTCGGCCCGGCATCAGCCGGCCGGTGAATTCGTCAACAATGACAACCTCCCCGTCCTTCACCACATAATTTACATCACGAGCAAAGAATTCCTTTGCCCTTAAGGCCTGATTCACCGCATGGATATATTCAAAATTTTGAGCATTGATCTCTCCCTCATGCTCTTCTTCATATAAATTGCTGATTCCGAGGAATTTTTCTGCTTTCCTCATCCCCTCCTCTGTAAGGGAAAGAGTCTGTTTTTCCTCATCACACTGATAATCCCCGTCTTCCTCATGATCATCATCACTTACGGGATCTCTGCCGCGTTTAAGATGTCTGACAACCTGATACGCTTTTTGATAACAATCAGTGTCTTTTACATCACTTTCGCCAGAAATAATCAACGGTGTTCGTGCTTCATCAATCAAGATACTATCCACTTCATCTACAATAGCATAATTATGTTGCCGTTGCACATAGTCCTCGAGACGGAACTTCATATTATCCCTTAAATAATCAAAACCAAACTCATTATTCGTTCCATAGGTGATATCTGACTGATATGCTTTCTTTCGATCATCATCCCTCATGTCATGCTGAATAAGCCCAACTGTCAATCCGAGAAATGTATAAACCTGCCCCATCCATTCGCTATCCCTCTTGGCCAGATAATCATTCACTGTGACAACGTGGACCCCTTTTCCTGTAAGTGCATTCAAATAGACGGGTAAGGTCGCGACAAGGGTTTTCCCCTCACCAGTTGTCATCTCAGCAATTTTGCCTTCATGAAGAACAACTCCACCCATTAATTGAACATCGAAATGTCTCATATTCAAAACTCTTTTGCCTGTTTCCCTTACCACTGCAAATGCCTCATAGAGCATCTCCCCAAGTATAGAGTCCTCTTCTTTCCGAATTATGTTTTCAATTCTTTCAAGTTCGATCTTTTCTTCCAGCACTATGGGATTTAATTTCTTTGCATAATCCTTATCAATGCCTTCACTGGCAAAAACCGCGTCCATATGGGCATGATATTTATTTTTAAATTCACCTGTTTTGGCTTGAAGCTCTTTATCAGAGAGTTTTGATATATGAGGCTCGAGGCTATTTATCTCATCAACATAGCGTTGAAGACGTTTAAGCTCTCGGTCATTTTTACTGCCGACAATCTTGGTAAATATCTTTTGAATCATATTGCTCCTTGACCTTCTGCGATAGTACTTGAATGTATACCATATTTATCCACTTATACTCCACATATGTTGTAGTATACAATGTAAAGCACGAATGAGCAAGCCCATCGATTCCAATTTTGACTTTTGTATTCCTCTCTATATGTGATATGTGATATGTGTTGAAAATTAAATTTGATAATTATTCCCGATAGAGCAAAGTGAAAAAAATATTCTACTATGAAATTTTTTTCATAAATTTACTCTGTTCATCCCGAAAAGAAGTTAAGAATTGGTTCTTATCAGTCATTCCCCATTTTTTCAAAATGGCCTGCATCTTGCTTATCTCTTTTATAAATGATTTATTGAGTAAATTTTATACAACAAACTATAGAGTAAAGAGAACGTAAACCAGGTTGAAATGAGGGGCCTTATGTATTTTAAAAATTATATTTTTATTTTTATTATTTTCTATATTATAATATTTCTTTTCTGTTCTTCATTGACAGCGCAATATACCTCTTTCCCCTTTACCAGCAGTTATTCGACAACGACCAGTTCTTATCCGACCTATTCTACTACCTATCCAACAACCAATTACGCTTATACCACACCGACTACTACAGCGTACCCTATAACATCAAGCTATCTCTCATCATATTATCCGGGAAGCACATATCCCACAACATCAAGCTATCTTTCATCGTATTATCCGGGAAACGCATATCCTACAACATCAAGCTATCTTTCGGCGTATCCTACAAGCAACTACCTGACAGGTTCTAATTATTTGTCAACGTATCCGTTTAGCTCGTATCTCACACCATCAAATTATAGTTATCCGTTCACCACATCATACCCTCTGTTAAGCAATTATAATTCTTCGTTATTCTCAGGCTATAATTATTTGGGATCTGGCCTGCCAACTTTCGGAATGGATCCTTCATTTTACTCTCCTTTTAATTTACAAAATCAGTTAATAAACACAACAACCTCTTTATTAAGTTTGCTCACAACCCTTACAACCACTCCCTCCTATCCTTATGTGCCAGCTTCATCATTATACAATGATCCTTGGTTTAATCTAATGTATGGAATCCCCTCTTTAGGATTGCCGATGGGGCAACAAACAGTTCCGTCCATTAATCCTTTTACCTCCTATACCCCGGTTAATCCCTATAATCCCGTGACCACAGCGAATCCATTCAATCCGGTCGTGCAACAAAATCTCTCCGGAAATTGGACAGGCACATGGTTTAATCAAGACAATGGTACAGTAAATAGTGGGACGGTGACAATTTCCTTTGTTCAATCGGGAACCCAGATTACCTCCCAAACTATGGTATCCTTCGTAAGTCTCGATGGATCACCCAAGCTTCAATCCAATGTCACCGGAACAATAAATGAAGGCACCGTCAATATTACCGGAAACATGCCGAGTGGGAGCAGTGTATATACTCTGACAATAATAGCAGATATATCAGGCAACTATATGAGCGGTACCTATTCAGTACGTGACACTACCGGTCAAATAAAGGAATCTGGGACTATAAGCCTCTCAAAAAGCTAGGAAGTAAGTAAGAACGTGCCTAAAAGTATATTTTAGGCACGTTCGATACATTAACCCCTCTGGGCCATATAATAAATAAGATCTAATACACGATTTGAGTATCCCATCTCATTGTCATACCATGAGACGAGCTTATAAAATTTTGCAGAGAGCTGAATACCTGCATTCGCATCATATATCGAGGATAAGGGGCACCCAATAAAATCAGAAGAGACAACGGGATCTTCAGTGTACCCTAGAATATTTTTTAATTCATTTTCCGAAGCCCCCTTCATCGCCGCATTTATCCCGTTAAGGCTTGTTTCCCTGGAAAGCTTAACTGTGAGATCAACAACCGATACATCTGGTGTCGGGATTCGAAAAGCCATACCGGTCAATTTACCTTTGATCTCAGGAATGCAAAGACCAACCGCTTTTGCTGCTCCCGTTGACGCAGGGATGATATTCTGACCTGCTCCTCTCCCACCACGCATATCCTTTTTAGAAGGCCCGTCAATGGTAGGTTGAGTAGCGGTAACGGAATGTATAGTGGTCATTAAGCCCTCTTCAATACCGAAATTATCAAGCAGTACTTTGACAATGGGTGCCAGGCAATTGGTTGTGCACGACGCATTGGATACAATGGAGTCTCTTGCTGGATCGTATGAAGATTCATTGACTCCCATCACAATGGTGGTAATATCTCCCTTGGCAGGAGCTGAAATCACGACCCTTCTGGCCCCTGCTGTCAAATGCTTCTGAGCTCCTTCCGCAGTGGTAAATAATCCGGTTGATTCCACAACATAATCCACATTTAATTCCCGCCAGGGAAGATTTTGCGGATCCTTTTCAGAACAGACACGGACGTGTTTCCCATTTACAATGATGCTCTCCCCTTCATGCGATATATCTCCCGCAAATGTTCCATGGGTAGAATCATATTTTAATAAATAGGCCAGATTTGCTGCAGGTACAAGGTCATTGATAGCGATAAATTCATAATTTGGATTATTAATACCGGCACGAAAAACTAACCGTCCGATTCTTCCAAAGCCGTTAATTGCTATTCTTATTGCCATGCCTCACTACTCCTTACTTTAATAGATGTAGGTTAAACGTATATAATAGTCAGTTTAGTAAACTTCTAAAATTTTAATCGTAGTATTAATACATAATTTGGCACAAATGTCAAGACCCAACCCCCACGGGAATCTCATGAAAAATTTTGAGTATTCGTTCACAGGTTCAGAGTTCAAAGTGTATATGCACTAAGTTGTTTTTATCCAGAAAGAACTTTAAGAAAATATTTGACAGGATAACAGGATACACAGGATTTAAAATTTATCTAGTCAATCCTGTTATCCTGTCAACAAATATACCTGGAAAGGCACTCACGGGGATTATTATTTTACCACAAAGGACACTGAGATCACAGAGTGAGTAAGAATCTCCGTGTCCTCTGTGCTCTCTGTGGTGAATTTAAAAACTCCACATTATGCCCGTGTTGGGCATAGTTAATTGCATAGGATTTTATTTTTTCATGCGATCGCCCTGGATTGCGCGTGAAGCATCTTGAAGTCAGGATAGGTATGCGATTATACTATATGCCTGAATTCATAAAGGAAGGAGATGTGTCACTCTGCAGAACTATATAAAAGTTATTGGTGCGCGCCAAAATAATCTCAAAGGCTTTGATATTGATATTCCGTTAAACCGGATTACCGTTGTTACCGGTGTAAGCGGCTCCGGAAAATCAAGTTTTGCCTTTGATACATTATATGCTGAAGGACAGCGCCGTTATATTGAAACCTTTTCCCCCTATGCGCGACAGTTTATGGACCGGATGGATAAGCCTGACGTTGAAAAAATAGAGGGCATACCTCCCTCTATTGCGATTGAGCAAAAAAATCCTATACGGACATCTCGCTCCACTGTTGGATCGATCACAGAACTCACTGATTTTACAAAGCTCCTTTTTGCACGTATAGGAATATTATATTGCCCCCGATGTACACAAAAGGTAATAAAAGATACCCCTTCCACCATTTGGGAAATCCTTTGTCAGGAAGAGCCTGAAAAAATGGTAATTTTAGCCTTTCCTTATCCGAACGGAAATTTTGATCCTTCTATAGTGAAACAGGAACTTCAGCGCCAAGGATTTCATAGAGTCATGAAAAAAGGGGATATTGTCCCTCTCGATACTATTAGCTCTGATTTTGATGAACTCTCGGTAGTAGTAGACAGGTTTACTTTAAAAACCGTCCAGAAAAGCCGGGTCATTGATTCAATAGAGCAAGCATTACGATTCGGGAAAGGACATATTCGCGCTTTTTTTACACCCGATAAAACCTTGAGATTCAGTACCCATCTTCACTGCCCTTATTGTGATATCTATTTCAAAGAACCGATCCCAAATCTTTTTTCTTTTAATAGTCCATTGGGGGCATGTCCTTCCTGCCGCGGATTTGGCCGTATAATTGATATTGATATGGATCAAGTGATACCTGATCCACACCTCTCGTTAGAAAAGGGGGCGATTAAACCATGGGGGAAAAATCATCCTGAATATCATGATCTTATGCATTTTTGCAGGCAGAATACCATTCCCACCTCTATTCCTTTCAAAAATTTAGAAGAGTGGCAACAGCGGGCAATTAAAGAAGGCACCGGCGCCTTTTATGGTATCCGTGGTTTTTTTAATTATATAGAGAGTAAATCCTATAAGATGCATATACGCGTTTTTCTCTCTCGCTACAGGGGCTATTTTACCTGCCCTGCATGCAACGGCACACGGTTTAAGGCAGAATCACTCCTTTATAAAATTAATGGATTACATATTGGCGAGATATATGCTCTGTCTATTGGCGAGGCGTATGATTTTTTTCACAATCTGCATGGGACAAATCTTGATGACGCATCACAGATGATCTTACAGGAGATAATCAGCCGTCTCACATATCTCAATGAAGTAGGCCTCTCGTATCTGACACTCGACCGTCAATCCCGTACCCTATCCGGTGGGGAAGTACAGCGGGTCAGCCTTACAAAAGCACTTGGGTCTTCTCTTGTGAACACACTCTACATTCTTGATGAACCATCCATCGGTCTTCATCCCCGAGACAGCCACCGTCTGGTTACTATACTGAAAACCCTGGCACGACATAATACCGTGATAGTTGTGGAACATGATCTTGAGGTCATTGCCGGAAGTGATTATCTGCTTGATTTAGGGCCGGGAGCAGGTGAATCAGGAGGGAATATAATGTATTTCGGTCCCTTATCAGACACAGAATCTCTTAAAGATTCAAAGGCATTGCATTCAAAGACTATTGACTATATTTCTCAAAAATTACACATCCCTACCCCCCTGCATCGAAGGGACCCCTATAAAGGTCCATCGCTCAGGGTTACGGGATGTCGGGAGCATAACCTCAAAAATATATCCGTTACCCTGCCCCTCGGGGTTATGACATGCCTCACGGGTGTCTCCGGATCTGGTAAGAGCACGCTTGCTGAAGATATCCTTTATAAAGGTATCAAACACGAAAAGGGAGCGACTGGTGAACGACCGGGGATATATGAGACCATGGAAGGATTAAGGCATATAAAGGATGTGATCTTAATTGATCAGAAACAGATAGGGAAAACGCCCCGTTCGAATCCTGTGAGCTATATAGGGGGTTTTAGCCCGATTCGTGACCTTTTTGCAAAGACGCCCCTTTCCCTGAAACGTGGCTATAAATCGGGGATGTTTTCCTTTAATCTGGCAGAAGGCAGATGTGCTACCTGTCAGGGAAATGGTTTTGAAAAGGTAGAGATGCAGTTTCTATCGGATGTCTTTATCACCTGCCCTGATTGTAATGGTACGCGTTACAAAAAGCAGGTCCTTGAGGTTACTTATAAAAATAAGAATATCAGTGATATTTTATCAATGACATTCTCTGAGGCTCAGATATTTTTTTCACCCCTTTCTGCCTTAGTGAATATACTCCAGCCCATGATCGATATTGGGCTGGGGTATCTTCGCCTGGGCCAGCCTTTAAATACCCTTTCCGGCGGGGAATCTCAACGACTTAAACTGGCTAAGTATCTATTGGGAGGAACGTGCCCGAGATCTTTCTTTATACTTGATGAGCCCACAACGGGTCTTCATCTTGAGGATGTCAGGCAATTGCTCACCACCTTTGAAAAACTCATTCATGCCGGACACTCTTTGTTGGTTATAGAACATAATATGGAGGTGGTAAAATGTGCAGATTTTGTTATAGACTTAGGTCCGGAAGGCGGAGAGAAGGGGGGAGAGATAATCACTCAAGGGACACCCGAACAGGTCGCTCATGCAGAGGGGTCATATACGGGAAAGTTTTTACAGCGCTATTTAAAGGCTTCATCTTCTCCGCGAGTTGCGTCGCCTTCTCCTCCCTTATGGATTCCAGAGGAGAAGGATGAGACTATACGCATAAAGGGAGCACGAGAGCATAATCTCAAGGACATTACCGTCAGTATTCCTCGTGATCAACTGCTTGTTATAACGGGAATTAGTGGTTCAGGAAAGTCGACACTCGCCTTTGACGTTCTCTTTTCCGAGGGGCAGCGACGTTATATAGAGAGTCTTCCTACCTATATACGCCAGTATATTAAAATCATGGAACGGCCTGATATTGATCTTATTACAGGGATACCTCCGACGGTTGCAATTGAGCAACGCATGAATCCGTTGCGCAGTCGTTCTACAGTAGCAACTATTACCGAAATATATCACTACCTGCGGCTTCTTTTCTGTAAGACGGGAGTACAGTATTGCCGCTGCAAAAGACCTATTCGCACCCGTTCTGATGCAGAAATAATGGAACGAATAATGACAGTATACGAGGACCGTGAGATTATGCTTCTTGTTCCGAAGGTGACACATCGCAAGGGGACCTATAAAGAGGTATTTGAGATTGCTGCTAAACGTGGATTTACGAAGGCACGAGTTGACGGCACCTTCGTCGACCTTGGAGGACCGATTGTACTTGAGCGATATAAGGAACATTCCATCGATCTTGTAATT
This sequence comes from bacterium, assembly GCA_049472395.1. GTDB lineage: Bacteria > SZUA-182 > SZUA-182 > DTGQ01 > JBLIRR01 > JBLIRR01. Next base: position 276,878 of record JBLIRR010000002.1, on the reverse strand, counting down.
AATGAAATAAAGGTTGCCTCAATGAAAGAGGCAGAGATAAAGAAAATTATCGAGATGGTACTTATGGAAGGAAGGGGTATATTTTATGCTGTCGATAGGCAGAGTGGAAAAGAAGAGGCCTTTAACAGGAAAGGATACTGCCCTCAATGCGAAACAGTGTTTGAAGAGCTTGATCCACGATTTTTCTCATTTAATAGCCGTTATGGAGCATGCCCTGCGTGTAATGGTCTCGGGTTCTCACCTGAAAATGGGCAGGTGTGTTCGCACTGTGAGGGGAAGAGATTAAATGAGCTGGCGCTTCTGGTAAAGATTGCCGGTTATACGATTGCGGATATGACAGCCCTCAGTGTTGAAGAGGCAAAAAAATTTTTCCCCTCACTTTCTTTGTCAAAACGGGACCACACCATCGCACATCTTCTTATGCCTGAAATACTGACACGTTTGGAATTCCTGCAGAGGGTTGGCCTTCCTTATCTGACTCTTAACCGGCGGGGAGATACATTATCAGGTGGTGAAAGCCAAAGGATTCGTCTTGCCGCCCAACTCGGATCAAATCTCCGCGGTGTATGTTATATTTTGGACGAGCCAACAATCGGGCTTCATCCACGAGATAATGAGATGCTTCTCGATTCCCTCGCTCAGCTTAAAAACCATGGAAACAGTGTCATAATTGTAGAGCATGATGAAGAGACTATTAAACGGGCAGACTATATACTTGATCTTGGTCCTGGTGCAGGAGGACGGGGTGGGGAGGTGATTGCGAAGGGGACATTTGATGAAATCAAGAAATCGAACTCATCGGTGACGGGCAAATGGCTCAGATTAGTTGAGCGCCGCCATATTAGCTCTCGACTGCGCACGGCAAAGGAGGATCGATGGTTGAAGATTGAAGAGGCTTCCTTGTTCAATCTTAAGGATATTGATGTGTCGATTCCTCTCGGCACATTAGTCTGTATTACTGGTGTATCAGGATCAGGTAAAAGCACGCTTTTGCGGGAAACGGTGCAAAAAGGACTGAAGGCCCTGCTGGATAAAAAGGAAATCCCTCGGAATATATGTAAAAAGATACATGGATGGCGCTTTCTCGATCGTATACTTGAGGTTGATCATACCCCGATCGGGAAAACTCCCCGCTCAACACCCGGCACCTATATCGGTTTCTATGACCACATTCGTAAATTATTTGCCACATTGCCCCAGGCACGAATACGCGGATACACTCCTGGCAGATTCTCTTTCAATGTGAAAAGCGGCCGATGTGAGGCATGCAGTGGGGTGGGCAGGACAAAAGAGGAGATGAGCTTCCTGCCCGACGTCTATATCACGTGTGACGTATGTGGAGGACAGCGGTTTAATGAAGAAACCCTGGAAGTAACCTATAATGGGAAAAATATTGCACACATCCTTAATCTCTCGATAGAAGAGGGCTTGAATTTTTTTTCTGCAATCCCTCATATCTCCCGTCCATTAAAACTTCTCACGGATATAGGCCTCGGTTATTTACAGATAGGACAGCCGAGCACTACCCTCTCCGGCGGTGAGGCCCAAAGAATTAAGCTTGCGTATGAATTATGCAAGGTTTCACGGGGTAAAACAATGTACATACTCGATGAACCAACGACCGGCCTGCACCTTGCTGATATTGAAAAATTGCTCCACGTTTTCCAGGAGCTTGTCAACTTAGGCAATACCATTGTGATTATAGAACATAATCTTGAGGTGATAAAGGAGGCAGACTATATTATTGATCTTGGACCGGAGGGTGGCGAAGGGGGAGGACGAATCGTTGCACAAGGATCTCCTCATGAGATTCTTCATAATAAGGATACCTCGTATACCGCGCGTTTTCTTGCACATTACTTAGGTGCACACAGTGATATAGCGCTTTAATCTATCAAACTCCTTTTCAAATTTTTCAAGTATGGGGGCACCTTCTGCCAAGGAATCGGATTTCCCCATATCCTCAAGTTCCAAAGCAATGCCGGCAAGCTCATGTGCCATTAGATTCATAGCGCCACCTTTAATTGAATGCGCCTCCCTTTTGACTGCCTCTGCATTGCCATCACATATGGCATTTCGAATAACCTCTATCTGAGTCTTTACATTCTTTATAAAACCCTCAATAACTTCCATCACTATTTCTCTCTCTCCTTCAAATTCAGCCACTACTTTTTCAAAATCCATCGGAGAGGGAGTGTCACTGCTATGATTCTGTGGATGGGTATGATTTGTCACCGCCTTTGCTTCTATTTTTGAAAGGGCCCACTTGTCAACCATCGCTAAGAATGTCTCCCTTCTCGATGGTTTTATGATATAATCATCCATGCCTGCGCGTATACATTTCTCCTTATACCCCGTCATGGCATGGGCTGTCATTGCAATGATCGGAGTCCTCCTCGAGATAGGATCCTTATTAGTTCGAAGTTTTTCCATATCCCGTATCTTTTTTGTTGCTTCATATCCCCCCATGACAGGCATTTGTATATCCATCAATATAAGATCATACTGTTTTTGTTCAAAGGCCCGGACCGCCTCCTCTCCATTTTCTTTCAAATCAACCTGATACCCTGCGCTGCGCAGATGTCTTATGGCGAGTTGCTGATTCGTAGGGTAATCTTCAACCAATAGAATATGTATCCCCTCCCTCTTCTCAATGGCTTTATAATCCAAAAGTAATGGGTACGAAACTATATGGTGTGGATCTTTTTCTCGGGGAATTTCCATAATATTATTAATTGCCTTGAAAAGGTCATCATACTTAATCGGTTTTGTGATATATCCTTGAATCCCATACTCCTCACAGGATTTCAGGTCCCCTGCCTTCTGGGCAGAGACAAGAAGTATAAGTGGAATATTTTTTAACTCGTTGATCAATCTGATTTCTTGAATGCACGCAATCCCATTGATATAGGGCATCTCCATATCAATTATAATTACATCAAAGGATTCATCGGATGAAATAAGTTTTTTCATCATTGTGAAGGCTTCCTGCCCGCTAGAAGCCTCCATAGGGACGCATCCAAATGATTTGAGGTATTCTTTGAAGATAAAACAGACCATGGGGTTATCATCAACCACTAATACCTTTTTACCCTTCAAACGACTGTCTTCTTTTCCATCACTCTCTTTACCTGTTTTGTTTTCATCATTGTGCGATTTTGACAAAACCACAGTAAACCAGAATGTGCTCCCTTTCCCTTCCTCACTTTCTACGTTTATTTGCCCTCCCATAAGTTTCGCTAATTGATTTGATATGGTGATCCCAAGACCAGTTCCTCCATATTTCCTGGTAACAGAGCCATCTGCCTGAGTGAAGCTCTCAAAAATTTTTGATTGTTTTTCTTTCGGTATGCCAATCCCTGTGTCTTGGACCGAAATACGTAGTTTAATATTATTTCCAAGATCTTCAACTATCTCCCCTTTAAGGTATATGTACCCTTTATTGGTAAATTTAATGGCATTACCCGTCAAATTTATCAACATCTGCTTGATCCTGTCCTGATCTCCTATTAACAGAGATGGAATAGAAAGAGGCAAAAAATAAAGGAATTCAAGTCCCTTTCGCTCTGCTAAAAAGGTTATACTCTCAGCCACTTCCTCAAACAAATTTCGAAGGCTAAAAGATTCCATGGAAAGCTCAAGCCTTCCTGCTTCTATTCGTGAGAAATCAAGAATATCATTAATAACTCTTCCCAGATAATTTGCTTCAGCATTAATTGTTTGAATAAGATTCTTCTGATTTTCATTAAGGTCAGTATCCATCGCCAGCTCTGCCATGCCTATAATTCCATTTAAAGGTGTCCTGATTTCATGGCTCATATTGGCGAGAAATAGGCTTTTTGCTTTATTGGCAATCTCAGCTTCAATTTTTGCTTGCTGGAGTGCTTCGGCCCTTCCTTGCAAGGAAGCCCGTGTTCTTCTCAAATCCCCTGCCATTTTATTAAAGGCCCTCCCCAAATCGCCTATTTCATCATTACTTCTCACTTTCATTCTTATGTCGAGATCGCCTCTCGCAATTTTTTCAATAACCTTTGGGAGGGTTTTTATAGGTTTTAAGATATGGTGACTCAGCACGCCCGCCAAAACAACCATAAAAATTAAACCAATACATGATACCAAAAATATCTGTATACGAACTTGTTTTAAATGAACATAAGCCTCTTTGATATCTTGCACCACACCAATTCGCCATCCCTGTCCTTTAAATCCTTTATAACCTTCAATAGTTCTGTAATAACAGATTTTTTCAACACCTTTTTTATTGATATAACGAAATGATCCCGAATCATGCAAAAGTATCTTCTTTCCAAAGCTGACAGATTCTAATTTATAGAGATGCTTATACTTGCTGGGAGAGGCTATGAGAGTACCCTCTTGGTCAATTAAGAATATATGACCGGTTTTCCCAATTCTTACTCTGTCCGTAATATCATGGATTTTTTCCATATTCATTTTCCCGCATAATACGCTGCATATTTCGCCCTCTTTCCCAATAACCGGCGCAGATATATTGATAACGGTTCTAAAGGGACTAAGAAGAGCAAAAACAAGGGAAAGCACTATTTCCCCTTCGAGTGATTGTTGAAACCATTCCATGTTGGCCCACTCTCCTTGAAAACCATACGCAGTAGAAGCGATGACTATTCCTTCTGAATCGACGAGAGCAATATCTTCAAATACCTGAAAAAAATCTTGTATCTTGTGCATCTCCCGCAGTCTTTCTTCATGTGGTACAGAGAATGATCGAAGGGCAGGATTTTCAGCCAGTGCTTTGATGTGCGTTGTGGCATCCACAATTGTCCTTTGGACCTCGATGCCAACTTCATATGATAAATTGGCCATACTTTCCTTAAGGAGAAGGTCCGTAGTTTTTTTTGCCTGAAAATAGAAAAGAGCTGAAATTCCCAATAAGGGCAAAAGTGCCACTATAAGGAAAGATAGACTAATCTTGACTCTTAGACTCCTTATGCGTATCATCACCTTTATCTTTCATTAAGTATGTCCTCTACTGCTTCCTTTTTTTAAGCGGAGTTCAGATTATATTTTATTCTTCCTATCCAACATGAGCGTAAGGTTTCTCCATGCAAAAGCAGTGCTCTAACTTATAAATCGGAAAATTATAGGGATAATTTCATTCATGAGAGCCTTCCGAATGGAGCATGGTAATGTGCCGAAAAAAATAACAGCTCACTAAAATAAGGGGGAGGAGATTATTGGAATGATAAAAAAAAGGGTCTTATATGCGGAAGATGAGTTATCAAACAGACGCTTATTGCAGCTTAAATTAGAAAAAGCCGACATTGAATGCGATGTCGTGGAGGATGGGGAAGAGGCTATAAAGATGAGTAGGGAGAATGACTACGATCTTATTATTCTTGATCATTATATGCCAGGAATCGGTGGTATAGAAGCTGCCGCTAAAATACGTGAATCCTCCCCGGATATTCCTCTTCTTGCCATTACCAGCGATGATGCATTAAAAGATATATTGCTTAATGCAGGCTTTGATGAAATAATTATAAAACCATTTCATGGAAATGACATCATTAACATTATAAAGTCATATCTATAGAGACATCGCGTGATTATAAGGATGAGGAATCATAGGAATCAAATTGAGAAATATAAGGTTTAATATCAATAACCGGGCTTCCGTCAAGCATATCAACACCACGTATTTTTAAGATATTGTCTTTTTTCTCTAAGAGTCTTACAACGGTAAACCCTATATGATTCGGCCTATGGGGGCTGCGGATGGTAAAGACGCCCCTGGCCCCATCTCCCAAATGAGGCACTTGCAAAAGTGACCATGTTTTAGATTTATGAAAGTAAAAGAGGATGATTAAGTGGGTACACCTTTCAATGTCTTTAAGGCCCGTGGTATATTCTTCAAATACTTCAATTGTGGCCTCTTCTTCTGATAGATTTCCCTGTTTTGGTGCGCTCTCCTGGTTTTTATAGGGTGAGTGAATAATCCCTATCGGTTTCAATTCCATGACCCCTATTATAGCATATATTCTGCGAAGATAAAACCGCTTTTGACCGAAAAATCAGAAGACCACCCGAAGAGGAAGAGAGGGAAAAGCATCACAGATACATGAATCATAAAGGAGAAAAGTGTGCTTGGTATAAAATCTATTATGACAAAAGAAGTAATCGCAATTACGAAAGATTGCCCTATTTATAAAGCTATTGAAATATTACTCACGAATCAAATCACTGGCATGCCTGTCGTAGAAGATAACATGCATCTTTTAGGTATTTTGACCGAGAAGGATTTGTTACGAGTTTTGTATGATTCTAAATGCACCTCCATTTCGGATTTAATGACCAAGGAGATTGTTACATTTGACGAGAACGATGATCTGGTTGATCTTGTCAAGTGTTTGATAGAGAAAAATTTCAGGAGGATTCCTATTACCTCAAAGGGGAAGGTAGTCGGCATTGTCAGCAGAACGGATATAATCCGTTGTATTTTATTGAAAAAAGCCAAAGAGCAAAAGCAGGGGAAGAGTGCACACAAGATGTTGCAGGGTTAAAAAACATTAACACTCGCTCCACGGCTCAACGAATAGCGCAGAATCCCTTGTATACTTCTCAAAGTGTGCTATAATTCATCGATGGACACACATATTACCTATTTGACAATGGTTCTCGTATCCTATATCATCAGGAAAAAATTTCTTAGGTGACCGGCACTTGGAAACGAATACGCCACAACCTTTAACCAACAATTTGACTGAGTTGTGAAGTATTGAGAGCTACCGATTGTGTGATGCCGGTAAAAGAGCGTATAATTGAGGGGAAATGATACTCCAAGAGGATCTTGAGAGGCGAATCCTTCATGGTCTCTCATGTGAATGGGAAAATCTCAGTTTAATCCTTGGCTCACCTCAGAGGAATCGTATGCGCCATCCTATTTTTAGCGTGAGGGATATGAATGACAGATGGGGATGCTGGTTTAGGGATAGGCGTGAGATTTCCATAAGCCGCCACCTTGTCCTGAATCATTCTTGGGATGCTGTTCGAGAAGTTCTCCTTCATGAAATGGCTCATCAATACGCAGACGAGGTGCTCGGCGCACGTAGTGCCCCTGCCCATGGCCCGCTCTTTATTGAAGCATGCCATGTGCTAAGGGCCAATCCAAAAGCATCAGGAACATTTAAGCCCCTGGATGAGCGTATAGTTTCTGCGTCAAATTTTTCTCAGGATAAAATCATGAGAAGAATCAAAAAGCTTATGGCTTTGGCTTCAAGCCAGAACAGGCATGAGGCGGAGGCAGCCATGGCAAAGGCACAGGAGTTAATGCTCAAATACAATGAAGACATTCTTGTGGAAAATAAGAAAAGGGGGTTTGAGAGCGCTTTTCTTGGCAAACCTGCCTTGCGTCATACACGGATGGAGTATCTTCTCGCCTGTCTTATAAAGGATTTTTATTTTGTTAAGGGAATATGGATGCCATCATATATACTCAAAAAGGGTAAGATGGGTACTGTCTTTGAAATTAGCGGAACCGTTCAAAATATCCGCATAGCGTGTTATGTATTTCACTTTGTCATTAATTTTATTCATTCCCAATGGGCTGACTATAATAAAAATAAGGAGCACACTCGCCATCGCAAAACCGATTTTGGTGTCGGTATTATAGAGGGATTTCGTTCAACACTGAGCACGCATAAAAGAGGCAAAAAACAGAGAGGGAATACCCACCTCCCGGAAAGCCGAGCCCTGGTCAAAATTGAAGATCCTTTGCTAAAAGAGTACTTTAAATATAAATATCCCCATACTGTGACATTGAGAAGAGGATCATGCAGGATGAATAAAAAGGTCATGGAGGACGGTATATGCATAGGCAAAAAACTGGTTATTTATAAGGGTATTCAGGAAAAAAAAGAGGGCAAAGGACTTCTTTTAGAGAAGAAATAGAGCATATAGGATGCGCCCAAAATTGCTGATGGTCAGAATAAAGTGTTTCAATATGCCGATAAGAATATGAGGATTATTTTTCACGAAAAATAAAAAGGACATCCATGACTGTTATCAATGAAATTATAACAAAAATAGATAAAATACCTGTGTTATCAAGAAGTGCCTCTTTATTATTAAACGTTATCAGTAAGGAGGACCACACAATCGTTGATGTAAAAAATATCGTTGAGAATGATTCTGTTCTTTCAGCGAAAGTGTTAGCATTGATAAATTCCGCAGCATATTTCTTAACCACTCCTACTACCTCAATTGAACGTGCTGTTTCATATCTTGGAGATAATGTTATATTAAATATTGCCCTTGAATCCTGCGGAGCATCAAAATTTCTCGATCGGCCCCTGGAAGGATATGAGTGTGAAGGGGAACTATTTTGGAATCATAATATAAAGACAGCGATCGCTGCAAAATATATCTCTCACTTTGCCATTAAAGAAACAGACCCGAGCCTTGCTTACACCTGTGGAATATTACACGATATAGGCAAATCAATTATTTCAACCTATCTCGTGAATCAAACTGCTGAAATAATAAAACTACTGGATAATCAGAGTATCAATGATTATATTGAGGCAGAAAGAAAAATTCTGGGCACAGATCATTGTGAAGTGGGATATCGTATTGGAACGCATTGGCATTTACCCAAGGTATTTCTTGAGGTAAACAGATGGCATCACAATCCCAAAGATTGCCCTGAGGATTATGTTTCAATCTGTTATATTATACATCTTGCCGATATTATGGCCATGTTGGGAGGATGCGGAACAGGCAGTGATAGTTTAGAGCATCGGCTTGACAATAATTATGAAAAATATATTCAGCTTCCTAAAGAGGAATTTGAAAAATTATTTTTTAGAATCGACAATGAATTCGAAAAGCTCAAAATTGCTTTTGAGGAGCAACAGGTAGCACGGGTGTAAGTATTACCCGTGAGTTCTTTCATCGATCTTTAGAGAACGGGTAGCCCTATCAATTTTTTCCAAATGCTCAATCTCCTTTTCAGAGGTAATCCCAAGTTCCTTGAACTTACGGGCTGTCACCAAAACCCTTCCTTCCAGAGAGCCCACTGATTTATTATACGCATCCACAGCGCGGTCTAAGCCCTTGCGCATATCGGAAAAATGCTCCACAAGAGTAAGAAGGCGGTCATACAATGCCTTTCCCATATTTCCTATTGTATGTGCTTCTTGAGCAAGATGCTCTTGTCTCCACCCATAGGCAACTGCCCTTAAGAGGGCAATTAATGTGGTAGGGGTGGCAAGGATTACTCGTTGATCAACTCCCCATTCTATTAAATGTGCGTCTTGTTCGAGTGCTGCGCTGAAAAAATTTTCACCGGGTAAAAAAAGAACGGCAAATTCAGGCGTCGGCGTGAATTGATCCCAGTATGATTTCGTGCTAAGGTGTGCAATATGGGCGCGGATCTGACGAGCATGCTCCTTAAGCTTTGTCACGCGGCTCTCGTCATTTTCCGCTTCCGTTGCTTCAAGGTATGCATGTAATGGTACTTTTGAATCAACAACAATATTTTTGTTATTGGGTAATTTTATTATCATATCAGGCCTTAACAAGGCCCCATCCTCTGTAGAAGCCGAGTGCTGTTGTAAAAAATCGCAATACTCAATCATGCCGGCAATTTCCACCACACGTTTAAGCTGAATCTCTCCCCAACGGCCACGAACTGTGGGAGTCCGCAGGGCCTTTACAAGATTTGCCGCCTCGTTTTGAAGCTGATGCTGGGTACTTAAAAGCGATTTTATCTGTTCATTAAGGCTTGTATAGGCTGTAATCCGTGCTTTCTCAATCTCTAGAATCCTATTATCTACTTTCTCCAGCGACTCTTTCAGTGGTTGAACAAGTTCGTTGATCGATTTTTGTCTATGTTCAAGATCGCTTTTTGAGCTTTCCTGAATCCTTTCCATAGTGATCTTTGCAATTTCTAAAAAAGACTTGTTATTGCTGGAGAGAGCATCCGCTGAAAGGGCTTTGAATGTATCGGACAATTTTTGCTGCGCCTCATTGAGTATGGCTATGTGAACGCTGGTATTTTTGCATTCTTCTTCGAGTTTTGTTTCAAGGGAGGCAATTGTTACTCTCAGCTCTGTATTTTCTTTTTGAAGGTGAGCATGTGAAGATTTTAATTCTTCTAACTCCGTATTCTTGCTTTTAAGCCTCTCATGAAGGAGCATAAGCTCAGAATTACCATGCTTTTTGGCTCGGGCATACATAAGCAGCATTGCTGTCACGCCGAGGAGTATACTTAAAACCGCCAAAAATATAAGAAGAAAATATTCCATATGTGTATTATTACATATTTTATACATTAAGTCAGCAAGAAATGCGGCATTTCTTATGTAGTCAATTTGCTCTGCTCTGTTCTTTATACTAAAATAGAATTAATCGATAACCACGACCGATTTGATCGATACAAGGAGGACTATTAAAGATGGATTGTCAAAAGACGGAAGAGATTATTATTTCCTTTATAAGAGATGAGGTGAGAAGTGCGGGTCTTGAGAATGCCGTTGTAGGATTATCCGGAGGAATTGACTCAAGTGTTGTAGCCACTCTTGCCATAAAGGCCCTTGGGAAGGATCACGTATATGCCCTTATCATGCCTTCTAAAACAAGCTCAGCACAAAATATTGAAGATGCACGGCAACTTGCTGAGTCATCGGCTGTTGCGAGCCATGTTTTTGATCTTACCGAGATGGCAGATGCGTATTTTAAGTATTTCCCGAACGCAGATCCGATAAGAAAAGGAAATATGATGGCGAGGCTCAGAATGGCTCTCCTCTATGATCAGGCGGCTCTTCATAAGGCCCTAGTTATGGGGACCGGCAATAAAACGGAGATCTTTCTCGGCTATTTTACTAAATATGGTGATGGCGGAGTAGATATTGAGCCCATCGGTGATCTTTATAAAAAAGAAGTAAAGGAGTTAGCAGGCTTTCTTAACCTGCCGAGAAAGATTATTGAGAAAAAACCAACGGCTGATTTATGGGTCGGCCAGACCGACGAAGGTGAGCTTGGTCTCAGCTATAATAGCGCTGATGCCATTTTATCTTTCCTCGTGGATAAAAAATATGAGCCTCAGAAAATTCTTTCTTTGGGGTACAACACAGAGGAGATTGAACGTGTGACCAGTATGCTTACCCGTTCCGAACATAAAAGGATTATCCCTAAAATACCCAAGATTGTCCGATGAAGACACTACATTTCCGATCAGGAATACTCTATGTAGTGAGTATATTCTTTATTCTGAGCAGCTCCTTAGTGCTGGCAAAGGATTTTTTACCTGTGAATTTTCTCTTGATCACGATTGATACTATCCGCCCTGATCACTTAGGTTGTTATGGGTACAGAAAGATAAAAACCCCTCATATTGATCAACTGGCTAAAGAGGGAATACTTTTTGAAAATGCCTTTTCTCCGATACCTCTGACGCTCCCCTCCCATACTTCTCTCTTGTCCGGGACGTATCCTCCATTTCATGGCATTAGGAATAATGGCACCTATGCAGTATCAGAATCTACCATGACTCTGGCTGAATTATTGAAGAATAAAGGGTATGCAACCGCTGCTTTTATCTCCGCTTACGTTATGGATAAACGTTTCGGCCTCGATCAAGGATTTGAGGTATATAATGATAAACTTATGAAGGATAAGGAGCATGAAATTACCTATAGGGAAAGGCGCGCTGAGGCTACCACAAAGGAAGTCACTCACTGGTTGAAGAATAAAGGATCAGCACAATTTTTTCTCTGGGTGCATTATTTCGATCCGCACATGCACTACAATCCACCGGCCCCCTATTCTGATATGTATGCGGGTAATCTCTATGATGGAGAGATTGCTTACACGGATCATTGGATAGGAGTCCTTCTGGAAACACTTCATCAGCTTGGCCTTGACGAAAATACAGTCATAATTCTGACGGGTGATCATGGTGAAGGACTCGGAGAACATAAAGAAAAAACCCATGGGCTCTTTATTTATGACACTACGCTCAAAGTGCCTCTGATTTTCAGATATCCCAAACTTCTCCCTGGTCCGAAACGGATCAACTCTCTTGTACGTTTAATCGACATAGCCCCCACTATCCTTACACTGGCTGATTCTGCCCCATACAAGGATATGCAAGGAGTCTCTCTTCTTCCTTTAATGAAGGGCACGGTGCACACGCTTGATTTAATACTTTATTGTGAAAGCTTTTATCCCAAGTTCAGCCATAATTGGAGTTCTCTCTTGGGGATAAGGAGCGAGAGGTGGAAATATATCGAGGCCCCCATCAAAGAATTATACAGAGTGGATAAAGACAGCTATGAGAAAAAGAACCTATTTACCAAGGAAAAGAGTGAAGCAGCCAGATGGAGTGTAAAGCTCTCTCAACTTGTAACTACTATTAATTCTCCTTTAGGCGAGAAAGACACGCAAAGGATTGCGTTGGATACAGAGGCCAGGGAGCGGTTGAAAAGTTTGGGGTATATCTTTCACTCTACCGAGAGAGAGGAAAAGGGGGACTATCCTGATCCCAAAAACATGGTGAGGCTTTTAAAATACTATGACCAGGGTTTGGACTATTTTGGCAAGGGTCAGTATAAAAAGGCTGAAAAAAAGTTCAAAAAGATTATAAATGAATATCCCCAGGATATTGATGCACATACCATACTAGGGCATACCTACGAGGCTTTGGGAGCGCATGAAAAATCTATAGGGGCCTTTGAAGAGGCTGTGGAGCTTGGGTGTAGGGATCTAAGGATCTATATTAAACTGGGATCTTTGTATATGGGGTCTCATCAGTATGAGAAAGCGGTGGCAATTTTTAATAAGGCATTGGAAATGAATCCTCGCTGCAAGGATGCCTATATACAACTTGCAGTGCATCATTATAAGAAAAATGAGTTGGAGAAGGCCACAGGACAATTTCAAAAGGCTCTTGAAATAGATCCGGAAGATATGACGGGTCTTAGCTATTTGGCTGTCATTCATCAGAAGCAGGGGCGATATGACGAGTCCCTTTTAGCCTGCCGGAAAGCCTTGAAAAGTGATCCCAATAATGTATCGGTTCTGGTAACGTGTGGTTCAACACTTTTTTATAAAAATAAGTCCAAAGAAGCTTTAGATACCTTGCAAAAAGCTTTGAAGATAGATCCCCGCTTTACTCTCGCTTATTACTTCGCTGGCTTAGCGACCTTTCAACAAAATAGGTTTGATAAGGCTATTGACTATTTTAAAATGGCAATAAAGCTTAATCCGGAGTGGGCAGACCCCCATTTTAATTTGGGATTTATCTATCATAGGCAGGGGAAATTTGCAAAGGCGAAAGAGGAATATGAGACCGCCCTGAGACTTAATCCTCAGCTTCTTGAAGCCCGGAAAATGTTAAAGAAGCTCTATTATTAAGGTATGCTTATCTGTAAATGGGATAAATAATCCATATGAGGGCATAGAGGTTCAACCCGAGAATAAGTCCAATGAAACCATATACAAAATAATCTTTTTTTACTCTGAGAAGATGTGCACAAAGGTGAAGCGCTCTCTCAATGCCGATCGCCATAAATATGGAAAAGCATGCAATTACCGGAAAGATAAGCCGTGCCTGAGCAGATAAAAAAGTAAAATTAAGAACAATGAGGTTAATGAGGGTTATGAGGATGGCTCCCAGATAGAGGCTACTCAAGATCCTTGTGTGTTTTTCATGCTTTTTGCCTCCTAAGGCATGTATGAGTCCCCAAATTCCTGCTATACTGATCGCGCCATATATCCAATAGGTCCACTTCGGGAGGGGAATGGTCAACCAATCAAATAATCCCCAGAATGAGGTAAAGAGCCTTTGAAAAAAGATTTTTTTAAACACCATACTCCTGTAGTGTGGCGGCAAAACAAGACCCGGATTTTTCCGGGCCAATAAATGCCAGCCCATGATATCATTCACCCCGTATATTATGCTATTTCTCACAAAATACCATCCGGAAACAGCAGCGGCAGGGACCACAAATAAAGCGCAATCAATGGACAAATCTTTTAACCTTTTTTGTTTCTTCGTTAGCCAGCTCATAACAAGAGCAATGAGCGATACAAAGGCAATACCGGCGATATTTACCTTGGTTATCAACCCTAATCCGATATAGGTTCCGAGAAGGGCTATTGTTCGTCTTCTGTCTTCATCGTGAGACATGAATAGTTTCGTTATACACCATATTGATAGTGTAGCCCATACTATAACCAGATTATCATTATTTAACGAGCCGCTTAAGAAATTAAATTGAGGATTTAAGGCGCATAGAGATGCCGCGAGCATGGGTATATTTTTATTATCAGGGAAGATGAGCGCAGCTGTTTTAAAGATAAAGAAAATTGTCAGTGCGCCAAAAAGGACTGAAATTATTCTCAATATATGAAGTATCCTGATAGAGCCGGCAAAGGGGAAGGTATCCTCACTGCTTGTAAGGAACATATTTCGTTCAGTGCCTCGTCCCCATTTTATATAACGTGGATTAAGGGGAGGATAGAGATCTCCTCTGAATCCTCCGGAGGGCTGTTGTAAAAAATGAGCAATATCCTGATAAGTATGTATTTTGATATCTGAGGCTTTATTTTTGGAAAGTAAACTCAGACAGAGGGTATTAATAATATAATAGAGAGGAGGATTAAATCCTTCTGTGGAAATAGAGTGCTTTTCTAGTGCCTGATTGGGAATAGTCTTGTGATGAGCTATAAATTGCATGTACTCAAAATGAAAAGGCTCATCAGGGGCATTGAATATGGGGATAATTATACTATATGCTGCAGAGAGTATAATAAATAAAATTATTAGAGAAATAAAGAAGCGTCGCATTTTATCTTCATGCCCTACTATCATCGAGGGTTAATAACGTCTGCTTTAATGTTTCAAATTCTTGGATAACCGCGGCGTGCATTTCAGGGAGTCTGTTTAAATTTTTGGATTTCATGGCCTTTTCCATCTGGAGAAGCGCTTCTTCTAATGCTATGGCACTAATATTGGATGAGACACCTTTAAGCGTATGTATGTGACGGCGGGCCAATTGTATATCGTCTTTTTCAAGCGCCTCTTTCAGTGAGGTGATTAATTCGGGTGCCATCTTAAGAAAATCTTCGATAAGCTGGGCTAAAAATTCTTCATCCCCATCAACGCGATTGAGGAAATCTGCTTTGTCGAAAATAATTGTCTCGGCTGGTTGTTTTTTCTCATTCATCTCCTGATCGGCAGAGGGATTATTTGAGAGCCATTTGACAATAATCTTTGCGAGTTTGTTCGGACTGATCGGTTTTGTCACATAATCATCCATCCCCATCTCAATGCATTTTTCTCTATCACCCTTGATGGCATGGGCAGTCATGGCAATAATCGGTATGTGTGGATTGCGCACGCCAGTATCCGGATCTCGTATTGCCGCGGTTGCCTCAAAACCGTCCATCTCAGGCATCTGAATATCCATAAGGACAAGATCATAGGGTGTGGATTTTAAGGCATCGGTTGCCTCGAGGCCATTTCCGACTGCATCAACTCGATAACCCAACTTATCCAGTATCTTTAAGGCAACTTTTTGATTGATAAGATTATCTTCAGCAAGAAGAATGCGGATTTTCCGCTTATTATCCTCTGCCAAGGAGTGTATGGTAATAATTGGCGGGGCTGAAGAAATCGTACTTTTATATACATGATAATTTACCGCCTTAAGGCAATCCAATAGTTGAGATTGCTTTACAGGTTTTACTAAATATGCCGCAAATCCGATTTTTGTCATCCGGAGAGCATCACCCCGTTTGCCAATTGAGGTCATCATTATAAGCTTTGTATCCTTGATTTTCGGATCGTATTTAATTATTTTACCGAGTGCTTCTCCGTCTATATTAGGCATGATTTTGTTAATAATGGCAATATGAAAGGGATCTTGTGCTTCCACTGATTCTCTTAGTTTTGTCAAAGCGGTCTTCGCATCCGGCACTTCTTCATGCTTACATTTGTAATGGCTTAGCATACTTGCCAGGACCTGTCGATTTGTATTATTATCGTCAACAACCAGAATGCGTAAATCCTGTAATAATAACTCATCTTCATTCTCTATCAGCAGCTCCCGTTCCTCGAGAGATGGCTGTTTTTCCAATAATGCTGTTACCCAAAATGTTGACCCCCTCCCCTCGTCGCTTTTTACTCCAATTTGTCCATTCATTAATTCAGCTATTTGTTTCGAAATGGCCAGTCCAAGGCCGGTCCCCCCATATTTTCGAGTCATCGACGCATCTGCTTGTGTAAAAGCTTGAAAAAGGCCCTTGATTTTGTTTGTGGGGATACCGATACCTGTATCTTTCACGGCAAAACGAATCAAAACCTTGTCATCATCTTCATGCTCCAACGTGATGTGTAAGAATACTTCGCCCTCATGAGTAAATTTAATCGCATTTCCTATGAGGTTTATGAGAATCTGTCTGAGTCGTCCGGGGTCGCCCTTTACCAGAGAAGGTACTGCCGCATCAATCATACAGAGCAGCTCTATACCTTTTTCTTGCGCACGTATTGCAAGAGCCTCAATCATATCATCCACGGTCACCCGAAGATCAAATTCTATCATTTCGAGGTAAAGTTTTCCAGCCTCTATTTTTGTGAAGTCGAGTATATCATCTATCACTGCAAGAAGGGAACCGGCGCTTTTTTTGATTGTCTCAGCATATTCCCGTTGCTCTTTACTTAATAAGGTATCGAGGAGCAATCCTGTCATACCGATCACACCGTTCATCGGAGTGCGGATTTCATGACTCATGTTGGCAAGAAATTGGCTTTTAGCTAAATTCGCAAGCTCAGCTTCGATCGTCATTCGATTCGTATTTTCAATTGTTTTTTCAAGCTGCTGATTTATATATTCGATTTCACGCTTGGACTTTACAAGTTCCGATACATCTATCACAGTAAGAAGAACCCCATCATATTTGTCTTCACGGTAAATCGGCTGCATTCGCATTATCACTTCCGCTTCTCCAAGAGAGCGCTGCACGGTAGAGTGCTTGGAACCAGGTTCTTTGCAAAAGCTGTTAATTTTTTCTGTGATGCTGTGCAATATCTTGCCCTGGTGAAAATTTTCTATCGAAGAGCCGATGATCTGCTCACGCGTTTTGCCCATCAGTTTACAGAAGCGCTCATTCACCTCTACAATTCGATTCTCAGAATCTGCAAAGATGACCCCATCTTCCATGTTTGAAACCATAGCGCACAGCTTCGCATTTTCACGCTCTGCACTATCTTTGGCTTGAGATATGGCCTTTTTGGAGAGAAACAGCACTGCGATTCCCATTCCGATGAATATCATGACGCTACTCATCAGCACTGGCGCCCTCATACAAAGAATAATGATCCCCACCGTTAAAGATAGTAATGCTAAGATTAAAAACCAGCTCACAAGTGTATCTTTTATTTTTCCCGCTCTACCCATTCTACTATCCTCACTACTCCTGAACCTTCCTTAAAAGAGTCTATGGATCTGCTCACATTGATCATTTTTTCTTATCGGTATAAGAGAACATTCGTTTTTAGAGTAATTTTAATTTTGTGTAAATAACATAACTATTCAAGATCGCCCTGTATGCGTGTAAAAATTGACAGTTTTAAAGGAACATTATATGATATTTGAGTTATAATAGATATGAGATTATTCGATTCCCGGCAATGCTCATTATAGCGTACTTATAGAAGTACAATGGATTTCTCCCCAACATAATAATTGTGGCCATAATGAGAATTGATGATCGATCTTGAGAGGATATATATCATGACAGACAAAAGGATCATGCTTGTTGAGGATAGTGCAATTGTGCTTAGAGACCTTCATAATTCTCTTGTGAACTTAGGTTATCATATCTCTTCTGCCGTGACCTCTGCTGAAGAGGCAATAGAAAATGCTTATAAGGAAAGACCCGACCTGATTATCATGGACATTCTGCTCGGAGGTGAGATGACGGGAATTGAGGCTGCGGTTGAAATTCGTAACCATCTGCATATTCCTGTCATTTTTTTGTCTGCCTATGATGATAGTAAAATGCTTGATGAAGCAAAAATTACAGAACCGTATGGGTATCTGCTCAAACCTTTTAGCGAAAGGGAATTGCACATTGCTATCGATATGGCGCTTTATAAGGTTAAAATGGAGGAAACCCTTCGCAGGACCCAGGAACGATATAAGGCATTGTTTGATCGATCCTCTGATATGGTATATATTCATGATTTTAAAGGTAAATTTTTGGACGCCAACAGGACTACACTGGATTTGCTCGGATATGCACAAAAAGAGATTCGTTCATTGAACTTTACCTCATTGTTAACAAAGGACCAGGTCAAAAAAGCTTTTAAGATTTTTAGAGAGGTACAAAATACTGGGCGGCAGGAAAAGTTAACAGAGTTTCGATTAAAAACGAAAAAAGGTGCCTATTTGTATGTTGAAACGGTCGCTTCTCTTATTTATAATGATGGAGAACCGTACGCAATTCAAGGCATTGCCAGAAATATCACTGAGCGTAAGCAATTAGAAAAAGAGATACTTGAAATAAGCGGGAGGGAACAGCGAAGAATTGGGCAAGACCTGCATGATAGCCTGGGACAAATTCTCACTGGTATTGCGTTTCTCAATAAAGCTTTGGAACAGAAGCTTTCTGCAGAATCCATGGCTGCAGCTGCTGATGCGGCTGAAGTAGGAAAGCTCATTAACGAAGCAGTAGCCCAGACAAGGAGCCTTGCACGAATCCTCTGCCCCGTCGAACTGAATGCTGAGGGTTTCATAACAGCTCTGAAGGATTTAGTATCAAATGTTGCAGAGATTTTCAATATTTCATGCACATTCTTTTATGATTCCTCTATTCTTATCAATGACGAAACATGGGCAATAAATCTCTATCGTATTGCTCAGGAGGCTATTCAGAATGGTATTAGACATGGCAATGCGGAACATATAGAGCTGCATCTCACAGCCATGGATGACCAGATTTCTCTGAGTGTAAAAAATGATGGAAAGCTCCTTCCCGAAGGATTTGATAAGAGTAAGGGCATGGGAATACGGATTATGGAACACCGTGCGCTTATGATAGGAGGATGCCTTACGATTAATAGTGGTGCTGACGGGTGGACTACAGTTACCTGTTATTTAGGAGAGGCTCCCGAACCCCACACCTCTCAAGGTTCTTGATTATTGAGTATAATACTCCTTAATCCAGGTTTGATACTCTCCTGTTCTTACTTTATTTACCCATTCCATATTATCAAGGTACCACTGTATGGTTTTGCGTATTCCTGACTGGAAAGACTCTTGAGGAACCCATCCAAGCTCATTCCTTAATTTAGCAAAATCGATTGCATATCTGCGATCATGGCCCTTTCTGTCTTTCACAAAGGTTATGAGCTTCCTTCGTGGCGCTTTGGGTCCACCGCCCCCGGAGCGCTTATCGAATTCATCCAAAATGTCACAGATCATTTCCACCACATTAATATTGTGCATCTCATGATTGCCGCCGATATTGTAGGTTTCTCCCTTTCTCCCTTTATTCATAATCATCCATACAGCCCTACAATGATCAAGCACATAAAGCCAGTCCCTTACATTCATCCCATCCCCATAGACAGGCAGAGATTTGCCTTCGATGGCATTGAGTATTATGAGAGGGATAAGTTTTTCAGGGAACTGGTAGGGCCCATAATTATTAGAGCAGTTTGTAATAATTACCGGAAGGCCATAGGTTTTGTGATATGCCCTTACTAAATGATCAGAAGAAGCTTTTGAAGCGGAATAGGGGCTGTTCGGTTTATAGGGGGTTTCCTCTGTAAAATAGCCATCTTTTCCCAAGCTTCCATAAACTTCATCCGTGCTTATGTGGTGAAAAAGCTCGAAGCGTCCCTTGCGGGATTTGGCGAGTTCAAGGAGGGTAAAAGTCCCCATGATGTTCGTTTTGATAAAGGCATCAGGTGCGACAATAGACCTGTCAACGTGGGATTCAGCGGCAAAGTGACAGAGCGCATTAATGTGAAAATCATCAAATATCTTCTCCATCTCCTTCCGATCGCATATATCAGCTTTGATCCACTGATAGCGATGTGGAAAGTCTCTCTGAATATCAGCCAGGTTAGCAGGATTTCCCGCATACGTCAGCTTATCGACATTAATAATACTTCCTTTAAAATCACTGTTGTCTAAGAGATAACGGATAAAATTAGTCCCAATAAATCCGCATCCTCCTGTCACTAAGAGATGTTCCATTATGATACCTCCCGTTGTGCCTCATCGAACAGGCGCTGACGATACTGATCGATGAATTGATCAATGTCATCATGCCAATCCTTCATAATATTAAGGTCATGCCGTTTAAATTGTCTGTTTTCCAGAATAGAATTTTTCGGTCTTGTTGCAGGGGTTGGATACTCCTCGGTTGAACAGGGAATGATAGTATGGGGAACATCCATTTTATTCAGAAAATAACATATGAGTTCGTACCATGTACAATATCCTTCAGATGTCGCATGGTAGATGCCCTCAATTGGCTTACCGATACAATGGGCGATTTGTAATGCGAGCCGGTAGGACCACGTGGGTGATCCGAATTGATCATTCACTACTTTCAATTGTGTGCGCGGATTCTTTAAGCTCAATGAAAGCAGGGTTTTAATAAAATTTCGTCCGTGAACCCCATACATCCATGCTGTTCTTAAAATAATGTGCCGACTGGTCGTTGCTCGGATAATTCTTTCACCCTCCAGCTTTGTCCTGCCGTAAACGGAGACCGGATGAACCGTATCCTCCTCGTAATAGGGATCAGGCGGATTTTTTTCCCCATCAAAGACATAGTCAGTTGAGATATGAATCAATGTCCCCCCATGTTTCTCCACGCATCGTGCAAGGTTTTCGGGACCTTTTACATTTACATTCCATGCCGCTTCTTTATGCGTTTCACACGCATCTACTTGGGTATAGGCTGCGCAATTAATGATATAATCCGGAGCAAAGCTTTTTGCCCTTGTCTCGACATCGGGAAAGTTGGTAATATCGAGATCATCCACATCTATGGAGATTATGTCGTGGGATTTCTGAAGAACCTCGGTGCAATCTTTGCCCAGTTGTCCCTTTCCACCCGTAATCATGATTTTCATTCCCCATTTATAGCATAAAAATAGATATTTTTCAAGTATATTGAGCTCTATATCAGGGCAATGACTAGTAATCTCTCTCATCTTATCATATAATTATATATTTTAAAGAATTTTTTGTTATGTGAAGGAGATAGACCATGACACAACGATATGCAATAAATCTTGACATTAAAAGCACGGTCCTCGATAAAGTGGAGAAACCGAAGAAAGCTTCCACCTATTATGGAGATAATATATTCAGTACTGCAGTGCTCCGGCAATGCGTTAATAAAGAGACCTATGAAGCATTTAAATGCTGGATCAATGAAGGGAAAACAATAGAAACTGATGAGGCGGATGAAATCGCCCGGGCCATGCAGAGCTGGGCTGTGAATAAGGGTGCTGTGTACTATACCCATTGGTTTCAACCGATGACAGGCTTGACAGCTGAAAAACATGATGCTTTTATTTCATCTCCAATTAGCTCCGGCAAGATTATCGAGAAATTCAAGGGTTCTAACTTGATTTTGGGAGAGCCTGATGCCAGTAGTTTCCCGAGTGGAGGCATGAGAACAACTTTTGAGGCCCGCGGGTATACAGCGTGGGACCCATCGAGTCCCGCATTTATTATGGAAAGCAAACTCGGGAAAACCTTATGTATCCCCAGTATATTTATTTCCTATCATGGTGAGGCGTTGGATAAAAAGCTTCCCCTCCTGCGATCAGAGGAAGCACTCTGTAAATCTGCTAAGAAATTATTGAAATTATTTAGGAAGGAAGACATTAAAAAGGTTTATTCCACCTGCGGACCGGAGCAGGAATATTATTTAATAGACAAGAATTATTATATGATGAGACATGATCTTATTTTAACAGGAAGAACTTTAGTAGGTGCACCTTCGCCAAAGGACCAACAATTGGAGGACCAATACTTCGGATCTATCAAAGAACGGGTTATCGATTATATGTGTGAAGTGACCGAAGAGGCATATAAGCTTGGGATACCAATCAAGACCCGGCATAATGAGGTGGCCCCTCATCAGTATGAGTTTGCTCCCCTTTTTGAAGAATCCAATATTGCAACCGATCATAACCAGTTACTCATGGATTTAATGAAAAAAGTCGCCCTGCGGCACAATTTGGTATGTTTGCTTCATGAAAAGCCCTTTGCAGGCATCAACGGGAGTGGAAAACATTTAAATTGGTCACTTTCGGACTCTCAAGGGAATAACCTTCTTGATCCGGGCAAAACTCCTGAAGCCAATTTACAGTTTTTGACCATATTGATTGCTGTTATTAGAGCGGTTTATCTCCATGCAGATCTGCTCAGAGCAAGTATTGCTTCTGCCGGGAACGAACACAGATTAGGGGCTAATGAAGCTCCTCCTTCAATTATTTCGGTATTTCTCGGCGGACAGTTATCAGCCATCCTTGACACCATTGAGAAGGGGGAAAGAGTAGAAGGGAGCACAGAGAATATACTTGATTTGGGTATAGGCCGTCTTCCCAAATTTAACCGTGATGTGACTGACAGAAACAGGACATCTCCCTTTGCTTTTACCGGTAATAAATTTGAGTTCAGGGCATTAGGGGCATCACAAAATATATCGACTCCGATCATGGTTCTTAATACCATAATTGCCGAGTCTTTTGATTATATGAGTGATGAATTAGGCAAAGCCACCTCTCAGTCCACTAATTTTAAAGCAGCAGTATTTCAGATACTCTCTTCCATAATCAAGGACACTAGACCGATTCGTTTTGAAGGAGATAGTTATTCGAAAGAATGGATCAAGGAGGCCCATGAGAGAGGTTTAGCAAATGAGCATTCAACACCGGTAGCGCTCAAGGCTTTAATAAAACCTGAGAATATTCAACTTTTTGAAAGATATAATATACTGAGCACACGCGAATTAGAATCGCGCTACAATATCTGGATGGAATTGTATATAAAGACATTGACTATAGAAGGGAACACTCTGAAAGAGCTTGTCGATGCGACGATTATTCCCGCTGCGATAGAGTATCAAAAAATATTACTAGAAAATTTTACTATGATCTCGACATGTAATTATTTGCCTATTGAGAAAGAGGCTATAAAAGATATGCAAAATCATGTAAGCGAAGTGACCAATAAAATTTATTATTTGCGAAAGAATACGGCTGCCATGGATCAATTGCTGGAAAAAGCTCAAAATATGGAGAATGAGCAGAAGGCTAATTTTTATTTTACCGAGCTTAAGCCGCTGATGGAACATATTCGCAAGCATGCTGATGAACTTGAAAAAGTGGTCGCTGATAAAATGTGGGATTTGCCAAAATATAGGGAAATGCTTTTTATTAAATAAGTTACTGTCATTATCCACAGAAAATGTGAATAACTTGGGGATAAACCATAAAATACAAGCTCTAACATCCTGTAATTTCGCCTCAATTAGCACATTGCACACCCATAGGTCACCTTTATTATCTTCTTATATTACAATAAATTAGATGAAAATTAGCGATGGATTATCATGAGGTAGCTGTGAATTTTTCATCTATTTATAAGTTATCCACAGGTAGTACACATATTATACCTCTAACGTATGAAGCCAATGTACCAATGTTTCACCGGAGGAAGCCAGTAAGATGGGTTCTTCTTCAAGGTTAAAATTCCATTCTATTGAGGGAGAATCTATCTGAGGGAATTCGATGTGTTCCGTTGTCTTATCCTGCATTGGTACAACTTCGGGAAGTCCCAGGGTAAAGGTTTGCTCGGCAGGTAAAACCGCATTAAAAAATCTTCCCACAATAGTATTTAACATTTCTCCTAAGGTATCACATAAAATCAGATCTGTTAATTCTTCCTCCGGAAGCCCATATACAGACTCGGCTATTTTCATCGCCAAACTTTTTGACATGAAAAGTTGAAATTCTCCGAGAACAGGGTCATTCACGAGCAAACTACTCCACGTCAAATTAGGAATATCTTCCGGCCTTAAAGGCTCTCCATTCGGCAAGACCTCCATAAAGGCCATATTTTCCAAAACCTCATTGACAGCTCTCATCATCAACGTATTTAACTGTTCTTCAGGACTACTCATATGTATCCCCTTTATTACCCTTACATATCATCTGTTTCTAAAAGTAGCGGCTTAATGATAAGGAAAAGATCAGCCGGAGTAATCGGCTTGCTGAGAACTTCGTAAGCCCCTAAATTCTTGAACTCAATATCTTTGGCTTTATTACTGGCGCTCGTAATGACAATCACGGGCAGGTCACAAAGTTTTGGACTGGCTTTAACCCATTTAAGCAATGTCATACCATCCATAACAGGCATATTATGATCCGTGAACAAAATATCCGTGGGGGCTTCTTTTACCAGTTCCAGTGCCTCTTTCCCATTTACCGCCTCCACAAATTCGGCCTCTTGGACACCAGCAATTTGAAGACATTTTTGTATAAACATTCTGGCGGTTTTTGTATCATCTGCTATGACAATTCTCTTCATTATCTATTTTCCTCACCTCCTTTATATTCTTTTATCCTCTCTCCCGCATGTTGCTATGACAACCTCCTTTGTATCAACTGAAACACTTACTGTGCGGCTGTGGTTGCCGCCCACATCCTCTGCAAGAGATCCCATGCCATAGCGCCATAGTATCTTCTTTATGGTTAAAATATTTCGTTTGCCTATATCGAAGGTATGATTAGAATCTAAAATACTGGCTCCGCCGACAAGTTTAACCAGCAGCCCTCGTCCGTCTTGCCGAGAGCCCTTGCTCGCCATAAGTGCAAGTAAGGCAGGGATGCCCGTATCAGCAAAATAGCCGGGCGTTAATTTGCTTTTTTGAATATTTATCTCCGAATTAGGGAGGGCTATATGGGCCATTCCAACTGCATTAACCCTTACGTCGATGAAGATGATTCCCACACATGATCCCAGGGCATAGGTCTTTATACTATCGCCCGGCGTATTAGAGGCCCCTATGCCCCCCACGCCAAGTATAATAGTTCCCATTGCATATGCCTTTCTGACACTAAGCCTCTGTATATATTACGCTCGTAATGTGTATTCATGTATGTTATGTGCTCAGCAATTCAATTACTTTATGAGCAATTTTTTCAATGGGTACCAGAGACTGAGCACCTCCTGCTTTATAAGCCTCCTTGGGCATGCCGAACACTACCGAGGTTTCCTCATCCTGTGCAATATTCTTGGCCCCAGCCAAGTGCATCGCATACATACCTGCGGAACCGTCATGCCCCATCCCGGTGAGCATGACCCCTACAGCATTTGCCCCAACATGTCTTGCAACAGAATGCATCATTACATCCACAGAGGGACAATGCCCATTGACATTCTCCCCTTTTTGACATACTACATGGTAAAATCCTCCAGAGCGGGTCACCGTCATATGGAGCCCGCCAGGCGCAATAAGTATTTTCCCCATTCTTACTTTATCGCCTGTCTCTGCTTCCTTGACCTCCATCATACAAAGTTGATTAAGACGGTCGGCAAACATTTTAGTAAAGCCTGCGGGCATATGCTGAACAATAACTATACCGGGTGTCGTCGGCGGAAATCTGGTAACAACTCTCTTTATGGCTTCAGTTCCTCCGGTAGAGGCACCGATAGCGATAACCTTATCTGTGGATTCAGCTAACGCGCTGCTTCCTTGAATAACACGTCTGGGAAGTTCATCCCTTTTGGCTTTCCAATGCGAAACATTGGCAGTTGAAGCTATCTTAATCTTGGTCCTCAATTCCATCATCATGGCATTGAGACCCTGTGCCACATTGAAGCTCGGTTTTGTGACAAAATCCAAAGCCCCTGCATCAAGGGCCTCCAGTGTAATGCGTTTCCCCCGCTCAGTCAAGGCGCTCACCATCACTACTGGCAAGGGATACTGAGGCATCAAACGCCGTAGGAACTCTACTCCATCCATTTTTGGCATCTCCACGTCGAGTGTAAGAACCTGAGGCTGCTTTCCCACGATTAAATCGCGGGCATGATAAGGATCATGAGCTGTCCCAACCACCTCGATGCCGGGATCTTTCGAAAGGCCTTGTGAGAGAATAGAGCGCACAAGAGCGGAATCATCTATAATCAGAACACGGACGGGTGCTTTTGTTGTTGTGTGAATCATTCTTATTTCCTTTGATTACTATGATTATTCTTGATTTTTAATCGGTATATTTGCGCAAATACTTCTCTAAATCTTACCTATGCTTTATGAGGAGGGTCTTCTCATGGCTAAATTTTTCTATAGATTGCCGGAGCAATATATTTAAAAAGGTTTTGTGATCTGCCGAGACTTTCAGAATGTCCTATAAAAAGATACCCGCTTTGACCTAAGAATTGATGAAAATTTTTCATAAGCGCATCTCGTGTTGGTTGATCAAAATAAATCATGACATTCCGGCAAAAAATGATGTGAAAAGGCCTTTTAAACGGAAATTTTTTATTCATCAGATTAAATCGGCGAAAAGTAATCTCTTTTTTCAATTTGTCACAGGCCGCCCACTGGCCTTGACCCAGGTTTCTAAAATAGGTGCATTTAAATTTTTTTGGTAAGGAGTTCATCTGCTCATCAAGATAGATGCCGGCTTTGGCTTTTTCTAAAGCACGAGCTGAGATATCTGTTGCCAGAATACCGGCATCCCAGCTCCCATACTCTTTCCCGAAGTACTCAAATATGAGTATTGCAAGCATATACGCTTCTTCCCCTGTAGAGCATCCTGCGCACCAGATACGCAGCTGACGATTTTTCTGTTTTTTTATCTCTTCAATCATGGTTGGGAGTGCGGTCTGTGTGAAATAATCAAAATGCGTTTTTTCCCGTGCAAAAAAGGTATAATTAGTAGAAATAAAATTAATAAGAGTAGAGAGTGCCTCTCCTGTTGTATCAGATAAAAGATAGCGATAATAATCTTTGAAGGTGGTGAAGCCGAGAGTCCGAAGCTGTTTCTGAAGCCGGCCTACCAATAGGGAGCGTTTTTGCTCTGTCAAATTTATGCCAAAATGATCATAAATAAGATTTCGCATTACGGTGAATTCTTTATCGGTGATTTCAATCAGGGTGCCAATTGCATACGGCAGCTGCAGTTGATTATTCATCACCCTCATGTTTCCTTAATGCACATTTTTACTTTGGTTGGCGCTGTCATCACAGGTGGGATACCAATCTGTTGACCGGATCTTATTAACCTTTGCCACGACCGATTCCCCGGTGAGGGGATTAAAGGCAATTTTACGTCCCTTTTTCCCTCCGATATCCATTCCCATAATACGGATATTTTTCTTTTTTAAAAGCTCGATTCCTGTTTTGATATTTCGTTCGGCCAATCCTTTAACATATTCGCTGTTTTCGGGATTCTCAGCTCCACCATATATATGTGCCTCAAGATCTCTTAGTTCTGAGCCTGCCTCAATAAACATATTTAACATTCCTATGATTGAAGGACAGGCGAACCAGGGTGTTGAATGGGTAAGTGATTCTCTTTTCGGCCGTGTATAATAGTTCATCCCTCCGAAGTAGAGTTTTGTATCAAATAATGTAATCACAACCCCAGAGCCCACAACGCTAAAAATCCTTGCCGGCTCGCTCGCAAGACATATGCCGCCAGGCTGAAGATAAATTCTTTTAATTTCATCTTTCATAATCTATTTTCTATTTCCTCAATATCCCTATCCTCAAGGGCTAAGGATTATATTGTATGTGTCTGTTTTTTTATTCTCCCTTTATTCTTTCTTATTATCACTAAACTCCTCAATAAGATTGCCTGCATCGAGAATCAGACATATTTCACCATTTCCCAAAATAGTGCACCCTGAAACTCCCCTCACAGAGCCTATATATTTGGAAAGTCCTTTAATGACAGTTTGTTGCTGACCCAGTATCTCATCTACAAACAGGCACATAACATCGCCATGGGCTTCCACGATGATCAATACCCCCTTATGAAATTTTTCATAGTCAGGTATAACATTATATATTTGATGGAGCCTCACAATAGGAATAAATTTCTCATAAACCTTGACCAATTCCTGTCCCTCTGGTGTAATAGTAATCGAATCCTCGGATGGGCATAAATTTTGGCGTATGGACATAATGGGAATAATATACTTACAGGGTCCCACACGCACCATCATGCCATCTATAATAGCCATGGTAAGCGGAATATGAAGAATAAATTTTGTCCCATACCCCCGCCTGCTCTTCACTTCAATTCTGCCATTTATTTTCTCCACATTTTGTTTGACAACATCCATTCCGACACCACGGCCGGAGATATCAGTGATCTTTTCGGCAGTTGAGAAACCCGCAAGGAATATAAGCTGATAAATGGCGTCATCGCTCAACGTGCTGACATCGCCTTCAATAAGTCCCCTGTTTATGGCTTTTTCAAGGATTTTTTCTTTGTTCAACCCTCTGCCGTCATCCTCAATGGTAATGAGAATCTCACCCTCCTCATGAGAGGCTGAAAGCGTTATAGCTCCCACAGGGGATTTTCCTGCTCTTTCCCTGTCCTCTGAGGGCTCAAGACCATGATCAAGAGAATTACGGATTAAATGGACCAAAGGATCGCTGATAAACTCTATCACTGTTTTATCAATCTCTGTCTCTTCTCCCTTAAGCTTGAAGTCAACTTTTTTGTTAAATTTAATCGAGAGGTCATGTACCAACCTTATCATCCGTCGAAAGAGTCCGGCAATGGGGACCATGCGAATGACCATAGCGACCTCCTGGAGGTCACGCACAATCTTATTCATATGCTGGGCAGCCTTGCCAAAATGTTCCAATTCCAATCCTTCAAGATCAGGATTATTGACCAGCATATTCTCTGCTATCACCAATTCTCCGATCATATTGATGAGATAATCGAGCTTATCAAGGTCAACGCGAATGTCCTGGCGCTTTACTATACGTTTTTCATCTGTTTCCTGAGCCTTTGTTATTTCTTGTTTTTTAAGCGCGTTTTCAATTCTTTGTGGCGTAGTAGCCCCTCTATCCACCAATATTTGGCCAATTGGTCTTTTTTGTTCGGCAAGGGCAGCCTTGACCTCGTGTGGGCTTATTGCGCCATCTTTTACAAGAATCTCTCCCAATCGGGGACAGGAATCTTTCTGCTGATTTTGTGCATCACTTCCGGCAAGGAGTCTTTTTATTTTATTGATATGGTTTTCCAAATCCTTAACAGAGCTTGTGCCTTTTTCGGAGATATCAACTACTGCCTCGCGTAAAATATCTTTGAGTTGCAAGAGAAGTTCTGCTGCCTCATTTTTATCAATCAGTTTACCTGACTTAATCGCTTCAAGGAGAGACTCCATTTCTTGACTGAGCATTTCAATATCCTGGTAATTTAAAAAACCGCAATTTCCTTTGAAACTATGGATCGTGCGGAACAATTCCGAGATAATTTCCATATCATCCGGAGACTTTAACCAGTTAAGCAAGTCCCGCTCCATTTTCTGCAAAAGCTCATCTGCTTCTTGGACAAAGCCTTCGACCATTTCGGGATTAATCTCAAACGTAAGATCGAGAGCACTATCTGGTCCGTCACCCAAATTTGTATGAATGGAATCAACTGTGCACATAGCCTTTGAATTATCTATGGCTTTTTGCAACGTAGAGGCCATATCATGAGACCAGGTCTCAAGAGCACTGTCATTCTGACAATTTTCTACATGATCGAGGGCTTCCTTGAGAAAATCGATAGCTTGACATAAAAGATCAATGTGTTCTCTGCAAAATTTAATTCCCCCCGAACGGATCAGATCGAGGAGAGTCTCAGCTGTATGTGTCACATGAGTTATGGAGTTAAATCCTAAGAATCCGGCTGTGCCCTTGATGGAATGAAAAGGTCGGAAGATCGCGTTTACTTTTTCTTTATCGCCATTGGTCATCTGAAATACACGGCAGGAAAGGCAATCTTGTTTTGATTTACCAAAGGCACACACACCGCTACCCGAATCTATAAAGCCAGTATGAAGCCAGCAGGGTATATCAAACTTTTTATTGTACCTGGGACACTCTGATATTTTACAATTCATCATTTCCCAGCATGTCACATTCTGACAGTTTTGCTCTAGTTCAATAATGCTCGGCTCCAGATGTTCAATAAAATAGCGGCTTTCCTGAATGAATGCTTGAATTAACTCATCCGATAACTCATCATGCATGACCTTACCTTCCAAACTAAAGCACTCATTATCATTGCATTAGATAACTTATTTCCTTTAAAATTTTGAACAAATATCCTCCCTGAATAGTTAATCTATCGGTACGTTTTTGAAAATCTTCACAATGCGCTTGAAACAATACAATCCTCGCAAAGCATAGCCTCAAACCAATATAACTAAAGACTTTTTCGCTACATAAAGGCGGTGCATGCCCACTCTTTTATCTTTCGAAGTTCCTTACGTATCTCTTCCATAACTTGATCAGCCGAATTCAGATTCTTTTCCTTGCCCATATTTTCCAATACAACGAAAAGTTCTCGTGCTTTTTCTGCACCGATAGCACTGACAGCCCCCTTTGTTCTATGAGCAGTGCGTTCTAATTCTTGATAATTTCCGGAACTAATATAGTGAGATAGCTTTTTAATCTCTTCGGGATATTCATCAAGGAAGGTATCAAAGATAATTTTAAACAATTCTTCATCACCTTCGATTCTTTTTAAAGCTGCTTCCATATTTATCGGACATTCTTCGGCCATCTGCTTTCCTCTCTTTATAATATATTCTCTACCATTTTCTATCGGACGCGAACAATATATAAATCAGGTATTCTCATTTTTCATTTAATGAGCAAGGCAAGAATTGGAATATTATCATGATATTGTTTATAATATTATCTTTAGTGGAGCTTTTGTTTACTATTTTCTTTTATAAATTAAAGGATGAGCATATGTTAATAAATAGTATAAAAGATAAGTGTAATGGATGTGGGTTATGTATTGATATATGTTCCAGCGGAGCACTTGAACTTCGCGATGGAGCTGTGTTTATAGTTGAAGAAAAGTGCTTCGGATGCAAGCTCTGTGTGTCAGCCTGTCCATCCGGGGCAATCGTGATAGAAGAAGAAACAAGTGGGGTCCCCTCTCCTGATAAAGATAAATATAGCGGTGTATGGATATTTGGTGAACAGCGGCAGGGGTTTTTATCTGCTGTCGTGTATGAACTTTTGGGAATAGGCAGAAAACTCGCGGATAAATTGGGTGAAAAATTGTGGGTTGTGTGCCTCGGTCAATGTTTGGGGAGTACGGCAGAAGAACTCGTCTATTATGGAGCAGACAGGGTTATGCTTATTGATGAAGAACCGCTCTATAATAATTTTCATGATACTATATATACAAATGCCATGGTCTGTCTTATTCAAAAATATCATCCTGAGATAGTTCTCATCG
This sequence comes from bacterium, assembly GCA_049472395.1. Taxonomy (GTDB): domain Bacteria; phylum SZUA-182; class SZUA-182; order DTGQ01; family JBLIRR01; genus JBLIRR01. Next base: position 245,371 of record JBLIRR010000002.1, on the reverse strand, counting down.
GTGCTACATCTATCGGACGCACATTTGCTCCGAAGGTTGCAGCCAGATTAAATACAGGCTTGACGGCAGATTGTACTGGACTTGATATTGACTTAGAAAAAAGGGTTTTGCTGCAGACGAGACCGGCCTTTGGGGGTAATATTATGGCAACAATTATTTGTCCTGAAAGACGGCCTCAGATGGCGAGTATCCGTCCTAAGGTTATGAAAAAGCCTGAAGCGGACAAGACCAGAAAGGGAGAGGTTGTACATGAGAAATTACATTGTATTCATAATCCTAAAAGCAAAGTCATTAAATTTATTCAAGACTTGACCTCAACAATCGATATTGGTGAAGCGGATATAATCGTTTCCGGGGGAAGAGGACTCGGCGGGAGTGAAAATTTTAAATTGATCGAAGAGTTAGCTCGAAAACTCAACGGAGCTGTAGGGGCTTCGAGAGCTGCAGTCGATGCAGATTGGATACCTTATTCCCATCAGGTCGGACAAACGGGGAAAACTGTGTGTCCCAAACTGTATATTGCGTGCGGTATATCTGGAGCTATTCAGCACTTGGTTGGTATGCAATCCTCTGATATTATTGTGGCAATAAATAAAGATCCTGATGCTCCAATATTTAAAATAGCAAACTATGGAATTGTCGCTGATGTGTTTGAATTTATTCCTCATTTAGTCAAGGAGTTGTAACTTCAGAACTCCTGCCTCCATGAACCATGTGTTATGCGCGTAAAAGTAAAATAAGAATTGCTGGATTTTTAGAAGGAGAATTGACAATAAATATATAACCTGCTATATTTAATTTTCAATTTAACATTCAAGGGGAATACTTATAGAAATGGAAAACTTAGCTTTAATTACAGGTGCAGGCAGGGGAATTGGCCTAGGCATCGCTCAATTCCTTGCCAAAGAGGGGGTAAAGGTCATCCTGACTGATAAAGATACAGACTCACTCAGAATGGCTTTTGAGCATAATAGAGACTCATTACCGCAGGCAGCGATTGCCTCGATGGATGTCACAAATCCTGAGAGTGTTCAGGAGACAATAGAGAAAATTACCGGAGATTATGGGCAGATAGATATTCTGGTCAACAACGCCGGAATCGTAAAAGATAAATTGGCGATTCGGATGGAGACTGAGGAGTGGGATAGGGTACTGGAGGTAAATCTCAAGGGGACCTTTTTGTGTTCGAAGGCTGTAATAAAGGGAATGATGAGGAAAAGATGGGGTCGAATTATAAATATATCCTCTATTGTCGGGATTATGGGAAATCCCGGTCAGGCAAATTATGCGGCTTCAAAAGCGGGCATCATCGGTCTTACCAAAACTCTGGCACGAGAACTTGCCGGCAGGGGAATTACTGTGAATGCTATTGCTCCTGGGTATATAGAAACCGAAATGACCAATGCGTTGCCCGAAAAAACAAAAAATGCGCTACTTTCAATGATACCATGTGGCAGATTAGGCAGTATTTCTGATATAGCACATACAGTTCTTTTTTTAGCCTCAGATGGCGCCCAATATATAACAGGCCAAGTTATTAATGTAAATGGAGGGATGTATATGTAATTGAGAGCTCATTTGGATCTTTTAAATAATTGATGAATGAGTAAAAAATCGAATAATTTTTTACGGAACTATCATAATAATATGGTAAGGAAAAGGGAAAGGAAATTAAGATGTCGGATGAAATAAAGGATGAGGTTATAAAAATCATTAAGGAAAATTTAGGCGTCGATGAAAAAGAGATAACGCCGAGCGCATCTTTCTTAAATGATTTAGGTGCTGATTCATTGGACACTGTAGAGTTGGTTATGGCACTTGAAGAAAAATTCGACCTTGAAATTTCAGATGAGGAAGCAGAAAAGATCACCACTGTGGGAGAGGCTATTGATTATATAAAAAAACGTAAAATGGAAGGTTGATACTCGCGTGAAATTGGAGGTTGTAGTAACAGGACTTGGGGTCATATCTCCAATAGGAAACACGGTTAAAAAGTTCTGGGAGGCTCTCTGTGCCGGCCGCTCAGGCATTACGAGAATTACCCGATTTGATCCGTCCGATCATCGAAGTCAAGTCGCCGGAGAAGTAAAAGAATTCAATATCGAAGAATTCATTTCGAAAAAAGAAAGCAAAAATCTCGAATTGTTTCATCAATATGCTTTAGCAGCATCAATAATGGCTGTAAACGATTCCGGATTAACGATTTCTGATGAAAACCGTGACCGGATTGGGGTTCTTATCGGCGCCGGTATGGGAGGGATGGAATGTATAGAGCGCAATCATGATAAACTAGTTAATTTTGGACCACGAAGAGTCTCCCCCTTCCTTATTCCTATGTCCATAATCAATATGGCGTCGGGTATTGTCTCCATGTATTTTAAGGTGAGGGGCCCTAATTCGTCTGTAGTAACCGCCTGTGCCACAGGAACCCATGCAATAGGCGATGCATTTAAAATAATCCAGCGTGGGGATGCTGATGTTATCATAGCGGGCGGGACAGAATCTGTTATTTCTCCCCTCGCATTTGCCGCTTTTTCATCCATGAAGGCGCTGACTACACGCAATGACGAACCGGAGCGGGCGAGTAGGCCATTTGAAAAAAATCGTGACGGATTTATTATTGGAGAGGGGTGTGGAATCTTAATAATGGAAGAGAAAGAAAAAGCTAAGAAGCGTGGAGCGCCTATCTATGCTGAAATAGTAGGGTATGGCACATCAAGTGACGCATATCATATATCGACCCCGGACCCTTCGGCTTCAGGAACAATGCTTTGCATAAAAAAAGCATTGGAAGATGCACGGATAAATCCTGAGGATATAGTCGCCGTAAACGCGCATGGTACATCCACAATCCTGAATGATAAAACAGAAACCTTGGCCCTCAAGAGGGTGTTCCGTGAGCATGCATATAAATTAATGGTGAGCGCAAATAAATCAATGACCGGTCATCTTTTAGGGGCGACCGGAGGCGTTGAGGCGGTATCCTCCTGTCTTACCCTTAAAGAAGGAATTATTCCGCCAACTATTAACTATGACGAGGCTGATCCTGAATGTGATTTGGATTATGTGCCGAATAATGCCAGAGAAAAGAAAGTCGATTATATTTTAAAAAATTCTTTCGGTTTTGGAGGAACAAATACCAGCTTAGTCTTAAAAAAATGTGACTAGATGAGATGAATATACATGAAGACCGGGATAAAGAATTCACCCAGCTTCAGTTAAAGTTGGGATATCTCTTCTCAAATCAATCCCTTCTCCAAGAGGCACTCACACATAGTACGTATGTAAATGAATCGCAAGATAAAGAAATACGGGATAATGAGCGTTTGGAATTTTTAGGTGATGCGGTGCTCGGTTTTGTGACGAGTGATTTTCTCTTACAACAATTCCCAACCTATTCAGAGGGGATGCTCTCTAAATTAAAAGCATATATTGTCAGCGAGCGGCATATTTCCCAAATAGCGCGAGAGATTGATCTTGGCTTTTATCTTTATGTAGGAAAAGGTGAGAGCATTTCAGGGGGACGAAATAAATCCTCCATTCTGGCGAACACCTATGAGGCTGTAATCGGAGGGATTTATCTTGATGGCGGGCTTTCTATGGCACAAAGGGTGATTATTAATACTATGAGTGCCAATATAATAGCAATGGGAAAAAAGATGGCGGTGCCTGATTATAAAAGTATGCTCCAGGAGTATTCACAGAAAAAATATGGCGAAATACCATTATATGAAGTCATTACAGAAACCGGTAAAAATCATAATCCCACATTTGAAGTACAGGTTTTAATTAAAAATAAGGTATATGCTGTAGCCAAGGCTGGCAGCAAAAAGAAAGCAGAACAAAAGGCGGCCTGTGAGGCCTTAAAACGAAAAAAAATTATTTAAGATTCTTTATAATCCTCTCACAAATTCCCATTATTATTCTCACCGTTTTTATCGTGCGTTTTTTCCGATATAATCACCATAGTTATGTACTATGTATATTTACGCGAGAAGCTCCGCCTCGAACCGACAAGGTTAAAGGCAAATTTTCGGTGCAGCGTTTCAAGATATAAGGATGAATAATGGGATTTCTTTTCTCTTCTAAGAATAAAAAGGAAGATATGAAAATCCTGGAAAGCCAGGTTGCCTATAAAGAAAAACTTCTTTATATAACAAATCAGATCCATGCGGCAAAAGGTGTGGATGATATATTTTTACGTATTCAAGGTGACATACTTGAACTTTTTGAGGCTGAACGGATTACCATTTATGCAGTTGATGAACAATATAATAAGCTGTATTCGAAATACAAGGTGGGTAATGAAATAGGACTTATAGCGGTTGATATTAATAAAAAAAGCATCGCCGGATATGTTGCGTTTACCCAAAAACACCTGAATATTGAAGATGCATATAATAATGAAGAGCTTAAGAATATCGACCCTGAGTTGACGTTCAATCAAAGATATGATCTCCAATCCAACTATCGCACAAGAGAGGTATTGGCAGATGGCATTATGTTTCAGGGGCACGTTCAAGGAGTTGTACAGCTTATTAATAAAAAGGGTGGAGGGAAATTCAGTCTCACAGAGATCAGCTCTTTGAAAGAAATTTGCAAGACTCTCGGCATTGCATTTCATAATCAGGCTGAACGACAGAGAAATTTAACAACCAAATTTGACACTCTTGTGCAAAAAAATATTATCACCCAGGATGAGCTGAAAGAATCCATTGTCAAAGCCCGGGACAAGAAGAATAATATAGTAAGCGTTCTAATAAATGAGTATAAGGTAGAGAAAACGCAAATACTTGAGTCCCTTTCCAATTTCTATCAATGTCCCTTCATAGAGTATAATCCTGCCCTTATTATTGATAGAGCCTTGCTCAAAGGCTTAAGTCCGAAATTCTTGAGCAAACACCGCTGGACCCCTTATAAGGAAATCGAGGGAGGAATCGAGGTCCTTGTGGATGATCCGGCTGATTTTCAAAAAATAGAGGAAATAAAGACATATTTAAATAATCAAAATGTCAAGATAATCGGCGCCCTGGTAGGTGATATAATTCAGTTTATTAATTCACTGAATAGACTAGAAAAAAAACCGCTACGGAAGAAGAAGCCGAAGCTTGAGAAAAAAGAAGAAAGCGACGAAGAAGATGAGGAAGACCTAGAAGAGACGAGTCAACCGGAAGATAACCTTGATGATCTCCTCTCAGAGCTTGAGGAAGAAGATATACAGAGCCAAGATGATGATGAGGACATTACATTAAGTGAGGGTGACAGTGCCATAATAAAGCTGGCGAATCAAATTCTCCGTGATGCCTATGAAAAAGGGGCCTCTGATATTCACATAGAGCCTCAAGCAGGGAAAGATCCGATCATTGTCCGTTTCAGGATTGATGGTGAATGTAAGAAAGTGTTTGAAATCCCGGCAAGCTACAAACGGGCCCTTGCGTCACGGCTTAAAATTATGGCAAAATTGGATATTGCCGAAAGAAGGCTGCCCCAAAGTGGAAAGATAAAGTTTCGGGTTAAAAAGAAAAAGATAGAGTTAAGGGTGGAGGTCACCCCGACTGTGGGAGGTAATGAAGATCTCGTACTTAGGATTCTGGCATCGAGTAAACCAAAACCGCTCGCTGAAATGAATTTTAGCAAATATAATTTGAAGTATCTCCAAGAGATTATTTCTTCCCCTTATGGATTGGTCCTAGTAGTTGGCCCCACAGGATCAGGAAAAACGACTACACTTCACTCTGCGCTGGGTCATATAAACAAAGAAGAAACGAAAATTTGGACTGCTGAAGATCCGGTTGAAATTACCCAAAAAGGCATGCGGCAGGTACAGGTACATTCGGCTATTGGACTGACCTTTGCAAATTGCATGAGATCATTTTTGAGGGCGGATCCGGATGTTGTCATGGTCGGGGAGATGAGAGACAAAGAAACCGCCGCAATCGGGATAGAGGCATCCTTGACAGGCCACCTTGTGTTTAGCACCCTACACACGAATAGCGCTGCCGAGACAATAGTAAGACTTTTGGACATGGGAATGGATGCGTTTAATTTTGCCAATGCCCTCTTGGGCATTCTGGCGCAGCGTCTCATAAGAACCCTGTGCCCTGCCTGTAAGGAAGAATTTCATCCTGAAAAGGAAGAATATATTGAACTTATGCATCATTATGGTGAAGAATTATTTAAAAAGAGAATGAGGATTGAATATTCGGATAAATTAAGATTATGGAGGTCAAAGGGATGTGAGAAGTGCGGCTCAGGATACAAGGGCCGAATGGGCATCCACGAACTTCTTGTGGGTACCGATGAGATAAAAAGGCTTATCATTGAAGGAGCAGATACTAATGTCATAGCCTCCAAGGCCATCCAGAATGGAATGACGACCTTAAAACAGGATGGCATTATGAAGGTCTTTGCAGGATATACTGACCTTCGTCAAATTCGCAAAGTGTGCATAAAATAGCAGGAATCCTCTGCACTTCTGAGAGTGCATCATACAGAATGCTGATAAAATAGAATTTGTATTGACATAGCGCCAAAATAGCATTAAAATACTTTCATTAGAAAATTCAATTCGTTTGCCATAATTTAGAAAAGCCTTAACCCTTTGGAAATTCCATGATTATTATTAGAGGCCTTCATAATTTACCGGACATCAATTGTCAATTGTTTATAACGATTGGCAATTTTGATGGAGTGCATCTGGGGCATAAGAAGATTATCCACTACATGAAGAAAAAAGCGCAGGAAAAAAAAGCGCATACCATGGTTATTTCTTTTTCCCCTCACCCTGCACGAGTATTGAGTCAGTCACCACATCTTGGATTGATTTCTACGCTCACAGAGAAGATGAAGATACTTTCGGAATTGGGAATCGATTTTTTTCTCATACTTCGATTTACCACACAATTTGCTGCATTAAGGGCAGAGGAATTTATCGAGGAGGTCCTCTATAAGAGGTTACATAGTAAAGAAATTTTTTTGGGAGAATATCATACATTTGGGTATAATAATAGGGGATCTACAGAATTGTTGAAGAGGATAGCCGAGAAATATGGTTTTACCGTAAACAAGGTAGGAGAGGTTTTTATTGATGGGCAGAGGGTAAGCAGCTCTATAATACGCGCATACCTCGAAGATGGGAAGATACATGAGGCAAATAAGTATTTAGGCAGGCCATATAGTCTTACAGGACGAGTAATACATGGCAGCGGTCGTGGGAAAAAGCTCGGATATCCCACAGCCAATTTAGCTCTTAAAGATCAATTGCTACCTGCATCAGGTGTGTATGTAGCCAGAATTGCTTTTAATAGCCACATCTTTAACGGAGTGGTAAATATTGGAACGAGGCCAACTTTTCAAGAAAATGATATAATAGTGGAGATATATATATTTAATTATACAGGGAACTTATATAGAAAAAAAATAAAGATTGAGATTTTGAAACGTCTTCGGGAAGAAATTACTTTTCATGCTCCTTCTGATCTTATTCAACAAATAAAGGATGATATATCCAAGGCCCAGCAATGGATGAGAGAGAGAAATTAAATCTACAATTAGAGCATGCTGATGAGAACGAATTGAAAGGGATGCTCATCCCTGAGAAATTGCCACGACACGTAGCCATTATTATGGATGGGAATGGGCGATGGGCGAGGCAGAGGAATTTGCAGAGAGTTATCGGCCACAGAAATGGGATAAAATCAGTCCGCGCTGTTGTGGAGGCGAGCGCAGAATTAAAGCTCGGTGTGTTGACTCTTTACGCTTTTTCTGTGCAGAATTGGGGCAGGCCGAGAAAGGAAATTGATATTCTCATGGATTTGCTTGCTGAATTTTTAGTGAAGGAGCGCCCCCGAATGATGGAAAATAATATTCGCTTAATGGTGATAGGGCGCATTAATCAACTTCCTGACAAAGCGCAGAGCAAACTTTACGAAACTATTGAAAGAACGAGTAATAATAGCGGACTTATTCTTAATTTGGCCTTAAATTATGGAGGGCATACAGAAATATGTGACGCAGCGAAGAGCATTGCGCAGGACGTATTACACAAAAAGATTACATTTGAAGAAATTGATGAAAAGCTCTTTTCCAGGTATTTATATACCACTGGCTTGCCTGATCCTGATTTATTAATCCGCACGAGCGGTGAAATGAGAATTAGTAATTTTTTGTTGTGGCAGCTCGCTTACGCTGAATTTTGGATAACTCCTGTCTTGTGGCCGGATTTTGGACGGCGTGAGTTTTATCGAGCATTAATTGATTATCAATACAGAGAACGACGATTTGGTAAAGTTACTGAAAAATAATAGGCACATATGAAGGTAAGCAATCATGTGAAGCGCATAGGATCGGCTCTCATCGGAGCGCCTTTGCTCATTCTATTCATTCTAAAAGCACATATACTTTTATTTATCGCATTGATCCTTGTGTGTATAACCCTGGGACTAAAAGAGTTCTATCAGCTTCTTGAATATCAAAAGATTTACTGCTTTAAATATCTTGGGATAGTGCTCGGAGTGCTTTTATCCTTATTATTTGCATTGTGCTCACCTGATCCGATGATACTATGCTTCGGACTCACCGCGATAATAATAAGCCTTTTTTTACGAGCGCTCTCATTGCCTGCTCACGCTCTAGGTCAGGATATTCATGCAGATTATATGAAAAAGTTAAATCAGAGCATTGGAGGAACCCTTATTGGCATTCTCTATGTTTCTCTCTGTTTGAGTCATCTCATATTGATCCGGTGCATGGATCATGGCAGATCCCTTATACTTTTTTTATTGATAGTTATCTGGTCATGTGATATTGGAGCCTATTACACAGGGACTTTAATAGGGAAACACCTGTTATGTCCTCATATAAGCCCCAAAAAAACAATTGAAGGCTCGATAGGAGGATTAATAAGCAGTCTGTTATCTGCGCAGCTAATGCGTCCATTCTGGTGCCCACAGGTATCGGTTGTATCCTGTTTTCTACTGTCATGTTGCATTGCGGTAGGAGCCCAATTTGGCGATTTAAGTGAATCGATAATCAAGCGAAGCGCTGAAGTAAAGGATACGGGCATGATCATACCCGGACATGGTGGGCTTTTAGATCGTATCGACAGTCTTCTGTTTGGCGCACCGGTATTTTTTTATTATAATTATTATAGTGCATTGATCTTTAAAGGAAGATAAACAGCACACAAGATATATGGTATGGTTATGTATGAAGAAAAGGCCTTAACTATTCTCGGATCAACAGGCTCCATCGGATGCTCTACCCTCGATGTGGCCCGTAAACTCAGGGGGATAATCCGGATTTTAGCTATGGGTGCGGGGAAGAATATGGAGCTTTTTGCTAAGCAGATCAAAGAATTTCATCCCCTCCTTGTGTCTGTGTATGGGGAAAAAGAGCGCAACGAACTAAAAAATAGGTTGAATGGGTATCATGAAAAGCTTGAAATAGTGATTGGGAGGGAAGGCCTTAAAAGTGTGGCCACCTATCCTCAATCGCACATTGTTGTTTCAGCTATCTCCGGAGCAGCAGGTTTATGGCCAACTTATTGGGCTGTATGTGCAGGCAAGACAATTGCCCTGTCCAATAAAGAAAGCTTGGTTATGGCAGGCAATATTATAATGAATAAAGCGCGTGAGAATGGAGCAACAATACTGCCCATAGATAGTGAACATGAGGCAATATATCGATGCCTGTGTGGCCGACACGGAAATGATGTGAGAAAAATTATTTTGACTGCATCAGGAGGGCCATTCTGGGAGATGCCCATCGAGGAGATGAAAGATATTACTTCATCCCAGGCGCTTAATCATCCCATTTGGAAAATGGGGCAAAAAGTGACCATCGATTCTGCTACTATGATGAATAAAGGACTTGAAATAATTGAAGCAAAATGGTTATTTACTGTAGGGATCACACAGATCGATATACTTATTCATCCTCAATGTATTATTCATTCTATGGTTGAATATAAAGATGGCTCAGCAATGGCCCTGTTGAGCCAACCGGATATGCGCTTTCCGATTGCCCGTGCCCTTGTGTACCCAGATTGGCCAGCTATTGATTTACCACTTCTTGATCTCACACGTATAGGAGAGCTGAGTTTTCATCAGCCGGATTTTAAAAAATTTCCTTGCCTTAACCTTGCCTATCAAGTCGCGCAATCAGATGAAAGCATGGCTGTTGTTCTGAATGCGGCCAATGAAGTAGCGGTTTCTTCCTTTTGTAGTAAACGGATTAATTTCCTCGATATACCGAAAATAATAGAAGTATGTTTGAATGAACATGCACCACAGGCTTTAATAGATATTGAAGATGCTTTTGAAATCGATCGATGGGCACGGGATCGTGCCCAGCATATTATAGATAAAGGAGATCTGACATGATTACCACCTTCCTGGCTTTCTGTTTAGTATTGGGTGTTTTAATATTTTTTCATGAACTTGGCCATTTTATAATGGCAAAAAGGATTGGCATAAAAGTCGAGCGTTTTTCTCTGGGGTTCGGCCCCGTTGTCATATCGAAGAAATGGGGCGAAACAGAGTATTGTATCTCTGCCCTGCCCCTCGGAGGATATGTGAAAATGACCGGCGAAAATCCAGATGAAGAATTAGAGGGGAAACCTTATGAATTTGGTTCGAGGACAGTTCTGGAAAGAGCGCAGGTTGTGGTATGTGGTCCAGTGATGAATATCCTTCTGGCTGTCTTATGTATTGGGTTTTCCTTTTATCTTGGCCGTCTTGTATCAGCACATCTTCATAAACCTCCTGTTATCGGATGGGTCCAAGAGGATTCTCCCGCTTCCAAAGCGGGGATGGAAATTGGGGATAAAATTCTTGCTATCAATGGGGAAAAAATTGAGACATGGCAAGAAGCGGAAATTCAGATAACGACGCAAGCAAAGACCACCATGCACTTTCTCGTTGAAAAAAAGAATGGTGCACAGGTTGAAATAAAAGCCATCCCTGATGAAATCGGCAGTATGGGCATCGGCTCGTTGGGAATAAGCCACGCGATGCCTGCCAAAATTGGCGGATTAACTCCGGGGTATCCTGCTGAAAAAGCAGAATTACAGATTGGGGATGAGATTTTAAAAATTGAAGGACAGGTAGTTGAAAACTGGCATGATATGTCTATAATTATTCATAAAAATCCTAATATACCGCTTCTATTTGAGATAAAGCGAGAAGATGAGGTTTTTTCTATTAGCATAACACCCACACTAGATGAGACCGGAGAAATCGGTCTGATTGGAATTAGCCCTTATGAGGAGCAGATTCTTGAACAGTATGGTGTTTTAAAATCACTAAAAAGTGGTTTTTCCGAAACATGGCATTTGACAGTGGTGACATTTCAATTTATCGGCAGGTTATTTACCGGAAAATCCTCCCCAAAATCACTAGGCGGTCCAATTATGATTTACAAGGTAGCGGGTGCAGCGGCAAAAGCGGGTCTTTCCCCCCTCATCTATTTGATGGGATTCATCAGTCTTCAACTTGGCATACTCAACCTACTTCCTATACCTGTCCTTGATGGAGGCCATCTCTTTTTCTTTTCAATAGAGCTTATAAAGGGATCTCCGGTGAGTATGCGGCACAGAGAAATCGCCCAACAGATCGGAATGGGCATCTTAGTGCTCCTCATGGTCTATGTCTTTTATGTTGATATTATGCGTTTTTTCGTGCACTAAAAATTAGTTTTTTTGTTGAAATACTGAACAACTGACATCAGCAATTCTTTACAGATATATTGTGACAGGATAACAGGATTGACAAGCTAATTTTAAAATCCTGTATATCATTCATTTCAATCCCTGACCTCCCGCTTGATCTCACGACTCCTTTCCCCAGAATGAGGAATGTATGAATGAGAGATGCGGATCTATACCCTTACAAAACGACGGTATGATTTATGCAGAAATAAGTAATTATCCTGTAAGAAAAGGGGGAAATAATGAAAAATCTGAGCAGCAGAGTTCATCATCCACACTTTATCATACATTTTTCTATTTTTCTTGTGTGTTTTTTCTGGATTATGGATGCTCTCCTTGATTCCATACTATTTCATGAGGGGACAGGTACATTTTTCGATTTTGTATTACTCAATATTCCTCCTCATGAATTTTTTCTAAGATTGTTCTTCTTTATTATATTTATCACGGGAGGAGTGCTCATATCAAAGCTACTCCGTTTGCAGCGAGAAAGCCAGGGGAGATACAATTCAATGTTTCAGCATATGAGCAATGCGGTTGCCATATATGAGGCGGTTAATGGTGGAAATGATTTCATTTATAAAGACCTTAATCGTGCTGCAGAGAAGATAGAGAAAATAAATAAGACAGATCTCATCGGAAAAAGTGTGCTCAATATTTTTCCTGAAGTCAAAAACACCGGTTTTTTTGAGGTATTGCAAAAAGTGTGGAAAACAGGAAAGCCTGAGCACCTGCCTGTCTCTATTTATAAAAATCAAAAGATATCCAGATGGAAGGAAAACTATATCTACAAATTGCCAACCGGCGAAATCGTGGCCATCTATGAAGACATTACCGCATATAAAAAACTTGAGGAGGCGGAAAAGGCCCTTAAGAAAGTCAATACATTCAACCAAACGATTATCAACACCATTCCTTTTGGAATGAACATCGTTGATCTGGAGGGGAATATTCTGTTTATGACAGACAGGTCAAAGGAAATCTGCGGCGTTGACGCGATTGGTAAAAAATGCTGGGATTTTTTTAAAGATTATAAAAAGCAATGCGAATCGTGCCCCCTTAAAAAGGGTGTCAATATCGGGCAGACGAAAACAGTCGAGATCGAGGACATGTTTAAAGGGAAAATATTTCAAATAAGCTACACGGGCATGTATTATCAGGGGAAAAAAGCTATTCTATCAATTTTACAGGATATCACTGAACAAAAGAAGGTGGAAAAAAAGATCAGAGAGGCAGTGGAAATGAAATCAGCCTTTATTTCGGTTGTATCTCATGAATTGAGGACTCCCCTTACCGCCATAAAAGAGGGAATTGGCATTGTCTTAGAGGGGATACCAGGAAAACTCAACGGAAAGCAAAAAAATTTCTTGAGCATAGCAAAGAGAAATGTCGACAGACTCGCACGACTTATCAATGAAGTTCTTGATTTTCAGAAGCTCGAGTCTGGGCATACTGAATTTAATATGATGAACCATGATATTAATGAAGTCGTCGAAGAGGTATATAAATCTATGGCCCCCTCTGTTCATCATAAAACAATTGATTTCTTACTTAGCCTTACAGATAACCTTCCCCTCATTCGCTTTGATAAGGATAAAATCATTCAGGTATTAACAAACTTGATTAATAATGCAGTAAAATTTACAGAAAGGGGAAGGATTGCAATTGAAACCAGGAGGGAAAAGAATATAATCCAAGTTTCAGTGTGTGATACGGGTGGCGGTATAAAAAAAGAGGATATACCACAAATTTTTGAGAAATTTAAACAGATAGCGATGTCGAAAGGGAGGAATTCAGGTGGCACTGGCCTTGGATTGGCAATTTGTAAAGAGATTATTGAACGGCATAAGGGGAAAATCTGGGCAGAATCAGAGTGTGGAAAAGGAACAACAGTGCATTTTGTTTTGCCCATAAAGGAACAAAGAAAATGAAAAAAGCCTTGCGTTGAAGCGTGAGAAGATTATTTCAAAGGAAAGGATATCAACAATGACAAGCAAAATTTTAATCGTTGATGATGAAAAAGAACTTAATGAAGTGTTATGTGCACGGGTCGAATATGCAGGTTATTCTGTAGAATCTGTAAATAATGGGAGAGAAGCAATAGGTGCATATATTGAATCATTGCATAAAGAACCTTTTTCTCTTATTCTCTTAGATATAATGATGCCTGGCTTAAATGGGCTTGAGGTCCTGAAAATAATACGAGAAGAGGAGGAACTCAGGGGCATTGGTAATGGAGATGGTGTGCCGGTTATTATGCTCACCGCTCTTAAAGATGCCTGGATGAAATCAATTAATGAAGGCAGTGATGATTATTTAATCAAGCCTTATGAATCCGAGAATTTGCTTAAGAAGATAAGAGAAAAACTCGGCAAGAAAGACCATAAATTTTAAATCTACTGACGCATTCCCAGCAAAATTGATTCTCCTTGTCAGATAGAGTATTATAAACTTGCCCGAATTGAAAAGACATTTCTCGTTGACACTTTTATGTGACATCTCTTGTATAAAAAGTGATTTTATAACTATATGGTTCAAATATGAAGTTAAAAAAAGAGCTTACTCTCATTGATGTGTTTTGCATAGCAACCGGTGCGATGATCAGTTCAGGGCTTTTTATATTGCCCGGCCTTGCCCATGCGAAAGCAGGCCCTGCTGTTGTGTTTTCTTATTTTCTCGCAGGGATCTTAGCGATGAATGGTATGCTTTCACAAGCAGAATTGGTGTCTGCTATGCCTAAGACAGGGGGGACCTATTTTTATGTAACCCGTAGTATGGGTTCTGCTGCGGGAACGGTTGATGGATTAATCACATGGTTTTCCTTGTCACTTAAAAGCGCTTTTGCATTAGTTGGAATGGCGGCGTTCACAGAAAAGATAATTACTATTAAAGGACCGATCATTGCAATGATCCTCGCGGGTGTCTTTATTCTCATTAATATTGTAGGGATAAAAGAAGTGGGGAGAGTACAACGTCTCCTCGTGCTTGGACTGTTATCTATTTTACTTGTTTACATAATTCGCGGATTTCCGTTTGTCAATGTCCATAACTTTGAACCCTTTGTCTCCCATGGTATTGCCTCCGTCTTTGCAACAGCAGGCTTTGTTTTTATTTCTTTTGGGGGACTATTAAAAGTCGCAAGTGTTGCGGAAGAGGTAAAAGATCCTGCCCGTATCATCCCTCTTGGAATGATTTTATCTCTTTTTGTTGTCACCGTCCTGTACACTCTGGTTGTATTTATCACCTCCGGGGTGCTTGGCGCGACAGAGCTTAATCATTCGTTGACCCCTATCTCTGATGGCGCACGCGTTTTTTTAGGAGCCAAAGGAGTGTTGCTATTGAATATAGCTGCAATATTAGCCTTTATCTCAACTGCTAATGCAGGCATTATGGCAGCTTCACGCTATCCAATGGCATTGGCCCAGGACGGCTTGTTGCCGAAGACCTTTGGGATTGTGAATAGACGTTTTAAAACACCCGTTATTTCAGTTCTTTGTACAGGATTATGTATTATAATAGCACTCTTTTTTGATTTGGCTATTCTTGTGAAGATGGCATCAACAGTGTTAATTTGTACCTTTTTGTTTTCATGCTTGGCGGTCATTATTATGCGGGAAAGCAGAGTGCAAAATTATGAGCCCAAATTTACCTCTCCGCTTTATCCATGGACACAGGTTATCGGAATCATAGGGTACGGATTGTTCATATTCGAAATGGGAAAGGATGCACTTATAGCCTTTACTGTGTTTATTGCGGGCGGTTTTTTTATATATTGGTTTTATGGACGAATTCGAACAAACCGGGAGTATGCCTTGCTGCATCTTATTGAACGAATTACCGCAAGGGAACTTACCACACATTCATTGGAAACAGAACTCAAAGAAATTATCCAAGAACGCGATGAAATTGCAAAGGATAGATTTGATCAAATTATTGAAAAAAGTATCATACTGGATATAGACGAGCCTATTGGATTAGAAGAATTTTTCAGGATGGCATCCGAGGCCTTAGCTCGTAATCTGGCTATAGAGGCTCCTGTGCTTATGGAGTTACTTTTTGAGAGAGAAAAAAGAACAAGTACTGTTATAGGAAAGGGCATTGCAATACCGCATATCATTATTGAGGGTGAAAAATCCTTTCAAGTGCTTTTGGTTCGCAGCAGGCAAGGGATTAATTTCGCCATGCACGAACAAAAAGTACACGCTGTGTTTGTTCTTGTGGGAACACGGGATGAACGTAATTTTCATCTTCGCGCATTGGCAGCCATTGCTCAAATATGTCAGGACCCCGGCTTTAATAAAAAATGGTTAGCTGCAAAAAGCGAAGAGGGCTTGCGGGATATTATATTGCTAGGCAAACGGATGAGGTAATAGAGTACCCCCGGAAAGCAGCGTCAATATCAATGTGAGGCAGAATCATCAGCACTCGCTTTTAATATGGCACGGACGAATTCCATGTCTGGTTGTGCACCTACTATGTTCCCTTTTTCATTAATGATGGTATGAGGCACCCCCTGAACATTGTACTTATTCGCCAAATAAGGAAATTCTGTGCTTTCCACCATGTCTGATGTAATATGGTCATTGGCCATGGCAAATCTGTGGGCAGTGCGAACCGCACTGGGGCAATAAGGTCACGTAGGGGATATAAAGACTTGCATATGCACCGGGCGATCGATTTTTGCAAGCTCAGCCACAACCTCTGTGCTCAGGCCATGGTCCCTTTTCCCAACATCCAGTATGTCTTCTATTAATGTATTGAATTCATACCCCGCAGGAATTCCGTAAAACCGTATACCGTAATCCTTATCTCCCAGCAGGAGAGTTGCGGGTATTTTGTCCACACCATGCTTTTTGGCAAGCTCGGCATCTGCCACGAAATCATAAACCTTAAGCAGGATTTTTCCCGAAAGGGCTGCTACCTCTTCGAGAAGATTTCTGGTCATCTGACACAGCTGACATTCCATTTCTTGGGTAAAATAGAGGATTGTTACCTCATTCTCTATGCGCGTAAAAATCTCTGTAAGTTTTTTTTTGTCTTCTTCTTTAAGTATTCCCATACCGTTATCCTCCTTTCATATAAAATAAAAGACTTAAATGAGAGATGTTCGTGTAAGGTGGTCATACGCGGATAAGGCTGCTTTCGCTCCTTCACCCGCAGCAATCACTATTTGTTTATGGGGAACTGTTGTCACATCACCTGCACCGAAAAAGCCCTCAAGGCTTGTGCGGCATGAACAATCTATAATAACCTCTCCATGATCATTCAAGTCCACAAGTCCTTTTACGATCTCACTGTTTGGCAGGAGCCCGATTTCGACAAATATCCCTTCCACAGGCAACGTCTTCACTTCTTCAGTCTCACGGTCCTTTATGATAATTCCGCTCACTCTCTCCTCCCCCAGGATCTCAAGGACCTGGTGGTATGCGAGAAAATCAACCGTTCCGGGATTCATTACTTTTTTTTGTAACGCCGCATCCCCCTGCCACCCCTTAATAAAATTTATCAAGGTAACCTCAGCACCTACCCTTAAAAGATCGAGGGCTGTGGTAAAGGCTGAATTGCCCCCGCCAACAACTGCGACCTTTTTCTCTTTAAAAAAAGGGGCGTCACAGGTAGCACAGTAAGCAACTCCTTTTCCAACGAAATCCTTTTCACCAGGAACATTGAGAGGGCGATGGCGTTTACCGGTTGCGAGTATTACTGTCTGCGATATATATATTTGTCCCTCATCTGTTCGTACCTGAAACATAGTGTCGTCTTTCTTTATCTCTTTCACACGCGTATCATGGTTTACAGGTATATCAAAGCTTTTCACATGCTCTTGAAACATCCTCACAAGGTCATCTGCTTTAATACTCTGAAATCCAAGCCAATTCTCAATTTCTGACGTCTCCCTTACCTGACCCCCAAAATCTTTCGTAATAAGGGCAAAAGTCATCATCTTTCGGGCAGCGTATACAGCAGAACTCATGGCCGCAGGTCCTCCGCCTATAACAATAAGATCATAGATTGTCCCTGTATCAGGGATTTTGACCTCTTCCAAAAATGAAGTATCAAGTGTAAAACTAGGGATTTCCATGGTTATACCTCCTCTTAATCTTACATCACCCCTTATCTGTATCTCACGAGTCTTTTACGCATGAGTCTATATTATTCTTTATTCGTTGAAGCAGCGCTTTTTTTTCCTGAACTTCTTTTATTTTTTCCTGAATATCATCCACTTCCGGATCATAATAGCAATCACCGAATGAACAGTCTACATTAAGTATTCCGCTAAGCTTATACCCCAGATTATCAATTTCTTGATTTAAATTGGCGATTTCCCTTTCTAAAATTTTTTTATCATCTTCTGACCCCATTTTTTTACCTCCCTTTCATGTATTAAAAAACTTCTTTAGAGTATGTTCTTTTTTATTGGATTCCTTTTTAGTAAAATATAACGCATATTTTCCATTATGCAATAATATAATGAATTTTAGCAAAGAAATGTGCTCAATGTCAAAGAAAGATTGAAAGCAAAGGAAATAAAAACATGGAAGAGAAAAAAACAGATTTATTACACAAGGGAGCAATTATCCAAAGAGATTACGACACCTATGCAATAGCCCCTCATTTGCCTGGAGGGATTTGTACTCCTCAAGTACTTCGAAAAATAGCAGATGTTGCCGAAAAATTCGGTGCCAAGGCGCTCAAACTTACTTCTGCCCAACGCATTGCCATTGTGGGTATAAAACCAGAGGATCTTGATCAGGTGTGGAGTGATCTTGGGATGGAGCCTGGTGCTGCTATAGGACTGTGTGTCAGGAGTATAAAATTTTGTCCGGGCACGACATTTTGCAAGAGAGGCACAATGGATTCAGTCGGCATGGGGATGAAATTGGATGAAAAATATCATGGCATGCCACTTCCCTCAAAGTTCAAGATCGGGGTGTCCGGCTGTCCTAATTCCTGCGGGGAGTCATGGATCAAAGATTTAGGCCTGATAGGTACTGCCAAGGGATGGTGGATAGTCGTGGGCGGAAGCGCGGGCGCAACACCATCAATTGCGCAGGTGTGCATTAAGGGAGTGGATGATCAGCGGGCATTAGATATCATTGAAAGAATTATTACCTTTTACAAACAACATGATAAGAAAGAGCGACTAGGGAAAATGATTGCCAGGCGTGGGGGAATAGACATTTTTAAAAAAGAAGTGGGATTAGAATAAGAAATAGGGTAAGATTATATATCATCGCAGAGGCATCCCGGCCCCCATCGGCGTTCCTTGACTCCATATTTTTCTTTATTCATTAAGTGCTCCAGCCATCCCTTACGATTTCTGCAAATTTCAAGTGCCTTATCAAGCACTGCCCTTTCCTTTTCAGGAACACGAGATCGTAATCTCTCTAACGTACCATGCTGACAACAATTAAGACTGCTTAATTTTGGGAGAAAGAGCACATAACTCTCCTCTGCAATGGAGGATGTCTCATAAAGAGCAAGAGCTGCTTCTCTGAGAAGACGACGTAATAAAGATCTATCAAGTGATCCTTCATGTTCTATGGTTTCGATGAGCTCATTGAGCCGTGTCCCCGCGAAGGTTATACGAAGCGAGGCTTTTTCCTCGGCATCACGAGTCAACGTAAATATCACTTTTTCTGTAGAGAGCTTGATCGGGTAAAACCATCCACCGGGAAGGCTGCGCGCTGAGATTTCCTTGATGGTCCATCCAATAACGAATACCATAAGAAGTATAGCCAGGACATGTGCCAGTGCTGGTGTATTGATTTTGAAAGGAAAGGAGATAAATCTTCTATAAAACCTTCTCTTTTTTCTTTGTTCAGCGGTAGCTTCACCGATTTTTAGCAACGTCAGATTGAGGGCTTCATGCGTGGGTTCCGGTTTTGGTATTTTTTCGAAATCCAGGGATAGCTTCAGCAATGGCTCTAATTCAGAGGCATATCCAGGGTAAAGACGAAGACAATATTCGATACTCTTACCCTCTCTCAAATGGTCAATGCACCAATCTAAAATTGTCTCAAGCTTTTCTGACATTTATTCTTGTTTCTCCAGAAATTTCTTAAGCGTCGTAAGGCCCCTAAATTGTAATGCTTTGACAGCCCCCACCGACTTATCTAAGATATCGGCAATTTCTTCATTATTGAATCCCTCAAAAAATTTTAAAGAGAGGACGCGTTGCTGATCAGGAGTAAGCTTGTTCAAAAGTTCCCGTAAGTTGTTGTGTAAAAACCTTTTTTCAATATCAGATTGTTTTTTATTGACGGAAGTTCTCTGCGTTTCTTCAAGCAACGCTTTATTTTTTGTTGTCGCGCGTCGAAAATGATCTATTATCAGATTGGATGCGATACGGAGCAACCATGCTTGGAAATTGCCATTTTGCTTATCCAAAGACTTCACCATTCTGACGAATACCTCACTTGTAATATCTTCTGCATCTTCGCGGGTTTTTACTCGTGACAACACATACCTGAAAATTTTAGGGTAGTAATAACTGCATAGTTTTGACAGCGCATCATGATCAAGATTTTTTGCCCCTTCTAAAATTTTATCTATCTGATGCGATACCCCGTTTTGAATCATAAGAAATATAATGATAAGAATGGATAGATAATATGAAATTTCTTTTCTAAACATTATATGTAACGAGTAATAAGTCAAAAGGGTATAGAGAGAATTTCTATAGTTAGAATATTCTTAATATAAATTTCATCTTCTTTTCTTTTGATATATACAATAATAATATAGCATTTATAATGGGTAATGGCAAGGTATACGAGCCATATACAACTATATAAATAATTATATAAATTTTAATACCCCTCTTTAGAATATAAGACGCTGATAATGAGGAATTCGTTGCGAAATTAATTCCCAAGTCATAATTAAATCGTATCTATCATCAACGTAATAACGTCTGTTTTAGTAAAACGAGTGCAGAAAAAAATTAGGATTTAAATATAATAACTATATAGAAATTAAATTACAATAAATAAAAGATGTGCGATACGACGACCGATGAGTTAGAACTAGTTGAGGATATGGATGATACACTCGATGCCATGGAATTTTATTCCCCGGAGCAGGTGACATGCATCGGTGAAAGCTCTTATGGGAATGATATAAATTACATTAAAAATTATTTAAATAAAATTGCAAAAATACCGCTCCTGTCGAGGCAGGAAGAAAAAGAATATGCTCGAAGAATCGCACAAGGTGATGAGAAAGCTAAAGCTGAAATGATAGAGGCCAACTTACGTCTTGTTGTCAATATTGCTAAGAAATATGTCAATCGTGGGCTCCCTTTACTCGATCTTATCCAGGAGGGTAATTTAGGATTAATAAAAGCTGTTGAGCGTTTTGATGGTGATCGAGAGTGTAAATTTAGCACATACGCCATATGGTGGATAAAACAAGGGATTACGCGGGCATTGGCTGAAAAAGCACGAACCATAAGAGTCCCTATGCATACAATTGATACAATTAACTCCCTACGAAAACATTATCATAAGTTACTTCAAAAGAAGAAAAGGGTTCCCAAAATCTATGAACTTGCTGATTCCGCAGGTATCTCTAAAAAAAAAGTGCGAGATTTATTAAATAGTATTAAGGATACGGTTTCTATTGAAAAACCTGTGTGTGAATCAGCCGAGCACAATATGATTGATTATATCATTGATGAACAATCCATGTCAGCTCTTGACAAGATTATTTATGATAATCTCAGGGAACAAATAAAAAAGGTATTAAATACATTGCCAGATATAGAAAAAGATATTATTGAGATGCGATTTGGCGTTGGTTTTGACGAAATTAAAACCTTGGATGAGGTTGGAGATAAATATAATCTGTCAAAAGAAAGAATCAGACAGATTCAACAGAAAGCGTTAATGAAGCTCAAAGAACCGAGCAGATTAAAATTCCTCAATGATTTTGCCCATAATTAGCATCGCTTGTGCACAATGCTTGACAAAGGATGAATAGCTTATTATTATTAAAAATATAAACTTTTAAATGCTCAAGAGGGAGGGGAAATACAGACGTGGAAGACCTTCAAACTGTATTATTACGATGCCCATCATGCAAAGCAGTAAATAGAGTCCCTCATCTTCGCTTGGAAGACCATCCCCGCTGTGGTAAATGCAAAACTCCTTTAGATTTTCCTCGGGTCCCTGTTCAAGGAACCGCATCAAATTTTCAGAGAGAGGTGTCAGAGTGGCCAGGAATAGCCCTTGTCGATTTTTGGGCTGTATGGTGCGGTCCTTGTCGAATGGTAGGGCCTATCTTAGAAAATCTAGCCCATGAATGGGCCGGTCATTTAAAAGTGGTGAAGGTCAATACGGACGAAGAAAGAGAGCTTTCTGCTCGTTTTAATATACGATCGATTCCTACTCTCATGCTGTATAATAATGGCAAAAAGATAGATGAACGGGCAGGTGCCCTTCCCAAAGAACAAATCGAGGAATGGATGAGGTCATCTGTGTAAACAACAAGAACATAGGGCAATAAAGATTGCTCTCTACTATAAAGCACTATATAAAGAAAGGGGAAAGAGATGAGTAAAATCGTCGATGAGCATTGCCCGGGGGATGATCCGACAAAAAAAAGATACCCTGAACTGTTTGTATGCCCAAAATGCGGTGAAGAAGTAGAAATTTGGAGTGATGAGGAGACAGGAAAATGCTCAGGATGCAAAGAGGAGATTAATAGAAAGGATTGTGTGTAATGCAAAAAAAAATAATAGTCAGCGGCATGCATTGCACAGGATGTGAAAAGCTTCTCTCCATGAGTATCAATGAATTGAAGGGGGTGACTGTCCAATCAATCAGTTATAAGAGTGGAGAACTTGTCGTAGATTATGATGAGGAGGAAAAACTGCCCCAAGTTTTACAACAGATTGAAGATAATGGGTACAAGGTCATCAGTTAATCTTTAATATGAGAATACAATGAAAAGTAAAACTTTTCATATTGAGGGAATGCATTGTGCCAGTTGCTCCCGTCTTATTGAAAAGACTCTCTCTAAAAAGCAGGCAGTAGAAGATATTAGTGTCAATCTGGCGCGAGGCTCTGCTTTAATAAGGTACGATGAGAAGGGTCTCTCCTTTGATGACGTAAAAAAAGAGATTTCAGAGCTAGGGTACAAGGTCGTTAAAAAGCCTACAGAGAAGGAGACCTCCAAATATCTGACACGATTCATACTGGCGCTTGTTTTAAGCATACCAGTAGCATCCTCGATGTTCTATCCTCTCCATACGCTTCCTCTCCCTTATAGAAAAGCATACAACGTCCTTATCATTATATGTGGCGCTTTTGTCGTGTGTGGTGCGGGGAGTAATTTTCATTATAGCTTTTTATTAAAGCTAAGGAAACTTCATTTTAATATGGACAGCCTCATATCCATAGGCTCTCTTACTGCTTTTTTTTACAGTGTTGTTCTATTCCTTCTGAAACAAACATTTCATCATTTTCTTGAGGGAGCTAATTTTATCATTACGTTTATTCTGCTCGGCAAATATTTGGAAGCACGCACCAGGGGGAAGGCATCAGAAGCCCTGCAGAAACTGTTCGAGTTTCAGGTGACCAAAGCTACTATTATTAAAGATGGCAAAGAGGAAATGGCTGAAGTCGATGCTGTGGATATAAATTCTGTGATGATTGTTAAGAGTGGCGAGAAAATACCCCTTGATGGAATTATTCTTGAAGGAGGTGCCAATATTGACGAGTCAATGTTGACCGGTGAAAGCATGCCTGTATTCAAGGAAAGCCCCGCCCCGGTATTTGCCGCTTCTTTTGTGCTTGATGGCGTAGTGAAGGCGAGAGTGACAAAAAGGCAAGAGAATACCATATTCTCTACCATTATCAAGATGGTAGACGCAGCCCAAAACAGCAAAGCTCCTATCCAACATCTAGCGGACAAGGTTGCCGAGGTGTTTGTGCCAGTCATTATAAGTATTGCATTAGGAACCTTTATCGTATGGTACTTTATTTATGGGGGCGACCTGTCAGCCTCCCTGCTTCCTGCTGTTGCTGTGCTCGTGGTTGCCTGCCCCTGCGCGTTGGGCCTTGCCACACCCACAGCGATTATGGTTGCATCGGGAAAGGGAGCGCAGCAAGGTATAATTGTTAAGGATGGGGAATCCCTCGAAAAATCAAGTAAAATTACTACTGTTGTATTTGATAAAACAGGCACGCTCACAGCCGGAAAGCCCGAAGTGACCGATATTATTTCTCAGTCTTTACAGGAGGAGGATTTTTTACGGAATGCGGTGAGCCTTGCAAAGGCATCACAACATCCTCTATCCAAGGCAATCGTTGCATACGGGGAATCACATGGTGTAGATCCTTTGAAGCTCAATAATATGAGAGAATTAAGCGGCAAAGGGATCGAGGGGACCGATAGAACGGGAAATCTCATACTGAGGTTGGGAAACCTCAAATTTATGAAAGAGAATGCAATTCACATCCCTGATGACACTATTTCCTTAATCGATGGGCTTTCTTCAGAGGGGAAGACGGTTGTGTTTTTGAGCATTAATGATAACCTGGGGGGACTGATCGCTTTTATGGACAGACCTAAGCCAGATTCTGCCAAGGCGGTCAAGGAGCTAAAAAGAATGGGCAAAGATGTATATCTTATAAGTGGGGATAATTATACAACAACACATGTCATTGCGCGTGAATTGGGTATTGATAATGTTATTGCAGAAGTCCTCCCCTATGATAAAGCCGAAAAGATACGAATGCTTCAATCAGAGGGCAAGAATGTGGCCTTTGTGGGTGATGGCATTAATGACGCGCCGGCCCTTGCAGTGGCTGATCTTGGCATAGCTATGGGGACAGGAAGCGACATTGCGAAGGAAACCGGTAACTTGATTCTGGTGAGGGGAAATCCATCCCGTGTTGTGACCGCGCTCAAACTCGTCATACACACATATGGCATTATCAAACAGAATCTTTTTTGGGCATTTATTTATAATATAATTGGTGTGCCCTTAGCTGCTTTTGGGAAATTGCCCCCTGTGTACGCAAGTCTTGCCATGAGTTTAAGTTCAGTAAGTGTGGTAACAAATAGTTTACGTATTAAGATTAGATGAGGGGAGATATACAATTTTTCCCTCTTTCCTTTGCTCTGTAAAGCTCTTCGTCAGCTCTTTTGATAATAACATCTTGATTTTTATCTTCTTGATGATACTCAGCAATACCAATGCTAAGACTGACTTTACCCAAAGGTTGTTCATCCCCATGCAGGAATGGATACTGTTCAACGCGTTGACGAATCCTCTCAGCCAGATGTCGGGCATCTTCGAGCGGGGTGAAGGGAAGAAGAATAACAAACTCTTCTCCCCCATATCTCGCCACAATATCAGATTTACGGGATTCCTGAAGAAAAATGCGCCCTAGTGTAAACAAGACTTCATCTCCAGCCTGATGACCCCATGTATCATTATAATGTTTAAAATCATCAACATCCATTAAGATAATAGAGAAATCCTCAATCTTGTCACGATACCGTTTTAATCGATTAATTTCTTCTCTCATAAACTGTTGGAAGTAGCGGTAATTATATAATGTGGTTAATCCATCTTTAATGGCCATTTCTTCAAGGGAGGCATAGAGTTTAATATTTTCAATCGTCACTGCCATCTGATTGGCAAAGATATTTAATAATATTAAATCATTCACATTAACCTTTCTCTTTTTATCTTTATTTGAGGCTGACCGCACCTGATCGACGACAACAACGCCAAAGGTACTATCCTTTGAACTTAAGGGCACAGTGGCAAACCTCTGTAAATTGAGAAGTTCCCGTATTTGTTCTCCCACTCGATCATCGCGTGAAGCACTTGAGATGATATAAGGCCGATTTGTCTTAATTGTTCTTGTTATTATATTGTCTGAAGCAGTTGAAAACACCTCGTCGGTTAATTTTTGTTCATTTAATTTAGTTCCCAGTATTCTTGAGAATCTCTTGTTTCCATCGATTTCTTCTATGAGAAAAATAAAGGCTCGATCAAAACGGAGATCTTCTGTTAACTTCTCTAGGGCGATTTCTAATAATTCATCAATCTTTGTTGCTTTGCGGATTATTTCAGTATCTTTATTGACCTGTTTAAGTTTATCAATTAAATATTCAAGCGAGGTGATTTTCCAGTATTTATGAAAATCTCGTTGAAGAAAATAAACAATTAAAGATAAAATAATGACCAATTGAATAATTGGATTGCGAATAAAAAGATAATTGACCGTGAGAAGCGTCAATGCGATAAGGGTAAATAATATGTTATGACTACTTGACGACCATTTCCTGAAACGCCAGTAGGACAATTTAATAGACTTCATCAGTGCTTCCCCTTTTCCCTATCTCAATATGTAAATCTGCTATAAATATTAATTACTGATTTCTCTCTATTCTTTTCATAATTTAATAATCGTTATTTGAGTAAGGCATCATCGTGAAGAAAGGGTGCTGGCTTCTCATTTGAATTATTGCATGCAGAAAGAATTTATTGTAGAGTTAATAATAGAATTGATAAAATTTATTGAGAGAATAATGGAGAACAATAAAAATTTTCCTCACTGGGATGTTATCCTGGATAGTATCGCAGATGGTGTATTCACTGTTGACGACCAGTGGAGGATCACCACGTTTAATCGTGCATCTGAGCATATAACAGGTGTCCCGAGAAAAGAAGCTATCGGAAAACTGTGTTGTGAGGTTTTTAGGGCTGATATTTGTGAGACTGCATGCGCACTTAAGCGAACTATGGAAACAGGACGTCAGATCGTCAATCAACCTATTTCAATTATCCGCTCTGATGGACATCAGATTCCCATTAGCGTAAGTACGGCCCTTCTTAAAGATGGGGAAGGGAACATTATTGGTGGTGTAGAATCCTTTCGGGATTTGCGCCAAGTGATTGAATTAAGAAAAGAACTTCGTCAACAATATACACTGGAGGATATTATCAGCCGCAATCATGCGATGCAAAAGATTTTTTCTATTTTGCCCCAAGTGGCTGAAAGTGATAGCACCGTCCTCATAGAGGGAGCGAGTGGTACTGGAAAAGAGCTTCTTGCTCAGGCGCTACACCGCTTAAGTAAAAGGGCACAGATGCCCTTTATTGTTCTTAACTGCGCAGCTTTGCCAGATACTCTTCTTGAATCTGAACTTTTCGGATACAAGGCAGGTGCCTTTACCGATGCCCGCAGGGATAAACCGGGAAGGTTTGCCCTTGCAGAAGGAGGGTCCCTCTTTTTAGATGAAATAGGGGATATTTCCCCCGCTCTTCAGGTGCGTCTTCTGCGTGTTTTACAAAATGGCGCCTATGAACCTTTGGGGGCGACAGCAACTGTGAAAGCAAATGTCAGAATAATTGCCGCTACAAATAAAAATCTTCAAAATGAGTTACGGATGGGGCGTTTTCGAGAGGACCTTTTTTACCGCATAAATGTCATAAGGCTGTCTATTCCCCCTTTAAAAGAGAGAAAAGAAGATATCCCACTCCTGGTTGAGTATTTTATTGAACACTTCAATCATCTTAAAAGTAAAACCATTTTGGGAATTACTGACCATGCGCTCGCCCTCTTTATGCAGTATGATTGGCCCGGAAATGTGAGAGAGCTTGAACATGTCATTGAACACGCCTTTATCCTTTGCCAAGAGGATATGATACACCATGACCACCTGCCGGAGAATTTAAGAACTCACGAAGAATCCTTTCATATCTCGACTGGTCTTACCCTTAAAGAAGTTGAGAAACGGGCGCTTATATCTGCGCTTAAAAGGCACAACTGGCGTCGAGTAGCTGCTGCCCGAGAGCTTGGGATTGATAAAAATACTCTCCGTCGGAAAATAATCAAATTAGGAATTAGCACAGAGGAAAATTAGGGTCTATTTTGTTCCCTGTCTTCTTATTTTTAGGTTCAAATTGTTCCCTCACCTAATAATGAGGGTCTTTCCTGAATACGTTGCCTTTTTTATTTTTCCCATCTTTTCAATATGATATAAGAAAAAAAAATTTATGAATGCTATGGCATTTACCTTGCTAAATCATAAATGAGAGGATTCAAAAAATGCGTATAGGAATACCCATATATCATTCACGAGTTTCCCCTGTTTTTGATTTTTCTCATAGACTTGTCATAGCTGAGGGTGACAAGGAGGGGATGAAAAAAAGCAGGAAAGAGATCATTCTCAGCGGTCTTGAATTTCATGAAAGGGCCAAGACACTCAAAGAAGCAGGGATTGAGATTATTATTTGTGCAGGAATAAGTGGGATGCTTATGAAAGAGCTATTTTCATTAGGGATAGAGGTCCTTTCCGGGATTGTTGGGGATGTTGAAGAAGTACTTGTGGCTTATGAACAGGGGAAATTAAATGAGAGTCGGTTCTTTATGCCTGGCGGATATTTACAACGATGGAGGCAGGAAGAGGAATAGAATTTATTCTTACACAAAAAAGGGGTTATGAGGGAGAAAAGCAATAAGGATAAGATATTAAGAGAAGAAAAGAAGAGGAAAATGCCACATGGTGCAGGGAGGGAATCCATAGAGAGCGCATTAATGTCAGGAAGAGCAGAGGGATATTGCCCACAGTATCATGACCCTGCCTCTGCTCATCCTTTTCCTGAGAGCATACTATATGGAGGAATCCCGGGTAAGCCAAAAGGAAGATGGAGGTGGCGTCGATGTTTTTACTTGACTGGCTTTCCTGGTTGGGTCAGAAGCATGTGGGATTGGCCAGGAAGGTGGAATGATGTATATTCTAAAAAGTCATTCGTGATTCCAAAAGGGGGAAAGGGAAAGGATTTTTTAAAGAGGCGATGTGAGGCGACAAAGAAACGAGAAACGCGATGAAAAAGTTTAACCCGGAAAAATAACAGCGCGTATATTTATTAATTGAAGAAAGGGGATAATAATCTTTGTCGCCTCATTTGCTTTCTTGGGTGATCCCACACGTCAGATGTGATTTATTTCAAAATCAGAATTGCCGAGGGAGAGCGAGGTATGATATATAATAAGAAGTTGGTAATGAAAAGATAATAATCAAGGGAGAGAAATTCATTGAATACACATCAGAGTCAAGAACATTCCTTTCCCGCAGGGGAGGTCCTTAGTAAGAGAATGTCCCGGATAAAAAATAAAATTCTCGTCTTGTCAGGAAAAGGGGGAGTCGGGAAAAGCACTTTGGCAGTCAATATGGGATTGGCCCTCGCAATGGCGAATAACCGAGTAGGGATTTTAGATATCGATATTCATGGTCCCAGTATACCAAAGCTTCTCAATATGAGTAAAAAAGCTATTATAGCAACAGATACCGGCATCATGCCCCTTGATTATAGTGATAATATCAAGGTGATGTCTATTGGTTTCCTCTTAAAAAAAGAAGATGAGCCGGTAATTTGGCGAGGACCTATGAAATATGGGATTATAAAACAATTCCTCGAAGATGTTGTGTGGGGAGAATTGGATTTCCTTATTGTGGATTCGCCCCCTGGAACGGGAGATGAGCCTTTAAGTGTCGCGCAACTGCTTCTGGAAAAAAGCAACGGAATCAGGGCAGTAATTGTAACGACCCCCCAAGAGCTTGCTCTCTCTGATGTGAGAAAATCTATACAATTCTGTCATCAATTGTCACTTCCTATTCTTGGAGTCATTGAGAATATGAGTGGTTTTGTGTGCCCTCATTGCGGTACAATAACGGAAATTTTTAAAACAGGGGGAGGAGCCCATATGGCTAAAGAGATGGGAGTGCCTTTTTTAGGGCGTATTCCTATCGATTCACAAATTGTTAATTCCTCTGATGAGGGGGAACCTTATCTGTTTAACTTTGCCCAAACAGAAACAGCACGAGCTTTTTCCCGAGTGATTGATCCCATTTTACATATAGATAAAAAACCATCAATTCAGGACCCCTGATCCGCTCTGAAAATACATATTCGGATCAGAATCTCTCAAATCAGGCGTTATTCATCTTCTTGTAACCTGTTCATTTATATAGTATAGTGTTAGGAGAGAAGGTTAATTATTTTTTTGTGCATAATGCTATGGAGAGTATTATTTCGTCCGATGTCAAAAAAGCTACGACCTATACGGAGTGAAATTAAGCTTACAGGCGTTCCTATTGTGCCGGGAAAAGCATGGGGCAAAGCCTTTATTGTAGGAAGAATGATAGGACCAATCGAAAAGAAGCCTATTTCGAAAGATGAGGTAGGAAGCCAGATCATTCTTTTTAATAAAATTAGACAGCATGCAAAGGAGATCTATAGGGAGTATGCAGTGCAGGCACACGATAATAATGATCTGTCTGTTGACCCCTCTATCCTGAACATATATATCTATATTCTTGATGATCCTACATTCATTGGTCAGGTGGTTGAAGTTGTCTCAATGCAGCTTGTAACACTCGAAACAGCAATAAAAGTTGTCTCACAAAATTATATTAAACGATTCGAGGAAGCACAGACCAACTACTTCAGGGAGCGTGGGAGTGATGTGATTGAAATATGTGAAAAACTGGTTTCACTTATCAACGGAAATGAAAAAAAAGGGAAGTTTAATGAATCAGTTGTCATGATTATCCCAAGGACATTTATTCCATCTGATCTCCTCTCTTATGACCTGTCGATGATACGAGGAATCATCGCCTTAAATGCGGGGACAACATCACATGCTACTATTCTTGCTCGATCATATGAAATTCCACTTATTTCAGGAATACATAATATGATGCAGTACATACACCCGGATTGCCAGATTTATTTAGATGCCTCAGAGGGATCAGTCTATCTTAATCCCACGAAAGATCGATTGAAAACATTTAAAGCATATCAGGTAATATATGAGTCAGTTCGGATGCTTGCCAGAAAATGGCAAGGTCCGGTATTTACCAAAGATGGGATTAAGATTGAAGTAGCAGGAAATGTCTCCTTACCCGATGATGTGAATCATGCTCATCAATACGGAGCTGACAGTATTGGATTGGTAAGGAGCGAATATTTATATTATTTTTATGATGGACTTCCCTCAGAAGAGGAACAGAGAATATACTTTGAAGAGATATTTAAAAAAGCAGGGGACACATCAATTATTATTCGATTGCTTGATATAGGAGCGGATAAAATACCGAGCTTTTCTGAATTTCCAAAAGAACGAAATCCATCCTTGGGGTGGAGAGGGATACGCATATTGCTTAAACAAAAGGAGCTTTTTAGAGACCATGTGTCTGCAATAATAAAGGCCGCTGGCAGTCATGATTACTCTATTATGATTCCTATGGTATCAACCTTGCGGGAATGGAGGGATGCCAAAAAAGTCATTGAGGAGGTAGCAACTGATTTGAATGTTCCCCTGCCTCGGTGTGGCATGCTCTTTGAAGTGCCACTTGCATTATTGGAATTGGAAAATTACTTGAGCGAGATTGATTTTCTTTCAATAGGCACAAATGATCTTATCCAATATCTTCTTGCCGCAGACAGAAACAATCCTAATGTAAATTACCTTTACAATCCTCTTGAGCCCGCCTTTCTTCATCTTCTAAAAAAAACCATTGCCACAGCCACAAAGAAAAATAAACCTATATCCATATGCGGAGAAATGGCAGGCTCGCCACAATACACCATCCTTCTTGTTGGCCTCGGGCTTCGCCGGTTTTCAGTCTCATCACATAATATTCCTGCCATCAAGGAGATCGTATCTCATTTATATTATAAAGAGGCCGAGACGTATGTTGACAATTTGTTAGCCCTACCCTCTTCTGAAGAAATGGATCGTACTTTACAAAAAATAATCAAAAACGCACTTGGCCCTGCCTATTCTTCTCTGGAATATTTATTTGATCCACGTGGATTATCATTGTTTTGTGCAGAATAGCCCTTCCTGGAGTAAAAATTTACCGATAATGAGATAAGGAACCATACTTTTCTCATGATTAATTGAGAAGTGCTGCAAATAGGAGAGAGCAATAGAGGTAGGTTTTTACTTTTCTGGCGCCATGAAAAAGATAGAATTTTTATCCATACGAATTAAAATAATCGCAATGATAGCCTGTGCTCTATCCATTGCCATATTATCGGCAGCATATATGATGAGAGGTATGGTTCTTAAAAATATTGTGGAACAAAAGATAGCCACAATGAAAATCCTTACGACCTCTCTCGTGCGTGAGATTGAATATAATTATGACTATTGTCCGAAAAATGAAGCCATTATTCATCAACTTATTGATAAATATACTGCACATTATCCGATTGTGCAATCAGTTTCCATCTATGACAATAATTCTATAAATAGAGTAGATATTGACCCAAATAATATAGGAGCCATAACACACGATCCCGATATAAAGAAAGTCATGACTTCCGCTGTACCGATGCACAAGATTATACGCTCTAAAAGGAATAAATATAGCATTAAATCAATCTGTCCTATTATGCAAGATTCCTTTACTATTGGTGCGATTGTATTGAATGTTCCCGTTATTAAAGACATGGAGAACATTATAACAGCTTTTGACCTCCAGATAGTTACAATTTTAGTGCTTACACTCATGGCAGCTTGTGGTGCTTCATTTTTTATTTTACGAAAAATTATTCTTCAGAGGTTAGCCAGTCTTATGGATATGACCCATCAAATAAAGAAGGGTAATTATGATATTGATCTTTTGGATGTAGGAGAGGATGAGCTGGGTCAATTGGCTCAGGCCTTTTACCAGATGACCTTTGAATTGATCACATCAAAACGTGATATTGAGGAGTATAACAGAAATTTGGAGGCAAAAACCGCCAAGCTCAATAAAGCATATGAAGAACTCAAGAATACCCAAAGTCAGCTTGTGTTAAATGAGAAAATGGCTTCTCTTGGCATTCTTATCGCAGGGATTGCCCATGAAATCAATACGCCTGTAGGTGCTATCTATAATATTGCGAGCACTCTTAAACAAAAAATTTTTACATTTTTTGATTTAGTTGAATCTTTTAAAAAAGGCCCTGATATTGACAGAAAAGAGCTCGCAGCATGCTTTCACGATATTATACAGATATCGCTAAGCAAGCCAAAAAGTTTATCACTCAAGGAAATTCGGTGTATTGAAAATCTTCTTAAAGATGAGGGCATCGATGATTACAGGAAAATGACGAGTGTTTTGGCCCAGCTCAATTTTACGGATACTCACAAAATTATTGAATACGGGAACCTTTTTAAGAACCGGACATTATTCCCTCTCATTGAAGCTATAGGGAGTTTCTCTCAGGCGATCAAAATCGTTGAGACAAGCTCGCAAAAAATAGATGAAATCGTAAAAGCACTTAAATATTATGCATATACTGATAAGGATAAAACCGTCAAAACCCAGATTAATGAGTCCATTACCACTGCCTTAACCTTGCTGACAAATAAACTGAAACATAAGGCAAACGTAATCACAGAGTTCGATCCGAATCTGCCAACAATTTCTTGCACGAGTGAAATCCATCAGATATGGACAAATCTTTTGTCCAACGCGATTGATGCTGTAGAAGAAATGGGGGAGGAGTATGAAGAAAAGATCATTGTGCGCACTATGAAGGTGAATGAACAAATAGTGGTTACGGTGACTGATAATGGAACCGGCATTCCGGAAGATAAGAAAGATAAAATATTCGATCCCTTTTTTACGACGAAAGATATCGGAAAGGGGACCGGCCTCGGGCTTTCTATTGTCTCCGGCATAATTAAAAAGCACAAGGGGGAAATCCGTGTAGAGAGCAGGCCCGGCCATACGACCTTTGAAATACTGTTCCCTATTCCCCGAGAAGTCAGTAAAGATTAAGAACATAAGGATCATGAACAGAAACACAACAGTCCAAGTGAGCATACCAAGCAAGTTTGGTTTCGAAAAAATAGTTGCAGAGTGCGCTCTCTCTGTCGCCAAGGAGATGGATTTTCAGTTTTCTAAGTTGGAAGACTTGAAAACAGCCATAATCGAGGCATGTATCAATGCTATAGAACATGGAAACAAGCTGAATCAGAAAATACAGGTTCATGTGACAATAACCTCCATGCAGAATGCACTAATTATTGAGGTCAAAGATAGCGGTCATGAACCTATTGATATATCATATGAACCTGATATTAAAAAAAAGATAGATGGAGAAGAAAAACCGCGGGGGTGGGGACTTTTTTTGATTAAAAAACTTATGGATGAAGTAGAGGTACACTCTTCTTCGGAGAGCGGAAATGTGCTTACGTTCAAATTATATTGTCATCATTAAAACCGCTGTCCTTCTGCTTCTTACTCCTTTATTATTGACTGCCTCTTTTCCGCAGCATGACTTTTCCTTTCTCGGTTGGATTGCGTTGATTCCTTTAATTATAATTATATTAACGGTTCGCTGGCATAAGTCTTTTATTCTTTCATGGATATGTGGTGTAGTTACCTTTATGGGAATATTTTCCTGGATATTGCAGGTTGAGGGATTCTCTTTGGGGCATTATCTTCTGCTCGGTCTTTATTTGGGAATATATTTTGCCCTTTTCGGATTACTTGTTCATATCTTTGATCAGAAGAAAATGACATATCCCTTATATATGGCACTCATCTGGGTTCTTCTTGAGTATCTCAGGTCCCATTTTTCTTTTCTCGCATTACCCTGGGCCCTTCTTGGGCATACACAGTATAAAAATCTAAATCTTATCCAATGTGCATCCTTTACGGGTGTATATGGCATCTCTTTTCTCATGGTGTTGGTGAATGCGTCGCTGGCCCTTTTCCTCTACCGAATTTTTCGGTCCCGGGGAAAATCTTCGAATAAGATAGAGTGCCTTGTGTTATGGCCCCTTTTGTTGGTGTTTTTTATCTCCTTGTGGGGGAAAAATATATGCAATAATGCCAATTTATGCAGAAAGGTCCGGGTAGGATTAGTGCAGGGAAATATTCCCCAGGACATAAAATGGGAAAAGAAGATGCTTTCGTTGACGATTGATACGTATGAAAAGCTTACCAAAGAGGTCGCCACACAAAAGCCTTCTCTCATACTGTGGCCAGAGACTTCCATTCCCATTGATTTTCATTCCTATCCTACTAAGTTATGGCGTATATTAAGATTGACAAAAAGTATAAAGATTCCCCTTGTGTGCGGGGCGGCAGGAAGAGCCAAGATCGGAAGGGCAGGCCATAAATCTGACGGTATTTACAATAGCGCTTTTTACATATCCGCTCTGGGAGGAGTGCCTGAGGAATACAGGAAAAATAAGCTACTTCCTTTTAATGAATATGTGCCTTCAGTGGGCGGGATACCATTATCAGTATTTTCCCCCACTCTTAAAAGCCGTTTCTTAATAGGTGAGAAGGTGAAAGTCTTCTCTTTAGATAAAGAAAATTTTGGTATAACTATCTGCTGGGAGAATATTTTTCCTGACTATTTTCGAAGATTCATTATAGAGGGAGCCTCATTTATGGTCAATATATCCAATGATGGCTGGTTCAAAGATTCGGCTGGTCCCTATCAACATCTTATGTGTAGCGTATTCCGGGCAGTGGAAAATAGGATATCTATTGCAAGGGCGGCAAATACAGGAATTTCATGTTTTATTGATCCCTTTGGGAAGATTATCAGAAAGGTTACGGATGAAAGGGGAAAGGATGTGGGGATAACTGGTATTGCTTCAGAAGATATCCCCATTTTCCGAGAAAGGACATTCTATACTCACCACGGGGATATCTTTATTTTCATCTGTAGTGGTCTTCTGATGCTCAGTTGTATATGGCGGATAGTAAGGTGGAAAATAAAACATAATTAATGAGCAATTAAAATGAAAATCAAAATTGATATGAAAAATAAATATATCACCAATTCTGTATCAGTATTTTTGTTAGCAATTGTAACTCTTGTATCAATTTTGTATCTTGTGAATATAGTGCAGTGGAGACTGGGTCCCTTCTTCGGATTTGGCTTTGGAAAATTCAGTGGGTGGGCAATTATTGGCCATCTATCGGAAGATGGCCATAAAGCTGGATTCAGATTAGGGGACAGGGTTCTGAAGGCCAACGGCACAAATGTGGAAAGCCTTGACAGCCTTAGAGAGTCAGTGAATAAGGAGATAGGTGCTCTCAATGAATTTACCATAGAAAGAAACGGGAAAGAACACACGGTTTTTTTCCGGACCACTACATTCGGATTTGGCCAGGCATTGCGCTTCTTTGGTATTAGTTGTTTTATTGGAATTATGATCTTTTGTATTGGTGCCTTTGTATTTTTTTCCACGCCCATAGAAAATAGACGGTGGTCCTTTTTCTTGTTCTGTCTGTGTGCAGGATTAGTGATGATTTTTATTATTCATAAGTCTCTCTGGCCCTCATGGATTAAAGTCTTTGAGCTTATAGGATTTTGTTTTTTGCCTGCCACACTGATTCACATGGCCTTCATTTTCCCCTTTTATGGGGATTATAATCCGAAATATTTTTTCCCTATCCTTGCTACCTATATATTTTCTTTACTGCTGTTTATTACGATCAAGACCTCTTCCGCCCTTTTATCTGGATCTCCTAGGTATCTTCGTATTTTCGTCCTGTGTTATCTCTTTATAGCTATTGTGAGCTTCATCCTTGTCCTTTTTTATCAGTATAAAAGAAGCACTTCAAGACTTGCAAAGCTAAAGATAAAGGTGATCTTAATAGGCTTTTTTACTAGTCACATTTTGCCGCTAACCACACCAATATTAAACAGCATTTTTGGCATCTTTATCTTTCCTCACATTGATCTTGTCACAATACCTTTTTCCTTGATGTTTCCCCTGTCGATCGCATATGCCATTATAAAACATGACCTTTTTGAAATAGATGTATTTATTAAGCGAACAACAGGATATATGCTCATTACTTCTTTTATCGCGCTCTCTTATACTCTTTTCCTCTTTTGTACGAATAGTGTACTGACATTGCTTCCTCAAAATATATTCTCCCTTTCTCAGCATACAATCAATTTTATTTTTATTCTCATGGTAGTCTTCTTTTTCAATCCAATTAAAAATAGTATGCAGACTGTGGTGAATCGCCTTTTTTACCGACAGAAATATGACTATAAGGAATCTGTAAAACAACTACTTAAGGAGATTTCCTCTATATTTAATTTAAACCTTATTATTGAGCATTTGCAGAATATCCTCTCTCATACCATGTTTATAGACAATATCAATATTTTTCTTTACCAGAGCGCTTATGATAGCTATTCCCCCTATAATTTTCGTTTAAAGACAGTTATTGCTGCTCCTGCACAACAGTGTATACCCTCTTCAAGCCCATTAATAAAATTATTAAGAGAAGAGAAAAAAGAGCTTCATAAGGACAGCCTGTATGGGTCTCCTCACTATACCAATTTGAGGGAGGAAGTGTATCAACTGTTTGAATCATTGAGGTCACAATTGATTCTTCCCTTTGTTACCCATAATCAATTGTCCGGTTTTATGAGCCTTGGAGATATAAAATCAGGGAGGGATTATAATATCTCAGATATAGAATTTCTTAAAATCATCGCTGGTCAAACAGCCATTGCCCTTGAAAATGTAAGTCTCTTTCAGGACAGGATTGAGCGGGAAAAACTCAAGGAGGAATTAAAGATCGCCGGTGATATCCAGAAAAGGATGCTCCCTGAGGCGTATCCTGAAACGAAGGATATATCCATATATGCCAATATTATTCCGAGCATGGAAATAGGGGGGGATTTCTATGATTTTGTGGAGATTCCCTCACAGAATGGGAACGGATGGGGGATTGTTCTCGGTGATGTATCAGGTCATGGAATTTCAGGGGCCTTGCTTATGAGCGCTGCCCATAGTATCTGTCAGAACCAAGTGATGCTTCTTAAAGAGGTAATACCGGTTATGGAAGAAGCAAACAGGCTTATGATCAGGGAGACGAAAAAGAAGGCCTTTGTGGCCTTATTTTTGGCCCATCTTTTACCTGATAAGCGAATAAGTATTATAAATGCGGGAAACCCTTCCCCGCTTTATTATAACTCCAAAAGCAAAGAGGCGCGGTTTCTTGAAAATGATGGGGACCGTTTCCCTCTCGGTATCATGGATGACCCAGAGTATATTCCTTTAACTATATCTCTTGAGGAAGGAGATGTGATCTTTTTTTATACTGATGGTATGGTGGAGCAACAAAATAAAGAGGGTGAGCTTTTTAGTTACGAGCGTCTTAAAGAGTATTTCGTTCGTTTCATCTCCTTGGATCCTGAAGAAATCGCCAATCGTATAGTGACAGAATTACGGCATTTTGCAGGAACAACCAGTTTTGAGGATGATACTACCATGATAATCATAAAGTATCGCGAAACCTATCCCCTCGATACAACCCTCTCCCTGCCAGCTTCTTTGGATAATAGGGAGATTATCTCCCAATGCGTAAAATCACTAGCAGAATTATGTTCTTTAGACGAAACTGAATCAGCTCAGTTGAAGGCCGATGTTCTGGAGACGTACAAGCATGTAGGGCATACAAGCCACTCAATAGGTGAGTATAATAGGTTGGCTCTTACTATTTTACAGGAGGGAGTGTGTAACAGGACCTCTACATCACAAGAAGAGAAGGGGGAGGGACATCGATACTGTATAAATCTTTTATCAAAAGATGATGTGCTACCTCAGTCGGATACGGGACGCATGATCAGATTAATTATTGACTTTAAGGTGTAAACAGGTTTTTAAATTTACCACAGAGAGCACAGAGGACACAGAGAATAGGATGAAAAAGGAGACTTCAAAATACCTCCGTGATCTCTGTGTCCTCTGTGGTGAAATAATAATTTCAATATGTGGTTAGAATAAATAATTATATCCTCTG
Source organism: bacterium (assembly GCA_049472395.1). Taxonomy (GTDB): domain Bacteria; phylum SZUA-182; class SZUA-182; order DTGQ01; family JBLIRR01; genus JBLIRR01. The sequence continues at coordinate 206,841 of JBLIRR010000002.1, read as the reverse complement.
CTAAATATTTTTTAATATGGGGTATTTTAAATCCTCACTGCACAGGTTGAAAATATTTGACAGGATAACAAGATTAACATGATAGATTAAAGTAACGAATCAATAATACCGATAAGAAAATAAATAGTTTAATCTTGATATCTGGGAATTTTAAGAGAAAATTGATGCTATATATAGGAGAAAAAAATGTCACGAAAGAAATTTTTTCAAAATTTTAGTTATATACTGCTTATTTTTATATTCCTCCTCGTAATTTCTCCCCTATGCCGAGCAGATGATGCCATGGTCCTTCCGAAAAACAGATGGATGACAAATTTAAGTTTTGATATTTACCCTGCATGGGATAAAGAATATAATGATCAGGGCAAGGGTGAAGCCCTTGCGATTGATTATAATACAGAGCTTGATGAAACAGTTCTTGACGGTTTAGCGCCTTTTACAGCATATGGACCTTCATTAGGCCGAAGTATTGTTGAATTTGAAAAAAGCTCTGCCATCACGAACTTTTCACTTGCCTATGGTCTAAAAGATAATCTCTCACTTGGTCTGAAAATCCCCTTTTGGACCTTTAAGACGAAAGTAACCTCAAGCCTTGACAGCAGCTCAGCCACGATGGCAAAAAATCCGAATTATGATCCTACTGACCCTATCAATAATCCTCCTATTGTTCCAGAAGCAGCCCTTCTTGCCGCAGGCCTTGATCAAGCTACGGTTGATAGCCTCAAACTTTCCCGAGAAGAAGTGCTGAATCTTTTAAGTGATGGCGTGGATGTTAATAATGATGGAGACATAGACATTCAAGGCTATGGATATGACAGATTTGAAACGTGGGAGGAGAGCGGGATTGGTGATATTGAGCTTGGCTTAAAATACAAATACCTGGAGAATGCAAAATGGCGATGTGCAGTCCAAGGGGGGCTTCGCATGCCAACGGGGAGGGAAAATGATCCTGATAATCTTGTGGATTATGGATTCGGAGGGGGAAATTATGATCTCATTCTTTCCTCATACAATGACTATACTGGATTCAAGAATCTCGTGCTTAACAGCTCTCTTTATTATATCAATCAACTCCCTGATAAAAGAACAGAGCGTATCCCCGATGATGTTGACATGCCTTTAACAAACAATAAGGAGCGAGTTGACAGAGATGAGGGAGATATCCTCCAAATAGAGCTCTCGGCAAAGTATTCCTTCTCTCCGGCTGTCTCTTTAAGTGCAACCTATGGAGGTTTTTTTAAGGCTGAGGATAATGTGGAAGGATCGAGTGGCCATATTGATTCATTAGAGGATAAAACTGCCCAGACGGGGCATACGTATCTTATTGGTGTTTCTTATAATAATCTTAAAAGTTTTCAAGAAAAAAAGGTCCGGGTTCCCTTTTATATTTCCTTAAGCCAGTGGAACCGATTTGATGGAAAAAATTTAAATAAAGCACTGTATTATTCAATCAATGGTGGAATATTTTTTTAAGAGAGAGAAATAATTGTGAAAGAGAACGCCATACAAGTGAGAGAAATAGGAGGGATTACCGTTATCTCGCCACAGCTCGATTTCACGATGTCTGTGGAAAAAATCATGGAGGATATCTATCATGATTTGTGCGAGAAAGGCTGCACGAGTATTCTTTTTGAATTCCTCCCAAATACTCATATAACGAGCGGGGGAATGGCCATACTCTTCAGTCTTATTAGGGAAAGTCAAAAGAAGAACCAGGAGATTGGCATAACCGGTCTTTCAAAACATTTTGAAAAAACATTTCAGATGGTGGGAATAACCCGATATACCAAAATATATCAATCAACGGAGGAAGCTCTTCAAGAAATGTCCCGAGCACCTTTATAATAATTTCATCCGATGATAAAGGAGAATAAGGACGTTAAAAGATTGCCCATCGGGCAAATTATGGTTAAAACAGGAGTTTTAACCAATGAGCAGTTAGAAGAGGCTCTGCGAAAGCAAAGTAGCCAGACAAAGGACAGGAAAAAGCTCGGAGAGATACTCATCCAGCATAATGTGATCAATGAAAGTGATTTGCTCGATTCCCTCTCAATACAAATAGATATGACCTTCTTACCCATAATGAGGTACCATCAGTCCATCTCATCACTTATTTCTGAGAAAAAATGCCACAATATAGAACGTTACATAAAAACAATGGCATTTTTCATTGAAGTAGGCGCTCTCATAAGCCATAATCCGGATACAACGACGCTCTTAAGATTGATCGCAAAAAAGGCATCAGATATTATGGAGGCTGAAAGGAGTAGTATCTTTCTCCTTGATAAAGATGAAAAAGAGCTCTATTCCTTATTCGCCCTTGAAATAAATGGGTATACAATCCACTTTGATAAAGAATTGGGAATTGCCGGGCATGTCTTGAAAACAGGCACTCTGCTTAATGTCGAAGAGGCGTATAAGTGTCCTTTTTTCAATCCATATATAGATAAAGAGACAGGGTATAGAACAAGAAATATGTTATGCACTCCCCTTATAAATTCAAGCGGAAAGTCATTTGGGGTATTTCAAGTGCTCAATAAAATCCAGGGCAATTTTACCGAAGAGGATGAGGTCTTAATTCAGATTATGGTGTCGCAAATTTCTGTATCATTGGAAAATATCAGTACATGGAATGAATGCGCATTAATCAAAGAATCTCTCGTAAGGGAAAATGCACATCTAAGGCGTGAGGCGAAAAAGGAATACATATTTTCCGAGATAATTGGCATGAATGATCAACTCATCTCTTTGATGGAGACAGCGCAGCACGTAGCACGCTTTAATATCCCAGTGATTATAGGAGGGGAGAGTGGTACAGGAAAAGAATTACTCGCCAAGTCCATTCATTACAATAGTTCGAGAGCAGAGGCGCCGTTTGTGTGCGTCAATTGCTCGGCTATTCCGGATAATCTTCTTGAGTCCGAGCTGTTTGGCTACGAGAAAGGCGCCTTTACAGGAGCAGAGTCCTCAAAGATAGGGCTATTTGAAGAGGCAGATAAAGGGACACTCTTCTTGGATGAGATCGGGGATATGAATCCCCTTTTGCAGGTGAAAATTCTTCGTTTTTTACAGGATGGCGAGGTCCAGAAGGTGGGGAGTAATAAAACCAGGACACTAGATGTAAGAATAATTGTGGCTACTAATAGAGATATTGAAACCTTGATGAGAGAGGGTCGTTTTCGTGAGGATCTTTATTACAGAATTAATGTGATCAATCTCTATCTTCCTGCTTTAAGGAATCGTAAGTCTGATATTCCCGTATTGGTGAGGCATTTTTTAAAAAAATTTGGATCGTCATTGAATAAAGATGTGAAAGGCCTCACCCCAGAAGCTCACAAATTATTGCTTTTATATGATTACCCCGGAAACATAAGAGAACTTGAAAATATAATCAAAAGGGCCCTTGTCATTACAGAAGGCCCCTTTATAACGCCCGAAGATTTGCCCGAGAATTTACAATCAAAGAAAGATAGCGCCCAATCAACGATGGATCACATAATGTGCGATCTCATTGTGAATAAGAATTATGCAAATTTTAAGGAAATGAAGGGAAAAGCAAAAAGAGAACTTGAGGAAACTCTGGATAAAAAATTTATCATAGAGTTACTTAAAGAATATAACGGAAACATAAGTCGGGCCGCCCGAGAGGCTAAAATGAATCGATCACTTCTTCATCAATTGGTGCTTCGATATAAGCTTGATCCCCATCAATTTCGAGTACGTGAAAAAAGTGTTACTCCTTACTAACATATGTTGTTTTTTTATTACGGGTCATTCTCTTTTATTTAATCTATATTGAAAAACAATATGTTAAATGTGATTAACACTGTTTTTCTCCTCATATCATTTCACTCAATCTGTTAATAAAAAATAACACCAGCCTCCAGAGTCGAGCATACATAATGTGGATTAACAATTTGAAATATATATACTTAAGAGCATTTCATCGCATGTGAGCCGTAGATGTTATTTTTTGGCACTTTGCATGCACTCTGTGAAACATAATTAATTAGGTGTTTATTTTCAATGTATCAATTACTATTTTTAAATCCCGTCCGAGGGAAATGATTAAGCAAAGGAGGCAAATAAGAAAGATGTTAAGAAAATCAAAATCAAAGAAAATACTTTTAAGCCGTATATCCTTCCTTGTTATTTTCGCCCTTTTGGTAATTATTGCCGCATCATCAAGGTACGCAAGAGGAGGAGGATTTATTAGCGGAGATACAGCCCAGGATTACCTTAACGCTCCTGCAGTTGGAGCAAATGTTGTGGGATATATATTTGCAGAACATAGAAGAAGGGATGAATCATATATCAACGTATTTGTAAAAAGATGCGAGTGCTTAAAGAGACTCGATTATGCAAGTGATGGTGTTTTCGTTACCTATTATCGTAAAATGAACGATTCAGAGTTCAACAGTCTGACTGCAGAGACTTTGGTCGGCATGATCGATGAAGAGGGACAGATTTCAACGGCACTTGATGGCGGACAAGGTCTAATCGCAATTATTGAGAGGGTGCTTGAATATAAAAGAGTAGGTACACGATTTGTGGCCCGTGTAAGCATTAAATTCGTCAATGAGATTCCCTAAATTCTTCCCCGACGCTCCTTAAATTAATATTAATGAAGAATATAATATTATGAAAACAAAAAAAGAAAATATAGAGAAGGCCTTTCGTCTTTTATTTGTGTTCATAGGTATACTCTCAATCTTCAGTGGAATGGCTGTATTATTGTTCAAGGTAATGGATGTAGTCAGCCCGAATGAATCAGAAAAATCCCCCATATATTATGCTGATTCAGTCAAGTCTGAAAGAATTGATGTTGATAAGGACTTTCATGAAGCTCAGGCTTCGTTGAAAGAATCTTTGCACCGCACAGACGATATCAATGAAAGTGACATGCACTCTCATCATAAGGAGGATCCTATTACAGAACAATATGCCACAAGGGCAGTCGACGAGAATTTAGTAGTAAATTATAGTAAAAAGCATATTTTGATACAATTTTCATCCGAGGTTGAGCATGAGATAGAGCAGGGCAATAAACCCACGCTTCCGGATAAAATGAAACCCATAGTTTCGAAAGGAAAAGTCTGGAAGGTAGAAGTTGGGGAGGATGAATCGGTTGAGGAACTTTTAGTAAAATATACAACAAAACATTCCCATCTTGTTCAATACGCTCAGCTTGATTATGAGTGCAGGGCCCAATACCAATATGACTTTGGCATATATGACCTTGGGATATATGACTTTGGTATAAATAATAGCCCAGGGGATAAGAAACTATCTAAAATAGATCAGGATGGAGCAAGTGATCCTTCTCAACAATATATCTCATCGGATGAAACCCCATTACAAAATATCCAACTTCTATGGTATTTAGACGATATTAATATTCATCAGGCATGGAATAATACGCGCGGTGATTCCTCCGTTGTTATTGCCATCCTGGATACAGGAATTGCATATGAGGATGCCAATTTTACAACGAATGAGAGGCTTATCGTCTCAAATGAGAGCACCAAATATAAAAAGGCCCCTGGACTTGGCACTGCAAATTTTTGGGCCAATAGCAGTGAAATACCTGATAATACCATAGATGATGATGGCAATGGATATGTGGATGATGTCAATGGATTTGATTTTGTGAATAATGATGCACACCCCAATGATGATTCCGGACATGGGACTTTTCTTGCAAATCTCATTGCCCACGATACACAAGAAGACAGGGTGGGCATTGCCACAGGATGTACCATTATGCCTGTCAAGGTCCTTGATTATAATGGAAGGGGATACGCATCAATCCTAGCGGAGGGGATCTATTATGCCGTTGATCACGGGGCTGATGTCATCAACTTAAGCCTTGCCTGGCCGGTCGGTATTGATCCCGGGCCGGTCGTTTACGATGCAATATCTTATGCAGCTCATGCAGGGGTCATTATAGTAGCCGGTTCCGGAAACGATTCAAAGAACGCGATTTGCTATCCTGCAGCATATGAACAAGTTATTGCTGTTGGGGCAACACAGCTTGATAAAACCAGGGCATACTATTCCAATTACGGTACCTATATGGAAGTAATGGCACCTGGAGGCAATCTTTATGAGGATGAGAACATCGATGGATATCCTGACGGAATACTCCAGGAAACATTCTGGCCACGATATCGCTTCACATTATCGGAGGAAATATTGGCCAATCCCTCGGTATTTGGATACACATTCACCCAAGGAACATCCATGTCAACTGCTATGGTATCAGGTGTAATAGGCCTGATGCTTTCCATTGATCCTAATATGAGCTTACTTGATGTTCGAAATGTTCTCCATGAAACAGCCGAGGATATTGAAAAAAATGACTCATGGGATAAGGACTCAGGGTATGGTCTCATCAATGCCGGCGCCGCACTAGATGTGTGCATCAGAGGAGATTATAATTTTGAGGACTCGAATGCCCAGGCGCTGGTGCTTGATCCCATAGGGGATCAGAGTATAGATGAAGGGCAAATTTTAAGTTTTACAATAAGTGCCGGAGATCCTGATACTACGAGCGAAAATCTTGCCCTGAGTGCGAGTAATCTTCCAACTGGTGCTGTGTTCGAGGCAGCCACCGGCCTATTTACCTGGATTCCTGATTATACACAGGCAGGCACCTATGATAATGTTTATTTTGAAGTCACTGATGGGGACCTTATAGATAGTGAAGAAATAACGATCACGGTGACTGATATAAATCGTCCGCCAGTGCTCAATTATATAGGGGATAAGAGTATAGATGAAGGGCACACTTTGAGTTTTACCGCAAGTGCAAGCGATCCTGACACAGATGATACGCTTGCCCTGAATGCGAGTAATCTTCCAAGTGGTGCTACCTTTGACGCAGCCACCGGCCTATTTACCTGGACTCCCGATTATACCCAGGCCGGTACCTATTATAATGTATGTTTTGAAGTTACTGATGGGGACCTTATAGATAGCGAAGAAATAACGATCACGGTGACTGATATAAATCAGGGATCGAAAAAATTTGGTGCAAATCCTCCAATCCTCTATCCCATAGGTGATAAGACCATATGTGAAGGGACAACCTTGAATTTTACTGTAAGCGCCATTGATCCTGATACGGGGGATGGACTCACTTTGAGTTCGAGTAATCTGCCAACCGGTGCTATGTTCTATACAGCCACAGGCGTATTCACCTGGACGCCCGATGATACACAAGCAAGCAAATATACCGGTATACACTTTGAAGTAACTGATGGAAGACTCATAGATACTGAAGACATCACTATCATTGTATATGAGGAAACAGAATGTGATAGTTGTCTCGATGATGAGGAGTCACCGGAAATAGAATGCGATAGTTGTCTCGATGATGAGGAGTCACCGGAAACTGAATGCGATAGTTGTCTCTCTGATGAGAAGTCACCGGAGCTGGAATACGATAGTTGTCTTGATGATGAAGAGTCACCGGAAACTGAATGCGATAGTTGTCTTGATGATGAGAAGTCATCGGAGCTGGAATACGATAGTTGTCTTGATGATGAAGAGTCACCGGAAACTGAATGCGACACGTGCCTCTCTGACGAAGAAACTGAAGAGGAGTGCGGATAAAATTTTTCAATATTGATAAAGATTAACCTTGTTTCGTCCTTTTTCTTTTGAAAGGTAGAGGGTTTTGTCCGCTTTTGTAAAAAGACTTGCAGGGGTGTCATCATATTCAAATTCAGCTACCCCAACGCTAATGGTTATTTGACATTTGGGGTAATTCTTTTGTCTCAAGAGTCCATATCGTTCCACAATAAGCCGGATTCTTTCCAAAAAAGTGAGGGCATTCTGGGCGGAGGCATTGGGTATGATGATGATAAATTCATCTCCCCCATACCGCCCAAAAATGTCAATATTCCTGGAATTATGTTTTATGATTCCCGCTATATCCTGGAGCACAATGTCACCTGCTTGATGACCATAGAGATCATTTAATGTTTTGAAATGGTCAATATCGATGATAGCAAGAGAAAATGTTTGCTTAAATCGCAGAGACCGATTGACCTCATTAATCAAGGAAATGTCCAATTGCCGCCGATTATAAATATTGGTCAGAGGATCAATGATAGCCATCTCAGCGGTCTTTTTAAAGGTAGCAGCATTTTCCAGGGTGAATCCCAGATTCATTGCCAAAATATCAATGACTTTGATAGTGTCGGAATCCAGTGACAATTGTTTTTCAATGTTATCGAAAAGAAATAGATCATCCGTTATTTTATATGTGCTAATTGGAACAAGAAACAGATTGTTGGTTTTCAATGCCTTTAAAAGGAAACAGTTGGGATTTAAATCATCATTATTATAGATTATATTTAATATTTTTCTCTTTTTTATACAGTTGCATATGGGAATAGCCACTTCATCATCCATTTCACATCCCTCTGTGATGAGAGAAAGGTCTTTCGGGAATTCACCGCATGCTGCTTTGGGGATTATCCTTCTTTTTTCTGTGTCAAGGGAAAACCAGATAACTCTTTTTAAGTTAAAACCTTTATGTATTGCTTTTATAACATTCTGGATAATTTGAAGGGGGTCCAAGACCTCCCGGGATTTATAGATAATCTTGTTTAAGATATTAAGCTCATTGATATGTTTTTCCAACTTTTCCTGTGTATGATGATAGAGTGAATTAATCCTGCCAAGCTCTATATTGGCTTTTTGCAGGGCCATGATAAATCCTTTGAAGTCTGAAATATTAAAGATAAAAAGATCTGAATTTTTAGCGATCTCCTCATTCATTTCATCTAAAATTAATTGGACGTTCAGGTTCTTCAGGTTAACAATTTTTTCCATATGACTGTTAAGAATAGGTTGGGAAAAAAGATTAAAGGAGCCAAAGCCCTGAGTCCAACAAATAAAATCACTCACAGACACAATTGCCGCAAGCGTGTCGATCTCTCTGTCGCCATTTTCTCCTTGATGATGAAATCCAACGGCTCTCTGGATGTTTATAGGGATATTCCATTTCTCTAAGGCTAATTTTCCAATGAAGGCATGATTCACAGAAATGTTTTCTTCTTCATACCTTATCGATAAATCCGGATTAAATACCAAATTTCTCATATATTCCAGATATTCTTTTTTCATTATTTGGTCTAAAATGATCTTACCCACATCATGAAGTAACCCGGCTACATAAGCTTCACTTGGGTGCTCATATTTTAAGAGGCTGGCTATACGTCGGGCGACGGTGGCAACTCCCAGAGAATGGCATAAGAATTTGGATTTATTAAAAATATCCCCCTCTAGATTTTCTTTCCCGAAGGTATCAAAAATGGATATGCTGAGAAAAATATTCTTGAGGTTCTCAAATCCCAGAATTGAGAGGGCATGGTCGACATCATTGATTTCCTGTTTAAGTCCGAATGCAGCGGAATTCACAATCCTTAATACCTTGGAAATCATTGCCTGATCAACATTAACAATTTTTGATATGTCCTGAAGAGAAGTATTATCGTCCAATACGAGATTTATGAGGTGGAGCGCGACAGTCGGCAATGTGGGGAGATCATCGTTAATCTTTGCGATGAGTTCTAATTCAGACACTGCAGGCATACAAAATTCCTTTTGTTGTGTATTTCCTTTATCATACATTCGCCCAATGTTGAAATTCATCCTTGCAAATTGGTCTGGCCATGAAATACCCTTCCGTAAAAGTGCATCCATGTCTCACAAGAAAATCAAATATTTCTTCACCCTGAAGACCATCACGATCCATTTTTGAAAGCCGCTTCTGCGAAAGATCTATGGCTACATTCACAATCATAAAATTATTTTCGCTTCCACCCATATTCATCACAAAGGATCTGTCGATCTTAATTGCGGTTATGGGCAATTGCTTTATATAATCCTTAGATGAATATCCGGTGCCAAAATCATCGATAGAAATCAGGACTCCCATATCACTTAAGTGATTAAGAATTCTCTTTGCAAGTTCTGGAGTTGCTATTGCAGTATTTTCAGGTATCTCAATTTCAAGTAATTTCGGCTCAACATCCCACTTGGCGAGGAGTTCCCTAACTCTATCAGGGAATTTCTCATCTTGAAGATTGCGGGCTGATATAGAGACCCCCATACAGATGTTCTTTCCTTTTTTTTGCCATTCGCTGCATTGGTGTAATGCTTCATTGAGCACCCACTCCGTGATGATCGTAGTGAGATTAGTATGATCAATAAATTGAGTGAACCGATCGGAAGGCATAAATCCATATTGAGGCTGGTGCCAGCGTACGGATACCTCTATGCTGGTGACAAGGTTGCTCGTAAGATCAATCCTCGGCTGATAATACAGGGCTAATTGGTCCTTTTCAAATGCGCTGCGAAGCTCACATAACATAGCCAGACCATCTTGTTCCTGTTTATCATAGTGTGCGTTGTATATCCTGTAATTCTCTCCAGATGTTTTTGCAATATTCAGAGCAACCTCAGCTTTACGAATGAGTATGTTGAGGTCTTCTCCGTGATCCGGATATACACTAAGGCCGATATATGTAGTGATTTTAAATGAGAAATCTTCAAGTTTAACAGGATTTTTCATAGCCTTTACTATACTTTGCACAACACAGTTTACGCTTTCAATAGTGGTTTCTTGAAGGAATACCGCAAATTTATCATGCGCGAAAAGGGCCAGCATATCCGATTTTCGGATTACTTTTTGAATTTTTTTCCCAATCTCCTGTAAGAGGATATTTTCATATTGAACAGTAAGCCTGTTGCTAATCTTTTCATAATTATCCAGCTCAATAATACAAAGAGCACATGGCTTTTTTTCATACTGGCCTGCTTGAATGGCTTCATGAATTTTATTTCTCAGCATCATACGGTTTGGAAAGCCGGTTAAACTGTCATGCATAACCTGGTATTCAAGCCGCGTGGCCTGGGTCTTCGTTTCAAAATAAGCTTCTTGAAGCCCAATACGATTAATATGGTTATGCAATGCAATAGATGCCGTATTGGCGATGTAAGTTAAGGTCTCAATATCGATATTATTAAAAGGGGCATTATTTTTTTTCTTAGATACATTGATTATCCCGAGTGGTTGCTCAAGAGAAGATAAACCAACCATGAGAAGAGGCAGAGCGATGAAGGATTCCCTATCCACCTTCGCTTCTTTTTGCAAGTAGGGTATTTCATCGAGGCTTTTTATTATGAGCGGTCGTTTTGCCTCAAATACTTTATCCCATGTTTCCTTGCCGCAAGGAATGCTTAGTGAATGAACCGTCTCAGTGACAATGCCTTGCGATGATTTCATGCAAAGATGGTTGTCTTCATAAAGCATAAGGGATAGTTGCTCGCATTCTAACTGTTGCCCTGTGAATGAGAGAATATATTGAAGTGTTTGTTGAAAATCTTCAAGCCCATTGAGAACATTTGCAAACTCATAAAGCTCACGAATTATTTTGTGTTGAAAGGTAATGACTTTTTGCATATGATATCTTTGGAGCATATGCCAGATGCTTAAAATAAAATCATGTTCATCATTTATCGGTTTTGTGAGATATTTATCAAGAAGGTTTTCATTAATGGCGACAATAGCCGAGTCTATGCGCGCATGTCCTGTAAGGAGAATTTTCATGCTTTCCGAGGAAATCCTCTTAACCTCTGAAAGGAGCTCAATTCCCCTCATTTTGGGCATTTTCTGATCGGTTATCACCATGGCAATGCTTTCGCCTTCCTCTTTAAGCTCCTGAATGGTATCAAGAGCAACCGAAGGATCGGTAAAAAAGAGAAATCTATACCATAATCCATCATCATTTTTTTGATTGATTTTATCAGGGAGAAAGAATTCCAAGGATTTCAAAAAATCTCGATCATCATCCACACAAATAACAAAGTGCTCTAAGTCCTCGGATTTATAATTCATTATCGCCTCCTTTATATGAGAGGTTTTATTTTTAACTTTTTCAAAGCGCAGTTCAAGACAAAGCCCACCTGGTGCTATATTATTTATCGGAAAAGATTATGAGAACTTTATATCCATCGTTCGATCACTAAGGCAAAATGATCAGGTTGGAGGGGAGTGATAATATAGTCATCAAACACTGTCTTTAAAGAGGAATCTTTATTATCTTGCATGCTTGTGCCAGATATGATGATGACAGGCATATCCCTATTGTGTGCGTTGGACTTAATGGCATGGATATTCTGTGAAAGAGATTCGCTATTAATTTCAGATTCCTGAATACCCATCAATACCATTGTATAAGGGACTGTTTCAAGCTCAACTTTTGCCTCCCTTAGGGAGGACACTGCATTTGCCCGATATCCCAAGTTGGTGAGAATTTTTAAAATAGACTGCTGCTGACTCATATTCTCTTCAATTAAAAGTATTCGAATTTTATGCTTGCGATCTTCAGCGAGCGTGTATCGGGTTATAATTCTGTCATGCATTGATATGCCCTTCTCATTTTCTTCTATGATGGTCAAAAGGCAGTCATGAAGTAGGGACTGTTTGACAGGTTTTGTAAAATAGGCTGCAAACCCTATTTTTTTAAGTCGGGCTGCGTCTCCTCTTTTGCCAATAGAAGTCATCATCACCAATATGATATCTTTCAGGGTAGGCTCTTTCTTAATGAATGCTCCCAAAGATTCTCCGTCCATATCAGGCATTTGCATATCTAAAAGAGCTATATTAAAAGGGTCTCCTTCTGAAGTTGCTTCCCTAAGTCTTCTAAGACAGCTTCTGGCATTTGGAGCTTCTTCATGACGACATCCAAAGCGATCAAGTATTTGGGCAAGTACCAGGCGGTTAGTTTCATTATCATCCACGGCAATTATGCGTGTATCTTTCAGGAGATCTTCGTTATTATCAGAAAATCCTCTAAGAGTCTCAGAAGGATAGGATTGTTTTTTCAAACTAACAGTAAACCAAAATGTTGAGCCTTTTCCCACCCCACTTTCAACGCCAATTTTCCCACCCATTATTTCGGTAAGGCGCTTGCATATAGAAAGCCCCAATCCACTGCTCCCGATTTGACAAAAATGTGAATCATGAGCCTGATGTGCATTATCAAATATTGTCTTTGTCGTTTCCTCTGGAATTCCTCCTCCGGTGTCTTTGATTACAAAACGTATAATCACGTGGGTATCATCTTCATAATCGAGGGCAACATTAAGGCTTACCCTCCCCTTCTCGGTGAATTTAATCGCATTGCCCATCAGGTTGATTAATATTTGACGCAATCTTCCCGGATCGCCTGTCAGTAATGAGGGAACCTCCGCCTCGACCAGACAGTCAAGTGCTATGCCTTTATCGTGTGCGCGAGCGCTTAAAATAGTATTCAAATCCTCCAGCGTAATACGAAGATCAAAATCCAGTTCCTCGAGATCCATTTTCCCTGCCTCCATTACAGACAGATCAAGAATATCATTGATAACGGTAAGGAGTAAATCAGCGCTGTTTTTGATTATTTCAGCAAATTCATACTGATCGAGGGTAAGGTCGCTTTCAAGTAAAATACCTATCATGCCAATAATACCGTTTAAAGGGGTGAAGATTTTATGGCTTATGTTCGAGAGGAACTCAATCCTATCCTTTCCTGCGTCGGGGGACTTTTCTTCATGGTGCGTGACGAGCTCATACTGAAAATCTCTGCACTCCTCTCTTCCTTTGTGTTCAGAGGTTTGTAAGAAATAATAATATATGATACTGCATACGAAAATACCGACCAGCATGATAATGGCTGCGAGGCTCAGTATTTTTTTGCGCATGGTAATTACCTGCTTCTGGGTATCACCTGCATTTAATCCCACATGTAAATCAAAGCTTATTCCATTATTGGCAAGGTGATAAACCGTTTCAAGAATTGGGCCTTTAAAAGTCGAATACATTATTGAGCGAGGTGACGTGGAGGAATTATTTTTCTGAATTTCCTCCATTGCTTTTTGCGGAAACCCCTCCTGGAAAGAATGAGCACATATCTCTTCTTCTAAACGGGTAATATAAGCATATTCAATAAGCTTTATAGTGCGCACCATTTCCTGCAGGAATTGTTGTATATGAGAGATATTATTGCTTCCCATGTCATGGGTGATTTCATGTGCCATAATCCGGGAAATAACTATCCCTTTTCCTTCCAAGGCTGAGTATAAGGTCTGGGATATAATTCTGCATGCCATAAAGGATACTAACAAGCAACTACATAGAATAATTGAGACAATTATAATAATGAATGTGCCATCGCGTTTCATTCATATCTCTCTTTTCTTGCATCCATGTACGAAAGCATTGACCATATGCAGGTCCGGGGTTGCTTTTGTTTATATATTTGGCGAATCCTGAACTTATTAACCTTTGAGCTTTAAACCTCTCATCCCTGAATGGTTACGAATATTTTTTTATCGGTTATTTTTTTTCGTAAGACCGCTCTATCATCTGCCCAAAATCAGAATTGCTACTATGGCAATCGCATGAAGGATTTCGATTTTGATCTGTATCTCTACCTCTTAGTTTTTTGAATTTTGTGTGTCATTAGGTTTTTACGGGCGGCCCATGAAGGCCGACCGAATCTTGGTAACATTAGAATCATGTATCAATATGAGCAATTTAACCAAGGCTAATATTTCCCGAATTCATTGTCGTCAAGAGGAATAATTTTCTTTGGATCAACATTCACCAACCCTATTGAATGCTTTTCCCTTGTATGTTGACCGGCTATCTGCCTGCTACTTTGGGTCGGAAGTGATCGAGCGTTCTGGGAGAAAGTGGTGACACTATTCGACGCTGATGATTGGTGATGTTGATCTTTTTGCATAAAGCGGTCTAACATGGCTTTTAATTGCGCTGCCTGGTTGGATAGTTCCTCGGCGGCAGAAGCGCCTTCCTCGGCGTTAGCCGTCGCCTGCCGGGTCACTTGATCAATCTGCCCGAGGCCTTGATGAACCTGGGCTATTCCCTGGGCTTGATCATTCGATGCAGCGGCGATCTCTCCCACCAGATCTGAGGCCTTGGTTACCCCGGTTAAAATTTCACTCAACGCCTCAGCCGTCTTATTGGCAATCTCCGTACCTTTTTCTGTTTTTTTAACCGAACCTTCTATCAGCTCTGCTGTCTCCTCTGCCGCTTTGGCGCTGCGGCCAGCCAGGTTCCTCACTTCTTCAGCTACTACAGCAAAGCCCTTGCCGTACTTTCCGGCACGTGCAGCTTCTACAGCCGCATCAAGGGCGAGGAGATTTGTCTGGAACGCAATTTCATCTATTACTTTGATGATCTTGGAGATATTTCTGCCTGATTCATTAATCTCTCCCATAGCCGTGACCATCTCCTGCATCTGGGTATTCCCGCGTTCTGCCGCGGCCCGCGCCTCATCAGCAAGTTTATTTGCTTGATTAGCATTTTCAGCATTTTGCTTTGTTTGAGAACCCATCTCGTTCATGGAACTGGTTATCTGCTCAAGCGAAGATGCTTGCTCAGTAACCCCTTGCGAGACTGACTGACTGGAATCTGACATCTATTGTGAGCCAGCTGAAATCTGGTTTGAGGCATCGGCCACATTATTAAGAATTTGGTTAAGGTCCGAGACATTCTTCTCAATTTCAGATCTTTGATTCTTTAAATTTTTAACCATGACAGCCATTGATTTGCCAAGATGTCCGATTTCATCCGACCGGTTAATATCTATCTTTTGCTCCAAATCACCGGCGGCGATAGCATCTGCCACCTCAACAGCACGTCCAAGGGGAACAGATATCCCACGTCCGATAAAAAATCCTATACCAAGGGCAAGGATAAAACTTATTATTGTAAACATAGTGATAAGCAGGTTACTTTTACCCTGGGTCGAATCGGCATTGTTCATGGCATATTCCATATCTTCACTTGCGATTTCTTCAACCTTATCCATTACCTCATCACCCTTTTCGCTATATTCGTCCACCAGGGCCATTTTCTCCTCTGTTGCCTCTATCAAGCTCAATGCCTCGTCCTTTTGATCAAACATATTTCCTTTACCTATTGCCTTTTCACAAAAATCTTCATGTTTGGCAACGACCTCCTTGGAAAGCAGTCTCTCCAAAGCATCAAACTCTTCCATATGGGTTTTGAATGCCTTCCGCAACTGAGCCGTTTTCTTGGGAGACTTTAGGCCCATATACTCCTCGGCACTGGCTTTTTGTGCAACCATTGCCGTCTTTGCCTCCATTGAATGATCTGAGATAGATACTTTTTCCTCTAAAATTATATCAGTTGAGTTTCCTATTTTCTTAATGCTTATCATACTGACAAGGCCCACGAAGGCGACAAAAGTGGCCACGCCGCAAAATCCCACAATTAATTTAACCCCGATCTTCATTGTTCATCCCCTCTTTATCTATTAAAAAATATATTTCGTTAATTTTTATCTCTTCTTAAACTCTTGTGCTCTATCTTGTTCTAAACTCCTGCGCTAATCTGCTCCAGTTCATCCTCAAAAAGCAACTTATTTACATCAAGAAGTATTTTGACTTCCTCTCCCACCTTGCCCATGCCTTTTATATACCGGCTCTTTACCCCTCTTCCCGTCCTGGGCGGCGGTTCAATGTGAGACTCGGGAATGTCTATCATTTCACTCACTGTGTCCACCACTAATCCAATGGAAACATCGTTTATATTCACCACCATGATACAAGTCCGCTCATCATATTCGCAGGCCTTGATCCTGAAGCGTGTTCGCACATCCATAACCGGAATTACCTTTCCCCGCAAGTTGATGACGCCTTTTACAAAATCAGGCATATCAGGGACTTCGGTAATCTTTTGAATGCCTATAATCTCTGTGACATATCGTATATCGATCCCATAATCTTCATTCCCGACATGAAAAGTGAGAAATTTATCCTTTTGGGTGTCCTCCTTATCATCTTCATCATATAAGTTCTCAGTAAGAATGGCATTGCTTTGATTTTTCTTCATTATAATACTCCTCATTATTTAGTGGGTTATGGTATAATGTAGGCTCATTAGGTAATAGAATGAACGATTTCTTTATTAGGCCCTCCTTTCTCAAATAATAAATTGTAAAAATTATATATCATTTTTCATCTTCTAGGATATATTATTTACGGTCTTTATTAGAGTAAACTTCTTTTTAATAAGTATGCTCCGGGTATAGAAACTACCCACCGGATCTCTATTAAAGGATAAAGATTACTTTAGAGACTCTATTAAAAAATTTTATCTTAGAGTGTTTGAAGGAAAGAGGTAAGATTTACATTCGTATGGGATATCCCTAATTTATTTCTAACTTTGGCGCGGTGCTTTTCAACTGTCTGGATAGAAAGGCATAGAAGGCGGGATATTTCCTTATTGGTAAAACCGTTTTTTTTCATATTACAGATTTCGATCTCTCGTGGGGTCAGTTGAGCATTTTTTTCTGCTATTTTATTGCCGAAAGATGATGTTAATTCTTTCAACCAGTTTCCAATAAATCGATATATTCGGAGGAATCTCCTTCTATCCTGATCTTTTTTACAATCGGCAGCAATAGGTTATCTATGTTGGCCAGGACATTCAGGTTAATTTTCTTTTTCTCGATTTCAATTTGGGCAAGAATCTCCTTGAGGGCATTGTTCTTTTACTCCAGTCGCTCTTTTTGTTCCTGCAGTTTCAACTGAGAATCTTTTAGTGCTTCTTCCGTTATTTGACTTTTAACAATTCTCGCAATTTTCGCGGCGATGGTATTTATCAGATCTCGTTCTTCCTTAAGGAAAGGGCCTTCATCCATCTCCGGTTTCTCTTCCATATAATACACTTCTACGGTGCCGACACAATTGCCATCCATACTAATTCAGCGCTCTGTTTCCATATGCTTTCCTTGAAATTATCAGCCTTGAATTCTTCCCCCTTTAGGAGTATTCGTGTGCAGGTAATTTCCGGATATTGCTATGATGAGGGAATGAGCGCGACTATCCCCTGCATTATTTCCTCATACGAGACTTCCTGCCCCTCAAAAAGGTTGCAGATTCCATAAAGACAATTAAGCTCCTTAATCCTTTTGCCTAAATCATCTGTTTTCTTTATCAAAGCTTTCTTATGCTCTTTCAGCTCTTCCTCAGCCCTAATTCGCTGAGCATCAACTTGTGCGACATAGAGGGCCATCTCAATGGCTGCTTTAACCTGTTGATTCTGAAATGGCTTGAGCATATAGCCAAATGGAAGAATAAGCTTAGCTCGCTGCAGCCTTTCTTCATCAGCATGGGCTGTGAGAAATACTACCGGTATCCCGAAGCCAGATTTGATAATCTCCGCAGCTTCAATACCATCCATAGGCCCATGAAGCTGGACGTCCATAAGTATGATATCCGGCCTATCCTTCCCTGCTTTTTCAATGGCCGCCTCACCCGTCGCAACGCTTGCTATAATAGCATAGCCCATCCCTTCAAGGCTTATCCTTAAATCTTCTCTGATAATAGCCTCATCTTCAACAATCATAATTTTTGATTTATTCATGCCCTGATCCTTGTTTTATTCCCTGTTAAGTTCAAATCGAATACTGATATTTATGCCGTTGTCTCTAAATAAGATACACGTCACCTTTAAGCTGCAAATCAATAATTTATTTAATAAAGTAGGGAGCGATATTATCTGAATTTATAATCAGTAATGTCTTTTTTTGACCGTTTTAACACTCTTCCAGAAATGCTATCTTATCCTAAAAGCAAATTAATATCAATATATATTTCTTTGACTATCAGGGCAATCGCATGAGGAAATTCATTCTGTGCGATTAACTATAGCCAGCAAGGGTATAATGTAGGCTTTTTAAATTCACCACAAATAGCACAGAGGACACTGATATTCATACTCCCTCTGTGATCTCTGTGTCCTCTGTGGTAAAATAATAATACCCATGAGTGACCTTTGATCGAAATCCTTCATGCGATAGCCCTGGAATTGCCCCCGAGGAGATTGAAAAATATACCAGATTGTATTTATAATTGAGCGATGGGGTATGAAAATGAATATATATAAGAAAAAAGATACCATTGATAAAGATGCAATAAAGAGGATGTTCTCCACTGTTGCTACACGGTATGATTTTCTTAATCATCTTTTAAGTTGTGGTATCGATCGATATTGGCGATGGTATACGACGCGAATGGTAAAGGTGGTTCCCAGATCTCTGATTCTTGATGTGGCAGCGGGAACATGCGATTTATCGATAGATATCTGTCGCCGCTATGATAAAAAAATAAAGATCATGGCAACAGATCTATCGAAAAAAATGCTTTCCATTGGGGGAAATAAGGTACACAAAGCAGGGTGCGCTGATCAGATTTCTTGCCAGATGGTTGATGCGGAGAATCTTCCTTTTAAAGAGAATAGTTTTCATTGTGTTACAATTGCGTTCGGCATAAGGAATGTAATTGACAGGGAAAAGGCATTAAAAGAGTTTTTACGAGTTACGAAACCGGGTGGCTGCCTTATTTGTCTTGAATTTTCGCATTTACCATGTGTTTTTTTAGATACTCTCTATTCTCACTATTTAGCCTTTATACTTCCCAAAATTGCCTCGTTTTTTCAGGGCGATTACGCCTCGTATAAATATTTGAGCCGGAGCATTAAAGAATTTCCTGATCAGAGGCAATTCAGTTCCTTGATCTCATGCTGTGGATGGGATATGGTAAAGTATACAAATCTTACAGGGGGGATTGTCGCGATACATTATGCAGTAAAACCGACGGTTACTGGATAGTGTCATGAACTATAATCCTGAAGGTTGAACGCGGAACCCTGTGAATGGTTCCAGAAAGAGCGTGTTTATGTTTACGTATCACACAACGATTAGATTGCATGATACTGATGCGGCAGGATTTCTTTTTTTCTCCAATCAATTCAAGATTGCTCATGATGCGTTTGAGGGATTCTTGGAATCGATTAATTTTAGTTGTGCTTTCTTGTTGAAGAAGGCTGATTTTCTTTTGCCTATTGTGCATGCGGAGGCGGATTATAGGGCATCGCTTTTTGTAGGTGATAGGATAACCGTGAGAATTCAACCTGGGGATATCGGTAGTACCTCTTTTAGCCTGCTCTATGATTTTATCAATCAGGATGGGAGATCTGCCGGCAAAGTGAAAACAGTTCATGTTGCCGTGTCGAAGGAACATGGGGGGAAAATTTCCTTGCCTGAGAGATTAAGGGTGTCCCTTATGGAATTAGGGTGAAATATGGTTTATTTTTTTGTGCGCCAGTTCTTGAAAATACCTTCGATTGTGTTTGATGCTCCTTTGAGGGATTGAGAGGGGAAAGGGAAAAAAGTAGTCAGGGATTTTAAATCGCGCCAGGTTCTTCTCAAGATGCTTTTTAAGGATATCCGGATGTATCCATATACCATCTTTTGTTTTTAGAAATGCCACGGGACGCTCTCCAAATTCATCATTGCTAATGGGAACAACTACTGCTTCCAAAACATTATCTATACGGCACAGGTGCTTCTCAATCTCTTCAGGGTGTATATTTTCACCACCTGAGATAAACATAGTATCTTTTCGTCCATGGACCATCAAGTACCCGTCATTATCAAGTTTCCCTAGGTCCCCCGTATGAAACCACCCCTGTGAATCGAGGCTTTGTTTTGTCGTATCTCTTTCAACATAGCCTTTAAACAAAGTCTCTCCCTTGACCAAAATTTCTCCATCTGCCGCAATTTTAAGTTCCCTGTAATCAAGGAGTCTTCCTGAGGTAAAAAGTCGTGGAGCTTTATCTCCCGGGCCTGTTGTGGTGATTTGTGAGCACATCTCTGTTGAACCATACGATGTATAAATCGGCATATTACACGCAATCGCCTCTTTCACGAGGGCCGGTGAGAGGGGACTTCCCCCAATGAGAATCACTTTTAATCTCATAAGGGATTTGATCGCCTTTTTATTCTGCAAAAGCCTGTAAAGTTGCGTGCTCACCAGTGAAATATGAGTAATTTTAAATTTTTTAATATTTTCTGCCAGGCCCACCGTATCATCTGGGATCACTAGAGCCCCTCCCCCAACAAGCGCTCTCATCAAGATTGCAATCCCCCCAACGTGATAGAGGGGCAGTGAGAGCAACCATCGGTCGACATGGCGGAATTGAATATTTACATTTGATCCGAGTGCACTAAAATAGTGATTCGAAAGGGTATGCAATACAGCTTTGGGCTCACCAGAGCTGCCAGAAGTAAAAATAATCGTACTTTCTCTCTTTTTCATGGCATCAACATTCTTAGAAAAAATTGGGAGCGTATGGAAATCATTAAACAGGGCTCCCTTTTTACACCTTCCTTTGGGTAGTGTATAGAGGTGTTCACAGTTTATTATATGTAAAAGCCGACGAATCTCCCTGTGGGGAAATCGAGGGCTTATTGGCACCGCAATGACTCCAATTTTAAGGAGCGCCATCAATACTATAAGGTATTCACTACGGTTGTTCCCCAGAATCGCTAATCTATCCCCGCTTTTTAGGTTTAATCTGTGCACATTCTCGATTGTCTGGGAGATAAGTGGATCATAATCATCATGCCTAAAAACACAATTTTCTGAAATAAGCTTCACTATATTTCTATGTTCTCTCAAATCTTTTTCAGTAACTCCATTCTAATCTTTGTGCTCGTTTTATGTATCATCTCAAGATCGATCTGACCGTGTACAGTTTGAAATCGAGGGGATAGAAGGTCATCTTTCAGCCATTTATACGTATCTAATCCAACAGGAATATTACTCTCATTAAGAGACGCAGCAATATCCGCCTCTGCGGTGAGCCCAACTCCCGAGCAAAACGAACTGCTGATGACAGGTATAATGGAGTGATGCTTTGCAAAATTGGCAAATGCAAAGGTTTTTTCATAACTTCCTAAAACAGCAGGCTTTAAAATAAAAGCTTTTACTCCCTCAAAAATCTTTGGATTCAAGTGTTCAAGAGTATTACTATGTAAATTATGACTATTAAGATTGTGCTCTGTGCACAGATCCCTAAGAGTTTCATCAAAAGCAATTGGTAGGTTTGTCTCCTTGAAAAATTGTGCGCTCTGACTATAATCTACAAGTGGTTCCTCAATATATTCGATCCGAAACTCAGCAGCTGCCTTGCCGAAGATAATTGCCGTTTCTAAGGGCCACGCCCTATTTGCATCCAATCGTAAAGCGATGTTTTCATCAATACTATTTCTCATACGCTTTAAAGTGTCAAGTTCCTCTTCTACCTTTCTCCGGCCAACCTTTAATTTAATTGCTTTGTATCCCTCGTGCACTAATCTTTTACATTCTTGCTCTATGTGGCTATCCCCGGAAGTTATGAGGGCATTTACCAGTATTGTTTTAGGGTGATGCTTGCTGAGCATGCGGGCCAGAGATTGATGCTTTGAGTGTGCGATGAGGTTTAGAATGGCGGTTTCAATCCCGAAGTGGACGGATGGCGAAAGGTGGTACTGTCCGAGCCAGGAGCTTCGAGTACCCTTTAATCTTTCTGTGCAATCCGGTAGAATCTGTCCGCTCAATTCCTTTTGTAGCCGTATTAATTGAAGTTTTGCCTCATCACAATCCTCACTATGCAAAGATGGAAAAGGTGATACCTCCCCGTATGCCTTATGATGATGCTCATTCTGTAGGCGAATAATGAAACCTTGTCGTGTGGTTAAAAGAGTCCCCTTGATCAGCAAAGGCTTGATGAGAGGCAGGGTATACTGGAAGATCTCTATTAATGCTATTTTCATAGTATCCATCCGATTGAAAAAAGAAGGCTGTAGATCAGCAGGACTCTGCCTGTTTTTGCGAGCAGCGCATTCATCCCTGCTCCTATCTCATCAAAGAAAACACCTTTTATGGGAGGCAGAGCAATGACGATTGTCAACAGTGCAGCCAGGGAAAAGGGATGATTTTTAGTTATGAGAACCAAATACACCGGTATGAGGCTGGCAATAAGGATCGATAATAAATACTCTATCCTCGCAAAATTTTCCCCAAAACGAACCGCGAGTGTTTTCTTCCTCGCCCGGCGATCGGTATTTACATCACGAAGGTTATTGACTGTCAGGATGGCCATTGAAATAAACCCGGGCGAAAGCCCTGCCAGAATCACAACAGGAGTAATCTCTAATGCCTGAACAAAATACGTTCCTCCAACAGCCACAGGCCCGAAAAAAATAAGAACCCACAAATCGCCTAATCCAATATATCCCAGTGGCAGTGGCCCGCCTGTATATAATATGCCGGATAGGATTGACAGAAAAGCGATCAGCAAAATGACCCACCCAGCTCTCCAAAAAAGATAGAGAGCGATGAGAAAAACCAATGAAAAGATGAGGATAAAGGCTCGTCTTATAGTTTCAGGGCGTATCAATCCCGCCTGCGTAACCCGCATAGGCCCAATTCGTTCCTCTGTATCAGTTCCCTTTACAAAATCAAAATAATCATTGGCGAAATTCGTCCCAATTTGGATAAGCAACGCTCCAATGAGTGCGGCGAGAGCAGAGAGTGCATGAAATTTCCCATCAGAGAATGCCATTGCGCTGCCGATAATCACAGGGGAAGCCGCAGCAGGCAAGGTTTTAGGGCGCGAGGCAAGCATCCAATTATATAATGTCTTAGGTAATCTCATGAGTTATTAGGGACGTCGAGTATACTGTGAGAAGTCGGGTTTCCGCTTTTCCAAAAATGCCCTTCTCCCTTCCTGACCCTCCTCTGTCATATAAAAAAGCATCGTAGCACAACCTGCCAATTCTTGAAGCCCCGCCTGGCCATCGCAATCTGCGTTCAAGGCCGCTTTAAGACAACGAATCGCCATGGGGGAGTTGGCAAGAATTTCCTTGGCCCATTTCACTGTCTCTTCTTCCAGATTTTCATAGGGCACCACAGTGTTAACAAGCCCCATGTCAAGGGCCTGGCCCGCATTGTATTGTCTGCATAAAAACCATATCTCTCGCGCTTTTTTTTGCCCTACAATTCTCGCCATATAGCTTGCGCCGTAACCTCCGTCAAATGAGCCAACCTTCGGGCCTGTCTGCCCGAAAACAGCATTATCGGCAGCGATTGTAAGATCGCACATGAGATGAAGGACATGACCACCGCCAATGGCATACCCCGCAACCATCGCAATAACCGGTTTCGGACAGGTTCGTATCTGGCGCTGAAAATCCAATACGTTTAATCGATGCACCCCTTTGTGATCAATATAACCTGCTTCGCCTCTTACCTTTTGGTCTCCCCCGGAACAGAAGGCTTTTTCCCCTTCACCTGTTAAAATGATGACACCGATTTCAGGGTCTTCACGCGCATCCTCAAAAGCCCGGCACATTTCCATGACAGTCAGGGGCCGAAAGGCGTTTCTCACCTCCGGCCTGTTGATAGTTATTTTTGCAATACCTTCACCTTTGTGATACCGTATATCCTCAAATTCTCCGGCTTCTCTCCAATTGACTTTACTCATAAATTCTCCTTCAACCTAAAAATGTGCTACAATTATATAGTTTTTTTGCCTATAAAGAATGTCAGTAAGATATAAAATCTTTTATAGAGTTAATAAACATATTCTTAGCCTCGAAATGTGTTGTATGTCCGCTGTCTTTAATAATCTTGAGATGAGCAACGCTGCACTCCCTTATCATCTGTTGTGCAATACCCCTAAATTTATAATCTTTTTCTCCGACGATCAGAAGCGTTGGTATCCGATTCCGGGCCCATTTCTCCCATAAAGAGGACTGAACTCCCGTCCCCATTCCTTTCAAGGACTTTATCAATTCGATAGGCTTATTGTTCACCCTCTTCCTTATAATGTCCTTAAAACCTTGATGATTCCGGAGGGGACCGAACAGCGGTTGAGTATACCATTCATTGAGAAAATCTGAAAAATCCATATGCTGTAATTTATGAGAAAGGGCATCATCGTGTGCTCTTCTTTCTCTTCGTTCTTTTTCTTCTCTCAGGCCCGGTGAAGCTGATTCCACTATTAATTTGGGAAAATAGAGGGGAAAGGAGAAGGCACAAAAAAGAGCTAATCGTCCTCCCATTGAATAGCCAACCAGGATACAGCGCCGTATATTAAGATGTTTCAGAAAATGAATGAGGGCAGAGGCGGTGTTTTCCATAGTGTAACTATTTTCATCCCCTAATACCTTCGTTTTGCCATGTCCGGGTAGATCAATAGCAAGGCAGCGAAACCGATCTTTTAACTCAACCATGGGATCAGTCCAATCCTGAGAACTACCCATAAATCCATGGAGAAACAGTATCGTTGTCTTCTTGTTCTCACCCATTATTTCATAATGAAAGTTATACTTCTTTTTCATTGGAGAACATTGCGAGGGATTGAATGATTGTGTTTTGCAATGCTTGATGCAGGTCCCAATTATCTTTGCGATTCGTGTTAATTTCAACAATTGATGACTGTTCTTCGTTGAGCGCACGCTTATAATCTTCTAAAAACGAAACCATTGTTTTTGGCTGATAATAATGAACATTGAAATTTTTCGCACATAAACCAAAACTGAATTTATGAGGCGTGCCAAAATAGGGTTCAAAAACATCGTCACATTGAGCAATGGGAAGGAAGGAGAAGATGCCTCCTCCATGATTATTGAGGATCACGATGATTAATTTCTGAGGGAGAGAGGTGAGCTGGGAAAGTGAGCTCAAGTCATGCAAGAATGATATATCTCCAAGTATGGCTGTGACGGGCGCATCGAGACCAACCATAAAGCCGCTTGCCGTGGCAATTAAACCCTCAATGCCACTTGCACCCCTATTAGCTGTCACAACGACCGGCCTGCCCGAGATGGCGGCATACATATCCATATCCCGGATGGCCATGCTATTACCGAGAAATAAGCCATTGTTTTCAGGGATAGTCTTCGCAATATGATACGCAACTCCCGGCTCACTTATGGTCTGGTGCTGATTAAAATAGTCGTCAATAATGCCTTGTATCCTGCGCGATCGCAACACCCACTCATTCTGCCAATGAGAATCCTTGTCAGAGGTGAGGTGAGGAAGAAGGAGAGTGCAAAAAGAGACGATATCAGTTTCTATTCGCATTGTGGCTCTGTGGAGGGGATCATGTCTCAGCGGGTGGTCTTTTACAATAATATACTCTTTTATCGGCTGCACCATGAGATATTCTAACAATCTTTTTGAGGTAATCTGTCCCCCGATATGCAGGACAGTATCAGGAGAATAACTGTTGTAGCCCTCAGGAGTTAATAAAATTTGATCAAAATAAGAAACAAAGTTTTCTCTCTCATGACCGACACGAAAGCCGGACGTAATGTCCGTGAATATGGCCCAATTGAGGCTTTTGATTAATTGAAAGACCTTTTCCCTGTTTGTCTGGGGACTCAGAGGTCCAATGACCATGATCCCCCTTTTAGTGTTGTTACAAATGTCTGCTACCGCTTGAATGGCATCCTCTGAAGGGGTCAGAAGGGGATAATGATAATGAGTAAATGGAGCCTGGCTTTCTTCCCACTGAGCCAAATGAGCACTATATCTTGGCTTCATTGGATTATCTATGGGCACAAGGGGTTCCCTAAACATGCAGTTGATATAAACAGGACCTGCCGGGAGCCTGCGTGATCGGTAGATCGCCTGATCAATTGTGGTCAAGACCATTTCCGGCGCTATTGTCTCATCAGGGCAGGGAAGTTCAAATTTCCAGCGCACATAACCATCAAAAATATCAAACTGCTCAATAGTCTGATTTGCACCGGTTTGTCGCAGCTCGGGAGGGCGATCTGCTGAGATGATCAACAGGGGGCAATTACTGACACTGGCCTCAATAATAGCAGGAAGATAATTGGCACCAGCGGTCCCTGATGTACAGATCACTACAGCGGGAATTCCTGTAGCTCTGGCATAACCAAGCGCGTGGAACGCCGCACCGCGTTCATCACGCCAAATTATGCTTGTGGCTTTAGGATTTCTTGCCACCGCAACCGTGAGTGGAGCTGATCTTGATCCTGATGAAATACAAAAATAGTGTATTTTGTTTCTTATAAGCTCTTCAATTATAAGTGAGGCCCACAGGATGTTATTATGTGATATATCAATACTCATTGGATAATAGTAATGAAATTGGCAAGCTTATTTTCCATTTCTCTCCATTCAGCTTCCGGTGTAGAGGCTGGTATAATTCCTGCGCCGGAGAAAAGGGAAAGCCTATGATCGAGAATAAGGCCTGAACGGATTGCAACCGCGAATTCAGCTTCATCTGTTCCCACCCATCCAACTGGCGCTGCATACCATCCACGATCAAAGGACTCTAATTTTTCGATTTCTGCGAGGGCCCTTTCTTTAGGATATCCTCCGACAGCCGGAGTTGGATGTAGGGTGGTTAATATCTCAGCGTCAGAAACGCCATCGGCTACAATTCCTTGAAAATGATTGTGCAGATGCTGCACATTGGCCAGTTTCAAGATACGTGTCCCTCCCTGCACATAGGTGGATCTACAGAGAGTATCAAAGGCATTTTTAATCCATTCAATGACAAACTGATGTTCTTGTCGATCTTTTTTACTTCTGAGCAAGCGTAGACTTAGTTCTTGATCTTCTGTGAGTGAATTCCCCCGCGGGCATGTACCAGCAATTGCATCACTTGCAATCTGTTTATCTGTCCGCCGATATAAAAGCTCTGGTGATGCACCGATAAACGAGGTCTTATTATCAATTTGAAAACAGAAATGAAATGATTCCGGGTGGGCTGGTTTTAATCTTTTTAATAATAGAAGAGGATCAAGAGTCTGAGAAAATTCAAAAATGGTTTTTCGTGTAAGCACAATTTTTTGAACTTCTCCACGGGAAAAAACTTCCATAGCATAGCTTATATTATTATGCCATTTAGTATAGTCGGGAATATCCTTCCTGCTAAGCACAGGGGGAATATCACCTGTAATAAGGTCATTATTAAAACATATATGATAAAGTTGCCGGAGGATTTCATCTGAAGTACTGGGAGAAGGTGAGAAATTGCATGCAAGATACGTCTCACCACTCTTATGAACAATTTCAAAGCGGGGGATCACAAAACGGTAGGAGCCAAATTTTTGCCAGTATTCGTCAGGATTTACCGTAGGATTAAAACGCATTCCCCCATAGTAGCGCAAATCTTTAAATTCATTAGAAAGCCCCCTCTTTAAGTTGTTGAATAGGGTGGTGCCCTCAACCTGACCTTCTCCGATTATGGCAATTGCCTCGCCAATACCGGCCATTTCAAAATTCCGCTCTCTATTGAGCCAGTATATTTTTGTCGGAGACCTCTGCCAATAGAGCCAATGTAAGGGATCTATCTTTTTAATCCTTATCTGTATTCGTAAAATTTCCCCATTGGAAGGAAAAGATGAATTAAAAAAGTAATGTAGTTTATCCTTTAATATTTTTTTAACGTCAACGATCTCAAATTCGCTGCCCAAATCTGTTTTTTCGTAAACTTCAAGCTGTGGCATAGTGTGTTCTTCTCATTTGTCTAAATATCCTATTATAATATATAGTATTACAGATAAATTCAATAGATATATGTAGTCAAAATAGGGTATACTATAAATATAAATCATAGTATAAAAAATCTTTATTATGCGCAATAAATTTGTTACTATTACAGCTATTCTTTTGATCATGGGTGTGAAACTCACCATATATACTCACGCATTTGAGGCTGATACGGGAGAAGGTAAACCTGATGAGGCAGAGAATTTATTGTGGATAGACCACACCCATTATTACCTTTCCCAGAAAGTATGTCATATTGCTCTATGGTTTGACAGATTTTTTGGTGATGAGTGCGAGGTTGATGAATCCGCAAAATCAATAGTAAAATTAACAAATGCAGTGGGGCAAAGTAAAAATAAAAAAATAAATTATCGAAGTCAATTCCGCGCCCATTTTTTTCTACCCAATGTCAATCGACGTTTGAGATTGATGCTTGTTGGGGAAAGGGGTAAGGATGCCTTTGAAAAAACAGAGACGAGCAACAAATCATCTGAATTAGCCTTATTGGAGGAGGATGATACAGAAGAAGTCGGCCTTTACTCTGCTGCGCTTCAATGGATTATACAGAAGTCGGATAACTCAAATATTGATTTTAATGTGAGTGCGCGATTTAAAGAGCATATCTACCCGTATGCCAAGGGCAGGTACCAAAGAATGATAGAATTGAGCCCACGTCTCCTTTTCCGTTTTTCTGAAACCTTGTTTTGGTATGAAGAAGAAGGATTCGGGGGAACAACAGTACTGGATTTTGATCAAATTATGAATTATTTAACCTTCTTTCGATTATCCTCGGAGGCAACACTGCTCAGGGCTGATCAAGGTTTTGATTGGATCGAAAGGATAGAAATCTACCACCAACTCTCCTCTCACAAGGCTATTTCGGCTGGCGTGGGGATAAGAAATAAAACGACACCTATAATCAAACGGGAGGACCTCTGGATTGAGATGCGTTTCTGCCAAAATATTTATCAGACATGGCTTTTTCTCGAAATTATTCCTTCGATTAATTGGCCGAGGAACGAAAATGGCAAGGCGATTCCTGGCATAATTGTGAAATTAGAGATGCTGTTTGGCAAGTAGCGAGAAAATTATCTTGTTAATCTTTGTTCATCCTGTCTAACAAAGCGAACGTACTGTGAATGAAGGATTTCGATTATTTACTTATAAGGAGAGGATAAGAGATAGTCGAAGGCTTCAATGATCTCTTTAAACTCCTGCTCATATATATTTCTGATGAGATCCTTAGCAGTGTGTTCATCCTCCTCAGTAAAAGCTGCCCCTATTGTTCCTCGAGGGAAAGTCTTTACTCTCCATAAGTCATTATCATATTTTTCCAATCTATTTTCCAAGGAGAGAAGTGCGACAGGCTGAGGACCGGTGATATGAGGAAGATGAAAGGGGACATGAAGCAAACTGTGGCATATTTGGTCATGATACGATATATTTGATCTTCCTGGGAACCTTTTGTAAGGGGATTTTACAATCTCATCTTCCGTCAGATTAATGGTTTTTCCACTATGCAGGGGATAGGTGGTTTGTGAGACTTGGGTTAAGTTTTTCTGAGTTTTATCATTATGAAAAAAAAAGTTGCCATTACAAAAAGATCTCCAATAACACTTCTTTTTTTCTTCCTCAGAATTACAGAGGCATTGATAGCGTGAGGTATTTTCATGAAGAATAACTTCCCAAAAACTAGTTGAATGGAGGGATTCTTCAAATTTTATCGGTGCGTATTGCATAGTAAATAATGAATGTCTCACAAGCCAAATACCAATAAATTCTGAGGGAATTTTTTGAAATACGGTATGGGTGCAACTTCTTAAAATAGGGGTTAAGATAAGGTTTTCAAAACAGCTTCTATATGCTTTCGTGTAAACAAGAGGAATCATATTCTCCTCATTACTTTCCCATTTTGCTAATGTCCTTGCACTCACAACCAAAATTTGCGCCATTTCTGCTTGACTTATATGAGCACGTTCACGCAGAAATTTTATATGTTTTCCTTTCATGAGATTGCTCCTTATCGGGGAAATTAATCTTTCTTAGATTCCTTAAATATTTTTCTTTTGCATCATTAAATATATACCCATAGTGCAAAAAATGCAACTTCAATTTACAAAATTAAAAGCTACTTCGAATAAGCCAAAATAACTGCTATTTATTGCATATAAAAAAATGAAATATTATATGAATATAATTCATGAATTTTTTTCATAATCATTTTCATGTTTTCTCGTCATGTATATCAAAGAAAGAAAAAATAATAAGTACAAAAAGTACAAAATTAAAATTAATTACTAATGACAAAAAATAGAAAGGTAAGAAAATGTTTATCAGAAAAGACAAAGAAATAATGTATTGGCTTATGGTGATAATTATTGTGTTCGCCGTTTTTATGAATGTTTCGATCAAGAACACATATGCCTCCGGGGAAAACAGAACCGTATATTATATGCCTGACGAGATGAGTGCGAAGGTGGTTGAGACAATGGAAGGATTCGATATGAGGGAAGTCAAGATTTATGGCCATATTTTAGAGGTGTATACAAATCAGGATAAAGAAATCATTCTCGTAAAGGGGAATG
This sequence comes from bacterium, assembly GCA_049472395.1. Lineage (GTDB taxonomy): Bacteria > SZUA-182 > SZUA-182 > DTGQ01 > JBLIRR01 > JBLIRR01. The sequence goes on along the minus strand of JBLIRR010000002.1, from coordinate 175,786 downwards.
TAACCGACTGGTACGAAAGCAAAAGGATCGAAGAGTATTTTATGCTGCGCGCTCCTTCCACGTATCAGTTGATATTCAGTATTAATTACATGCAGTAAGGAATATGATGGTTTTTGACAAATGAGGCAGAATCAGCAACGGCTCTGCCTCATTTATCGGTTCTCTCCAAAAAAAAAATTTATTTGATCCTCGTGGATTATCTTTCCTGTGCACAGAATAAACCGGAATTACAAGTTCTGAAAATATTATGCATAAGAACTATCCGTTCTTGTCATTATGCATAGGTTCCAGAATATTTTTAAGCCCACACTGATTGGCTATCTGAATATCCAAGCCCGGCCGTGCATTAACTTCAAGCACAAGCGGCCCTCGTTGCACATCAAGAATAAGGTCGATCCCTACATAAGCGAGCCCTAGTGCATGACTTAATTTTGTGGCAATTGCACGCATATCAGACCAGAAGGGGATATCAATTCCTGCAAGCGGAGCAGTTGTATCCGGATGTCTCGTGATGCTCTTGGATTTGCATACCCCCCCCTGCGTTTTTCCCGTTTTCATATTTATTCCCACCGCCACGGCGCCCTGGAAAAGATTAGCCCTCCCTTTTGATTGTTTCGTCGGCAGCCTCACCATAGCCATCACAGGGTAAAACTTATGAGCAATTATCCTAATATCTGAGGTACCTTCGTTTGAAATTTCATAGAATAGAGGATGAGGTTTAATACGCTCTTCTATAATTACTCTGTCCTGTCTTCCCCCAAGAGAGTATAAGCCTGACCAGGACTTGGATATATGATAGCGTATTTCAGCAAAGGTTAAGGTATGCCCATTTGCTTGGATAAAATGATCATTATCCCTTTGAGTAATGATGAGAATCCCACGGCCTTCCGATCCTCGGGCAGGCTTTATTACAAACTCGGGACACCCCTTAAGCATATCCTTAAATTTTCGGATATCACCATAACGTTCAATGATACCATAGGATTTTGGAACAGGGATATTCTGAGATTCACATATTTTTTTTGAAAAGGATTTATCATCAGCCAATGGGTATAGTTTTCTTGGATTGCATCGATACAGGTAATGAAAATTGCGGGCATTTATACCTAAGACACTCTTTCTTTTAAGTTCCCGAGGAGATACCCATTTTCCCATAGATCATTTCCTGAAAAGGGTGAAATCTTTGAAATCTCGAAAACGCCAAAGCTCGGAAACCCTGTAACCAGTATATCTTCCGACGATTATAAGACACGCGGCAATTAAAAATTCGATTTCAGGGAATTGTATGACCAACCTTCCCATGTAGTGCCATTTTAGTAAGATGAAACAGATAAATGAAACCAGGAGTGTACCCATAAGTAACTGAAAGGCAATAAATACAGAATCCTCCTCAGAATGAATGTAAAAGCGTTCGATCATCATGGTTACTATGACAATCGGAAGTATAATCATTCGTGCATTCAAGCTCAGCTTAAGAAAATCTAATAGGGAAACTGAGAGCGTGAGGCAAAGGACAATGAGAGTAAGCAGCACGCTTAACCTTGGTATCATGAGAAGCTTCATATAATCAAAAAAGCATCGACTCGCCAATCCAATGGAAAATATAATAGTAAAAATGACAAGACCGATTCGCCAATCCGTATATACAAAGCTGAGGGCGAGGAGCGCTGGAGTAAATGTGCCTATGGTCTGGATACCAATCAGGTTTCTAAATATGGAGGTGATGAGCGCTCCGGCAGGCAAGAGAAGAAGAAGCGCCAAGATCTCTTGAATACTTAAAGGAAGACGAGTAAGATCAAAAACAGCCAACCACCCGAGGTTTTTATCAGCGCTTAAGTGGCTGATTGTTTGATCTTTTTTTATCTGGCAATGAAAAGTAAAGGGGGATTTATCATTAATTTTAACAAAATGGATTGAATCTCTATGCACAGGCAGATAATGGGCCGGGACTTCCTTAGCAAAATTATTCACAGGATCGTAGGATACCCATCTTTTTTTTAGGTAAATTTCCAGCCAATAGTGAGGCGAAGCATCTGAGCCTTCCTCAAGAATAAATCCGGTGACAAGCCTGGCTGGGATGTGATTTGCCCTACACAGGGCTGTCATTAATCGAACTCGTCCTAAGGAAGATCCTTTATGGGCAGATAAGGTACCTAACGCATCCTCAGCGTCCGTGAAACTGCCGTCAGCGATCTGCTCAGAGCAATATGTATAAATAGTCTCGACAATCATTATCTTACTGTGTATTCCCTCTGCGAGATGCTTTGCCATGCTTCTGATTCTTGGGTTTTTTACCTGTATTTCTTTTTCGCTGCGAAGATAATGATATCGTCTATCATTCTTTAGGATGGTCACGGCCGACTCGATATCCTTTGAATTATAAGGAAAGACATGGACACGGAAATCGGTTTCAAATCGGACTATGTTTCTCCAGCTTTCAACGGCCGCGATAACCTGTTGATTGCCGGTTTCTTTCTTTTTAATCTGGTACATTGAAAATCCGGGATGAAAAAATGTCTGCTTCAATTTTTTCAAGTGGATTGTATCAGAGGGAAGAGACATGGTCAGGACAGTATCATCTTTTTCAGGGTGCACAAAGACTTGGAATCTCACCTGCCAGAGGCTATCACCCCGGCCAAGCTTGGCATGACGAGATACGAGCGAGCGGACAGCTATGCCTATAGATCCGCCTATGATAAGAAAGAGAATAGTCCAGATAACGAGGATATCTTCCTTCACAAACGTGGCCCCTCTTTCATCATCACATACCCTATGAGTTCTCGAATCGCAAGAAAAAGTCATAGTCAGGAGAAGTCTTGAAGGGATAATAGAGAATATAGAGATACCGGTTGAGCGGATCTTCGAGGAACACAGCCCTTTCTATTTCACCTTCCTGATCTTTTAAAAGGCTGGTGCCAGTCAATTCCAAGCCCAAAGGATTCGGGAGCCTAAAAAAAAATAATGGTTGTATTTTCCTTTGTTCCGGATTGTTTCTTATGCTCTTTACTATTCCTGCGGCTTGGCTTCCGGGGAACATTTGAGCATAATAGTATTCCGATTCAATCTTTGGCAATGTACGGTGAGGCGTTGAGATCTTTATTTCTTTCAGATTATTCCATTGTGCGGTAAGGGGTTGACGGCGCAGTTTGATAGCTTTGTTGATCTGTATGCTCATTTCAGGGTCTCCCCACAAACGAAAGCTATATGCAACGCGAAGAACTTTGTCCTGCTCCGTGTGTCCTCTCTTCTCCTTTAGTTTGGCAAGACAAAGACAATAATTACGGGCATCTCTCAAAGCTTCTCCTACCGTATTATCGTGATACAGGAGACCGTCGCAGAAAGCTTTAATAAAAGATGCTCCCGATGCGCTATGAATACTGGATACACTTCCAATAACTCCTGATCCTCCCAAATTAAAAATCCTATGCGGGACTTCTTTTTCCCTTAAAGAATGGCAGCTCTGCAGGATGACAAGGGGATGGCCTTCAAGATTCCGGTTATTGAGAGAGGGTATGATTGGTCCTTCGGGGTCTTCATCCTGAAAACAGTCCTCTCTAACGCTTGTCTCACAATAATCTCGCATTGAAGCCCCCCGATCCTCCTGTACATACACAGGATCAATTGGGTGTTCAAACAATGTCATATCCCAAATATGTCCCTCGAAGATAATAAGCTGTGCCTTTGTGGCCACATCCACAATCTCCGGGTCCTCTGCCTCCTTGCCGTAAAATTCTGCAATAGGGATCGTGCAATTTTTAAATTCAGCTGCCGTTAATCGGCTAATGGTTTCACAGAGAGATAAATTGGCAAATTCAGTATCCGGATTGGAGATCATAAGAATCGAGGCGGCACTTTTTTCTGTATGTTGTTCATTTAAATACGTGTGCGCAATTAAAGATGATGCATCGGCAAGGTGATTGAAGGGGATGCGCCCCACACCAAACAGGGAACATTTTTTATAAATATCAAAAGAACATGGCTCAATATCTATCTTTTCATCATCATAGATTCCTTCGTCATAGAGTATCCATTCACCGAGAGTATCATGATCTCCCAAAAGGGTAATGGTCTGAGGATTGAGAGAGTATTGCTCAATATGACCGGCGACAAGCGTTTCAATTTCAGAGGGTTTATGCGTAGTGCTGATCAAAACTAGGGAATCTCTCAGTAAACTGAGATAGGGTGCAATCCAGGAAGCAGTGTATTGTTTTATCTCACCGATGTCAGGCTTTCTGGCGATAATAATGTTACGAATATTTTCGGGGTGAATTTTATCAATGAGAGTCTGAACAATATGCTGTTCTGGAAGACATACGACCTCATGAAATAAATTTTTTTCCGCCTCCATCCAAGCGGGCGGTACATTGGTACAATATCTGATTCTTTTCACTCCCGCGGCAGATAAATTGTGGAATAAAGTCTTTAATACTTCATTGTTTTGATATGAGATAAATGGAATCGACAAGTGCGCGGCAAGAAGTGAGCCGAGAACCATGCACGCAGGCTCTTCAAAAGATGCAATCACAACATCCTCATTAGATTCCCAGAATGTTTTCATTAATAGGATCCCGGCATGAGCCGGATCTGAGCCAGTGCGCAGGAAGGGATAATGGAAATAGGGCATCATCTTAATAAGAGAGTTTTCGGGCGATGAGGCAATAATCAGGGTTTGATGGGCTCCTATATAATCAATGAAATCAAGGTGGTTTTGAAATGATACATCAGAGGTAGCCACAAAAACCGGAGCCATGCCGCGGTCCCGAAGTCTTCCAACAGCAGGTATCACACTGGCTACTAACCATTCCTCGTTTTCCGGTACGAGAACAAGAGCAATATGTTCCGGCAGTTTTTCAAGATCGAATGATTGTTCGATTTCCGGAGAACTATTTTTATTGTGAAGAGAATGATGACAGCATGTGGGTGTGAAACATATAAGAACGGAAAAGGAAGATATGATCAATAACGCTGATTTCAGCCATTTGTTACTCAACATGAGACAGTCCTAGTCAACTATACTATTCTATTAGTCAAACTCCAATGGTTCGTATTTTTGCACATTGATTATCTTCTTTCCATGCTCATCTGCTTTGACGGTCCCTATAACTTTTACTTCCCTGCCGATAAGTCCTAACAGTTCTGTTTTTTTGTGTGTATTATTGATACGATAATCTTGCTCATATGCGGTAGCAAGGGCAATATCTACAATATTATTATTCTCATCCCAATCAACTACAATAATGATTCCCGTAAGGGTAACTGGCATAGGTTCTGTATTGCCTTTCATCTATAGGGTCCTCCTTTCTTTACCGTATATAAAATTTTGATTTATTGCATAGATTTTTGCAATTGGTATGCCAGGATTATAGATTATTGATAAGGGTGATATTTTTCAATAGCTGTGAAAAAGGATACTTCTTCAATTATGCGTAATAAGAGCTCCTCGTTTTGAAGAGCGTAACGAATCCTGTCAAAAGTGAGTTTCAGCATTAATAATTTCAAGCTTCGAAGCCAATCTTCGTTTTAGGGCATATTCCCTGTCAGAACGGGCCTCTTCCTTTTCTTGGACCTTTTCTTCGATAAAGTTGATAACTTTTTTTTGCAGCCGCACCTTGGACAGACGGTTGATATTCACTATCCCGCCTGGGCTAATCACATTGACCTCGATCAATTTTTCATTAATCAGGTCCACCCCCACAAAAAATAATCCGTCAGACACAAGCTTTGGCCCGATCTTTTTGCATATCTCCTGTTCTCTTAAGGTGAGGGTATGTTTTTGAGCACTTCCTCCGGCGTGAATATTACAGCGTATATCTCCTTGAGCAGGTACTCTGCCATATGCACCAATTATTTTTCCATTTAATAGCAGCACACGTATATCTCCCTTTTCCGCTCCTTCTATAAACTCTTGCATAATCACATACTGTTTTTCACCTGTTTCGCCTATGTAAAAATCCAGGAGTGAATTAATATTCTGTTGGGCCCTTTTCTCCAGAACAATTACGCCATGCCCTCCATAGGAGTTTAAGGGCTTCAGAATCATTTTGTCAGAGAGGGATTCATTGATGATTTTTCTTAAATATTCTTTATTTTTTGACACATGCGTTACCGGTAAAAAAGTGTTCCCCGGATCATTAAAGGTGGTAGTATAAAGCTTGTTATTCGCTTTTCGCATCCCATTTATATCATTTACAATAAAAGTGTCGTCTTTGACAGAATCAAGAAAGTTCAGCATAGTATTATCAAGGGGGGGATTTTTACGTACAAATATGGCGTCAAATCCGCCGATCGGAAGTAACTGTTCCTTAAAGGCTACCTTTTTATGAAAAATCCTGAAATTTTCTGAATAGCGTTTCTTTTTAATAATCAGCTTCACAAAGCCATAGGTAACATTATTCCGGATAGTGAGATTACGTGGATAAAGGATGCCTACATTATGATTCCGAATACATGATTCATGAATTAAGCACAGAGTAGTCTCTGTTGCTGGATTTATTGTGTTCCAGTCATTAATAATAAAACATATGTTCATATGTCCGAAAAAGATTTCCCTCCTTAATACTAAGGCAGGGGAGGGAAATCTCTTCTAACTATTTATAGTTTACTCTATGTTATTTGGATCTGTTTCTAGATAACTGTCCGAGTGTTCTTCCTCAGGTTCATACTCTCCGTGTTCCCATTCGCTATCCGCAGGGTCCGCTTCATTCTCATCCACAATTTCCGGTATTCCTTCCTCGGATTCATCCTCTTCGATTACATATACATTACTTTCAGCCATGACAAGGGGTTCTGATTGTCCGATTGCCAGAGCAATCCGTGAGTGTATCAGTACTCCCCCCAAAAAGAATAAGAAAATAATAATTAAAGCTGTAATTTTTCTATTCATACTATTCCTCCATACTGATAATTGAGTTGATAAAAATTAAAAGTTAAAATAAGATTTATGGGGGTAGAAAAGCAATTAATATGCCATGGTTTAACTATATGATATATTTAACTTTTATGAAATAGGGAGGTGCAAATCGGAATTCACAATTCCGACAATAAAAGACCTTTATTACTGCAATGACTTTGCTTCTTTAAAATAAGTAGTATTATTTATTGCCAATTATTTAAAATGAGCTTATAATAAAGGGCGAATATGAAATATATCCTTGTTGCCTCACACAATCAAGAAGCATGCACGACAATTCACTCTTGTCTTCAATCGGAATATAAGGTTGATATCACCTCAGATAAGATTCTATGCTATGAGATGGCTCAAAAAAAACCGTATGACTATATTTTCATTGAGATTACCTACCTTCAAGATACATCCCAAGGAAATGGCCGTATTAACTATAGAGCGCAATTACAATCCTTATGGCGCTCATTCCCCTCTGTTGAAATCATAGTAATTTCTTCACAGGAAATGATAAGGGAGATCATGAACGCAGTCAAGGCGGGTGCGAGCAATTATCTCACGTATCCGATTAATCCTGAAGAAGTAAAGTATGTCACGGATAGCCTCTATGAGGCCATACGAATGGAATCTGAGCTTAACTACCTTCGAGATAAATTTTGGCGAGATGACTCTCTGGATGTTATTCAAACCCATAATCACTTAATGAAAAAAGTTCTTGATAAAATCAAATTAGTTGCTCCTACAAAAACGACGGTTCTTCTTACCGGTGAGACAGGGACAGGCAAGGGTGTGTTGGCCAAAATTATTCACCTCCATAGCACGAGAGCTGACAATCAGTTTATCAGTGTGCACTGCGGGGCAATTCCGGATACATTAATCGAGAGCGAATTATTCGGGCATGAGAAGGGTTCTTTCACCGGCGCCTTTAAAAGAAAGATGGGCAAATTTGAAATAGCCCACATGGGGACCATTTTTCTAGATGAAATCGGGACTATAACAGGATCTACGCAGATCAAGCTTCTTCAGGTACTCCAGGATAAAACCATTCAGAGAATTGGTGGAGATGAGATAATTGAGCCGGATGTAAGAATTGTAGCTGCAACCAATATAGATCTTAAAAAGATGAGTGATGAAGGCACATTCAGGAAGGACCTTTTTTATCGTTTAAATGTGTTCCCCATTGAAATACCTCCCCTAAGAGACCGAATTGAGGATATTCCCATATTCGTGGATCTCTTTCTAAAAAAATTAAATAAATTGCATCTTAAAAATATAGTGAATGTCCATCCGCAAGTCATGGATGCATTTATGCACTATTCATGGCCGGGTAATATTCGTGAGCTTGAGAATCTTATCGAACGAGCCTATATCCTTGAGACTACTCCTCTTCTCACGCCGGAGAGTTTCCCAAGCGAGTTATTTATGTATGAAAAATCATTGGCAAAAATATCCTTCGACTCCTCTTCGACCCTTGCAGAGGTAAGACAAAAGAGTATCGAAAACGTTGAACGTCAATATTTGAAGCAGCTTTTGGGTATTAATAAAGGGCGGATCAATGAAACTTCTAAAAGCGCCGGAATAAGCCCTCGCCAGCTCCACAAACTCTTAACCAAATATGGTATAAGAAAAGAAGAATTTAAATAGGAATTTTGAGTTCCGATATTTTTCTCTTTCATGTCCAATCATGACAGACTCTCTTCTAAGTGGTTGAGAATTAAAGGTTCATTTATTGGCATATAGATTGCTAATTCTTTGAAAATAGTGGTTTATTACTAGGGTATAGCATTATTTATTAATAATTTAATAATGAGGAGTAAAAAAATAAAGTGCGATCTGAGTATATAAGTGAAGAACCCGATCCTCCGGGACATCGCTCGTCTCTCTGTACTCCAGGGAGAGAGGCATACCATTTTCTTAAAAAAGATAAAGGATCAATTGCCTTTTGGAAACGATTGTATCCATCAACAACTGCTCGGCAATGGAATGATTGGATATGGCAGTTAAGGCATTCCATACATACCTATGAAGAATTAGCGCGTATAATAAGGCTCTCCCAAGATGAACTCGATGCTATTCTTTCCTATAAAATTTCACATCCCTTCCGTATAACTCCCTATTATGCGTCTCTTATTGATACTGAAAATCCTGCGCATAGTTTACGCCGGAGCGTTATTCCGGTCTGCGCAGAGCACTCACGAACCTCTTCGGAATCGGACGACCCTTTAAGTGAAGATGACCATAGCCCTGTTCCCGGTATTGTGCATCGCTATCCCGATAGAGTCCTCTTTCTGGTTACTAATTCATGTGCGACCTATTGCCGGTATTGTACTCGTTCCCGAATAATAGGCATGCATACTGGCTCCTGTTTTAATCCTGCGCAGTGGGAAAAGGCCATTGCCTATATTGAGAAAACCCCGATAATACGGGATGTTCTTCTATCTGGCGGTGATCCGCTCATACTTAAAAATGATACATTAGAATGGCTGCTCGCAAGGCTTCGAAAAATACCACATATCGAGATTTTAAGAATCGGGACAAAGGTCCCGACAGTTCTCCCCCAGCGAATCACGCCATCACTAGTCCGGATGCTCAAGCGATATCATCCTCTATGGATAAGCATTCATGTCATTCATCCGGAAGAACTCACTGAAGAGATGAGTCAGGCGTGTACCAGCCTGGCGAATGCAGGTATTCCTTTAGGAAGCCAGACCGTTCTTTTGTCAGGAATTAACGATAACGTAAGCATCATGAAACAATTAGTCCATGGTTTGATGAAGATAAGGGTGCGCCCTTATTACCTTTATCAATGTGATCCTGTTTCAGGAACTACCCACTTTCGGACCTCCGTTGAGAAAGGGCTTAATATTATACAACAATTGAGAGGATACACTACTGGATACGCCGTTCCGAACTATGTTATTGATGCTCCCGGGGGCGGGGGTAAGATCCTTTTATATAAAGATCCGATTATAGGGAGCGATGGTCACGATCTATTGCTGAGAAACTATGAAGGCCATACATTTCGCTATCCTGACTTTCGAAAGAAGTGTGTCCCCGAGGTAATGCATTCTACCAAAGGAGGGAAAGCCTAATGATTATTGGGATCACTTATGATGCAAGGGAGGATTATCTCGCAGCGGGGTATAGCCTTGAAGAGACAGCTGAATTCGATAAGTCAGATACCATTGAAGCAATCGATACGGTATTATATAATTGTGGTCTGGAAACTGATCGCATCGGAAATATTGGTAATCTCATTGTACGGCTTGCCAAAGGGGATCGTTGGGATCTTGTGTTTAATATTGCTGAAGGGCTGCACGGATTCGGACGTGAAGCGCAGGTCCCTTGTATTCTTGATGCGTATGAGATCCCCTACACATTTTCAGATCCCCTTGTTCTTTCTCTTACGCTTCATAAGGGAATGTGTAAGCGTGTGATCCGTGATTTGGGACTTCTTACACCAGATTTTGCTGTTATCAATTCAGAGGATGATATCCATAAGGTTACTCTCTCCTATCCCCTTTTTGCAAAACCAATTGCCGAGGGCACGGGAAAGGGAGTAACCCCTACTTCAAAGATTCAAGACCATCAACAATTACATGCTGTATGTAAAAATTTGCTCGCTCATTATAATCAACCAGTTCTTGTGGAGACGTATCTCTCGGGGCGAGAGTTCACTGTCGGCATTATAGGGACAGGAAAAGAGGCCCAATGTTTGGGTGTTATGGAAGTATTCCTCAAGGACAATGCAGAATGTAAATTCTATACTTATTTTAATAAAGAGAATTATAATGATTATGTAGAATACAGGCTTGCCTACGATGCTATGGCCGCAAAGGCAAAAGAGATATCTTTGGCTGCGTGGTGTAATCTTGGATGCAGGGATGCGGGAAGAGTGGATTTAAGGTCAGACGAAAAAGGGGCTCTTCATATATTAGAAATAAATCCTTTAGCTGGATTAAATCCCACGCACTCTGATTTGTCCATCCTCTCGCGTTTAGCTGGTATCGAATATGAAGAATTAATCAGCATGATTATACAATCAGCTTTTCTCCGGGTGGACCTGCCTCAGACCATATCCTTTCCGAACTCCCCTTTTACCAAAAAGACCATAATTCATTAAGGTGAAAATGTATACCATCGTGATCCTCCATGAATCAATTCCACCCGAACCTTCAAGGGATGCCGAGGATGTATACGTGCAAGCTGAGGCAGTATCAAAAACACTTTCAGAGATGGGGCATACACCACATCATCTTCTCTTCGACCTTAATCTTAAAAATATGCGTGCTCAGTTAGTGCGACACCATCCCGATATTGTCTTTAATCTCGTTGAATCCGTCGCCGGCAGTGGCGCACTTATACATATGGCGCCTGCAATTCTGGAGAGTGTAAACTTACCTTACACAGGGGCAAGAACCGACACTATGTTTCTCACCTCAAATAAACTCCTTGCCAAAAGCTTTCTCAAAGCACAGGGCATTCTTACGCCTTATTGGGTTACAATGGAGACTATCAATCAGAATATGTTGCCACTGGATGTCCCCTATATTATTAAATCTGTGTGGGAACATGCCTCTATTGGCCTTAGTAATAATTCGGTAATTATTCCGCACAGTCAAGAACAACTGTATGAGGAAATGAAATACCGGCAAAAAGATGTCAATGGGAACACATGCTTTGCCGAACTGTATATTGATGGAAGGGAATTTTCTTTGTCTCTTTTGGAATCTGAGGAGGGGATTGAGGTCCTTCCCATCGCTGAGATGCGATTTCTCGATTATCCGGAGGAGAAATGGAAGATTTTAGATTATACCTCAAAGTGGGAAACCGACTCGTTTGAATATAGTCATACAAAACGCAGTTTTTACATGGCAGATCAAGATAGTCTTTTATTCGAAAAAATGTACGCATTGGCACGGAAATGTTGGACAGTATTTGGAATGCGTGGATATGGAAGGATTGATTTTAGGGTGGATACGTTCCAAAGGCCATGGGTTCTTGAGATTAATACCAACCCTTGTATTGCTCCGGACAGTGGATTTGTAGCTGCTGCGCAAGAAGCTGGTTTAAGCTTTCACCATGTGATCGAGCGGATTATAAGGGCTTCATTGAACGTCAGCTTTGCCGATGCGTGAAATTACTTTACGAGATCATATATATCCTGCGGATATGGAAAATATTCGAAAGATTATAGAATCCGTCCATATCTTTACTCCTCAAGAGATTGAGATCGCTGTAGATTTAGCAAGAGAAAGACTTGCGAAAGGCGAGCAAAGCGGCTATTATTTCGTTTTTGCGCAGGATTGTGAGCATACAATCGGATATATCTGTTATGGTCCTATTGCCGGCACACGGGGGAGTTTTGATCTTTACTGGGTGGCTGTTGATAAGAAATTCCATAGAGCAGGGGCTGGCAGAAAGCTCCTTTCACACACTGAAAAGCTGATTGCTACTAAAGGAGGACGACGAATTTATATTGAGACATCATCCCGCGATGTCTATGAAGTAGCGCGTCAATTCTATATTCATTTAGGGTATAAAGAGGAAGCCGTCGTGCGGGACTTCTACTCACCAGGGGACGATAAGATCATTTATATAAAGGAGATTAGCTAGTTGTTTTATAGTTACTTTTTTTCTTAAAGTTTTCTCCTTGTCTGTGTTTAGGAGGACGAGCATTCGAGACCCTCAGGGGACGTCCTTCGAATTCAGCTCCATTTAATGCTTCTTTTGCTTTTTCTGCTTCTGCTTCCTCAGACATTTCAACAAATCCAAAACCTTTGCCTTCAATTATGTTGACATGTTTGACTTCCCCATACGTTAAAAATAACTTTTCCAATTGCTTATTATCCACTGAATAATTGAGATTCCCCACATATAGTTTACGATTCTGCATTGTTAACTCCTTATTTTTTATTATTCCTATCTAATGAGGATAACTAAGCATTAAATATGCCAGAGGGATAATTATTGAGCAATTCTTGACATTTGTGTTCACAGAATGAAAGATCAGGGTTTGAAATATAATAATCACCGAAAATTAAAATTGTTGACAATTATTTTATATAATTGATTTCAAAAAGAATTGAGCGCTAAAATCGGAATTGACAATTCCGAAAAATAATGAAGTGAGAACTCATCTGTGTGCGAGAGAAACCCTATATATTCGGAAGTTAAGATTCCGATAATAACTTTTTCTGAACTTTCAATTCCTCGCCTCTTTCAAAAAGCATCAATAACATATTGATACATAAAGAGTGTTTATTTTACCTGCACTGGCATATCAGTTGCTATTATCTTACTATTACTAATAATTGAAGGGATGTGACCTGTTCTAAATATATTTTTTAAAATGGCGAAAAAAAATATTATATTTTTAATTTTATTTTTTGTACTAGGCGTTCATTATGCTCTCGGGGAAATGCTCTGCTCCTTACCTCACACTCTTATCATCAGTAAACCCCTCCCTCAAGAAATTCTCAATGCCAGAAAAGGAGAAAATGATAGGGTGCCTCCATTGAGTACTTTTCAAGCGCCCATTCTTGATAATAAATATCGCATTATACTTCCCTCCTTTTCTTTAGATATGATCCCTCTCTCTGACATAGTAAAAGCACAACAGATAGTAGTGAATAATTTAAGCAGCATCGGGATAATAAAAACCCTTGAAAAAATAATCTATGAATTACCGTATCTTCCTTACCAGCAAAATGGGAGCGCGAATAGAGAGCTTTTAGAGGAAATTGGCATTCCCATAAAATTATTAAGTTGTTACAGATGCGAGAATCCAAAGATTGAGGGATTGGACCAGATTATCTCCATTCTTCAGAATAAAGCAGCAGTATTAAAAGAGAGAGAATTTATGGATATAAAATGGCAATTTAGCTATACTCCGACCTTACCGGGATTTAAATTGCTTCCGGAAAATGGAGTTGGGAAAATTTATGCTTTCCGTTTACAGATCCCCTCCATTCATTATATAACAGGGCCGGGTGATGGCTGTGCGATAGATATTGTGCGTCAATTACTGCTTACTACAAATGATGAACTATTTTTGATTTCTTTGTCCCCGGATAATATTATCCCCTTTAATGAAATGATCCAATTATGGCGTGTGTTTGTTCCTGAGCGTATCCTTCTTTTAGAGGATGAAACGGTAAGTTCCCAATGGGCCCAGGACAACTGTAAACCAGGTGCTCTGTATAATGCGCAGGGGGAATTTTTAGAATATGTCACCCTGATTCCACGTTTTGCGAGTGCAGGAGAAAAATATTCCGAATATAGGCCTGCAGAATCCTTTATCTTTGATCAAGTGCAAGGGGCAGGATGGCATGTAGTACAATCTCCCCTGCTATTTCAAGGAGGAGATATTATTCCTGTAAGAAATATGGAGACCAATGAATTACTTGTTTTTGTGGGGGAAGCTGAGGTAGCCCGGAATAAAGAGCTTGGACTTAGTGAAGAAGAAGTGCTGCAGGCATTTGGCCGAGAATGGGGTGCCGACAGGATTGAAGTGATTCCTTCTCTCTCTTTTCATATAGATTTGGAAATGTCATTTCGTTGGCATAAAAGGGAAATGATAGCGTATGTGAATGATTCTTTATCTGCTGCGCGCTTGATTATCAAATCCGGGATTAAGAGACTCTATAGCTGTAATTTACTCACTGGCCAGGAGACTGAGCAATTACTTTATTGGCTTGAGCATTCTTTCCAGGAAGATCAGATGATTCAGATATTGTGGGATAAAATTAATGAATTATTTCTTAAGGATGGCCGCTTCTCCGGTGATACGGTGGAACTTTTCAAGGTATCGGAGGAGGAAGTGGGGGATCTTAATTTCTCACGTTTTTTGTTAGCCCTTGATATAGTCACGGCTTCGCAGAAAGAGGGAGAACAGTTCTGGAGGAAATTAAAGGATCATTATCTTGGTGAGGGAGCATTGAGCTATTTCGCTTCTCTTTTAGAAAGGGAACAGAAAAGGAATGTATTGAAAAATCAATTACTCATGCGTGGTATGAAGGTTATTCCTCTTCCCAGTATAAGCCATGAAGAGCTTAGTTTAAATTATCTTAACGCAGTCCACGATCTTGGTGCTGTTTATCTGCCATCCTTCGGGGGATTATTTCAAGAGTTAGATGAAAAAGTTATTGAAATTATTAAGAATTCCCTCGGGAATACGGTAAAAATTCATCTCATCCGTAATTCTCAAACCCAGTTTGATTGTGGCGGGATCCATTGTTCATTATCAACTTATTCATTGTAATGAATTAGCGTGTTATTTTCTCGATCAATGGTCATTTGGGCCTCAACATGGGGGGAATCCAAAATGCACGAGAGGAAGAGTGGTGGGGACTCGGCCAATACAACGAAGGAATTATGGTCAACTATAAATTGGCGGAGAAAGACTTGGTGCGCATATGGGGATTTAGATATAATAAAAAAGAGACTATTGGATAGTGGCAATAGCAGCGATGCAGGGAACTCGCTTCACACCCGACGTGTTAGTGCATACAATTCGTGATAATCTGGCTGATCACTGGAAAGGAATCGCGAATCCCTGACTTGCTAGCTGCAAAATTAAATACTCGACTACTTAGTATTTATCAGATTTGGCATTAATAAAATAGCAATAATAAATTCGATGATCTGGGAAATGAATACAGGGGATCAAGTCTTTTTATCGGTGATACAAGTGGTGATTCTGCATATAAAATTCTTATTTCTGGAATTTTTGTAAAATCAGGGCTGACATTTAATCATATTTCGCCACCGGTAAAAATAATAAAAGCCTTTTCCGGTCTATATATTCATTACTCTCCATTACACCTTCCCCTTCAGGATTTTGCCAATCAATCTTGTTTATAATGCCTATCGACTTTGGAAATTAGGGCCAGTATATTATAAAACTATAGGTATATCCCATGAAAAATTAAAAAGGAAATAATTTTTATTTCCCAACTCTCCCTCAGAGTTGAAGAAGAGTCGGGAAAAGAAAAAACATTAGGGTATTAATTAATATGGCAACTCTAATAAACCTTCAGTAGTGGCAAAAACAGGGTCTCCATAAGGTGGCACAAATAACAGCTCTTCGCCAGCTACTTCAGCTATAGGATCAAACATTAGATAGTCTAACAATCCTTCCGTAACGGCTAATGGTTGATAGATGAACGACTCTGCACTTATAAACGGATCATATAACCCCAAAATAGCAGCATCTATACTTACAAAAGGATCATACAATCCTGCAGTAACAGCCAATGGTTGATAGATGAATGACTCTGCACTTACAAACGGGTCATACAATCCCAGGATAGTTGCTGTTGTTATATCGACAGTCGGAATAATAGGCATATAGGGAAGTTGGGCATGTATATTTAAAGATATAAGTAAAAAAGAAATCAATAATAATAAAGATAATATTTTTATAAAAAATCTAGAATTAATTGTATAACTCATTATATATTTCTCCAAATTATATTTCAATCATTTTTAAAATCATTACCTCTAAAAAACAGGTAACAAAAAGTTCCGCAAAGATAATTATATTTACATACCTTCAATGAATTTATGAAGGAGATTAATTTGCTCTTCCTGTAAAAGACTTCTGTGGTCTCGATAGCTGACAATTCAATTGAAATCCTCATCTCGTCAAGGCAATATGAGAGAGGGCTTCACCTGTGAACTCCTCCGCTTGTTCCCAGAGACATTGCTTCCTAAATGAGTTGCACATAAATCATAGAATTAGGTATGACGTATTCTCCATACCCCTGCTATCTTTCATACATTATCCAAGAAGCTTTTGATTCACCCGGCTATACAGGTCAGCATCATAATCTATATCAAGGAATAATTTCTAAATCCTCAATATTACTGTAGACATCATAGATATATCGGGAGAAAAAATGGGGAGAGCAGTTATAGCATGAATATGAATAATAGGCTTATCAATATATTTACCAACTGATTTTAAACTTGCAGTAAAATATTCTTCCTTTTTTATTTGGCATACTATACATGTTCTTTGACATGTTGAAGTTCTCATAGGAGAAGGCCGATGTCTTTTTCGTTCCGTGAATAACTGGAAGCTATTATTCGTCAACCAAATTTTAATACAACTAATGATCATGAGGCAGCAGATTTGAATTTTATTTAATATCTTTTCATCGCTTTTTATAAAAGATAAATCCAAAATCTCATCAGGAAAAGCGGATCGACATTTAACGAATTCGCATGGGTGCAAGACTAACAGGAAGGAGAAATATAAAAATAAAATAATTGATATTATCTTTAACTGTGACCTTCTCATTCTCTTCTTCTCTTCTCTTTAAAAAATCATTAATTGAAAAAGTTTCAGTTAAAATAAATGATAAATTACTGAATATTTCTTAAAGAACTATTTTTAATATAAATCAAAATTTAATAATTATATATGTCAGAAGTTATAATCGGAAATCGTCTCATTTAAAGAACGGATATTTTATTATCTAGATGAATATAGGCATATTAAATGCCATATGATATTTTATTGTTTTGCAATAGATTTCAAGGAGATAAGGAATCGTAAAAGAGAAATATAGGAGTATAAATTTTATGCAAAGCCAATCCATAATGCCATACAATATGAGAATTCAAGGGATTGAAGTGTCATAAAGATTATTTTAATTGGCATAATTATTATACTTCATTATAGGCATTAAATAAGCAAAAAAATTTATTATCGAAATAAAAGATTTGATGAATAAAAGTTCCCTGTATACAAAAATAAAAACAGAGAATTTAAAAAAAAAGAGTCGGGTTATCCGACAAGAACTTATTAAAGGAATTTGTTCTTTGAAAATAAAAGCCTAAGTAGCTTTTTGCCATTCGTATTTATGTTGTAGACCACCTAGTCTGAGAATAGGTATCACTTTAGCCCAGGCTGATGGCTTGTGTTATACTGCACGTCCTTTTGGAGTGTTTCTGTCAAGAGATAGATGGCACCGATCGTTGCTATAATACTTGATATACTTATTTAATAATTATCTTGGATGCTCTTCGCTAAGGACAATTATATGATCGAGCACATCTATTCTGGCTGATAAGATCCATCATTCAGCAATACTATTCTGCCAAGGAGCCTTATAACTGACCAGTTTTGGTTCTAAATTCATATTTTTTATTAGTTGCTTTACTTGCGCTGAAAAGATTTTAGCTCGATCAAAGATTAAATATCGTGGCGCTGAATCAAAAGGAAAGGCATTTTTCAATTGCTGCATCACCCATTGCTCGTGGGATGTCCGGTTATATTGAAATGTAATCTTTCTTTTAGCATGCGCAATAATAAAGATAACATACACAATAGTGAAATTGACTGTTGGAACAACAAACAAGTCCATTGCTGAAATGGCGTGGCAATGATTTTTTAGGAATGTAATCCATGATTGGCGCTTTCTATTATCTGGATTATTGGACCTGAATCTTCTTAGGTACCTGGAAACAGTAGATTGAGAGATTTCTTTTTTAGTATAACCAAGCATTAAAAGCTCAGAATAGATACGTGGTGCTCCCCAATTATTTTCTCTTTTCATCTGGTAAATTAAGTCTCTAATTTCCTTTTTGGTTATTTTTCGACCACTTTTTTTGTTTTTAGAAGATATTTTTGTCCAATGCTTCTTGAACCGCCTTCTTTGCCAATCTATAAGAGTCTCTGGCTTTAAAATCACCAAAGTATCAATCCATAGGGGTAAATGCGAATGGATTTTTGAATGATAGTAAATTCATAATTATTCATCTCAATGGTTTAAAAAGCGAATGTATCAATTGAAGCGCCATATTTTTACACTGTAAAAAAAATTACTCTTGATTTTTATTAATTATATCAAGCATAATTCCTTATCATTTTACAGTATTATAAAGTAAATTTACGCTCTTATTTATTTCTGTGTGAGCTATTATTAATAATATCAATAGATTATAGTATGGCATTTTATATGCTGTTTGTATATTATAGATGTGATAAATTTTTATAGGTATTCGTAAGGGTATATTTTCTCTTGACAAAAGATAATACATTATTTATTATTCTTAGCTTATTTAAATAGAAGGGTAAATCATAGAAATGAAAATAAGGTGAAAAAAATGCAAACAGTAGCAATTGAAATATTAGATATAGGAAAAATTGAAAAACATAAAAATGGGGGTATTTAGATGAAAGAAGTGTTAAACGATCATATAAAAGAGAATCAATTTCAGAACAGTTTCTCAGCTATCGACCGTAATGGCGAGTATAAGGGCTTAAGCGCCCTGCCGCCTAATCCGGATTTTATTGAATTGCAGAGGATGGCTGATGATCGCTTCATTCGTCTGAAACTCGATATCAGTGTTCCCGGCGACCCGGCGGAACTTGAAGCAGACAGAGTTTCGGAAGAGGTACTCCGTATACCCGATGATATCCAAAAAAAAGATAGTGAAGAGGAGGAACCGGAAGTAACCCGCCCCTATTTTACTATAGGAAGAAAGGCGTTTACCGGCAGTATCAGCGGAGAAAATAATGAGGCAAGCATCGGTATAAACAATCTTACGGGGGGAGCTCCCCTTAACGAGCGGGAGCGGAGCTATTTTGAGCCCCGTTTCGGCGTCGACTTTGGGAATGTAAAAATCCATACCGGTGGTAAAGCCGATGCTATGGCTAAGTCGATTCATGCCAGGGCCTTTACAAAGGGGAGTGACATTGTTTTCGCGAAAGGAGAGTACCGGCCGGATACCTGGGAAGGTAAAACTCTTCTCGCCCATGAACTGACCCATGTTATCCAGCAGGATAATCCTTCCGGAAAGATTGTGTCCCGCCGAGAGCAGATTCTTCAGCGTCCTCCCGGCCTAACCGTATCCAGGGGAAATGAATCAAAAATAATGCGGGAAGACGGCGGCTCCGGCACCCCTGCGCAGAAAACAGTAACCGTGAACATTACCCACATGCATGACAGCAGCGGAAACGCGGCAGGGGATCTGAATTATGCGAGTACTAAAGTATATAACCAAGCTAATGTTAAAATACAAAAAGGAACTGAGATTACGGTTAATGAAACCGATTCAAAAGCGGTCCTGGGCAATGATTTAATCCTGGATGAGTTTACAAACCCGAAAAATCCGACAGACGAAGAAAAGGCTTTATTTAAATTAAATCAAAAAGCGGGTGTCATTACTGTCTATTATGTTAAAGGGCTTAGTATGGGAAACTTAGGAGAGGCATTCTGGCCGGCCCTTGGACATTCTTTGGTCGGTGCTGTTTGTACAGGGAGCTATATAACGGATTTCGCTCATGAACTCGGGCATATTTTGCTGGATGACGGAGGTCATAACGTGCCCGATAAAGACAGCGATACATATCTTATGTACCCCTATTCCAATTCCAAAAGATATAAATTAACTAATACCGAAATCGCGAAAATAAGGTCAAGCCCCTATGCGAAATAGAAATCTCGTTAAAAAAATTTTACTGCTCTTCCTGCTTTGGTGTGGCCTCTTATCCTGCCGAAGCAGTAAAGCTAATACTAAAAATATAAAGGATTCAAAAAGAATGAATTCGACAAATTCAGAAGAGAGTGTTATGATTAAGCTCTATCCGACGGCGGATAGTTTTCTGTTAGGCGAGCCTGTTAGCGTAAAAGCGCAAATTATCAATAACACCCGGGATGAAATCTCCTTTCCCGGCTTCCGGTTTGATTGGGAAGAGTTGGCTTTTGCTCCTCCTAACAGGGTCTCCTTGCTTGACTCCCGAGGAAGGGAACTGGCTTCGCCCTACGAAGGAGTTCCGGCCCTGGGTTATAAAAGCGTAACCGTTCCGCCTGAAAAGGAAGAGTGGGCCTATCTGCCCCTTTACCCCTATTTCTTCTTTACCCGGGAAGGGGAATATTCCTTTTCCCTCTCCTTACAGGATAATCAAAAGCGGATTTTTAAAAGCGATACGGTACGTTTTACTATGAAAAAGGACAACTCCCTGAAGGCCCCGGAGGGGTTGGAACTGAAATTGGAAACAAAAAAAGAGGCTATTCATTTTGGTGATGCGATTTCCTTTGACGCCCGCTTTACAAACCGGTCAGCCCAAAAGCGGACCTTTTTAAAACCCCAACAGGATTCCTATTCCGGTTGGGTCAATCCCGTTTATCAGTTTATCGTAAAAGACGCGAAGGGACGGATGCTTCCCATGGCTTTGCGGGGAGGCTCTATGGCGACGCCTGTTTATGATTCCGCCTCCATGTTTTCTTTATCCCCCGGCGAGTCGGGCCTGGTCCCTCTAAAGCTGCCGCCTTTTCCCCGGATGAGTTCCCCGGGAGACTATACGATTTCGCTGATCTATTTGGTACGGACAAAACGGATTGGGAAAGCCGGTGTTATTCTTGAGGAGGATACTTCCTGGGATAAAGATGTTTTTACCGGCAGAATTGTTGCCGATCCGGTTACTATCCGGATAAAGGCAAGGTAATTGGCATTGATGAGCTTTGAACTTCCCCTTACGCTGATCAACGAAGCGAATACCTGGCAGCACATTCAAAACAGCGGATATCTTATTGAAAAAGCTATGGAAATGGCTGCTCCCGAGAGGATCGCGGTTTTAGGATGCGGCAGGTGCAGGGAAATTCCCCTCCCTCTTCTTATGAGAAGGTGCAATCGTATTTACCTGGTGGACACGGATCTTTCCGCTTTACGGGATGTGGAGTCGAAATTTTCCTGTGATCCCCCCCGGTTGGAATTCTTTGCCGAAGATCTGACCGGTTTAATCCCGTATGTTGAAGCTAAGGCCCCGGAGATTACGAGGGAGAGCCGTAATCCCGAAGAATGCCTGGCTGCTTTGGGGGAACTCCTTTTAGAGGCAAAACCCCGGTTCCTGGCTTTTCCGAAAAAATTCGACCTGGTTATCTGTTCCGCCATGCTATCCCAACTGCAAGCCAAAATAAAGAGAGCCACCCTGGAGACTTTTCCTCAAAAATTCGGCCCCGGCTATCCCGGGATCAATACAAACAAAAAATGGATGAAAGATCTCTGGAATTTTGCCAGGCGTTTGGAACATGCTTTTATTAATCACCTGGATTCCCTGGTAAACCCCGGGGGGGTGATTTATCTTTCCGCCACTGTAAAGGTATGCTGGGTTAAAGAGGAACAGGAAGGAAAACGTTATACAACCGAAGGATCCTGGATTACTTTAGAGAGCGGCCAACTGCCCAATTATCTCTCTGTAGATCATAAAATCGAGAGAACCGTAAACTGGCCCTGGGCACGGAAAGAGGGGGAGAATGAATATTGGGGCAGATTGTACGAAATACAGGCAGTTATTTATAGAGTATAATCAGATATCCAGGTTAGATTGTCCCTATAATTCTCGTTCCTTTAATAGTTCCTGTCTCAATTACTTCTTGATGGACACTTCCAATAATATCGTCAATTCCTACTACTTCTTCATGACATTCTAAAGAAGAGATAATGATGGCAGGCAATTGCTTGCTGTTGATGGATAGGGTATACAGAACAAAACTCTTGAGCTCAGCCGGTAATACCTTCTTTAAACCTCTTTGTGCTTCCTGAATGGGTAACACCCTTTTTAAGCCTTCCTGGATTATTTCGAGCCAGCATTTTCTCTTTTTTATGCCAAATACTACAATTTATACATTTCAGCAAGACCCATGCCACACACTACTAATTCCTCCAAACCATTAATAATCCTCATATAGAGAGAAGAGCTTGCTTTGATCTTTTGTCAAAAGTGTCACAGATGATTTTATAGACTAATTTTCTTTCCTTGAGCCTGGATGAACCTCAAATTGTTCTATTCTCATACCCGAACCTTTGAATCCTAAGCCTTTGAACCCATGAATGGATACAATATTTTTTTGTATTTCTTTTCCAGATCTTTCTGTTCCGTGAACCTCACCTCATAGGGTGGGGTGAGGAAATTAGTGATTACTATTCACATCTTTGATTAAGAGGCCACTCAGGATGATTCCTGGCATATGTAATTATCATTCGCTATGAATTGAAAGATTATTTATTTTTTACTGTCGATTAATTCCATAATTATGATGATTTTGTAAGAAGTCGAACAGTATCATATAATTATACAAGAAATCAAATAGTTATATACCAAATATTATGAACCAGATTGGAAAGGAAAATAAAATGGATTACAAAAGCTGTATGAGGTTAGTTACCATCTTAATATGCAGTTTTACATTTTGTATTATTTGTACAGTACATGAAATAACCGCTCAAATATTGGAAAATTCTGCTGTGATGAATGGGGGGGAAGCCCAAATCAATCTTGGGAATGATACAGAAGATGTGTCTCAATCCGATGAAGATCCAGAACCTTCACGCAGTGTTGGAAAAATTTGGAACATGCCTTCTCCCTATTTGACAACCATTCCGGATTCTGGTTCAAATACCAATAGTCCTGTGAAAAATGATTTTATAAGTCAGTTACCCCAAAATATAACAGGGATAGGTTACGATATATCTTTATTATTTAATCCAGAGGCAAGTTTAAGGTCGGCTTATACAACTAGCAATAGTGGTTATCACAGCTTTATAAATGACTATGGCAGCTATCCTATTGGTGCTCCCATCGGCTATGAGGGCTATAAAGTTGGCTACAACAGTTATGTTACTAACTATGCTGACTATGCGAAGTTTATGTCTGGCTATAACAGCTATCGTATTAATTATACAATAGGTTATAATAATAGCGCAAATCCTGGGTATATAATTGATAATATAAATTATTCTCCTGGGTATGTCGAGGATAACAGTAATTATCTTGGAAATCCCTTCAGCAGTTTTGGTACACCGGGAAGTTATGGTTATCCAATCAGTAGTTTTGAAACACCGGGAGGATATGGCTATGGTCTCTTTAGTACTCTTGGGACGATTGGAAGTTATCGCTATGAATACCCTTCCAGTAATCTCAGGACGGCTATAAGATCTACCCCCGGCCCATGGTGACCCTTTTAGTTTTCTTTTTAGATTTTGCTCATTACCGGATGTGGTGATAAAAGCAGTAGCAGTAGAGGAATTAGGGGTGGGAGGTTTTACTTCCCTTCATCATCCCCATAACAAACTGGAAACGGGAATGTTTGGATTCTGCTGTTATTTGTGCCGATAATGATTATTCTTTTCCTGGATTGAAGTACCAGGTATTTGCAGGCATTAAGGATTCGCCAGTCAACAGTATAGCCAATATCCCTGAAGGCCTTGAGGATAATATCAAGGCATTTCTCACTATATCTGAAAATGGAGTTGCAAGAGTAAGGTGTGAATGCGCTACAGACTTTTTTAGCGCGTTATTTTCTCGATCAAACGCTCAAAATTAGAGGCAAAGACCTCCTGAGAAAAGCCCATGTCGCGAGTTACTAGATAATTTCTGTCCAATGGATTCATCTTCTCCCCTGAATGCTTCCTTAAGCGTGATAGTGAGAGAATCGGTATCGGATAGTCACTCCCATAGAGTAGTCGCGAGGGAGGGATATGCTGCAGGAGATCTTTTATGTAAAATAACCGTGTAGGTGAACAGAAGGCAGAGATATCAGCATAAATTCGTCCGGGGAGTTTTTTTTCAATTTCAAACAGCCTCAGCAAATCGGTGAAATAATTTTTGACAGGAACTAGATAGGGAAGCGCACAGTGCGCAGCAATCACCGTAACCCCAATTTCTAGAGCGCGTCGTAGGTATTTGGGATTGTCATATTTAATAAAATCCTTATGAGAAGGGGGTATTGTATCTTCAGGACCTGCATGACAGAGGAGGGGGAGATTATGGTAAGCCAGTTTTTCATAAAATGCCTCGCACAGCGGATCAGCAGGATTTATCCCCATAGATGAGGGGATCCATTTACAGAGGACCGCCCCTTGAGATATACATTTTCCAAGACGCTGTAAGGCATTCGGAGAATAGGGATGGACTGAGGCGCCAAACAGTATTTTCTCATCATTCGTTTTACTGTGCACATACTCATTTGAGACATAAAGGTGAGTAAGATTCTTTGCTGGCGTTGGCTCTCCCTTGATATAGACCTCATCCATGGCAAGAAGCACTGCTTTCTTGAGGTATTCAGCGCTTTTAATGACACCGGAAATATGGCGAAAAACAGATTCCTCCGTGAGATTTCCAAGGAGATTGCCTGTGATGACTCGCATTACCCAAAAAGTAGGACGGAGGGTAAATTTCCTGGACCAATAACTATGAGCAGGATCACTGCCCTTGCCCCTCCCGGGTCCCCCACAATGGATATGAATATCTATATAATAAGGATAGTCATTCATTTGATTTTATGCTATACTACATGTAATTTATTTATACCATAATATTCGCAGGTTTTCCAAAGGAGTGAAGAAGAATCCTATGATTGCCATCATAGATTATAAGGCGGGTAATTTGACCAGTGTGCAAAGGGCGCTCCATAGCATAGGCCATGAAGCGATTATTACCTCAGACAGAAGCGTTATTGCACATGCACATAGAATTATTTTCCCGGGCGTCGGGGCTGCCGGCTCCGCCATGCTCAGTCTCAGGGAAAAGGGATTGGATATAAGTCTTAAAGATGCCTTTTCAAAGGGTATTCCTATTCTGGGAATATGTTTGGGCACTCAGATTATTTTGACCAGAAGTCATGAAGATAATACGGAGTGTATAGGATTGATCAAGGGAGAGACAAAGAAATTTAACCAGCATTACCTTCACCCGAGACTTAAAATCCCCCATATGGGGTGGAACTCTATTGATCTTAAAAAAATGCACCCAATATTTCAAGGCATTGATGAGGATTATCAATTCTATTTTGTTCATTCGTATTATCCCTCGCCCTGCGATGAGGATATTATTATCGGGACCACGTCCTACGGCATTAGTTTTGCCTCTGTTATCGGAGTGAAAAATCTTGTAGCTGTTCAGTTTCATCCTGAAAAGAGCGGAAGGCCTGGTCTTCGTATGCTGGAAAATTTTTGCGCATGGGATGGAAAAGATGTTGAGTAAAAGAATTATTCCCTGCCTTGACGTGAGAGAGGGGAAAACCACGAAAGGGATTAAGTTTAAAGGCAATATTGACATTGGCGCGCCCATAGAGATGGCGAGAAAATATTATGAAGAGGGTGCTGATGAAATCGTATTCTATGATATTACTGCATCGGCTGAGGGAAGAAATATAATGATTGAGACAGTGAAAGAGGTTGCCAGGGAAATATTTATTCCTTTTTCTGTGGGAGGGGGGATACGAAATGTTGATGATATGCGAGAGGTGATTGGTGCTGGTGCTGAAAAAATTAGCGTCAATTCTGCCGCGGTAGAAAATGAAAATATTATTTCAGAGGGAGCTGCTATCTTTGGCAGCCAGTGCATTGTCGTGGGGATGGATGTGAAGAAGGTGGAATGTAGCCAGAAAATACCCTCAGGATATGAAATAGTTATTCACGGAGGCAGGAAGTATATGGGCATTGATGCCTTATGGTGGGCGCAACGGGTTGAGCAATTGGGCGCGGGAGAGATTTGTTTGAATTCAATAGATGCTGATGGCACAAAGGAAGGATACGAACTTGAGCTGACTAGATTAATCTCAACCAATGTGATGATCCCCGTTATCGCGTCAGGCGGTGCAGGGCATGCGCAGCATTTACGGGATGTTCTTAAGGAAGGGTGCGCTGATGCTGCTCTCATTGCTTCTATGATCCATTATGGAACATACACTATCCCTGAAATAAAAGACTATTTGGCAAAGGAAGGGATAGTGGTAAGAAAAAAATGGTAATGATTCTTTGACATTAAACGAATATTTTGTTATATATTGAAGTCATATACCTCCTTGATAAATAATAACTTATAATTGAAATTATGCTCAATTTCCAAGATGTAATATTTTTTTTAAACAACTACTGGAGTAATCAAGGGTGTATTATTCAGCAACCCTATGATCTGGAGGTTGGCGCAGGGACGTTTCATCCGGGAACATTCTTACGCTCTCTAGGGCCTGAACCATACAGCGGCGCGTATGTTCAACCGAGCAGACGGCCGACGGATGGTCGCTATGGAGATAATCCCAACCGGTTGCAACGTTATTATCAGTACCAGGTCCTCATCAAGCCTTCTCCTCTCAATATCCAGGATATCTATTTAGACAGTTTGGCCTCTCTTGGTATTGATCCCCTGCAACATGATATTCGTTTTGTGGAAGATGACTGGGAGTCTCCCACCTTAGGGGCCTGGGGCCTTGGCTGGGAAGTCTGGCTTGATGGTATGGAGATTACTCAGTTTACGTATTTTCAGCAGGTAGCGAGCCTGGACCTAAAACCCATTTCAGTGGAGATTACGTATGGTCTTGAGAGAATAGCCATGTATCTTCAAGAGGTTGATAATGTCTATGATATTACCTGGCAAAAAGGCATCACCTATGGCCAGATCCATAAAGAGGATGAGGTGCAGTTTTCTCGATATAATTTTGATTATGCCAGTGTGGAAGATCTGCGAGAATTATTCTCGATTTATGAGCGTGAGGCTTTAAAGCTTTTTGATGAAGGCATAGTGCTGCCGGCCTATGATTTTTGTCTTAAATGCTCCCACACCTTTAATCTCCTCGATGCGAGGGGCGCTATCAGTGTCACCGAAAGGACAGGGTATATCGCCAAAATAAGAAATCTTGCCCGCAAGGTTGCTCGTGGTTATCTGAAGATGAATGAAGAGAAAGAGAATGGGTAAGGAATTATTTATAGAGATCGGTACAGAGGAAATTCCTGCCCGATTTATCTCCAATGCTATGGAAGAGATGGGGCGTACCTTTGCCCAGCTGCTCGAAAAAAACAGGATAGCGTATCATAAGGTTACTCCACTGGCAACACCGCGAAGACTCATTCTGGTTGTTGACCAATGTGCTGATAAACAGAGCGAGCTGGTAAGAAAGGTGATGGGCCCGGCACGAAGTGTCTGCTTTGATGACAATGGGAAGCCTACCCGGGCTGCTATCGGATTTGCCAAGGGCAAAGGTGTCAATGTTGATGATTTAAAGGTGGAGAAAGTGCCGAATAAGGGAGAATATTGTGTAGCCTATGTTCGAGAGCAGGAGAGAGAATCCTTTGAGCTTTTTCAGGAATTAATACCACAGTGGATAGTGAGTCTATCCTTCCCCAAGCTTATGCGCTGGGGAAGCGGGGAGCTTAAGTTTGTCCGGCCTATTCATTGGATTCTTGCTCTCTTAGGGGGAGAAATTGTCCCCTTTACCCTTGATGGAATGAATAGTGGCAACAAGACATACGGACACCGTTTCCTGCATCCTTCTGAAATTACCGTAAGGGATCAAGCCTCATATATGGAGAGCATAAGGAAGGCGCATGTAATGCCCGACCCGGAAGAGCGAAGGCGCACTATCCTTCAGCAGGCAGAGGAGCTGGCTTCTTCTCTCGGGGCGCGTCTCTTTCATGATGAGGGGCTTCTTGAGCAGGTCACGAACCTTGTAGAATACCCTACTGCGTTATGTGGAAGTTTTGATAAAAAGTATTTGCAGCTTCCTCAGCAGGTTTTGACCACGAGCATGATTGATCATCAGAAATATTTCCCCCTGTTAGATAAGAAAGGCGCAATTCTTCCTAGATTTATCATTATCAGTAACATGCCAAAAAACAATGGAGAGGTCGTTGTCCGAGGCAATGAGCGAGTGCTGAGGGCAAGGCTTCAAGATGCCGAATTTTTCTTCAAAGAAGATAAAAAGATACGGTTATGCGATCGTGTGGCGAATTTGCAACTCGTTGTGTTTCATGAACGGGTGGGAAGTCTGTATGATAAAGTACTCCGGCTCAAAGAGCTGGCTGTGTTTATTGCCCACAAAGTCCTTCCTCATAGTAATGCGTCCTTTGTGGAAAATCTTCAAAGGGCGGCGCAGCTTTGTAAAACAGACCTTTTAACCCAGATGGTCGGAGAGTTTCCTAATCTTCAGGGTATAATGGGACGTATTTACGCCTTAGCCGATGGAGAGCCCTCTATAGTTGCACAGGCCATAGAAGAGCATTATTTGCCCAGATTTTCTGGGGATACCCTGCCGCAGAGTCTTGAAGGGAGTATCTTAAGTGTAGCGGAAAAGATGGATAATATGGTGAGTTGCTTTGCCCTGGGTTTAATCCCTACGGGCTCAGAGGATCCGCATGCGCTCAGGCGACAGACGCTCGGCATCATCTTAATTACCCTTGCTCAAGGAATGCCTCTCTTATGGGAGGAGTTGATTAGCTATAGTATTGACCTTCTCCCCTCCAGACTTAAAGGGGATAAAGATGTGCTTGAAGAAAAAATAAAGAGCTTTTTGGAACAACGTTTGGAGAATTTTTTTCTCGCCAAGGAGTATGCCTATGACCTTATCGATGCGGTAATAATGACCAGGTCATATAATCCCATACTTATGCAAAAACAGCTTGATGCCTTGGTCACACTAAGGCAAAGGCCGGAATTTACCGATATATTGATACCATTTAAAAGAGTTATTAATATCCTGCCCTCAAAGCAGAATGAATTATCCGCTCCTGACCCTACATTATTCAGGGAGGCGGCGGAAACCGCTCTTCATGAAAAATTTCAGAATAGTTTAGGAAGTCTTGAAGAGAAGATCGAACGGGGGGACTACCTTAAGGCTCTTGAAGAGATGACCACTCTTAAAGAACCGATTGATACCTTTTTTGATAAAGTACTCGTTATGGATCAGGATGAAGGAGTGCGTAATAACCGTCTCTCTTTACTATGGTCTATTGGAAAAATTTTTTTAAAGATAGCAGATTTTTCGAAAATTGTAACATAACTACAAGAAGGAGGAGTTATAAATGTCTGGGAAGAAGATGGTCTACTTTTTTGGTAATGGAAAGGCTGAGGGAAATGCGCAGATGAAGAATCTCTTGGGGGGCAAGGGAGCGAATCTGGCCGAGATGACTAACCTTGGAATTCCAGTGCCTGCTGGTTTTACTATCACAACTGAGGTATGTACTGCGTATTATGAGAATGGGGGAAAATATCCTGAGGGATTATGGCAGGAAATCGATGAAAAAATGGCTATGGTTGAAGAGGCCATGGGCCATAAATTTGGTGATGCATCCAATCCACAGCTTGTGTCAGTCCGAAGTGGCGCCAGAATATCCATGCCAGGTATGATGGATACAGTATTAAATCTTGGATTAACAGATGAGACAATAAAAGGTATTATCGAGCAGACGGGCAGTGAACGATTTGCCTATGACAGTTACCGCCGGTTTATTAATATGTTTGGTAATGTCGTGCTTGGCCTTAAACATGAAAATTTTGAGAGGATCTTAAGCGCCAAGAAAGCATCCTTAAATGCGAAAATGGACACTGAGCTTGACGCGAATGCGCTGAAAGAGGTGGCTGTGGAATATAAAGAACTCATACGCAGAGAGACGGGCAAGGATTTTCCTCAAAATCCGAGAACACAATTGGAAATGGCTATCGGAGCGGTATTTCAATCATGGAATAATGAGAGGGCCATTACCTATCGTAATATACATCATTTACCTCATCACTGGGGAACAGCAGTGAATGTTCAATCTATGGTCTATGGAAACTTAAGTGAAGACTCCGGTACAGGTGTAGCCTTCACACGAGACCCGGGTACAGGCCAGAAGGTATTCTTCGGAGAATACTTGATGAATGCCCAGGGAGAGGATGTAGTAGCCGGTATCCGGACTCCTCAACCCATTAACAAGGCACAGAAGAAGGGCGAGGATATTCCCTCACTCGAAGAAGAGATGCCTGATGTGTACAAGCAATTGGTCGATATATATCAGAAATTGGAGCAACACTATAAGAATATGCAGGATTTGGAGTTTACCATAGAGAAGGGGCAGCTCTATCTTTTGCAGACCAGAAATGGAAAACGCACTGCAGCAGCGGCAGTGAAGATTGCTGTAGATATGGTGAATGAGCGGCTCATAAATAAAAAAGAGGCCCTGATGCTTGTTGAACCGGAACAGCTAAACCAGTTGCTTCATCCCATGATTGATCCGAAGGCGAAGGTCACGGTCTTGGGTAAGGGTCTGCCCGCATCGCCGGGAGCTGCCGTTGGAAAGGTGGTATTTACGGCGGAAGATGCAATTGAAAAAGCAAAAGAGGGGGAGAAGGTAGTCCTGGTCAGGGAGGAAACCTCACCAGAGGATATCGGTGGTATGGACGTTGCGCAAGGGATTTTGACCGCACGTGGCGGGATGACATCACACGCTGCTGTTGTTGCACGAGGTATGGGTAAATGCTGCGTAGCAGGATGCGGTGTCGTGTCAATTTTTGAAGAGCGTGGTTATATGAAAATCGCTGACACAGTAATAAAAGAGGGTGAGTTTATTACCCTTAACGGATCTACAGGCCAGGTTATAAAAGGGCAGGCAAAACTGGTTGAATCGGCTTTGAGTGGTGATTTCACCACACTTATGAGCTGGGCTGATGAAGTGCGAAGGTTGAAGGTGCGAACCAACGCAGATACACCAGGGGATGCTCAAAAGGCCAGGGATTTTGGTGCAGAGGGCATTGGTCTTACCAGGACAGAACATATGTTCTTTGGGGAGGAGAGATTACCCATTGTGCAGCAGATGATCATGGCCAAGACAAAGGAAGCTAGGGTGGGTGCTCTTGAGAAGCTTCTCCCCATGCAGAGGGAAGATTTTATCGGGATCTTCGAGGCTATGAAAGATCTCCCTGTTACTATTCGTCTTCTTGATCCGCCACTTCATGAGTTCTTGCCAAAAAGAGAAGAGCTTATTGCAGCAATCGCGGATTTGAAAATGAAGCTTCGCTCTGCGGATGGTATTGAGGCGGTTGATAAACTCTTACATGAGATCAGGGAAAAAGAGCAGCTTTTGGAGAATGTGGAATCATTACATGAACTTAATCCCATGCTTGGGCACCGAGGATGCCGTCTCGGGATAACATACCCGGAAGTCTATGCTATGCAAGCGAGGGCTATTCTGGAGGCAGCGGTTGAACTCGGTAAAAAAGGAATTGTTGTGGTGCCTGAAATAATGATCCCTCTTATCGGTACATTAAAAGAATTTTCCATATTAAAAGAGATGGTCCTCAAAATAGCAAAAGAGGTGATGGATGAGAACCAGACTGAAATACAGTACACTGTCGGAACCATGATTGAGATACCGAGAGCAGCCTTGACGGCTGATAAAATTGCCACTGAGGCCGAGTTTTTCTCCTTCGGTACGAACGACTTAACGCAGATGACCTTCGGGTATAGTCGTGATGATGCCGGTGTTTTCTTGCCGGGTTATGTTGAGAAAGAGATTCTGCCGAGCGATCCTTTTATCAGTATTGATCAGGAAGGAGTTGGTCAATTGGTCAAGATGGGTGTAGAAAAGGGTCGGGCAAGCAGACCCGGTTTAAAAGTAGGAATTTGTGGGGAGCATGGCGGAGAGCCTGCTTCAGTAGAATTTTGTCACAGGGTAGGGCTTGATTATGTGAGTTGTTCGCCTTACAGAGTACCGATTGCCCGCCTGGCAGCGGCACAGGGACAGATTAAGAGTGAAACAAATAAATAAGGAGAATGAGTATTGAACAAGATGAGGGTTATTGGAGGATCAGCAAAGGGGATACGCTTAAAATCCCCTTTTGGATATTCTGTGCGCCCAACTTCTGATAAGGTCAGAGAGTCGATCTTTAATATTCTGGGAGGAAATCTTGAGCACCTGTACTTTCTGGATCTTTATGCGGGTACTGGAGCTGTCGGCATAGAAGCAATTAGCAGAGGAGCAGGCAACGTCACCTTTGTAGATAAGCGGTTAACCTGTATTGAATTGATCCGTACAAACTTGTCGAAATGTGATTTTATGCATAATTTTGAAATCATCCAGTATGATGTATTAGAAGCCGTACCGTCTCTGGCAAATCGTCAGAGACGGTACGATATTATTTTTATTGATCCTCCCTATAACTCAGATTTGGCATCTGAGACACTGCATACTGTTCATAAGAATAAAATCCTTAAAGCAGGTGGTCGTGTCATTGTTGAACATTCATCCAGACATCAAATTGAAGATTCACCATTATTATTCAATTTTTCCCGTATAAAGGAATATTCCTTTGGCGATTCAGCCCTGGTGCTTTTTGAGAATAAAGAGTGAGTCATGACGATCGCACTCTATCCAGGTACGTTTGATCCGGTTACCAATGGCCATATTGATTTGATGCTGCGAGCACGGCGTATCTTTAAATCAGTCCTTGTAGCTGTTGCTGAAAATCCTTCCAAAAAGCCATACTTCAGCCTTGCGCAACGCATCGATATGATCGAGAATTCTTTAAAAGAACGTTCAATTGACGATGTAAGGGCTGTGTCCTTTAACAGTCTCATGGTCGATTGTGCCAAAGAGTATAAAGCGGCGGTCATAATCCGGGGCTTGCGTGCTGTCTCTGACTTTGAATATGAGCTGCAGATGGCGCTAATAAACCGAAAATTATATAGTAAGGTTGAAACCATATTTATGACACCGGATCAGGATCTCATCTTTTTAAGCTCCAGTACTGTCAAAGAGCTTGCCAGGTTTGGGGGATGTATCAAAAATTTTGTTCCACAGTATGTGTATGAAAAGATTCGTGAATACTCAGGGGGAAAAAGAAAGTAAGGTTGTTACCTATGCGTTATGTATCAATTATTTTAAGCATTCTGGTTCTCTTCTGCTTTTTGAGCACGAAAGCCGAGTGCATGGACTGGACACGTTGGCGCGGGCCGTATGGAAATGGAATTACCCAAGAATCAGAGTGGGACCCTCACTCCTTGAAAGAGGGGCCGCGCGTTGTCTGGAAAATTGATATTGGGCAGGGATACTCGTCTGTAAGCGTTAAAGGTCCTCATCTCTATACCATGGGCAATAAAAACAAAAAAGATGTTATTTATTGTCTTAACATAAAAGATGGCAGTGAGGTGTGGCGTTATGCATATCCCTGCAAGCCGGGGAATTATCCGGGACCTCGATCAACACCGGTTATAGATGGAGGATTGGTATATACTTTGAGCAGAGAGGGGCACTTATTCGCCCTTGATGCCGCGAGCGGGAAGGTAAAATGGGAGAAAAATATCATATCTGAATTGAAGGCGAAAAACATAAAGTGGGGATTTGCCAGCTCAGCCTCGATTGATGGGGATATGCTGCTCATAAATGCCGGCTCCCACGGCATTGCATTCAATAAGAATACCGGCGATATTCTCTGGTCAAGTGTTGGGAAGCTATGGTCAATAAATGCGGGCATAGGAAGCTATGCTACCCCCGTATTTTTCAGTCAAAAAAATAAACGATGTGCCGCCATCTTTGGAGAAAGAGCCCTGTATGCGGTTGATGTGACAAAGGGAACAACGCTTTGGGAATATGAATGGATAACAAAATATGATGTCAATGCAGCTGATCCCCTTATTTCCGGTAGCAGAATATTTATCTCATCCGGTTATGGCAAGGGGTGCGCTCTGATAGATTTTTTAAAAGGAGAACCGACAACTGTATGGAAAAATACGAATATGAGAAATCACTTTAGCAGCTGTGTGCTCATTGATGGCTATCTCTATGGCATTGACGGCAATGCGGGAAAAGGGAGCCTCCGGTGCCTTGATTTTAATAAAGGCACGGTACAATGGAGTGAGAACCTGGGATTCGGTTCTCATATCGCGGCAGATGGCAATCTTATTGTCCTCAACGAAGCTGGTGAGCTTTTTATTGTGAAAGCCACCCCCGCATCCTTTCAAAAGATATCACAATGCACTGCCATAAAGCATGTAAATGGTGTCTGCTGGACAGCGCCGGTCCTGAGCAATGGCATGATTTATTGCAGAAGTTCCGATGGAGACTTAGTATGCATTGATGTCCGCAAGTAATGACTTATAAGCGCGAAAAGCTGGATGAGGTTGCATGGATGAGCGATCTTTAAGTACTCTTATTACTGCTCTTTCTGCTCTCCTGGCGCTTGCACTTGTATGGATATGGGTGTGCACGCCGCTCACCAAGGACCTCAAAAAGCGAATACCGGACAACACTCCGAATACGGAGGCAGGTTCTGCGCAGTCACGCTTCATTGTGCATATTGAGGGCACATTTCAACAATTCCATGGCCAACCTGCTGATATTCAAGGCGCCTGGCCGAGATTTCGCGGGCACAATGCCAATAATATAAGTCCGGACACACTTCCTCTTTCTGATGAGTGGCCTGATCAAGGCCCTCTCGTACGATGGTCGGTATCGCTTGGCGAGGGGTATGCCGGTGCAGCAGTCATGGCCGGCCGTGTGTTTGTCCTTGACTATGATGAAGCATTGCAGGGGGATGCACTGCGCTGTTTCTCTCTCGAAGATGGGAAAGAAATATGGTGGCGCTGGTACTCTGTCCCGATTAAGCCAAACCATGGCATGTCGCGCACCGTCCCTGCGGTCACGGAGAAATACATCGTGACCATAGGCCCTAAGTGTCATGTAATGTGTGTTGATACGGATACGGGCGCCTTTAGGTGGGGGATTGACCTTGTGGATGAGTATGCTTCGACTGTACCTTTATGGTATACAGGGCAGTGCCCGCTCATTGACGGATCAGTTGCCGTTATTGCCCCGTGCGGGAGGGCATTGATGATCGGTGTTGATTGCGAGACCGGAGATATTGTGTGGAAGACCCCAAATCCAAAAGGATGGCTCATGTCTCACTCATCCATCATACCCATGACTTTTCATGGCCGGAACATGTATGTGTATTGTGCCATAGGGGGAATAGTGGGTGTGTCGGCAGACAAGGAAGATCAGGGGGCTGTTCTCTTTGAGACATCGGAATGGAATCACTCGGTGATTGCACCCTCCCCTGTTATTCTCAATGATGGACGAGTATTTGTGACTGCAGGATATGGTGTGGGTAGTATGATGCTGCAGCTTAAAGAGGAGGAGAATCGCTTTTCCATCACGCCTCTCTATAAGTTAGACCGGCGGATATTTGCCTGTGAGCAGCACACACCTATCTTTTATGAAGGGTATTTGTATGGAATTCTCCCCAATGATGCGGGTCCGCTTCGACGCCAATGTGCATGTCTCCATCCTGACGGGCATCTTGTATGGACCAGCGGCCCAACGAACCGGTTCGGTCTCGGACCATTTTTGATTGCTGATGGAAAGATGTATATACTAAATGATGAGGGTGCGTTGACCGTGATTCGGGCAACTCCCACAGAATATATGCAGCTTTCCCAGGTGAAGCTCTTTGAGGCTCGCGAGGCATGGGCACCGATGGCCCTTGCAGGCGGACAATTACTGCTGCGCGATACGCATCGTCTTTTATGTGTGGATATAAGGGATACATCGAGACTATGATGAAAAAAAGAAGATTTCAACAATTGATTCTTTTTACTCTCCTGATCGGTCTCTTCATCACTGGGGTATATATTCTTGTTCATGAATCAAGGGATACACGCACCAATCCCTATGAGTATACGTTAGAAGACTATGAAACCATCCCGCCCGGTATGGTGCATTTTATCGAGATACAAAAGATTCCATTCACACAAAAGGAATTATACGCCCTCGCGGTTGATCCTGACGATACCATCTATGTTGCCGCGGACAGATCACTCATAATATGCGAAGAAAATGGGAAGAAGGCATATGAATTTCCCCTCGAGAGGGAGGCATATTGTCTGTCGGTTGATCCAAACCAATACATCTATTGCGGTATGGGAGACCATGTGGAGATATATGACCGGGCAGGAAGGCAGCGTTCTGTCTGGTCAAGCTTGGGAGAGCAAGCCATGATCACCTCTTGTGCTCTTTTTAGCGACCATGTATTTATCGCTGACGCCGGAAATCGGCTCCTATGGAACTTTGATTCCTCGGGCAGACTCAAATGCCAGATAGGAAGGGGAGGAAAGTCCGGGAGCGGTCAACAATTTGTCATTCCAAGCCCCTTTTTTGATGTGTCCGTCTCTCCTCGGCATACACTCCTTGTAACCAATCCCGGCAGGCTTCGTATAGAAGAATATACCTTTGAGGGCGAGCAGATCTCTTTCTGGGGAGGGTTCTCCATGCGTATTGAGGGCTTTGCCGGTTGTTGCAACCCGACCCACATTGCAGTGCGCCATGACGGATCAATTATAACAAGTGAAAAAGGTATTCCCCGTGTCAAGCTCTATGAGCCTGATGGTAGATTTATCGGGGTTATTGCCACACCGGCGATGCTCGAGGACGATTCAGGCAGCCTTGATTGTGCGGTCAACTCGAAGGATGAGGTCCTCGTGCTTGATCCGAAAGCGAGAGTTATCAGAATCTTTTCAGAAAAGAGGGGAAAAGAACGTGGGGCTTCGCTCTGATAAGCAGACAACCAGGCGGGAATTTTTACGAAGCTGCTTAAGGAGCATGCTTTTAGGTGGCGGAGGATTCTTAAGTTATCTGCTTATTCATGGCGAAAAACCTCATCAAGAGCTTTTTCAATGGAAAAGCCTCTCTGTCTCCGATGCCGGCTCTCATAAGGTTTTTTCAGGCAGTCAAAATAATATGATCACTATGGATCATATGATATGGCAGATTGACCCGGCACGTTGCGTGCAATGCGGGCAATGTGCAACCCATTGTGTGCTCAATCCCTCGGCAGTAAAATGTGTTCATGTATATTCCCTGTGCGGCTATTGCAAGCTCTGCTTCGGCTATTTTCGTCCCGGGACAAAGATGCTCACAAGCGGAGCGGAAAATCAACTCTGCCCCACAGGGGCGATCACGCGGCGGTTTATTGAAAATCCCTATTATGAATATACTCTTGATGAGAACCTGTGCATAGGCTGCGGGAAGTGTGTCAAGGGATGCAATGCCTTTGGAAACGGCTCTTTATGTTTACAGGTACGGCATGATCTGTGCCTTAATTGCAATGAATGCGCTATAGCCCGTGCATGCCCATCAGGGGCCATTAAGAGGGTCCCTGCATCCCAAATCCATCTTGTGAAAGGAAGCGGGAATAGCGGATAATGAGCCTGATGAAAAAAATAGTAACAGGGATGCTCTATATCTGCCTCGTGGCCTGTGTCTTTCCATGTCCTGCCTTCGGGGTGAGGCGCGTGTCGCCGCCTGAATTTGAAAGTGGGTATACACTGCCGACGCCCATAACCCCTGCTCCACGAAACCCTCTCTATGAATATGTAGATGTCCTTGTGCTCTTTTGTACCCTGCTTCTTGCCGCATACTATGCATTGAAGAGTCGCTCACGTCAAGGCATCTTTCTCCTTATGCTCTTCTGCATTCTCTATTTTGGTTTTTGGAAAAAGGGGTGTGTATGCTCCGTCGGGTCCATTCAAAATGTGGCACTGGCCCTCTTTCATCCTGCCTATTCCCTGCCTCTCTCAGTCCTTCTTTTTTTCATGCTTCCCCTCCTTGCAGCTCTTTTTTTCGGCAGGGTATTCTGCGGCGCGGTCTGCCCAATAGGTGCTCTGCAGGATATTGTGGCATTTCATCCCCTGAAAGTGCCCCAGTGGGCTGATCATGCGCTCTCTTTGGTCCCTGCCGTATATCTCGGGATCGCGGTCCTGTATGCAGCGACCGGTTCTCATTTTCTTATCTGCCGCTTTGATCCGGCTGTCTCCTTTTTCCGGTTGACCGGCCCAGCCCCCATGCTTTTCTTCGGCGCCCTCTTTCTTTGCGTGAGTATGTGTGTCGCCCGTCCCTATTGCCGGTTCTTATGCCCCTATGGTGTACTGCTTCGCTGGTGTTCCAGACTTTCAAAATGGCATATCGCCATCACTCCTGATGAGTGCATACAGTGTCGCCTCTGTGAGGAATCATGCCCCTTCGGGGCCATTAAAAAGCCACGGGAAGAATGCAGAGGCCAGTCCAGAAAGGAGCTTCGCCGCACCCTTCTTCTTATTGTGGCCCTTCCTCTTATTATTGCGCTTGGTGCAGTGATAGGGAGAACCCTGGCTTTTCCCCTCTCCTATGCAGACGCAAGAGTGCGCCTTGCAGAGCAGCTATGGCGTGAGGATTCAGGAAAAGAAGCGGAATTGACCCTTGAGAGTGAAACCTTCCGCTCGATGGGGCGACAGGTTGCCGATCTTTACAAAGAGGTGCGTCTTCTTCAGAAACAGTTTCAGGTAGGCGGCATGGTGCTCGGCGGATTTCTCGGCCTCACCTTTGGTGGTACATTGATCTTTCTTTCCCTGTGCAGGAAAGGAAGCGATTATGAGCCAGACAGAGGCCTATGCCTGAGCTGCGGGAGATGCTTTGCCTATTGTCCGAGAGAACACCTTCGTTTAAAAACAGGGAAAGAGAAGAATGAAGCTGCTCATCAAAACTCCTGATATGTGGACGAAGAAAGATCGGGCACTCTACCTCACAGCGCGTGGTGTTGCCTTTGTGGCGGGTATTTTCGTGTGCAGCATATCTATTCTTATTATCATAAATTTTATCCAGATAAAGAGGACAGATCCCTTAAACTCGAAGGCGCTCACACAGCTTTTTACTGAGCATGAGATGCAGCCAGATAATGAACGGATTAAGGAGCAGATCCGGGAACTTGACCTTTTAGCGCGGCGGGCCTTTTTTGCAAGTCATGAGTTTGCCCGCAGCGGGGCCTATCTTTTATTGGGAGGGGTAGCGGTTTTGTTTGCCGCCTTGAAGATTCTCGTCACACTTCGCCGTTCTCTCCCCCATCCGGCCGAGGATGGCACGGACTCTGAGGAAACAGAGTATATGAGCGCTCAGTATGCGGTAGGAGCATTGGGCATCATTATTGTACTCATATCCTTTTTGCTTGCCACGGTCTTTCGACCGGAGTTTAATCCTGCCAAGATAAAGGTGCCTCCCATTCTTGCCCATTTTCCGGAACCGCCTTCCAACACCCTTCTCATAAAACAGTGGGCAAACTTCAGGGGACCGGGAGGGAATGCAATTGCCCATTATACGAATATGCCAGCTACATGGGATGGCGAGAAAAACAAGGGAATTCTTTGGAAAAGCGCGGTCCCGCAGCCAGGATACAGCTCTCCCGTGGTGTGGGAGAATCGGCTCTTTCTTACCGGTGGAAATAAGAAAGTAAGGGAAGTATATTGCTATGATACGGATAACGGGACACTCCTCTGGAAGAGACGCGCAGAGCATATCCCCGGCTCGCCCAAAAAGCCACCCAAGGTGACGGATGATACGGGATATGCTGCTCCGACCATTGCAACTGATGGACGTTGTGTGTGCGCTCTTTTTGCTACAGGTGATGTGGTATGTCTTGATTTTCAAGGTTCTGTGTTATGGGGGAGAAACCTAGGCACTCCTGATAATCCCTATGGCCATGCATCATCATTAATCATCTATCGCAATCTTCTTCTCATCCAATATGATCATGCCCAGCGATCTCGTCTTATCACATGTGATCTTAAAACAGGAAAGAGTGTATGGGAGAAAGAACGTGAGGTGAATACCTCCTGGGCATCACCCATTCTGGTTGATACGGGTGATCGCAAGGAACTCATTCTTAATGCATCTCCCTTTGTGATATCCTATAATCCGGAAAAAGGCGATGAATTATGGAGGATTAAATGCATGAGCGGGGAGGTTGCCCCCTCACCGGCATATGCTGAAGGTATAGTAATCGTGGTCAATCGATATGCCCGTCTTGCAGCTATTAAACCAGGCAAGGAGGCAACACTCATCTGGGAAGCACGCGGCGATTTGCCTGATGTTGCAAGTCCATTGGCCACGGGCACCTATGTGTTTATCGCAAGCAGCGAGGGAGTCGTGACCTGTTTTGATCAGAAAAAGGGGAATGTCCTCTGGAAACAGGAGTTTGAGACAGGATTTTACGCATCCCCAGTTCTCGTGGGCGATAAGGTATATCTACTTGATAAAGAAGGAGTCATGAAAATTTTTAAAGCAGACAGGACCTATATCCCTTATGGTCACCCGAAACTCGGGGAAAGCACGTTGTGCACACCTGCCTTTCTCGATGGACGAATCTATATCCGTGGCAGCAACTCTCTATACTGTATTGGTGCATCCGATGAACACTCATGAACACGACCAATTTACAGAGATCGATGAGATTGTTGGAAAAATCGGACAGGGCCAGGATGCCCTCCTCCCTATACTTCAGGCAATTCAGAAAAAATATAACTATTTGCCCGAGCCTGCACTTCGTCGGGTGTGTAAAATAACCCGGATAACCCCTTCCCTGATAATAAGCGTTGCCACGTTTTATCCGCAGTTTCGCCTCTCTCCCGCAGGACAGCATTTTATCCAGCTCTGTATCGGGACAGCCTGTCATGTGAAGGGGGCAGAGAGTGTCTGTGAGGCGTTTCGACGTCATCTTGAGATTCCCGATGGAGAAGACACGGATAAAAAAAGACTATTTACCGTGGAGAAGGTCGCGTGTCTCGGATGTTGCATGATTGCCCCGGCCGTCAAGATTGATGAGGTTACCTATGGGTTTGTGACCCCACAGAGAGTGCCCCATGTGCTAAGGGATTTTCTTCAATCAAGGACAGAGCAAGGCCCGGATAAAGATACTATAATCATGCAGGGGAGAGAAGGGGCCATGAGGGGCCAGATCAAGATATGCCTCTGTTCAAGTTGCAGCGCAACGGGCGCCGAGGCTGTCTATCATGAGCTTAGAGGCGAGATTTCTCGGGCTTCCTTTCCACTAGATGTGAAGGTGGTGGGCTGCAAGGGGATCTCCTATGAAGCCCCTCTAGTGGAAATCATCTTACCGGATGCCTCCACATTCTTCTATGGCAGGGTTGCGCCCCAGGATGTGAGGGCCTTGCTTTGTAGGCATTTTCGTCCTGCCGGCATGGTAAAGCGAGTCGGGTATGCCGCCTCATGCGTGCTTGAGAAGACTCTCTTTAGCCGGTATGCCATTGAGCCGCGAGATACTCAGATTGAACACTTTTGGGGAAGACAAACACATATTGTGACAGAGCTTGGCGGTTCCATGGACCCTCTCGATATAGATGATTACATCCGACATGATGGATTTTCAGCCTTGAGGCAGTGCACAGCGAAAATGGCTCCTGACACTATCATTGCCACGATCAAGGAGAGTGGTTTGAGGGGACGGGGTGGCGCAGGTTTTCCAACGGGCGAGAAATGGGAAAGGGTGCGGCATGCTGTGAGCAGCAAAAAATATATCGTGTGTAATGGTGATGAGGGTGATCCCGGCGCATTTATGGACCGGATGATCCTTGAATCATTCCCCTTCAGGGTTATTGAAGGGATGGCAATAGCTGCCCACGCTCTTTCAGTATATGAAGGATATATCTATATCCGGGGAGAGTATCCGCGTGCCTTATCCCGCATGAAGGAAGCATTGGAGATATGCGAGGAGCGCGATATACTCGGTCCCCTTCGACTTAAAGTCATTGAAGGTGCGGGAGGTTTCGTATGTGGCGAAGAGACAGCGCTTATTGCGGCCATTGAAGGGAGGCGCGGCGCACCGCGCTTTCGTCCGCCTCATCCTTCCGTAAGGGGGTTGTGGCATCAACCGACCCTTATCAATAATGTGGAAACCTTTGCTCTTGTCCCTTGGATAATCCGTCATGGGCCTTTGGAATTTTTCGCTCTCGGGAGCAAGGGGAGCACAGGAACAAAGACATTTGCACTGGCAGGGAAGATTGCACGGGGTGGATTAATTGAAGTGCCCATGGGCATTACCCTTCGGGAGATTGTGGAAGATATAGGGGGTGGGATACCTGACGGGAAACGGTTAAAAGCAATCCAGGTAGGCGGGCCATCAGGGGGATGTGTGCCGGCGCATCTTGTTGATACACCAATAGATTATGAAGCCCTAACCGATATCGGGGCGATGATGGGCTCCGGCGGGCTGGTTATCCTTGATGAAACCGACTGTATGGTGGATATTGCCCGATATTTTCTTGATTTTACTCAGCGGGAGTCGTGCGGGAAATGTACCTTCTGCCGGATTGGCACAAAACGGATGCTGGA
This sequence comes from bacterium, assembly GCA_049472395.1. Taxonomy (GTDB): domain Bacteria; phylum SZUA-182; class SZUA-182; order DTGQ01; family JBLIRR01; genus JBLIRR01. The sequence continues at coordinate 132,966 of JBLIRR010000002.1, read as the reverse complement.
GATACTTGAATCATTCTGCCAAGGAAGGGGCACAGAGTCGGATCTTGAAAAGCTTGAATATATCGCACTGCTTACCAAAAAAGGCAGCCTGTGCGGTCTTGGTAAAACAGCCCCCAATCCTGTCCTTTCCACGCTGCGCTATTTTAGGGATGAATATATCGCTCACATGGAGGGACGCTGTCCTGCGAAAAAATGCAAGGCACTCATTACCTATACCATAGATGAGAACTGTATCGGATGCACACGATGCGCGCAGCGCTGTCCTACCGGAGCGATAGCCATGAAGCCATATCAACAGCACGAGATTGATCAGGAAAAGTGCATAAAATGCGATACGTGCCGGCTTACCTGCCCTGCTCTGGCAGTGAAGAAAAATTAAGAAAATTTACAAAGAATTGTCAGGAATTCTTTTACAAAAATTACTATCTAAGTTATAATAGTAGTAAGGGATAAATAATATTCCTTGACTTCCCAGCATCCGGAGACGAGCATTCAGACATGCATACGTCTTCGGCTTATAAACAACAGCAAATAAAGTCACGATCTATGTGTATATTCTCAAAAAATTATACCTTTCCGGTGCTTATATTATTGGAGCAGATAATGGATGAGCGTCACCTTGCATTGAAAAACCACAGTCGTATAAAAGGGAGAGAGATGAGTTAACAACTTTCATTATAATGGAGAAATAGCATGAATTCGTTTAAGACTACAAAGAATACTATTAATCATGCAAGAGATATAATTTGGGTTGGGGGTTTACTATTGTTCTTTTTCTGGATTTCTGAATCTTTAATTAATGCTTTTATCCTCAAAAAAGGAACAATTATCAGTCAGCTATTCTCTCTCAATATACAAGAAATCTGGGTCCGTTTACTGGTTATGGGGATATTCTGCCTGCATATTCTTTATGCGTATATCAGCTTTGATAAAAAACAAAAAAGGGGGGGGGAAATGAAAAACAATGACAAAGCATTACAAAATGCTACAAAGGCTTTAGAGGCTGAGGTTGCATATCTGCAACAGCAAATCGAAGAAGGGAGGAAACGGGAAGCAGAGCTCAAAAATCTCAAGGAACAGATTGAGTTTGTTCTTGGAGTGACAAATACAGGTCTTCATATCCTCGATCCTGAGCTAAATATTCGCTATATAGATCCGGCATGGAAAAATGTATATGGTGATCCAGGCGAGGCAAAATGTTACGAGTATTTTATGGGCAGAAGTGATATATGCCCCGGCTGTGTTGCTAAAAAATCTTTGAAGAAAAAAAGTGTCATCATTAGTGAAGAAACGCTGATAAGGGAACATAACAGGCCAATACAAGTCAGTACCATACCTTTTCAGAACGAAAAAGGAGAATGGTTGGTAGCGCAAATTAAAATTGACATTACCGAACGTAAAAATGCAGAGACAGAAAAGGAAGAGCTCCAAGCTCAACTTCATCAGGCGCAGAAATTAGAGCCTCTCGGAAGACTGGCAGGAGGCGTCGCCCATGATTTTAATAATATTCTCACTACTATAATGGGATATACAGAACTTCTGCTGACGAATCTTAAAAATCAGCAACCACTCTATATGTATGCGGAAACGATCAAAAAGGCAGGAAAGATAGCATCCAACCTGACAGGGCAGCTTCTGGCATTTAGCCGTGGGCAGGTGCTCAAACCACGCATACTTGATCTAAGAAAAAGGCTTGCCGATCTTGAAAAAATGTTTCGCCGCATCATTGGTGAGGACATCCAGATGCTTACTGTTTTTGAACCTGAGCTTGATCAGGTGAAAGCGGATCCCGGCCAGATCGATCAAGTTATTTTGAATCTCGTGGTGAATGCCCGTGACGCCATGCCTGAGGGTGGGAAAATTATTATCAAAACGAAAAATGTGACCATGGAAGAAGATTGTCAGAAAAAAATCCCTCATGCACACCCTGGAAAATTCGTCTGTTTGGCGATTGAGGATACCGGCATCGGCATGAATAAAGAGATGATGAGTCGTATCTTTGAACCATTTTTCACTACTAAAGAACAGGGAAAAGGGACCGGCCTAGGATTATCTATGGTATTCGGTATAGTCAAACAGCATGGAGGATGGATCAATGTCCGCAGCGAGCCTGGACGAGGTTCGACATTTGAGGTTTATCTTCCTGCCCTGTCCACAGACTCTGACCAGGTCAGTGAGGAGAGAATTGGGCTCCATGAACTGAAAGGCAAGGGAGAACGTATCCTTGTCGTAGAAGATGATAAAGAGGTAAGGGAGTTTAGCCTCAAGATATTGCGCAAAAATGGCTATGTACCATTTATCGCTGCAAATGCAAAGGAAGCCTTAGAGATTTTCGAAAAAGAAAAAGGAGAATTTCAGCTCGTTTTCAGCGATGTGGTGCTCCCCCATGGAACCGGTGTGCAATTAGTAGATAAACTGATCAAGGAAAAACCTGACCTCTCTGTTTTACTTACAAGTGGCTATATCGACCAAAATTCCCAGTGGCATATTATTCGAAAAAGGGGATTACAATTTCTTCAAAAGCCCTATGACGTCTCCCAATTGCTTCATGCAATCAAAGATGCTATAAATAACATCTGAGTGCAATTTTACATATTGGATATTCATTATAGCAAATCCTCGAATTTATTGTAGGAATATATAAAAAGGAAGTAGAATACTCTACTTCCTTTCAATTAAAAAGCTCATGAATGTAAAAATCCCAATTGATCAGGATAGCGCCGGGAAAGGAACCCAAGGCGGACTTCTACGGTTAATATGGAGCCCCTGCCGGCATCGGATAATATTCCGGAGACACTCCTGGAATCGGATAATATTCCGACGGCATTGGTACTATCTCTGACTCTTCTGTAATCCTCACTCTGTAATTCACTTTTACCTCTTCCTCTTTCGAAACCTCGATATCAAACCTTATAGTAAAGGCATCGATTTGTTCATAAGGATGGGTGCTATTTATTATCTCCCAGTCATCCCTTAGTTGTTCTTTAATACTTACTACTACATCCTCCTCTTTATGATTTCTTAATGTAATCTCCCACTCTGATTCATGAACATTCTGACTGACCAGCTTATAATCGGTCTGGATCCTCTCCGCAACAATATCAAAGGCATCCCCTACATAAAGCTTGACTTCTTCATCTATTGGGGTATGTGTTATCTTGTCTTCACCTATAAACCATAAGTATCCATTGTTATCCTCTTGGTAAATGTGCATTACTCCAGCTGGCAAAGATAAACCGAGATTAGACGCTTCTGAATTTTTAAATTTAATATACACATTCACCGGGAGTCTGATTTCATCCTCCCCATAGTATCCTGTTAAATAGCTTATAATTCCCCCCTCAACGAGGAGCTCTTTCTCCGTAACTACACCAGAAGCTTCCAACATACTTATCTGTTTTGTCTTTTTGTCCTTTATGGTGGTGGTCCTCCCAAGATCATAGGTGTGGTATTCAAAGGTAGCCTCTTCTTCAAATTGAACCGAAGCAACAGGTGTCAGATTAACTACTGCGCCATACAGGCCCCCATATTGTGGATAATATGGAATAATCGGCTCCATTCTACGTTGGACTTGGCCCGCTACAAGCCTTAATTGAGCATTTTTGTAGGTCGCGCCGCTTTGGTTTACTATCGTAACCCAGCTCGATATATCGGCAAGGTTCTCCTCTGCATTTAAGATTAAAATATAATCTGCGCTCCAGCTAATATTATTCGTAAGATAAGAAGTCTCAAGTATTTGGTCGCCTGCGAAGCTGTTCTCATATGACCACCAGAGGGTTGGTTTGTCTGAAAAGTCTTCAGGCAATGCCGGAAGAACTGGATCCCCTGGGTGTTGAAGATAGATATCCCCATTTATCTTGTAAATATATTCGTATTGAGATCCCAGGAGAGTTGCCTCAACCACATTCATTGTATTATGATATTCGTTCCAATCCACTAATTTTATCGTTTTCCCTACGTACTCATCAAGAAGATCATACCTTGAAGTAAAGTAATTTTTAAAGGTCTGTTCAAGCACGGTAAAAGCTGTTGGGGAGGTCTGCGATTTTACAATCACCGTTGAGGGAATAATTTCAGATGCAACCTCTTCAAAGAGTAATTCTCCGGGTCCAAGGGGAAGAGAATTCTCAGTAATCTTTCGAATATCTTTTACAAGAGCTAGATTGTTGTTATACACAGTAAGTTCAAGTGCCACTTGATCGGCAGCGGTAATTTTTGCAATAGCGTAGCCATTCATTAAAGAACCGTTATCGACCTCTTGGGTTTGTCCTAAAGGTGCTAAAGAATTCTGAGCCCACTCACTAGGAATGCTACTCTGTCCACTACCAAATCCCGGGAATACAACGTTACCAAGAGTAAGATAAGAAGAGGTTTTAAGATAAGAAGAGGTTTGAAGATTCCAATCAGTCCATAGAGCCGAACGAGTATTCAATGAAGCTGAACTGAAAGAAGCGGGTACGCATAGTATGATTAATACTGCACTAATAAAAAAGATGGCATTGTTTAATTTTCTTTTATACCTCATAAAAATATCTCCTTCCATGTAAGATATCATTAAATTAATAAGGTAAAAGAGCTAAAATCCAGCCAAAATTCATATTTTCTTATATAAATCCCTCACCTCCTCTCTAAGCGCATGGGTTGTTTTGAAATATATTCTATTTCCGAGAACACCCCTTTATTTTTACTGTTAATGCGTATTCTCTCACTCATCACCTCCTTCTCATTTATTTGTGGTGCCCTCCGGCTACAATATAACAATAATATATCTTAAATATTTAGCTTTTTCAATGAAATTATGAAATTTCATTTTTTATATGGCTATCACTCCTTATAAATTCTCACTTCACGGGGTGAATTAATTTGCAAATTTTGTAAACACATGATAATTATAGAACTATGATGTGTGACAAGAACTATAATGTGCGACAAAAAACGATCACGAAAATAACACATGCCTCAACTGATTATTAATAATACTAAAATAGATATACACGAGGGAAGTACAGTGCTTGATGCCTGTCAACAATCAGGGATCGAGATCCCTACCCTCTGTTATCTTCATGATTATCGATTTTCTCCCTCATGCATGGTATGCATGGTACAAGAGAAGAAATCACACACCCTTATCCCCTCCTGTTCTGTTCCGGCTTCAGAGGGGATGATCATTGAAACAGACAATGAAGAAGTGTACAAATTCCGTAAAGCAGCATTAGAGTTGCTATTAAGCGAACATGTGGGGTGGTGCGAAGGGCCATGTGAATTGAGTTGTCCGCTTCATATCAATATCCCTCTTATGATTCGCACAATTATAGCAGGTGACTATGGGCAAGCCATTCGAACAATAAAAAAGGAGTTTCCTTTCCCCGCGACGTTCGAGCGGCTATGTCCGGCACCCTGTGAAAAAGCATGCCGCCGAGGCCACTATGACAGCCCTATTTCTATTCGCCTCCTTATACGCTCTGTTGTAGATAAGGATCTTGCCTCTGATACACCTTATATCCCTCATTGCAAGGAAAAGACAGGAAAAAGAGTTGCCATTGTCGGATCCGGCCCTGCCGGATTATTCGCAGCCTATCATCTTCTCCGCAAGGGACATGCGTGCATTATTTTTGATACAAAGCACGAACCGGGAGGAATGCTTCGAGAATTAGTGGCACAGAAAAAACTTCCCTGCCATATCCTTGATAAAGAACTAAATTTGCTGCGAATCCTTGGGGGAGAATTTCGGATGGCTAGAATGCACCTTATAGATCTTTTAGATGATGAACTGCATAAGGATTTTGATGCAGTATGTCTCTGTACGGATACAATTATCAGTATGTATAATCGAGGAAATAAGGATCATTCATATATATTTACCGCAGATGTGCGGGAGGGGGATGGCGATAACAGCAGGCTCAATATCGAAAGACGTCTCCTTAAAAAAAGTGCCGCCGGCACATCTGTGGCCAAGAGAATCGATCGCTTTTTAAGGGACAGAGAGGGCGCAGGCTCCCAACAGGAAAGGATATTTTCCTCAAAGACCTGGTCCGCCAAGGCCAAAAAAATGGATGCATTAAGCCACGATGCTGATGCCTCGTCACAAACTCAACCAAAAGGAGGCCTTGATACTGGCTTTGCTCCAATGGAGGCAGAGAGGGAAGCACGACGCTGTCTTCTGTGCGATTGTGCAGCCCGGAATTCATGCAGACTGCGATACTACGCGCAAAATTACGGAGCCCGACAGTTTCATTACAGGGGTGATGGAGGGAGAAAATGTTACACACCAGACCGATATGCGCTAGTCACGTATGATCCGGGAAAGTGTATACAGTGCGGGATATGTGTCCGAATCACGGAAAAAGCGGGTGAGCGGTATGGATTCACCTTTATCGGGAAAGGTCTTGATATGACAGTCGGCACGCCCTTTCACCATCCCATTGATGATACCGACATTAAGGTCATTGATGAATGCGTGACCATGTGCCCTACCGGGGCTCTCACCTTCAGGAACGAGCACGTGATATGAACAAAAGAATTATTGCACTGTTTTTTCTCAGTCTCCTCTGGTGCACACATGTATTCTCTGACACTATGAAAACTGCGTCGGAGAGTCCTTCCTGGACAATATTTCGTGGCGATCAGCGATTGTCAGGCACCTGTGATGTCCATCTTCCGGATGTCCCTCACCTTCTATGGTCTAAAAAAATAGGTGAGCAGATACAATCCTCACCCGTTATTGCACATGGCCGTATCTATATTGGCTCAGATAATGGGAAAGTGTATGCCCTCTCAATAACGAATGGAGAAACGGTATGGGAGTTTTCATCGGGTGATATGATAGAGGCATCTCCCCTTATCATTGATCACACGCTTTTCATCGGCTCCCTTGGGGGGACATTATACTCCCTTTCCTGCCAAGACGGCACAGTACAATGGAAATATCCCATAGGTTCAAGGATTGCAGGATCTGCAAACTGGCTCCCCTCACCAGATGGGAAAGCACAATGGATACTCGTTGGTAGTTATGATAATTCCATATACTGTGTTGATTCAGTCTCAGGAAAAAAGGTATGGTCGTATAAAACGGAGAATTACATTAATGGTACACCATCTGTTTATCAAGGGCGGGTTGTTTTTGGGGGATGCGATGCGCAGATTCACGTCCTCTCAGGCGCCGAGGGGAAAGTCATAGGCACCATCGATACCGGCTCTTACATAGCCGGCTCGGCCGCCTGTGCTGATAACTATGCCTTTGTCGGGAACTATGGGAATAAAGTCATGTGCATTGATGTTGCGACACACAAGATCGTATGGGAGTATGGAAATGAGAGAGAAGGATCTGCTTTTTTCTCTTCACCGGCGATTAACAAAGACAGAGTAGTTATAGGCTGCCGGGATGGGTTCCTTTATTGTATCAATCGAAAAAATGGGAAAAGGATATGGAAATTCCGAAGCCGTGGCGAGATCGATAGTTCACCTGTCCTGTGCACAGATAGAGTGGTGGTGGGATCACATGATGGACGGGTCTATATGGTGAGAGCTTCGGATGGGAAAAAGGTGTGGTCCTATGAGATCGGTGGAGCGATTACTTCCTCTCCTGCTATCGCCTGTGGAATCATTGTGATAAGTGCAGAAGATGGACGGGTATACACCTTTGGACCACCGAAGGAGGAATAGTAGGAAAATCAGGCCCATCATGACAGAAAACCACATCATACTTACTCTTGATCATATTGCCAAATATTTTGATGGAGGAGCGGGGAAGGGTCCTGTATCAGTCCTCCGGGATATTACCCTTACTGTGGCTCAAGGTGAATCGATTGCCATAGTCGGACCGTCCGGGTCGGGAAAAAGCACACTTTTGAATATTATAGGGGGATTGGACCGCCCCTCGTCTGGGAGCGTAATCTTTGACGGAAAAGATATATCAAAAATGCCGGATAGACAGCTTTCCCTCATGAGAAGCAGGGATATCGGTTTTATTTTTCAACTCCATCATCTCCTTCCACAGTGCACTGTCTTTGAGAATGTGCTTATACCTACAATGGCGCGGCGGGGAGCGCGGAAAAAATCCGATAAAAAGGATCATGAAAGGGCGCGATACCTTCTCAAACGGGTAGGACTTGGCGAGAGAATGGACTTCTGGCCCTCTCAGCTCTCAGGTGGAGAGCGCCAGCGCGTTGCAGTTGTCCGCGCACTTATTAATTCCCCCAAAATTCTTCTTGCGGATGAACCAACAGGATCGCTTGATCGTTCGTTGGCAGAGGATCTTGCGCACCTGCTCTTTGAACTTAACAAGGAGTGTGGGATCATTCTCATCATCGTCACGCACTCTGCCATGCTCGCCCGGTATATGGATCGCATTTATTCTCTGTATGACGGACATCTCACACCTCAAAGTAAGCCATGAGACGGTCAAAGCTCATTATTCGAAGTCTCATATATTACTGGCGAATAAATCTGGCCATCCTGCTGGGTGCAGGGGTGAGTATTGCAATACTGACGGGCGCTCTGTTGGTTGGTGATTCCGTGCAGTATAGCCTGGAGCATCTGGTTACAGCACGTCTTGGCAGAACAGAATTTGCTTTGGATGCGCGTGATCGTCTCTTTCGGGAAGAACTTATCATTGCAATGGCCGCGAGCCTTCGGACAGATGCCGCTCCTGTGCTTCGTCTTAATGGGATTGCTATCAGTAAGGGAGGCACACACAGGGTAAACCAGGTGCAGGTTCTCGGTGTTGATGAGCGTTTCTTTGCGCTTAATCCCCATCCTGTTTCTTTCGCCTCGATCCCGGAAGAGGGCGCTGTGATAAATCAAAAGGTGGCCTCCCGGCTCGGTGTGAAGGAAGGCGATACAATACTTCTTCGTATTGAAAACGTGAGCAGACTGCCCCATGATGCGCCCCTTGTATCCGATGCACACCTATCGATTACTCTTCCCCTCACCGTCATCGGTGTTGCGTCGGATGAACAATTCGGCCGTTTCAGCCTTCGGGCGAATCAGGTTGCACCCTATAATGTATTTATTTCGATCGCACACTTGTCAAAAAAAATAGGGCATCCTTCGCAGGCAAATATGATGCTGATCGCACAAAACCCAGAAGACATGTTGACGAAGGAAAAAATTCAGCATGCCATGAGAGAACATTTCACCCTGCAGGATGCAGGATTGACTCTTGCTCAATTACCCGGCAGAGCAGTAATTGAGCTTCGCTCTGATCGGGTGTTTATTGAAAAATCGGTGATGGATGCAGCATTAAAGGCTCAGGAGGGGGCACAGGGTGTATTTACCTATTTTATAAATCAGTTTCGCTCAAGGGGCAGAATGACTCCCTATTCCTTTGTGTCTGCACCGGGTGAGCCCCTCGTCCCCCGGAACATGAGGGATGATGAGATCATCATTAACAAATGGCTCGCCGATGATCTTTCAGTGCGTGAAGGAGATTCGATAGAACTTCTCTATTATGTAGTCGAGAGCATGAAAAAAGTCGTGGAGAAAAAATCGCGCTTTGTGGTACAATCAATTGTCCCGATAAAAGGCAATTATGCGGATAAAGAACTTATGCCGCATTTTCCGGGTCTTGCTGATAGTGATAATTGTCGGGATTGGGACCCTGGCGTTGATATTGACCTTAGCATCATCCGTGCAAAGGATGAGGAATACTGGGACACCTATCGGGGAACGCCGAAGGCCTTTATCACGCTCGCCGCAGCAAGAAAAATGTGGGAAAACCGTTTCGGGACAATAACCTCCGTCCGATATCCGAGTGATACCTCTACCCCTGCGATACTCGCCTCCCGCATTATGGATACTCTCACCCCCTCATCATTGGGTTACATTTTCACTGCTGTCCGTGAGGAGGGGACCCGGGCAGGCAGAGAAGGAGTGGATTTTGGTCATTTATTTGTGGGGCTCAGCTTTTTTATTATCGCAGCTGCATTAGTATTATTGAGCCTCTTTTTTATCTTAAGCCTGGAACATCGCTTAAGCGAGAGGGGTATACTTCGTGCCCTGGGATTTTCACACACACAGATACAATGGCTTCTTCTTGTGGAAGGGGGCATTATTGCTCTTCTCGGTGGTTTTCTCGGAGTAGGAGGCGCGCTCCTCTACACAAAGCTGACCATTTATGCCTTAGGGACGGTGTGGAGGGGAACGGTAGGGACCTCTGCCATCAGCTTTCATATAACCCTGAACACAGTATGCATAGGCTTTATTGCCGGTGTTGTGGGCGCACTCCTCGTTATGTGGATTACCATGCACCAACACAGAAGGCACCCCATCCGCGCATTGCTCAATTACATACCGAATGAAAGCGCCTATTCAGACAGCGGCAAATCACGGGGCATCCTCTTCATTATTATAAGTGCCAGCTTCGGTGTTCTATTGATACTTCTTGTCAAAGATCCGGCGAAAGGAAAGGAAGTGGGCACTGCTTTTTTCATGGCAGGTTCTCTGATGCTCATAAGCATGGTGGGATTATGTTATATGCTCTTAAAAATCCTCCTTAAGACTCGAATTATCAGAACACCAACTCTTGCAGGGATGGGTATCCGGAACTGCAGCAGGAAAAGAGGCCGGAGCATTGCGACTGTCGGGATCTTAGCATGTGGGATTTTTCTTATTTTCTCTGTTGCTGCAAACCGTCATAATCCCTTGAAGGAGCTTTACCGGAGAGAATCAGGGACAGGTGGATTTATCCTCTATGGCGAGACGACCCTTCCTATTCTCTATGATTTAAATACCACAAAGGGCAAGGAACAGTTCGGAATCGATCCTCATGAGCTTGAAAATGTTAATTTTGTTCATCTGTATGTTCGGGAGGGTGATGATGCGAGCTGTTTGAATTTAAACCGTGTTCAAAAACCGCACATAGTGGGCATCCGTCCTGAACAACTTGCTCAAAGGAGGGCATTTACTTTTACGCAATGGACAAATGAGGTGGATAATAAAAATCCATGGATGAGTCTTGTTCCAAAGGAAGGTGACGAGACGATACCGGCAATTGCCGACCATACGGTTATTGTGTGGGGCCTTGGTAAATCCATCGGTGACATCTTAACGTATACCGACGAGAGAGGCCGCCCCCTCCGCATAAAACTTGTGGGAGGATTGGCCAATTCCATCTTCCAGGGAAGCATCGTGATTTCGCAGGATGCGTTTATACGGCACTTTCCTTCCATAAGCGGTGCTCGTGCGTTTCTTGTGGATGGCATGGAAAAAGATGCTTCACGGCTTTCTGCGCTTCTTTCCGATGTCATGCAGGATATGGGACTTTCGATAATGCCTGCTGCCGAGCGCCTTGCTGAATTTAACAGAGTGGAGACCACCTATCTTTCCATTTATCTCACCCTTGGCGGGCTCGGATTGATACTAGGAAGCATTGGAATGGGGATTGTTCTTTTAAGAAATGTTTTGGAACGTCGGGGAGAGCTTGCGCTGCTCCGGGCAGTGGGATTTAGCCGTGTAACATTGGTCAGGCTGCTTTTCTATGAACATGGGTTTTTATTAGGTGCTGGGCTTATCTGTGGCCTTGTACCTTCATGTATCTCGCTTTTGCCGGCTCTCCTTTCTCCCGGAGGGCAGATCCCGTGGAATTGGCTGGGCCTCATAACAGGAGCGATCATGGCAAGCGGCACAATCTGGATACTCCTCGCCACATTGGTTTCTCTGCGCGGCAACCTCTTAAGCTCCCTCAGGACTGAATAACGATATAAAATTCTTATAGTGTCATATTGAGATTTTCAGGGTCTGCCTCTTGTGAATAGCCTAAAATTTTTCTAAAATGGAGACTATATAATCTTCTAGTTCTGATCGTTATAAATAGCGGGAGTCATGTTTTGGTAAAAATCAAAAAAAGGCCTAAAAAGGAAAGTAAAAAGAAGGGGAATAAACTTCTTTTTTGGATCGTCGTTGTAGTGCTTATAGTAATAGCCTTATTCGCATTAATTACTTCCTTGTAAAACGCAAAAAAACATTTTAGAACAGGCAAAAAAAACACCCCGGAACTATTCGGGGTGTTTTTTTAAATGAGTAAATGTTTATTTAATTCTGACTTTTACTGCGTGAAGTCCTTTTCGGCCATGTTCAACCTCGAAGGTAACTTCTTCGCCTTCTGTGAGAGAACGATAACCGACATCGTCAATTGCACTGTAATGAACAAACACATCGTTATGCTCGTCAGATTCAATAAAACCGTAACCTTTTTTTTCACTGAACCATTTTACTCGACCTTTTGCCATACTTACTTCCTCCTTTCATTATGGATATACGTGCAAGAGCGTTCTTTTGAAATCTTGTTCTACACCTGCTGCCTCTATAGCATATTGGCCGATTACAAAGGGTTCCAAAATACCAACCTACTTGCCCTTTAGCCCTTAAATAGGACGTAAATCTATTATTTCATAGTTACCTTCTGCACACTGTTATAGGGATTTCTAGTTGTCTGCATATATACTGCAATCCGTATAAAATTTATGTTACTCAGAGGCTGAAAATACCTTATAAAGTGATTATCATAGATATAATTCGTCTCATTTCTCCTTTATTTAAATGCATTAATTGTGCCATTTTATACTCAAAATACAATGGTCAGCAAAAAACTTGTCTCATCTGTAAAGTTTTTGCCGTATAATAAAACAATTGTTAGCAGCACATACTCACAGGATATAGAGCTGCTGTTTGTGCTGGTGTGGTGAGTCTATAGCGTGACACTTTCTTGTAAGAAAATCCCATTCTGGGATTTTTTACTCATAAATCGTCTCATTTTGGAACGTAGAGATTTCTCCTGATTCTTCTTTTGACCCGATTCCCATAGGAGTGCCTTGAAATATTAAATGGCATAATAAATGCAGCGTTTAAATGTTTAATATATTTTCCAAGCTTACTTTAGGTGGATTAAGAAGGCGACAAGTCAAAAACCATATCATAAGTATCTGCTCGTAAAATATTTAATAACTACATAACAATTTTAGGAGGATCAATCCTTATTACTATAATGTGTTTTTATTGTGCCTCTTGTTTTTTTATTATTCTAACTCTTTCTCAATCTCGTACAAGAAGGCAGGGGGGTATATGACCGGATTATTAGAAATTTATGGAGTCAAAACATATAAAAGCAGACAATGGTGGTATACAGTGATTAACAGAATTTTGATTATCGATGATGAGATTATTTTTTGCAAAGCATTAAAATACCACCTTACCCAAAAAGGGTATGATGTTGATATATGTAACTCATACCATGAATTTCAACACGAGATAGACCTTTTTCAATTTGATCTTATCCTGCTTGATATCCATCTTGAAGATATACATGGCCTTGATCTTTTCAAGATTGCACAAGAGATTAATCCTAAAATAAAAGTCATTATTATCTCTGCATATCTGGACTATGACAATATTTCTAAGGCTAAAGAACTTGGCGCATACGACTTTGTGTATAAAAATACCAAAATGTTTCAGGTATTGGACCAGTTATTCGATGGTATGTAAAGGAGTGACGTTATTTATTAAAAATTTTGAACCGTAAGAGGAGGATGTTACCTATGAAAATTTAAAGAAAGATTTTTAAAGCTTATTACTATAATTATATATACATGAAGTATAAAGTAATAATGCTTTCTAGGTTCATTTTAATGGAATATTTAAAAGTAAATGGTATTAAAGAGAAAGGTTAAGGAACATGTTATACAAAAAAGCAAAAAAATTAGTATTATTATTATTTATTATTTTAGTAGCAGTTTTACTCACCTCTTTTAGTCCTTCTTATGCCCAATATGGCTCATATGGCCTTGGTGGCTATGGCATGTATGGAGGTTTAGGAGGCTATGGCCTTGGCGGCTATGGCATGTATGGAGGTTTAGGAAGCTATGGTCTTGGAAGTACCTATGGTCTTGGTGGCTATGGTATGTATGGAGGTTTAGGAGGCTATGGCCTTGGCGGCTATGGTATGTATGGAGGTTTAGGAAGCTATGGCCTGGGAAGTACCTATGGCCTTGGTGGCTATGGTATGTATGGCCGTTTATATGGAGGTTTAGGGAGTTCTGGCCTGTATGGCGGCCTCAGCAGCTTAAGTGGCTTAGGTGCCCTTGGCGGCTATGGCATGTATGGCCGTTTATATGGAGGTTTAGGGAGCTCTGGCCTGTATGGCGGCCTCAGCAGCTTAAGTGGCTTAGGTGCCCTTGGCGGCTATGGTATGTACGGCTTAGGTGGTTATGGCATGTATGGCGGTTTAAGCAGTTTGGGAAGTTTAAGTAGTTTAGGCACATTAGGTGGCTATGGCATGTATGGCGGCGGCCTCATGGGCGGTATGTATGGCGGCCTCATGGGCGGTATGTATGGCGGCGGCTTGGGTGGTATGAGTGTGCTTCAATCATTGCTCAATCCCACAACAACAACTACTGCTACTGCTCCCGCTGCTACTACGCCTACTACTACTCCTGCACCAATAGCAACAACAGTGCCTGTCACAACAGCCCCAGTGGCAACAACTCCAGTCACCACAGTTCCTGTGGCAACAGCATCGGGCCTTCTTATACCAGTTAGAGTACCACTATTACTACCACCTGCAGTACCTCTGATATTCTGATATAGTTATTCATTTACTTGACATTATTGAGCTATGTATGAAAAAAATCATCATTAATGAAATGAAAAATGGTTTTAAAGTATTATAAAGAAAATGAGGTTTTAATAAAAAATATGTTTAATAAAAATATTAAGAAATTTTCAGTATTGCTTGCAATTATCTGTGGAGGGATTTTCTTAATCTCTCTTAATGTGTGCTATGCACAATTTACAACACAATATCCATCACAATATACATCATCCTATGGGTATTATCCTTATTCTTCATCCTCAACAACTCCTTATTCATCAAGCTATGGGACATACGGGACATCCTATGGTTATCCCTATGGGTCAGGATATGGGACATACGGGACATCCTATGGTTATCCCTATGGATCAGGATATGGAACATACGGGACATCCTATGGTTCTCCCTATGGGTCAGGATATGGAACATACGGGACATCCTATGGTTATCCCTATGGATCAGGATACGGAACATACGGGACATCCTATGGTTATCCCTATGGATCAGGATATGGAACATCAGCATACGGAGGATATCCTTATGCCTCATATGCTGGATACGGCTCATACGGACTTGGCGGCTACGGTGGTCTGGGTGGATACGGCGCCTATGGCCTTGGAAGCTATGGTGGTGGTTTAGGCGGGTATGGTGCATATGGCCTTGGCGGCAGTTTTGGTGGCCTTGGCGGCTTTGGCGGTTATAGTGCCTATGGATTGACTCCTTTTAATAATCTAACATTATATGGCATGTATGCCGGAGGAGCTTTAGGCGGCGGCTTAGGTGGCTTCGGTGGATATAGCTCATATGGCTTAGGTGGCCTTTATGGCGGACTGGGTGGTGGATTATTCTAATTATTCATCTTGTGCCGGAGATAGCCATATTTTATTAATATAATCACAGGAAAGGCCCCTGCGATGCGCTTCTTAAAAATCGTAAAGGGCCTTTCCTGAATGAAAAATAATTTTGAATAGTGGCTCTTCAATATTTAAATCTCTTAAACAATTAAATTGATCTATTCACCCTGTAATAGAAAGAAGGCCATTATGAATAGACTTAAGAATCACGCTAAAGAACTCGTTTGTTACTTCTGTGTCCTTTTCCTCTTCTTTTCTTCTTATACTCCCTCACTCAGAAGTTCGGAAACCCCGGACGAATCTTTCCGGCCTGTTGCCAATGAATTGGTGCGCATGGAAAATAATAATGTGGGATATCTTTGGGGGAACTCTTCTTTCGATGTGGCACACTATGCAACTTTATTATTTTATTCCGGTTTTTCATATATGAACATGGACTTCAGATCAAAAATTTTCCCGAATTTTTTGAGGTTCCCTGCTTCAGACAATGATCATTTCTCCCTGGGGCGCGCCTATTATCTTGAAGGGAACTATCAATTAGCCATAAATGAGTTAGGGAAAATAGATGCTGCAAATTATGCAAATGAAGAGGTATATCTCCTTTTGGCAATGGCATATCAGGCCCTCGGGAATAAATACCTTAATGAAGCAGAAAGATACTTTATACGGGCGGCAAATTTTGAATCTGTGTCTCCAAAAGCACATGTGGCATTAGGCACTTTTTATTATCAGCAGGGATATTATACCGATGCTATTAAAGACTTTAATAAGGTTATTCAGAAAGAACCAGCAAATCAAGAGGTTATTAGATTATTAGCTATTTCTTATTTTAAAGCGAATGATCTCACACAGGCATTAAGAGAACTGCATAAAGCCGAACTAATGGATCCAAATGATATTGAGATTCTCTATACGTTAGGGCTTGTGTTATATGAAAAGCATTTATATATAGAGGCAGAAACCTATTTTAATAGAGTAATCAATCATGCACCGAAGAGTGCATGGGCCCAAAAGGCAGAAGATCATCTTCAAGATATTGTTTTAATTGGCGGAGTCTCTACTGTTGATGATTTGAAAGACCACGCATTGGTGCAGTTAATTAAATCAGCACCAGGTCCGGAGGATTTTCCTGAGAGCAATCTTATCACACTTAGTGATGATATTTACTATACTCTTTTGCCGGATGATACCTTAATTAACAGGACCCATACTCTTTTTAAAATATTGGATGAACGTGGGAAAGCGGCAAGTGAAATTACTCTGCCTTACGATTCAAGCTATCAGAATATTACAATTGATTTAGCGCGGGTCATAAATCCTGACGGCACCATTATCGGTGCACGCAAGGAAAATATTCAAGAGGTCTCACCCTGGATGGAATTTCCTTTTTACAGCAACAGCAAGCTCTTGATTATCTCAATGCCAGCTGTAACGGTAGGGTCTATAATCGAATATCAAGTGACGATTGAAGATATCCCTGCATCCAGGATATTTAGCCCGCGAAAAATTGATAAAGGTTTTGTGCTCGCTTCTCCAACTCCTATAAAGAAAGCACATTTTGAAGTCTCAATACCTGAAGGGAGAGAATTTAGCTCATCTATCATCAATGGCGAAATCTCATCACCAGAGGTTACCATATATGACGGAATGAAAACCCTTTTATGGGAACTTAATGATATCCCTGCAATGATAACAGAACCAATGGCGCCACCTCTGCTTGATATCAGTCCAATTTTGTTTATAACCTCATCTACCTCATGGGAAAGCATAGCTGATTGGTGGCGGGATATTGCATCACACGCAATGGAGCCAACCGACGCAATAAGATCCAGAGTCGACCACCTCACGCACAATATAGCCAATCAAAGGGATGCGGCAAAAGCATTATTTCATTATGTTGCCACTCAAATACGATATGTTGGTCTTGAATATGGCAAAGGAGGACTTATCCCACACCAGGCGGATAAAGTATATGAAAATAAATATGGCGACTGTAAAGATAAAACAATATTGCTTGTTACCATGCTCAGAGAAGCAGGGGTTGAAGCATATCCAGTGCTCATAAGCACTCTCAATAACGGACGGGCTTGGAGGAGAATCCCTCGGATTAACGCGTTTAATCATGTGATTACATTATGCAGGATCAATGATGAATGGATATGGCTTGATCCTACTGTAGAAACAAGCTCCTTTGGAGATATCCATGGCGGAATTCTCGATCGGGAAGCGCTTGTTATTCTGGATGATGGATATGAATTTGTAAAAGTCCCAATACCTTTGGCTGAAAATAATAAGGAGGATGAGAACATGACTATTCACGTTGATGATGATCCCTCTGCCATAATTTTCTCAACTATTAAAACATCAGGAATTAATGCTATTTATAGACGGGCTTTTTTTAAATCATTAGAGCCACATTATCGAGAGTCTTATCTTGAGACAATAATAAAAGAAAGGACAAAGGGCGGAAAATTAATAAATTTTACACTCAGTGATCCGGATGATGTGACAAATCCTCATACAGTCACCCTTACCTATACTTCCCCGGATTATATTGATTGGGTGGACGATGAAGGATTTATAAAACCTTCGACATTAACAGCCAACAAATCTGCAATAACTGAGGCTGAACGTAGGTACCCTGTGTTTTTGGCAAATCCATCTGTCGGAGAACTTACTGTTCATATAACTCTTCCCGAAACAGTAGAAGTCGCCTCTTTGCCTTCCTCAATTATTCTGGAAATACCACAAATTATTTTCATTTCTGAATTCACTTTAAAAGATTCCACAATTATCTATCATCTTCGCTATGAAAAGAAGGAACTTACCATACCTCCCGAAGATTACCCTCCTTATAAAGAATTCCAGGAACAGGTCGATAAAGAATTAAAGAAAATGATAGTGGTTAAAAAAATATACAAAAGACCCCTTCAATAATCAGGATAAAATAATAACCTATCTCAATAATACATAGAGACCGATTAAAAAAATAATGCACAATAATCAGTAATTCTAATTTTGGAAACATAACATGTGGAATTAAAAAGTCAAAATTAGAATTGCTGAAAATAATAAATGGAGGGCATTATGTTAAAAAAAAATAGGTTACTCTATGGGATACTCTATTCTGTTATTATTTTCGTAGCACTCATAATAGGCATTGGATTGTGCAAAGAAAAGAAAGATGCAGAGCAGATTGTACCTGGATTTAATAAAATGCCTATCAAAGAGTTGGCGCACCATGTCAATATTGATAAGCAAAAAATTGTAAATATGCTCAAGCTGAATGGGATCAGAGTAAAGGATGCAAATCAGCCACTCTTTACTATTGCTACGAACAATGAGATACTGCCCACGCTTATTTATGAGATGATCACCACAGAGGGAAATTATAACATTCCTCAAAGTAAATCATCAAATTCTCGTCGCAAGGTATCGGGCGTATCAGGAGCTACTCCTTCTTATTCCCCTCAAAGAAGAGCAAAAAAGAGCGATCGACTTGATCAGAAATGGGGCAGTCTTGATATGAAAGCAGTATGCCGGGACCTTAATATTCCCATAGAGGAAGCAAAAAAATATTTAAAAGCGAAAGGTATTCTAATAAATAATAATGATGAGAAGCTGCGTGATATAGCATCACACTATAATATAAGACCTCGCGATATTATTGCTATTCTCCGGCCCGAGCTTCCCGGAACTGTGCCCTCACCCTCCCTGCAGTAATTTTTTGTAAACCTTTTTCCTTTTGTGTCGTTATTACTAGTATAAGCCAATATTGGAAATAATGATGGATGCGTAATGCATTCGTTCGATTATCTCCGGAGAATTAAAGATATTTAAATAGTAACCATTAAAATTATAAGGAGATTTTTATGAAACACAAATTTTTTATTACCACAATTTTTGCTACAATACTTTTGTGTGGGATCATATCTGTTGCCCAGGCCCATGGTCCCGGCTGGGGAGAATTCAGAAAACAACGTCAGGGCAAGGGTAGAGGATTAAGACAGGGAAATAATAACGCATGTTGGGAGAATTTAAATCTCTCAGAAGACCAGACGGCTCAGTTTAGGAAAATCAATGAAGAATACAATGAAAATATGGAGCAGATCAGGGATAGTATGCGCCAATTCAGGGTGCGAGTGAGAGAACAGCTCAATAAAGGCACAGCCATAGATGAAAAAACTGAGGAAGAGCTTCTCGATCAGGGAGCCACATTTTGGAAAGAAAAAGAAAGATTAAAGCTGCGGTACAGGCAGCGTCTTAATGATCTTTTAACGCAGGAGCAGAAAGATAAGCTTTATTTGTGCAGAAACTTCAGATCAAAGAGAAAGTGCAATACTCCCTATGGGAGCGAGGAGCCGCTTGAAGAATAAGAGACACAGTGTTAGGCCTCTGCCACGATTGATTGATGGTAGGGGCTTAACATTCACTCTGGCGAGTCCCTCCTTCCGACGGAGAGGGCTTTGATCATATAGTGAACCGAGAAGAAAAAAAACAGGACGATCTTAATCACCAATGGATGATGAGAAAAAAATTAGATCAATCAGGGAAGGACATGTAGAGGTCTTTGAAGACTTACTTATCAAATATCAAAAACAGGCACATTTTTTAGCGTATCGATATGTGCAGAACTGGGATGAAGCAGATGATATCGTACAGACCGCGTTTATCAAACTTTATACCTTTATCATAAAGTCAAGAAAAGACATTGCTGTATTCCCATGGATTAAGAAAGTCATTGTCAATGCATGTTTGGATAAACAAAAGAGCACAAAATGGCATATATTTATAAAAAACGATAAGGAATCTAATCCCTTAGATAATATCGAGGATACTCGATTATCTCCGGAACATTCGTTTTTAAATAATGAATTGCGCGTTTCTATAGATAAGGTCGTGGATACCTTATCAGCTCAACAAAAAATCATATTTTTTATGAAACATTTTGAAGGGCTAAAAATCAAAGACATTGCCCAACAACTGAATATCAGCGAGGGGCAGATAAAGGCCCAACTTTTTAGGGCTATTCGGAACCTGAGGAGAGGATTGGGTGAATTATATGAAAAGCAAAGATAATCATATTGATCAAGATCAGTTCATAGAATACTTCTATGAGGAATCCCCCAATTCCAGGGAGATTGAGGACCATCTGAGAGTATGTCAACGCTGTCATGAAAGATATCTTGATCTAAAAAGGGATATGCAATCTATCTCAGATCATTTTAAGCATGATTTCTGGCGTATACAACAGAGAAGGATCATGTCAAAAATCAGCCAAATTCAGGAATCCAAAACTGCGTTATGGGTAAGGTTTTTAAAGCCTGCTTTTATTGGGGCGGTGCTTATTATTCTCTTTGGTGGTATCTATTTTGGTATTTATTTCCGATCGCATGATGCCTCACGCATGTATACTGAAAATGATAGGATTGAGGAAATATTTTTAGAAAAGGTTTCCCAATTGGTTAATCAGCCATTAACCACTTCCTTGGATTATCTCGATTTTCAAGAAGAAGATACCGAGGAGACTGAATTTCCAGAATATTTAGAAGATCTGGAAATACTCGCTTATTGGCCCGATTTAGAAGTATGACTATATAACATGTATAACAATCTAATATGCGCACCTAAAAGGAGGATGAAACTATGAAAAAGTCCGGTATATTGATATTAATAATAGGATGTATAGCTATTCTCACCATGGCGCAGAGCGCTTTGTGCCAAAATATGTTTCCGAAAGGAAAATGGTGGAAGCATCCGGAGATCTTGGAAAATTTACAACTATCTGATGTGCAGATCCAAAAGGTCGAAGAGATCTCAAATGAAAATATGAGAGAAATTATAAAGTTAGAAGCAGAATACAAAATCGCTCGAATGGATCTTGAAACTCTTCTCGACAACATTGATCAGCAAAAATTAGATCTTAAGGCACTGGAGAAGCAAATAGATATCGTGAATAGTATCCGTGGAGAATTGGAAAAGCAAAGGATAATGATGCTGGCAAAGATCAGAAATATATTGCCGGCAGAGGCCTTTAAGAAATTGAAAAGATTACGAGGCAGGTTCGGAAAACAGAGAGGAAAAAGGGGAAGAATGAGGCAAGAGGAGGCGATTGATGATTATGAGAGGCCAGATCGTGAATAGAGAGCTTTAGTTGCTGGATGCTCCACATTTATATTCAGTGAACAGCATAAATTCTATTACGTGGTTACGCTTTCATTTTCCCCCCTTCACATAAAGCGGATTATTACTACATCCCCCATGAAGGACATAAATTTTTTTCACCTATCTTAAATTCTATACACCATAACCCTATATTTATGAGCATGTTGCGTCCAATGGTATGGTATCATTCTTGCTTTATTTTTGAATAAAATGAATATTTCTTTATGAGAATAAAGTTATATTTTATAAAAACAGTGCTAAAGAATAGAGGATAAAGTGTTTAAAGAGGGAGAAAGAGAGAAGCTACTACCACCTTACCTATACATGAAATCAAACATAAGCCCCTTAAAAGCTCTTTTACAATGATATACCAACATTATTTTAAAAGGAGATCTTTTTTTTGGTTAGCTTTTTCCATTAGGAATAAACCAATAGCAATTATTCAGATTTTCGTTGAACCATGCACCTTTGAACCTGCAAAGAGCTATTCAAAAAGCATCCTTAAAAGAGAGAAATTTAAAAGAAAGGAGGAGCCTATGTAAATAATTACCGTACTGCATAAAAAAAGAGAAATTGTAGGGAAAAGAGAAAGAAAAGAGAAAAAAAAAGAGAAAGAAAGAGGAATATAACTATGAAAAAGGTTAAAGTATGCTTATTAATAAGTTTTATGCTTTTCATTGGGATAGCATTATTATATTCGCCAATTGCAGAAGCTCAAAACTGGGCTGCCTTACCGCCATATAATACATTATGGCCATTATGGTCACCTGCGCTGTCACCAATAGACGACTCAACTGGTCTACCAACTCCTATAGTGAGTTCCCTTGAACCGGATATTGTATTACCAGTAATGCCCGGTTTGACCTGGGACCCATCTATTCCCTATCCATGGATGCTCTATAATTCACCCTTGGGCATGGTCTATTTTGATCCTCTCTTGGGTATCAATGCATGGCCAGCGCCATCTCTCTTAAATGATAAAGGAAAGGCTCTTCCACTTACGTTGCCAAATGATTTTGCAAATTTGCCCCTTACAGATCCCGTGTGGCTCGCATCCAATCTTCTTTATGCAAATCTTTATTTTCTGATTGACACCTATTTCCCGATATGGCCTCCCTCCAGTGCACCCACTGTTCCTTTATTGTCTAGTTTCCTTACACCTGCAGATATCCTTGGTCCAACTGTTGCGGTACCAAGTCTCCTGACACCTCTATTATCCCCCACAGGTGTTCTGATTCCAGCTCCACCTGCTCCCACTGTGCAAATACCAACATTACCAATTCCAACGGTTCCGGTGGTAACTGCTCCGGTCCCGATTATACCACCTCCCATAGCACCAGTGCCGACTATTCCAGTGGCCACGGCACCAGCGCCGACCGTTTCAATACCAGCAATACCAGCTCCACCAGTCCCAATCGTCACTGCACCTGTCCCGACGATCCCGATACCAACAGCACCTGTACCAGCTATCCCGGTGGCGACTCTGGTAGCTCCCACAATTCCAATCGTCACTGCACCTGCACCGACAATTCCTGTGCCGACCATACCTATACCCACACTACCTGTGCCTACTATACCCGTACCTACTGTACCCGTACCAACTATACCTGTACCTACCGTACCAGTAACTGCAACTGTTTTAGGATTCTTTCTTTAATATATAGAATTTACATCGTAGTGGTACCTTCTTTTATGAAGCTGCCACTACGATTATCAAATTTATATGTTCAAGGAGTGTCAAGGAGAGCATAGTAGGCATTCACTTTCCCCCATCCATAATATTCATCCCACCCAATAGTCCCTAAGTCAATTACGCTGCCTTCGATAATCCCCCTAATCTGTAATGGAGTTAAGGGAGTTGTAGCTTTCCCTACAATTAATGCCGCAACACCGGAGACAAGGGCACACGCGGGAGAAGTGCCCTCAACAAATTTATAACTAAATGCAGTGAAATCAATACCATCATGGGTTTGCTGTAATATGCCATCCACCCATCCGTCAAAATTCTGGTCAAGAGAGAGGTTCCCTCCGGGAGCACAAATATCTATGGCGATACCATAGTTGGAATAAGGGGCTAAGGTGTCATCATATTGTGTTGCACTTACTGACAGGGCAGTTTCATAAGAGGCGGGATATTCAAGCGTACTCGATGCAAGATTTCCGGCAGAACCGATAACAATAACCCCACTATTATAAGCAAAATCAACAGCCGTTTGCTCAGTGAGAATTATACCAGGTCCACCAAGGCTTAAATTAATAACATGTGCTCCATTGTTCACAGCAAAATAGATCCCTTCAACCTCATCAGCGACAGCAACATCACCTGCAGAATCCATAATTTTGACAGGCATAATGGTAGCATTGAAGGCTACACCAGCTACTCCCAATAGATTATTGGTGGTCTGGGCAATACACCCGCACATAAATGTTCCATGCGAGTTATCGTCATCAGGAAACAGGTCAGCATTGACAAAATCATATCCAGGGGCAAAGAATGTCCCTGCAAGGTCAGGTGCTTGGGCATAAATACCACTTGTTCTATACGCTACACCAGAATCTAATAACCCAACAACAGCACCAAGCCCCGTTCCGACGTCCCACGCCCACCCGGTGGATAAACCAGCCAGATACCATTGATAGGGATAATAGGGATCATTAGGGACTAAATGGGCCCTCCGAATATAGTTAGGTTCAGCATAAAGGACTTCCTTTTCTGCACTGTATGCCTGAACAAGGGCTTCCACAGTGGATTGAGGTGATGGAGCAATGAGATAAAAACCCGCATAAAGGCTCACCTTCACCACAATGCCCCCGTGCCTTCTATGTATATCATTAATAACAGTTGGTGGTGTACCAGGACGGAACGTAACAATAAGTTCATTCCTATGCCTCATTAAAGGAGAGCTTAGGTTTCGTAAAATAGGGGATTCCTCAACAGCAAACTCTTCTTCTGGCGTTATGCCCCGGAAGTTTTGAATCAGTGTTTCACTTCCGCTTTTTAGAGAGGCAGGGGGCGTGATAAAGGAACCAGAAGTGCTGATGGATTGGAAGTGTCCCTCTTGTATACTTCCGGGAGAAGGAGGCATGAATGAAGAAAAATCAGAATTGTGTAAATTCTGCATATATATCATTGGAAAGGATACTGATGAGGCGTCAGATCCATAAAGAGGCCCGGCATTTCCCATCATTGCATTACCCATATAAAGAGGATAAGTCTGGGCAGGGGCCGCAGCCATTATTGGCTGCATCCCAAAAGAAATACTCATATAAGGCAAAGCCATCCTATCTCCCATAGAGGGACCGACATCTGCTATGAACGTGGGACCTTGGCTAAAAAGCATTCCTATTCCCGGCTGAGAGAGAGCTGCCATGGGAGAAGATTGGAAAGAAATTGCATTGCTCAAGGTCGGGGCTGCAGAAGGAGCACCCATAGATGGCTGAATCAGGGAAGGATTGGGTAAAGGAGCGAGGTCAGCAGCTATATGTGTCATGGTCGTCTGGCTGATTGGATTTATAGGAGGAATTATATCTAGAGCACCCTCTACTGTTCCTGGTGAAAGAAGGGGTACCGAAGTCATCGGAACCATCTGAGGATTTATAAACGCTCCGTTAATATTTTTCATAAGGAGGGTTAATCCGGCATACCTGCCTCCCGTGTTTTGAGCGCGTGGAGAGGCAGAGAATAAAAATAATGATATAAGCAAAAAAATAAGTATTCTCGTTATATATTTCTTCATTAGTCTCATCCATTTATTTATATTATTTTTTAAATGTAGTAATTTAATTCAATAGAAATAGAACGATATGGCGTCCTCTTATATTAAATATACCATTAAATCTTACAGACATACCACTAATGGACAATTCAACGTGAGGGATATTACACATGGGAACCTCATGCTGGCAATTTTGGGGACATACCATATTGCTCTTGCGGGGACACACCTTTCAAAGTGAGAATTATTGACCTCATGCATTTTTTGACACTTACCCCCGCCTCCTTTATAATATCCTCAACTCAACCTATCTCTTTCTAATTGAACTCTAAAGGAGGGAAAGGATTATACAAGACCATGGAGATAGACATAGCTCAACTAGGGAGCTTAACACCGAGAGAGATTTATTACAGGATTGCTGAAAATATAAAGAAAATCATACGAGGGCAATCCAGCGCAATTCGTAAGCTGCTCGCAGCGTGTGCAAGCGGAGGGCATGTCCTTCTGGAGGACTATCCGGGAACTGGGAAAACCACCATGGCTAAAGCCCTCGCACGATCCATTGATGCCAATTTTAAGCGAATTCAGTTTACCCCCGACCTCTTACCATCGGATATTCTCGGTGTTTCCATTTACAATAAGAAAGACAATCAATTTCACCTGCATAAAGGTCCTATATTTACCAATATTTTATTGGCTGATGAGATTAATAGGGCCTCTCCACGAACTCAATCCGCATTGCTTGAAGCTATGGCAGAAGCCCAGGTCAGCATTGACGGTGAGCTCTGCCTGCTTGATGACCTCTTTTTCGTTATTGCTACCCAAAATCCTGTGGAATTCCGCGGGACATATCCTCTCCCCGAAGCCCAGATGGACAGGTTTTCTTTACAATTCAGCCTGGGATATATTTCTCAAGATGAAGAAGTAGCAGTGCTCACAGACCAAAAGGAACATCACCCTCTGGATGAACTAAGTCCCTGTGTTACAAAGCAGGACATCCTTACCTTGAAACACTGTACAACACAGATACGCATCAGTGAAGAGATGAAGGGATATATTGTTGGCATAGTCAGTGCTACACGCTCTTTGGCAGGTGTTGAATTGGGAGCGAGTCCACGAGCTTCTCTCTCATTAATGAAGGCTGCTCAGGCTCTCGCCCTATTTGACGGCATTGAGTTTGTTACTCCGGAACATATTCAAGAAATAGCTGTCCCTGTTATTGCACACAGAATTGTCTTGGACCCCAAAGCCCGCTTTTCAGGGCAAACACCCAGGGATATAGTCGAAACTATACTGAAAACGACACCAGTTCCGGTATGAATGCATATCTCTCATCCATCTGGCACCGAATCTCAAGGCACACAAAAAAAGGGGGGCTCTTCTTTTTTTTCAGATTAGTATACTCCGCTGATTTATGGATAAGAAGACGATTTACAAAACCAGGCTTATTGATTCTTGGGGCACTCATCGCGACTGCCGTTGTCGGGATCGATACAAAACAGACAGTGGCCTATAAGGGATTTGCTTTTCTTCTCTCTCTTATTCTTATCTCTATAGCTATCAATATCTTCCCCCGTATGCGGTTCACCGCTACACGAGTGCTTCCCCGTTTTGGAACTGTCGATGAAACACTTTATTACCTTGTGCATCTCCACAATAAATCGCGTAAGCCACAACGCTGCCTCTCCTTTTTTGAGAATATCGAAGAATCACTTCCATCCTTTGAAGAATTCTTGAATGCTCAGGAACCATTGGAAAAAAAACGTAATCTATTCGACCGGGCAATCGGGTATCATCGATTTCTCTGGCTTATCTCACAACGAAAGAAGGCACAAGCACACGAGCTTCCAGTGCCGACAGTTCATCCCGCTACTAAAGAAGAGATACGTGCAGGTATTATACCTCGGCAAAGGGGTTATTTGAAGCTTAAAGGAATGACACTATGCCGTCCTGATCCTTTCGGCTTATTTAAATCTTTTTTGTATATTGCACGAGAGGATTCTATTCTTGTGCTCCCTAAACTGTATCCTGTACCTCAGGTGAATCTTCCCGGCAGCAGGGTCTATCAGTCCGGTGGGGTTGCACTGGCATCGTCGGTGGGGGATTCAGAGGAATTCATATCCTTACGAGATTACCTTCCTGGTGATCCACTGCGAAAAATTCATTGGAGGAGTTGGGCAAAGACGGGCAAGCCGGTCGTAAGGGAATATCACGATGAATTTTTTATTCGGCATGCCCTGGTGCTTGATACATTTTTAACTACAGAATATAGTGAAATTTTTGAGGAAGCCGTATCCGTTGCAGCATCTTTTGTCTATTCCATGAAGACGCCAGAGTCCTTGCTAGACCTTTTGTTCGTTGAAGAAAAAGCATATTGCTTTACCTCTGGAAGGGGACTTTCCCATACTGATAAAATGCTGGAAATTTTAGCGTCTGTTAAAACATGCAAACACAAAGAGTTTAGCGTGTTATCCTCTTTGATCATAGAACGCGCGTCAATGCTCAGCAATTGTATCATTATTTTTCTCACATGGGATAATGAGAGAAAAGAATTTATTCGGCGTTTAGAAGAATTAGATATACCTTTACTCGTTATGGTGATTACAGACCATGCCCTCTCCCTTCCGCATGATGCGGATTATCAGGAAAATTTTCATATACTCGAAGTAGGAAAAATAGAGGAGGGTTTGGCTCAATTATGACACTCCCGCCTCTTTTTATTAGCGCATCACTTTTATTTTGGGGGTGGTATACCGAATTTCTGACTGTGGCCATTCTGATAGCATGTATTCTGGAAGGAGCGCGTTTTCTGAAATTCAGATTCGAACTTTCCATCTCGGATTTTAACCGTATCTCTGACCTGTGTACCCTTCTATTCATCGGAATGTCTGTGTATTTTTTTACGCTTCACAAGTCCCCCCGTATTATACTTTTCATAATTCAGTGGCTTCCTGTTGTTTTTCTTCCCCTTATCATTGCCCAAATTTATAGTACACGAGACAATGTCCCGCTTAGCGTGCTTTTCTTGAGTTTACGAAACAAGAAAAATAGAGAAGGCCATATAGTCTCAGCCTCAGTGGATTTGTCATATCCCTATTGCGCCCTTTGTATGCTCTCTGCCAGTGTTATGAATGTGAAGAGTATCTGGTTTTATGTGGGTCTCTTATTCCTTTCAGGATGGGCACTATGGCCTCAGAGAACAAAACGATCTTCGCCGATCATGTGGATGTGCCTCTTTATTCTTGCATGCATATGCGGGTATATCGTTTATAATGGTCTTTATAATTTACAAAATGTCTTGGAGAAAAAAGGACTTGAGTGGTTGATTGAGTTCATCAGGCAGGATACTGATCCTTTTCGCAGTAAAACCTCAATAGGAGATATCGGCTCATTGAAACTATCCGACCGCATTCTCTTTAGGGTAAATGCGGATTCTAACAGTCGCAATCCCTTGCTGCTTCGTGAGGCGAGTTATAATCTCTATAAATCACCCAATTGGTTCGCTCTGAAATCCGATTTCAGCAGTGTAAAGCCGCAGTTGGATGGAGAAGTGTGGAATCTCGAACGAGCTCCTGTAACTGACAAAGCCCTCTCTGTGTCTTTGTATCTTAAAAAAGGTAAAGGCCTATTAAAATTGCCGAACGGGACTTATCACTTATCGCAGTTACCGGTTGGGAGAATGGGGCGAAACCAGTTTGGGGTTATAAAGGTCGAAGAAGGGCCAGGATTGATAAATTACCATGTCCGTTATAGCGGCTATACCTCTCTTGACAGTCCTCCGAATAAAACTGATTTATACGTTCCTCAACAAGAAATACCTGTTCTCGCTGAAATTATTCAGGAATATAGGCTCACTGCCATGTCGCCGGAGGAGATTATAAAAAGCGTAGACCTTTTTTTTCGTAAACACTTCACCTATTCGCTCGATCTCACAGGCAAGGCAGATACTCTTACCCCATTAGGTCACTTTCTGCTTCAATCCCGATCTGGGCATTGTGAATATTTTGCCACTGCCACTGTCCTTCTCCTGCGCGCATGCGGTATTCCGGCTCGCTATGCGAGCGGGTATGTGGTTCAAGAATTCAGCAGGTTTGAGAACAGGTTTCTCGTCCGATCAAGACACGCTCATGCATGGACTTTATTTTATAATAACGGGCGTTGGCATGACTTTGATACAACACCTTCTCAATGGATAGAGATCGAAAAAGAAACTGCTTCCTCATGGGAATCTATTTTTGACCTTATATCCTGGGTTGGGTTCAAGTTTTCAGAATGGCGCTGGAATGAAAGAGAGAGTAACTATGCACACTACATCCTGTGGGTCCTCATTCCCCTCATACTTTTTCTTGGGAGAAAAATATACTTAAAAAAACGTATAGAGCGGGTGGATACAAAAAAACAGGAACTCATGAGAAAGAGGATTATACCAGGGATGGATTCTGAATTCTATCTCATTGAAAAGAAATTGGGCGACCTCGGATATATCCGATATCAGGGAGAGACTTTATCAAGCTGGATCGAGAGGATTGCGAAAGAAAGAACAATGGCACTGCCAGCCGCCCAGCTTCATTCTATCCTCGCTCTCCATTACCGCCATCGTTTTGATCCCAAGGGTCTCAATAAAACTGAAAGGGGAGTATTAAAGGCGAACGTTGATTCATGGTTGAACGAGTGGGGCACTTCCTCGTAGTGATGCTTTTGGCATATATGCACCTAAGAAAATTTATCATTTGTGGACTTCCGATAAGAGATTAAAATCAACTGCGGTCATTCTTAATATTGCTTATAATACCCATTGAATTGCTTGTAGGATTAAAAGGTCAGGAATTAAAAAAATAGATAATCGGGATAGGTATCCATTCTATCAGCCCCTATCCCACTCTTTTATTCTAAGTTTTTCATGAAGACTGGACGCATTCAGACCGAATTAATATTATAAAATAGATAAATTAAATAAAACTAAAAAGTAAATAAAAAATTGCCAGGTAAAAAATTAGCACGTATAGTTGCCTGATATACTCAAGCGATCATATAAGGAATGGAATATGAAAAAAAAGCTGACAATACTACTGGTATGGATTTTTATTTTTTGTGCGTGCATTTATTTTTTCTCTATATTTTCTCAATCAGACAAGTCCCTCCCCTTTGAATCCTTTGAAACATTTCTTAATGATGTACAGCAGGATCTTGTCAGTGAAATACGTATAAATAACAATGAAATAACCGTGACCGCGCTTCTCAATGATACCTATCACGAATATCGCACGATAGGCCTAATCGATAATGAGGTTATGAAAATGCTGTCCGAGCGTGGGATATATATCCAATGGGGCGAAGAGTCAAAAGGAGTTTCAAATATATTCTGCTATGTGGTACTATTCCTTATCATTGCTCTACTGATTTTCTATGTCCTGTATAAGTCAGGGGCCGGAGCCGGGGCCGGTAGTAATAACATATTTTCTTTCAGCAAATTAAAACTCCAAGAGTTACAAAAATCAGAGCACATAACATTCGATAATGTGGGCGGATGCAGAGAAGCAAAAGAAATGCTTAATGATATCATTGACTTTTTTAAAAATCCGGATCGGTGGATAAAATCCGGTGTCCGTATTCCCCGTGGAATTCTGCTTGAGGGCCCGCCCGGCTGTGGAAAGACACTTCTTGCACGAGCCGTTGCTGGTGAATCAAAGGCCAATTTTTATTTTATATCAGCATCCGAATTTGTGGAAATGTTTGTGGGTGTTGGAGCAGCACGGATCAGAAGTTTATTTGAACAGGCCTCAAAAAAAACACCCGCTATACTTTTCATTGATGAACTTGATGCAGTTGGCCGGCGCCGGGGCTCAGGAATCGGAGCAAGTCATGATGAACGGGAGCAGACGTTAAATCAACTCCTTGTGAGCCTCGATGGGATAGCACCGAAAAACCAAATTATCATTATTGCGGCTACTAACAGATCAGACATTCTTGACAGGGCGCTGCTACGTCCCGGAAGGTTTGACCGTCGGATCAGGGTCGGTTCATTAACGCGAACGGATAGAATCGAGGTTATTCGCATTTATCTGCGCAATAAAACCCTCACCTCTGACGTCTCTTTCGAAGAAATTGCAGATAGAACGAACGAATGGAATGGTGCTGATCTCGAAAATCTCGTCAATGAGGCAGCCCTGTGTGCATTAAGACGCGCCAACAGACTGAATGAAAAAGAGGCGCGTGTATCTGCTCAGGATTTTTGGGATATTATCAAAAAAATCGAATCCCGCAGCTTTAATTATAATACACTCGATGCTCTCCTCGTTGAATCGACCTCACAGTTATCGACACCATCAAAGAAAATAATAGCATGCCTGACACTTACAGATGGCGCTTTAGTGGAAGGTAAAATAATGTGGGTTGATGCATCATTTATTAAACTCAAGAATCATGAATCAGGCCAGGAGATAGTAATTGCAAAAGAGCACGTGCTCCGCATCGAAGCATTAGAATGCGAGAAAATTACCAGTCTTGAGGAATTAAATCCCGATAAGTGGGCACGGCATCACCTTGATTGTGCATAGCACAAAATTTAAGGAATATCGCTCCTTCGAATTGATACTTTTTCAATGGTATGATATGCTCATAATAAAATAAGGAGTTAATATTTCCCACCAAGAACAAGTGAGACAATACATCCGTGAGGCAAACCAAAAAGGCGAGTATATCACACGTGCAACTATTAAAAATTTTCTTCAAGAAAGTAATCCGGATAAATCCTTTCATATTATGACGCGAGCGAGGGCTCTTGACCCTTGGGGTTTTGAATTCAGAAAAAGCACACGATCACAGCATCAGAAAGAAATAGTATGCCACCTATTTTTATAATTGGAATCATAATTATTACCGGTTTTATTTTTGGAGAGATTGTCCGCATAATAAACCTCCCCAAGGTAACTGGGTATATTCTGGCCGGCATTTTTTTAAATCCAGGTATTTTTAAGTTTGTTCCTCAAAATTTCGTTGACCATACTGACCTTATTACTAATATTGCCCTAAGCTTTATCACCTTTTCAGTTGGCGGCACACTTTTATATTCAAATATTAAGAATAAAGGTAAAGGAATTATCTCCATTACTCTATGTGAGGCTGAATTTGCTTTCCTCGCAGTTATTGCAGGCTTTCTCATGATAATAAGGTTTTTTGTTCATCTGCCTCAAGCAAGCTGGCTGAATACATTTATTCCATTAAGTGTACTCATGGGTTCTTTAGGGTCGCCTACTGATCCGGCGGCCACGCTCGCTGTTGCTCATGAATATAGAGCAAAAGGTGAGGTTACCTCCACAATTATGAGTGTTGCTGCCTTTGATGATGCTACAGGAATCATAAATTTTAGTTTAGCATTGGCCATTGCCAATGTATGTATCCTTCATCAAGGTTTTGCTGTGTATCACTTTTTATTAAAACTGGTTCTTATTATTGGCGGGGCACTCTTATTGGGAATCGCTTTTGGGATTGTTTTTAATAAAGTCACCTCCTTAATAGAAAAACAATCAGAAGGTGTTTATATTATCCTTATCCTGGCCCTGCTTTCTTTATGTTTTGGAATTGCTAGTATTCTACATTTTGATGAGTTATTGTCTACTATGACTATGGGAGTTATGGTTGTAAATTATAACCAAAAGAGAGAAGAAATATTTATGGTTCTCGAACGCTATACCGAACAATTAATCTTTATCATATTTTTTGCCCTAAGTGGAATGCATCTTAATTTCTCTGTGTTCTCCAAGTATTTTATCCTTATTGTATTCTTTGTTATTTTGAGGGCGCTGGGAAAGATTTCAGGAACAATCGCAGGGGCTCATTTTTCTCAATCTTCACAAAAGGTAAAAAGATATACTGCCGGAGGTCTTATCCCCCAAGGTGGTATTGTTATAGGACTAGCTCTCTTAATAAAACAAAACAAACAATTTTCGGGGATAGCTGATATTATCTTAAGTGTCATTATCGGAGCAACAGTTATTCACGAAATAACAGGGCCGTTTTTATCTAAGATGATGCTCAAAAAGGCCGGAGAGATAAATGGCGAGCATATCTCAAAAACAACCGCATGACAAATTAGCTGATTAT
The DNA here is from genome assembly GCA_049472395.1 of bacterium. Taxonomy (GTDB): domain Bacteria; phylum SZUA-182; class SZUA-182; order DTGQ01; family JBLIRR01; genus JBLIRR01. The sequence goes on along the minus strand of JBLIRR010000002.1, from coordinate 99,544 downwards.
TTATCATGAACTTAAACGATAGAAAGCCAGGAAGAAAAGATAAAAATTTTATGTGGCTGTTCACGAGAATTTGGCCCGGAAACGTCGCGGGTCAATAGCATATTTTCGTACCCGAAGTCCCATGATTCTATCGGTAATCCCTAACGACTGAGCTGCTTTGACCATATTGCCTCGCGATGATTTTAAGGCATCAATAATCAATTCCCGTTCTAAATTATCAAGTTCTGATTGCAGGGTCCCACGATGTGTTGTCCCTGTAGCTTCTGCGGTCTGAAGTGTTGGCGGTAGATGGTGCCCATGGATTACTTCATCATTGGTAAGAAGCACCGCTCTCTCGATGCAATTTTCTAATTCGCGCACATTCCCCGGCCAATGATAACTCATGAGCATATCAATGGCGGGTGTAGAGATTCGACGTACTCTTTTTAGATTTGCTTTGCTATACTTTTCCACAAAAAAATTGGCGAGTAAAAGAATATCGGTTTTGCGCTTTCGCAGAGGGGGCATGTATATGGGAAATACATTTATCCGGTAATATAAATCTTGCCTAAATGTACCTCTTTCAATGAGTTGTTCCAAATTTCTATTTGTAGCGGTGATAATCCGTGCCCCTGTTTTGATGGAAATGGTGCTTCCAACACGCTCAAACTCTCTTTCCTGCAAGACTCTTAAAAGTTTTATTTGTGTTGAAGCGGACAGATCACCAATTTCATCCAAGAATATTGTGCCGTCTGCGGCTATTTCAAAACGTCCTTTCCTGAGCGAAAGAGCACCGGTAAATGAACCTTTTTCATGCCCAAATAATTCACTCTCAATAACGGTCTCCGGCAAGGCCGCACAATTCACTTTTACGAATGGCTTGTGAGCCCTTGGGCTGTTATAATGAATTGCATGGGCAACTAATTCTTTTCCCGTCCCACTTTCCCCGCATATTAATATTGTCGCATTACTCTTTGAAACTTGATAAATCAAACTGTATATTTTCTGCATGGCATTTGAATTGCCTATGATATTTGATGGATTAAAACGATCCTTTAACTCTTCATGTAAGCGAATATTTTCTTCAAGAAGCCTCTGTTGTTCCTCTTGTGCCTCCTGACGGAAGCGGACCGCTTGGGCAATCATTGAAGCAATAATTGATAATAGTCGTAAATCCTCCTTAAAAGAGACATCTTCATCGAATAATCGGTCAACACTTAAGGCGCCGATTACCTTCTTGCCTAATTTAATCGGGATGCATATGAAAGAAATATTATTTTTAGAGATATCCTTTCTTGCTCCCGTGCGGTTTAAAAATAATGGTTCTTCGGAAATCCGCGGCACTATGGCAGGTTGACCTGATTGAACTACTTTACCAGTAATCCCTTCCCCGACTTTATATCTACCCTTTTTTCGCTGAGCGGATGAGAGCCCATATGCTGTTTCTATACTAATTTCACCAGTTTCACGATTAAGAAGGGTAAGGGTCCCGCGCAACATTCCCGTGTATTTTGCGATGATATCAAACACAGGCTCCAGGACTTCTTGAAGATCAATACTACTTTCTAGTATTTTACTAATCTCTAAGAGCAGGGTAAGTTCCTGAACTTCACGTCTGGTTTGATCTGTATTTTTCTTTTTAGGCATAATCCATTATATGTATATTCTCTGGTTATTATTGTGAGAATATATTACCAGTTTGCAGGCATCCACTAAAGATTCTACTAAATTGTAAAAAAAATTCAAAATCCTCTCTTTGCACCAGTAGTAGCTCATTCATTTTCTTTTCTATTGAAATTTTATAAAATTTCTTCAAGTGCGTGCTTATAGGTAGTATAATCACTATGGCTGAAAAGGACCATCTTCACTAATTCTATTTCAGGGTGTTCCTTTAAATAACCAATGATAGTCTTAAGAGCAATACGGGAGGCTTCCTCAATGGGATACCCATACACACCTGTGCTGATAGAGGGAAAAGCCACGGATTTTATATTATTTTCCGTACAGAGTTTTAGACATGTGGAATAGGCGCTGGCAAGGAGTTTCGCATCATTCTCCTTTCCTCTATACACAGGGCCCACGGCGTGCAGCACATAGGATGCTTTTAATTTTCCTCCCTTGGTAATGACCGCGCTTCCTGTAGGACACCCACTATATTTTTGTCTTAACTCCGCCATGAGGCTCGGACCTGCCGCCCGATGAATAGCTCCATCAACCCCCCCTCCACCTCTTAAGCCTGAATTGGCTGCATTAGCAATGGCTTCAGTATCCTCTTTGGTAATATCACCCTGTACCAATTCTACCCTGGATTGGCTAATTATAGCATGCATAATTATATTCCTTTATATAATTTTTGGTGGTTTATATTTTCAATGTATAGGTTATTATATCATAGCTGCTCCGGGTAGTTAAGATTTTTTTTATGCCATATACTATGCGTGGTAATAGCTGCAATCACCTTGTAAATGCATTAAGCTCTTTAATTAAAATGAAACGAGCAGAACATACATGGTTCAGAGGCGAGACGATACATTAATAATAATGTAGCCAAATAGCGATCAACGCATGAATTAGCATAAATAGCGCGGTAAGAAGTGCAAAGAGATGATGGTATTTCATCCATTTATTAAATCTCATTCTCAGCAAAGCACATAGAGCAGTCGTAAAAAATAGTAAAGCAGTTACTATGCCAAGCAGGAGAATGCCATATTCATAGAGAAAACCATCTGTTTCTTTATGGTCTTCAGAAGCCGGCTTAGAATTTATATGGGCATTATGATTATTATAGTAATTATCCTGCTATTGTACAATTTCATAACTACATACTACCATAGTTAAACCAAGATTTAAATAAATGGTGTAATTCAAATTTTTCAGCTAAAATGGTATACGCATATCAGGCACTGAGCCCCTGATAAGGGATGCGAGGAAGGCTTGATCCCTGCAAAAATCAAAGCCTTCCCCCTTTCTCAAAAGCTATAGGGATCCACCAGCACAAATAGGCATTTCCTTTTAATCAGTCCACCAGGGAGTCACTTCCACTGGGAATTTGACAGTCATATACCCTCCCCTATCATCATAGAAGAAAAGCTCTACATTATAGATACCGGGAAAACTAGTTTGGAAGCTCCATATAAACGCACCATTTGTCGATTTGCCTGCGGCGCCGATATTGCATGTGGCATACAGTTGCTCACCATCCGGCTCAAAAATCTGAATTTGTGGTGGGCCGAGAATAAGTTCCTCTCCAGCCCTTACAAGTTGAGGTCTGGTGGGAACACGAGTCATCATCGGGGGATGATTGAGCCATGTTCCACGATTGACTGCCATGAGCATCCTTTGACCCACCCCCGCTGCTCCATAATTATCCTTGACAGTGACTATCGTATGATACATGCCTTCAAACATCGGATCAAAGTCAATGAGACCGCTGTAAGGATCTATTATGACCTCTTGCCAGGGGCCATACTGATAAGAAGGCAGACCATCTATGGTCATTGTATAGATAAATTGGTCTTGGTCATTCCTTATCTCATTGCCGGGAAGAGCAGGCAAGTGGTTTGTTGCAGGGGTTCCCCCAAAAAATTGGGCCAGAGAAAAAATCAAACAATCGGGATCTGAAAACCAGATGCTGCACTGATTCTGTTCTCCAATATAGAAGACCCTGGGGCAGATGCGAAGCTGAACCGCCGGTGGATAATTTTCAACTGGGTAATTAACGACAGTAAGAGGAAAGGTCTCAACATCGGAGGTCAATCCATTCGTTACCTCAATAGTGACTATCAAATTCTCTATGACCTGCGGTGTATAATCCATATATGCAATATTTGGCCAGCGGGTGAAGCCTGCGTTATACATGGCAGATTCGAGTATACGACACTCTAAGGGCCCGTAGTGTGCCAAACCGAACGAAGGAGTGGAAAACCTTGTTTGGGAATGAACAGCCATGAATCCTGAATAATAGTATAAGGGGATATAGGTTGGCATGCCATCATAAGGATTTATGGGTAAAGGACGGACCGCTTGCATTGGTGTACCCTTATGGGCATATCCCCCTACTGAGGAGCGCCATTCCAATACCTTATCACGCAAGGATACCGCTGTCTCGCCGATGATCCTTAATTCAGGATCGGCAAAAACGGGCAGATTTATATCGATTATAAACTCTCTGCCAAGTAGTTGGGAATAATAAGGATTCGGGGTACCATAGAGGGGGTGGCCCGGATCAAGATAATTGGGATCCATTTGAATCACTCCATTTACCTTGCTATCCTCAAGCCATGCCTCTGCGATGGCTGCCGGTTCAGTGAGGAAATTGTGCGAGTCAAGTAAAAGATCGGTCATGCGGGCGATCTTCCCTTCCGATTGATAAGCTGCCATAAAGAGAAAACGAAGGGACTCATAGAGCTGGGCGTAGCGAGGACCGATCTCAATCAAATCAGGAGGTTGAATTCTTGTGAAGTCCTTCTTCCTAAATATGATGTCATCCATTCGAAACATTGTACCGCCTGCCATAATATGGGTTGCCTTCCCGAGCTGCTGGCCTGCTGGTATAGAGCCACTATGGGCCTGTTCATTAATCTGGCGAAGATCGAGCCATATTGTATGCCACGTTCCGCTATTGAAATTACGTCCAATATTCACTTGAATAATCATTGAAGAAGCGGATGATCCTTCTTGAATAAGCGTAGCCTCATATCCCCACATCATAGAGAGCGTTGATCCCCGCTTTATATCAGCATCCCACAGTGGCTCAAGAGGCAGTATTTTAATAAGAAATGGCATATCATCATCTGTATCCACTATCCCGTCATTCCCTAAGGTTGTGCCATGGACATGAAATTCAAACATATCCCATTGCTCAATACTTAAGGGTGATCTGAACTTAATGCTCACGATTGGCGCTGAATCAGGAATATCTTGATTAAGATAAATACCCTGAGCACCATTGGGATAAGAAGCAGTGGATGGCGTCACAAGATACTTGGTAATAAAATATTTCTCATACTCTGTTCCTAAAATAAATTCCGATGCAGGGCGATATGCATTTAACACACGGCTCCCTTCGTCTAAATCAAGAATTGTTTCAAAACTCACAGAATAACCGATCCCAAATCCATACACCGGATAAGGAGGTGTGAGCTGCCTCCATCCATGATTATAAGGGCTATCAAAATACTCAAAATTATCCACAAGAATATCTCCGGTTGTCATGCTCTGTACCGGGAGTACTTGCGTTTGATACTCAAAGGAAGGCTCAAGCACGATATCACCCGTATCACCACTTGCCGGCTTAATAAAAGCAGCCGTCATTATCATAAGCACTAAAAAACTTAGTCCAACTTTCTCTATCGTTTCTTTCATAACTTCCCTCTCATTTTCTTGCATTACTTCTAAAGAGTATTAGGAGGATAGCCGTATGGCATAGCAGGCTGCACAACCTGCCATCCTCTATTGACAGTACTTTCAAAATACTCAAAATTATCAATCAATAGAGCATTATCCCCTGGTTGAGATGTAGACCCAGATGCCAGTGGAGTTCCACTTGGCAGATACGCAGGGACAATCATTGCCTGGGTATACTGTGCCGGTGCTGTGGTGACCTGAGAATGTATAGTATCGGATAAAAAAATAAAAGAAAAAACAAGAGCACATGCGACTCCTATTGCCTTAAAATATGATACATTACTCCTTCTTTTGCTCATAATAACTTTCCTTTCATCTTACTGTGTAACCGTTCACAGGTAAAGGCCTGCCTTTGAACCCGTGAACGGTTACCTTTAACTATCCTCTCGTTTTGAGCAAGAAGAAGCCCTTATTACGTGAGATTATAATTGAGCACTCTTATATAAGATTTATAATTGCCTGTGCTCTATTGACCAAAATGATCGGACGGCGCATAATACCGAGAAAATCCGCCATACTATCCGGCATCCGTCTATAGTTAAGATCCGCAGTAATGGTTATAGGGCCCACTGCATTTGGAGGAATTGTCCATAAATATTGTTCTTCTCTCGGCTCTAACGGTCTTAAACGGTTACTATAAATTTCCGCTGCATAATACTGAGCATAGGTAATCTTGCTTCCGGTATATGGTGGACTCACAAAAATACTATGATATATACGGTCTCCTTCAGGTAATCCATCCCGGGGAATTGGAACGCCAATGGCCGGATTCGGGCTAGGCCATGCAACTGGGGCATTGGTGGTCACCCAGAAGGTATGATTCGGATTTCCAGGATCTATAATGTCCGGTGCTATCGTAATAGGAATGTGCCATATATTGCCGAGTACATCCGTCGCAGTCACATGAAGCCAGAGTTGACGTTCCTCCTCTGAGCCTGATGGGAAATAGTGTCCGACTAATTGATTATTCACCAACACGGCAAAATTAATCAACTGCCCGGGCGATGCGTTTATAGGAGCAATAACCCCAACAGATGCCACTCCTTCTACCCAGGGACTAAATCCTCCCTTAAAATTCATGGAATAGAGCTGGGGGCCGGCACCGGCAATACCTGCAAGCCCCTCCAACGCTTGATGACAGTCCTGGCACCGCACATCAGGAAAATAGGGGGAAATCAACCATTCTGTGTAGGTACCTTTGACCATCTGGCCGAATGGGTCAATCTCATCATGACAGGTACCGCAGATCCTCGGATCATCATGAAGTGGTGAAATAATCACGTCATGGGGAGAAGGACCAGGTATATTAAATGGCAGCAAGGGCCCCCTTTTCGGATCAATAGCTGCGGTAACGGCAGAAGAATAGTTGAAGTTCACAGGGGGGGTACCAACAGCAGCTATCGTATGGCAGAAATCACAAAATACCCCTCGATCTGCCTCAATCTTAGTACCGGGAAGTATATTCCAGGCATTTTCAATACCAAGAGGCCGTGGGGGAGCGGTCACTAATAATTCGTCTCCCAATGCCATGAAAGCACTCGGGGAATGACATCCGACACAACCCTTCTTAATATCTGCCACAATTGGATCAAGATCACCATCAGGCCTTGCAAGATCATAATACTGGGCTACCATGAAATCCCCTGTCCACGCACGGGCGTGTTGGTCGGTCTCCCATTGTGCAAATTTATTTCCATGGCACATTCCAAGACCTGGCCCTCCGGCACAGGTGAGAGGATCTTCATAATAAAAATAAGGCGTGGCTCCTGGTATGGCAATAGCTGTCAGTTGGTTGGCTGTTCTTAGCACTTCTAAGGGATCTGAAATTCCCACCAGATTATTAAGCGGTGAAGTTGCTTGCGTGAAAGGAAAAAGATTAGATAAAAGATCAGCAAGGGGATCTGAGCCTTGCTGTGACTGTGGCACTCCAGTGAGGTTAGCAATGCCACTTAAGGGCATAAAAAGGTTGCTTGGAGGGACAAAGGGAAGCATTCTGCTTGTTGGTGCCGTTCTCATCGGGGTAATTGATGGAGTTATTATCCCCAAAGGATTTGGAGCTAATCCACGGATTAAGGTGCTTATGGCATCTTGGGTAGCTGCGCCTACATAAAATGCGCAATACAAAAAAACAATGAATAACACTAATCCACACCATAACATTTTCATACTTCTTTTCATTATACTCTCCTCCTTATTATTTAATATATAGTCATACCCTCTACACACTATGGGAAAGATATAAATGCAGAACTTCTGAAATGAATCGCTATTAAGTCAGAGCCATATAAGTCAGCAATTCTAATTTTAACGTTTGTATAATGGTATGTGCACACAATTAGAATTGCTGCATATAAGTGCGGTATATCGGTAGTTTTAAAATAAGCATCTTGAGACACCTCTCCTTTTCTTCTTTTATGGATTAAATTTCTTATTTAATTGAATCTAAGTTAATATGATTTTATTTTTATTATTAAATAAAAATGTATTTATTTAAATGACTAATATCTACTTCTTATTGATTAAATTCTACTACTCGTAACTTCTGGGGCAACTAGGAATGTCTTTAGCACAGGATTCCCCGCCAATCAGTTAGCCCAAATTTCTTATTTTTAAGTCAGATTTATCTCTGTGTCCTTGGTGGTGAAATATTTAAGATTATGGTGAGGGTCTTACGCACCATTCCCATGTATTGTGGGATGATATCAAACACTGGTTCTAGGACTTCTTTAAGCTCCTTCGTTTTAAAATCCTACTGAAATGTAGATATATAATAAATAATCTACCATAATGTATGTTATTTTCACTCTGCATCTCTCCTAATTATATATTAAGTCCTTATTTTCCAGCATGTTACGATGCAGGTCCAAGAAATGGTATGACTTTTGCCCTTATAATATCCTATGATAACTAATTTCACGTCATTAACCAAAAAAATAGAAAGGAGAGTTAGATGAAAAAACGTACTTTTTTTATTGTATTTCTATTGTTTATTTTAGTGCTCGGCTCTGCACATTACGTCCGGGCGGTGAGTGATCCGGTAGGGACAGCTACCGGCACGGCTGCTGATCTTGGAATAGAGCCAGGGAAACTGACTATTAAAGCGCTCGCTGATTTTGTCGGACATAATATGATCGCAATCAATTTCTTATGGGTGCTTTTAACCGGTTTCTTGGTCATGTTCATGCAGGCCGGTTTTGCATTGGTTGAAACAGGTTTTTGCCGGGCCAAGAATGCCGCTGAAACGATGATGATGAATTTTATGGTCTATGGGATCGGAATGGCAGGATATTGGGTATGCGGGTACGCCCTCCAGATGGGAGGAGTTGGCGGCTATGCAAGTCTTGGGGGCGGGGGAGCCCTTTGCAGGGAAGTATCTATTACCCTGTTTGGGAAAAGTTTCGGGCTCTTCGGTACACGTGGCTTCTTCCTTATGGGAGTTGCTTATGATGTCGCGATATTTGCCATGTTCTTATTCCAGATGGTATTTATGGATACCGCTGTCACCATTCCCACAGGCGCCATGGCTGAGCGGTGGAAATATACTAATTTTTGTATATATGGACTGTTTATGTCCATGCTCATATATCCCCTCTATGGCAATTGGGTATGGGGCGGAGGTTGGCTCTCTCAGTTAGGTACTCACTTTGGGCTCGGCAATGGTTTTGTTGATTTTGCAGGCTCCTCCGTTGTTCATGCTGTAGGAGGGTTAGCGGGACTGGCCGGAGCAATAGTGTTAGGAGCCAGAATCGGAAAATTTAATAAGGATGGAACCCCCAATGCGATACCGGGCCATCACATCCCAATGGCCATATTAGGTACTCTCATCTTAGCATTCGGATGGTTTGGATTTAACCCCGGCAGCACACTTGCGGGTGGTGATCTCAGAATTGCAATAGTTGCCGTGAATACAATGCTCGCTTCAGCTGCAGGAGCGATAAGCGCTATGCTCTATATGTGGTATACGACCGGTAAACCTGATCCGAATCCTTGACCTCCCCGAATGTATAAGAATCAGGACCGGTGAAAAGGGGCAGGATGCAATAGGATAAATAAATTTGCTATCCCAGATCAGCTTTCATCCGGGGGTTGTGGTACGTTCTCGCCCGATTGGTGTGATGTGAATGACCGATGCCGGAGAACCCGATGATAAAATTCTTTGCGTACCTCTTCGTGATCCCCACTATAGTCAAATCACTACCTCAGATGATCTTCCGGTCAATATGCTGGAAGAAATTAAGGAATTTTTTCGAGTTTACAAAAATCTTGAAGAAAAAAAGGTTGTCATCCAGGGATTTGAGTCGTTGGACTTAGCTATAGAACTCATAGAAAAATCCATCAAGGAATATAAAAAAAAATTCCTTGATGGATAAATATCATATAATTTTATTCCAGTGATATAGTAGCAATTCTCATCTTGATAGTGTATTCTCCGCTCGCCACCTATTATGGCCCCAAAATAAGAATTTTTAAAAGTACGGGATTATTGTTGTGTTAACGTCCACCCACGGGAGTCTCCGCTAAGAGTAAACGATGTGGGTCTTTGGGTATTTCCCGGTTCATTTGCTATCAGAGTTAATACGCCCTCTTCGATTCTATAAATCCCAAGACACGTTTCGTGATCAGACTCACAATATGAACAATCAAGGATCACGAGGTTGATTTGTTTTGGATCACTGCTTGTATTGAGAGAGAATGTTCCTGTATACCATTCCTCCTCGCTCTCTTCAGTAACATTGACGATAGCGCCCGAGAACACAAAGGTCCAGGTTGTAGAGGCATCACCTGTTTCATTTCCTATCCATGTTCCCTCCAGTTCTGTGCGTACCATCTCATTTGAATCCTCATTAATTATATCAAGGCCACACCCTGCCCACATAAAGATACTCGCCATTAGGATACACAATACAATTATTGATTTTTTTTTCATTAGTCATCTCCTTTTTTTAGCACCTCTTTTTATTGATACCTCTATGAAAAATATCATGCTTAATCTATAAAATTGGCCCTTGTAAAAGAACGGCTGGAAAGCTGTCCTTGCCAAAGAGATTCCGCATGTTTAAAATCCTTAAGCATGCTCACATCAGGCGAATTATATACAATTTGAGCCCGTTCACCCCACTGCATATCTTGCCAGCTGATCTCCTTATCACCACGCACAAGTTGATAATCCGGCGTGCCCAAATCCAACTCAAATGAATAAACCGACTGGGGTTTAATAAGCTTCACATCCGACTCCTTAAAGGAGGCGAGGTCCTTTGGATAATGTTTAAGCTTCAGTTTTCCTTCACTCCCGTATTGATTAGTAGTAAGAGCAATGGTAAAGGTTGAGTGATCTTCAGGATCAACTATTGCCAGAGGTTTATCTGAAGCATTTGCCACCTTAATTATTATTTTAAAAGAGATATTATCATTGTTCCGGCGGTTTCTCGGCAATTGAATTCCCATTCCCATGTCAGCATACCGGTATCCTTTGAGCACAGCTATACCGCTTCTTTTTCCAACAGCGACTTCCATTTCAAGAGGAATATGGACTCCCTCTACGGATTCTCCTCGCTCAAGAACAAGTCCTTTCTTTTGTTGCATAAAATATTTTTCAATGCCAAAACGTACAGAAATAGTATCCTTCTGCCATGTTCTTTGAGTATATCCCGAAATAAATCTCCCTTCGCATGGTTTCTGAAGACTTAATGAGAGGGGAGTCACCACTCCTCTTTGATCGGTTGTAAAGGAAAGATATGCCTTTTTCTCCGGCTCTTTCATGGCTTCTACTTCGCTGCCTGGCACGTATTTTGACGGCAAATTTGAAACTTCATAGGCTAGGCGCACATAATCACCCCGAAACAAATCTCGCGGATCAACGGGAGCGGTTCGCATAAACACTATGTCACCATGTCTGACTATCAACTCCCTCTGAAAACAAATCCCTGCTAATGTGAGGCATTGCAGGAAAACCGCGCTTGCTATAAGTAACGTTTTATTTTTTTTACACATCTTACGCCCGTCTCCTCTTCATCTTTGAAGTCTTAATCGCTATCCCTAATATAAATCCGCCTGCGAGCATAAAGGAAAAAGATCTCCATAAAAGATTATCTGAATAGGCTATAAAACGTGAGATAATTATAATGACTATGACTGCACAACCTATAAATGACTTCCCTATCTCCCCCGATCGTGTGCCTTTAAAGATCAATATAATTCCATGCACTAGTGCAATGATATTAAAGCCCACCATGCCTATAAATAATAATTCATGTCTCATCAACTTTATCGAAGCATTAGCCGCACTACTCCATAAAATGACAGCCAGTAAAAATGCGGCAAATGGGATAAATACATGCTTTCTGTCCAAGTTTCTAAATCGGTCGGGAAACGTGTGTAAAGGATATACATAATACCCCCACACACAAAGAGTTATAAAAACAATAAACATAGGGAAAAGCACATCCGAAAGATGCATGGATGATGTTATACCGGAGAAAAATTCCCGCACCCCTTCCTTAAAGGTTAACGCAACAAGTGTGCCGAAATAAAGAATAAATCCGCAAACTTCCGGAGGCTTGGCGCATGAACTATAGCGTGTTCTCCGGATAAGCAAGCCGATTCCGATACACATAACCCCGAGAAACAGACAATTCCCTATGATCCCCATATGAGAAAAGGTCATTTGAATTGAAATTGTCAGTAACAGAGTAATGGTGGCAACAGAGGTTGAAAACCAGTGTTTTTTCATAATGGCAAAGGGGATCATTCCTATTGCGGCACAGAACACCACCCATAATTGAGGAATATGGTAATTTTTTTCCATGCCTTGCCACACGACTATTAAGGCGCCAAACAAAAGCATCTGAGGCGAAGAATAGAGCACATATGCCATAATTAATGCACCTATCGACCACAAAAAAACACCATTGGGCGCATGCGCTTCTATATGATAAATTTGGGCGATCAGTATAATATTTGCCCCGAATAAAAAAGTCCCGAGCAGATAGAAAAACTCTGAAAGGGCTTTTTTGGATGGGTAGTTTTCGAGTATGCGCCCTGTAATATGAGACGCAATGAAGGCAGAAAAGATTGTTGCAAGCTTGAGCCATTTTGGCATTGCCTGCCAATTAAATGCGAAGAAACTAATAACCCCAAGCCCCAGGAGTAAAGTGCTAATCCCTATAAGGATGCGTGTTGCTAAATTATGTTCGGCATGAAAGCTCGGCTTTTCATTGAGCAGACGCTGTGCCTGAGATTTCTCAAGAATTCCCTCCCTCTCCCATACCTCTATTTTTTTAATAAGCCATGCCCAGTGTTTTTGTTCGGTCATGAAACAATCTCCCCTTCAATCACCTCACCTAAACGCCTTTTATCATCTTCCGAGATTTTAAGAAAACGAATACCACTACCAGAGGGTATGCTCTTTTTCCTATTGGTACCTATATTTGACCAGACAGCTTTTGCATTCAAAAGGAAAGTTTTATTATTATGCGTAGTAAATACTAAATTAAAATATTCATGCGAAGGGAGCGGCTTTTTACAAAGGATAAAAGCGCCACCAAGACTAATATTTTTTATTTTTACTTGCATATTTTGGCTCGAAATAACTGGTAAAGAAAGCCAAGGCCCTCCAAATCTTTCATGGAATGCAATAATACAAGCGTTGCTCACCCCCTCTCTTCCCCTCATGCCCGCTTTATTATCCTGGAAAGCTTGTATCATGGATATCATTGTTAACTCTGTTCTGGAATATTTACGTCTTTCAGCCCTCACCGGCTCAATCCTATTTAATGCAACACTCCTATCCCTTACTCTCCACGTGTGCTTTCTGATATATAAATTACAACGCAAAATAATTATTACAAAGAAAAAAAATATTGCAATTGAAATTAAAATAAATAAAATATCCATCCTACTATTCCTAAAAAATATCCTTTTAAAAAGGAGAGTTACTCTTCTACTATACAGGTTATTATACACCTATCTCTATTATCGGCACTCATTGTTTATATATTTAGAAATTATTGCTTCGCTCAACGCATAGAGGATAGAATTGTCAGGTATCATTAATTGACAATAATACTTATTTTGTTTATTATTTCAATAAGAGGTATCAATCTATATTATGGATTCTGTATCAGATAAAAATTTATATATGAGTAATTCCGATCTAAAACAAAAGCTAAGCCAACTTACTATGCTCTATGATATTACTCGCGCTGTTAACTCAATTATTGATCGAGATGAATTATTAAAATTTATCTTAAAGAAAACAAAAGAAATTCTTGATGTTCATGGCACCTCTCTCATATTTTGGGATCCCAATGAAAAAATGTTCTATTTCCCGGTTGTTGCGGAAGAAACCTCAGAGATAGAGAACCACCTGAAGCACCTTCGCTTCCCTAAAGATAAGGGCATTGCCGGCTGGGTATTTTGTCAAGGCAAACCTGCGATTGTTCAGGATGTGACAAAGGATAAACGTTTTTACAAAGGTATAGATGAGATTACCAAATGCATGACAAAATCTGTTTTATGTGTGCCCCTGCGGGGTACAAAGGAAATATTCGGTGTCCTTGAGGCAGTCAATAAAAAAAATGGGGCCTTCACCAAGGATGACCAACAGCTTTTACTCTCTATGGCAGACAATGTCGCCATATCAATTGAGAAAGCCACTCTCTATGCCCAGCTCCAAAAAGCTGAAGCCATGCTCAGACGTCAGAATGCAAAATTAAGGCGCTCTGTCAAACAGAAATATAGGTTTGAAAATATTATCTGTTGTAGTGATATATTTGTCGATATTCTCAAAAAGGCAGAGCAGGTTGCGCTCACCGACACTACAGTGTTGATATACGGCGAAACAGGCACGGGTAAGGAATTAATAGCCCAGGCAATCCATAACTACAGCCCTCGCTCATCAAAGAATTTTGTGGCGATCAACTGTGGTGCTATCCCTGAAAATTTATTGGAAAGCGAGTTATTCGGGCATGAAAAGGGTGCATTTACTAATGCGCATATGCGGCGGATTGGCCATTTTGAAGACGCCAATTATGGAACAGTTTTTTTGGACGAGATCGGGGATATGCCTCTCAATCTTCAAGTTAAGCTTTTACGTGTCCTTCAAGAGGGAACAATACAGCGCTTGGGCACCAATAATGATATTCATATTGATGTGCGCTTGATTTTGGCAACTCACCAGAATTTAGCACGGCTGGTAGAGGAGGGAAAATTCCGTCAGGATTTATATTACAGGCTCAAAGTGTTTGAATTGGAAATACCGCCCTTGCGTGACAGAAAGAACGACATTCCGCTTCTGATTGAGCATTTCATCAAAATATACAATAAAAAATTAGGCACGCACATACAGGGGGTAAAATCCGACGCCCTCCATATTTTACTGCACTATGTGTATCCCGGAAATGTAAGGGAGCTTGAACACATAATCGAAAGAGCCATTATATTATGCAGGAGCAATCTCATAGGGATTGACGAGCTTCCGCCGGAACTATGTGATGAAAAATTCTCTCCCAAAATGATGGTTGATTATGAAGAATTATACCCTCTTCCCCGGAACAATGATGAATTAAAAGCAGCAAAAGCCAGGGCCCGAAAGAAGGCAGAAGAGAAGGTCGAGTTACTGTTTTTGAAAAAACTGCTCCCCCGCACCCATGGAAACATATCGGAAGCAGCACGTCAGACAAAAATGAACCGCTCATGGTTAGCCCAATTAGTGCTTAAATACAAATTGGATTTAAAACACTATAGAAAAAACTCATAATTAATTTACCTTATGTTTTTTCTATAATATTGATGACACTTATTGGAACTGCAGCAGGGCCATTTCTGGCCCTGCCTTTATTCTCTGAAATTTCTGGAAAAATCATCAGGACAGTAAAGAATCGTATGTGCCTGTATATAGGACAAATATTATTACCTCTCTAACTTTAATAGTCACATATTTGCCAGCATTCACCATAAAAAAAATAATAATAGCATCCCGGACTACTATGGGCCTCGATTATCGTATCATCTGCAATCCATCCTATGGTCTTACAATCTCCATCTTCCCCTTTACATAACATTAGGTCACTTGTGAGCATAGGGCCTGTTACCTTACAGTTAGAAGTCACAATGTCTTTTGATGCACCCTTATCTACAATCACCTCACATGGCCCCATTTGGTACGTGGTTGATTTTAAAACAGGCTTTATTCCTGGAGTTCCGGCAATACTGATGATCCCAGTAGCAAATGCTGTTATTCCATTATTAGAGGCAGCGATCGTTACTTGACCCTCTTTTTTTGCCGTTACTTTTCCGTTCTTGTCTACTATAGCAATATCTGTATCATTCGAGGTATATGTAGTACAGCTTGTTGCCATCGTTAAATCTTGAGTTGCACCATCAGAGAAATATCCTATAACAATCAATTCTTTAATCATTCCGGCTTTGGTAAGACTAAAGCGGGCGGGCTGAATGGTAAGGGATTCTAACTTAGGAGCCTTTGATTCTAAGGGGACTACCGGCGTACCCCAAGACGTTGGCGCAGGGGTTGGACTCCAGATTAAGTCCATAACAGGGAAAAGTCCTTGCCAGCACTGCGAACTCCCGATTGCGAGTGATACTTGGGGAATACTATATTGGCTCTGCCAAAGATTAGCAGAAGTATATCCCGTTGACGGCAATTGTGCTGATGTGTTTCTTATACCCACACTACAAATCAATAATCCTATTGTCAAACAAATAAAAAATGTAACTATCCCTTTTCTTTTAATCATGAGTTGAACCTCCTCTGTGTATATTAATAAAAATGGCTTTTAATAATGCCTTGTTTTCTTTTCTTATCACCTCCCTTCTCTTTTTTAGTGTTGATTGGGACAAAGATAATGAAGGCATAGATTCTGAACCGACCAGTTTTTGCTATGTGGGCTATAATAGATTATAGATTTATTATATTTTTTTTATTTTTATTGTCAAATAATAAAATTAAAATAGATTTTAAAACGCCAACGTAACTCTCGCGAAGAATGTTCTGTCTGGTTGAATAATTGGATTATCAATGTCTGTTTCCTGATACCTGAAATCTTCGTCAAAAAGATTCGTCGCTCCAACCGTTATCAAACCATACCGCTTAGGCAGACGGTAACTGAATGCGGCATCTACTATCCAGAAATGATCTTCACCATGTTCAAAGGTTCCAGGATCGGCATTTTGTGGCGCAAAATCACCATCTTGATTAAAATAAGTCGCTTTCAATGAGGTACTTAATCCGGAACCACAAAAGAAATTAATCCCTAAAGGAATACGATGTGTGGTCACTTCCTTTATGCCTAAAGTGTATTCCTCATCCCTTTCAAATCTTTCATATAGATATTCCCCGCTGAATGCCACCCATGCATAAGGTGTCCAGAAAAGATGGGCACGCCCCAGATATTCTTGCCAGTCCACGATTTGGCACACGGTATATCTGTCAGGGGGGGTACCCCTTAAGCTCTTATAATGCACATGCAGGTGTCGCTGAAAAAACTCCACTCCTCCATATAGGTTTTGAGAGAATTTCTGATCAATAGCACCGCTATAGCGCCATGAATCCGTTGAATCGGGGTCATCAAAAAATTGATTAAAGCCGGCTACCTGTGTTGGTTCAAGGGTCTGATCTGCAATAAGCGTTCTTTTTAAAATCCTGAATACAGCAGCGCGAAATGTAGTTACAGGAAGAGGATGCCAGGTAATCCCCAATTTTGGATTCACCTGGTCTCTATCCACCGTATTCGACCTCTCACTATCAAAGAAGTCAGCACTGCTTCCGATAGTCAGTGTCACGTTCTTCAGAGAGCTGATATGGCTATAAATATAAAGATTAGTATGCTCCACATCCCTATCCGAGAGCTGAAAATTGGTGCTCGGTCCAGGACCTATGGGAGGAGGAGGGAAGTTAAGCTCTGTAGTAGTTTCATCCTTCCCATTTATATTGAAATATCCTACCCCACTGATAATGCTCATGTGTTTCAAACAGCATAAGTGTTGAAACTCACTACTCATGGAATTTTCATTTATTTTAGTATTAATAGAATCAATAAAGGGAACAGTAGGTTCATCCTGCAATTGACAATCTATATCATGATACATAAATGAGGCGAGGAGGATAGAACCCGGTGAAAAAGAGTGACGAAAACCGATGCGGTAGGAGGCTGTCTCTTTTTCCTCTCGCCAGTTGGGCTTAAAGTCATCTGAGAGGAATTTAAGCTCAAGATCTCCATTTTGAGTATTTCTGTATCTACATTCAGCCTGAATGCTCGTTTTGTAAGAAAGTTCCATTTGTACAAAGGCGTTATAAATATCATCATCCTGGTCATTGTTCTCCCGAAATCCTTCTGTCTCGAGATGAACCCCTCCAACGCTATAAGATGCTTTCTTGTAAATGCCTGACAGAACTACTTCTTCACCATTGGTGTGGTGTTCACCCGCAAAGCCACTTGTGTGAAAGGCATTCTTGTCTTTATTAAAGAGGCGATTAAACTCATTAAAGGAAAGGTCCATAGGTCCTCCGCTGCTCATGAGGAATAGATTGCTTTCTGCGAGGCGAGGCTGAATGGGGGCAATATTGAGCGGCTGAAGGAGTTGAGATTGGAGCAATTCGCTTACCCGCGCAATTTCATGACGCGGCAGAACAGAGTATGAATCTGCCAAGAATCTATGAGCAGAGAAATTGGCAGGATCGATGTTTACAGATTTCCATCCTTCTATCAATGCGAGCTGCTCAAAGCCAAGATCTTTGTAGATTCTGGCAAGGCTCGCGCTTCGCGCGGCAAGGTCCGAATCAAGCAGTAGACGTGAACGATATACCGCCCGGTTATCATTTAATTCAATAGCCTTGTGCAGGTCACGCAATGCTTCCACTGGACGATTCACAGACTGTTTTCGGATGGCGTTATAGAAAAAGTGAGTCGGATCTGATGGGTCAAACTTCTCGGCCATTATGTATTGGTCTGATGCCTCCTTATCCCGTTTCTCTTCAAAGTAAGCTTTCCCCAGATAGCTCCGTATGAGTGAATTGTCAGGATCAAGGCATACTGCAATCTCGATCTGTCTTCTTCCCTCAGGCAAATCTCCCTCCCGGATCTTTGCAAGACCAAGACCCAGCATGGGTAAGGGGGCAGCCTGATCACATTCACTTGCCCGTGTAAAGGCTTCCTGAGCCTTTTCTGTCTTAACCTGTGCCAGATAGGCAAATCCGAGGACCATCTGTGTCCTTGAGAGGGTTGGGCTGAGCGTTACCGCCTTCTTGGCAGATTCAAGGGCTTTATCAAGATTGCCAAATGAAAGCTGAAGCTCAGCAAGCCTCGCCCACGCAAGAGCATTTTCAGGCTCACATCTGATTGCATTTCTCAGGCTGGCGAGGGCCCCCTGAAGGTCAAAATGTGACTGTTGTGCATAAGAAAGGGCAATATGCGCCGCAGCAGACTCAGGATCCAGGAGAACCGCCTCCTGTGCGAGGCTAAGCGCTTTATCTTTCTCGTTTTGTACTACCTCAATTATGGATTGAAGTGCAAAGGCATTGCTGTACTTTGAGTCCAAAGTCAAGGCTCGCTTGATATCTGCACTTGCCTCGAAAACACGTCCTACAGAAAGAAGCAGGGAGGCGCGCCAGATAAAAAAACGCGGATCAAGTATATCATCCAGAACCTCCTCTATGCTCTCGAAGGATTTCTGAAGATCACCTCGCAGGTAAAACTGTATGGATTTTTCAATCGCTCGAGCAGACGTACCGTGAAATTCATCCGGATGAAAATAGATCACAGATGGATAGTACAATGCCCATTGCACTGCATCCCGGGGACGCACTACAACGGTTGCCGAAGGCTCTTTCCCTTCCTCTGCTACTGCCGATTGGCCACTGGTAAGCGTAATCCTGCCCACATCATTCGAGGCTACTACCTTGCCTTCAAATATTGAAAGGAGTGTTTTATCTTCTTCTACTCTCATTAAAAACTCTGTCCCCTCAACGCCTGCATTTACAAATGTCGTATGTACCTCTAAGCTACGCGGAAATCTGCTGAAAAAATAGACAGCTCCCTTAAGCAGATCTATGAGAGAGGATCGTTCTTCTTGTAATCCACCGAGAATTATCGTACTGTTCTCATCGAGACGGAGAATTGGATCATTAATAAGGGCAAGCTCTGCGCGGCTCCTCTCCTTCACCCGAATCACATCACCTGGGTAATAGGTATCATTTAATGTAACCGGCTGCCACTGTGTTTCACCAGACCTTCTTACCTCTACACTCCCCTGAACTGAAACAATTCTTGCAGCCCATTGCTCGCCAGTTTCTGCAGAAGGCGCAGAGGGATAAAGCCCTCCTATCAATAGGTTCATTCCTATAATTAGATATAAAATATACAGAGAATTCTTCCTCATAGCTTTCCTTCTTTCTTTTTAGGCTTTTTACCTCACCCGGTATATATCACGATATTTCGCTATTTTTTTTCCATATTAACCACTCCTTCCCACGGCCCCTGAGGTGTCTCCTTCTCATACTGCTCGCATAACTTTATATAAAACTGAGAAGGATTATCTTCTCTTAAGTGTTCAATGGTCTGATGGAATTTTTCTATTGCCTCATTCCACAATTGCCTCCTAAAAGCGTCAAGAGCCTCGGCAAAGACCGCACAGGCTCTCCTTTGTTTTTCATCAGACTCGTGCATACGGCATAATAACTCATGAACCACAATCAGCGTCTTTTTTCCTTTCAGCTTAAATTTTCCGACTTCTCTTGTTAAGAAATCATCGAGCTTATGTATTATTTCATCAGATACTAACACTCGCGTGCCCAAATACTTATTAAGAGACTCTATCCTTGATGCGGTGTTGACAATATCTCCAACAGGTCGGTACTCATAGTGGTCGAGAGCGCCAATGTGACCGAGTAAAATGGGACCGGAATGAAGCCCTATACGTGTGGTGAGTGCTCGCGTATTAGTTGATTGATTAAACTGTTGCATTGCCTCTTGAATATCAAGCGCCGCACAACATGCCTTATCCTTGGCAGCAGTCTCAGGAGATGACCCTATCCATACCGCCATCATAGAGTCACCTATTATATCTGATACAATCCCACCATAATGCCGTGTTGGTTTGAAAATTATTTCATAGTAACTGTTCATGAAGCTGGCAAGTTCCTTGGGCTCCATGGTTTCGGATAAAGAGGTATACTGCTCCAAATCCGTGCTTAAAAAAATCCCGTAGACGAGTTGCCTGTCTTTCTTGATATGCGCTATATTTTTTACTACCTTATCAACAACATTTTTGGGAAGATAATACTCAAAGGCATCTCTGATATTCTGGCGCTCCTTCTTTGTATCGGTATAGTTCCATAAGAGAGCGCCCAAAAAGGCGAGAGGAGCTTGGAAAAATAAGGGGATCACAATGGGATACAAGATATGAGCGCTCTTAAACTGTACCTGAGCAGCGATGAGATAGAAAATGCTCAAAACAGCCACACCCAAGGCGGCAACAATAACAGGGCACAGACGGCATATAATACCCATCAAGATACCAAAAAAAAGAATAGTAAGAATATATGAAGAAAAGCTGATCGGGTGCACATGAGTATCTTCTAAAATGTTTAAGAACGCGGAGGCTGCAATTTCTGTCCCACTTATAAATATACCCTTTGGTCCTGAAAAAACCGTAGAAAAAATATCTTTTCTCTCTGAGTGGACTATTTCCGAGGAGCCCACAAACACGGCTTTGCCTTTTACATCTATCTGTGTTTCCCTCCCTTCACTGTTTCCCAGTTGTAGTGCTTTATAATAGGGTATGGTGGTTATAGTACGAGGGGGGCCATAGAAATTTATATACCTGCTACTGGTATCCCCATACATTTTTATAAGGGATGTGAGCAACCGATACCTCTTTGCATCAACAGATATGGGATATGCCTGCTCCAGTGCTTCAAGCATTCTTTCTTTCATCAATGGCTCGCCTATGAAAATCTCCCGGATATCTCCAATCAACCTGGTAAGGCCGCGTATAGTAATTATTGTATCGCTCTCATGTGGCAGTCTTCCGGTGTGACGTGGACTTACTTTTTCTAATAAATCAATAAACTCCTCATAGATCTGCAACGTGAAGAGTTGAAATGCCACTACCGGCAAGGTCGGAGAATCTCCTGTACCCGGCTGGAATGTCCAATAGCGATTCACTTTAAAGGGGATTCTGGGTAAAGGGAAAGGTGCGGTGGCAACCGCAGAACGGGAAAGGAGGGCAAGCGGTTTTATTATTTTTATGATCCTATGAGCTCCGGCATGTGGTCTGCCACTGCCAGATACTGGTACTTCCTTAGCCTTAAGTGCATCACAGAGTACTACATTGCGGGCCTTTCTTATTGCCTCTGCAAATAAATGATCATCCTCAGCGGAACTTGATTCTATGAAATGCATATCAAAGGCAATGACCTTGGCACCTTCTCTCGATAAATTTTCAGTGAGACGGGCATGAAGTGAACGAGGCCATTTAATCGGATTGCCGGGCACACCGAGATGCTCCGACGATTCTTCGTCTATACTTACTATGATAACATCAGAGGGTGTGTGTCTTACTCCCCTCAGTTTGAATAATAAACCCAGACCCGTATTTTCCTCCATAGTATGTGCACAATGGAAAAGACTCATCCCCACGCCCACTGTCCCTATGAGAAAGCCTAAGAATATCGCTTTTTGTAGGGGCGACATTTCCAACTCCCTCTGCTCCCCACGCTATGTCGTGAAAAAGATTGAAGATGGTTTTAAAATAATAAATGAAATATATTTAAATAACGAAGATATTATATGTATTTTTTTATCTATTATACAATAAATAATCCTTACTTAAAAGAAAAAAATGATAAGGCAAGCAATTCTAATTTTGATAGTTTTGTTCGCAATGGTGTCAGGATGTGAAATAGTAGAAATTTCTTATTGAGGATTATTCACTCAGAAAGAGGATCATCCATGAGAGTGGAGGATGATTTATCGCTGTTTTCTTGAAAAGTAGTCCCAAGCCTTTTAAATGGGTTTGCCTTCTGAAAATTAAGTTTTTCTAGCTCTCTATAATAGTCTTGAGCATTATCGATTGACACCAGATAATGTGAGGCTGATCTGCTAATGAATTTTGTTAATAGTTTTTTTATGTTCATCTTCTTTCCTCATTGTTTTTCTGATAAAATTCTAATTTCTATTCTTAAGATAAATACTATAGGCGATATGATAATCATAGGGAGCTATTAATCGGAAATGCTCCTTAATCTTATTTCTCTCCTGGATGTTCTCTGCCTCGCCATGCACAGTGATGGATTTTTCTTTCTCATTTATATACAAATCGAAAAATTTGTCATTAAATTCAATCCTTCTGTAGCCTATATTCTCAACCTTTTTAAAAAGATTCATGACACGTTGGTTGATCCCGATAACTCGCACATTTGCGAAGAGCAAAAATAGAGTAATGATTAAGGTGATATAATACAACAAATTATTCCCTTTCCCTCCTAACATTTTTTCCTCCTTTCGTTGCAATTCTCATTGTGTGCCTAAAATGAGAATTGCTGGGTCCTCTATGATTTAATAAGATGATTTATTTTCAGGAGCAAAAGGTATGCTAAGAAAAAAGAAGTATTATCGCTATTTGTGTGAGTAACCGCACTCAATATCACAATACACACGATAATCATTGGGTGCTAAAATTTTAAAATGATCTTCAACTTTATCTAAATCCTTCCACTGATCCACCCTGCCGTGAACAGAGATGAATTTTACATTATGATTAATATACACATCAAATTTTCTGTTTTTGAATTCAACTTTTCTGTAAGTAATATTCTCGATTCGTTCTGTCGAAGTCGCCATATTCCTTGTAAAGGCTCCGGCGGCTTTGCTATTCCATAAGAACACTGCTATGATGATAAGAATTAGACTATAAAAAATTCTTCTTCTCTTTTTCCTTTGCATTCTCTCTCCTCCCCTCTTTATAAATTTTTTGATAAGCTACTATATTTAGGAAAGCAATGACCATGCCAAAAAGAAAAAAGCTCTAAGCCTAAGTAAAATAAAGTTTTTCTATTTTTCTTTAGATATGCAGGATAGGGACGAGTATGAAGATTTTGTTAGATAAGAAATAACAAAAAGGGAAGGCCTAAAAAAATTCTCCTTGTTATCAATAAGATATCCTGATCACTCACCAGTATTAGAAAAAACCTAATATATTAGTTAATAATTAACAAATAATATGGCGAGTTAATACTCCATCAACCGATAGATATATTATGAGCACAAAAAGCAAGATCAGTCTGGGATTGATAATCAGTATAGCGAGTTTATGCATAATACATTTCACATTTAAAAGGGTTAGAAATGATATACAGCATGATAAAATCTCATTTATTGAACTGGGAATCCGTTCACGTTCAACCCGACAGGACCGTACAATAGCATTATTGGATTATATCGAGCTACTTTTATTAAGCTTTTCTTGGATTTCTCTCGGGACCTTTTTGCTCCTTATTCCCTTGTCTGTTTATAACAATCACAAAATCTCCAAAAGCTTATTAAACATCCAAGATAATAAACACGTATCATAAAGAATAATAAAATTTTATTTCTCACAGGTTTTTTTTCTCAAGAAAACAGGCTATAATCATATCACATTATGTGAATGGTAAAGAGAGGAGGATAGTGTTATAAAAGAGTTCATGACAGCAGGTTCAGAAATAGAATCCTATTGCACAAAATGCCGATTACTATTAGATCATGTCATTGTCGCAATGGTAGGGGATACTCCCAAAAAGGTTGAGTGTCTCACATGCCATAATCAACATGCCTACCGTGCCAAAGCGCCAGAAAATAAATCCAAAACGCGGTCTGAAAAAGATGCCGACTCTGCTCACAAAGAGGGTACTACGCGAGGTAAACAGAAGACCACGAAAAAAACTCAAAAGAAAACAGACCACTTATATACGCAACTTTTGGAAGGAAAAGATTTATCTTCAGCGAAACCTTACAGCATGAATGGCTCTTATGAGATCGATGATGTAATCAACCATAAACGTTTTGGTTCGGGAATTATTATTGAAGTGATTCCCATTAATAAGATGAAAGTCCTTTTTAAAGAAGGATATAAGTTTTTAGTCTGCAATAAGGCAAAATAATTCACCAATGCCAGAGTGTACCATAATCATGAGCACGTAAGACGGGACAGAGAAATATTCAAAAAGGAAATTCCCATGCTCTATACGCTGTACCTGTGTTTACATTCGGGGCCACTCCCCAGGAGCTGAAGGGAGTCGACATATATTCACGGGGGATCTGTATGACGCTTCCCTCATTTCCAACTGAGTTGATAATGGTATTCGGCATGGCCTCAACTGTTAAATAATCAAGACTTTGCCCGTTATTCTCTATTTCCAGGCCGAAAACATCTTGAATGAGCGATTCACTGTAATCATTTTCCAGTTCTCCGCCACACCCCCAGAAAGAATACCCAGTCAGGCTTATCTTATTATCCTCTTTGCCATTGATCTCCTGAATCTGGTTGGCTCCATCGACATTGGCCCAATGTGTTATTTCAGCGCATTGGTTGATGCCCACTGTAGTCTGAAAAGTCTGGTTGCTCAGCGTAATGCTCTGCCCAGGGTAAAAATCATTCTGCAATTCGATGATTTCAGTGCGCCCTGCCACATATTCATATATCTCTGGTGCTTCAGCAAGTAGCGGACTTGTGGAATCCTTTTTTCGCCTGAGTATCTCAGCAGAGGGAGAGTAAAGCGACTGTAAGTGTTGCGTATCTCCTCCGGCCCCTTTCAGAGCCTCCTGCTCCCAGACAACTGCGAGCTTCGTCCCTGCATCCACAGGATCTGTCCCCGTGTTTTTCAGAATCGTTGAAATCTCCCATGAAAATTCGTATTCATCAGATGTTTCATTTCGAATTGATTGTGCATACTCCATTTCCAGTTCCAGGTCTGGATAGTCGCACACATCTCCGATCCCATCACCGTCTGAATCAGTCTGAAAGGGATTATACTCCTCAGGACAGGTGTCGCACGCATCGCCTGCACCATCGCCGTCTGTATCAGCCTGATCCGGATTATCAACGTCAGGGCAATTATCGCACACATCCGGACACCCATCTTGATCGCTTCGAGTTGCATATGGATCAAAGACAGCAGGGCATTCTTCGCACCCGCATATATCCTTGCTTCCCTCAAAAGCTGAATTAATGGTTAAATCTTTATCACCGGCAAAGAGTGGTTCACTGCAATAGTAGATGATGTTGGCCCGTTCGGTAGGGTTCACAACCGAGCAATCGTAGTTAAAGTGCTCACAGGCCTCATCGAATCCCTCTTGTCCCTCAGCGTTGATAAGGTCATCACGGGTAGTATAGATAAGGTTTGCCACAATGCCAGCTGTCTCATGGGCAACCTGGGAATTATACATATTTTCAACAGAATCACCGTATGAATCCCCAACAAACCAGCCAGCCTCAGACAGTGATGCAAGACACGCGGACAGGGCAGTGTGCCCGATAATCGCGACTGGTGGTATGGGGAGAATAAGATTGGCTAATGCTGCCAGATTTGATACGGGACAGGCATAATCATCCATTTCATTAAGATCAAACACTCCCCCGAAAAATATCGGCAATGCATTGATGTATCGTGAACCACTCACAACCTGTGCCCCTGCATCAATCCACGCCTGGTTGAGCCGCGAGCCAAAACAATTCATCTGATACACCATTCGAATGGCGAGTTTATCCCGGTTTTCACCCACAAAGCCTCTGATATCATCTTGATCAATATTCGTCCCAATGGTAGAAATATCACCATTTCCGGAGTTCCAGCCACCATGGGTCAAAACAATAATATCAATGAAGTAACCATCATCATTCAAATCATGAAGCTCTGTTGCAATACGGTTTTCGGCTGTAGTGCCTGCAGAGGGGCATGCGCCGCTTCCCGGATCTGCTATAAAGACATATGTATAGTAAAACCCGGAATCATCCCAGTGGTCGTTGAACCATTCCTCGGTTATATCCTCGAGAAGCTCTTCAAACTCTCCTTCATCGCAATCTCCTCCATTGTCCATAATAACCATCAGGGCCGGAAGTCTTTCATGATCCTGGATAAAGTCCCCGCATTCACAGGAGGTAAAAACCCTATTCCCCCATGTCTTAATCACACCAGGATCACTCGATTCTATTTTCTGTGGGAGTGCATCTTGATTCACCTTCGGAGAGGTCAGAATTTGGGAAGAAAAAGGTGTAACATTTATGGGAGCACTTACCGGAGTACTCAATAAAAGGGCAGGCGCTCTGGTTATACCACCCCACGAGTCAGATGCAGTGGATTGATTATTTATCAGAAGATTTGTAGTACTGCTCTTTGCAGTACCTAAAAGACCTGCCGGAGTGCTGAAAGGAGCAGCTAAACCACTGCCTAAAGCAGAAGATGGCGATAATGTCTGACTTTTATTAAAAAACAATATAGTCTGAGCAGGTACTGGTTCTAATTGAAACCGGGGGGGTGAGGTGACAAATTGAGAATTTGTATAAAAATCTTGAACATACGGTGAAGCAGTCCATTGAGCATAGGAAAAATTAGGTATTACTGCCATAATGAATAAAAATGTAATGATACTATACCCTCTTTTTATGATCCTGTTCATTGTCTTTCTCCCTTATCTTTAGTTTACGTGTTCTCAATCTATTTCCCCCTTACGGTTTATTACTTTTCCCTGCTTCCTCTTATTATTTAAATTATTATAATTAGAAAAAATGGTTATATTATATTATATAATATTCCATGAAGATTTATCTATAAGACGAATGAATCTGAAACTTTTTTTGACAGAAATGAGTTTTCATATTAAACTGACCACTAGCCTTACTCTATACCACAAACCCTTTAAATGAGAGATTATGATAGAAATTAAACGGCTCAAGAAAGATTATGCATTGGGGAAAACAGTGGTGCATGCACTGCGTGGCATTGATCTTACTGTATCGGAAGGGGAATTCATTAGTGTGGTGGGCCCTTCAGGAAGCGGGAAAACAACTCTTTTAAATATAATCGGATGTATTGATTTCCCAACATCGGGAAGCATACACATTGGAGGAAGAGAAATCACTACCCTAAACGACAAACAAATCACTGACATTCGTTTACATACTATTGGATTTATATTCCAAACATTTAATCTCATCCCTGTGCTTAATGTGATGGAGAATGTCGAATTCCCTCTGCTCTTGATGAAAAAGCATTCAAAAAATAAAACAAGAGAAAAAGCTGAAAAACTTATAGAGGAAGTTGGGCTCAAGGATTTTGTCACACACAGACCAGCTGAACTCTCTGGTGGTCAGCGTCAAAGAGTAGCAATAGCCCGTGCTCTTGTGACATCTCCTAGTATTGTTCTTGCGGATGAACCGACCGCTAATCTTGATTCGATTACCGGGGCATCCATACTTGAGCTTATGCGAAAAATGAATCACACAGAAAAGACCACTTTTATCTTTTCAACTCATGATGCAAACGTACTACAATATGCACAAAAAATACTCAAAATTAAGGATGGTTTACTCGTAAACGGACAGTAATGCGATGAGGCTTATCATTAAAATTGCATGGCGTAACATACTACGCCATAAAGGGAAGAGTATCGTGATCGGGGTGATACTTTTTTTGGGCTCACTCATCATGACATTCGGCAATGGTGTCATATCAGGGATGGAAAGAGGCCTTGAAAAAAATATTGTACGAGGTTTCACCGGTGATATGGTGATCATTTCAGATAAACAGGAAAGTGATAATGTCCTTTTTACCTTTATGGGAAAGGCCATTGAGCCGATTAATAATTTCATTGACATAAAAAAAGTGCTAGTACACCTTGACTATATAGAAAAATTCCTGCCCGCAGGGAGAAATATGGCGATGATTCTGAATGAAGAAGGAGGGGCACCAGGTTTTGCCTTCCTCATTGGGGTTGATTATCCGAAATATCGAGAAATGTTTCCCCTGAATATGACGCCGATAGAGGGAAGACTCCTTGAAAAGAGTGAACGAGGAGCACTTGTCCCCACCGGCGCACGAAAACAGTTTTATGATTACACAGGTTTATGGTTTATCCCGGTGGATGAAAAATTTAATGAAGAGAATTTTAAAAAGGAAACAAAGGAAGAGATAGTGCATGAAAATCTGGCGATTAAGGAGAGCATTGTCTTTTTGGGATATAATGAAAAAAATACCACCATGGATATTCGGCTTGATATTAAAGGTATTGTTAAGTTTAGGGCATTAGATACAATCTTTGGCCATTTTAATATTGTTGATATTGAATCCTATAGAGAATGCCTGGGGTATTTTCCTGCGGCATTAAAGGCGGTTACCCTTCCTCAAGAAAAACGTGAGTTTCTTGAGATGCAGAATGACCATATAGATATGTTATTTACAGAAGACTCTATTTTTAAAGAAGACATCGGTGATACCATTAAAGAAAAAATAGAGGTCAAGACAGGACAATGGAAGCCGAAGAGCTCAGGCGTTGATCTTGAGGCAGGCTCGTATAATGTGATATTTGTAAAATTAAAAGAAGGGATTGCGCTGCATGAAGGGCTCAAAAAAATAAACACCGCACTTGTTGATGAGAATTTGGAGGTGCGCGCAGTTTCTTGGAAAAAAGCATTTGGTCTCATAGGGAGTATGGCTACTATTATTAAAGGAGCATTATTCGGTTTTGTTATGCTCTTATTTGTGGTGGCAGTCATCATAATAATCAACACACTCACAATGGCCGCCTTGGAAAGGGCCTCTGAAATAGGAATGATGCGGGCTATTGGTGCAAGAAAAAGTTTTATAGGTTCTATGTTTTTGGGTGAAACAGCGCTCCTGTCATTTGTGTTCGGTGGTATGGGTATAATTACAGGTATTTTAGCAGTTCATGTTATTCCTCTCTTCGCTATAACGTCGAGCAATGATATGGTGCAGCTCTTATTCGGGGGAGACACATTTGCGCCTCTGTTATCCTTCTCAGGAATTATACTCACCATTTTTCAGCTTTTTCTGGTAATAGTGATTGCGGTGATTTATCCGATTAAAGTAGCGCGATCTATAACCCCGCTTGATGCAATTGTACGTGATTAATAAAATGCCGCACAGCACATTTCAAAATATTACACGACAATCATGAACACCTTTATATGCATTTTGTTAGCATTATCGCTTTCTTTCTGTGGCAAGAATTTCAGCTATGCCCAGGAAGTGTTCAATGAAGATGAGCTTTTTTCATCGCCTGAATCAATTATCACAACGGAAAAAATCGTTGATACCACGCCCCCTGAAGAAGAGAAAAAAAGCATAGGAATATCGGGTGAGGCGACAAGCATCCTCGAATTTACAGGGACTCGTGACTGGCTACAAGTGGGGAATGAGATAGAGGTGAGTGATGACAAAAGTACTATTCTTTCATCGAGCATACAGGGGAATATCTTTTTCGATGCCCGGCTGCCCAAAGGGACGAAATGTTTTGCAAACCTTGAAACCCATTATTATTCAACCGCTGATGAGGCAAATTTCTTTTTAAGAGAATTCTTTATTGATTTTAATATTCACCATGCAGTGTATTTCAGGACCGGCAAGCAGGTGCTTCAATGGGGGCGATGTTATCTATGGAACCCTTCTGACCTTATTAATGTCGAGAAAAGGACGTTTAAAGAAAAAATTGGCACTCGCGAAGGCGCGCATGGGATAAAAATTCATGCCCCATTTGGCACAAAATATAATATATACGGTTTTCTCGACACAGGTGATGTGGAAGAGGGTGATGAGATTGGGGCAGCATTGAAGTGGGAATGTGTTATCGGAAAAACAGAGATGGCTTTCTCCGCATGGCATAAAAAAGATTACAGACCCGTGTATGCCTATGATTTCTCAACAAGAGTATGGGGAATTGACACGAAAGGAGAGGCAGCCCTTTCGTATGGTGATAACTATGAAAAACTGACGATAGAAAAAGGTCTGCTCACAAAATATAAAGAAAAGAATCGATGGATACCGCGAATATGTGTAGATTTTGGCAGATCATTTGATTGTATGGATGTGCCTGACAGGATTTCCTTGAATGTGGAATTGTATTATAACGAGGGAGGATATACTGATAATCTGCTCAGTGATGACACCCCTTATACTTTCAGCAAGCCGATAACCATATCTGATCCATCAGGCAGCTCACAGCCAATAACACTGCAGGAAGGAACACTAAGGGATTTCTTATTGTATACCGGCATGTATGAAGCACATCATTTCTCAAAATATTATATTGCCCTATTTACCACAACAAGGAAGTTTATTGTAAGTGATATGCAGTTGATACTGAATATGATAGGAAACCTTAATGATAGATCATGCATACTCACCTCCGGTATCAAGTATACAAACATCAATGATTTCAGTATCGGTGTGACGATCTATTCCTATATCGGCAGCCGTAAGTGTGAATACACCATGCACAATAATGCCGTTACAGCACAATTTACTATCGGAGTTTTATTTTAACAGCTAAAATTAAAGGATGCTGTTCTAATTTTAACTGCGAATGCATCACAACATGCAATATCGGTCGTTGGCAGGATAAAGCCATATATTTTCTCTCTTATACCGATAAAAAAAAATAAAAGTGTGAGTACTATAAAGGAAAAATATGGCCTCAATCATGTCAGGCAGCAGGCAAATACTCAAGCAATTAGAGCTTATAATCCGGGCGAAATATCCGATTCTCTACCTTGTTTCATGGGAAGAAAATCGAGTTATTCATTATTTGGAGCACATACTCAGGACAAATTTTAATCCTCCCAAAGAGATCATCTGTTGGTCATCCACAGAGGGGATGAAAAAAGCGGGGCAGGTTATCGATAAAGGATGTGCGACACCTGCACATGCCCTGGATTTTGTTCAAAGGTCAACAGACAATGCCCTTTTTATTTTGAAAGACTTCCATGTATATATGGGATCTGTCCATCAAGGACGACCGGAAAATCCCGACCTTATAAGAAAAATAAAAGATCTTGCTGCCCAGCTCAAGAAAACTTATAAAACCCTTATTTTGCTTTCCCCGCTCATCCAAATACCCGAGGATTTAAAGAAAACCATCACTCTCATTGAATTTCCTCCCCCGACAGCTGAAGAAATCACGAGCATTTTGAATAACCTTATCGCAAAATATGAGACAGACCCGAGGGTTACAATCCAGCTCACAAGCCCGGAAAAGGTTAAATTAGTTAAAGCAGCATTAGGGCTTACATTGGAAGAAGCGGAAAGTGCTTTTGCATTGGCCCTGGTCAAGGATAAGAGATTAGATATATCGGATGTCAAGATAGTTCTGGAAGAAAAAAAACAAATTATAAAAAAAATAGGCCTTTTAGAATATATTGAAACTGACGAAACCATAGACCAGATCGGAGGGTTGGAAAATCTTAAAAATTGGTTTAAAAAACGGGAGAAAGTATTTCTTGATGAGGCCAAAGAATACGGCCTGCCCTCGCCCAAAGGAGTACTCCTCACCGGTATGCCAGGGTGCGGGAAAAGCCTTTCTGCTAAGGCTATTGCCTCTTTGTGGGGGCTGCCTCTCTTGCGATTGGATATGGGGAAGGTTTTCAGCGGTATTGTTGGTTCCTCGGAGGAGAACATACGTACAATAATTTTTACTGTCGAATCGATTGCCCCGGCAATTTTATGGATAGATGAAATAGAAAAAGGATTTTCCGGGTCTGAAGGCACGGGAGACAGCGGGACCTCAGCGCGGGTTTTCAGCTCTTTTTTAACCTGGATGCAAGAGAAACAGACACCCGTCTTTATTGTGGCAACGGCAAATAATATCGATCGCCTTCCTCCGGAACTGCTCCGAAAGGGACGATTTGATGAGATCTTCTTTGTGGACCTGCCCTCTTTAAGAGAACGCAGAGATATCTTTACCATACATATTAAGAAGCGTTGTATTGCAAAGAAAGCGTGTGGAGAATTTACATTGACCAAAGAGCTCTTGACGAAATTAGCACTTGCATCGAAAGGATTCAGCGGAGCGGAAATCGAGCAAACAGTCATAGAGGGCTTTTTAGATGCGTACTATGCAGACAGGAGCATTACAGAGGATGATCTGGTCAAAAGCGTGTGTAATACAATTCCTCTTTCGAGAACAAGAAAAGAAAAAATAGACCACATACGGCAATGGGCTAATGAAAGAGCTGTGAGGGCATCTAAGAATTATGAATCCGAAGAGAGAAGGTCCAACGATTCTGTAAATGATATTCCCGCAGGCCGGGACATTGAATTCTAAGAAAGGAGAGTACCATGTCCGCTGGTGTTGAATTAATTCCTTTGACGATTATGTTATTAATGAAAGCGGCGCACGCTGCTCAACACGTGAAAAATAATCCTGTCCATGACACCATAACCATACACACGGGATTTTCTGAAAAGGAGCAGTTGAGCGAAGCATTAGAGGAAATTGGTTATGAGGTAACCTGTGAGGATGACAAAATCATAGCGCGCTCCGACCACTATCCGGAAATACATTTAGTAAAAGAGGGGGAAACATATAAAGCGGTGTTTTCTCATATCGATGAAAATCAATGCGCCGCTCTTATGAAAAAGATCACGGCATCATACATGCAGTCGTGCCAGAAAGATACCTATCGTAAAATTATAGATACTATTGATAAGAAAGGATTTACTATTAAAAATGAAGAATTTTTACCCGACCAGACAATAAGATTGAGGGTTTCTGTCAATTAAACAATAAAAGAGAGTAATGAGTATGCACAAAGAGTATGAAATTACTATTTCGAAAGATGGAAAGATCCATGTGGAATCACAGGGATTTAAAGGTAAAACATGTATGGATTTCATAAAATTCCTTGAACAGGAAGGTGTCGGGAAGATCACCACTATAGATTATAAGAAAGAATATTATGTTCATGAAGAAGAATCTGAAAAAATCACACAACACACTATTCTTTGATGATATCAAAGAATTTGAGATTAGGATTACACCAGAAGGCAGGGTACTTTTTTCCGAATGGCATAAAGAATTTATGGATTTTGCCGAGGTATTGGAATTTTATGCCCCCCATCTTAAGCCGATTTTCGGCAATAAACTTTATTGCGGATAAACGTTCCCATGATTATGTGCCCCCAATGCAAAAAAATGATGGAGGAAGTGAGCGGCTTCTCCCATTATGGGACCCTGATGAAAATCGATCAATGCCCTCAGTGCCGAGGGATGTGGTTTGACAGAAATGAGCTTTGGCAACTCAGTTACAAATCAGCAATGAAAATTGATCGAAATACCCATGATACAGAAAAAAATGAAAGGTATTTGGAATTCTCTTTAAACCCAGCGAAACGAATCAACACGGAAGATAGAATCCTTGCGTGTCCCCATTGCCATTCACCTCTTGTAATCTATTCCGCTGACAATTTTACGCCGGACATTGAGGTGGATTATTGTACCTCATGCAATGGCTTCTGGCTGGATGCCGGAGAACTATCCCGCTTCAAGGAGGCCATGAAAAAGCGAAAAGAAATGCATGATAAAGAGAACTCTGCCTTACATGCACAAAAGCACACCAATTCTTCTTCATATCAAGGGCGCTCTTCTCTATCACGCCCCATGATGTATTATGATTATCGTAGGGAAGCATATCGTTCTGAAGCAAATGCCTTACTCTTATTATGCACTTCCCTTTTTAAAGGCGCACAAACCCTTATCAAAAGATCCGCAAAGAAGTTTACATCGCCTTCCAAAAATCTCCCTCCCACTCCTCATACCTCACAAATACACATGAAGAAAGAAATACTTACACCTGGCAAGGGAGAAGTAAAATCTGAAAGGCTTGCAAGCAAGGTGTCCCTTAATACATCTTCATTATCTATGCTCTCATCCTTGCCAATGCTTAATCTTCAATTAGCTCAGAGAATTATCGAGTATCGAACAAAGAACGGGCCATTTCAAAAAAAATCGGATCTTTTACGGGTACGAGGCATGACCCCTCAAATCTTCTCTCGCGTAAAAGAGAGTATTACTATTGACCAAGATTTAATTCACCCAAAGCCGGAATCAGAGAAGTACCCAAGAGATGGCGAGAAAATAGAAAAAGATAATGAGTATATTGATAGAAAATTAGAGCTTTGATCACTGAGGATTGAGCCCACGTTTCAAAATTTCTGATCCGGTAATATTTTATATTCTATGAGGAGGATAAGGTCTTGCATTAGGAAGGGGGAGCGCCAATATTTTTATCCCTCAAAATAGCGATTACCTCCTCTTTGCTCACACCCTCAAGAAGGACGTGCTTTGTCCTGCTCATCTCGCCCCTCTGAAACACTACCTGAGATTTTCTCATACGAAAGACGTCTGCGAGCAATTTCACGCATTCTTTATTGGCTTTTCCTTTTACCGGGGCAGCAGCGATTTTAAGGCGAAGGCTATTATCATGAATATCTGTGATTTCATTTTTGCCTGCATTGGGATACACTTTAATGGTAATACTGACTCCCTTTGGTGTTTCAGCTAATATTGCATCAAAATTAGCAGGGAGGGCCCCCTGATTGGATTGTGTGGTGTGTGTACTCTGCTTTCTTGTTTTCATGGTTATATATACCGGCGAGCACCCCGGCTCTTCACTTATTAGTTTTCAGTTTTTATTATAACTCATATTCAAAGTTATAAGAAGAATTGCTGGTGTTATTTGACAGTATCGATTAAACATCCGGGGACTTCTTCCTCTTCTTCCTCTGCCTCGGTAGCTGGCTCTTCAGTATGACCTCCCTGAGAATTGGGATCGAGAATTGCATCTGGATCATTAATTATAATATCCACGGGATTAAGACCATAATAATCGTCATCATAGGATATGGCTCTCCCTGTAATTATGGTAAAGGAATTATCCTCAAGAGATGGATCAAAAGTATTACCCGTCACAGTCACAAGTTGAGGGATGTCCCACTCATCCGGTGTAAAGGTAAGGCTCGTAGGCGATACTGTCCCTCTTTCTTCATCACTGCTCGAAAGGCTAAATGAGACATCTGCTTTCGGCTTGATTGTCAATACCACTGAAAATGTTGCAATGCCCCCATTCGGCGCCGTTGTAAGTCCTTTGGTAGGTGTTATGAGGATATCAGCGATCTCATCATCAAAATTGGTCACCGATACATCCTCTGGCTTGAGGCCATTATAGTCCGTATCATTTGACACAATGGCAGCAACAATAATCGTATATTCTTTATTGCCATCCATAACACTGTCATCAACACCGGTAATGGTGATTGTCTGGGGAACATTCCAGTTGGCTGCAGTAAAAACAACCTCGTGAACCGATACCGTCCCCTCTTCCTCGTTATCGCTTTTAAGGCCAATTCTCACTCCTGCGGAAGGCTTGGAGGTGAGAGCGATAGTAAACGAATCCGTATCTCCACTCTCAGAGGTCTCAAGACCCTCTGTAGGATTCACTTGTGTGCCCGCTCTATCATTATCACTATTTGTGACATACACATCATTAGGATCGAGCGCATTATAGGTTTGATCATTTGACAAAGAAGGTTTTATAAGAATCATATAGGGCACATCACGGTCAACGAGATTATCATCAACACCGATAATGGTTACAATTTGGGGTATATTCCAATTATTCGGAGAAAAGGTCAGGTCTTCAACTGAAGCTACTCCCTCTGTTTCATCACTACTCGATATGGAGAGCATCACATCTTTTGTCGGTTCTGAGGCCAAGACAATCGTAAACGTGTCAGTGGTACTGTCTTCACTTGTGATAAGACCATTCCCCGGGTATACTGTTATACCTGCCTTGTCATTATTTATATTGGTTACCGTTATGTCATCAGGATCTATCCCATTATAGTGGGTATCATCCGATAGGGCAGGCTCTACAAAAAGGATGTATACGCAATCTCCATCATCAATTTTATCATTAAGGCCCATTACCACACCTGATTGCGGGATATTCCAATTATCCTCTGTAAAGAGGAAGGATTGTGTAAATAGCATCCCTTCTGCTTCATTGCTGTTGACAATATCAACCGATACGTCTGCCTCTGGTTGCGTATCTAAGACAATGGTAAATTCGGCTACACCCCCCTCCTCGGTTGTGATAATTGCAGAAGGCTCTATTGTTATACCGGCTGTATCATTGTCTATATTTGTGACGGTAATATCATCGGATTCCCGTCGGTTGTAATAATTGATATCCTCCGTGAGGCCAACGACAACAGCAGGTAAGGTATGAATAGTATACGTTACATCTCCATCAACGCTGTCATCATCAACTCCTACAACTGTTACCGATTGTGGGATGCGCCAATTTCTCTCCGTAAATGTGAGGCTTGGAGGGAAAACTTCCCCCTCTGTCTCATCATAGATAAAATTTATAGTGACATCTACTATTGGCTTTACGGTCAATTCTATACGAAATTCCGCAAAGTCACCCGCCTCGTCCGTCACAAGACCGCTCGTTGGGGTAACGATTATTGCCGGTGTATTATTGATAAGAATAGAGACACTACCAGAATCTTTATTGGCCACTACCAAATCCGCTCTTTCATCGGCGTTAAGATCAGCAGTGCATAGTGAATAGGCGCCACTGCCTACCTCATAAGAAAATAGTGTTCCAAATGTCCCATCCCCTCTCCCAGCCAAAAGCGATATAGCGCCATGGGTAACGGCCAGGTCGACTCTTCCATCCCCATTAATATCCTCAGCGACCACTGATGTAATACTCTCCCCAACCTCATAATTATCAGCGATCTGGAATGTGCCGTTGCTATATCCCAATAATATTGAAATATCTTTTGATAACTCATTGGCTACCGCAATATCCGATGTCCCATCACCATTAAAATCAGCAACTGTTAAGGAAGAAGGGGCTCTTCCGACCCCATAATATTTAAATGGTATCTTAAATGTACACTCAGGATCACCATACTTGATATACACAATATCTTCGGAACCAGAGGTTACCGCCAAATCCATATTCCCATCATAATTAAAATCCGCTGCCCACATCGCAGTAGGATCGGGCAATAAAATAGGACGCGGCTCGGAGAATAAACCACTTGCGTCACTCCCCCCGGTAAGAAAAATCAGGACCATACTTGAAGCTCTATTGACGACTGCCAAATCGGCTTTTTTATCATCATCCAAATACTCACTAATAAGTGCGCAAGGCCCCTCCATACCCACAGCAGTATAATGGACAGGCTCATCAAACAAACCTGTTCCCTGGCCGAGTAATATACTCATATCATCAGAAGCTTCATTGGCAACAGCTATATCTTCAATACCGTCACCATTAAAATCTCCTGTGACAACCGATGAGGGGGCTTCTCTCACAGGATAATTGCTCGCTCCCGTGAATGTGCCATTCGGATAACCGAGCATGACTGAAATAGTATCTGAGCCCTGATTGGCAACAACCAAATCATACACAGTATCCCCGTCAAAGTCCACTACCGTGAGTGCATGGGGATCATCCCCCACGGGATAACTGAGAGTCGGCTCAAAAGAAAAATTAGATGAGGCAACTGTTGGGGTAGTATTGATGAGTATGGAAATAGTATCCTCATCCAAATTGACAAACACCAAATCTTCTTTACTATCCCCATTAAGATCCTCTGATTGAATCGAGAGGGAATACATGCCGGCGGTGTAAGTCCCTGCCTCGACAAAAGATCCCTCATCATCTCCATTACCGAGGAAGAGGGCAACCCTTGAAATATAATAGGAAATATAATTTATTACGGCTAAATCCGGCTTTCCGTCGTTGTTAAAATCCCCGCATGTCACTGACCTGGGTTCACCTTCAAGAACATAGGTATGACCTGGTGTAAATGTCCCATCATTTTCACAAAGGAATATGGATAAATCATTAGATACATTATTGACCACTGCCAGGTCAGCTTTCCGGTCCTGGTTAAAATCCTTAGCCGCAAGTGAACAAGGGCCATTTACTGCTGAGAAATGGGAGGTTGAAAAGGTTCCATCTCCCTTGCCAAGCAAAATAGATATGCTGTCAGATTTCTCATTGGTTACCGCAAGGTCCACAATTTTATCACGGTTGAAATATGCGGCAACAATTGCGCCAGGCCCGTCACAATTTGCCTCATACTCAACTGACTGGTTAAAAGTCCCATTTCCCTTGCCGAGCAAGATTGAAATAGTATCGGATTGCATATTGGTAACCGCTAAATCTAATTTCCCATCTTTATCAAAATCGGACACCGCTATTGCATGGGGCTCAATGCCAACGTGGCAAATTTCAGCTGCCCGAAATGTTCCGTCACCTTGGCCAAGCATTATGGACACATATGCATCCCCCTTATTCGCTGTAGCAAGGTCAACTATTCCGTCCCTGTTATAATCCCCTGCTGCAACTGAGCGAGGCCACTTGCCGGTATTGCATATACTGCGCTCTTCGAATGTGCCATCACCATTGCCGAGAAAAATCGTACAATTATTATCCCAAAAATTCGCAACCGCTAAATCTGCGGTTTCATCCCCATTGAAATCCGCAACTGCCAAAGACTGGGGCATATGGCCAACATGGTAATTATTCCCTCTTACGAAAAATATCTCTTCTGCCTCAACAACGGATTTAGAAACGTGTGACAGGATATATACACTGAATAATAAAAAAAGAAAAACACTCTTTATGAAAATTCTCACACTTAACCCCAGAAAAATATTCCTCTCTAACCTTATTTTGCTATCGGGATGGAATAAAAAAAACTTGGGGATTTTTTAAATTTTTTCTACCACTATCATATTGTCCCTGTGGACAACTTCTTCTTGTCTGGGATACCCGAGAATTCTGGTAAAATCCTTTGAT
Source organism: bacterium (assembly GCA_049472395.1). Classification (GTDB taxonomy): domain Bacteria; phylum SZUA-182; class SZUA-182; order DTGQ01; family JBLIRR01; genus JBLIRR01. Next base: position 60,268 of record JBLIRR010000002.1, on the reverse strand, counting down.
TGTCTGCCTTGAATCTTAAATAGTTCATCTGAATTATAATTCACTAAACCTTTCGCAATCTCCCTTCCGGATGAATCATAAATCTGAACAATATCCCCCCGCTTAAACTCGCCTGAACAATAACGTATTCCTGAGGCTAATAAGCTGCTGTTGGTCTTTAAAATGGCCTTGGATGCCCCTTCATCCACATGAATTTCTTTGCCTGTTGAGGATATACCGAGGGCGAGCCATCTTTTTTTGCTTGATAATTTATGGTTAGGAGTAGGAGGGCGGCATATCGTGCCGGTGCACTGCCCGGAAAATGATTCCACGATAGTATTGGAGCGCAGTCCGTTAATAATCACGGCGGTCGTCCCGCATAGGGCTGCCATTTTAGCTGCTTTAATCTTTGTTTTCATACCACCGGTTCCACACTCTGAGGCACTCCCGCCAATAGATGACTCAAGCTGAGAGTCTTGAAGATCAATCTCTTTCAGGAGCTTTTTATTGCCTTTTTTTCCCGGATCTTGAATTAATACCCCGTCAGCAGTTGTAACAAGCATAAGAAGATCAGCTGCAATCTTTACTGCGACTAATGCAGATAGCTCATCATTATCACCAAAGCAAAGCTCTTCAACAGCGACACTATCATTTTCATTAATAATTGGGAGTATTCTCCACTCCATCAGTTTTATTAAGGTGTTTCGGGCATTAAGATAACGTTCTCTGTCCTCAAGCCCGAGCCGGGTTAAGAGAAGCTGTGCAACAACGATCTTATGCTTCGCAAACATAATCTGATAATTATGGATGAGATAACCCTGACCCGTAGCCGCAAGGGCCTGTCTGTCAATTATATTTGAAGGCCTTCGGCCAATATGTAATGCTTTCATGCCTGTACTTACAGCACCTGACGTAACCAGGACAATTCGATGGCCCATATTGAAAAGTTCTGCTATCTGATCGACTAAATGAGACAAATTGCCTTCATTACTCTCGGCACATCCGACTGTCGCGCTGCCTAGCTTTATTACTACTGTCTTCTTCTCTTTAGACTCCATTACTCCTGCCCTTCAAAATTTCTTTTTAGAACAGCAATTCTAATTTTGAGCACATACCACGTGGCTCGCATACTCAAACGTCAAAATTAGAATTGCTATATTGCATATGGATATCTATTATTATATAGTTACTCTCAGTGAGTCTGCCATTATATATGCTCAATCACATTACAAGGTATTATATAATCATATTATACTATACCATAACGCTATCAAAGAAAAGGTTCAGCAAATGAAAAAAATTATTATCGGTGTAATGGGGGGCTCCTCTGTTGATGATAATGACCTTAGAGGAGCATACGAACTCGGCAGGCTTATTGCCAAAGAAGGGTGGGTATTGTTAAATGGCGGAAGAAGCTGCGGGGTAATGGAGTTTTCGGCAAAAGGCGCCAAAGATGCTGGTGGCCTCACGATAGGGATACTCCCTGATAACACTCGTGCCGGCATATCCCGCTATATTGATATACCGATCCTTACCGGTATAGGAGATGCCCGCAATTATATCAATATACTCTCAAGTGATATCGTCATAGCATGCAAGGGAGCGGCGGGCACTATATCGGAAATTGCGCTGGCCTTAAAAAATATGCGTCCGGTAATATTGCTCGATTTTGATATTGGCACACTTCTTAGCACTTACAGGAAAAATAAGTTGCTTTTTGAGGTAAAAACACCGGCTGAGGCCATACAACTGACAAAAGCCCTTTTAAAACTCCACTAACTCGTAATGCGTGGTGCCAAGGCCATACTCTTCAGCATATCGAATATGCCCTCGTGCATCTTTGTTGTGAAGGGCAGAAAAAATATCTGAGCCATCAGGGACGATGACTTCATCTGCCTGAGAATTCGGGAGAGTGCGGGATTTTTGGATACAATCCAGGGATGCGGTATCGATAGCTACAGGATCATCACTCATCATAATACCCAAATTTGGAACAACCGGTGTATCGCAGGAAGGCATACAATCACATTCGGGCTGCATATCCAGGAGAAAATTAATATACACCACCTTTTTAGGGGGAAAAGTCTGAAGCACCGCCTTGGCTTGCTCTGCCAATGCCCTCTGAAATAATTCATCATTTTGCTTTGTTGAAAGGGCCTTTTGCGGACAGATGCGAATACATCTGCCGCATCGCCAGCATTTGTTATTATCAAAAGACCATTTTTTATCTTTGATGTGTATAGCATCCGTGGGACAATTCTGTTTACATATTCCGCAAAAATTACAGGCGCTCATATCCCAATAGATATTGGGATCCATTAAGAAATGTGCCCTGCCTCTGCCTTTTTCCCAGGTACTATTCCTCGGGGTAAAGGTGACTCCTCCCATAGCGATATTTTTTAGTGAGCCACCTAATCCTGCCTGGATATGCCCCTTGACATGCGTTGCGACAATCATGCCCTTTGCATCATAAATGCTCGATGCAATGGATACCTTTTTTAACAGCTCCCCGGCATCAACCTCGATAGAATCATTGCCATAGATACCATCCGCAATGATAAGAGGTGCTCCGAGAGACAGAAAGTTATATCCATTCTGATTAGCCAGCTCAATGTATGCGTACGCATTTAATCTGGATGAGTCTGTGACAAAGGGCCGAGCCTTGATGCGCTTTACCGCTTCCACAATCTGACGAATAAATCCAGGCCGGATTGTCTGGTTAGCCCCGGGATTGCCAAAATGCATTTTAATCGGTATAATCTGATTCTTTTTATAATATTGAGAAAAATCAAATGATTTTAATAAATTATCAAATTTTCCGCACAGGCTTTCTTGATAACTGTATTTCGTGCATCGTGCTGAAATAAAATATACTTTGCGTGCCACGCTACTCTCCTCTGTGATAGGTAGTTGTTGGATTATACAGAAGTAGGATATGAAAAAGAACTTACTTTGTCAAGAAGGTTGCGGATTTTTATGTAATTATGCCCTTCTTCCTCCCTTTTTTATTACTCAAGGTCGCTTGGAAGATCCTGATAAGGTCTTCCTTTACTATCGGCATGGGCAAATACGCATCAAACTTCAATGCCTGGGCGATCTTTTCAGCACCAGGTATGGGATATGAGCTTGTGCCAATAAGTTTAATCCCTTTAAATTTTTCATCTTCAGTAAGTATTTTTGCAACCTCGCAGCCATCCATATCAGGCATCATTATATCACACAGAATTACATCGGGCATTTCATTCACACTGTGAAGCCAATCAACAACTTCTTCAGCATATGATGCACAATAAAGGACTTTCAACCCAAGTTCAAAACAATATGATTCTATCGTATCCCGTGATGACGGATTGTTATCAACAATTACGACCCTATGGCCCTTTACCTTTTCTATTTGCCGCGGCGATATTTCCTGTTCGATTATAGGAGAAATATGGCCAAGTCTTAGGGTAAATATAAATTCGCTCCCTTTCCCTTCCTCGGAATGTAGCCAAATTCTCCCTCCCATCATTTCAACCAGACACTTCGCAATAGGAAGGCCAAGACCAACTCTTGCTTTTGCTCCGGGGACACTAGTTGGGGACAAACCCTGGAAAATAATCTCCTGGGCGCCTTCAGGAATCCCAATCCCATTATCCACTACCGATATGCGTAATAGCTTTTGGGAATTCTCGGCACCGGCATCTGATTTGTCGTGAGATTCATCAAAGCATACACGAACCGTTATTTCACCCTTTTTTGTATACTTTGCTGCATTATGCAATAAAATAAATAATATCTGACGTATTCTTTCAGGGTCCCCTTGGTACGTCGAAGGCATATTTTCTGGAAAATGACAAAACAATTCCACAGAATCATCAATAAACTGGGAATGAATTTCCTCAAAGAGATCCTGAATTAAATGCTTAAGATCAAAATCTTTAATCTCAAAAGCAATCTGATCGGCAGCGAGCTTGGAAAAATTAGCAACATTATTAATAAATTCTACAAGATCATTGATGTTTTTGCCTATCATATTCATATAATTACTTTTCATTGCTTCAGGGGGTATATTCTTGAGCCTTTCTGCACCTTCCATCATGGCCATAAGCGGTGTTTTAATCTCTTGAGATACATGGGCAAAGGATTTATCAGTCTGCTTATGAACTGTCTCAAGCTCAGCTTCCACTCTTTTATAATCAGTAACATCGATACCAGCAGATAATATGCCGCTCACCTTGCCATTCTCATCCTTAAAAAGAGCATTATTCCAGACAATAATCCTCTCTTCTCCATCCTTGGTCAGAATGAGATTTTCATATTGTTCATGGGATTCAATAGATCCACTCACTAACTTCTTGAAAATGCCTTTTGCAGAATCCCTGATTCTTTGAGGAACAAAGGTATCATACCAATTTTTATTGATAATTTCTTCTTCCATATACCCTAATATCTGACATCCCTTTTTATTTATTTCGAGTATCTTTTGTTCAGTATCGAGAATGAGTATCATACAATTTGCAACATCAAGATAGGATTTAGACCTATTTCTTGCTTCCCGCAATGCTTCCCTTGTTTGCCTAAGAATACTGATATCCGTAAAGGTAATAATTATACCATCAGGTTGATCCCCACTGTAATATGGAGTAATCCGCACTGAGTACCAGTTGCCCACTGTATCTTGCACTTTGATCCTTTTCCATGCAAGTGTGTTTAATCCCTTTTGCGCATCATCTAAAAAATTATCATATATGAGAGTTGACTTGATCTTACCAATAGATTTGCCTTTATCTGTCTCACTTATGGTAAATAATTTCGTTATATTTGGGGTAAAATATCGAATACAGAGATTGGCATCAAGAATAAGCGTAGGGTTCTCATAACTTGCAAGCAGATTCATTATATCATTTGTCGATAAAGATAATGCCTCTCCACTATGCTGAAGCTCCTCCTGGGCATACGCTAAACTCTCTTCTTTTTTGCTAAGCTGCGCTTTTGCCTGTTCTAACTCCTCTTGTGCCGCATGGGAGTTTTCCTCAACCTTTTGCAGCTCATCAACTTTTTTCTGAAGGTCCTCTATCACCGATAGTGATTCCTCAAAAGTTAATTTCTGGTCATTGTGAAAACTTTTGAGTTCTTCTCTCCCTGTCGTAAGCTCTTTTTCTTTTTGCTTAATGTCTGCTTTCGCTTTTATTAATTCCTCATAAGTGGTATGGTGCTTTTCCTGTACGTTCTGCAACGCTTCTTCGAGGGACTTTGACTCTTCATGAGCAGAATTTAATTCATGCTTCGCAGTCTCCAATTGGGACAGGACACTTTGAAGCCTCTCTTTTGTGGATTGCAGCTCTTGCCGCAATTCCTCGTTCTGTGCCCCCCCTTCTATATCCACAGGACCCTTTTGAAGAGATGTTTTATCATCAAAAAGCACGAGCATCAAACATTCCGGGAACTGTTCTTCAACAAGAGGTCTTACTATGAGAGAAATGGAACGAAACTCATCCTTATCCTTAAGTGTGAGCCCTTCTTGGACAATAATTTTTTTCTCACGAGCAGCCTGGAGAAGCATGATGTTTAATTGACCGGCCAGGTCCCCCCGAGTCATCTTTAGGATATTAAAGGTTGGCTGGCCAGGTGGAGGGGACAGGTATCTGTCTGTCCTGCCTATAAAATAAGAGATATCATATTTTTCATTAATTAAAACGCTAGGGGGAGCATAGTTATCAAGAATTATTTTTTCAGCTAATTTACGGGCCTCATCAAGATTAAGCATTGTATTTCCTTTTACTGCTATAGAAATTGATCTTTAACGCTATAAGGAACTTACAGATTTATCGGTATTCATCAGGCAAATATTCATATATAAAAATTTCTCTACAAAAAGCAATTATTAACTTGATTAATATGAAAATCGGATGTATTATTTATTCAACTTGTGGATCACAAGAGGAATGAATGGTAAGAGCTATGGACGTGATAAAAGTATGGATAAAGATATGCGCTATTTTTATCATACTTATAGTAACGAGGAGCGCTTACGGTAGAGAAAGCAGGATCACAGAGATAAGATCCTGGGCAGCAGGAGAATATACAAGGATTGTATTCGATCTGGATGCTCCGGTAACATATAAGGCTACTGAAGATAATAAATCTCACTGTATCAATATTGACTTTTCGGAATGTATCAATGCAACAAGCAGAAATAGCTTTACAATAAATGACGATTTAGTCAAAGGGCTATTCTTAAAGAAATCGAACAATAAAAAAACCACCGCTCAGATAAAGCTTTGCCACAACACTGACTATAAAATCTTTACTCTTTTAAAATATAGAAACAAACCTGACCGAGTGGTCATAGATATCAGTAATCCCAAATTCCATAATAAAGAGGAAGAGATTTTACAGACCATACAAAATCAAAAAGAAAACAACTGGATCATTGTGATAGACCCGGGTCATGGTGGTGAAGACCCGGGGGCAATTGTAAAAAGACGATATAAAGAATATAAAGAAAAAGATATCGTACTGAATGTCGCTCGAGAATTAAAGGCGTATCTTGATTTAGAACCGAATATTAAAGCCTATTTGACGAGAACGGGAGACTATTATCTCCCTCTCAAGAAAAGAGTGGAGATTGCCCATAAATACCAGGCAGATCTTTTTGTAAGCCTTCATGTGAATGCAAGTAAAAAATCAAGCGCGTATGGGGCTTCAGTATATTATTTATCACAAAAGGGGGTAAGTGACAAGGCATCCCAGCTATTAGCGAATCGAGAAAATGCCTCAGACCTCATAGGAGGCGTTGATTTATCTCAGGAGGAGGATGATTATCTCAGTTCCATTCTCATTGATCTTGCTCAAACATATACATTAAACGAAAGCATAACCCTCGGGCAGGTGGTCTTGGATTGTTTGCTTGCCATAGAGGATATAAAGAAGGATGGCCCAGATGGTTTAAAATGCGGAAATTTTGCGGTGCTTAAATCTCCCTCTATCCCCTCTATATTGATTGAACTGTCGTATTTGACAAATAACAAAGATTTAAAGCTGCTCACTAATAAGAAATATCAAGGGCAAATGGGACAGCACATAGCAATGGGGATAAAAAAATCCCTCAACGCCAGACCACAAAACATCCATCAGGCTCCTCACAAAGTGGCGAAAACTCATGCCACACAAGAAAAATATAAGGTACATACCGTGAAAAAGGGTGAAAATCTCTGGCGACTCGCCACATATTATAAGGTTAACTTAAGTTATCTTATGTCCGTAAATAATATTAAGGACAGCTCTCATATAAGAATTGGACAAAAACTTAAAATCCCCATCTTATAGTCTTTTTTTCTTCTCGACAAGGACCATATAGAACAGTAGCATGGCATCGACTATTACTGCGGTAATCTGAAGTGCCATATTAAATCGATAGACAGCCTCTTTACAAAAGAAGCTCAGAAGAAAATTCAAAAATACAAAAATTGCAAAAAAAATTGAGGGGATGACAAATACAAATATACCTAATTCAAAGAGCATTCCCACCTGTTTCATCTCGCCATCCGGCCCCCTCTTTTCTAAGTTTATTATACCTTGCGCCCGTCTCATTGAAAACCACAAGGGAAATCCAATCCACAATCCGAATGTGATTACTATGAGAAAGAATGAAAATCCTCCCTCAAAATGCGCGAGCCCGGAAGAAGAATTTTCGCCTGCCAACACAAAAGGGGTAATCAGCATAATTACTCCCTACCCCTCTTTGGGGCTGATAAATAGGTATATTCTTGTAGACCCTTTTTAAATAAACTCAGGATTTTCTCACCCTCACTCTCTTTCATAATGCCCTCTTTTTCCCTTTTTTTGATCTCTTTCTCAATCTTTGCAGTTAATTCCCCCGAAGGAAACTGCATATATTGCAAGACATCTTGAGCTGTCTCCCCCTTTAAAAGTTGTTCTATATTATAGCTTCCATCCTCATTGATTGATATATGGGCCGTGTTCGTTTCGCCAAATAGGTTATGAAAATCCCCCAAGGTTTCCTGATAGGCCCCTGTCAGAAATGCTCCCAGATAATAAGGCGATGCCTTTTTTTTCCTGTCAAAGCTATGGACCTGCAATATCTTCTGAATATCTCTTCTTCCGATAAACCGGTCTATTTTCCCGTCTGAATCACAGGTAATATCATGCAGTGTCGCTTCACGATCAGGACGTTCATGTAATCGATGAATTGGTATTATGGGAAATAGATGATCAAGAGCCCAAAAATCTGGCAAGGATTGAAATAATGAAAAATTGCAGAAATATTTATCCGCCAAATAATGATTCAACATTTCCATCTCCGACGGAATATTTTTCATATCATAGGTTTTAGAATATACCTTTTTTGCTATGGTCCAAAATATACTCTCTGCTTTTGCTCGTGACTCAAGATCAAGGAGTCCCAAATTAAATGATTGATATACATCTTCTTTAAGTTGTACTGCGTCATGCCAGTATTCACGGAGATTTTTATTCGTTAATTCAACAAGTGTAGAATATAAATTCTTTACAATATCATGTTCATCATTTCCAACCGCATTTCCTTCATCCCAATAGGGGTGTGATGAGACATCCAACACATTGAAGACCAACATTGAATGATGTGCGACCAGGGCTCTTCCTGATTCGGTTATAAGATGAGGGTGAGGCAGATCTTGGCTATTACATACCTCCTTTATATGCCACACCACATCATTAGCATACTCCTGCATACTGTAATTAACACTCGAGGGATATGAGGTGCGAGAACCATCGTAATCTACCCCGAGTCCTCCTCCAACATCTATATATCTCAGATTGCATCCGAGGCGATTCAATTGGCAATAAAAGTGTGCAATTTCAGTAAGTCCTGATTTAATATGTCGTATATTTGTAATCTGACTCCCGAGATGAAAATGTATGAGTTGAATATGCTGCAGGTAATTATTCTCCTTTCCCCTTTTTACAACATCTATAAGTTCCGTTGAATTGAGGCCAAATTTTGACTGCTCTCCACTCGAACTCGCCCATCGTCCCGAACCGTCAGAGGAGAGGCGAATTCTTAATCCGATTAAAGGGTCTATCTGGAGCTGTCTTGAGACATCATAAATCAAATCAAGTTCTGATGGTTTCTCCACAACGATAATTATCTTCCTCCCGAGTTTTAATCCTATCAATGCAAGACGAATAAATGCCTCATCCTTATAGCCATTGATAATTGTAAATGCATGTGGATTATTCATCATGGCGAGAGCAAAGAGAAGTTCTGACTTGGAGCCTACTTCAAGGCCAATATTAAAAGGCTTCCCAAATCTCAAAATCTCTTCCACTACTTGTCTTTGCTGATTTACTTTTACAGGGTATACGCCAAAATAGTTCCCATTGTATTTAAATGTTTTACGTGCAATCTGGAAACAGGATGAAAGCTGCTCTATTCTGTATCTGAGGATATCTGAAAAGCGAAGAAGAATAGGTGGTGACAGGCCTTGAGAAACTAAATCCTCAACAAGATATTTGAGCACTATCGGCTTTCCCTGGTCCTTGAGGGGATAAACCTCAAGCTCACCTGCTTCATTTATTCCAAAAAATCTAAGACCCCATCCTTTAATATTGTAAAGTTCCTCAGCATCCTTAATGGTCCATTTTTTCATTTTCTCTTTTACCTCTTTTACAAAACATATTATCTGCTAATAAGGCTTTGGGGTATCGGTCTCTCAAATCCCTCTTTATGAGCAATTAAATCAAGATAGAGTGTGAGTAAATCCTCCAGGCCAAAGGCTTTATTCTCAAATATATCCTCTTTGTTGTCAATCGTTTTAAGATACTTTTTGCACTTTTCGCACATATCTACCCGCAATCGTAAATCTTCTTCTATCTCAAGATCAGTTGATGAAAAATATTTCAGGCTATCATGTGCGCTATTTTGACAAAACGGGCATTCTACTCGTCGATAGAGCCATACTGTCTCACACCATGAGCAAATGAGATATTTTTTCCCCTCTTCCCCTTTAATTTCACCCATCATCGGTTTCCCGCCGCATAAGGGACAGATAGATAATTTCCAGTCATTTGGGTCCATTTTTGAAAAAAAATCAGCACATATTTTCCCGTACGTTCTGGCCGATGGTTTAAGACTGCAGTCTAAGACATAAAACATCAATGCATCATTATTTTCTTGGTGCATTACACCATGATAGGGAGTCGAATCTAAAGGTGGCAGGTAAGGTTCAATTAATTTTTTTGCATCTGTCCCTTGTATATGTTTTTCAATCTCCTCTATTGACTCTATAAGTTGAGGGCGCCTTTCCCTAAGAAATTGCATTACTCGATGAGCATTTTCCATCCACTGGCTCATGTGTAAAGTCACAAGGATATCCTGTTTATCTAAAAGGGGAAGGTTTTCTTTAATCCTTTTTTCATAACGTTCTCTATCCGCTTTCATTATTAAAAGGCTTGGGATATTAACGGCGTCTCTCATCCCATTCTGAATTTGCCACATATCATAGCCGAAGGAAATGACTTCCCCGAGCAGGGGAAGCTTCTGAGATATTTTATCTATCCGCTTTACAACGGTCCTTGATTCATCCATGATCCTCCTTATCCTCCTGTTACTAGTGTTACGTCTTTGCTCTCTAGATCATTAATCCCATATACCTTCTATTTTAGTGCCACATTTCGGGCATTTGGAATCTTCAATAGTATTTTTCGAAGCAACATAAAACGATCTGTCAATGAGAAGTGCTTTGCACGTAGGACAATACGTATTATTATCACTCCTCACATTCCCGAGATACACATAGCGAAGCCCAGCTTCATGACCTAATTCTTTAGCCATATGCATTGTGTTTAATGGAGTAAACTGCGTGCTGCCGAGTTTATAATCTCCATGAAAACGGCTCACATGCCATGGTATATCTTTGTTAATACTTGCAATAAAATTGGCAATATCCTTTAATTCTTCTTTTGAGTCATTAAGGTCAGGAACAATAAGCGTCGTAATTTCCACCCACACATTAAGTGTGTGCATTAATTCAATGCTCTCAAGGACAACCTTTAATCTCCCGTGACATATATTTTTATAGAATGGCTCCCTGAAGGATTTAAGATCAACATTAGCAGCATCCAGATACGGGTGAATTGTATCGAGCGCTTCCTGACTCATAAAACCATTGGTGACAAAAATATTATATATTCGCTCTTTTTGGGCCAATTGTGCTATCTCATATGCATATTCAAAATATATGGTTGGTTCGGTATAGGTATAGGATATGCTTTGGCAACCTTCTCCTTGAGCTTTATGTACAATCTCTCCAGGTGTTGCCGAATAAAGATTAAGGTTATGAAAATCGTGCGCTTTATGTTGGGATATCTGCCAATTTTGACAAAAATCACATTTAAAATTACACCCCGGCGTTGCGATAGAAAGAGACTGACTGCCTGGTAAAAAATGATACAGGGGCTTTTTTTCAATAGGATCAATATGCATGGCGATTAATTCCCCAAAAGTGTAAGTATATAATCTGCCCCCTTGATTTTCCCTCACTCCGCAAATTCCATACATACCCTCTTTAATCACGCATTTATGGCCACATAATAAGCACTGGACTTTCAAATCCTCTTTTGTGTTAAATAACATTGCCTCTCTTTTCATTTTGCTCCTCATTTTTAGTAAGCATTATACACTATATTTTTATCAACCGTCTATAAAAATTTTGACCTAACCATCTACCTAGTGTATAGTATAGAAAAAAATTTAAAGGATAAGAGATTAGAAAAATGAGTGCCCAAAAATCCGCTACTATTAAGAGAACAATAGTCTTGATTCTTCTTGTAATATTACAGGGGTGCGCTACTGCGCGCGTAATAAAAACTAAATATTCCAATGTGAATGATTATTTCTATACTGGTGAGAAAAGTTATGAAAAGGGAGAATATGAACAAGCTATCTATTTTTTCGAGGTTTTTATCAAAGAGGGGCAAGATAATTCTCTTAAAGAAAACGCATACTACAATTTAGGGAAGATATATTTTACTCAAAAAAATTATCGGAAGGCACTTCTCAATTTCAGAAAGCTAATATATAAATACCCGAGAAGTAAGCATATACCCTATGCCAGATATCATATCGGACAGGCTTTTTATTACCTTAAGGACTATCAACGAGCCATTCAGGTACTCAATAAATTCCGCAATGATTTCCCTAATAGTGAATATGATGAAAAAATAAGGCTTATGCTCTCAAAAGCCTATAGGGAAGTTTTTCAATATGAACAATCCAAGGATTTGGCATACTCCATTCTTATTCTTTACCCGGATTCACCTTACAAGCATTATGCATTATATCAATTGGCATCCAGTGAAATTCTCTTAGACGAAAGAGATTCTGCCCTATTACACTTCATTGAGGCCCTCGAAGGGGACCTGCCGACTTCGTATCAATTAAAAATAAAAGAAAAGCTAAGTGAAATTTATATAGAACAAGGCAATTACCCGGAAGCAATCCGGCTGATTGCACAGATGCTCAATGATGACCTGCCGGAAAATAAAAAAGCATCCTTATATGAACTCGCCAGAGAGCTGATAGAACAAAAATTATCCATCATCGACCTCAAATCTCTGATTGTGGAATTTCCAAATACATTGCCGGGCGATCTTGCCATGATTGAGATAAGTGATAGGTTTTTTCGCGAAGGCAAGACTTATGATGCGCGTGTGTGGTGGAAACGATTTTTACAGACCTTTCCCCATCATGAAAAAGCTGAAATTATCAAGAAAAAGATGGAAACACTCTCATCTTCACGCACTATAGAGGAGATAAAAATCGGATGTATCGCCCCAATTACCGAAGATTTGGCTGTGTACGGAGAAAAGATAGTCAGAGGGATAAAAGTAGCAATCGAAGAATACAACAAAGTCAACGAAAAGAAAGCTACATTGGTTATCGTCGACACTAAAGGCAGACCGGCTCTGGCGCGGCAAGGAGTGCGTGTTCTCGCAAATGAGGAAAATGCGTTGGCCATTATCGGCCCGCTTTTAAGTGAATCTGCAAAATCTGCTGCAAAAAGTGCGGAACAAATTCAAATACCTCTTATTACACCCACCGCAAGTGGTGATGGGATTTGCGAAATCGGCTATTATATATTCAGAAATTCTCTTACCAGCCAGCATCAGGTTGAGGCGATTGCAGAGTATGCCATTAATACATTGGGCTTGATAGATTTTGCATTGCTTTATCCTTATAATGCTTATGGGCGAAGATTTATGACCTCTTTTGCTGATATTGTTGAGGAATTGGGTGCAAATATCAAAATAATAGAGTTTTATGATGAGGGGGACACGGATTTTCGCCACCAAATTGAGCGCATATATGAAATTAATCCAGAGGCCCTTTTTATACCCTCTGATTATAATAAAGCTGTTCTCATCGCTCCCCAAATCCCTTACTATAAACCAGAACCAGAAAAGGATGAGGATGATGAAACTGCAGGAAAAGAAGACAAAGAGACGGATGGTTTGGAACATAATGATAATGAAGAAGAACAAATAAAAGAAGAGCCTATGAGGATCTTTGGAGTGGATGCATGGTATAATCCGAAACTTATTCATGAGGGGGAAGAATATGTAGATGGCGTTATTTTCCCCGTAGGATTTAATCATGATTCTTCTGATGAAAATGTAAAGAAATTTATTGCTCATTTCAGGGAGAAATTTCAGACAGATCCGGATTCAATTGCTGCTCAAGCCTATGAAGCTGCCCAGATAATACTTTATATAATTGAGACAGGTGCAACAAGCAGGGAAGAGATCAGACGAGGTCTTGCGCAATTAGAAAATTATTATGGAATATGTGGAACTTTAGGATTTGCACCCACCGGAGAATCAGACAAAGAGGTTCCTCTTCTGCAGGTTAAAAGAAACCGGTTTATACAAATCTCCCCTTAAATGGGGAATGCTGTTACTACACTATACTATAGAATTGGCCCATGCACACGCATTGGAATATATCTTGAGTAATTCTGCCTCATTTATACCAAGATAATCGCTCTCCTTCTTTAATTCATTCCATAATCCGTTCTCAAAATTTTCAATAAGCCTAAGATAGTGTGAAAGTTCCCCTGATTTATGTATAAGCGTATTGGTGATAGTATCATTAAGTGGAAGCTTTTTCATGATGATTTCAATAGGCTGATCAAGTATGGCATCAATAAGTGAAAACAGCCCGACCGTAAAAAGTTCCCACGGTTTTATCCTTTTATTATTATTGTGATGTGCGCATAATTCACAAAATTTTGCCCTTATACACGATGTCATGATCAATTCATTCGGCTTTTTTGCCGCAAGATTTGACATTGCAATCAAAGAGATAAAGCGTCGCAGTTCTTCTTCCCCTAAATATATAATAGCTTCTTTAATGGAAGAGATTTCTCTTCTTCTCATAAAATGTGCAGAATTTATATAACGCAGCAGCTTATAGGAAATAGTGATATCATGTAAAATCAAATCTTCGATCTTTCTAAATTCAACCTCAGGTTTATTCGCTTCAGCCATGATCTGCAATAGATTCATTTGAGAGCCGGAGAGCTCTTTCGCCTGTAAAATTTCAGGCCTGCAAAAAAAATAGCCTTGAAAATAATCAAAGCCCATATCCTGGGCTGTGCGAAATATTTCATATGTTTCAATTTTCTCAGCCAAAAGCTTCACATGAGAGGGGAAACGTTGTGCGCTTTCTTTTATTTCTTCAATAGAGCATGCATTAAAATCAAATTTCACAATATCAACTAATGAAATCAGAGGTTCTTTCTGGACAGAATACACAAAGTCATCAAGGGCAATAATGTATCCATGTTTTTTCATTTCCTTGCATATGTCGATTATTATCTCTTTCACTTCAATATTTTCAAGCATTTCAATAACAGTTTTCTCTTTGGGAAACATTAATGGAATTTTTTTTATGAGAAGGTTCTCCGTAAAATTTATAAACGCTCTCCTGCCTCCCGTTATTGCTTCAATGCCTATTGATAAAAAACTGCTCGAAAGAACCATAGAAGTTGCGAAGTCCCCATCCACATCGGGGATGAAATTTGCCAAGCTATCTCGAAAAAGAAGTTCATAGGCATAGATAGCCCTATTTTTTTTTAATATAGGTTGCCGAGCTACATAAATATTCATTTATTCCTCTTGAAAAAGATAAAAAGAATCTTAGCTTTACTCTCGGCATCGAGAGACAAAAACTTTTTCTAATTTTCAAAGCAGGCATCTGCCTCCTCTGTGACGAGCATAAGGGCCTGTTCAACATAAAGTCTTTTATCTTCAAAATTTTTTCTATTTTTTAAATCTCTTTTATTTATATAAATAGGATTGCCGATGACCATAACTCCCCGTGAGAAGGGATAGGGGATGATGAAATTATCCCATGTGTAGAGAATTTTTTTTCGGCTGCTATTAAAGGCAGCGGGAAGAATGGGGCACCCCGTGAGGGCTGATAATGATAACACTCCTTCCTTAAGTGTATATTTTGGCCCTCGCGGCCCATCAGGGGTAATCCCTCCGTGCCAACCATCTCTCATTAGTCTTACAATTTGACGTAAGGCAGTGCTCCCGCCTCTCGTGGTGGAGCCCCGGACACTTTTAAAACCAAAACGTTTCATCACTTGGCTAATATATTCACCATCCTTATGCTGACTTATGACAATCACCACCTTTTGTCCGAGAGCAATGAGGGGCATCATTAAAAGCCGATTATGCCAAAAAGTATAAATCGGAGATTCTCCCTTTTTTTTAATATTGTCAAGCCGTTCTTTATGAATAAACTCAATATTCATGCTCAGCGCATTTAGCCTGATAAATGCCCACCCTACCCAGGAAATAGCCCACAATTCAGCTAATTCTAAATATCGATTCAATGCAATAATTCCCTTCTGTGATCCTGATATAAAATAAATTCAATAAGTAATAGCATGAAATAAGGAAGCTTTTCAATAAAATTTTTTCCTCTTTACACTTTTTTTTTATAAAAGAGAGAGTATACTTATATAATAAAGAGTATATTCTAAGGAGGAAGAAGATTCTACTATGAGTGAAGACATCTTTCAACGCCAGGGGGATACGTCAATCGAATCTGAGGAAAAGATTGACGAACCTCGGATGTATAAAGTTCTTCTTCATAATGATGATTACACAACAATGGAATTTGTGGTCTTAATATTGAAAACAGTATTCCATAAACCGACTCCTGAAGCAACACGTATTATGTATGAGGTGCATCAAAAGGGAATTGGAATTGCGGGGATATATACCTTTGAAATTGCCGAAACAAAGGTAGCCATGGTTCACGCCTTGGCCCGCGAAAGGGGATTCCCGTTAAGATGCAGCATAGAAGAGGAATAAGGGGGAAATAAAATGTTTAGCAGCAAGATTGAATCAATTGTAGAATATGCTGCCCAGGAAGCGAAAAAAAGGCACCATGAGTACCTCTGTCTCGAACATATACTCTATGCCATATTAAATGATAGGGAAGGCATTACAATTATTGCCAATTGTGGGGGTGATGTAAAGAGAATTAAAGCACGCCTTGAAAATTTCTTTAAGAAACACTGCCCATCTTTAAACGAGAATTATAAACTCGACGATACCTACCATCAGCCATTAAAAACCATCGCTATTTCTCGGGTTTTTCAAAGAACCATCATGCATGTCAGAAACTCTGGGAAAAAAAAGGCTGAAATAGGAGATATTCTGGCTGCTATTTTGGAGGAGAAAACCTCATATGCAGCATATTTCCTCAACCAAGAGGGTATAAGTCGCCTGGATATTTTAGAATATATTTCCCATGGAATATCAAAGACCGCGCCCGCAGGCGAAGAGTCAAAGAGGCCTTCCAATGACCCTCTGGTTGACTTTACCACCAATTTCACCCAAAGGGCAGCAGAAGGGAAAATCGACCCGCTGATCGGCAGAGAGGAAGAGATTGAGCGAACCATGCAAATACTGTGTAGACGCAGAAAGAACAACCCTGTATTTGTTGGAGAACCGGGAGTTGGCAAAACGGCCATTGCAGAAGGTCTGGCAATTAAAATCTGCCAAAACAAGGTGCCAGCGTTAATTGCACATTCTGAGATATTTTGTCTTGATATGGGCTCCTTGCTCGCAGGCACACGCTTTCGGGGTGATTTTGAACAGAGGCTCAAAGCAGTGATTGAAGCAATTAAAAAAAGGCCTAAAGCAATACTTTTTATTGATGAAATCCATACGATTGTCGGTGCCGGTGCGACAAGTGACGGCACATTAGATGCGTCCAATATCCTCAAACCATCGCTCGCCTCAGAGAATTTCCGCTGTATCGGTTCAACTACCTATAATGAATATAAAAATCATTTTGAAAAAGATCACGCACTTTCAAGAAGATTTCAAATGGTGGAAATTAAAGAGCCGAGTGTCGAGGAAACAATAAAAATTCTTCAGGGATTAAGCGTACATTATGAAAAATATCATGGTATACGCTTCTCGAAAGATTCGCTTAAAGCAGCTGCAGAGTTGTCAGCAAAATATATTAATGACCGTTTCCTCCCTGATAAAGCCATAGATGTGATTGATGAGGCAGGTGCATTCTGTAATCTCTTCCCGAGTTTCAAAAAGGAAAAAATAATCAATGTGAAAGATATTGAGGATATAGTGTCTAAAATAGCACGAGTACCTGTTAAGAGCGCATCCTCTGAGGATAGAAAATCACTCAAGAATTTGGAGCACGATTTGAAGCAGCAAGTATTCGGGCAAGACACTGCCTTACATAGCCTTGCAGTTGCCATCAAACGATCCCATTCAGGGCTCGGGCATCCCCATCAACCCATCGGATCATTTCTCTTTACAGGCCCAACGGGCGTAGGGAAAACAGAGGTCTCCAAACAACTTGCGTCTATCCTTGGCATTTCTTTCATCCGCTTTGACATGAGTGAATATATGGAAAAACATACGGTAGCGCGTTTAATTGGCGCTCCTCCGGGATATGTAGGCTTCGATCAAGGAGGACTTCTTACTGATGCTATCAGAAAAAAACCATATAGTGTTCTGTTGCTGGATGAAATAGAAAAGGCACATCCGGATATTTTCAATATTTTGCTTCAGATCATGGATAATGCGACGCTTACCGATAACAACGGAAGACGCGCGGATTTTAGAAAAGTCATTGTGATTATGACGTCAAATGCCGGCTCAAAAGAGATGGAAATGAAACCGATTGGTTTTGGCAATCCAGAGCTAGGGAAGGGCAAAGAAGCAATTGATAAATTATTCAGCCCTGAGTTCAGAAACCGTCTTGATGATATTATTGAATTTAAATCCCTTTCAATGGAAAATATAATAAAAATTGTTGATAAATTTATCAAGGAAATGGCCGATCAATTAAAGGATAAAAAAATTACCATCACCATTTCAAAGAAGGCACAGATCTGGCTTGCCCGAAAGGGATATAATCCTACCTATGGCGCCCGTCCCATGACGCGGCTTATTCAAAGTGACATTAAAAATCCTTTGGCTGACGAGATATTATTTGGTCGATTAAAAAAGGGTGGGCAGGTAACCATCAAAGTACAGGGAGATAAACTTGCTTTTATGATAAAACCTGCGCTGAGATAACGCTATGTTCCCTGATATAACTCGTTTATCTAAAAAGGAAATTCAAGAGCTGCCGGAAGACGTTATAAGAAAACATGTGCCCTATTACTATTTTGGCGCTCATATAAACAGGGAGAAGGCGTGTACTATATTCCGAGTCTACCTGCCGGAGGCAACTGAGGTATTCTTAATAAGAAAGGGCAATAACTGGGACCATAATGCCGAACCGATGACGAATGATGGGACAGGCGTCTTTAGCATTACCCTCCCCGAGATTCTATTCGGAGAAGAATATAAATACTTTATTATTAACAATAAAAGCTATCTGCCTCAACCCTATTCTATGGCCCGGGTTGATCCATTTGCGCAACAGATTGCCACACATTATGTGGGTAATGGCTCTCGAATATTCAATACAGTTATCGTTGATCCTGACAATTTTCAATGGACCTGTAAATACTTGCGAAAATCATCTGAGCCAATGTCCATTTACGAACTTCATCTGAGTGTGTTCTATGATCATAACTACCGGGAGATTGCAAAAAAAATTGTTTCACATGTCGGGTATCTTGGATTTACCCATGTGCAATGTATGCCCCCCTTTCAAACTCCCATGCATGAATCCTGGGGTTATTTGGTAAGTAATCCCTATGCAATTTACAACCGCCATGGGAGCGTAGATGATTTTAAATACCTGGTGAATCTTCTCCACGAGCACAATATTGGTATCATTATTGATATACCGGTAGGTTTTTCTATCCAGGACTGGGATTCCGGCATCGCAACGATAGATGGCACAGACCTTTATCATTATCAAGGGAGTAAGGGATGGAATAACCAATGGCAAAGCAGAATATATAATCATGGAAATCCCTATGTGAATGATTATTTAATAGGTATACTGACATATGTGCATCATGAGCTTGGCGTGGATGGAGCGCGAATAGATGCAGTATCCTCGCAGATTTTCTATGACTATGACCGAGGGTCCTATTATTTTGAAAAAAATAACAGAGCGCACCTCAGTCAGGAACAGTGGGATTTAATTAATGGGCTCGGCGGTGACAGATACTTCAATGATCGCGGCTATTATTTGTCAGAAGTGGTTGATTTTGAGGCTCTCTATTTTTTCAGGGACCTTCATAATAGAATAAATCAATTAACACCTCATTTTTTTACCATTGCCGAGGAGTCCCGCAGGGTATTTCACAGGCTCGCCACACCTGTCGAACAAGGAGGGCTTGGTTTTAACTATGCACAAAATATGGGACAGATGCATTTACTGAGAAAAAACCTTTCGCTGCCCACAGAGCACCGAGATATTCAACATATTGAATCCATCATGATCAGAAGCTCAGAGGAAAAATATGTGAATGCATTGAATACACACGATGAATGCGCAAATGGGAAACAGCGGCTGATAACCGAACTCGGGAGCCATATCCAACTGATTGGTTTGGCGGCTTTGTGCTGGTTCTGTCCTGGAGCGCCAATGATTTTTATGGGAGATGAATTTGGGGAAGAAGGCTGGTTCGACATAAGGAGGCCCCTTGACTGGAGCAAAACAGGAATGAGCGCCAAATTGCACCAACAGCAACTCACGGAGAATTATAGGGCCCTTAATTATCTCCTGCACACTGAGCCGGCACTCAAAAAACAGGGACGTGATTCTATTGACCGCACAGGATCGAATAATGAAGAGCGGTGGTTCTCCGCTATTCGGTGGGGAAGCAGTGCAAAATGGGAGAGTGAAAGATGGGATGATCATAAGGATGATATACTCTTTGTGCGTTCTGAGAATCATGCCTTTTGTCGGCAGGAGGCGAGGATCTATGTTCCTGTTGTCGGAGAATATCAAGTAATTTATAATTCCATTGATTCAAAATATATCGGCAACAGTTGGTATAATCAGCATAATCCCTATTGGACTGTCCACTCTGATGGTCATTTTATTGCGATTAAGATTGCCCCCTTTCAAAATATTGCTTTGAAACTAAAATGATACATCAAAAGCATCTTCATTTCTTCATCCCCTTGTGTACATCGATTATACTGTTTTTTTGTGCGCGCTTTGCGCTCCCTCACGCCTCCGCCACTGCCCACAGTGATGATCCCGTTACCAGAAAGAAAACCGTCATAGAAGGGAAACACATTACCGCCACAGTCCCCTCTGACGCTGTTGAGATTCTTCGCCCACAGATTGCCCAGCTTGACGAAATTTTTGCGTTCATGTGCCAAGAGGCAGGCTATACACCGAAAAAAAAACTGGTTGTCATCATCAGTGATGAACATGATATTTTAAATGGGTGGGCAACTTACCTGCCACGTCCTGTCGTAGAACTTAATCTAAGCCCAGGATCATATGGGGCTTTTTTTTTCCCCATTGACCGCCGTTTAGAGCTTATCGCTATCCATGAGTTTACCCATATTCTTAATATGGAGCCAAATTACGGCATGAGAGGCTTATTAGAAGATATCTTCGGCCGTATCATTCCCAATGATGCGCTCAGTCTCTTATTATTTTATTTTTCTACACCACCTCAAGCCACAATGCCTACGTTTTGGTTAGAAGGTATGGCACAATGGGCAGAGACGAAATATTCGCCACCGTATAGTATCTGGGGAGGACGCGGACGAGACACTTATACGCATATGATCTGGAGGCTTGATGCTGCGGAGGGAAAAATCCCTGAGGTAGATGAGTGGCGTTCCTCATATATTCATTGGCCCGAAGGTTCAATGCCCTATAATTATGGGCTTGCGTATACCCGTTATCTTGACAGCGTATACGGGGATAAAGCATCCGTGTGGGACCTGGCATTAAATCAAGCCAAAAACTGGCCTTTCTTCTTCAGGGAGGGGTCATTGCCCCTGCTCCCCAAAAACCATGCGGTTTTAATTGAAGAGGCGCGGAGCACTCTTCTGGAAGAACAGGAGGATATTCTCCGCCAGCTTAACGCTGTTCCCCCTACCCCTGTCAGACGTCTTACCCCAATCGATCATAAATTTGGCCCTCCGGCCTGGACATCTGATGACCGTCTTTTTGCCAGCGCTTATAGACCATATGCCTCTCGCAACCGCTATGTATATATTGATAAAGACGGAAATCTTGAGGCCTCGAATCTTCCGGCTTATGAAATAACGGCGGTGAGACGGAGCCCTGGAGGATCACTTGTGACGAGCAATCTAATAAAAACTCCACAAGCTCGGCTCAGAAGCAGGATATCAATTGTACGCCCCTCCGGCACAACTATCAACCTTGGGTTGAGGCTTGCACAGCCTGACCTTTCTGAGCATATCTTTGGAGATGCAGATGGCCTTATGGCCTTACATTTTACATCTGGCGGTGGACAAGAATTATGTGTTTACCGGTTTGATGGTGAAAACCTTGTGCACATGTATACACTCCCATCACAGGGGATCCCGTGGTCTCCCACTTTTAGGCCCAAAGGTAACAGGCCCTTACAAGAAATAGCATGGGTTGAAACTGATGAGCAAAGTTCTCAGCTTGTCTTGGCACCGCTCGATGATCTTTCACACCGAAAGGTGCTCATATCCTTGAGGGGACGTATCATCCACCCATGCTGGAATAGTGACGGCAGCGAGTTATTCTATTGTTCTGATGTAACCGGCGTTTCAAATGCATACCGTCTTAAGGTATCACAAGAGGGCACTCCTCTCGCGGCCATGCCAGTCACGCATACAATTGGCGGCATACATGCCTGCGTCCCTAGTCCTGATAGCAAAGAGCTTGCTATAATCGATCATGATCGATCCGGCCCATTTATTGCGAGGATACCCAATAATCCTGACACCGATCTTGCACTCGTGCCTGAAATAGCTATTACATGGCCGTCTCAGGCAGCATCATTTATAGAGCCACCACACCACCACAATCCACCCTCACTTAAAGAATACCCGTACAATGGCCTCCGCCATCTCGAATTTCAGTATTGGACGCCCACAACTATGGTCACCGATACCGGTGGTATAGGCATTCAGATAGCAATTGGCGATCCGGTAGGAAACCATCTACTTAACGCAGGAATCGGCGAGGGATATGAAACCGATAAAGGTGTTGGCCAAGCGTATTATGGCTATTATGGAGGTGCGCGGACCAATATTTTACTCACCGGTTTTGCATTGGAGTCGACCTTCACAGAGCGAGTTGTCTCTCTTTTTGGTGAATTATTCAATTATACCGAATATATTAGGGGAGGTACCGCTTCATTAGAGTTCGAACTTTCAGGAATCGAAACACAATGTGAAGCTGTGCTGGGTGTTGGATATCGGCACTCTGAGGCAGTCGAATCCGTAGCTGATATATATGCGCAGAAAATAATCATCAGTTCATCCCCCTTTGAAGGGAAGGCACAATTTGCGCAGGCAATTCTTTATTACAATGATAC
The DNA here is from genome assembly GCA_049472395.1 of bacterium. Classification (GTDB taxonomy): domain Bacteria; phylum SZUA-182; class SZUA-182; order DTGQ01; family JBLIRR01; genus JBLIRR01. The sequence continues at coordinate 37,286 of JBLIRR010000002.1, read as the reverse complement.
CACATTTTACCCCACGAGTTACAATCCTGAGGATGGAGTGCGTTTTTCCCTCTTTTACCGCCATAGTGGTTATGGCATGGGCGGAGATCTTGATCAGAAGCGTGCTCTCGCAGAAATTGGGTATGTGTTCACCATTGCACCGCAGCGAGGGCATCAGTTTGAAACTCGGGCAATCACCGGATGGAGCGATGGAGACCTCTATCTCCAGGGAGCATTTACCATGGGTGGGAATAGTTTTGATGGAAGCGGAATACCGCGCGGTTATCCCTCCACCATCACGACGGGCCCATATCTTGGTGCTTACACAGCCGCATACCGCTTTCCATTGTATAGGCCCTTTAAAGGTATAGGGACAACGCCCTTTGAAATCCGTCAGGTTGTCCTGGAAAATTTCTTTGATGCTGGTATCATTTCACCCGACGAGCCTTTTGGGCAAGGGAATTGGTTCCGCTCTGTCGGCGCTGAACTCACCCTCGATATGCGTTTTTTCAATATTCCACTGCGGCCTGGGTTTCAGTTCACGCGTCAATTAGATGGTAATGAGGATTCGCATATTATCTTTGTTCTGCGTGGTTTATTCTGATACAAACTCATTCTGTATTTCAGGATATTCCATGATATTTTTCTGCCATCTCCAGATTACAATTTTGAAGCTCATCTTTATACAAGATTGTAATTGTCATCTATTCTTTTCTTTCCTATATAGAAAAAACAAATAGTTAAATGTTAAATCCGCATGGCATGCTATTTGCTATAATAAACAAAACGAACACGGGACATTACATAAACGGAGGAATCAACAAATGAATAAAAAAGAGAGAAAACACAGCTTCGAGGAAGGATTTACCCTAATTGAATTATTGATTGTCATATTAATAATTGCCCTTCTCAGTGGATTATCGCTGAACCTCTATAAAGGGATGCGTCAAAAAGCAATGGCAGCCGAAGTCTATATTCATTGTGGCGCTATTGCCAAAGGTATACACGTCATGGAAATTGACACAGGTTTTTGGCCCGGCCATACCCCTGCAGGGACAACCTCATCACCTGAGAACGAGATTGAAGACTTACGTATCGGACGAGCAGGTCTTCTCATAGACGATCCTAACGATCCTTATCCTGACTGGGCAGGGCCCTATATAGATGAAATATACCAGGATCCATGGGTCAACAATTACTTTTATGATTCTGATTATTATATAAATGGTAAAAAAGTTGCTGTCATAGGTTCTTACGGCCCAAATGGCGAGGGGCTTAACCAATATGATGAGGATGACATTTATGTAATATTGAGTACTGACTAAGCGCGAATGGCTCATATTTACTAATGCTTATTTTATGTATAGCTCCGGCCAATTTTTCATGAGCAATATCCATAAAACCATTCAGTAATTTTTCATGAGACATGTGTGCGATTTTCGGGCTTCGACGTTTCATCTCTTCAACGCGTTCCAATGCCGCCTGTTTAGATATAGGAATACCAAACCTTTCCGGATGTAGCCGGCCAAGCAATAGGTTGACATCAGTAATGGTCAAGGGCCCTCCCGCGCCATAGCATGCCGGACTAGGCTGGGCCCCAGCACTTTCAGGGCCCACTGAAAATTTCATTCCGTCAAAAAAACATATGGATCCCCCACCAGCAGCAACGGTCTCTATATAGAGAAAAGGGCCAAATATAGTGGCACCGCCAACCTTCAATTCATACCTGTAATCATAACATCCCTCATATCGTGACACATCGGTACTGGTCCCGCCCATATCTAGCGTGAGGAGCTTTTGTAGATTTACCTGCCGGGAGATTATTGCAGAACCCACAACACCACCTGAAGGCCCGCTTAATAAGCTGTCCTTGGGATAATAGCTGTCCGCATCGATCAATCCTCCCGCACTCGTCATCACCTTTAATGAAGAGCCTTGTCCCAGGCTATGGCGGATATTTGAAAGGTAATCGTGAAAAACAGGCAATAAATAAGAGTTTACCACTACTGTGTGAGCACGAGGAACTATTTTGATTGAAGGCTCACATTCCTCTGATGAGGAAACATATGTAAAGCCATTTTCTTTGAGCATCGCTTTGATGATCTGTTCATGTGTATTATTTTTATAGCTATTTAATAAGGCGATTGAAACCGCAGTGATACCCTCCTTTTTTATCTGATGAAGGATTGCAAGAACCTGCTCCCTGTCAAGTGGTATTAAGATATTTCCATGGGCATCAATTCGTTCGTTCACCTCGTACACAGAAAAATAGCGCATTGGTCCCTTTTGTTGAACCAAGACGCATGTCTATGGGAGGAAGATTTTCATAAAGACCGTTTAATGTAATAACTCTTGAAGCAAAGATTGGGGCCTCTTCATAAGCAGTAATCTCAAAATCATGACCGCATACCTCTCCCCCTTGAAGTAATGGAGATATTTGTATCAATCCCAATTGAGGATTGTACTGGGAAACTGTCACATGAGGATGATCAGAGGCAAGTATTTTCAATGTATAACCTCTGAAAATATCATGCCCAACATTCCAGCGCTCCTTCACGTAGAGTATATCGCCTCGCTTATCAGTTATTTTTCCTCTGAGCGCGCTGCTTGAGAGTACTTTTGTTCTATGTATTCTTCCTTGTGGGTCATGGGCTACACAATCGGTAAACGTCCCCCCTGTATCTACCCAGATCTTCCACCTTTTATTCTTTTTTTTCAAAATGTACTCCCCATATTCGTCTTGATATATTGTCCCACTTTTTTAATAATTTTAAATTCAAAAGTCAAAGAAAATGACGAAATTTGTCACCTAAGGATAAAAATTGTTTTGCGCTATACTTAAAAACAATATGTTATAAGTCCTACCATGATTGTTTTTCTGGCATCAGTCTTGCCGAAATAGTATATATAAAAAATGAACTATCCTTCGATCGTTTTAAGGGCTTAGGTTAAGAAAAAGAATTAACAAAATGCTATTATTGCTTTTTAAAAAAATAACATAGGGAGAAAAATGATATATAATATCAAAAAAATCAAAAAAATAAATACACAAGAGATACAATATAGCTTTAATGACGGATTTACCCTCATTGAATTAATAATTGTTGTTTCAATCATTGCCATACTAAGTGGATTATAAATGAACCTCTATCATGGGATGCGTGAAAGAGCAATGGCGAGCCAGGTCTATATTCAGTGCGGAGCCATTGTGAAAGGCGTGCACGTTATGGAAATTGACACAGGTTTTTGGCCCGGGCATACCCCTGCGGGAACAACCTCATCTCCTGAAAATGAAATTGAAGATTTACGTATCGGACGAGCCGGTCTTCTTATTGATGATCCTACTAATCCTTATCCTGACTGGTCAGGCCCCTATATTGATGAAGTATACCAAGACCCATGGGGCAAAAATTACTTTTATGATTCTGATTATTATATAAGCGATAAAAAAGTTGCTGTCATAGGCTCTTATGGTCCAAATGGCGAGGGGCTCAACCAATATGACGAGGATGATATATATGTAATATTGTCTATTGAATGAACTTTAATGCTGTTCGTATTTATCTCTACTTAAAATTTTTATCTTGCCTGAACCTAAAGAAGCTTCTGTCGACTATATTTAAACTTTATGTCGGAAAAGGCTACAGTATATTTAATCAATATTTATAGCATCTTGATCTATATTGAGCAAAACAGCGTCGAAAAAATTTACAAAAATTCAATTCATACAACAAGGAAAGAATCATGCGTAATGCCTTTATTTATTAGCGATGTCTCTTATTGATAGTAATTTGGCAAAAACTATGCAAACTCTTAAAAAGAAAGATATAAATGTATCTATTTACAGATTTTATTAAAAAAATAGTGAATTTAAAAAAAGTGGGGGAATATTTAAGAGCTTATTCATTATATTAAATCTTACTATGAGCTTAATTCTCAAGAGGAAAGGAGGTGATAAGATGAAAAGGATCCTATTCTCACTCTTCGCTGGAATTATTTTTATATCTTTTAATATAGCAAAAGCTGATTTGATAGATTTTGAAGATTATGCCAATGGGGATGCTTTGGGAACGGTAATTACTGCCACGAATGAAGTAACATTTGAGGTAGGATTTCTTGATTCCTTTCTAGGCGATGCTTATGTTGCCGATGTGGGTGGAAAGGTAACTGCATTTGCATTTGATGATCAACCTGCACCATCAGCAACACCTGGGAAGTTTTTTCTTTCGGATGACCAATATGGTCCTAGCTTAGTTCTCAACTATTATATGACTTTTGGTCGACCAGTGAGTAATTTAGGTCTCGATATTTATGATTTTAGAGCTGATGGCGGAGCACAAGCAGGCGACAGGGCAACTTTGACAGCGTATTCTGATGAATTCATAAATGCTGTGGGAGTTGCTGAATTTATCATTCCTAATACCTATCTTGAAGACGGCAATCTGGTTTCATTATCTATAGATCAACCTGACCAATTAATTAGGTATGCTTCATTAACCTTTAGTGCTGATAAGGGAACAGGTATTGATAATATTCAATTTGATACCTCCTCCGTTCCCGAACCAGCAATATGCCTCCTTCTTCTTGTTGGTTTCGTAGGAATGATAAGCGTTAAAAAAAAATTTAGTTAATACATATATATTCCTTAAATATAAAAGACAAGGCTAAGGTGATAGCCTTGTCTTTTTTTTCATCAAATATTCGAACTCACAACTCACAAGGTAAGCGTTTATTATTTTTCGCTACGATTTAATTGGGTACTTTACAGGAAGAGACAAATTCGACAAGGCCGCTCGCAATTGATTCGGCAATCTTCAAAATGAACGTGTGGCTTTCTGTCTCGTCTTGGAATTTTTTAAAATTCGGTTCATAATTTATGTGAGGACCTTCTATAAGAAATACTGGCGATTTGATCTTTCTAAGCATATAAAGATTTCTTGCCATTATGCCTTCATGTGTTCCGGGTATTTCAAACATGTATTTTCTAAGCTCCGGCCTGCCGAACCTGAAAAGGCGAAAAGGTTCAGTGTCAAGTTCATTTGTCATGCATGAAATAACTGTCGCCGCTGCTTTTATATTTATAAATATATTGGGAGAAAATAATAGTTCTAGAAAATTTATAATATCTTCTTCCGAATTCAATTCGCCCTGATAAAAGTTACCGGGAACGAACGCATTAATCCCATCATACAAGCCCGGTTCATTACCCATATTTAAATGAATGAGTATGGTTATATCGGGATTAAAATCGTTTATAGAGACGATCCTTTTTTCATACTCACCCCGGATGAAAGATTTGAAATAGTTTTTGGGGAAATTGTCGCTGTCCGCACTTACAGGTTCATTTGTGTACCTTGATAAAAATACCGAGGAACCCTCTGTTTCAAGGAGATTCTTCAAGATAAGTGAAATTTCCAAATTCATGTCCCCTTCACATATCGCTGCGCCGCTTTGAGTGTATAAACGCCCTTCCAGCTCACAATATCTCCCGCCTATGTGTCCTGGATCAATAGCAATCTTGAGACCCTTTAAGGGCTCTTCGTTTGTCGGATTTTGAAGAGATTGACAAAAATGTGCCAAGTCAAGTGATCTTTGCTCTCGCCAAAGCGGTTTTTCTACAAGCGCTATCTGCATGATGGGATTTTTTTTCTTCGAAGATTGAAAAAGTGTAATGGAATCATACTGAACGTGTATCAAATCACCAAAAAAAGGGTTTTGTGGATCACTTAAAGCTCTCGAATAGAGAGGATCAAGTATTACCAATCGATCTTTGATTGCAGACATGCTTATCGTATTTGAGTATTTTTCTGATATCAGATTTAATTTTTGTTTCTGGATGTCATTTAGCTTGTATTTATGAACCGTAGAGCAGGAGAAAGTGAAAAGTATGCTTAATAGTATATATAATTTTAATGATTTATGAGAATGCAGAGCAGATGTATGCATACGTGAATTGCTTTTTTAATATTTTAAAAAATAAGCTTTAATGCTGCTCATATTTACCTTTATGTGTCAGCAGATAATAAGGCTTCCAATACACTTCCTTACTCCATTGCAAAGCCCGGACACTTCCTTGTTTCATTGATTCGATGAGTGAATAAAAAACCGGTACAATAATCAATGTCAGAAACGTGGCTAGCGCAAGGCCAAATATGACTGCACCTGCCATGGGTCGCCATAATTGGCTCGATGCACTTCTCCACGCGATCTGGCCTTTATGGAAATCATAAGAAATACCGGTAAGCATGGGAATTAAACCTAGAATAGTGGTTATGGCGGTGAGGAAAACGGGCCTAAGCCGTGTGCATCCACCTGCAATAATGGCCTCGGTTGATGGATATCCCCTCTCCTTGAGCTGGTTTATATAATCAATAAGCACAATGCCATTGTTGACAACGACCCCTGCCAGCGAAATTACTCCCACACCCGTCATAATTATTCCAAATGGGAAATTGCAGCAGGTGAGTCCTAAAAAGACCCCTCCCAGGGAGAGAATAACTGTGGTGAGAATGATAAATGGCTGACTTATGGAGTTAAATTGTATCACCATAACCAGAAAAATCAATAAGAGCGCAACAATAAAAGCCTTGGTAAGAAATTCTTCCGCTTCCTTCTGAAACTCAAATTCTCCCGTAAAGCGCACTTTGTATCCCGATGGGAGCGTGATGCCCCCTAAAAGTTCTTCAGCCTGTTTTCGAGCCACCGGTCCGGGCACGTATTCTTCATCAACATTTGCCTTAACCGTGACAACACGTTCATGATTAATACGAGTAATATCTCCCAAGCTGCCGCGATAGGCGAACGTTGCAACTGTGGAGAGAGGTACGAGCTGTTGAATGGGGCTTGGGATAAGAAGATGCCTCAATATATCAGTTGATTCCCTTTCTTGTTCCGAAAGCTGAATAGTGATATCATAATCATCGTCAGCTTCATGATAGGTTGATGTCTGAAGGCCATTAAACGCGGTCTTGAGAACAAAACCGATTGAATTTGTAGACAGGCCAAGAAGAGCTGCTTTTTGTCTATCCACTCTCACCTTTATCGAAGGAAAGCCTGCGACATAATCATCCCTTACATCTTTCACAAAAGGAATTTGTGAGACTGGCTGTCTTATTTTGCCTGCTATCTGACCAAGGACCCTGAAATCTTCTCCAACGATTTCTATATTAATAGGATCTCCCGTAGGTGGCCCCTCTTCTGCCTCGGCAATAGTAATCTTTGCTCCTGAAATATCTGTTATACGATTTCTAATCTCTTCAAGCGTCTTCGGACTCGGACGAAGCCGATCTTCAAGATCGATGAATTGCACCCCTATATGGTTTGGCGTATTCTGATTAAATTTCATAGCGCCGCCTGTCAGGGTAATTGTTCTTGAATAAATATGCTCGATATTGGAAAGATCTCCCGGACCTTTAAATGTTGAACCGTCCAGTTTCTGATGAACCTTGGGCTTTATTGCTTCCTTGTACACTTGTTCAAGCGGTACCTCTCCCTTATTGTAAGGCTCTAAATCGCCACCACAAATTTTTGTTTGCACTTGCATCGAAATGCGCTCAGCATAGTCAAGATCTGCTCCTTCAGGCATGTCCATATTCACATAAAAGGATTTCGGCTCCGGATGCGGGAAAAATTCAACAGGTCTTTCAAGGCCGACCCTTAAAAGCCACAATTGAACGAATATCACCAAGAGGATAAAACTAATAAGGGTAACAGCGAGCCGGTGGTTCAGGCTATACTCAAGGCTCCTTCTATACCATTTAAGAATGAAGGTATCACATGATACGGGTTTTTCTCCTGCCTTTTGTATCTTTTCTGCAGAAACCACTTCCATACCAAGAGCCTTGCTTTGCTTTACTTTCATAAAAAAGCTCGCAAGAGCAGGATTAATGACAAGCGCCACGAACAGGCTGGATGAAAGCGTGATAATCAGTGTAATGGGGAGATAACTCATAAACTCACCCATAATGCCCGGCCAGTAAAGAAGAGGGAAGAATGCGACTACTGTAGTCATTGTAGCGCCAATAACAGGATAGGCCACCTCACTTGTGCCACTCATGGCAGCTTGAATTTTCGGAACCCCTTGTTCCATATAACGGTATATATTTTCAACAATAACGATAGCATTATCAACAAGCATTCCCAAAGCGAGCGTAAGACTGAAGAGCACGACCATATTAAGAGTGATTCCTAAAGCCTGAAGAATACTGAAGGAGATAAGCATGGAACAGGGAATGGCAAGGCTCACAAGAACCGCGTTTCTGAGGCCAAGCGAGAAAAGAAGCACTAATACCACCAATATGAGACCACTTATAAGATTATTCTCAAGGTCCGCAACTAACATACGAACGTCCTCTGCTTGGTCCATCAATTTTATGATATTTGTGCCTTGAGGCCATGTCTGCCTTGCCTTTAAAATTATCTCATCTATTTTATCAGTGATGGCAATGATATTTTCTCCTGTTCTTTTTTTCACACTGATATTCACGGCGGATTTTCCATTTAGACTCGATTTGCTCGTCTGTTCCTTAAATCCGTCAATCACCTGGGCTACATCTTTCAAATACACAGGGTCTCCTTCATGCGTCCCCACAACTAACCCAAAAAGCTCTTCGGGAAGGGAAAACTCCCCAGGCACCTGGAGTTGAAACCTGCCCTCACCCATCTGGATCGCCCCTCCGGAGGTATTTTTATTCTCTCCTGAAATATTATTCTGCAACGATGTAAAGGGGATGCCATAATAGGCAAGACGTGCAGGGATTGGCTCTATGCGTATTTCTCTCTCAAGCCCTCCACTAACTTCACACTCAAGGACTCCTGGTATAGCTTCTATATCTTCTTTGAGGCTATCGGCAATCTTTTTAAGACGAGGCAAGCCGATATTTCCGCTCAAAGAAAGAACAAGTATTGGGAGTTCAGAGAAATTAACCTCAAACACGGATGGGTCTTCTTCTAGATCTGAGGGAAGCTCAGAATGTGCCTCATCCACTTTATCTCTGACTTTTTGGAGCGCCTGATCAATGTCTGTGCCAGTAATAAACTCAATATTTATTGAGGATAAACCCTCTGAGCTGACCGAGCTTATTTTTTTGGTATTCTCGAGCCCTTTTAATTTTTTCTCAATAGGTATAGTAATGGATTTCTCTATATCAGCGGGTGATACACCACGATAGTTTGTTGAAACAAATACATGGGGAATGGTGATATCCGGCGCACTTTCTCTGGGCAACGAGAGATAGGAATAGATACCCATTACAACTGTAATAAGAAGAAGCACCATTACGCTGATGCGCTGACGAATGGCTGTGTCACTGACAATCATGAGTTCAGTTCTTTTGGGTCCTGGATACTGCGAATAATCTTCACCTTTTGGCCGTCTTCCAAATTTCTTTGGCCTACAACAACAACACGTTCGTGTGGCTTAAGACCTCTCACAACCTGTACTTCCCATCCCCGCATTACGCCTAATTCAACAGCACGGTAGTGAGCAAAATCATCATTGATGATATACACAAAATGTTCATCTCTATTATTGATTACTGCATATAATGGCACAACTAAAGAATCAGGATGTCTTCTTTTAATAAGATCCACCTTGGCAAACATGCCTGGTCTGATCATACCATCAGGATTGTCCACAGCGAGCTTTAGCTCGTAGACGCGGGCAAAGCTGTTTGGCTGGCGGGACAAAAATATCTTTTTCCCCTTCACCTTCATGTTATCCAATGCTTCAATAGTAATATTTGCCTCTTTAAGAGTGCTTATCGCCTCCACATCTGATTCGGGTATGCCAACCTCCACTTTTACACGTCTGGTATCCAAGATCTGAAAAAGGGGATCTGAGCGACTGACAAGAAGCCCCTTTTTGGCAAATCTCTTATTTATAAAACCGGATATTGGCGAAGTAATGGTACACCGCTCAAGATCGAGCCTGGCTGCCGCCAGGGCTGAGTCAGTCTCTTGAAGGCGCGCACGCGCAGAATCAAGTTGTGCCTGTGTTGCGGTATTAACTTTCGCAAGCTTTACGATCCGTTCAAATTCTATCTGTGCAAGATCATGAGAAGCTTGAACCTGCATGAGCCTGTTCTGATAATCCCGTGGATCTATTTTGGCTAAAAGATCCCCTTCATTGACCATATCTCCTTCCTTAACGGAAAAAGAAACAATTTGACCGCTCACCTCAGCGTAGACGGTCAAGTCTTCCCAAGGGGTAATCATTGCCGGTAAAGTGAGAAGGTCCACCACTTCTGTGGGCTGTACCTCCTGGACTACCACATTGACAGGCGGGCGCTCATTCTCATACGCAGCTAATTTTTCTGCCTTAAGGCGCTCTTTCTTTCCGATTATCTGAACACCGAGCATCCCGATTATTGCTATAAGAAGAAAGACCGCCAATCCGGGGATAATTTCCCATATACTTCTCAACATCCCAGGTGATTTGTCTTCCTGCAACATACACTCCTCATATATCTCTACATTCAAAAAGTTCTCTATTCATTCTTATATTACTTATTTTATAGCATGAAGAAGAATACTTTTCAATCAAAGAAATTAAATAGAGAAAAAAAGACCGCCGGAAATTAGCAGTATTTCCAGCGGTCTTACATAAAAGTGAAGATTTAAAAAGATTATATGATTAATGGGGGAAGGAGCGTCAGCTCAAATATCCCCACTTCGTAGATCTTAACACTACCACCTTGATAATCAGCTATCTGGTAGGTCCCTGTCATATGTGTCGGGGTATCAATAGTACAAATAATATCCACAGTAAGAGGCTTGGGACCAAATGGTGTTTGCACGGATCCACCGAGAGCAACAATATTATTAGAAAAAGACCCATTTAAACTTACCCCTGCCCCGAGAAAGGGATTCAGGGCAAGCACCGCGAAGCCACTCGCAGAGCCTGTCAAGGGGTCCACTACTATATCTAATGTCATACTTCCAAAAACACCCGTATCAACAACAAGCCATTCCCCAACCCATGTACCTGCCTGTTCAGCAATAAAAAGCGGTGGAGCCGGAATGAAGGGGACAAAGGGTGTAAGAGCAGAAATTGCTGCTGTTGGAGCAACGGTTGTGACAACTGGCGTGGGCAGAATTGGTGTCGCAGGCGGTGCAACGGGTGCTGCGGCAGTCGGAGCGATAATGGGGGAAGCAATGGCAGTGGGGACAGGGACAAGTGCAACTGTTGTAACAATAGGCGTTGCGGGTGCTACCGCTGTCGGTGGAATTATAGGAGTTGCTATAGCTGGAGTCAAGATAGGCGTAACAGCTGGTGTCGGTGCAGGAAGGGGAGCAGGTACGGCTAGAGTAGGATCTATTACCACAGGTGCCGCTGTTGCGGGAAGAATAGGGAGCAAAGGAGGCAGTAGGGTTAGGTCAAAAATTCCCACCTCATACACTTTAACATTCCCACCTTGATAATCAGCTATTGTATATGTGCCTGTCATGTGTGTCGGGCTATCAATTGTGCAAATTACATCTACACTAAGAGGCTTCACCCAAAATGGGGTTAAAACAGATCCTGCAAGAATTGCAATATTATTAGATAGTGTCCCATTTAATTCAATTCCCGCCCCGAGAAAAGCATTAAGCTCAAGTACCGCGAAAGCACTTGCTGCACCTGTCAGGGGATCTCTTACTATATCAAGAGTCATATTCCCTGAAACACCTACAGCAGCTTTGCTTTCTATGGCAGTCCATTCTCCAACCCATGTTCCGGCTTGTTCAGCAAAAAAAAGCGGTGGAGGCTGGAGAAAAGGATTAAAAAAAATCTGTGCAGGGCATTTCTTTGCTCCTGAAAGAAAAACAAATAGCATTACTGCCATTGAAAGAAATGACAAAATTCTCTTTCGTATCATAATCATTCACTAACCTCCGTTCATTAACCTTTTACATTATTAGAATTTTATTTAATTATTTAAAATCTCTCACTAACCAACATATGAATAAATATCACATGATAAACTCATATTTCTATATACATCACCTCCTTTAAGCCTCTTTTTATGAGAAGCTAAGTAGATTTTTATCCTGAGAAAATATAGAGATAGTAACTTTTGCCCTTTTTTATTTTTGCTTTTCTTGGAAAGACTTGTGTGAAAAGATAAAGAAGTGTACTTTGACTTCCTGGGGTATAAAATCCTTCTCTTCTCTTTCTCTAAATAATTAGGATGAAGTAACTGTTAAAGAGCATCATTGTTATCAAAAGGTCAAAAATAGTTGAATACACTCAACGAATAAGCATATTGTATGCCACTAGCTCATACCGAATAATATTTTTATTTTAAATTTTAATTAACAATGAGTTAATATTCATATTTTAATTATGATAAATTAAAAAAACTCGTATAAGATTTATGAAGAAATCATATATTTTAGGAAAAGATCATAGAATGTATGAAAATCTTATTTTCTAATTCCGTAGAATATTCCTTAGAATACTATGGCATTATGTATGCTAACCCTATATAAGAATTGATAATCACTAAGCTTAAAAACTATCATGATGGGGGGACGAATGGACCGAACACATACATTAATAATAAAAGACTTTTTTTTCTTTTTTATACTATTTATCTTTTTATACTCGCAACTGTCGTGGTCTCAATTTATTCCACGAAGAATAAATCAAGCGAGCTTCTATCCAATTGATTTTGGCCTCACCGCTCCTTATGAAATTATCTTGAAAACAATACCGGGTGTAAGCTGGGCTCAACTCAACAACCTCCTGGCCATATATGGTTTAGTGCCCCTTCAGGTAAATCTTATATCCGGAGTACAACGGGTATTGGTGCCGTTCAATAATATTCTTGAAATAGTTACCCTTTTGAATTTAGAACCTATTATAGCCTATGCAGAGCCGAATTTTATTCTCACAAGCGAATTCATACCCAATGACCCCTACTATATCTATCAGTGGAATTTCTCCATGATTAATACGGAATTGGCATGGGATTTTTCAAATGGTGCTAACGTTATAGTAGCTGTTGTAGATACAGGGGTCGCATATGCAAACCAAGGGATATATGCTCAGGCACCCGACCTTGCCGGGACTGTCTTTGTCCCTGGATGGGATTTTGTCAATCAGGATGCTTTTCCTGATGATGATAACGGCCATGGCACACATATCACGGGTACAATTGCTCAAACGACCAATAATCTTGAAGGAGTCGCAGGGATTGCCCATGGATGCGCTATTATGCCTGTTAAGGTCCTTGATAGTGACAGCAGCGGTCTTCTTAGTGATATTGCAGAAGGTATATATTTTGCCGTCAATAATGGGGCTCACATTATCAATATGAGTTTTGGCACATACACGGATTCAGTTACCTTGCAAGATGCAATAGACTATGCATATATAAACGGCGTGAGTGTTATTTGTTCTGCCGGGAACAACGCAACTAATATTCTGCATTATCCCTCTTCCTATCCTACCTGTGTGTGTGTAACTGCTGTTCGTTATGATGAAACCCGCCCATTTTATGCTAACTATGGGCTCGATATAGATATCTGTGCTCCGGGTGGGGACCTCGTCGTTGACCAAAATCTCGATGGGAAAGTAGATGGTATTGTGCAACAAACTCATAATGGTACTAATGTCACAACATTTGAATATGCCCTTTTCCAAGGTAGCTCATGTGCAGCCGCACATGCCTCTGGCGTTGCAGCGCTTGTTCTTTCTGCCGCTGCACTTCCCTTAACCCCTGATGAACTTAAAGCTACCCTGGAAAATACGGCAATAGATATAGGGCCTGTAGGGTGGGATGAGGATTCTGGCTGGGGGTTACTCAATGCTTTTAATGCGGTAGAATCAGTGTTACCAGTAGCGGCAACAGCGGCAACAGGCCCTCTGCTGCGTTTCCCATTATCCCCGTTTGACGTGTTTTTCAGAGTTGGACCAGTGTTCCCAATTATTTTTCTCTAGCGAAGCCTCACTCACAATTATCGCTAAATTCATTTTCTATTGCTTCAATGCGCTCTTCCAGCTCAGTCCATCGATTCGTAAGTTCCTGATTCCGTGCCTCAAGCTCTTTATATTCGCGCAATTTCTCACCAAATTCCGGTCCCTGATAATAGGTGGGATCGGTAAATAAGGTATTGAGATGCTCAATTCGCTTCAGAACCTCACTTAATTCTCTCTGCACTCTTTCAGATTCCTCTCGAAGGGGATTTAACCGCCTATATCGTTCATTTCTCCTCTCTGCCTCACGGCGTTTCTGCTCACGGTCTTTCGATTTTCGTTCCTTTTTCAACTCCTTTTCATTACTCTCAGGCTGCGGCAATGGAGCATTCTTTATCTGACGCAGAAAATCATCATAATTTCCATGAAAGATATCCACATGCCCTTCCTCTATCTTAATCACTTTATTGGCCAATTGATTAACAAAAACCCTATCGTGGGAAATCATGCACATAGCCCCGGTATAGTGCTTCAATGCCTCCTGAAGACAATCGCGAGAGGGTATATCCAAGTGATTTGTCGGTTCATCAAGCAGAAGAAGATTAGGCCTTGAAAGAAGCATCTTAGCAAGGACCAGCCTGTTTTTCTCACCCCCGCTCAAAACCTCGATCTTTTTAAACACTTCATCCCCGGAAAATAAGAATCCACCAAGATAAGTCCGTGCAGAAATGGATGTATCCGACCCAATATATGGGTCAATTTCTTCAATCACCGTCTTCTGAGGGGTAAGGATTTCTAACTGGTGCTGAGCAAAATAAGCCCTGGATACATTGTGGCCTACTATTACGCTGCCCCCTTCAACCGGCAATACACCTGCCATAATCTTAAGCAACGTTGATTTCCCTGCCCCATTCGGCCCTATAAGAGCAATGCGGTCTCCACGGCCCACAGTAAGGTTCAAACCATTATAGACTACTTTTTCTCCATATTGTTTGCGCACATTCTTTATATCTAACACTACTTTGCCGGATCGCGGTGCAGGGGGCAACGTAACCGAAAATTGCCGGGTCTTTTCCTCAAGCTCAATATGGTTCATTTTCTCTAAAGATTTAATTCTACTTTGCACCTGTCTGGCTTTTGTGGCCTTATAGCGAAATCTTTCGATAAATCGTTTTGTCGCTTCAATTTTCTTTTGTTGATTTTTGTACGATGCCTCTAAAATTTCCTGTCGTGCCTTTTTTTGTGTTATATAACTATCATAATTGCCGGGATAATGGTTGAGTGTCTTCTGATCAATCTCTTCAATGCATGTAACAATATTATTCAAAAAGATTCTATCATGGGAAATTACTATTACGCCCCCTCTGTATCCCTTTAAAAACTCTTCCAGCCAGATGACAGACTCAAGGTCCAAATGATTTGTTGGCTCATCTAAAAGCAATAAATCCGGTTCTTGAAGCAGCAGCTTAGCTAATGAAACGCGCATACGCCAGCCTCCGCTGAACTCTTCAACCCGCCGGTTAAGATCGGCTTCTTTAAATCCCAGGCCAAATAGGATCCGTTTTGCCTGATGTTCCAAATCATACCCTCCGTACGACTCAAACTGGTGTTGGAATTGCCCCAACTTTTCAAGATAATCCTGATTTTTTTCCCTGTCTTTCTCGTGCGCTATTTCCTCCTGTAAAAAAGCAATACGCTCCTTAATTCTACTTATGTGAGGAGAACTATTGGCAACCTCCTCCAATAAAGGCATGGTAAAATTTTCCATTACCTCCTGTTTGAGACAACCAATAATCATATTCTTATTCCTCTCGATATGGCCAGCATCAGGTGCTTGTTCACCCAAGATCAATGAAAAAATGGTTGTTTTACCCGATCCATTCTGGCCGATCAAACCAATTCGATCATTAAAACCGACCTGAAGATCAACATTTTTAAATAATACTTTATTACCAAACTGTTTCGCTACATCTTTTAAAAAAATCATACTCAAAATTATAGAGAAATAAAGGGCTTACGTCAATCCACGACCCATTTCCCCAGAAGCAGTGCTCATTTCTCCCAAGTACATCATTAATGTGTCTGACAAAGAAATGAGACGCCCCTTTTTATTTGACGGGAAATCAAATGCTCAATCAAAACATGAACTTTCAGTAAGATTACCGCACATATTACGTGATACCCAAATGCGCTATAATATACCGTTTATGGGCATGATTACGTTATTGTAATAAAAAGAGACAATTATGAAATGACTCTTTATTCCACTTACCTTCATTAAATAATACTAAAATAATACTAACCTGTTAATTAACAAAGCATTATACTAATTACCTCATGCACTTTTATCAAAGGCATGAATTATGCTCTTAACTCAGTATAGAGAGCAAAAGAAATTATATAGACGCCTTTACAGACGCATTATAAAGGGAGGGAATTAAAATGGAAAACTTAATAGCAAACTTGGAAATCGCCATACCTATGTCCCATGTTATTATTTTGTTGGCTATTAGTACAGTGTCCGTATTATTTAACAGATTTAAAACAGCTCTTGCAGCTAATTTTGTTTTTATTTTTTATTGGGTCTATGAGAATTCAAAAAACTCTTTCCAAAATATGCCAGGCAGTCTTATTCCAATTTCTTCCTCATATATTATTGCAAGTACTCTTTTTTTCGGTCTCGCCTTATTGATTTATTACGAGATAGTAGAAAGAGGATAGTAGAAAGAGGATAGTAGAAAGAGGATAGTAGAAAGCCGGATCTTTATGATCCGGCTTCTGCAAATTTGTACTCACTATTTCCCAATAATTAAGACGGGACTGTCACCTTAATATCTTGTCCTGAATTACCCTGTGTTGCTAGGGCTAATTGACTATACTCTTACGATTTTTTTGATAAGTCCGGCAGCAATACCTAATAGAACTCCATTAGGAAGCCATGCAGCCACATAGACGGGGAGATAACCAGCATATAGCAATCTGGTGCCGATTGTCATAATTATATAATATAGAAGGAGAATAACAATAGAAAGAGCAAAACTGCTGCCTTTTCCCGGCCATTTGCTCCACAGCCCAATAGCCGGTCCAAGAAAAGCAAATATGAGGCATGCTGCAGGAAACGCAAAGCGTCGATGCCATTCAAGCCGATAGCTCTTTATTTCTCTCAATTCGAGTCCTTTTTGGGCAATAGTATAAGAGAGTTCCTCGATCGACATTTCTTTGTCCTTTTTTTGCAGCTTATTCAATTGGGGAGATGTAAGAGAAATGCCAAAATCATATTCTCCGAATGATAATAATCGATAACTTGAGAGGGATTGATCGAGTTTTAATGGATGGATGTTCCCTTGCTTTAAATACAAGAGAAGTTCCTGCCTCTCATTATCAAACCTAATTTCGCCTTTTTGCGCAAAAAGCACCTGACCGCTATTTTCTCCGGCGTGATCCGCAACCACGATACCTTGAAATAAATTTTTGTCATTGAGAACTTTATCAAAAAAAACGGTGTTGCGCGAACCATATTCATTAAACTTTTTTTCCTCCAGTGCCATTGCAATATTTTGTTTGGAAAGGCGAAAAAGGAGGGACCGAAATGAGCGATTTGCCTGTGGGATGATGTCAAATCCTAACAATAATAAGATAATAGTGCTTATTAAACCAAAAAATAATATAGGCACAAAAATACGTACAGGATTAACCCCACAGCCTTTAAGTGCCAGAAATTCATTATCATGAATGAGCCTTCCGAAAAGCATTATAGAGGTAAAAAGTATGGACAGAGGAACAATGAACATAATAAATGGCAAGAAAAGATACCATAGAAGTTGGCCTATAATCTTCAATGTAACGCCCGGGACAAGCAATAGGTCCGTGAAGATAATAAGCCGGTTCATAATCAGGATAAAACCGAATATGAACAATCCTAAGAAAAAAGAGGGGAAAAACTCTCTAATAATATATCTATCGAGAATTTTCATTCTCAAATTATTTTTTCTCTTGTTATAACATTTGCCGCATTCAACTAATTCCTTATGTGCCCCTTTTAATTCTTTATTATAGGCTGTCTTTAGCTTTATGTCAAATAGTTATAAGGATTAATAGTACTATTTAGTTCTGTTTGTTCCTTTGAAGAAACAATTGAGGATGATATAGCTACTGACGAAGACGATGTCATTACTGAAGACGACGAGATTATAATTTAAGAAATTTCAAGATTAGAAGTATTGCAAGGTAATAAAAACTATTGACAAAATTAACTCTACAAATTATAATATTTTTAATTAGGTACTTTTTTCCCAGCATTATTACTAACATATCAACATGACTATTGGAAAGGAGGTGAAAATCGATGTTACATAAGAAATATTTTTTAACCCTCATTTTAGTTTTTGGATTAATGATAAGTGGTATGTTTAAAATCTCAATAGCTAAAGATGTTGATACTCCTGCTGAAGTTACAATAGAAAATACATATCAAAATCCCAAGAAATATGAACCGTGTAAATTTTCCCATAAAAAGCATGCAGAAGAATACACACTTGATGAAAAGGGAGAAAAAAAGATTGCTTGTGATAGCTGTCATCATGTATATGAGAATGGCAAAAACACGTGGGAAAAAGGACAGGCGGTTAAAAAATGTAATACTGACTCATGTCATCCAGGCAACCAAAATTTATCTCATGCGCAGGCAAAGAAATTGTCTCAAGAGGAAAAGGTGAAAGAGATATCCTGGGCTTATCATGAAAATTGCATTATGTGCCATAAAGCTGTTAAGAATGTAAAGCCTAATGCCTGGACATCATGCGCGAAATGTCATACTAAGAAAAAATAATAAAGCCATATCGCAAGAAGGCAGATATAATTGAAATATCTTATATCTGCCTTCTTTTAGTTTAGTTAATCAAGGATTATGTAAATCCTCTACTTCATATCCTCAACGTTGACCCATATCAAAGCACCTATTTCTATTGATTTATCTTTCCCGTCAGGCCCTTTTAATTTACGGTCTGCTTCATTTAAGGCCGCAAATCCCCACCACCCGGCTTTTGGCATAGCATAGGTAAATACACCATTTCCATCTGCTTTAATAACCTGCGTAATAAAGGGATCGGCAGGGGGTTTAATCGTGCCTTCTTGATTGTAATACTCTACCTCAACCTCCGCAAAGGGAACAGGCTCACCTTTGACCTTAACCACACCTTGAAATACATTCCCCGTCCATAACCCGTAAGGTCTGGTTAAGGGGGTTATTTCTGTTTCAAGACCAATTTCTTCATCCCACCCCTCTTCCATACCAAAGGCGTTCACCACTACTTTTGTATAATGAATGATGAAACAATCTTCTTCCGGCTCCCAATATGGTTGAGGCTCTACATAAAAAACGTGATCCCCCGGTCTCTTTATTGAATATTCAGCCGTAAAAGTGGAAAAGCCTTTCTCTTGTTTCGGCTTAAGGCTCGATAATAAATCATTTTTCTTTCCCTTTGCGAACACACCAAATTGAACCGGTTTTTCCATATTCATATAGTGCCCCTCCATAGGATGGAAGAAGAATACATCAAGGGTAACCTTTTTTTTATCTGATTGTGAAATAATATTATCTGAAGGGACTATTATTTGAAAATGAGCCTTTGCAGATGAACACATAAAAACGAAACATAGAATAAATACTGTTATGTGAATTAATCTTCTCATTGTTTACCTCCTTGTTAAATAATAATGTAAATACCTCATATCATACGAATTGATATGAGTTAATGATAATTTATGTTATTATCACCCCCTCTTCATATCAGCAATTCTTACTATGACCTTATCATTAAATCGCAGGTGCGCAATTAGCAAAAAAAAATGGAATAAGAATTGCCTTCTTTCTATATGTATAATTTAATAAAGTTTATTATAATATATGATAGAAAAATTATGTCAAGAAAAAAAAATATATAGCACGAATATTTTTTCACTACTAATTTTTGACACCCTTTTTTTTATACGTTAGTATAAAATTATAAAAGCACCATATTAAATATATTTATGGCAAAAAAAATAGATACAGAAAGAAAAATTATTGCCTTTAATAAAAAGGCCACCTTTGAATATACTCTCTTAGAAAGGATAGAAGCGGGAGTTGTCTTGCAAGGCACAGAAGTAAAGGCTTTAAGAGAAGGGAAAGGGAGCATAAAAGAGTGTTATTGTACGATTGACAAGGATGAAGTATATTTGATCAACTGTCATATTAGCCCCTATTCATGTGGAGGAAGTTTTAATCATGCGCCACTTCGAAAAAGGAAACTATTATTAAAAAAAAGAGAGATAAAAAAACTTATGGGTAAAACAATAGAAAAAGGGCTCACTCTTATCCCAGTGTGTTTATACTTTAAAAGAGGATTGGTCAAAGCAGAGATCGCTCTTGCCAAAGGCAAAAAAGCTTATGATAAAAGGGAATCTATTCGAAAAAAAGATGAAAAACGTGATCTTAACAGAATGATAAAAGAACGGCATAAGTATTAAATTTTATTGACATTTTGGGTATTTATGCTATACTTTATGTGAGTGTAGCTGGTTGTAAGGATGATTGACAAATAATAAAAAGGGGGCGATACGGCTTCGACGGGAATAATTGAGGGCAGGATTGCATGCCGAGCTCCATTGACTCGTAAATCCAATGGGAAAATTTAAGTGCCAATACATATAGCACAAGCCAAATGGCATTAGCCGCTTAATAAGTGTGGCTACGTCCTTTCATTATTTTTTCTGTGGATGATGAAAAGGATGTCATAAAGCACAGAATAGCTTATAGCTGGCCTTGAAGCTATAAGCAAAACTTGAGAGGCTAGTTATTAGATAATCTTGACTCTGGGAGGATCTGATAGCGAGATTAAAAACAGAGCTACGCATGTAGACGTCTTGTACTGAAGATTTTCGGACGCGGGTTCGACTCCCGCCGCCTCCACTATTTAAACTCAATTATTTCAACGAATTATAAGCGCCCATCGCATAAAAAATCCGGTGCAAAATTTTCCTCTTAAATGCGCTCCTATTATCAAAATAATTTTACTTATGGATATTATTTAGATGGTGGTAATTAATTCTTCCTTTGATACCATTTCAGCAGAATAAGAAAGTGCTGCTAAAACATCATCCTTAGTCAAATGAGGATACGCTTCTAATAGTTCTTTTATTTCCATTCCTTCTGATAATTTTTTTAATATAATCTCAAGCGGCGGGGTGCTTGCTGGGGAGATGCGTGCTCTTGCTGAAGGTGTGGGAGTGCAAGCACCGTGACACTTGCTTACCCACTTATATGAAAAAATGTGGTTCTTATATTAACACTAGATAAATATATTAAACCTCGTATCTTTTTAAGCCATTTTTATGCCACTTATCCTGAAGTAGTGGTGTAAATTTGCATCTGATTCATATATATAGCAAGCACAGTGTTATTGAAATCACTTGTGTCTGTAAGAGTCCTATCTTCCCTAGAACAAGTTTTCTGCCAGTGATTTCTCACATTACTGCAACAGCCATAATACAATCATCTATAAAATAGTTCTTTACCCAAACTTTGTGCTTCTTTGAAAAAGTTTGGAAGGAAATAGAAAGAATCTGCTCACATATAGATAAAGATAAGGATGCAATATTATGCAAAACTTCTCTAGATCCTTTTCTTTCACAGATTAATTAAGCTGATGCTTGACTGATGGCTAATCAATAGAGATGTAATCGAGGGAGCGGAGCTATATTAAAATACATAGTAATCGCCTTATTAATTAACCATATATGCGTTAAATTCAATGAGAAAATAGAGGGGGGTTCCGGTTATTTAAGTATGATACGATTAAATTGATTGTGGCTCCGTGCTATAGGCTATGAGTCTGTTGACAGAATTAATATTTATAATTATACTTTTGATAAACTTAATTATAGAAAAATCAGATTCTTACTTTTCTTTTTCTTTCTTGATAAGACAGTGAAAAGGTTTGAGGAAAGAAGGTTCTAAAAATGAGCCGAAATAATAATGAACGAAGCCTATTATTGGCTTTTCTCAAGGATGAGCCGGAAGCAGTGAGACAATTCTTTGAAGAATATGGGGGAATCATAAGGTATGCAGTGAACAAAGGGGTCATCGCGGCTGAATTTGAAAGTGCTACGTTCAATGTGATAGATAAGAACGAGATATTCCATGATACCATTGTCCATTTGCTTAAAGATGATAAGAGAGTTCTCCGAACCTTTAAAGGTAAATGCGCGTTAACGACATACCTATTTACAATTTGCTATCGCTGTGCGAAAAGAGGGGCGTTAAATCAAATAAAAAAAGATCGTATATTTGAGAAAGGATTGGATGTTTCTTTTGTAAAAGAAAAAGAGCTGCCTGATTTACTTATTGGGGATATAGGGCTTCAGAATAAGGAAGAAGTAAATGCTCTTCGAGAAGCAATTTTACTATTGCCCTTGAATGATCAAATTTTCATTTTCATGATGTTTTATGACAACCGATCTACAGAGGAGATACGAAAGGTCTTTGGATGGGAGAATCCAAATAGTGTTCATGTGAGAAAGAAGAGGATAATCGCGAAATGTCAGCAGATTATAAAAAAGATGCTCAAACAGGGTGATATAAAGAGGAATCGCTTTTTACTTGAAGAATTCCCCGACGCACTTATTAAATTGGTAGGGATTCGGAATGACGAAGAGGTGGATGCGCTCCGCGAGGCCTTTAAGCTGATATCTTTGGATGATCAAATTTTTATTCAGATGAAGCTTTACGATAATAGACCGAATGCTGAAATCAAAAAGGTGTTTGGATTTAATAGCCCAAATAGTGTACATTTAAAAGAGAAAGAAATAATCGCAGAGCTTGAGCAAATCCTCAAAAACATACTCAATAGCAGAGAATAATAGGATGGGCAAAGATAAAAAAAATAAAATTGTGGGGATACCACCAGAAAAGATGGCGATCCTTGCAGAAAAAGGTCTTAAAGCCGCAAAACTCACTGATGAGGAAAAGCATTATCTTTTACATGGTGGTTTGAAGGAGCTCTATGATATTTGGGAGTTCCAAAGACAGACCATTCCTCCTCTTGAGCCTGAAACTATCGACGCAATAATTGAGAGACATTTCCCCTCTCTTTATGAAGATCAATACTCAAAGGAACCAGAGCGAGCACCATTGTTGATCATATTACGCAACCTTCGTGAACGAATTAAAGTGCCCCCAAGCTGGCAGTTGGGATCTCCCGTTTTTGCCCATAGAGGAGAAGAAAAGATAAACGAGTGTTCCCTCTTAAAGAAGGTGGGGAAACTGACGGTTCATCTTCAAATTGTGGGAAGAGACGAGCGATCCGCAGATATCAATGCTCGCCTTACAGGGGATGCAGGCAAAGATCAATCCTTTTTTGAGGTGGAACTCCTTAAAGGAGAAAGGTGTGTCGAGAGTGTAAGGACTACTCTAGGTAATACTATTTCACTCTCTGCTGTTGCAATAGGCAATTATATACTGAGGATCTCAGATTCTGGCCATGTGATCACATCCATCGCCATTAAGATGGTAGAATAACATGCCCTTATCGCTTATGCTCACTCTGAATAGAGAAGAGGAGTATTGGCTATGGGACATGGTCAATAGGACATCCGGCCAGCAAAGAGCCATTACCAGAAAAATACGGACACCTAACCCAATCCGGCCCGCAGAAATAATTTCATCCCTTAATCAAATTTTTTCTCATAACCACTCAACTATAACAATCCCATCACTCAAAGATAAGCTTAGAGAATGGGGCAATGAGATCTGGCATAGGGTATTTCCCCACCGGATAAAAAATGTAATTGAAAGAGCCGAAGAGGGGGATATCTTCTTCCGTCTCCCGCCTGAATGGGCGGATATCCCTTTTGAACTCTGTTATATAAGCAGTAAAGATAAATTTTTAGGGCACATATTTCAGATAGGGACAGTAATTATTCTGCAGCCGGAGGAGGATGGTGAAGAAGAAGGGGATTCTCAAAAACAGCCACACCTTGATAAAATGCTTATTATTGCAGATCTTATAGGGAATCTCTCATATGCGCACCATGAGGGTATGGAACTAAAAAAGCTTGCCGATAAATATAAGATTGATAGGACAGTTATTAATAGGCCCTTGACCACGGATGTCCTTCTGGATCATTTAAGAATACATCATGTTGTCCATTTTGCGGGACATTCTCATGACACAGGGAATCCAGATTCCACAGGGTGGGAAATAAATAAAAATAAGTTATTTAACCTCCACGATATTGGGAAATTAAGAAAAGGGCTTTCTGTTCCATGGCTTATTTTTTCAAATTCTTGCGATGCAGGTATGTGCGGGTGTGATGCTCATTTGCATGGTATAGCGGGAACATTTCTCAAAGCAGGTATTTCGCAAGTTATAGCGCCTTTTAAAAAGGTGAACGATGGTGAAGCTCTAAAATTTGCTAAATATTTTTACAATAACCTTTTTGACGGAAATCCTCCCTCCTCCTCATTATTACATGCTAAAAAGAAAGTGTTCGAGGAAAATCCGGATTCCGTTACCCCCCTGCTTTATCGGCTCTCTGGCGATCCCCGGTTTGGTGTTAAAGATGGTATTTATAAACCTCCTCCAAGGAAAAGGAATAAAGGTAATAACGCACTGCCAAGGGTAATAAAAGCCTTAACCATCGTGCTTGTAGTGAGTATCATCGTGTATTTTCGTACTATTACGATACTTGTAAGCCTTGCACCGGATGAATATGAGTTTTTCAAAAAAACAATAGTAGAATTCGGTTTAAAAAAATTATATATACCGATCACCAAAAACGTTTCATCAGAGGAGATCCTCACGAGCCTTCACGAAAAAAGGAAAATTGATATTGTCATGTTAGATATTAATAGGCGTGGCGACATCCTGGTGGAGGAAGAACTGGAAGATCTCACACATTATCCGGATTTTTATCAAAGATGCAAATCAACAATAATGACGAAAGTCGAAGAGCTTCTTAACAGTAACAATGAAAGGCAGGGGTACTTTATTCCGTTTCGCCTCACTGTAAAACTTCTATTTGTAAATAGGCAGAAGATCGACCAGATCTTGAGTGATTCACACAGGCTTCTTGCAGATTGGACTTATCAGGAACTAATGCAATGTGCTAAGGCATTGAAAGAACAACAGGGTATAGAAAGAGTAATTATCCCTGCATACGAGAGGGACGCCCCTTTATTCCTTCTTGAGCTTATCTGGGCCGTAGGCGGCGATCCTGTAAATTTTCTCGATGAATCTAGTATGAAAGCTATCGATTTTTTACAGAATTTATTGTGTTATATCAAACTCGGTAATTGGCAAATAACGAATAGCAGTCTTATTATGGGGAGTGTCTATATAGCCCCCCAATGGAGCTTTGGTAGACGGGATCTTGAAAAAGCATCGATATTCAATAACTTTACTGTATACCCTGGTCTTACATGGGCGAAAAATTCAATTCCCCACAATCTTCTAGGGGGAGATTTCCTCGCCATCCCCAAAAATGCTTCGCACAAAAGATCAGCGAGGAAGTTTATAGAATTATTGCTAAGTCCTGAGATACAGGAAAAGATAGCAAAGAAACTCTATTGGGTACCCATAAACAGTATTATATTAACTCAGCTTGCGCACAATAATCATTACTTTCAAAAGTTAAATGATGCGTTGGTCAATGCTAAGCCAGTACCCTCCTGTTGGAATACATGTGTCACTGATGTCTATTTCGATTTATTTAAGACATTACAGAAGTCACCAGCTTCGCCCCCAACTATTGATAAAAAATTTCTTCACCCTTATCAGGAAAAACTCAAAGAATGTTTTCTCTAATATAATATGCGTCTTCTCATGTGCCCCAATTTTATATTTTTATCAAATCTATAATGTAATTATTCATCTCTTCATAGCTATTATTTTTTCACACTTATCATATTGCAGATAAAGAATAGTTTTATCATTTAAGTTAATAAAAATGTTTAGAAGCAAAGGATGATCCTGATGAATAAAAATGAAATAAATAAAAATCAGGGGATACCGCCTGAGAAAATGGGAATCCTTTCAGAAAAAGGTCTTGCGGCCGCAAAACTCACTGAGGAGGAAAAGCACTATTTATTATATGGAGGTCTAGAGGAGCTTTATGATATTTGGCAGTTTAAAAAAAGCACCATTCCTCCTCTTGAGGCCAAAGCTGTTGATACGATAATGAATAAATTTTATCGTAAACAATCGATATTAGTGGCGATTATTAAAATCACACTTACTGACACAGCAAAGGCTACAATTCACCTGAATATATCAGAGTAGATAAAAACAAGTAGGGGCATATATAGCCATCTAGCAAAACTCGACACTTCCTTTAGAATAGTCTCAAATACATACTTACATTGCTTAAAAAAAGTTTGGAAGAAAATCAAGAGAAGCCGTTCTAATAATTTACAAAAAAGAGATAAAAGCATTTGATAGCTAATTTTAATATTTCAAAGAATCATATGAAAGGAGATGATAAATGGAAAACCTTATATTTATAGCTCATGCGATACACCAGGTTATGCCAATGAAGTCTATGTAAAATGATTCATTATCGCAAAGACAAAATTCAAAGGCACGCATTAAGAAGAAAGGAAAAGTAAAATGAAATCGCTGTTAAAAAAGAATATGATTTTTCTATTAGTATTTTTCGGTGGACTATTTTTATCTCTTGCTTATGCGAAAGCAGGTATTATCAAGAAAGGCAGTATATCCCTTGGCGGATCATCATCTAGTTTTTTTTCAAGTAGAAATTTTGACAAGGGTGAAGATAACAATACCATTAAAATGGCAATCGAAGGAGGGTATTTTATTATAGATAATCTTGAGCTTGGAGTGTCGTTATCATTTGAACGTCAGGATGGTGACAACATGTATAATACAGGTTATATAATTGTGCCGGCTATAACGTACCATTCCCCCTCAGACAATAAAGAAAATATTTATATTAGCACTGGTATTTGTTATACAATGAATAAGACAAAATATATTTCAGGCGCTCAATTTGATGAAGATTCAATTGGATTTGCGGTTGAATTTGGATGGGAATATTTCTTTAATCCTCATGTGGCCGTAAATGTAGGTTTGAATACAAAATGGATTGAATGGGACCTTAAGGGCTATAGTATCGGAAATGCCACAGAAACGAGGATTACTCCGGGTGCAGGCTTGAAGATATTTTTTTAATTTACACTCACTAGCGAGCACCCAAAATAATAAAGGCACTTATTGCCTATAGGAAGCTTGTTCAGACTGCTCAGTATCTCTGATCCTATAGAATAAAATCTATTTTTATATCAAAAATAAAAAAAATATCAATTCATATCTAAATATAATATAAGATACGAACAAATTCGCAAAATAAAACGCCATGATTCTTCAACTATGTCTATCCTATATTCTTGATACAAGGAGGTGATATTTTATTAAACATGATTATTAGAAAGTTTCTGCGTTAAAGTCCCATCATCAATAGAACAATACAAAAGCTATAAGGAGAATAAAATGAAAAGAAAATATTTCAAACCTCAAGGATGGTTAATCATTGCTATATTCTTATTTCTGGCTATAGGGTGTAGTCACTCATATAAGGCGCTTGATCTGTCAAAACTACCATACAGTGAGCCAGACATTCAAGATAATGTTGAGTTGAGTTATTACCCTGCCGCGCTTTCTCATAAATATGGGGAGAAAGCCCAGCAAAGAGGAATTTCCGTTATAGGAGTGCATGTAACAAACAAGACGGGCTCCACTCTTACAATAAGGGATGAAAATTTGCGGATAACGGCTAATGATGTACCTGTTACTATGTTAAGTGCTCAAGCAGCGTCATATGAACTTAAACAACTAGTGTGGCCTTATATCTTGTATAGCCCTCTTTTTATAACAATAAATAAATCTGATGATTCTCAAAATGATGGTGACTCAGGCACATTCATACCCATAGGAATCCCGATTAGCCTTTTTAATATGATGAGGGCATGGCGGGCAAATAAAAATCTTGAAAAAGATTTTACTTCTAAAGAGTTAAGAGGTGCACAAATAGCGCCGGGTGAAACGGTAGATGGTCTTGTATTTTTGAGAGATGTAACTGATAAAAAAGTGAAGTTTCAATTCATTCACAAATAATATTCCCATCAATATTATATCCTGTTGTTATTATCATTGCTTCGAATAGAGAGTATTCATTATTTCTTCCTGCGCATTTTTTAATGCTTTTTCTGCGCTAAGTTTTTCATATTTAAGGCATTGATGAATATGCTTTACTAAAATTGTAGAAAATTGATTATATTGGGCTATTTTAGGACGGACACGATAATTGCGATTTTTTAAGAATAGATAAGAATAATCTAATGCATCCTTATAGCCTCTTACGTTGTCTAACACCATTTGATTTGGGGGGATATTCACTGAAAACGCTCTCTTTTCGGGGTCATATTGTGAAGGAAAAACATTTTCAGTAAAATACTCTTCACTTGTTAAATACTCAATGACTTGCATGGCTAGCTTCGCCTTGCCATCATCATAGGCATGTTTTGATATCGCGTACACAAATCCACCTAAACACATCTTTGCAGATGATGCAGAAACTCCTCTAAAGGGAAGAGGTTTTGAAACAACATTCACTTTATTTCTCAAATCCCTGTAAGTGTCATCATGTTGAATTCGGTAAAAAAACATGGGCCAGTTTCGGTAAACCAATGTTTTGCCTTGTATAAAATGATCCATGCTCATCACTTCATTAAAGGTCAACACTTCTTTGGGAACTATGCCATCCGCTAATAACTTCTTTAAGAGGCATAATGTCTTAACTCCTTCCGGAGTATAAACCCGGGGAATACCATTGTGTATGAAAATTTCACCACCCATTGCCCAGAGAATCTCTAAATAGCAACATAATAATCCCTCATATTGATCTGCCTGAAATACAAAGCCATCATAGGTACTCCCGTATTTTTCTCTTATTTCATACAACCATTCAATTAATTCATCCCAGGATGCTGGTTCACTGTTTTTTTGGATAAGCTTATTAAACAAATCAACACGATACATTAAGAATCCCACATTTACAGAATTAGGAACACCGAAGACTTTAAGGCTATGTGGATTATCTACTGGGTATTTGAGCTTGCACACTTCATGGTCAATCCCAAAGGTGTATCTGTTATCTGCTTTTTCCCTATAACTATCAATAGGTATGATCCAATTCTTCTGAGCAAAATCTGAAAGCCATACCCCATCTATCTCAAATATATCGCATCGAAAATCATCGCCTTTTAACTTATTACACAAAAAGGAATATACATTGGTGACATTCACAGATTGAGATGCATCTTTGACTTGTGGTGCTATTTTATTGTAATCTTGACATAAAATAACTTTTACTCTCCCTTTGATTTTCTTTAAATCTTTGTTTATGACCTTAATTTTTTCACCGCTGAATTGCCCGTACATATTCCCGCAAATTTTGATTTCAACTGTTGTAAAAACTCCACTAAAAATTAGGATTATAAATACTAAAAAAATACTAAAAACTCCTGGATACACCATATGTGGCATTATCTTAAGTGATTTATCCTTATAATCATTGAGATAATTTGCCACGATAGCACCTGCACCAGCAGCTAATATCTCCGGCAAAACATCCCTAATATATTCAAGAATTATGTTTTGCTCTAGCGGAGAGGATTGGTTGATTATATAAAAAGCAAGGAAAACTCCAAAACCAACCATTGGAATCCAATATCGTAGTCGAAAATCAGCTCTTAATGCATTCTTTAGTTTAGAGGGGCAAATGTTCATTACGCTCCTTTTCTGTGTATGGATTATGCGACCTATCTTTAGCCTTTTTAAGTGTATCAAAGAACATAAATAAGGGTCAAAGGGTAATCTTTTCATAATACATTAACGTGCCATTCTCCGAAAGTGCTGCATCTGACATAGTTTCGTTTTATTCAGAAAAAGGTTGGAAGAAAACAAGGCTAGCCTTCTCTCATATCGGCAAAGAAAAAACCAAATTGTTAATAGGAGGGGGAAATATGGATAAAGGTTAATTAAAAATTCAATTATTGGGGATGCCTTATTAAGCAGCGGTATAAGTGGCGGCGATAGAAATAGGCTGCCATTGCTGCTTAGGGATTCTCGATCGCAAAGGCAAAATTTTGAAGCAAACATTCAGGAGAAAGGAAGATGAAAATGAAATCAATCAAGAGAAATTTATATTGTAGTTTAATAATAAGTAAATAATAAGTATTTTTATTTTATCTTTAGCCATTTTAATGGGGGTGCGGTGATGTGTTCAATCCGAATGAAGATGATACTGTGACTATCACTCTTCCTGAATTGAGAAAACCGCACATCTTGAGCTTACTATATACCAGGGCATTGACAGGGGAATAGCCCCTGGATCAATTATTGATCTTTATAGATGGCGTCTTTGTGAGAGCGGATATTGTGAATACAATTATTTAAGTGATCATATAGTGGATGATCCTAATGTGCCTGCATCTATACAAGCAGATGCAAATGGGACTATTATGTTATCTGAGCTTCCCAGCACGGGAGTGAGTTTAAGCATTCGGCCTTTTGATAACAATGGTGATGGGATGCCGGAATTTCGAACAACAACCCGTTCTATAGATCTTCTGCCCAATACAACGCTAAAACAATCGATCGTCCTGCAAGAAAACACTGGGGTAGTTGAAGTTGTTCAAACTAACCTGCCCACATCAAATAATGATCCCGTATATGATTTACCGCTTTTCTTGTTATTCTCTACAGGAATGGATATGAATGGAGAGCTCACGTACGTGACCCTTATCAAGGAATACCCTTTTCAAGAAATTCCGGTAACACCTATCTGGATTTCAGAAACTCATTTAGATATATCTGTACCGAAGCATCAGTTGGATGATTCAGGGGTATATAAACTTGAAGTTAAAGCAACGAGTAACGGAGGCGTAATTTTCGAAAAAAATTGGGATCTTAACTTTGACTTACAAAGTCAAATTGTGTGCGAAGAGGTTATCAATGATTTATGCCTATCGTCAGCAAATGAAGAAATTGATTACACTACAACTGATTTAACTGTGGAGTGGACAGCAATAGCATGCTCCGGGGGATATAAGGTATACGCAAAAGATGATTACAATAATCCCGATTGGGTTTTTCTGAAAGAAGAGCCTACTGATTATGAGTTTGGTACCATAAGGACCACTGTTTCTTTACCCTCTCAGTTTGATCGATATGAGGTTGATAATCTTCAAACCCCTTTTGCTGGAATTACTGTTTTCTTATGTGTTGTCCCTATTAATGCCCTAATTTCAACACCTGGTAATACTCATGCCGTTTTGGAATTAGCTGATAACACAGCACCTGTTATTGAAGAAGTTACTCAACTTGGATTTGGGAATAACAATACAGGAGTAACTCGTTCACTTAGCTTTTACGTTCAATTTTCAGAATATATTGATCCCAATGTAATGGATCCTATTATTACATTTACAGAAGCAGGGGGAGACCCTAATTTTGTCCTCTCATCATCGCAAGAGAGCTGGCAATGGGTGTGGGCAGAAAATCAGGCAGATTCACATTTTCGTTGGCTGAAGGGCAAAATGGAAGTGGTGATAATTATAAAATCGAAATAAATGAGCTTCAAGATTTATCCAGAAATATTGTTACAGGATATTCTACAACTAATTGGGTAACCATCTATTCTTTGCTCTCTTCTCAGGATCTTATAGCATTCTATCCATTTAATGGCAATGCGAATGACGTAAGTGTGAATAACCATAATGGTATAGCCAATGGACCGGAATTAACAGAAGATATGTTTGAAGATTCAAATAGTGCGTATAGTTTTGATGGGAGTAATGATTATATAGAGATTCCAGATGACGCAGATTTTAATTTTGGAACAGGAAGTTTTACCGTCTCTGCATGGATTAACACAGATGATACAACAAGTTACGGAACAGGAAGGGATGATATAGTGGCAAAAGGCGATCCCACAATAAGTGGCTTTGCAATTTCGATAGAAAATAATAGAGCAGTGTTTTTTATTGGTAATTCTGGGGAATGTTGGGGGAGTTCTACTATAAATGATGGGCAATGGCATCATATAGCCGCAACAAGAAATGATTCGCATAATACGGCCTTATATGTTGATGGTATTTTGGAGAGTTCAGGATCTAACAGTGAAAATGTTAATACAGACTATAGTATGTTTATAGGGAAACATGGTACTTGGAATGAATCCTTTTTCAATGGTCTTATAGATGATGTAATTATTTATCATCAAGCTTTAACTTCCGAACAAATTCAGATGCTGGCATATGATGAAAATATATAAAATATAATCTCTTTTATAACAAAAAAGGAGCTCACATAATGTTTGCACTATGAACGAAAAAGCAAAGTTTTTGTATTTGAGCCATCTCTCAAGTACTATCAAGCTCAATTTTATTAGAATAAACTATAATGTGTTTATAAATAACTTGATATTTTTTGAAAAAGTTGATAAAAGTGAGTTTACATGTGACACTAGTAATTATCAGTGTGAAGCAGTTAATTTTAATGGCTAAAGGTATATCACAATAATGGTATACATAAGAGAGGAGCATCATGAAAAAGATATATAAAATTGGAGTACTAAATGTTGTGTGTGTGATTTTATTTTCTTGTTCAATATTTTTTGTTACGTATACTCATGCCCAGCAGATTTTAACCACGCAATCCACTATTAATGTACCCATACAAGAGAGCATCGAGCGATTAATAAAGGAGGAAGATACGGATAATGATAAAAAGATAACTATCGATGATCATTTCTTGGGAGATAGACGGGGGGATAAAAAATTCTGGATTGAGAATGAAAACAATGCTCGATATGAAGTAATTGGAACTTATTATTTATCAAATTTACTCCAAGAGCTCATACTATGCCAGGAGAATGGTTACGTCACCATCCAATTAGACAGTGAAAAAATTTTTGAGAATCCTGTTCATCGAATTTCTCGTTGTATTCGGGAAATATACTGGAACGGTCTGACACGGCGGATTGATGAGGAAAATATCGTTCCTCTTTTTAGCGATACTAAAACTACCACAATCGATGGATTTAGATATATCTATGTGCCTTATCATGATGAGGCGGCAAATCACTATTTCACAAAGGTTGCTCAGAAATATCCAACACTCAAGATAAAAGTCGTTCGCCTACCAGAGGATATCACACCAGAATGGGTCAGAAGTAGGAATGGGTATCATGGAATATTGAGTCTTGCTCTCATACGCACTCCCGATGGCCGGTGGGAAGGAATGCCTTTTGTGGTTCCTGGTGGCCGATTCAATGAAATGTATGGGTGGGACAGTTATTTTGAGGCCCTTGGTTTATTGGAAGATGGGCGGATAGATTTAGCTAAGGCTATGGTAGATAATTTTGTATATGAGATAACCTATTATGGTAAAATTCTTAATGCCAACCGCTCATACTACCTCACGCGTTCCCAACCTCCATTTCTCACATCAATGGCATTAGCTGTGTATAAACACCTACCTAATGACCCAACAAGTAAAGAATGGCTGAGAAGAGTTTTTCAAGCGGCAATCAAGGAGTATCATGAGGTATGGATGGGTAGAAAGAGGCTTACAAAAACTGGGCTTAGTCGATTCTATGGAGAAGGCTCCGGCCCTCCACCCGAGGTGGAGCCAGGACATTTTGATGCAATCTATGCCCCATACGTAAAAAAGGCTCATATGGATATAAGGGATTATGAAGAATCTTATAATGCAGGTAAAATTACCAATTTGGAATTAGATATTTTTTTCGTTCATGATCGCAGTATGAGGGAATCAGGCCATGATAAGACCTACCGTTGGGATGATCGCTGCGCTGATTTTGTGACTGTCGACCTTAATTCACTTCTCTATAAATTTGAGGTTGATATTGCTCAAGTCATACAGAGAATATTCGATGATTCATTGGTGCTGCAAGATGGAAAAATAGAGAAAAGTGCAGAATGGTCCAAGAGAGCCGAAAAGAGAAAAGAGCTTATGAATAAATACTTGTGGGATAAAGAACAAGGGCTATTTCTTGATTATGATTTAGTGAACAAACACCGAAAGGTATATTTTAATGCCGCGGCCTTCTATCCTTTATGGGCTGGCGTAGCAGATAAAGATCAAGCAGAGTCTATCATCAAGAATGCTATTCCCCGGTTGGAGATGCCAGGAGGTATTGTTGCATCAACAGAAAAATCCCGTGGTATGCTTTCGGATAGTCGGCCAGAACGGCAATGGGACTATCCAAATGGCTGGGCACCACATCAGATGTTGACCTGGCAAGGGCTTATTAATTATGGCTTTGATAACGTTGCATACCGTTTGATTTACCGCTGGCTTTATACTATCACCAGAAATGCTCATGATTATAATGGGACAGTGCCTGAAAAATATGATGTGGTAAATCGCTCACACCATGTGTTTGCAGAATATGGCAATGTGGGAACAAAGTTCTCCTATATTACCAGGGAAGGATTTGGCTGGATGAATGCGAGCTATCAGGTGGGGCTTCAGCTTTTGCCATCAGAGTTGCGAGGAAAATTAGAGCAACTTATTCCGCCGGAATGGATTTTTGGAAAGTAAGGAGAAAAACGGAGGATGAAGATTCCGGATTTCAATAATCCAGGATATCTAGTCATAATATATTCTCCATACTCACCGCATATCCAAGATCAATATTCGTTTCATTTTAAAAACATCTTTAAATCATGCCTAAAATTTCTTGGCTGATATTTCTTTATTACTATTGTGCAAAACAAGGGCAGAACTTATTATTCTTTTTATTCAATGACCAGATATCCTGGTTTAAAATAGTCGATTAGGCATACTTTTACATCTCCCTAAAAAAGTTTGGAAGGAAATAGCCATTAATTGCTCTAAAAGATTAATAGAAGGAGATGACCTAGAAAAAATTTTTATATTTGTTTCATAGTGGGATCTTAATCTATTGATAACTTCCCAACTCTTATTTTTTTATTTAAATGAACTGTTATAAATATAGGGAAGAAATGATGAAAAATGCATTGATTTTAGATTTAGCGTGTCTAATACTTTTTATATTTGGAAAATTAATATTGTATATACCTATTGCCATAGCATCTAATCCAAACGAAGGTTTGGTGGCCTATTATCCCTTTGATGGAATTGCGAATGATCTAAGTGGAAATGGGAATAATGGAACTGTGTATGGGGCTGCCTTGACAGAGGATAGATTTGGTGATGCTAATAGTGCTTATAGATTTGATGGTATTGATGACTATATAGAAATGGATGATGCTTTACCGGATATGGAAAGTGCATCAGTAAGTGTATGGGTATTTATTGAATTTTTTATTAAAAATTTCGAAAAGAGGATTTAAAAAATGCAGAAAGAAAATATTAAAATATTTAAAAATAATATTATATTTTACTTATTTACATTAACTTATTTCCTAGCCATTACACTGTTTATTGGTTGTGCGCCTTCTATGCTGATGAAAGTTGAAGATTTACGCGAAATACAGCCTAACGAAGGGATAGTTGTTGGATCAATACTTGTTAGAGTAATTGATGCCCAAAATGAGCCAAAAGGTTTTCTAAATAGTTTAGTTTCAAAACCATTTATGCTTAAAAACAAAAAGTGGGATATAACAACAGAGGCGAAAAAACAATATTCAACTGAAAAAGTTAATACAGAAGAGGAGAAAGAAGAGGCGGTAAATTATAAAACCTATTCAATTAGCGGGAAGGAGGGAGAAGAAAAAGTATTCGTTTGTAGATTACCTGCTGGTGAATATGCCGAATTTGTTAATATTGGTATAGGCGAGTCGAGCGGAAAATTGGGGATTCGATTTCGCGTAAATCCGGGAACAACAACATATATAGGACAACTAATAATAGATTTACCACCCAAAACAAAGCTTATAGGAAAAACTAAATTCAAAGTTTCAATAGTAGATAGACAAGAAACTGCAATGGAATCTTTGGCGGAAGAATATGGAAGCATAGTTATAAATGCAGTTAAAGGCCTTATGTATAAGAAGATGTCAGATTTACATTTGAACACAAAGATGAAAATGAATATAAATATATAGGGTGAATCCTTTGGGGAAACCTGCTCGCCTGGATTTCCACGGAACATAATTCACCTCACAATACAATCACATTAAGAGTTTCACTACTTTCACTGGTTTTGGCGGGACCTCTCTAGAGTGTGATAAACCTTTTAACTTATCATCAACTGCCAGAACTAAGTAATTCTCTACCACTTTCTGTAATTTCGACCCAAAGTTCTGGATTTGTTAAATCACCATACGTTGGTCTTATTAAGTTCCTTGCTTTTAATGCTTCAAACGCTCTATCAGCAAGAACACGCTCCTCAGCTTGAAAATTGCGTCCAATTTTTGATTCTATAAGGCCCCTCTGATATGGTCTGCCGATAATAGTCATTTTATGCTCATGATTAGTTTTTGACAGAACTCGTAGTATTTCGAATTCTAAATTCCTCAATGTAACAATTTCCATATTTCAATTTTTATTTGTAACAGGCCATTATTGAGCAATTTCTTCATTCAATTTTGCATATACCTTCGACCTGTGCAATTAGATTTAATGGTATTGCTATGCAAACTATATTTAATAATATTTACAAAGAAGATTATTATCAAAGATTAATAAAATATAGCTAATTAATTTTATTAATAATGTCTCTGGTAATTTTGACTATATTAGTGTACTTTAATGATGGCAAAAATAAAAAACTATAAGGAGGGGGCCATCATGGGTAATTATCAAATTAAAGTCAATATAGAGATAGTAGAATGTAAAGATTCAATAACCAATACAATTGATAAAACAGCAGATGGTGAGTTCAGGTTTACTATTTCTGAAGCAGAGGCAATAAATATAGACAAATGTGAACACGCACTCTTAGAGGTAAACTATCCAGCAGTAAGAGAGGCAATATCTAAGCATTTAGAGAATATCTCAAAAAAAAAGCCCTCGAGGCAGAAGAAAAAGGGGAATTGATAGCGAACCAACGTCCATTTTCGGTTGATGGCGAAGTAGGCAGATTCAGTTTCTACACACATCTCGTGAAGAAAGATGGAGAGATACTATGCAATACAGCAGAATTTTTATTTCCAGAGCAGAGAGCACGAGAGAAGTATAAAACAAATGGCTTTAAAGAAATAAGCATGATATATGGAGCAACTGACCAGTCATATAGAAAGACTACTGACTTGATAAATCGTATCAGGTATCAAAAGGGAGCTACGCCTGTGCGCACCCTACATCATAATAGCGAAAGTGAAGGGAGGAAAATAATC
>JBLIRR010000019.1:0-100760 GCA_049472395.1 bacterium | reverse complement strand
GGCGCTTCTGATGAAGTCTGTGATAATATAGACAATGACTGTGATGGCACGGTGGATGAGGAGCTAACCCGTCCAACTACCTGTGGTACCGGGGCTTGTGAAGGGAATTCCGGTTCTGAAACTTGCGCCGCGGGTGTATGGGGGGATGATACCTGCGATCCCTTATCGGGCGCTTCCGATGAAGTTTGTGATAATATAGACAATGACTGTGATGGCGAAATAGATGAAGGCTTCCTCGATGAAAACCTTTATAGAGATGCGGATAATGATGGTTTTGGAGACCCAGGCAACAGTATCCTCGGATGTTTACGCCCTGGTTATGTAACGAATAATAATGATTTTGATGATACTGATGCTAATAGTTACCCAGGAGCACCAGAGTTATGTGATTGTATAGATAATAACAATAATGGACAGGCAGACGAGGGCTGTCAAAATAATGCGCCAACAGTGCCTGTATTTTACGCTATTGAGCCCTCACAGAATTCTAATGAAACAACCTCCCAACAGCCAACAATAATTATTAATAATTCTTCTGATATCAATAATACCATTAATAACGATTGTCAGACAATAACCTACGAAATTGAGATTTATTCGGAGGTAGCACTTACATCAAGGGTGAATTTTATTTCTGAGTTAGCAGAAGGAGAAGGTACCACATCATGGAGAGTAGATGATACTTTATCTGATAATGTATTCTACTACATGCGGGCAAGAGCTTTTGATGGAATAAATTATAGTGGGTGGATGGAAACGATACCATTTTTTATCAATACTGCTAATGATCCACCAAGTGTCCCTACTCACAGCTGGCCACCCGATCTATCAGAAGTGACAAATTTGCAGCCTGTTTTGAAAATAAACAATGCTGCGGACATTGACTTTGATCCCCTAACCTATCAATTTGAAGTGTACTCTGATCCAACTATGGCGACACTCTATAGTACAGCAGAAGAAATAGAAGAGGGTGCTGACGGCACCACTTCTTGGCGGATTGATTCGCCACTAGAGGATCATACTCACTATTGGTGGAGGGTCCAGGCTAAAGATAATGAAGGTATAATGAGTGAATGGACTGATCTTTTTCAGTTTTTTGTCAATATGGCTAATGGTTCTCCCTCCGTCCCATCGATATATAGCCCTTATGATGGTGAAGAAGTGGGAGATCTTATCCCTGAACTCACGGTTAATAATTCCACAGATCCGGATCTGGACATCCTTACTTACTTTTTGGAGATAGATAAAGTGAATACGTTTGATAGCCCTTTATGTGAGCGATCACCTGAAGTATCCGAGGGGACAAATGGTACTACATCATGGAAACCAACAGAATTAGTTGATAATACAATGTACTATTGGAGAGCCAACGCATATGATGGAGACGCTTATAGCGAATGGATCATAAGCTCCTTGTTCGTGAATTTATTCAACGATGCCCCAAGCGCACCCACTATCAATAATCCTGGCAATAATAGCGTAGTTAATACTGTGAGGCCTACATTGATCATAAATCCGTCTACCGATGTCGATCTTGATCAAATGACCTATAAGTTCGAACTCTATTCTGATGATGCCCTCACAGACTTAGTTACTTCTGCAAATAGCACAGAATGCTCATGGAGAATAAATATGGTTGTTGCAAATAATCAACATTACTATTGGAGAGCACAGGCTGTTGATGAGCATGGCCTTGCGAGTGAGTGGTCATCTGTTGCTTCGTTTTATGTTAACAGCTCAGGCGTTGAAGTGATACCATATGCTTCTCAAGATATTTTAGCTGATGCCTTGTCCTTACAGATAATTAATGTAACAGTAGAAGAAAGCCCCATCAGGGGAGTTTCAGTTGAGATTCAACCAGACGCACTCATCAATGATGTTACCATTACTATTGGCGAGGCAATAAATACCCCTCCTTTTCCAAATAATATAAGGGCAATCGGACGAGTAATCGATTTTGGGCCAACAGGCACAAACTTCGCTATTCCGGTTACCATTAAGATCCCTTACACTGAGGAAGATCTCAACAACGCTGGCATAAGTGATCCTTCCGAATTTAAGGTATTTACCTATAATACCCTGGCATTCACATGGGAATTGCTCACTATATATGATATTGATAAAGTAAATAAATTACTACTTTGTAAGGTAGACCATTTTTCCTTATATGTCATGGGCGTATCAATTCCTCAAGGCGAAGATGCCAAAGATGATAAAGGATCCTCTGCATGCTTTATCAAGGTAATTTAAATACAGTGTTAATAGATTATAGAAGATTATAGGAAGATTAGATTATAGAGCGCTTTTCTGATCCTGGAGAGATTAAACATAAAAATTGAAAAAATTACAATTTGGAATCATTTAATATACAGAGATATAAGGATTATCATAATACTGCAACATGTGCGATTCTAATCTCCCCCTATTTTTTGTAAATATTTTTCTGGAGCTTATAATCGCATGTTTTTTACTAATGTCCAATTTTTTCTTCAAAAAAATCAATTTATTGTTTCTCTCCCCGCAGGATGAATTTGGAGTGATTGCGGTTGATAGCGCCTCGCATACGGTAGTGGATATTGATGCGGTGGGAAAAAGAGCGCCGGTGATGTAATAATTCTCTCACCCAGCTCAAAAAGGAATTTCAGCTACACTTCGTTAAGAAGTTCTAAAAAAGACCTCACTACACCACTCAACAAATAGCAGGAATCCATTGTAATTCTGGCACTGCGCCAAAATTAGAATTGCTGCGTTCTGTTGCTTTAGTAGAAAAAAGTCAGAAAAAGGTTATAATTAGTTAATTGAAATAAGATCATATTAATTGTATACTAACATCATATCTGAAGAGATAGATTGATAATTATGCTTAAATAGTGACGAAAGAGGAGTATTGTATCACGTAGATAAATCAATTCTCTTATCTAAGAATCCATACGCAGATAAATTATAAAAATATAATAATTGATGAAAATTTTTATTTAGAGGATTCTTTGTTTTTGTCATACGTTCCCCATCCATAGAGATATGAATTCCTGCTGTGTGCGGCGGGTTAGTTTTTTGTCCTATTCAGCTATGAAAGGAGGGTGCCTATGGATACATTTTACTAATAGATATCCTTGAAGGCTTACAGCAGCTTGAAAATGAGGAACTTTTTATGAAATATAAAATTTACCGAAAAATATTTATATTGTTCTTTGCATTGATTATTCTTTTTGTGCCTTTTACCGGAAACGCCCAATATTTCTCTTTTACTCCCCCCTCTCTTCTACCACTTATCTCTTATCCGTTGAATCCACTGGTAAGGAGCTCGCAAGTATTGACAACTGTAGCATCGTCACCGGTATTAACATCGGCCGGATTAACAGTGACTTCATTACTGGCCACCCCGCCGCCAACCTTACTTACAACAATAACCGTAGCAAATACATTGCTTGCCACCAGTAATTGGATCGGTACATGGAGAAGTCTTATAACAATAAGCGGAGGGGAAATCAGTTTTATTCTTACTCAGGATGTTCTCACAGGCGCTATAACAGGAACTGCTCTCTTTGCGAACCATCCCTTGGTTATATCCGGTTTTCCTGTAACAGGAGTAAGTTCTCCCGTGGGTGTAGCAAGTACATTTCAGCTTACCGGCACGTATGTAAATCCATTTTCTCAACGATTATTTACCATAACCTTCAACTGTAATGTGATTTCATCCACAATTATAACGGGGACCTATTCAATCTATAATCCGCTTCAAAGTGATTATGGTACGATGGATCTTATAAGGCCATAGAATTCATGTATATATCTTCATAAAGAAGGGAGGGATTGCTATAGAGGAATGAGAGGAAAATCTGTTAGTGGAATAAGGCAATTACTGAAACCAGAGACATTAAAAAAAGGAGAACTATTTTGTCCATAAAAAAAGATTTCAGGTATTTAATAATTTTAGTAATGTTTCTTGGAGTGTGTTTATTCCGAGTATCCACATCAAGTGCAGTCCCGCTTAATAATACAACCTGGATACCACTTCCTCCCTATAACACCTTATGGCCATTATGGTCACCTGCACTATCTCCTGTCAATCCCATTACACTTCTTCCTGATCCTATAGTGAATAGTCTTACTCCAAGTACGGTGCTTCCCGTGCAACCAGGATTAACATGGGATGCTCTTAATAAAGACTATCCATATTTGCTTTATAATACTCCATTAGGCATGGCTTATTATGATCCCTATATAGGGGTAAACTTGTGGCCCCCTTCTTATCTGGTAGATCCGGTATTGGGAACCCCCCTTCCCATAGATTTGTCTTTAGTAGCTGGATGGTCAACCCTTTCTCCGACCTCTACCACATGGCTCGCATTAAATGTCCCAGTAGCAAATAGCGCTTATTATAATACCTATCCAAGTTATGGGGTTGCTTATGAAATAGCAT
The DNA here is from genome assembly GCA_049472395.1 of bacterium. Classification (GTDB taxonomy): domain Bacteria; phylum SZUA-182; class SZUA-182; order DTGQ01; family JBLIRR01; genus JBLIRR01. Next base: position 96,337 of record JBLIRR010000019.1, on the reverse strand, counting down.
TTGGAGGGACGTTAGCAAACTTTCCGCTCTTTTCAGCTTTGCTCAATCCTCCGCCTGCCTATATTTCTTTATTAACCCCTGCTTTGCTTCTGGGATTGTAATAAAATGTTAACCACTCAAAATAAGGAGAACTATTAATGAACAGGTTATTGAAGAAAAATCTAAAAAAAATTTTATTAATCAGCTGTGCGATTATTGTTAGCATTGGATTCATCCTTCCGCTGACAGCGTATGCAGTCCCTTTGGTAGCGCCTGCAACGCCATATTGGGTAAATATGCCTCCTTATAATACCCTATGGCCTTTATGGTCCCCAAGTCTTTCACCTATAGATCCCATTACACTTGCTCCCACACCGATCGTGAGCAGTTTAACTCCTTCAACGGTTCTGCCCTTGCAGCCAGGGCTCACCCTCGATCCACGAAATTCTTATCCTTACCTGCTCTACAATACCCCACTTGGAATGGCTTATTATGATCCATTCTGGGGAGTAAATTTGTGGCCTCCGAGTAATTTGCTCGATACCCTGGGCAATCCACTCCCCATTGATCTTAGTCTGATACTCGGATGGTCTACAATAGCTCCAACCTCAAGTACCTGGCTCTTGGCCAATGTACCTGTAGGAAACAGTGCCTACTATAATGCCTATCCGGCATATGCAACCGCTTATGAGATTGCAGCAGGAGGGACACTTTCGACGTATCCTCTCTTTGCTGCGCTTATAAATCCTCCTCCTGCGTATAGTTCTTTATTAACTCCCTTGCTTATTCTTGGACCCTAACAAACATGGCTAATTTAATTTTTTTCAAATTAGGCTGAAAAATAAGGAGTATAGATTTATGACATCAGATAAATTAACAGATAAAATACTTATTTTTTTCATACTCATGTTTATGGCGTGTAGTTGCTTTGCCCCTGTAGTCAAGGCCCAGACCTGGGCGGCATTACCCCCGTATAATACCCTATGGCCCCTCTGGTCACCTATTCTGTCCCCTGCCAATCCCTTAACCGGTGTTCCTACGCCTATCGTAAACAGCCTCACCGCAAGTACCGTTCTTCCATTACAACCAGGTTTAACCTTAGATCCAAGAAATGATTATCCCTATCTTTTATATAATACCCTTCTTGGCATGGCATATTTTGATCCTCTCTATGGTGTCAATCTTTGGCCGCCGAGTAATTTATTAGATCCTGTGTTGGGCACACCATTGCCAATTGATTTGAGCCTAATAAAAGGCTGGTCGACCCTTGCCCCGACATCGACAACATGGCTTACAACCTATGTGCCAATTGGGAATAATGCATATTATAATAGTTACTCAGCATATGCGGTAGCCTATGAGATTGCACAAGGAGGAACTTTGGGGAGTTATCCACTTTTTGCCTCCTTATTAAATCCACCTCCCGCCTATATTTCTTTGCTCACGCCCGGCCTCCTATTAGGTCTCTAAAGGTATCAAAGGAGATGGCTATGTGTTAAACATACATAACCATCTCCTGTAACATTGTCCGCAACTGTTCACAGGTCCAGAAGTCAACAGTTCAGATTATCGGAGCCATTTAGATGTAAAGGCTTCCTGATCCACTAAAATTTGAGATGATACCAGAGAAACTACATGGAGGGATGAGGATTTCACAGCACGAATCATGCCATAGCTCACCTGTTCATAGCAAATCCATTTAAACGAGATTTTATAAGTAATCTGTTCCGTATGCATCCATCGACGGAAAAACGCGTGGAAAAACTGCACGAATATGCCCAGCAGATTGAAGGATCTCAAAGCCTCTTTTTATAGATGAGCTCCCTCTTATGCCAGTAATTCCTGTATAGGAGTATGGGGGTATAGCGAGGGGTCAGACTTTCACATTTGACATAATAATATACAGCGAAGAACCTGAAACTAAATAAAAGATTAAGGGCGGCGAAACCATCTCGGCGAATTCCTTAAGCCTTAAGCAAAAAATTTCTGAAATGCTTCAGGCTTTGATGATGATCTTCTCTAATGTCATAAGAAAATCCTGGAGCAAGCAAGCTTTTGTCCGGTTCTGAAATGGTTGAAACGTGAATCGGATTGCCATTGAGGTATGCTCCTTTCCCTTGCTCTCCATAGAATAATTCATCACGCATCGGGTCATAGACAATACCATTTACTATTTCTCCATCTTTCTCTAAAGCGATGGAGGTGCAAAAACAGGGATATCCATGTGCATAATTTGCCGTACCATCTAAGCAGCATCAATTGCAATATCAATCATTTCACCTCCTATCTGCGATCTCCCTTAAAGCGGGAGATACATTATGAGCTTCGGCGAGGCCAGTACATGATAGCCTCCGGGGAAAAACTCATAACCTTCGGAGTAAGCCGTTTATTGTTCATGGATAGGGCACCGAATGCGGGCGCTTCGCATTATATACTCTCCATCTCCGGCACTCATAAGGACCCTGTGCCTGAAAATAACCGGGCACGGATGATTGTGGGAGTAAAAGGGCTGCGTCCCTTTTAAAAAATTCTCTATCAATAACGTCCGAAATGTCATAATACTTTGCTTGCGACTAAATCGCTTATCCTTTTGTTTTTTTGTATTAGCGATAGGCTTTAAGTTATTGAATTTTTGAAACTCTAATTTAGAAGTTTCATTTTAGGGTTAGATAATAGTTCTGAAGATGAAAGATTTATTATTTCAAATATTTAAAATTGAGCACTCTCATTTTAAAAAATATTTGATATTATTAACAAGACCTTGTAATATTGCGACAACTTATAAACGGTTCGGTAGAGTAAGAGAGATAAACATGCATGCAATAACACATGCAGGTCTTGGTTGGTTTCTCGCAAATATAGGTGACGAGGATCGACGATTCCGCGGAAGTGTGCTTCTTGCCTCAATCATTCCTGATATTGACGGTATTACTGTATTTCTAGGCTTAACATCTTACGACCAATACCACCACCTTTTTTGTCACAATTTGCTCTTTTCCTTGGCAGTATCTCTAATATCTGTATGGTTCGCCAAGAAAAGACGAATAAAGACATTTATTTTTACCCAGTTAGCGTTTTATACGCACTACTTCGGTGACTACTTTTTCACACGATATCCTCTCTACTACTTTTGGCCGTTCTCCGACAAGGCTTATCTTTCTCCCCATGGTGTTTGGATCGGGCATCCTGTAAACTATATTTTCTGTCTTCTTGCTTTATTGTATTTCGTTTATATAGCTGCTAAATATGGTCGCACTCCTATCGAGCCTTTTCATCCGATACTAGATCTTAGGCTCGTTAACACCTGTTTCCGTCGAAAGCCTTTATCATGTTCATTCTGTGGTAGAAGTACGAATGAGTTTTGCAGTCATTGTAACTCATCCGTCTGCAAGCATTGCGCTATCATAGATAAAAACTTTGAAATTTTCTGTTCCTCCTGTTTTGAGATAAGATGATAAAATATGTTTCTTGAACCAATAAATTATACTATAGAAATCTAAATATACTAAGATAATTGGTCTAACAATTTCCAAGGATTAAACTCACGATTTTTATCGCGCCCTATTTCTTCAAGCACTCCATTATTTTTATGTAAAAATACAACTTTATTAAAACATTATCAATACCATCGGACTGTGATACTATAAATCCTTTTACAAATTGTTTTTTGATTTCAAACTCAATTTCTGAAATACAAGTATCTTGATATTTATCTCCCCTATACACCTCTTTTATCCATTCACCTATGCCTTCCTGTGGTGCCCCTGTCGCCCAGGCAGTAGTCTTTTTCCCCTCTAATTTTATCTCCTTAGCTAATGGCAACATGAAACGCTTGGTCACATGATCGGCCCATATGATAGGGAGCATCAGTGATAAGAATAAAAACTACTGATGCCGATAATTTAGTTTTTTTATTTAGCCAAGATAACTCAAATAATAGCGGCAGATGACTTTTCTTTTTGAGGGATACTGTCACTTCGTTATCCACAATTTTGATTAATGCATCATTTTCTAAGAAGTTTCTATAGATTGTTGGCACATTAACATTGTTCAAATCCATTGAGATTATTGGCTAAGATACGATAAAGATTATGTTGGCTTTTCCCGTCCATGATCAGTAAGAATTATTTGGCAGCACCTCTCCTTTATAATTTCTTAACTTACAAAAGCCATCGTGAACCCGTATAAATTGATATCTCCGTTTTTCTCCTTCTCCCCGAACTTTCTGCCACTGATCGGCGTGTATTGATTATTGATGCGACTTTTAAAATCAAAACAAGGCGAGTTTAAGATTGATAAAGCATCAGGATTATACTTTTTGTAAATTTAATTTGATCCATACGGAAAAAATTTAAGGTATCTACCGAAGAATAATAAAGGAGGAACAATGGAGTACCGAAGCTTCGTGCTATAAACTGCATAGGAATCTTTAGCTGTTGGGAGAGAATTTTTTTAAATTTACTCGCTCGGGTCGAAGCACTCTCGAGCGTTAGGCATTTTCAAGGGAGAGAGTATTTATTATAGAAAAAGGATTTGATCAATGCAAGAAAATGGAATAATTTCTATTGTTATGCTACCTTTTAAGCTCATTATAAATATATACCTAAACACCGTAGGGGCTCTATTGAAGCGTTTCTGGAATGCCACTGCACTGGGAAAAGTATTTATTCTTACAGGCTTGGCCGCATCTATCTATGCTATTTTTCTTGCACATGGTAATGCCCTTTACTATTCCTTAAGAAGCAATGAATTCATCCTTGTAACCTCAGCTGTGGCCAATATACGTGAACGTGATTCGGTCGGGTCTAGAATTTTAAAAAAAGTCAAAAAAGGTTCGCAACTTATCCAGAAGGGAGAATCGGAAAAATGGTGGTATGTTAAAGGGAAGAATTGGAAAAAAGCAGGCTGGATATCCAAAAAGATAGCTAAACTAAAGAAGGAGAGGATTCTTTTAGTGAAATATAAGATGAAAGGTTACGAGTACATGCTCCTGGCATCACTGATACTGATGTATACTGGTTTCTGTCTGATAAGAGAGTAAGGGTCACATCTTAAATATTAAATATTGACAAATTCGGCATCCTTTCATATACTATTTTAATAATTTCGTAAAAAGATTTTTATTTTTTTAAATTATTCCAAAAAGGTAACTGATATGGCAAGGCCCTTGCGTGTTGAATATCCGGGAGCCTATTATCATGTGATTAATCGTGGCAATAATCTGGAGAATATATTTAAAAACGACAGAGACAAAGAAAAATTTCTCGCCTACCTTGAGAAAGCAGCCGAGCGATTTTCAATTATCATACATACGTATTGTCTGATGAGTAACCACTATCATTTGCTGGTGGAGACACCGGAAGCGAATTTAAGCTTGGCGATTCAATGGATCAGTGTCAGCTATGCGACTTATTTTAATCGAAAGCATGGCCGACATGGCCACCTATTTCAAGGAAGGTTTAAGGCGATCTTGATTGATGCAGATGAGTACCTCAAGCACTTGTCGCGTTATATCCATTTGAATCCGGTGAGAGCCAAAATGGTTTCCTTGCCCGCTGAGTATCGATGGAGCAGTTACTGTGCGTACATTGGTCATCAAAAGGTACCGGAATTTCTCGAAACAAACTGGTTATTGTCTAGTTTTGGGAAAAGCAAAAAAGAAGCCAGAGGAAACTATAAGCAATTTGTTGAAAATGTCGATATCAAAGTCCTTGAAAATCCGAGCAAGTATCTAATCGAAGGTTTTATCCTTGGGGATACGGATTTTGTAAATTGGGTCAAAGAAACGTTTCTGTCAGGCAGGCAAGAGGAAAAAGAAATCCCTCAATTAAATAAGCTCAAACCGAAAGTAGTGCCTGAAAAGGTGATACAGGCAGTCTGCCGGGAGTTTAGTTGCAGCCAAGATGATATTGTAACTAAAGGTCGCAAGAAAAATAAAGCTCGTGAAGTAGCAATTTATCTTGCTAGAGATATGAGCGGATTGTCATGCAAGGATTTAGGGATCTATTTCGGCGATGTAAGTGGAGCATTAATTACAATCATGTATAATCGCGTAGCAGAGCAAGCAAAGCAAAATAGTGATTTTAAGCTAAAAATTGAGAGGATCAAAAAGCAAATATTTAATATTTAAGATGTGACCCCTATGATTACTGTGACCCTTACTCCCCTCTTACTCCCCTCCAATATTGAATTGAACCGAATAGTTCCCATAGATATAACAGAGGGAATGGCAATTCTAGCGAGAGAAAGGTTTTAATCCAGATGTTGAAAGCCGATGCCATCCCTATCGTTTGCTATTTCACGCGGATAGTAGAATTGCCCGTTGTCAGGCCCTGATGAGCCACATTTCGTGACAAATCTGATAGGAAGTGGCCATAATGGCCACTTCCTATCAGATTTTCCTGTAGTATGATATCTCGATGGCTCAAAAAGCAATTCCTATCAATATCTAATAAAAATAGCGTTCTACTCTTGAATCTTTGATTCCATCATTTTTGAAAGATCAGGACTTCTGGGATGATAAACATGATTGTGCTATAATGCCACAGAGAAAGTGCTTCTGTTTAAAACGAAGGCACAAAAGATACCATGCAACAAGCGCTAAAAATCTGTGCTTCTTCGTGCGGCAGGAATCCATTCCCGCCGAGGGATATGGTGAATATCCTCGATTGTTAACTTTTTAGGTGATTAAAGACGATTAATAGCCTGAGATAGTCTGTATATAAGGGATACGCAGTATGTTTCAAGCGATAATTTTTGACCTTGACGGCACTTTGCTTGATACGATTGATGACCTGGCGGATTCAATGAATGAAGTATTGTGCAAGAAAAAATTTCCAACCCATAGTATAGACAAATATAAACTGTATGTAGGAGATGGGGTTGAAAAGCTTATAGTCAAATCATTGCCAGAAAAATTTAAGGAAAATGATAGCCTAATACAAGCTTGTATGCATGAATTTAAAGAGGAATATGCAAAAAGATGGAATAAAAAAACCAAGCCCTATGAAGGAATTGGTGAAATGCTGGACAAGCTGTTTATGAAAGAGATAAAGGTTGCCATACTCTCCAATAAACCGGATGAGTTTACTAAGCTCTGTGTGAAAAAGCTTTTGCCCGGATGGGACTTTGCTATGGTAAAGGGCACTGCTGAAGACGGAATTAAGAAACCGGACCCACGAGCTGGCAAATCAGTTGCGGAGCAATTACAGGTCAGACCAGCAGATGTTTTATATATCGGTGATACGAATACGGATATGTTGACCGCAGTAAACGCAGGTTTTTATCCGATCGGTGTGAGTTGGGGATTCAGGAGCAAAAAAGAACTTATTGAATCTGGTGCAAAAAAAATTATTGATAAACCGATGCAGATTATAGAGCTTTTGGGCGCAAGGTAAAGCTGGGCACTGCTCCGGAATTCGAAGAGTGGGATAGAGCATTATTTACTTTTTGGTAATGAAATATATTATTAAGCTGATAATAATACTGATCAATATGGACGTCATGAGCGGGAAATAGAAGGTAAAATTTTTCTTTCTGATAATAATATCACCAGGTAGTTTCCCGATTGGAATATGAACCTTGTTCAATATAATTATTCCAAAACCAACAATGGCGATAATGATGCCTGCTGCTATTAAAAATTTGCCTATAGTTTCCATAAATTATTATGCAATCAAATACTAATCGTATGAAATTATAATATTTTAATATAATAATATCATATTAATAAACAATGCTTCCAATTCATATTACTGTATTTACTCAAAGATTTCAAACCTATTTTTTCTTGCGAAACAGGATCAAAAGAGTTATATTATATAGTCTTTAAATCAGATAAATATTATCTTATACTTATTTTTAGAAAACCATCTTATTATCAATTTTCAGGAAAAAAAGTATATTATATAAAAAATAAAAAAAGGGGGGGGTGATATAAAGAGAATAGTACTGTATATTCAACTGAAAGTGCGTAAGAGAATAATCACAGAAAGAATTTAGAAAAGGAGGCTTATTCATGAAAATAAGAATGACAAGAACTATTTTTATTCGCATTTTTCTAGTAGTAGCTCTCTGTAGCTTTTTATATTCACATATGGCTAGTGCCCAGAATTGGCAAGCTCTCCCCCCTTATAACACATTATGGCCCTTATGGTCCCCAGCACTATCTCCTGTGGATCTTGCGACAGGTTTACCAACTCCTTTAGTAAGTAATTTGGTGTCAGACACAGTCCTTCCTGTTATGCCCGGTCTTACATGGGACCCCATTATCCCTTACCCATGGCTTCTTTATAATGCACCTACCGGCATGGTTTATTTTGATCCTCTATTCGGTATAAACACCTGGCCTCCCAAATATCTTTCGCAAGGAAAGACAGCTTTGCCAATTGCCCTTCCTCCGGGTTATTCCGCACTTGCGCCGACGAATGCGAGTATACTAAAATCTTTAGTTCCTGCGGGGAATTTTACATTCATATCAACAGTTCCTCTTGCACCAGCTCTTACTTCACTCCTTACTGCTGCTGATATTGTGGGAGTAGGACCTGCTGCGGCGACGATGACACCCACTGTCCTTACACCAGTAGTACCTCCTTCTTTAACACCTGTAACTCCCGTGCCGACCCCGACAGTTCCCCCACCAATAGCGGTTATTTCAGCACTTGCCCCCCTTCTTCCAGGTGGTGGTACTACACTGCCCGCTACAGCAGTTGCACCTGTTGTCGCTCCTGTAACAACCAATTGGAGTGGCATATGGACCAGTCTTCTTAGTACAAGTCAACTTGGGCCCATGAATCTCACCTTGATTCAGGATACAATAACAGGAGCTGTAGATGGGACAGTCTCATTAATCTTAAATAAATTAGTCCCCCTTCCCGTGAGTGTCATTGGAACATTTCTTGGGGGCACTACATTTACGTTAACAGGCACTTACACGGGTTTTCAGCCAGCCATTGGGGGACTTTTTCTCATACCAATCGATTATACTGTTACTTTAAACTGTAATATTACTAGCGCCACAACAATGGATGGAACATATTCTATCATAAGCGTGAAAGAAACCGATTTTGGTGCTTTTAACGTATCCTTACTTTAAGGGAAAAAGCTTAATACAGCATAAATCAATTGAAATGAAAGGAAAGAAATGATGAAGAAGCTAGGATTTATTCTAATAATTATTGTAGTATTGTGTACCTTCAGTGCATCCTTAAGCCATGCGCAGGCAAGAGTCGTGTTTGATCCTATTCTTGGTCTTATAATGTATGATGCTTATTTTGGAGTATATTATCCGGTCCCTGTGCCTCCACCAGCTTATCCACCGAGGACCGGCTCAATTTTATGGACGACTCCCACAACAACAACCCTTGCAACGCCTGGTATAAGCACCAGCACTTTATTACTCGCATCCCTGCTCGGTGGTGGAGGAACATCAAGCTTACTTACAACATCAGCACTTCTCCCATCAATAAGTACCTCTACGCTTTTAACTCCAACCTCAACTTTAGCAACACCCACAACGCTGCCATTAGTTTCGACGACACCAACACTACTATCGACAACACCAACACTGCTATCGACAACACCGACCATTACTTCCGCGTTGTTAGGCGGTGGTGGTGGAATAAGTACAAGTACGCTGACTGCATTCGCTTTGTTAGGACTATTGTAAGATTATTTTTTAATCAGTAATACTTATCCTGGGCTGTCAGAGTGAGATCTGCATCCACTCTGACAGCATATGTTCAGAGTGGGATTATTCTCGTTATTATCGTCTCTGCGCTTTTGCGGGTTGACAACCTCTTATATAGAATGTACACAAATATTTTTCGGTCTTCAATTCATATATTATTGCAAAGGTCAGAGTGCTTTGTATTGATGAACTTGGATATGTGTATCATAAAAAAGAGGGTACCGATATTAAATTATTCCTTACATTTTGTTTTGACCTTTTCATCTGAAACCGTGACAGACCACCAGGGGGAATGCGTCTTCCCAAGAAAGGCCGCCCAGTACCAGCTTGATACCTCCGTCCAACTGTTTCCTGATTCATCATATATTCTTTCTGTGACATAGATCATTTCATTGTCCTTGACTGCCCTGAAACAACCCCATCTATTATCGTTCCCATCAACCCGCACCGGCATAGGCTTGACCTCAAATCCCATTCCCTTGAAGCAATCTGATACAGGATGAAGCCTTCGTGTTGGCTTTTTGAGCCATTTATACACTATTTCCCTCTGCCCGTCGCTAAACCGTGCAATCCTTCCTGGAAATCCATTTTCAAATATCTTATCCCCTTCTGCGAGAGGGAGCCTTGTAAGAACCTTTCCTTGAAAATGAGTCGGCCACCTCGGCTGTGAGAGCATGTCCTTATTCCTCCTGTGCACACTTTTACAGGGGAGAATAGGTGTGATGGCTGCGAGGGCGCATGCTGCTATGAAAAAAATCATGGATCGCACAGCGTCACCTCCTTAACCTTTTGAGTAATAAAGAGGATTATAAAACAGGCAAGAACAAATATGATCAGCCCACACAGAGTATGGGTCCAGGAGGGAACGCTTACTATACCTGCCTCAATATAAAATAAGGCTGTTGCTCGCAGCACATTGCCGAAAATGATAACCGAAAGTGTAAAAAGAGCCACAGTCAATGTTTTCGCCGAGGTCAGCTTAAAGAAACAGGCAAGTGTAAAGGTAAGATAAAATCCGGCCCACAGCATCCTGACACCGCTGCATGGCGCATCGATCCGGATGAGATTCCCGCACCAATTGAGAATCGTCCCATCCCGGACAACCGGCAGACCAGCCAGCTGAAGAAGAAGAGCAGCTATGTCCCCGACAATAACTCGCAGGGGGAATCCACAATAAAACTGTAAGGAGGAAATTATCGGCAGTGACATGAGAAATAAGCCCCAGACACCCCAGTGGATAGGTGTGCCAAATTGACAGGCACTTATCATGCAGGCGATTGATGTCACCCCAATTATGGCGCGAAGAAGAGGAGGGGAGAGGTGAAATAAGGCAGCATAGACTACCATAAGTATCGCGGGAAGAGTGAGATGGGGTTTTTCCGGTTTTATCCGGTGGTTTTTATTGTGGAAAAGAAAAATCAAGGCCGTTATAAGGGCAAGAAGACCCCAAGGCTCATCCGAAGAATCGGCCATACGCATGACATACCATCCCCAGAGGGGCCATAATGCTACTAACTGGATAAGGAGAAAAATTCTGCATTGATTCATGCGCAGCTGCATCCTGACCTCCGACGCAAGATCACCCATACACTTATACAGAAGACCATGAGTATAAGCATCCAGAGCTCAGGTTCGGGAATTGTCGGTACACTACTCTGATCAACCGGCTTAAGACCGGCTTGTGTATATTGTTCCTCATTTTCCAGGACAACAGCGCCACTCACTGAGGTGACAAGGTGATAAGTGGTGGCCAGGAATATTGCTTCATCAAGGCTCACCTTATCTTTTATGGAAGTTAAGTGCTCTATCCTGTCATAGGCCCAGAGTCGTGCAAGGTGTGAAGAGGTTTCCTTCGCATTGTCAGAATTTGTAAGGGCACTCTTTGATACTTTTTCCCGGAGATAGTGATAGCCTTTTACTGTACCGCTCCACCTTGAAAATAAACTTGCAAGATCGTGAGCAAGGCCTCCTGTTCGCGCTATTGATTCGATGACTCTCACCTCTTCCAGTTCCTCGATAATTTTATTCGGCCCCTGCGCGACCTGTATATCATATAACCGAGGATTCCCCGGTCGGCGTTCCCATTTCTGTCTAAGGACCTCAACGGTGTGCACTATAATTGGCTGCGCACTATGAATCCACACAATGGTGCTTTTAGGCCGTTCTGCAGCCATCTCCCATGCCCTTGATAAAGACGGGATATTATCACATCCTCCCCGGCATTTTATTTTTCTTATCTTATCGGCATTCATACGGAGTTGTTGAAGGTCTGCGGGTTGAATCCCGTCGGTAAGCTCTATAATGGAATCAGAGGCAACAATAACGCCAAAATCGATTCCTGCGGGAACATGGATGAGCGCATCTGCAATATCTGACATACTCTCTTTCATCCCACGTGAGCTGTCAATAACGAAAATGATCCGTGAAGGCCGCGTTATATCCTTTTCTTTTATAATCTGGCGGATGATTTTATCAGGCTCTAGACGCGGATCACCTGTCCATGCTTCTTTAATCTGCACCCTGCGGTGTGTGCTGATGATAGCCCTGTTTTCAGAAAGAGCTTTATTGCTTATCCTTCCTCGTACTGCATAAAGATCCTCACTGGGATTTTCCTTCTTAAGATCATTATTACTCACAATGAGAGGCGACTCGGACTCTATCCAAAGGTCATGCCCGATGCTCTCCGGCACGTCAAAATTGCGTTCCAAAAAACAGGGGAGGAATATGATACCCTGCGCCGGGCTTGTTAGATAAAGGGGCGATGTAATGCCAAACCGTATTTTCATTTCACCATCCGGGGGGACCGGAAAGCATTGCACTAACACACGGTCGGGGCCTTTTGTGGTAATGAGCACAGGGTCTCTCCTCTGCCTTACAACTGCGCTATACGCTTCCTTAACCTTTCTTCGTGCGGCAAAAGCAGCTTCCCTCTCTTCACCGTCAATCCACAAGGTTAACCTCGACACAACTCCTCCCGGAGGAAGGGCAATCACTGCCCGTGCCTCCCGTTGCAATCGAGAAGAATTTTTAAATACACATGTCCATTCAAGATAGGATAGGGCGGCATCCCCATCCATCGATCCATCCATTCGTGAACTTATCAAAGAAAGCCCTTTGACTCTTCCGGCAACAGTTTCTCCTCCGAGCCCGTCATCGAACACAAAATCCTCTTGCGGATTGTATCGACCTCGCCCGGAAAGCCGCGGGGGCGACACAGCATTAAAGGGAGTACCGGTGACTCGATAATATATTTTACGCGCCTCTGCCGGACTCACCGGATCACCCATGGAAAAGGCGAAACCGACAATGTCCGTGGCAATCCCAGGCCGCTCATAACATAATTTAAGAATCACATCCTCATTCCCCATTGTGCGAAGCATTTCAAGGCCCAATAGGCTTGTCTTTTCAGATTCGGAAATAACCATGTTCATGGCAAGACGCGTGAAGGTCGTTGGCAATTCAAACAAAATAAGCAGCCCAATGGAGAGGCCTATTCCCCACCATAATCCTGAAGCCTTTTGTGAGATCTCAGCAGGTATGCTTTTTGTGAGCATCCGGCGATTAAGAAAAGAAGCTATAGATGAAAGAAGTGGGGTTAAAGGCAACAATCCCATCCCCATATACATAATCGCCATTGCAGAGATGGGCATAAGGGGAAGAAAAAGCAGGGTATAAAACAATGATGTCCCAATCGCAATTCCATTAGCAAGACTAAGTTTTGAAATGTGATATAATTTTCCTTTCCATACCTGCATATACACAAGGAGGTTTGCAATGGGCACAAATCCCAACAGCAGAAGATGCCACACTGTAGGAATGGGATCAAAGAAAATGGAGGCGCACATATGGGTGAAAAACTCAAAACACACCGTGAAAAGAGGTAATATTACACCAAAGATCAGAATAAAAACCTGTGAAAATTTTGTATGTGTATCTTTTACCATTGGGCAAACCTCCCTTAACTAGTCGATTTCATTACAAAGCTTTTTTTCTATTCGGAAAATTTTGCCCTTTGCCCTGCCCTCTTATCTTTATAACTGCTGTAGCATACTCTGATTAAAAAACCGGTCTCATTTCTTTATGTATAGTCCTTTCAAACTCAGAAAAGCGATTCCTATCAGTTCAGTTATCAGTCAACTTTTGTAAGCACCACCGACATCTGTGTCTTAACCGGCGCAAGCCTTCCAAAAAAGGCAAGAGCTAGGCCTTTAGGAGTTAAGAGCTTCCAATGAAAGCGAAAGCCATTCATGATGTCGTCAGCGTTGTTGTTGAAAAGATTTAAATAGTACTCTCCAAACCTTAGATTTATCATTGGGTAGAAAGTGTCCACATAATAAATATCGGATTCGATTTCCAATTTAAATCCACATTTTTTAACTAAACTAATTAACGATTTTTTCGATAAAATATGTAAATGGTATGGTTGATGTAAGGCATGGATGTATTTTTCTTGGTTTTTTAAGTTAAGTTTTTCAGCATTTGGAGTACCAATAAATAATTTTCCACCTGGATTTAAAAATGAATAGAGTTCATCTAAAAGTTTTTTTGGCTCTTCCACATGCTCAATCACATCTTGTAGAATTATAAAGTCATATTTTTGTTCTAGTAATTGTTGATCATTTAACCTTGGTGTGTATTTATCAAATGCTTTTACATTATATCCAAGCTTTTTTAATTCTTTAGCCAAAGCCCCTGATCCACACCCATAGTCTAAAATTTTATGTTTTTTTGTAATACCATAACTTTCAATTTGTTTGGCAAACTTTTTATATAAGAGCTTTGTTACGACTGACTTTTGACTTGTCTGAAAGGGGTAGTCCTTATAGTAATGATCAAGATCGACAAAATTTTTTGAATGAAGCGAACCACAAGAGTTACAGCGCCACATTTCAAATTTTTCATTTGAAAACTTTGTTAAATTGGAACGAACATGCTCTTTCTCACTGGACTCTGTAAAGTGACCTGGGCTCTCACAAACATTACAAGTTTCACGACTTTTTGAAGTTATGTTCATATTATTTTAAGTCTTTTTTTAAATCTTTGAGTGAGTACAATATGCTAGGCCAATTCACTCCACCTTCGATGAGGTTTCTAATAACCACATATCAAAAGTGAATGCTGCCCAAGAGATTACCTATGGGATAAGAAGTTTTCACTGTAAGTATACACTAAATCTATCTTCATTTAAACTTATTTCAGGAACTTATGCAATCATGGCATTATCTTGGAGCTTTGCCAAAAATTGGTAATACTATTTGGAAAGAAAAAGCCAATAATAAAAGAACGAGATCGAGAGTATTTTCATATCTTTGTGTTGATGATGAACTTGATAATGGAGTTCATGAAGTACCCAAGGATCAGAGTCCATTACAGGTCCGCTTTTAGGATAGTAGCATGGGGAGTCAACAAATACAATAAAGTTACTTCAAAAACATGCTCTAATATTAGAGCTAAAATAATAAAGATTGAAGATCAATTCTGGTCTGGATTAACGATATAAGATCTGATGAATAATATTCTAGTATCAATTCATTTGTAAAGATTTATATTTTTTAAAATTAATAATATTAAACTTTATTTACAATTTTATGAAATAAGCATCAATATTTGTGTTGACAAAACTGCACTATTTGGCTATATTTTTTTATAAAAAGAAGATTCTAGCACGTAAAAATTACAGATGAAAAGCTCTTGTATAAAAAAGGAGCCCTTTGTGATGATTAAAAGAGTAAATAAAGCCTTAATAATAGGTACACTCTGTATGTCTATGCTCATTCTGACAACTCATGCTCATGGAGAAGAAAAGCATATTTCGATAGGGATTCTCCCTTGTACCGATGTGGTAATGAGCTTTAAGAAGTTCAATCCCTTGATCACCTATCTGGAGCAGCAGACTGGATTGAAGATAAAGTTAATAGTCCCAAAGGATTTCGCAGGACTTGAAAGGGCCATTATAAATGGGGATATAAACTTTGCTTTCCAGGACCCCCATACCTATGTGAAATTAACCAACTTGTATGACAAAGGCTCCCTTATTAGATCTCTTACCTTAGAAGGGGCAAGCTCTCAATCAGGCGTGGTCATAGTCAGGAAAGACAGCCTCATCCGTAAAGTAGAAGATTTAAAAGGAAAAACTGTAATGTTTGGGCCCAGGCTCTCAACTACAAAATGGGTAGTAGCAAAGTTGCTGTTTGAAGAAAGCGGCATAGACATCGATAAAGATTTAAAGGATTATTCAAATGGGGGATGCTGCGAGGATATAGCCTTTAATGTCTATCTTAAAGCGGTTGACGCAGGTGTGATATGCGACCATTTTCTTAAAGACCATTCGGAAAAACAGAAGGAGCTTGGTATAGATGCTCAACAGATTATTGTCATCGGCAAAACCAAAGCAGTCCCAACACGGGTATTTGCAGCCTGCCAAGAGATAAATAAGGACGTAATAACCAAGATAAATGAGGCATTACTAAGGCTCGACAAAAAAAATCTTACCCATAAGAAGATATTATACAGTGCGGAGCTAGGTGGATTTCAGAAGTCAAAGGATGAAGATTATAATAGCATAAGAATGCTAATAGGTGCGAAAAGGGTAGAGTAAAAAATCCTGTTTGTTGAGAAAATTCCAAAAGAAAGTCTCTAATGATGATACTATCCCCACAATGGCTAAATTTCAAGCTAAAGGCTAAGTTGACATTGTTGATTGAAAGTCTGGTAGTAATTCTTGTACTTGTCACAGGAATTATCACTACGAATCGCGAAAAGAAAACTTTGGAAACTGTGCTTCACAAAAGGGGTATTGCCTTAGCTGCCGACTTAGCTAAGTTCCTGGTAAGGCCCTTATTAAGTCAAGATTTGCCCACCCTTCGCCGGTTTGTCAATCATTCGATGGAGCAAGATTACGTTCTCTATATTATGGTATTAGATCCCCACGGCAGGGTTGTTATGCATAGCGACCTATCACAGGTTGGTAAGACTTACAAGGATAGGGCGAGTATTATTTCCCTGAACTCGAAGGAGCAAGGTTGTACCCATAAATATTTTTCAGAGAGAGGAGAAGCGTATTGTGATATTTATGCGCCCATAAAAATTACAGACATCAGGTTGGGAACGATTCGATTAGGATATTCCTATAGTGCTGTTGAGAATGAAATTACAAAAGCTCAAAGACAAATTTTCCTTATAGGTCTAGTGACTACAATAATAGGAGGAATTGTTGCTTATATTTTAGCCGTTTTTATCTCTTCGCCAATTAAGAGGATAACTGAGGCAACAGAGAAAGTGGCTCATGGCGATCTTAATACCCCAGTTCCGATTAAAAGAGATGATGAGATAGGCGACTTAGCCGTTGCGTTTAATAAGATGATAGAGGATTTGCGGAGAACGACCGTTTCAAAGGATTATGTTGATAATATCATCGAAAGCATGAATGATACACTTGTTGTCGTTGACCCGGATGCAAAGATTAGGACTGTTAATAAGGCAACATGTAATCTCTTGGGGTATAAAGAAGAGGATCTCATAGGTAAAAATGTAGATATAATCATGCCGCGGAAAGAAAACGGTTTTATGATCTCAGGATTCCAGAGGCTACTTAGAGAAGTGCCGGTCGTAAATCGTGAGATAGATTACGTGGCAAAGAGCGGAAAACTTATCCCTATGCTTTTTTCAGCAGCAGTGCTTAGAGATAAGGAGGGGAGGATAGAAGGCTCTGCTGCAATTGCCAAGGATGTCACGGAGCGAAAGCGAGCCGAGGAGGCGTTACGGAAATCAGAGAAGGAGCTTCATTTTTTATCTTCTCAACTCCTTACAGCTCAGGAAAATGAACGAAGACGGCTTTCCATAGAAATGCACGACGAATTGGGACAAGCCCTAATGGTCTTCAAACTTAGGCTGAGATCTATTCGAGAGGCGTTACGAAAGGATCAGAAAAAACTAAAAAAAGACTGCGATGAAATGATCAGCTATCTAAATGATGTCAATGAGAATGTCCGTCGACTATCCCGAGATTTGAGCCCTTCCGTCCTAGAAGACTTGGGCCTTTCGGCTGCTATTCGATGGCTTGTCGAGGGATTTACCAAACATGGTAATATTGGATGCTCACTTGATGTGACACGGATAGGGGATTTGTTTTCACAAGAGAGCCAAATTACCATATACAGGATTATTCAGGAGTGCCTTACGAACATAGCAAAGCACGCTCAGGCAACTCAGGTATCTATTGTCATCAGCACACAGAATAACCGAGTTTATTTTCGTGTGGAAGATGACGGGAAAGGATTTAATGTAAAAGAGGTCTTTGACAGGGATCCCAACAAAAAGGGGATAGGCCTAGCCGCCATGTGTGAGCGTATACGGATGCTGGGAGGATCTCCCGACATATGGAGTAAAGAGGGCACAGGTACAAAAATCACCTTTACCATTCCACTGAATTCCGGAAAGGATATCTGACGTGAGTTCTTATCGTATTCTGCTGGCTGATGATCATGTCATGTTTCGCAAGGGGATAAAAAATATTCTTGAAAGATTTACAGACCTGGAGGTCGTCGGTGAGGCAGACGATGGTCTCAAACTCCTTAGACTCATACAAGAAGTTACACCTGACATGGTGATATTGGATATATCTATGCCGAATCTCCGGGGACTTGAAGCTACTCGGGAGATCAAAATGATCATGCCGAAGGTGAAGGTGTTGATCCTAACCATGCACAAAGACAAGGAATATGTATATTCAGCTATCTCGGCTGGCGCTGAAGGATATCTGCTTAAAGAAGATGCTGATACCGAACTTTTTGCAGCAATAAAAAAGATACGACAAGAAGAGTATTACATATCGCCCCTCTTATCCGGCGAGGTGACCAATGAATTAATCAAAATTTACCATAGAGGGCAATTAACGTCACAGTCAGACCCTCTGACCACACGCGAAAGAGAAGTCTTAAAGCTCATTGCCGAGGGAAAATCGAACAAGGAGATTGCTGATCTCCTGTTTATAAGTATCCGTACAGTAGAACATCACCGCGCCAATATTATGAAAAAGTTGAATATTAAACAAACCGCCAGCTTGGTAAGATATGCCATCCACAAGGGTTACATCTCGTAACCAACATTAAGCCACTTCATTATAAAATTCTACGGATCCATTTTATGGGTAGTTCTTCCTATAGATAAATGGGAAGTAATGCTCATTTTTTTTGTTATTAGGGTGGATATAATAAATAGAAAGAACTTGTAAACTGAAAGATGCGATCTCTAAAAAGAAGCTGATTCTCTATCTATACAAAAAGCAGGTTCTCATACTTTATCCTTTTTTGTTCTATAACACATTTAACCAAAAGGAGGTGAGAGAAAGGCATTCGTGACGAAAGAGGATCGCTCCATTCCACTTATGGGGAGTCCTGAAACAGATGTGAAAAACCTTCTTGAAGGCGGCATGTGTGTTCCGCTGAAGAGAAACAAAAAAAACCTATAACTAAAGGAGACTTACCATGAAAAGTTCCATGAAGGGATTTTGTGTAATTTTGGCAATCATTATGAGTTTCGTTGCAGTGCAGGCTGTTTGGGCATTAAATGGCCCAGATTGCGCCACGGAAGTGAGTGGGATTGTCACGGAAGTTTGGTCTGAGTATAACGCAATCGTTGTTGACGATACTGTTGTTGTCTACGGTATCCCACTGCCATGGATTGCTATCGAGATAGGCAATTCGGTTGAAATCAATGCCCACCAGTGCCCTGAAACATATAAGCTCATGGCCTGTGAGCTGAAAATTATCGACACAGGCACAGAAGTCAATTTGCGCCCACGCGGTAGCAAATAATCTGGGGGAGGCCGGAGAGAGGGGCCAACCGACTAGTGAACTCCATCGGCCCCTATCCGATGGCCTGAAAAGTAGTATATATCCAAATATTTAAATGAAAAAGAGTCACTAAAATGAAAAATATAATCTATAAAAAAAGTTGCGCTCTGTTTACCTGTTGTATGCTTATTGCTGTATTTCTATTGTATATCCCAATAACTTGTTATGGGCAAGATAGTTGCACTTTTAGGGTTGAAGTCTCTCCTTATCAAGTCAATATTGACAGTGGCGGTGAGGCACATTATGTTCGCATACTTACCTATACCTGGTATAGCACTGCCTCAAAGGTATTCGTTTATATCAATCCCGAGAAAGCAGAATCTACTGATCCTATCAGTTCTGAATATATTAAAATAACTCGTGATAGCGTCGGTCATTTAGTTGTAAAAATTGACTTGGTAGCTCTCCAAGAGGCTGAGCTTGAAACTGAAAACATTCATTACCTAAAAATTGTAGTGGAATTAAAAGAAGGTACAGATGAATGTAACGAAAAAGAAGGTTTAGGGGAAATCTATATTATTGGCAAAAATAGGATTTAGGGATTTTTTGAAATTTTATGCATGGCCATGTTGCCAATAAAGCAACTTGGCCATTTTATTACAAAGCTTTCTTTCTATTCGGATAATCTTGCTCTTTACCCTGCCCTCCTATCTTGATAACCATCGTAACATTCGCGGATTACAAAAACTGATAGAAATCGCTTTTCTGAGACTGAAAGGACTATACATAAAAGAGGATTAATTTCAAAAATACGTGTGATGCTTTCAGGCCATGTCTTTGAAGGGATTCGGGAGGGGATTATATAAATATAAATCCCTTTATTCCAAATCCTTTATCCAGAGACCATAGTATCCCAGGGGCACATATGCCTTGCCGCTAAAGAAAATGATTCGCTCGGCTCGGCTGCTCTGCTTTTTTTGTTCCTCTAATTGGAGAACCTCAGGATTACTGATATCATAGCACAACACCTCTTTTTCCCAAGAACTGAAAAAGACTTTATTGTTTTGGGCCCCCAAAATATCAGCGCATATTTGAATTTGAGTGAGAGTGTGTGCATATGTTATCAGACTTTCCGGATGAGTAAGATCAATGATGGTTAATTGGGCAGAAGAGTTGCCATAATGATTATTATATCCCGAGAGATAAGCATAGTTATTATCAAAAACAATACTAAAGGGATAATCATCCAACTCAATTGTATCAATTAAGTATGCTTTGTTCTCCTCAATCTTCACCACGCAAAAGGAATTATCCTGAGAATAAACAGGGCCCCATTCAATATTCCATTCACTATTGATTGTATAGGCAAAATCCCCTGACTCATCAAAACCCACGCATGGTCCTGGAATATTAACGGGACTGGACTCAACGGGATGGGCGAGATCAGATAAATCTATCCTGCCAAGATAATATTTGGTCTGAAGCTGACCTTGATCCTCATCATTAATGAGGAGACTGTATGAGTAATACAGAATATCATCTATGGCAAAAAGATGAGTTGGCCTAATGCTCTCAATGGGAATTTTTGAGGCCACTTGAAGATTATTCGGGTCTGAAAGATCTGCGACAATAAATCCATTGAAAATTGTCAAATTTTGAGTATTCTCCTCTTTACTTTCATCATCATCATCCTTCTCATTTTCATCTAATAAGGAAAAGTTTGTGGCCGTGTAAGAATATGATCTGGTTTGATTATAAAATATCAGAACATCTTCTTTTAGTTGGATAATATCCTGACGGCTGTTGTTCATAATATAGCTTCCGGGCAAGTCCATAAAAACACGAGCACATGGATTAGAAACATCACTGAAATCATAGATCTGGACCCGTGTTGAACTGGCATAAGAAGAAGGAGCTATATCTGTTATGGCTTGAGAAATAGAGGGAGTAGAGTTAGTCCTTATGATATAAACCAGATTGCCATTTTCTATAATAAAGGGAATATTTCCATAATCAAGAGTAAGCTCGCTGGCTATTTTACTCTCATCTGATGAGAAAAGCTGTATGGTCCTTAGAGAATAATTGCCAAAGCCTTCATTAATCACCTCCACACCATAGCAATTATCGAGAGGAATAAAATCGATAATATTGGACGTCAAATTCAAGGAGGCTATAATTAACGGATCATCACGATTAGCAATATCAATTACCTGAAGGTCGCTGCGAGATATCGAAAAAAGCTGATTGCTGAAACCATGACTCGGCAGTATACTGCCTTTATGAGTCACCCATCCGCGTTCTGCGAGATTGTCTTCAGAATAGTCGATGAGCTGCAGTCGATAGTCGTTAGGATAATGACCATCTGTAAAATTAAAGATGGAATATGACACATGAATGTGCTCAAGCTCATTATTATCATTATCAAGAAGAGTAAAGGCATGAATGTCTTCACGGGTTTGAGATCTATTCTGGCCGCCAAATGATAATTGATCGATTAAGGTAAGGGTATTCGGATCAGATACATCGAACAAAGATATAGAAATCCCAAGGCATGAACAGGAGTCGTCTGCGATGATAAAACGGTCACCCCGAGGTTCAATGTATATAGGCCGCACAGCTACATCAGGTTTTCCTTTGATCTGGGGGCGTGAGGGATCGCTAAGATCAATAATCCATAGGGGATGCTCATATCCATCGATCACTATATATGCACGGTTTCCATCGAAAGTGACGGCAGATAGTTGGTCGGTATGCTCAAGAGCCACACTTCCAACCATTTGTAGGTCATCCGGGTTATTGGTATCAATGACATAAAGGTGACTGGTCCCACTATCCTCCAGGTCAAACGTTAAAGGATCCAAAGGAAAGCTCACATTATCATAGGTCAATTTTTCGTATGAGCATACACGCAAATAGCCATCATAATAATCCATTTTGGACATATCGTGTCCTGGTGTTTCTATTGAACCTCGCCTTATCATACTGCCGTCAGGATTGGAGATGTCAATATAAATAATGTTGGTATTGAAAGAAGAATCATTTTCAATGCCGATCTCAACAAAAATTGCCTCTTCTGTTATGTGGATATTACAGGTGGAATTGCTAAAATCCTTTCTATCCGCCAGCTCGATATTGTAAGGATCGGATATATTGATAGAAGCTATATAAATATTCTCTTGTGCCACTGGCTCTATAACGCCATCATCCTCCTCCCAAATGGGGAGATAAAATGAAGAAAAGGACGGAATGGAGCACACAATATAGAGAATGCTGCCGGTAAGTCGTGAGTCCGTAACCACACCCTCCAAATCAAAAGAGCCGGTTATTTGAGGTTGACTTTTATCGGCTATATCCAGCACCACTATCTGAGAGGAAACTGTCGGTGATGATACACTTGGATCATAAGATCCGATATCGTAATGAGAAACGAGGATATAGGCGAGGTCATCTCGGATAAATATCTCTTCTGGTTGACCAGTGATAGAGGTACTCCCAACGATAAATGGATTCTCTGGTTGAGAGATATCACAAATAATAAGACCTTGGAATTGATTAAGCTGATACAAATAAGAGCCCTCAATTGTGGCAATACTTATATCCTGAATTTCCGACGGGAATGAAACTGCAGTATTTGCCGTTCCTTCATAAGAAAAAGGTATCGGAAAACCATCTATACCAGCCTCTAAATACTCATCCAATTCAACTCCATTTGATAAGTTAGTTACCGCGGATACGAATTCACATTGTTTTTCTGAGGAAACAATTATTTTTTCTCTCTCCTCATCAATTGAACAGGACGATAGAACGACTATGAGCAATAAACATATCAAGTAAAACGTAGTTTTTTTGTTCTTGGAATTTGGTTTCATATATCTTCTCTTCGTTAGATGCCAGGCACTCGTTTAAAAGCTCTTTTGTTGCCTTTTTGAGTTGCCTGTTTAAATTTTGATATCCTCGTAAAAAATTTTATTCAACTGGAGCAAATTCATATAAGAATCATGAACTACTTGATTCTATTGTCCCATTGATGCCTTTTTACGAGCCCATTAATTTTAATTCTAAAGAATAGAGATACAAGGTTTATGCCAATGAATTATTATTTTTTAAAGGAACTATGAAGAAAACGTATCCCTAAAATCAATCAGTGATTATCCAATACTCTATCCATGAATTTTATAATATAGCACATAAATGAACATTTATTTGAGTGGTTATTTATCCCTTTTAAGCTGGATAGTTCCATTGATTATACGGGTGCTGCGTCTTCGAACAGGAAAATTCATGCAGACCGCGATAAACTAGTTCATGTTCATTTACGGCTATTGTAATTAACCAACCTTACGAAATGAGCCACAGTAGGGAAAAAACCATACACACATGATGCTCCCAGGATTATTGCAACAGGGACCTCTATTCCCCATAAAATATTACCAACAAGAAGAAATCCTATGAAGACCGGCATACCATAAATAATGCGACGGTTTGATGCAAGTACCCGACCCAAATGGCGGTAATGTGTATCAAAAGATACCATCTGGATACAAGCGATTCCCACCATAAGTCCTATAATAGCCGGATGATTGTTGAATAGAATGAGAGAGCAAAGAGCAACCAGTGCTCCCACAGTACTCGGAACACCGCAAAAATAATCAGGATCGCTATATATCTTGTTAAGTGTAAAATAAACAAGACGGCTGAGTGTAAAACAACTGAAAAATATCCCGACGATGATTCCTTCCAGGTTTCCCAAGGTATAATAAAGGGCTACCCCAGGAGCTATCCCATAATTAACGCCATCTGCCACATCATCTGAGTAGACCCCCCACCATGTTCCGCCAAATTTTCTTGCTGCGGCTCCGTCAAAGCCATCAAAAGCTGCTCCCATCATTAAAAACAGCAGGCTAATATCTACTCGACTTTTTGCAGCAAATAGCATACTAAAAATACCACAAAGTAGATTTGAACCCGACAATGCATCAGCTATATATCTTTTCTGTAATATCCCCAGGTTATATAAAATAACTATTCCTGAAAATGTTATATTTGTGAATAAAAAATAAATGACAAGCTCTCTGGTGATAAACTTCGATGCCCAGCCCTGGCTTATCACAAGAAGTGCAAAAAGCGTAGTAAAATTAATACCCATTATCAGACGGTTTTCAGTTCTTCTTCTCTCAGTAATATAGATAAGAGCAAGTATAATGTCCGACACAATTTTCAGAATCAATAGAGGTAGAGGGATAACATCAAGACAAAATAATGATAGTGTTAATAGAATAGGTAAATCTGTGAGACAGGCAAACAGAGGCTCTAAAACAGTTTCCATTTTATGATAGTGGGCAAGTATCCCCTCCACGTAATCAAGGATACCGAAAATTATAAACATGATAAACACCATCATCTGATGGTTTGGTATAATTCCAATTTGCTTGAGAGAAAGAAAAAGAAGAGGGAAAATAACACATAACTTGGTACAGGATAGGTAATTGGGATGTATCGATATAGTGGATGCTATGCTACTCTCGACTTTCTCCAGCCAATAAGGAGACGGCATCAACTTCTGCTTAGGTTTCTTTTCTAAGGTCATGGATGTACTAAAAATAAATACATCAAAGATGGCTTGCGCAAGTTAGCAGAATCGTTCCCATAGTATTAATCCCCAAATGATAATGGTTAAAATAAGACTTGTCAAAACGGCTGCTGATCCCATATCCTTAGACCTTCCCGATAGTTCATGATACGCTGGACCAATACGATCAACAACAGCTTCGATCGCCGCATTTAATAATTCTATGATAATAACAAGAAAACAGCTTCCCACCAGAAGTGACCGCTGCACAGCAGTTGAGCCTATACATAATCCTGCAGGTATCATGATTATTGCAAGCACGCATTCTATTCTAAATGCCTCCTCATACTTCCAGGCAGACTTATAACCCGCAATAGAATAACCTGTTGCCTTTATCAACCGCCGTAGGCCTCTTGATTTTTCTTTACCCATACATAACTCCGTAATCTATAAGGATTGATAGGAATCCCTTTTTGCATCGTCATGATATCATACTATAGATAATCGGAGAATTCTACCATTTGCACGATCAATACCTTATGTTCCATGGTTTTTGATGTATCAGGTTCAAGAAGTGTGCGAACGAATATCCAACCCCATTAGACGTACCTCTAGTTAATCTCTCGCACTTTTCTATTATGAATTTATTCAAGGCCCCTTGTAAAGCCCCCTGATCCATAAGGTGATCAAGGTGCCCATGATTATCTTTTAGTATATCTTTGGCGCCAGCTATATTTTGTATTCACCTGGATTTTTATCGTGCCGGTAATTTTATCACCAAATATAAATTTTCTTTCTGCATTATCGAAGTCAATCTGAATATCACATTTAGACATCATATTGTCCTTTATATGTATGTTTGCGTCTAACTTTCATTGTTCGTTGTGACGGCAAGTCATGGGAGTTAGTTAGTTTAAATAAAATTTATAAAAGTAAAATCATCAGGTTATCAAACCCGAAAGTTTTGATATCTGCTTATAATTTTATCGGTCTTAACTTTGAACAATTCGAAGGTTTAATCCTCGGGTATACGGATTTTGTAAATTGGGTCAAAAGAAACTTTCTGTCAGGCAGGCAAAAGGAAAAAGAAATTCCTCAGTTAAATAAGCTCAAACCGAAAGTAGCGCCTGAAAAAGTGATACAGGCAGTCTGCCTAGAGTCTGATTGCAGCCAAGAGAATATTGTAACTAAAGGTCGCAAGAAAAACAAAGCTCGTGAAGTAGCAATTTATCTTACCAGGGATATGAGCGGATTGTCTTGCAAAGATTTAGGGATCTATTCCGGCGATGTAAGTGGAGCATTAATTACCATCATGTATAATCGCATAGCAGAGCAAGCAAAGCAAAATAGTAGTTTTAAACTAAGAATTGATAGGATCAAAAAGCAAATATTTAATATTTAAGATGTGACCCTTTTACTCCCTGAGGGCTTTCCTCTTTACAAAGATATGGGGATGGCCATCTGTGAATTCTTCAAAGGCAACGTAAAGATATTGATCTGTGCTTGAGTAAGCGAGGCTAGGATCATGAGAAGAATTATCCAGCTCCATATTAAGTTTCTCTCCGTCAATAATCCACTGTTCATTTAATGTATCAAAATAAGCTACATAGATAAAATACCCATCATACTGATCGCTTTCTTCCCATGCAATATAAAGTGTATCTTTAATCACGAGAAGATCTGGATTTGCTGAATCATAGTGATCAGTACTACTGAAAGCAGACACAGGCCCACCGCCTACTATTGTCCATGTAGATCCATCATACTGCTTTACATACACATGTTTGGTGTAGTCTAAGCTGTTCGCTCGGGAGTAAGCAATAAAGAGATTCGTCCCCATAACTGCCAGGGAGGGTAAACTGAGGTTGTTCGAATCATAATCATCAGAAATGGCACTGCCGAGGCTGGTAAAAACTCCCCCGCTATATTGAGAAACATACAGATCTGTCCGATCCTGGTCATCAGGGTGCTGTTCCCATTGAGCAACATAAACAGTACCGGTGGAAGATACCGTAATACCTACTGTCCGTACATCAGTAGAATAGGTGGCGAGTGAATCGCTATTTCTGCTCAACGGAGATGAGCGAGTAGATAGAGAGCTCGTTACTTCAGCAAGCCATAGATCATCATCACCATCAGGAGAGGGAGTGACGTCGGTTTCAACCCAAGCAACAAAGGGATTACCAGAACCTAAACAAGCAAGAGCTGGTTCCCATGCATTTGCACCCTCGCTAGTGGCAGTGTTGTATGGAATGCTTACCTCATTGCCACTATTCTGACATATCCATCCTGCTCCTTGTGTCCATGCATAGACGAAGATACGATCATAAAAGGCATCGTTGTCACTAGCACTTCCATCACCTGCAGATGAATACGCCATATAGACAATAGAGCCCGCAGAACAGAAAGAAGGAGTACCGTAGATCGAGGAATTTGTATTATTATTCGAGGGATCAGGTTCCGGCGACCCCCAACTTGTACCATCAAATAGGTTGAGATAAGACCTGAAGCTCTCATGTCGATAGCCCACTGCTGGTGTAGAGCCAATAATGAGCATGGTAGGATCCTCTGATTCAGGACCTCCCGGGCTCACCTGGCCACCCACCTGTTCCCATGCAGTTGATGTTGATGCGGTTATAAAGCTCCACACCACACTGGCGCTTAGTGCGTTTCCTGAAAGATCCTCAGCATCAGTGGTGATAGCGACAGTGTATGTTATGCCTCCCACCAGTGAAGCTGATGGTGTGAGGGTAATAGTGTCGGTTGTCGCATCATAATAGAAAGTGCCATTTGCAGTGATACCTCCGTCACCTTCCACTGTGAAGCTGCTGGATGTGAGCGAAGCTACGTTCATGGCTTCACTAAATGTTGCAGATATGGTTGATGAAACTGAGATATCTGTCGAACCATCAGCAGGAGTGGTGGATAGAACCGTCGGATTTGTAGTATCAGAAATGGTGCCTGTTGTAAAGGACCATGTATATGTTGAAGCTAAAGTATTGTGCGCTATGTCACTAATATCTGTCGTCAGGGTCGCTGTATAGGTAGTGCTTGAGGAAAGAGGCGATGTTGGGGTAAAGCTGGCAGTCTTTGTCCCATTATTATAACTCACTGTACCAGTTACACTATTGTTTAGAACAAAGGATGAAGTAGTAATGGTTGTGCTGTCCATATCTTCATTAAACGTTGCAGTAATACTGCTATTGAGTGGTATATCTGTTTCACTATCAGCTGGTGCGGTAACAGAGACTTGAGGAGGAATTGTATCAACCAATCCACCTCCGTTTCCCTCCTCACCATTTTCCCCACCTCCACATGCACAGATGAAGCAGAAGAGTATAGAGATGCCTATCATGCCTATAGTTTTTATAAATTTCCCAGTCTTCATGAATCCCCTTTTATTTATTTCTTGCTCTTGTATCTGTGATCCTGGATAAAACTCAAATCGTTTCATTCGCCTACATTACTTTTTTTATCCCTGAATCTCTATACTCCCAAGCAAATTCCTCGCGTTTGAGTTATGATTTACGAAAAGATAATGTTATCATAAAGGAATTGCTATTTCAAACAATACTGTCTGTATCACAGGATGAATTGATTTTACTCTAATTTTGAAAAAAGTTATGACGACTAGAGTAGGAGGACTTCCTTAAGTAAGACGCATCACCTCCCCATATCTCGTCCAGATTCACCTCGGGTCGATTCACCGGATATTAGGTTTCTCCCTCCCAGGCAAGCTCGACCTCCTTCCCAAAACCAGATAACTGGTTCACTTTTCACTACGTATATGGATTCTGTTCATGTTTCCTTCAGACACTCCATTTCTGTTAATGCTCTTGCCTTGTTGGCGTTATCCTTCCGTCCGGTAACGGTGGATTGTTTCTTCCAGTGTTTCCTCTGGAATTTCAGAGAATGCGCTATGCCAGGCACACATTGAAATCTACCGGCTTTAGCCAGTGCTGTCCAATATTGTGCTTATGAATACCGAAAATTGCTTAATTAGTTCTATATGAAGATATCGATGAGCAGAAAAAGGAATTGTTATGACAATGCCTCTATGGAAAACTTCTGGAGGAACGCTCAAGAATGAGCTTATTCACCACAGGAGTGCATGAAACCAGGATTCAAGATCGTGATGAAGCAAAGTTAGTATTTATGAAAATATTTGGGCAATTTCCTCGACTGACGCATATTTGGGCAGATAGGGGCTATTCTGAGAAGCTTATTACATGGGCTTATTTATTTGGTGACTGGGCACTTAAAATCATAAAACGCTTAGGAAAGGGGTCTATGGCACTGATTTTAATCTTTACTATTTAAATAATGAGCTAAAATTTATTTCCTCAGCAGCGAGCACAAACGCCAAGGGTGGAAATTTCTTTGTCGATTTAATAAGGTTCTCATAATAGGCGGCATAGGCTTCCGGAGATTCATCGGGATAGGGGGCCTTCATCCCAAGCAGGACAAGATCGGCATTTTGAGAAAAATTTCTAATGGTCGATGCAATAATATCCTCTGTTTTACTACTGACGAGCACCTCCAATTGTGCCGGAACTCTTCCATGAGCGAGAAATGCCTTTACATTCTCCGTCATCTTTACCTTGTCTTCTTCACTTTTTACAATCGTTTTTATTGTTAATTGGGATCCTTTCCACTCAGGGCTTGTTTGAAGTAAATATCCCAACGCAAGCATCAATCCTGCATTATTTTGTTCTCCTCCTCCCCACCAGACGAAGATTTGTTTTTTGTGGCGCTCGGCGTGCGGGGTGTCCCCCTCTCGCATAATGACGAGATTTCGCTTTGATTGATAGATAAGTTTGATAAGCTCGGCAAATCGGAGAAAGTTTTCCCTTTTCTCCGTTTCACCAAGAAGTATCGTATTGGGAGCAAGGGGTCCAAGCCCATACGTCCTGATAAAAGCCTTTGCTCCGGCAATAACGTCTTCTGCAACATTTACCTCAACTAAGGCAGGGATCTGTTTTTTCCGCAAGAATTCTTTGATAGATTTTCCTAATCGTTCGAGACGCTCCTCTGCGACATCCTCTTTTGGGATAATCGCCGCAACTGTCAAGAAGCCTTTTCCATGCGTCAGTGCATCAGCAAGATGGATAAGATAAAATCGTTGAGTAGGGGCCCCACTCAACACAAGCATATTCGGACGCCAGGTACGGACATCGGAGCGTGAATCAGCCAATCTATATATAGAATACCGGGCCAAAGATAATAAAATACTCCGGCGGATATCAGACCACCGGGCATTAATATCCCGTTTGATCATAATGTAGTAGATAACAACAATAATAAATAATGCAATAAAGGTAGCGCCCGGATTGATCATAAGCATGGTTATTAAGCAAAGTGCTGACCCAATAAGAGAAAGGGCCCAATGCACCCTGAACGTCGGCCGCCACGACGGATTCCCAATAAGGCCTTCAAATCCTGCAATACAATTCAACACGCCATATGAGGTAAGAAAGAACATTGAAAGGACAGGTGCAATGGCGTTTATATCCCCAAGCACTATTCCTATAAATGCAATCATGAAGGAAAAGGCAGTGGCTATCCGCGGCGTATCTGCCGGGCCATATCCTTTACCTAAAAATTGTGGAATGACCTTGTCCCGGGCGAGTGCCTGTAAGGTACGAGGTGCGCCAAGAAGGGCCCCCAGCGCGCTCGATAAGGTTGCTCCCCAAATACCGAAAAGGATCAAGATGCCTATAAAAGCCACATCCCGCATGATCATGGGATTTGAGCGAAGCATTTCCCTTGGCGCAACAAAAGAGAAAAAAATAGGGATGATCATATACACAACATATCCGGATATTACTGCCAGAAGTGTTCCCCATGGCAGAGACTTCGCAGGGTCCTTCAAATCTCCTGACATGGATATCCCTGCCTCTATTCCGGTAACAGCGGGAAAGAACACTGCAAATGCTGTCCAGAAGGATGCCCGTGGCAGTACCTTCATTGTTGCTATGGCACTATCAGGTCTTACAGGGCCTCCTAAAAAAAATGAGAGAAGTGAGGCAATAATAATAGCGAAAATGAATAACTGGGCCTTTAAAGCAACGTCAGCAGAGATATAGGCTAAAACCGTTAAGATAACCAAACTGGCTATGCCTATGACCGGAAGAGGAATATGCGGAAGGAGGGCATTGATGGATTCTGAAAAACCAGCAATATAAAAGGATATCCCTATTGCCTGAGCGAAAAAGAGCGGTATCCCGACAGCTGTGCCCGCCTCAACACCAAATGAACGGGAAATCATAAAATAGGCTCCACCGCCTCCTACATTCATATTGGTGGCGGTTGCAGAGATGGAAAGACCGGTGAGAAAGGTAATTGTGCTTGAGATAGTGACTATGACAAGCGTGAGCAAAAGGCCAACATTTCCCACCACCCATCCGAGGCGAAGATACATAATGACACCAAATATGGTAAGAACACTGGGGAGATATACGCCTTTAAAGGTGCCAAAGCCGACCTTTGGGGCTTTACCCTGTAATAGTACCCCGTTATTCGAGTTGTTGTTTTGTTTTGCCATTGACTATCTATTATATCTTAGAACCATACTGTGAAAGTAGTATATAATCCTTTTTTAGTTGCGTCAAACTTTAATAGGGTGCTCCAGAAATTATAGACAATTGATGGTAAATTTACCAAGGGTAATCTATACTCTTATGGTGCACAGATAATTATCAGAAGGCGAGATTAGGGAGTCGATATTTCGTGGATACTTGAGATAGGGAATGATCGTATTATTTTTATTTCTACCTGTACCATCATAGGTTATAGTTACCACCGGGATACCTGTAATTTTTTCTATTTCTTGTGACATTGCCTCAGTAATAAGAGAGGGACAGCAAAATGAGGGGCTTGTCTGCACAAACAGTGATATATCCGGATAGTGCTGTTTTATATAGAATATTTTCAATATATTATCAATTGATTCGTACCAAAATAATATTATATTTTGACAGTATCGTCTCTGGTGATTGATCGAATTTGAAATCTGGTTCATGTAAAACTTTTTCAAAATATTTATAGTATACTCTTTCCAAAGACCAATATAAGATAATACAAATTATTCTATCCTGGATTAAGGACATTAGAAAAAAATTGTGAATAGATTGATATTGTTTTACAAAAGCAGATTTTTTATTCAAATTGGGTTAGGAATAGACGCATTTCCTCAATATTTTTTAAGACATCCATCAGGGCAATTTTTTACAATATTTAATCTCATTTGCCAGCTGATCAATAAATATAGTATTATATCTCGATAGGTACCAAGCAAAGCTGGCGTTTATCAGTGAGGGGCTGAGCTCAAGCTCAGTCAGTCTCGCCAATCAATAATCGATTTTATTATGAGATTAATTCATTTTAATTCTAAAATTACCCAAGATTTCAAGGAAGCAATAAGCCGTGAATGGTTGGAAACAAATGGCCTTGGAGGTTGGGCTAGTTCTACTATCAGCGGTGCTCATTCAAGACGTTATCATGGGCTGCTGGTCGCAGCAATGAATCCGCCCATTGACCGTAAAGTGTTACTATCTAAGCTTGATGAAACCATCGAAATTGCTGGTGATCGCTTCGAATTAAGCAGTAATGTCTATCCGGGTACTATCTCTCCACAGGGCTATAAATTTTTGCAGAGCTTCACAAAATCATTATTCCCTATATTCGATTATAAAGCTGCGGGGATTCAAATACGAAAAACAGTTATGGCTCTTCATGGGGAAAATACTACGATAGTATTTTATGAAATCCTACGGGCTCCATCAACATTTTTATTGGAGCTTCGGCCTTTTGTTGCTGGGCGGGATATCCATAATTTAACACATTCTAATGATCCAATATGTCAGGAAGCATCATTTCAGGATCACCTCTTCCATGTAAATCCCTATGATGGAATTCCAGATCTATTTATTCACATACCAGGTGCAGATTATGAGGCTTTGCCCGATTGGCATTTTGATTTTGTGTACCTTCAAGAAAAATGGAGGGGATTGGATTTTAGGGAAGATCTTTTTAGTTATGGTATTTTTAGGATTTCCTTGAAGATGGGAGACAAGGTTGCAGCCATAATATCCACTCAAAATCCTTTAGGCAGAGATCCTTTTGCATTATATGATCTTGAAAAGAGTCGTCGATTAAACGTGCTCGCCAATTTGCCCAAAAAGGACAGATTGTTACATATTCTGGCTCTTGCCGCAGACCAATTTGTGGTGAGACGCGGAGAGGAATTACGCACAATTATTGCCGGTTACCATTGGTTTACTGATTGGGGACGTGACACTATGATCTCTCTTCCCGGGCTAACTTTGGCAACTGGCCGTTTTGAAGATTCCAAAAAGATCCTGCAGGCATTTGCAGATAAGATGAGCAACGGTATGCTACCAAACCGCTTTAGAGACGCTGATGGAAAACCTGAATATAAATCAGTTGATGCTTCTTTATGGTTTTTTGTGGCAATTTATAAATATTTGCACTACACGGCGGATTTTGAGTTTGTATGCAATAAATTGTTGCCTGTATTAGAAGATATCATCCAATGGATTGACCGAGGAACTCGCTTTAATATTCATACAGCTAAGGATGGGCTTTTATATGCCGGTGAGCCTGGTATACAACTTACTTGGATGGATGCACAAGTAGGTACCTGGATAGTAACGCCTCGCCAGGGGAAGATGGTGGAAATTAACGCACTTTGGTATAATGCCTTGAAAATATTGTCAAATATGTATATGAGATTTAATAAAAAGGCATCCGCCTTGGCATATGAGAAACGCGCACAACAGATAAAAGGGAGCTTTAATAGAGTCTTCTGGAACCAAAATAACCAATCCTTATATGATTATATAGATGGTGAATATCGAGAATCTTCTATCCGCCCTAATCAAATATTTGCTCTGAGCCTTCCCTTCCCCTTATTATCAAAAAAACGGGCAAGTCTGGTATTACAGACTGTGGAAGAGAACCTTTTTACCCCTTGGGGACTGCGTAGTCTAGCTCCAGGGCATAATAATTATCACCCTCATTATGAAGGCGATTTGCTTTCAAGGGATAGTGCCTACCATCAAGGCACTGTGTGGGCATGGTTAATAGGGCCATTTATTAGAGCCCTCGTCCGGGTAAAAGGCGAAGCTGGCAAAGAGCAAGCGAAAATGATTCTTAAAAATATGTCTGCTCATTTCAAGGATGCAGGAATCGGAACTATCTCTGAAATTTTTGATGCTGACAGCCCTCATAGACCATGCGGTTGCATCGCGCAAGCATGGAGTGTGGCGGAATTTCTCCTCTGTTATATTGAAAACATATGAATAGTACCAATCTCAATTTTTATGTATGATCTTCTAATTAATGTCGGGGGATCAGCAGAATCTTCATGTGCCGTGGGCCGACAGATTTCCCCGATACTATTCCATTCACTTCAGCCAATATATCTGCTGTAATATTATAGCGTTGAGCTATATCTTTCAAGGTCTCTCTTGATTTCACTTCATAAATGATCAGCCGTCGTGGAAGCTTTTTCAATGTGTGAGAATAGTTTTCCAATGAAGCAATGTCATTGACATCCCGAATCAATCCCCTAAAGGCGCTGGCCAGAACCTTTTCTACCACAGACCACTGGGGAACTATTGGTCTGGTTACGACTGCAGATAGTGCATCGTTGATAACCTGAAAATAGGGATCTAATTCAGGAGGCAGCTCTTCATACACATCTTGTCTCACCGGTGGCCAGCACAGACGAGAAGCCAAAATTTGTTGGGTCTTTTTTCTTAACAGCAGCTTTATAAGCTTGATGGCATACTTTTGATGAGAAGCACCCTTCGGCACAGCCAAGAGATCGCCTCCCAGCACATGGGCTTGCCCTCCCGGGCCATTCCATCCTGAGTAGACCTTGATTTCCTCCTTCCTTGCATCTTTTATGACGACTTTAATACCATAGGTCCATTGACACACCAGATAAATCCCGTCGTCTATGAGCAACTCGTTCGCTGTATCAAATCTTGTTTCTACATATTCTGGTGCCAGATATGGCTCAATTTGTTGAAGATAGGCAAATGCTTTCCTGGTTCCTTCATCATCCAGTGTGAGTGGATTTCCTCCTGCTGACTTCACAAATTCGAATATCGTAACCGCCGCGGTTTTTCCATCATACCCATGGATTGCGACACGGCCTACGCCCTCTTTCTCCTTGAAAACTTTGGCTACATGCAGTAACTGTTCCCAATTTTTGGGTGGTGTGAGTCCATACTCGGTAAACTTGTGCTGATTGTAAAAAGCAATTTTTACATTGAGACGGAAAGGCGCAAAGTAGAATTTATCTTCCACTTTAAGCATGGGACGAAGGCGCGGTAAAAGTGCATGGGGAATCAGCTCTTTCAAGTTTTCATACTCCCCTGCTTTTGATAACTCCTCAACTAAGCCTTTTTTCACAAGGATACCCAGTATGTTGTTATCCACGGCAATAAGATCCCATTTCATAGTGCCTGAGGCGACCATTTTATCAAGGCGAGCAACATGACGGCAAGATTCCACATTCATCAGGAGGACCTTTGCACCCAACTCAGGCTCAAGCGTGTCCAACACATCTCTGAAAACCATCATTTCCTCATCTGCAAGGTCAACCACAAAGACAATCTGTTTACCAGGAGGGAGAGGTGGTCTAGGGATAATCATTAAAATGAGGGTACACAAAAAAAAGATACCTGTGAGAATCTGCCAGACATGGGGTAATATGCTGCTTTGCAAGCGACGAGCCTTTGGAGGCCCATATCGGATGAGAATAACCGAGGCTAATGCCAGCAAGAAAAGGATCCCCAAGACAATAATATATAGCAATTGAAGCCTACGAATAATGGCGTAAATGAGGGCAGTTGCAAAGAATACGGTGGCCATGAGAGGCCATCCCAAATGGGATATTATATTTAGCCATTGCCACCCTTGCTTACGACCCATTTTGCGGGAAATGAGAGCCATAATACTGAGAATGGCCGCTCCGACAAGACCTGCAATCAGGTCAGATAAAAAGGGAAAGATCCATGGATATTTATCGAACATTTACATCACCTCCATTTCTTTGTTCACACTCATTCTCGTCTCACTCCTCTTCGCCCAAGGAAGATACAATAAATTCTTCATGCACCAACGTCGTTTTCGGCTATTCTACAAGGAACAGTTTACCCTCTCTAGGTTCTAAATCTAATAGAAAGTCCCCGTCAGTGGAGATCTTTATACTTTTTGCCCCCTCGCGATGGGTGGAAAAAATCACCTGCGTTACTTTTCCAGCGAGCTGTGGAATCTGAATGGTTTCAAGCACAGGTTCATGGCTAAAATTAAGGGCCGTGATAAGCCAGCCGAGGCCTTCGGGACGCTTGAAAAGCATTACCGTACTACCATATGTGCTAACCTTTGGTACCGATATAAGCTTTGAAAATGCAATCCGGCTTTCTATACGTGCTCGAAGCATTCGCTTAAGTTGTGATACAAAGGAGTTTGGATCACGGAGCTGCTCAGGAAGAGGGCCGTAAATAGCCACTGCCCTCGGCATGCCTGTGTCCGAGGATGTGGCGCTTTGGCTCACTCCCATAAGCTCGTAGGCGCCGCGGTTCAGCCACCGGCAATCGCATTCATCCACCCACAGATCAAAACTATTGGGATCAACAGGAAGTGCGCCAACAAGGTCCCACCCCGAAATTGCAAACACGCCCGGTTGCATCGCATTGAAGCACGCTGCCAAAAGGTGCAACTGCAAGACGGCAGATTTTTGAGAAGAATTCATGGTATAAGGATCTGGGATCTCTAATGCCGCGGCCGCAAAACCAGCCAATGTTCCGCAAAAGCCTAAATTGCTAAATTCCTTGATATAAGAGAATTTGCCGATGATCTTCTTCTTTACCCGTTCATACATAGTGTCATAAATTTCCCTACCACGCATTTCCTTTCCATTAACAAAGAATTTCTCCTCTCCATGTTTGCGTAAATGGGTAAGATTAAACATGAGTTCATCATGGTTTTGCAAGGCATGAACAAATATACCCGGATCGAGTCCTTCCATCAGCATCAGACGCAACATCAAACGCAGCGGACCAGCATCTCCCGTGGCTATTGCATACAGATAGGGGGGACGGGTGACGAAATCGTAGCTGAGATCGGGACCCCAGGTAGTGAATCTCTTGATATCCTCCAGACTGAGATTCAGCTCTTGAAAAGAGTACCCTCCAAGTTTCCGAATCATCATTGCAATCATGTCGGAGCTGCTCTCAGCTAGTGGATGCCCTTCAATCCATGATTTTCTTTGGCCTGGCCTGCCCTCGATACCGAGCAGTGCGTTGGCGTCAAGTCGAAGTCCTGTCGCGCCCCACACATACATAGACTGCACCACGTCAGCCATGACGATCCGTTGTGCCCCAAAAGTTGGGTCCAACCAGTTGAAAGAGGGTTGTCCCTCTTTGAAGACATGGAGATAAACCCATCGTCGTTGACAACCGTCCACCCCCGTAACAATAT
Source organism: bacterium (assembly GCA_049472395.1). Lineage (GTDB taxonomy): Bacteria > SZUA-182 > SZUA-182 > DTGQ01 > JBLIRR01 > JBLIRR01. The sequence continues at coordinate 58,791 of JBLIRR010000019.1, read as the reverse complement.
CTGTGGCGCTCCAGTTGGTATCTTTGATACCGGAATCGTAAAACGGTATGATCTCCAGTGGTCCGGGAATGAATCCCTTATCCTCTAAAAGCTGGGCTGTCTCCAGAGTGAGATTAACACTGTCGGTGCCTTCCGGGACACAGCCGAGAAGTTCCCAATGCTCTTTTGGAATTTCGACCATAACATATAATCCCTCATAATTCTTGTAAGCCCGCTCAGCCAAGCGGAAATCTGGTCCCTTCCCACTGTGCGCCGGAACAAGATCTCCAATAAGGGCAATATTATAGTGCTGAGCGGTTCGGGTCATTTGTATGTATTGGTCATTCGTCCCATAACGAGGATCGACGGTCAACTCGATCCGATCGAAAAATCCGTCGATGGAGGGTGTGTACCTTTGTCCGGTGATTCCGCCAGATCGCTTCAGGGGACCGGTATGGATTCCCTCGATCCCAATTTTGTGAAAACATTCCAACAGTTCCTCACTTCCCAGAGTTTGCAAAACGCTCTTATTCGGCTTGGTGATTATCGACTTGGGATAGCTGGTGAACCAGACGGAGGCAACACTTATAAAGTCCTGGGGGCGCGGACGAGCATATGCATTCTGCCATTGCAGATACTTACCTGCAATAAGATCGCTTAAGCTGTCTGCCTGATACAGCATCGAGCGAGACTCAAGCCACTGAATATAGTCTTCACTAGGCTTTTCTGGATGATGTTTTGGCATATGTTGACCGGAACTTTGTGCGCGACCAGCGATATTTCTATTCTTTCCCTTATTCTCTGAAGAGTGCATGATATTTCTCCTTGCTTACTGATGATTCCTTTCATGCTCTCCGAGGGACATGGAGATATTCAGGGTGCATGTCTTGGCGGAGGCAGTACCGATAAACCTAAATATAAACATAAAAGAACATATAAATAAAATAAATATAGTTTTTTTCATATCATCCTCCCACTAAAAATGTTTCATTTTTCTTTATTTTTATTAGAGCTGTGTGGTGATATTTTCTTCCAAACTTTTTAAGAAACTCTATTTTGATGACCTCGTAAAAAGGCATAAGGCAATATCATAGTAGATCTAATAAAATTCATTTTTTGTAGCATAGTTTTAAAAATCTGCTTCTAGGCAAATAGGATGTTCCTTTTTTCATGAGCTTACCTCTGATACGAGGTGATCCCCAAAGAGGATTTGCTTTTGACATATCCCGGATAAGACAGATTATTTTGTGATCGACTGACGGGCGCCCAGACTTGCCGTTTCTGCATAACTTTGTCCAATGTTTCCTGAGCTTTTTACGTCTCCAGGAAACCACAGTTGCTGGCTTAACAAAGTATAAATCATCTTTCCAACCAGGCCATATTTGAGAAATCAATAACCAGAACATTCGATCAGTTGGTTTGATTTTGGGCCATCTGTCTTTTCTTTTATATACCTTCAGCTGATGTCGAAGAGCTGCATTTTCCATATAACAAACTGCTTTCATACTTGCAAATATCACTCCCTTTAGATATGAAATTGTTTCATGAAGTATAATTCGACAAGCTTAAAAACTCAATAAATTTAATGGCTAAGAATATTCGGGAAGGAGAGTACAGAAAATAAAACAAATATCATTTCTCTGAAGGATTTTTGCTGCTCTGCATATTCTCCGCCGAGATTGACGGTAAAATAATTTTGTGACAATTTTATGCATAACTTACAATTTAATCGTGTTACTTGGCACGTTTATGTACTAAAGCAATGTGTGCCAAAAGCTGTTTACACAATGTTTACCTAAAGTTTTCATTGCCATAGTATTATAATATTATATATACTAATATAAATTATAGGGTTTTAGCAGGAGATAGATAATTGAAAACAACGGAATATATTGCAAAAGTCATGTCTAATGGGCATCTTTCTATACATTATCAATCTACTTGGAGCATGTATTCTTAGTGGCTGTTGTAAGAAGGAAATAACATTTCTAATCCTAACAAAATATAAAGGAGAGAGAAAAATGGGGAAAACCATAAAGGCAAAGTTTTCTAAAGGTGTACTTAAGCCAATAGAGAAAGTTGATATTCAAGAAGGAAAAGAATATATGATAATGATTATTGAGATTCCTTTAAGAACCAGCGAAGATGCTTTCGCAAAAGCAGCAGGAAGTTGGAAAGGAACGCTCGATGCTGATCAATTGATAACAAATATTTATAAAGATCGTTTTCTTTCTCCCAGGATGGAGCCGCCCCTATGAAAATCTTGTATCTTTTAGATACTGATTGGGTTATTCATTACCTAAACGGTAACGAGAAGATTGTAGAAAAACTTAAATCTTTGAGAGAAGAAGGATTGGCTATCAGTATTATTTCTTTAGCGGAGCTTTACGAAGGCGTTTATTACTCTAAAGATCCAGATAGTAATGAGCAATCTTTAAATGATTTTTTGACTAATGTTTCCATTCTTGGTATTGAAGATGAAATCTGCAAAATTTTTGAAAAAGAGAGGGGAAGGTTAAGAAAAGAAAAAAATGTTTCTCCAAGCGTTTGGCTATGATCAACATTTTGTAGAAACCACTAAAAAATATGGTTTTAAATTTGACGGGCAATTTTAAAAATGGCAAAAATATCATTAGGGTTATTTAGACTGAAGCTTCAAGTAACAGGCGGGAATGGGAAACTCTCCATAACAGGTGCGGGTACTGGTACAAAGACGAAGAAAGCAATAAAGGTGGCTTTTGATTTTTTCAAAGCACATATCACGCGGGTCAGTGCAGCAGCGAAAGCGGGGGATCATGATTACCACCTTCATGTTGTTGAACTTCATAATATTGGGCCAGCAGCCGCCCTGACGCTCTGCAGTTTCGTCACCCTTTGTTCAGGATTATTAGGAAAACCTGTTCAAAGCCAGTTAGTTATCTTAGGTGATATGAGCTTGGGCGGAAATATCATACCAACGAAAAACCTTGCAGAGACATTGTAGGTTGCCTTTGATTCCGGCGCTAAACGGATATTACTCCCCATGAGCAGCGTGGGTGATATCCCCACCATACCTGGTGAGTTATTTGCAAAATTCCAAACCAGCTTTTATGCAGATCCTGTTGATGCTGTATTCAAAGCACTCGGTGTAGTGGTGTAGGGTAATTTGTACCCATTCCTCTAAATTTTCTATCCTATGGACTATGGATAATTCCCTTAGAACTGCAGATCTATATACAGGCTCACTGATGATGATTATCATAATGCGGCAGACGAAGAAGAGCTTCACCTTCACGTATCATTACCAGCCCTTCCCCTCTCATACCTTTGCTTGTAAAGGATAATCAGTAGCGATGGATGCTTGCCATCCAAAAGATGAGCAGATTTACAGAACAACTGTTGGATATGAGAAGTAGAATCTTTACGTACAATCAAGGTAGTTTGTAAGGGATAAATAAATCAGGAACAAATTTGGTATTGGGGCATTAATCGCTTTCTGTATCGCTCTCCTTATACACCTTTATTCTAATACTATCTTCCGAATCTTAGCCCTTAATATATTCAAAATTAGATAAACTAACTTAAATAAAAAATATATAAATCTATTTTGCTTATTTTATATTTATATGTTAATATTGAATTAATTAATTTTGATTTTATATTTAAAATTTAATGATAATTAGCTTACTATTTCGAAATATATTAGATCGTTAATACAATAATAAAATTGAATAATATTATTAATTATTAAGTTTTCTAATGAAAATAAATTCCTTGTTTTATATGAACATATTACAGTGAGAATTATTGAATTGCCTGATATTAATTAAACAAAGGATATAAATTAATATAATAAACATTATCAATAAAAATTATAATTTATTATTTTAAATATATAATAATGTTTTGGAGGCTAAGATGTTTAGGATTAACATATATTATCTTACTCTCATTTTGGTTTTAATCCTTCTACCATTTCCTGTAACAGCTAATGATATGACATTTGGGCATCCAGCCTCTACCTATCAGATCGAAGACTGTTTATATAATACGCTAACTTGTGCAAATAATACAGAATATCATACCGGAATAGATTATAGTGGAAACGGTACTCATGATATAGTTGCATCAAATGAGGGCACGATTGTATATGTAGAATATATGAGTTCTAATGACCATGGTATGGGGAATAATATTATTATCGAACATATTTTATTAGGGAACAAAAAGATTTACAGTTTATATGCGCATCTGAAATCAATTGAGGTAGGTATAGCAATTGGCAATAAGGTTTATAAAGGTGAAAAAATAGGAGTAATGGGTGGATCTGGATATGGGAAACAAGATAACTGGGATGTTCACCTCCATTTTGAAATTAAAGATGCTTCTGTGACTGATAATCCTTCTGGAACAGGTTTGTATTGGGGTTATACACCAAGCAATCCCGATAACTATGGTTACCATAATCCTAATGATTATATTGGTAAAATTTCTATTTCTCCCATTGACAAATTCCTTACATATATTAGTTCTGATACTATTAACGTTTATTGGATACAGAATAATAAAAAATATAGAGTAATTAATCCTGACGTTCTTAATACAATGCAAAACGCAGGAATACATGGGTGGAGTTGGACGAACGTATATACCGTTTCTAACTCATATGCACCTGGACCAGATTTCATTTCTTCTGATAGCACATCAAACGGCATATATATCAGATTATATGAAGGAACGGATGTATATCTTATAAATAAGGGAAAAAAGGAATATGTATCTTATTCTGAATGTCAACAGGCAAATTGTTGGGACGACATTATCGATGTACCGCAAGTTTATTTGGACATGTTCTCGGAAGATTCTTCTGATATAACCGATCCTATTGCCAGCACTTTTTCTGTCAATCCCGGTTCTCTTACATTGGGCAACGCCTTTACAATTTCGTATACGGCTTCAGACACAGGTGGTTCGGGCTTGAATCGAGTAGAACTTTGGCGTGCCAATGATAGCAATGGCAGTCCGGGAAACTGGTCGCAGATTATAAGCAAATCACATTCAGGAAATGGTCCCTCAAGTGCCACTTTTACTAATGCCCCTCCATCAGTAGGCATTTACTGGTATGGGATACATGTAGTTGACAATGCAGGGAACTGGAGTTGTCAGCCTGATCCACCCGGTCCAAGTAAGGTAATAGTATGTTCTGCACCCGACACACCGAGCAACCCATTGCCTTGTCACATGTGTTACGATATAATTATTGATAGTGATCTAGACTGGTCAGACTCAGCAAATGCAGATTCTTATGATGTATATTTTGGAACATCATCAAATCCTCCTTATTATGGTAATACTACTAGTAGCAGTTACAGCTTGCCACCCTTTGATTATAATACCCTTTATTACTGGAAAATAGTTGCCAAGAATAACTGTGGCAATAATATTCCCAGTAATGTATGGAGTTTTTCTACTGCTTCCGAAGAAACAACTACACCACACGCAAATATCTATGATCCTAGCCCTGCTGATGATCATACGACTCTTTTACCGTATACTGACGAAAATTATGATAATCAAATCCCTCTTATTTTAATTCATGGCATTCATGGTAACAGAACAGCAGAAAGTGGAGTTATAAAGATTGATGATATAAATAATCCAAATTTTTTATATTGGCAAAATTTTATTGATTTCTTTTATAAAAATGATTTATATAAAAATTATAAATTATATCTCTTTTTTTATGAAAGCGATAGAAATACTGTCTGGGATATAGCTAAAAGTTTAAGAAATAAAATAGATGACGCAATAGACTGTTATGCCGAACGTAATTCTGTCTATGAATTAAAAATAAAAGATGTCCCTTTTGTTATTGTAGCTCATAGTATGGGTGGATTAGTAGCACGTTCATATATGAATGAACACTCGCATAATACTGGCGATTATAAAGGAAATCCATATCCAAGAGCTGGTGATAGGATAATAAAACTCATCACTCTTGCTACTCCTCATCACGGTACACCAGCGGCAAATGACGCTGCAAGAACTAATTTTCTATTACTTAATAGGTCAGAGTTAGAATTAATAGCAATCACTGCAATAATTGATATATTTTATTGGTGGCAAATAGATACGGAATGTACGGATTCTATTTTGCAGACTTGTATGAATCAGGATCTTTTATCGGCTTTTAGGAATTTTTATTCAGTATCACAAAATTGTCAAGTTCGAGTATATGAACCAAATAGATCTGATCTTCGGTTCGATAATTATTGTAATATTTCTCCTAAATATAATATGGAGAATGAAAAAAATAGCTGGATGAAAAATTTAAATGATTGTGAAGCATATAGTGATAAGATTATTGCTTATTATGGGTATATAAACTCAAATGCTCCTTATTACAGGTACTTAATATCATTATCCCCTTTAGAATTATTAACAGTTTTTGCTTATTCCTATATGAATAAAATAATCCCAGCGGATTATAACCCTTCAGGAGTGGATCTTATATTTGATGAACATAAACAATTATTGTTTTCGAGTTCTGTTATGCAGAAATTTTATTATATTAATAATGATGGTTTTGTTCCTGTTGATAGTGCAAAATTTTATGGTTCAAGCACAATGCTAAGACGGAGTTTTGAAGGATATGATCATGCAGATATGAAAGATGGGAAACTTTTAAATGGTTCAATCCCTTTATTTGAAACTATAAAAGCGGATCTTCTTAATATTCTTGATACGCTAACCTTAGATGAACCTATTGAATCCCCTTTATTTGATAATGCCCAATTCGTTCCACCGGATATCACCATCCCAGACGGCACTGAACTGCTGCCAGGCCAAAGCTTTACAAAAACCTGGCGCATTAAAAATACCGGCACAACTACCTGGGAAAGTGGCTATAAATGGGTTTTCGTTAGCGGAAGTAAAATGCAAGGACCAAATTCAGTGACTGTTTCAGGAGTGGAGCCAGGAGGCACTATCGATGTCAATGTAGATCTGGTGGCTCCCAATGCAGCCGGCATTTATAAAGGCAATTGGCGGATGCAAAATAGTTCCGGGGCTTATTTTGGAGATCAATGTTGGGTCGAGATCTCAGTAAAACAAAATGCCCTGGTTGTCAATCCAAACCTCCCATCGGCCCAGCTTTCTGTAATCTATAACCAAGATGAAGATAAATTCTATTTGAGCTATTCAGTGAACGAGTATACCGATAGGTTCAAGATTTACTATTCCTTGGATAATGGGAGCAGTTGGATAAATATATTTGAACAAACCAATATAGACCCAAGGAAAGGAAATCAGCCGGTTAATATAGATGAGGCTAAAAATTACAATAGAATAGAATTTAGAATAGAAGCGGCTAACACATCAAATAATGAAACCTATACCAGCGATATCATTACCTTATATTATATGCCCAAGAAGCCCCATGTAGAAAAATCTACTGAGATACCCCAAGCCCCCTGTTTGTATGGATTAGGAATCACGGCCACAAGAGATCGAATTACCTTGAGATGGAGAAAGGTTATTGATTCGCATCATAATGACAATGTTAATTATTATGAAATTGAATATGCCGATAACAGTAATTTTAGCAATGCGATCAGAATCAATGCCGGCAATCCTGCCCCCGGTGATAATATGTATGAATCAATACACTATACCATAACCAATCTGAAAGATAATACTACTTATTATTTCAGAGTAAGGGCAATAAATAATAGAGGCACAGGCCCATGGAGCAATAGTCAAAGCATAAGGATAGACATTCAGGACTTCCCTTACTTTGACGAATCATATCAGGAGCCTGGTGATGGCGCCACAGGCGTCGGTAAAAGTCCCATATTACGGTGGAGAGCCTATGATGAAGACGGGGATGATCTTGATTATTTTGTAACCTATGGTACCGATCAAAACAACCTCAATTATTTTGTGTTACGGTCGTTCCTCTCCGATCATAAAGGTCAAAATTGGTTTGATTTTGCCGAGGAATATCATGAACCTTTAAAGCCAAACACCACATACTACTGGCAGATCTGGGTACGCGAGGATGGCAATAACAACAAAGATTATTATAGCGGAGAGTACATTAAATCTCCTATATGGCATTTCACAACCGTGGCAACGGGCTCTGACCTGGCAATAACAAAGGTGGAGCATGAAGGTGAAATTAAGCCTGATTCTACAGTGGGTTTTCAACTGACGGTCAAAAACCTGGGAAGCGAAACAGCCAAATTACGAAGTATCACGTGCTCGTATATCAAAAATGGCTCTGAAAGCCCTTTCTGGTTAAGTTGGGGACACACAAGCAAGGAGCTTGCTCCAGCCGAAGAAGAGGTTGTTGATGTAACGGTTCAGTTCCGTGACAGGGTTTGGGAAAGCAACGGAAAGATCTATGATAATGTTCTTGTCTCAGAGGAAAGCCAGATTAAGTTTTATTTTTCTTATGAGGATGCCCAGGATGTTGACACCGCAAACAATGAATATACTTACACAATAAATTATATTGATGCCGGCGGGCCTGTGGTCACACACTTCAACCTTCGGGAATATGGCAGTATGTATGACGGGACAGGCATCTTCTGGGCCCGCATGGGGCAGGAACTGACAATTGTTATTGAAGCCTATGATGATATCAGAGTCGCCAGGGGAATCATCGATCTTAGATATGATAGTACAACCGACGATTGGATTTTGCTCTACGACGGCACAAATGATTATGATTATATACAATTCTATTCAGGCTCCTGTCCTAATTGTACTAATACCGGGGGTAACTTTATTGATTGGCTTATTCCCACGGAAATACAGCCGACTAACAATGCCCAGATCAGGGTGCGATTGTACGACGATAAGGGCAACGAAACAATCAAAACATCGGAGCTTTTCTCCATATACTCGAACAGAATAGATGCCGATATCCTGCCGACTCTCCCAGCATTTACAGTAGGGCAAGACCTTACCTTTTCGATCCTGAACGATTCGGATAATGAAATACGTCACATCGAGGTAAAATTATTACATGGATCAAGCAGTGAGTTAATATATTCTGAAGAGAATGATAATGGGATTGTGTTTTTAAGCCAGTACAACTGGGAAATCCCTGATAAGAATTATTATTCCTCTCAAAACTGTTACCTTGAGCTTATAATAACTGATATTCGGGGTAATGCAAGGAAAGTCCGGTCAGACAGGTTTAGGATAAATGCTGATACCGAGCTTCCTTCACCCTTCAATAAAGCTATCATCCTCTATGATGAAGAAATCGATTTTCCCATAGATGCTATGTATAAAGAAGAGTATCAACAAATCAAGTTTGTGAAAATGGATGAAACCAATATAGTGCACGCTGTTGTTGAACATATGTATCGCTATTACCTGGATACCGCTGTCGGTGATAATGAAGATACATTTGTCTATGAGAACAATAAATATTACATCACCTATGATAAATTAAGCGATACCATTTCATCCAAGACAAAGATTTGCGATAAGAAGTATGAAGTGGTCGATCTTGAGATATTTCAAGGAACACCATATGCCCTTCTCAAAAGTCCGGGTGGTACAGAAAAATATTATTACACTTATAAAAGCGGCTCATCTTTTGTTTCGCCAATAATTATTAAAAACGAGAATGTTCCACGTATAGCGGGCACAGCTAAAATTGATGATTTGCAGGACAGGTATTTCTGTGATCCTACAAAGCATATCTTGGTCAATGGATACCTCTGGGATCTTTGTGTTGGTTGGGACAAAATTTCACGGTATTCTTTTTCTGAAGGTCATATAGGCAGCAGAGAAAGCATCACTATCCAGAACAACGCAGGTGATATTGAAAGTTTCTGGATTAAACCTACCTCTGATGGAACCCTGATTTACTTTATTAACCCATGGGAGTTAAAATTGGTGAAATTCGACACAGAAAGCCTTATTGCTGATTCATATCAGTTGCCTTTTACCATTGGCATGGAGTCAAATGAAGCAATTAAGACATCCTTGGTTGCCAAGAGCGGCAAAGTATTTATCTTCGGAAATGGGAAGGTATACAGCCTTGAAGGGGAAAATATCGTTGAAAAAGCGCATATTGCATATACGTTTGATGGACAGACAGTAGATTTTGTCGATAATTGGGATTGGATCAACTTTTCAAGGGTAATTAAGACTGAAAATCGGGTATATCTGATATTTGATAATCCCTTTCAATCAAAGCCTATCTGGACTCCTAATGAAATACTTGAATTTGATACCGGCAGCTGTACATTCTCTAAAAATATCGCCCGGACAAGTCTGAACGAATATATTGATAACGCTTCCGATATTGCGTATATCGGCAACAACAAGGCATTGGTGGTTTTTACCGATAATACGATTTTCAATTCAATCAACATTTATTCTGCGTATCTTAAAATGCTCGATCTGGAGACTGGCAATATTTTTCGAATCGGCGACGCTCTTCCATTCAAGGCTGAAGAATATATCGCTCTCATTCATGATGGAAGCTGCCTCTATGCCATGGCAGATAATACAGCAAATTATTCCGGGGAGTCTTATCGGCTGACAATTGATAATTTTGAAAAAAGTCCAAATCAGATAGATCAAATTCAATTTATCAAGAACAATGAAGATCTTTACGCTGCATGGGGAGGGGGGCATCCTTATGACGGTACCTGGAATTATGAAGAAGGCAGACTGAAGAACTATGGTCTGGACAAGAATAAATTTATACAGATATTCCCAACCCTCGGCAGCATCACCAATTTTTCAGACGAAGATTTTGGTACCTGCCTTAATATTGTTGATGATTATCTTTCATCAACGTATGGATATGGAAAAATTTATTCTTTAAATTCCGATCTTACTATAAAGCAGGCATTATATGATGGCGGTGATGGCTATACCCCTTTAGAATTCAAATCCTTCGGCTCAACGTTTATTGCTGCTTTGAATATGTATAATAACGGGAAGATGAATTTTATTCTGTTTAAAAAGGATTTATCAATTGAGACGTTCGATAGTTTGACCCAATCTAATGAGCTTGCTGCATTCGACGACGAGGCGATTTTTGTTGGATATGGGTATGAACCGTACCGCGGTAAAAACGTTGTAACCAAACTTGATCTCACTAAAGGGGAAAAGAGCATTATCGCCTTCGGTTCTGCTAATAGCCTTGAAAATTATAAAAAAGTCGATATAAACCAGAACAAATATGTTGCCGTCGCATGGGGTAACTTCCTGGCAGTGGGGAATCTTTCCGGGGATATTGTTCAGCCGGAGGTGATTTTTACAAATGCAGGAGCGCAGGTTACGGACGGCACAACACTTATGCTTTCCTGGCAGGCAAGCGACAATCGGGACGAGCTTATCAAATATGAGATTTACAAAATTGTCGAGGGCGCAAATACGCTGATTGATACAATCACAGATGTCTCAATAACCAATGATATGTATACTCTCAGCGAGGGAATAACCGGTGAGATAACGTTCAAGATAATCGCTTACGATTATGAAGGTAACATCAACTACGATACAGTGACATTCGATATTATCGAGCCTCTTGAATTTACCTCATTTTCAGTGAATAAATCCACTGCCCAGCTCGGCGAAAAATTGATCTTTACTTGGAGTGCCAACGGCACAAATAGCCATACAGGCTATACAGTTTGCAAAAAGAAGGCAGGAAGCTCCGAATGGCAAGAGTATTTTAAGACAGATGGTGAAACAAACAAAATAGTTATCGTCGAGGGGTATATCGGTGAATATACCTTCAAGATCGAGGCTGGTCAGGATTCTATGGAGCTTTCCCATGCTGTCGTTATCGAAGGGGAGATGGTGGAGTTTGATTATTCAAAATTCTTCCCAGACGATACAGGGTACTATGTCGATCAACGAATAGTCGATTTTGCCTGGGGCATAGGAAATGACCTAAGCGAATCTGTTAATTACGAGCTTTATCTGAAGAAAAACGGGGAAGAAAACTTTAGCAGCGTTGCAGTGACATTTGATACGAGCTATCAGTATCTCTTTAGAGACGAAGTAACTGACTTTGATTGGAAGGTGACGGCCTATTACCATGGTATGAAATATGAGTCAAAAGAGTTTCATATCCAGTTAAAAGAGATTGTTTCTCCTGATGTGACGTCTCTCAATTTGATAAATAATGATACCGATACTCCTTCTGTAAAGGTCCAGTTTAATACTATAGAAGGTATTGACAAATATATTGTCACTCGGAAAAACAGTGCAGGCATATATGAAACACTCGATATCATAAACGTGGATAGCTTTGTGGACGATACAGTTGAATATGGTGAATTCTACGAGTATGCAATTCTGTCCAAAGCCGGCGATCTCATTGGCGAGGCAGGGACTTCTCAGAAAATTTTCATACAAGTCAAGGAGATCGATGAAATAACAATTCAGAATGAAAACCATGCCTTCCTTGATAAGAATGAGATTACAATCAACATTATTCCTGATTCAGATAATTGCTATGAGAAGTACGAAGTAGTAGTCGGCGAAAGCCAAAATTTGAAAAATCTATTTACCATAACTGAAGAAAGAAGTATTCCTCTTTCTAATCTAGCATACAATACTACCTACTATATCGATATTTATCCTCTTGATTATAAAAATGAACGAGTAACAAATCTCCCAGCCAGCCTGGTTTTTGCTACTCCGTTTGAACCCGTTCCCGCTTCTCCTTCCAATCTTATAGCTACCTCCAGCGAGCCGGAGAAGATCAATGTAAGCTGGACCGACAATTCAAATAATGAGACAGGCTTTAAGATAGAAAGAAAAACAGGAGAAAGTGATAGCTGGAGCCAATTATTTGTAATGGGCTCTGATGTAAGCAGTTATATCGATATGGGACTAAATCCCGGTATTACTTATTTCTATAGGGTGAGGGCATATAATGCTTCAGGAAATTCGGGATATTCGAATGAGACTCAGGCCACATCAGTAAGTGAAACTGATGACGACGGAGATGGGTACTTTGTGAGCGACGGAGACTGTGATAATAACAACAGCTCTATTTATCCGGGTGCTATAGAACTATGCAATAACATAGATGATAACTGTAATGGACAAAAAGATGAAAACCTAAGTCAGTCGTGCTATACAGGCCCGTTCAAGACCGAAGGAGTGGGCATATGTAAAGGAGGCACTCAAATCTGTAATGCCGGTATGTGGGAAACCTGTACCGGAGAAATCCTCCCTTCTTTGGAAGAGTATGATGGCCTGGACAATGACTGTGACGGTGAAATAGATGAAGTGGAGCTTATTGATGACGAACCGCCGGTTGCCGTTATCATGAATACTCCCGGCGGCATTATTAATACCACTCAATACTCTGTATCCATAGGCGGAATCGATGTTATTTCCTATAGAAGTAAAGTAGATTATCAGGATTGGAGTGATGAAATAGATGTGAAGGATAGTTTTGCTTTTACATTAACAAGTGAAGGTGATCATACATTATATATTCTTGGAAAAGACAGCGCCGGTAACTGGCAAAAAGAGGAAAATGCCACAGTAATAAGTTGGAAGATCGATAGGACACCACCGGTAGCTCTAGTTTCTCATTATCCGGAAGGAAGGGTTGGCAGCACCGAGATAAATATAAAGGTTGCTGGGACAGATGTTCAGTATTATAAATATAAATTGGACGATAATAATTGGAGCGCTGCATTTTCAGCGGCGAAGCCAATTCGGGAAACCGATCTAGCCGAAGGGGCTCACTCAATTGATGTTATCGGATTAGATACAGCAGGCAATTGGCAGGAAGAGGCTGAATCTACCACAATAATCTGGGCAATAGATACAACTATTCCCACTGCTGTTTTGGATAATCTTCCTGAAAGCATTACAAATAAAATTTATGCCACTATTTCTGTAAATGGAGTTAACATTGATAAATATAAATACACTATTAACAATGCTACAATCTGGAATTTACAATCGATTGAGGAAACAATAGATTTAACCAAGGATATGCTAATAGAAGGGCAAAATATTCTTTATGTCAATGCTTATTCTCCCTATAACGATATCTGGCAGGACGGGCCTGTCAGTGAGGGTTTCATCGGCGAAACGATCGATAATGCAACAAAGTATAATTGGACACTGGATCTGACTCCCCCTGAAGGTATTACAACTCTTAATGCTGAATATGGGGCTCCACCCTCAACTGCAATCGAGTTATCATGGCAGGTTGTGGAGAATGGGCTTAAGGGTTATCAAATCTGGTATTCTGAACAAGATATTAAAGAAGAAAATTTAAATAATGCTATTAATTTATTTTGCGATAAGATTCCTGGTCCGGCGGGGTATACTGAAGCTTTTCTAACAAGAGGACTTTTACCTGATACGAGATACTATTTCGGAGTTAAATCAATAGACGAGGCAGGAAATTTCTCCAATATAAGTAATATAGCAACTTTAATGACATCAAATATTCTCCCACAAATTCTCACTGTCGAATTAGCAGAAGGAGGCAGAACAGGGGACAATAGCAGAGAACGAGAGCTTGTAATTTCAGGTGAAAATTTTATAATCGGTAAGAATAATAAAATTTTATTTATAAGCTCAACTGATTTGTTTATGCTAACCTTTGAGATAATTAGTACATCGGCCAATGAAACAAAAATCATAGTAGATGTACCTATCGGGGCACCTACCGGAGCTTATAACCTGAGAGTCATTAATATCAACGGCACCTCTGAATTAAGCGAACAACTATACACAATCACTGATCCTTCTCATTCTGTTCCTGAAGTAAATAAGATAACACCCGATGTTTCATTCCCACAAATTATTAATATAGAGCTTGAAGGAAAGAATTTTACCGGCGCAACAGCTATCACCTTTGTTACAATTGATCAAGAGGTTGTTTACTCCAAGGATATAGGATCGCCCACGAATGATACTACTATTCTTGCTCCAGTTGATCTCTCTAATCTAACAGAGGGCTTTTACTATATTCAGGTCCATACACCCCATGGTTTTAACAGTATAAGCAGCGCTCAATTTGAGATTTCTAATATTTTAGATCTTAATAATGTCACAGGAACTGCAACCACAACCAGAAGCATAAATATGCCTGATAATGGAATAGTGCCAGTGCATGTAACCCTTACCACCCCTGGGTTTGAATCAGACAATCCTGTCATCGTCAATAAAGCTAAAATAAAAGTTGACATTGATCCTGGCACAGCAATCCTATATGCCGCTGATGGTTTAGATAATGTGCCTTATACGGGGATCGTTGATCCGCCTCGCCAAATCCCTGTTACGCCGGAACTTGTCGAAGAGTTAGGATCTAATGCTATTCTATTTTCAATGGGTAGCTCATCTCACAAATTGATCTTTGGAGAAGAACAAGCTATCTTTGTCCGAATTGACATTACAATGCCTGACAGCACCTCAGATCCGTCCATCTATTATATTGAGCCGGATGGAAACATCTCTCTTGCCGGTATTGAAGGTATAAGATTTGAGAAAATGATCAAAAAAGGAGGGGCTATTCTGAGCAGGCAGATCGGTATACCTGAAACCGGGCTTACTTCTTATACCTTTGGATTATTGCTTGATCATATGTCTATATTTGCAGTGGGTATCGAATCTCAAAATCTGGCGCAGACAGATTCTAATCAAGAAGAAGATAATTCAGGCGAAGAGAGTAATCAATCAGGTTCGATAGAAGATGATCTTATTGATACCCCTGATAATAATTTGCCACCAACTCCACTGCTTAATGATAGTTCGAGCGATGAAAAGGGAAACTGCTTTTTTAACGCATTGAATCATTAAACCAGCAGTGCTTTAGTTACTACTCCACCTTTATTCTCTTGTCAATTAAACGACACATCGTGGATTTGGAATTCCCATTTTCACAATGATACGTTCAATAGACTTTTTCCGCTCGCGATTAATCCGCAAACGATATCCGATCTCCATTTATATTTCCTTCTTAAATTATCGGGTCATAGGAATTTGCCTTTCTGACCCTGGACGGCCTAAACATAAAAATTGAGAAAAGTACAATTATTTTATAAAAATTTGGCTCTTTATAGATTCCAGGTTGTTAATTTAAAAGCAAATTTAGCAAAGAGGCTAACAGAGCTTTACCTCGTCGCCTAACATTATGCACAAACTCAAATAATCCTATGTAATGCGGTAATTTCTCTTTATGTATGAGCTCCCCCCCCCCCACGGAAATAGAAGGGGATAAAAATAAATTTGATGCGAAGGACACAGGAGGTGCATTATGAATAGTAATTTAAGCCTTGACAGGGGGTTTCATTTTTACCCTGCATTCAAAAACAGCATAGAGCACAGGGATAAGTATGAGGGTGATAAAGGTCGAGGAAAGAAGCCCGCCGCAGACTGTCCTTGCTAAGGGGACCTGCATCTCGGAACCCTCGCCGATCCCGATTGCAAGGGGTAAGAGCCCAAGCACTGTCGTTAAGGTGGTCATCAGTATGGGACGGAGCTTTCTCTTGCCGGCTGTAATAATTGCCTCATACAAGTGATAGCCCTGTTCCCTTCTTAAGATATTGGTATAATCCACCAGTAGGATAGCGTTATTCACCACAATACCGGTCAACATGATAGAGCCGATAAATGCCTGGACATTAAAGGTAGTGCTGGTAATAAGCAAGGTCACAATGACACCGATTAAGGCAAGGGGTACAGAAAATAAAACAATGAACGGATCGAGTAATGACTCAAACTGGGCAGTCATCACCATATAGACAAGGGTAATGGCAAGAAATAAAACAAATATCATTTCCCTGAAGGATTTTTGCTGCTCTGCATATTCTCCGCCGAGATTGACGGTAAAATAATTTTGTGACAATTTTAGGCATAACTTATAATTTAATCGTGTTACTTGGCACGGTTTATGTTCGTCTAGAATAATATCAATGACTTATATAGATTTGCACTAATATAATTTTTACTTTTCATCGATAAATTCTCGAAGATTCCCTCAATTGAAGTTCATTTTGTAGCCAGATGGAGTTTTGACAACCCACAAGCGAAAACAGAGAATACAGAAGTGATTGTAAAAAGTGTTCAGGAGACTACCAATGATGATCTTGTCAATGCAGATGCGATTATTGTAAGCTCACCTGTATATTTTGGCTCCATGGCTGCATCTGTGAAAGAGATGTTTGATAAAAGCGTTAAGGTTCGAGGCCAATTGAAAGATAAAGTTGGCGGATTTGACGCCATAGTAACATCCTAAAATTAGTAAAGAGGTATTATTTATAAATCAATTGTTCATCATGTATATTTTTTTCTTTCAATACATCCTCTTTATCAGGTGGTATAGATGCCTTGTTAAGTCTTTCAAGTAGCAAATTAAGAGTGTCGTTAAATGAATGGATCAGATCATCGGGGCGTATTCGAATTTTTCTTGAAAAATCATTGTTCTTGAGCATCTCCTTTAAATCCGTTTCAATACGATATAATGGTCCGATAATTTTGTGCAAAAATAAAGTTTGTAAATAGCCTAGAGCCAACATAATAGCGATTATGGCCAAAAACGTCTGTAAATGTATACCATCGATTATTTCAACTAACTGCACAAACTCTGGATTCCCTAACATGAATTCTTGTACATAAAAGTGTACAAAAAATTTGTGCACGAAATATAATAATCCAATTGGTATAATTGTTGTCGCAAGAATAAGGGAAAACACGCGCAATTGTATTTTTGGAATAACGATAATATGGACTCTTCTTCTTCTTCTTTTCATAAACAGCTCCTTTTAGATTAAATGTATAGTGATAAAATGTATCATTAAATAATTAGTAATTATATATAATATCTCGGTAATTTATTAATAATATTCAATATTAATTTGTAAAAAGAACAGAATACTTACCTATAATATACAGAAGTTGACTCATTTCCTATTCATTCTGTTGTAAAATCTAACTTGAAATTAGTAGTCGAAAAACGATGAATCAACATTATTATCTATTTCCTATGAAACTCCATACTTTCTGGCGGGCTTTTTTCTTTGGATTACTCATTAGATTGGCCATTTTTTTTAGCTCACCTTCAAGACAGGCAAGACCTTCTCTAATCTGATCATTATTTTTATAGCTTTTTTCATTTTCATACTCTTTTCTCTTTTTAAAAGACAGTTCTCCCTCCAGAAATAAATTTTCCTTAAATTGTTCTCCAATCATATTTTTTACTCGTGGATCATCTCTTTCGAATAATGAGATACTTTCGTAAATAGCTTTGTCTTTCACTCTGCTGTCATCATAAGAATAGATAGCAATGGGCATACATACTTCCATTAAACATTCTTCGATTAAGACAGCTGCAATTCTTCCCTCTGACGTATGCTTAACATAAGGAGGAGCGCAGATCCCCATATTTTTTAATCCTATAATAAGTTCTTCTCTTTTAAATCCATACGAAAAATAATCAAAGTCCTTTATAAAATTATCTAGGCGCTTTGGGATCTTTATCCCCTCTAAAAGCTGCTCCTTTTTTTCTTTCCTAAGTAAGGATGACCTTTGAATATTATAATAGAGAAGAGCCTTTACCGTGAAATTATCGATGTTAAAAATATAATGAATAAAATCCTTTATATCTTTCTCTAAGCTATCGGCATGCATCTCTTTTTTTTCGAGCGCATTAAACACAAATTTTTGGGCTCCAATACTTCCGGCCCCTTTTCTTGCCAAACTCTTGAGAAGCTCTTTCTTTTTAATATGTATGTCGAATAAAGGTTTTTTATAACAATCTATTTTTGATAAGCTATTCCAGGCAATAAGCTGAGTGTAAGAATATTCTCGACTAGAATTGGTCAGCTGCTTGAGGACACTGACCGCGAGAACCACCTCATCATCAAGCAATTTATCCTTCTGAACAAGCTCGCCGATTCTTTTAGCAATAAGGGCCCTTCGATGCCCATCATGATCTATAAAAGAACTAAAGATTGAATATGGGTATTTTGTATAATAGCGAATATTATCAACGGATGTATGATTGACAATTGCAGAATGAAAAATTTTCATAACACTTCGGCAATCCTCATCTTCTTCTTTACATAAATCATCTATTATAGACAAGGTCAGTATCTTATTTCCTTTCCTCTCAAATCGTTTAATCACCTTATTATGATGAGTATAATAACTGGCAAATGATACTGCAATACCTATGAAAGATATCGAACTCACTATTAAAACTATGCCTATGTATAGCATTTTCTTTTTACCTCCTTAACCTATATAATCCTCATTTCTTTATGCTCTCTTTTCAAATATACGCATGAAAGATGCAATACATTTGCCAATCCCTAATTGAGCATTGCTAATTGACAAGTTATTGATTCTGAATGGATTTTATATGTAATGGAAGCCCACTATAGAAAAAGATGCCACAAAATAGTGCGCACTGGCGCCATATTTTGGTGATAAATTATATTGACTTTACTTTTCATCGATAAATTCTCGAAGATTCCCTCAATTGAAGTTCATTGTGCAGCCAGATGGAGTTTTGACAACTCACAGTATCTATGCTTTTATGGGGCATAGATAATTATCAGAAGGCGAGACCAGGGAGTCGATATTTCGTGGATACTTGAGATAGGGAATGATCGTATTATTTTTATTTCCACCTGTACCATCATAGGTTATAGTCACTACCGGGATACCTGTAATTTTTTCTATTTCTTGTGACATTGCCTCAGTAATAAGAGAGGGGCAGCAAAATGAGGGGCTTGTTTGCACAAACAATGATATATCCGGATAGTGCTGTTTTATATAGAATATTTTCAATATATTATCCATTGATTCACCCGTATGTTCCAAAATAATATTATATTTTGATAGTATCGTCTCTGGTGATTGATCGAATTTGAAATCTGGTTCATGTAAAACTTTTTCAAAATATTTATAGTATGCTTTTTCCATTCTCATGACTGTTGCGAGCAAGGTCTTTGATATAATAACCTCAAGATATTTGCCTTCGGTAAACCATTTTCTGAAATACAAACGGGCAATCATTTTTGCATAGTTGTTATAGGGCGTGGTGATCACCTCCCCGCCATTGTCTTCAATAAAATGTATAAGATCTTGATTAATGACCTCATTGTCTCGAACATATATGTCCCCGAAAATAGCTACCTTGGGCCGTTTCTCTTCCGTGGTCACAATCTTTTCGAAATATGATATCACTTCAGCAAGGACATCCTCTTTTGATCGATTTCCGAGAAAGCCCTGCGACAAAATATCAATACTTTTTTTAATAACGCTATCGGTGATTCCTTTTTCATTCTCATAGGGCCTTTTTTTGCACCCGAGCTTTCGCACCAATCCTCCGAACATAAACGCAAAATAGGCGTTGATAGCAGCGGTCACAGAAATATCTAAAAACGATATGGGCCCGGTATACACTCCCGCATTTTCCATACCCTTCCCAAAGGAGATTAAAAAACTCTTTATATAATGAGGATAGAGTTTAATATTGCAGGAAATATTTGAATGGCCGATCCACAGGACTGTTTTCGCCGGATCAAGATTGTTTTTCTCTATGCACTCGATATATTCCTGCGCAATGATACTAAGGGGAATGCATTGACCCTGATTATATCTGAGACTTTTTTGAATCGTAACCGAGTTCTCTTCAAGTAGCCGTGCATCAAATCCTTCCCGCCTTAAATTCGCAACAAGGAAGTTGCAGGTTATATTATCCCAGTTCGGCAAGACTATTGTTTTTGCCGTTAATTCCCCCTTGAATGAGAAATTTATCGAGTGATACGTCACAGGCCTTCTTATCCTTTTTGATGTGGCATGGTTTCTAAATGCCCTAATAGCTGCTTCAATTCTTGTCTCATACCCTACCCTTGAATCATATTGATCCAGTTGAAGTATAAGGTAGGGCTTTTCATGTGATTCCATAATTTTTTTGAAATGATCTATGACAAATGAATCCGGGGAACATTTGAAAGACGTTATGAGAACGGGATACACACTATGGGTCTTTGCAACGATCTCTGTGGCCTCTAGTATTTTTGAAGCATAGTTCCAGTGGAATTGATCAAGAAGGGACTTGATTGAGGCGACGTCCTCTTCCGAATAGGAGAGCATATCCTGATAAAAGGTCTTGACTCCCAGCGAAGAAAAAATATCTGGTATCCCATTATTCAAAGAAGGACAGAGTATTGTATAGGGCCTGCCAATAAACATGACACTTATATCATTACTCTTTTTCAGTTGACTTTGATAGAGAGTTTGTAATCGTTGTATGCATTGATTCTTGAATTCAAATGCTTTTTCATAGGCTGTGGAAACCTCAAAGAAACTGATAGTAGTTGTCGTAATAGATTTCAACATTTTATAAAGCTGAAATTTGGTATGATAGCTCACGTATAGATACTTCACAATCGGCATAAGGAACGTGCCCTTATCTCCATTCCCAATGGCAGATACGAGAGTAGGGATAAATTGGGTATAATAACAGTAATGTCTCCTCACTCCTTTTTCTTTTCTCTTATTCTCGAGATAGAATGGCAGAAATATATAATCTGCTTTTCCCAAAAGGTAATGCGCATGACCGTGCATTGATGATATGGGTGCGCAAAATTCCGCACCAGTGATATTTTTCCCTTCTTTCACCGAATCAAGATACTCTTCACTCGTCACTGTTTTAAGAGAAAGTAAATTAAAAAAATACCGCCAAAACTGCAAATCCTCAAACAAATAAAGGGCAGTGGGGATTCCAATGGTGCCGTTTTCTCGAAATCTCTTTGTCAATTTGAATGAAGATACCTTTTTTCTCTCACTTATCAGATCAAAACCAGCTTTATTTTTATTGATATGTTTCTTTGTATCATAATCCCTGCCACAGAGAAATCCATACGTGACCCTCTCCCCTTTTATATCAGCGACAGTGATTTTACAATGATTCGTACATATATCGCAGACTTCGGAGCGCAGAGGTATATCATTTTTATAGATATCTATACCCCTGAAGCAGGTATGTGAAATGCCCTCCTCAGCAAGGATGAGGGTAACTCCCAGTGCACCTGTCAAATGGCAGTATTTAGATACATATATCGGTTTTCCAAGCTTTTGTTCAAATGCGGCAACGAGGGCTTTATTCTTTGCGGTAGCTCCTTGAAATGCGATAATATCTCCAATACCGCTTTCAACAGCCACTTTCATAAAATAGTTTTCCCTTACCGAATGAAGCACTGATGTGAGCAATTCATTTATGGAATATCCCTCACTGAGGTAATGGTTGATGTCCCTCTCCATAAACACAGTGCATCTGTCACTTGTAATAGGGGCCCTTACATGTTCTGTCCGGCCCGAGTAGTCGGTAAGGGATACCCCTAACTTCTGGGCCTGCTCCTCGATAAAGCTCCCGGTGCCCGCAGCGCATACATTATTCATAATAGAACAGGTTACCACACCATTCTTTAATGTGGTGAACTTGGCATCCTGTCCTCCAATCTCGAAAATAGTGTCAACATCCGGATTAAGTTCATAGGCTGCCCGTGCGTGAGCGGTAATCTCATCTATTATGCTATCTGCACCGATAATTTTTCCTATGAATTTTCTCCCGGACCCCGTGGTCCCCGCTCCAATAATGGTGATAACGATATGTTTCCTCTGAATTATATCATCTATAGCTTCAAAGAGGGCCCGGACCGCACTTAATGGGCTTCCCGCAGTTCTTGTATAAAATCCGGCAAGCACCACATTAGAACTGTCGGTAAGCACTGCCTTTGTGCTTGTCGAACCAATATCAATCCCACAATATGCCTTATAGTGCGCAGTACTCTGCAGTTTTTCGTAAATATCTACTTCGACGGATCTGCCTTCTCTCGTCTGAAAGTTATATTTTTCCAGACCGGTAAAATCAGGGTAATCAGAAAGCTTTAAGGTAAGAGGTTCGTAATAGAATTTTTTTTCTTCTCTCCGGTGCAGTATAATATCCGACGGATTCCTTTCCACCCTTTGCTTCTCTGAGGCTCCTTCATCAATAAGACTCAATGCCGCCCCCAAAGCGCCGAATATATGGGACATATCATCAACAATGAGATCTATTCCGATGAGCGAGCTTACATGACGGACAACAGCCCTGTTCTTTGATACCCCGCCGCAGAATAATACCGGTGCAGTGAGTTTTTTCCCCTTATATATTGTGTCGATGATATTTTTTGCTAGACCATAACAAAGCCCGTCACTAATTTCATCTATCAAATAGCCCTCTTGCTGGGCATTGATGAGATCAGTTTTAGCAAAAACCGCGCATCGCGAGGCAATCTTCGGAATTTTTCCTTTGTTGCGGAAAGCGATCTCACTAAGCTCTTCAACCCCATTGAGATTCAGCCGGGCTGCCTGCTGGTCCAAAAAACTCCCGGTACCGGCAGCACATGAGGTGTTCGTTTTAAAGTTGAGATAATTTCCCTGTTCATCAAAAAGAATAAGTCCGAATTTCTCACCACCCACGATGAGAATCGATCCGATTTGTGTATAGAGATGCTTGGCTGCCGTGATAACGCATATTTGGTTATCATACTGGGTTCTCTTTTTAATAATGGAAGGAGTTGAAGATGTAGTTGCTATAGAGCATATATGTGAAAAGTCGAATGTATGCAAGATCTTAATAAGGTTTTCGGATATGTTTCCGTGATGAGACGCATACGCAGTGCGGACTATCTCTTTTCGAAGAGTCATTTGGGCAACACAGATCGATACAGAGCCAACGTCAATTCCAAGAACAGTAGAATGTGAAAGCATATATGGGTATCCCTTATCTAAATATCAATATCCAATTTTATCATTTAATTACTATTATAATCAATAACCTTATCTCGCCTTCGTTAATTCTAATTTTGGGCAAATATCATATGGCTCCTGGGGTCAGGCGTCCCCCTCGCGAGCCTTATGTTATGAATCCAAAATTTCTGCTGCATGGTCTTATTTTTATAACATGGAGAATTGCTCATCATGCTCTCGCAATTGAGCAAGGGGATGCCAATTTAAAAATAAGATTTTTTAGTGGTAAGATTCTTGCATTTGAAAGAAAAAGTTATAAATAATGTCGATTAATGATAAAAAGGGTATTAACATGAAAACGCACAAGGAATTATCACGAAAAGACATAGATATAAGTTTGAAAACAAGAGCTTTTTTAGCCAAGGCGTGCACCATAATATATATCAAATCATTGCACGCTCACATCCAGGCACTTGATGATGCTTTACAGATAAACCAAGTTCTCGAATCCCACGCATCTTTTAAATCAATCGATTCTTAATCCTTAAAGCATTTTTCTAAACTTTTTTGACAGGATAACAGGATACACAGGACTTTAAAATTATCTTGTCAATCCTGTTATCCTGTCAAATATTTTTTAAGGAAAAGTAATAATATTACATACAGACAATGATTTTGAAACCATAAGCTTATTGTTAGCATAGAACATGAAAAAATATCTAAAGACTACCCATAATGCTAGTTTTTTAATACAATATCTTTAATATGGAGGAGCGGTCTCCCAAAAAACATGCATTACGAATTATAGTATAATTAAATGAATGAGCTTTATAATAGACCTTATTTTTTTGATTCGGGGCTTCATTTTGAATGCCAGCGTTGTGGTGTCTGTTGCACGGGGGAGCCCGGTATTGTATATGTAAGCCCTTCCGAAATTACCAGGATTTCTAATTTTCTTGGGCTTTCACAAGCAACCTTTATCAAAAAATACCTTTATCCTTTTCGTGATAGTTATAGCATTCGGGAAGATCCCAAAGGAAATTGTTATTTTTATAAAAATGGATGTACTATCTATCCTGTCCGGCCTGCGCAATGTAAGTCCTATCCTTTTTGGTTCCATAATTTACGATCAGAGGAGAGCTGGGAAAAGGTTTCCACAGAATGTCCCGGCATAGGGAAGGGACGTCTCTATAAGAAAGAGGAAATTCTTTCTTTAATGTGTCTATAATTTTTCCATGGCAGCTTACTCTTCAAGAAAAGCAACGGAAAAGAAAACCATTGCTTTTTGAGCTGTATTGAAGAATTATCCTTTAGCCTATCGCTTAACCCATCGTTTTTCAGTTTTGATGGCGAACTGACACTCGAGGGCTGAGGGTAATTCCTCCCTCAGATTTTGAAAATCCATGACTGGATAATCTTTTAAGGTGGCTCCTCCAATCAGGTTAAACCGGATCACCAGATTGTCGTTAAACCGCCAGGCGTGGTCTTCTATTGCCTTCTGACACTCTTTAACTGAAAAGCCGGCGACCTTAATTTCCACTACTTCCATATCATACACGGCTAAGGGAACAAAGCGGATTTCTATTCTATTATTGATAATTTCACCCTTGATGAATCCTTTCTCATCATGTATTTCTGCAAAGCTGATCCGCTGAGTTGATCCGGGATAGACAAAATATAATCCCGTTTTCAAGGGATGGGGAAGAATCTGATGTTTATGAATATGCCCCGCTGCTATATAATCAAAATCTGTAGGGACAGTATCTCTTAGGACCGTATCGGATCGTCCCGCTTTAAAGGTAAAATCATGGGGACCCACAACTGCCTGGTCAAAAGCTTGATGGCTCACAAGGATGTTAAAATCAGCTCTCAGCCCTTCATATTCTGTTTCCCTTAAAGCTTGATGAAAAATCCATTTGGAATTCTTTCTTATAAAAGGAAAGCCTGCAACATTCACAGCATACCCATTGACATTAAGCAATAACGCTTTCGGTTCATCAATTACATAGACCCCTGATGAACCAAGAAATAGATCGAAGGGGAACTGGGACCTCTCATGGTTACCCGGTATAATTACTACCTGTGTCCCTAAGCGTCCGAGATCCACGAGGGGTTGAATCAGCTCATTAAGAATTTCTCCTGGAATATAATCTTTGTTGAAAAGGTCTCCACTGTGAATAAAAAGATCAGCTTCCATGTCTTTGGCGTAGTCGATGACCGTTAAAAAATTTTGAAAGATAGAATCAGACCTCTTTTTCCGACCTTGAGGATTACTCTGATCAATCCGTGTAATCTCAAATCCCAGATGGGTATCTGCAGTATGTACAAACTTCATAGCTTTTTTTCATTAAGTATTTCCCCACGCAAGAAAGCACAGAGATTATTGTATGTTCGCTATTATAGTAGCGTATCATGTATTTTAAAGCAAACATAGTAATAATCAGCAATTATTTATCATTTGTAACATATACGAAAGTCTATTATACTATGTTTGTTCAATTTTGATCATTTTATGATAGTATAGATATACCGTAGTAAATGTCGGGATCTTAAAAGCACACGGGAGGACAGCATACTGCCATGCATATTGATGAAATTTTTAAAAAGCTTGAAATAAAAAAAGAGGAGTATAAAGACCTTCACGTGATCCGTGGATTTTCCTCTTTTGCTGCAATCTCCAATGGCAAAGTCATTGCAATGACGGACCCATGGATGAAATACTGTCCTCTCTTTAATATGCTGTATAATCGACTTGATGATCATGATATACCCGCAATCAAAAATCATCTTAAAGAAGCGCTACAAGGCAAAATTGAGAAGTTCGGCTCCTTCACTCCTAGAAGAGAACTTTCGCGGGAGGATATCGCGGTACCCTATGGCGCCTCTGAGATGATGATGTATGCCCTTAAAAAGGGAGGGATCGATGCGGCAGTTGTGGTCTGTGATGGCGCGGGCACGGTTATCTGTGATGAGCCACAGCTCGTGCAGGGAATCGGCGCACGCATGAATGGCCTTTTTTATACCACACCTATCCCAGAGGTAATACGAGGTATCGAAAACCAGAAGGGGATCGTTGTGTTCCCGGACAGTGCGTGCATTGACCAGATTACCGGACTGCGCGGAGCAGCCCGCAAAGGATACAAAAAGATCGCAGTGACAATCAACGGATCGACGGATGATGATATAAGCGTTCTCCCTGATATTGAAAGAGAGTATGGGATTGTGGCCATTATCATCATTGTATGTACCACAGGCATTACGCAGGAAAGGATAGAGCAAATTGCACGGTATGCTGATTTGGTGTGGTCATGTGCATCGGACAGGGTGAGGGAGAGTATTGGCCGCATATCGGTTCTTCAACTATCAAAGGGTATTCCTGTGTTCGTGTTAACCCGGAAGGGCCTTGATTTTGCTTCACACTACGCCTCTGATCCGACGTTGATCCGGGACCTTGACACACAAAAGCAGTATCTCATTGCGGGAAATATCAAAGGTATCCCTTTACAAATGGGGAATATGTCTACCTATATTTCTGAATCTGAATTGCCGGTTCGAAGCCCGCTCGAACCACGCTAGCGAGATTATAAAATAACAAAACATACAATTGAGCTTATTGCATATCTCTTACTCTATGCTTCGCGTGGCAATGAGGTTTACCCCCTCAATTCCTAAAAAGTTGGGCTTGAGTATCTCTCCTGCCTGGACGGGTTTATTTACCTGGATGAGCCGTATCTCTTCCATCCCTTCAAAAAGACGGGATTTGGGAATCGCTTTATCTGTGCGCACAGGAAGCATAGCAACCGAAAGGCCAGAGGTGCGAATGGTTGAGGTTAAAATGCGCACAGGATGTGTTGCCTCCTCAATCCCATAACGCGCCCCCTTTTTGCACTCATTGCCTTGTACGCTTATTTCCCCTTTTTCATTTGAGGACACAGTTAATTGACATCCCTTCGGGCATTCAATACAGATCATTTGTTTTTCCTCATTTGTTTTTCAATAGATACTCCGCTGCCATCTGGCCGGCCTTTTCACTGTCCTGTGTCACCTTATCAACCAGGTCGTAAACTTTATAACTATTCCCGCAGACAAATAATCCCGGTATCGAGGTTAGATTAAGTTCTGAGGATACAGGTGTGTTGGTCTTCCTATCAATCTTAACCCCTGCCATTTCAATAAGCTCATTCTCAGGTATCAATCCTACAGAGATCAAGACCGTATCGCATTCAATGTCAAAGGCGCTCTCAGGCAGCTCGGAAAAATCAGCATTAACCCTCATCACCCTCACCTTTTCAACCCTGTCCTTCCCGAATATCTTTTTGACTTTATGGTTGAAGTAAAGCGGTATGTCAAAATCATGTAAGCATTGGACCACATTGCGGGTTAGGCCTTTTGTCGTAGATTCAATTTCAATCACGGCTTTGACGCGAGCCCCTTCCAGGGTAAATCTTCTTGCCATGATAAGTCCAATGTCACCTGAACCGATAATCACCACCTCTTTCCCCGGCATCATTCCTTCCATATTGATCAACTGTTGCGCAAGCCCCGCAGGGAATATCCCAGCAGGCCGTGTGCCTGAAATCGGGATCATTTCACGGGTCTTCTCACGGCAGCCTGTGGCCATAATAAGGGCTTTGGCACGAACGGTTTCGACCCCGTTCGGTTTAAGGTAGGTTAATTCCTTGTTCGAAGTAAGATCCACCACAAAGGACCTGCACGATACCTCTATCTGTCTATTCACACCAATCCTGTCAATAAAAAATTGCGCATACTCAGGCCCTGTAAGAACCTTGCCGAAGTATTCGAGGCCAAATCCGGTATGAATACACTGATTAAGGATTCCCCCAAGAAATGGTGCGCGCTCGAGCAAAAGGATACTCTTGCCCCCTGCCTCAGCAGCAGAGAGTGCCGCTGCCATCCCGGCAGGCCCACCCCCTACTATTACCACATCACGCTCGTAAATCGACGATCACCTCCGATCCTGGGCCGCGCTTTGTAATCTCCGTCACCGGAACGCCGAGCTCGGCGGCTATGATTTTAATAATTCTGGTTGTGCAAAATCCCCCGTGACATCGTCCTGCCTGGGCACGGGTCCTGAACTTAATACCATCCAAGGTTCGCGCACCACGTTTTATTGCCTCTTTAATCTCTTTTACCGACACCATCTCACACCGGCATACAATATCCCCATATTCAGGATCTTCATGAACAAGCTTTGAGGTCATTGACAAAGGCACCTTAAAAAGATGAGTTGTCTGTTCGCGATAGGCATGAAAGCTTTTATCCTTGACAAGCTCCAAGCCATTTTCCTTACAAATATCAGCGACCATAAGGGCAATAGCAGGCGCTGCTGTTAAGCCGGGGGATTGGATCCCCGCCACATTCACAAACCCGGGGACATTCTTCTCATGTCTGATAATAAAATCCTTGCCTGCTGCAGGACGCAATCCTGCGAAATATGCGATCATATCGCTTTTCCGGATTGAAGGCACCATCTTCTTGACAGAGGCAAACACCTGCGCGAATCCCTCATCGCTCGTGGACAGATCTTCCTTACTTTCAATCTCTTTTGCAGTAGGGCCCACCATTGGATTGCCATCCGAGGTCTTGATTACAAGGATCCCTTTTGATTTTTCCGAAGGCAGGGGGAAGATAAGGTGATTGGTAATATTCTCCCGCTTTTTATCGAGTAAATACTCTTCCCCTTTTCTTGGTGAGATGGTAAAATCATCAACGCCGACCAATGCGGAGACCTCGTCGCTGAATAATCCCGCGGCATTAATGACATACCTTCCGGAATAGGTCCTCTGCGTGCTGGTTATTCTGAATGTATCACAGGATTTCTCGATCGCACATACTTTTGCCCCCGTGATTATGGCAACCCCATTTCGCGAAGCATTCTCAGCCATATCATAGGTAAGGCGATAAGGGCTGATGATTCCTGCGGTCGGGGCATAGAGGGCAGCACGCACCTTGTGGCTTAAATTCGGTTCATGCTTCCTGAGCCATGGCCGGTCAACGAGCTCCATTCCCGGGACGTCTAATTGTTCAGCATCAGCCTTAATCTTCAGAAGGCCCTCTATATCATCGTCATTAAAACCAACAATCAGCTCTCCGACTTCCATAAAATGAACGCCAAGGTGTGGCGCAAGCTCCCTGATAAGGCGGTTACCCTGAACACATAAGCGTCCTTTTAAAGAATCGGGTGGATTTTGAGTGCCCGGATGAATGATCCCGCTGTTTGACTTTGACACCCCGAAGGCAAGTTCCGCCTCTTTTTCCAAGAGCGCTATTTTGAGCCTGTACCGGGAAAGCTCACGTGCAATTGCAGATCCGACAACCCCGCCGCCGATAATAATTACGTCATATATAGTCATACCCTGCTAAGTTGATAAAGTCCTCTTAACCGCCGATAACCATCCTTTATACAATAAAGCTGCTTTGCGCGTATCCATTTTTGAAGAAAACACATTGTCTTTTTGCCAATGGTTGACAAGATCATCGCTCCCCTCCCAATATCCCACAGCAAGGCCTGCAAGATAAGCAGCCCCGAGGGAGGTGCTTTCGATTATTTTGGGACGGATAACCTCAATCCCAAGGATATCAGCCTGGAACTGGCAGAGAAAGTTGTTTACGCAGGCCCCTCCATCCACCTTCAAATGTTCTATCCGTAATCCCGAATCCTTGTGCATGGCCTCGATGACATCTTTTGTTTGATATGCCATTGATTCAAGAGCTGCCCTTACAAGGTGATTATCAGTTGTCCCCCGCGTAATTCCGCATATACAGCCCCGTGCATCCTGGTCCCAGTATGGCGCGCCAAGACCGACAAGGGCGGGCACAAAATATACGCCCCCATTGTCCTTCACCGCTTTGACCATTTTCTCAGACTCAGAAGCTGAGGGCAGCAGTTTCAGTCCGTCACGCAGCCATTGCAGTGCTGCGCCTGCAATAAAGATTGCCCCTTCAAGAACATACACCGGCTCTCCCCGAGGACCACATCCAAGTGTGGTAATCAATCCATAGTGTGACGCAATCCTCTTTTTGCCCGTATTGAGCAGCACAAAACAACCTGTTCCATAGGTATTCTTTACCGTGCCTGCGTCAAAACATGCCTGTCCGAAAAGCGCTGCCTGTTGATCTCCCGCAATACCTGATATGGGAATATCGGCAGACAATTTCCCCATTGCAACCGTCCTTCCGAATACTCCCGATGATTCCATGACCTCGGGGAGTATGGGTTTGGGAATGCACAATTTACTCAGAATATCATCATCCCACCGCCGGCTCTCAATATTGAATAACATTGTACGGGAGGCGTTCGTATAATCAGTGGCGTGGACTTTGCCGCCTGTCAGCTTCCACAGTATCCATGCATCCGTTGTCCCAAAACAAAGTTCTCCCTTTCTCGCGCGGGCATGGGCGCCGGCAACATTTTTCAAGAGCCACTCAATTTTGGTGGCAGAAAAATAGGCATCGACCGGAAGGCCTGTTTTTTGTCTGAAAAAATCCTCTCCTTCTGCCTCTTTCCGGAGAGCATCACACCGCTTTGCAGTTCGTCTGCATTGCCATACAATTGCGTTATTAATCGGCCTACCTGTTTTTCTCTCCCATATAACGGTCGTTTCACGTTGATTAGTGATGCCGAGAGCTGCAATTGAATTCGCAGGAACTGTGCAGAGGACCTTTTGGATAGAGTTATACACGCTCGTCCAGATTTCCTCGGGATCATGCTCCACCCAGCCAGGCTTCGGGAAATATTGAGGGAACTCCTCGTATGCGCTTGCCACTTGCGTACCCTCTTTATTATACACAACAGCCCGGCTTCCCGTTGTTCCCTGGTCGATTGATAAGATATACTTCATACAGGCACTTTCTGGCTAAGTTCGCTCACAATCTCTCTTACTCTGGCAGGATAGTCTGTGAAGATCCCATCGACTCCCAGATTGATGAACCAATAAATATCAGAAATATAATTCACTGTCCACACAAATATCTTGCAATTATGTTTATGCACCGTCTCGACAAAATCCTTCGTGACAAACCCATAGTGTTGAATCAGTATTTTGCTGTGAAGTGGTCTCATACATACAAAGGGATTAATCACTCTGCTCACCATCAAGGTCCCTGTCATAGCATTGGGGGCTTTTTTTAAAAGTGAGGCAATCATTGTATGATCGAATGATGAAAATAATATTTTATCATGGGGAAACAGGGTGATCTCAGAAAGTAAAAGATCGAGATCAAAAAGGCGTTTTAGTTCAATATTGATTCCCGCTTTTCCTCGAAGGAATTCCAGGGCATCTTTAAACAATGGAGCGGGGATGCCGAGGCTATCTGTCCGCTCTTTAAACTCCTTATAGGTGATATCGGAAATATTTACCCCATCTTGAAAGTGGGAGTCGTGAAAGATGACGAGACGATTATCGCTTGTTTGCTGAAGGTCGAACTCAATAAAGTCCGCGCCCTCCTCATAGGCACGCTTAAATGCTTCAAGAGTATTTTCAACGCATTCCGCGGATGCACCCCTATGGGCAATGATCTGCATAGCACTCTCTCCTTGCACACTGGTTATATTGTAAATCTTTAATTTATTATTCGGTATTGTACAAGAAAATACTTCATTTGGAAAGTCTTAATCGACGGCGGGGTGGTATGAAATGAAAAAATACGAGAAAGAAAATTAAAAAGCTATTCATATGCTCGGTTATCCGGGCCATCCGAAAATACTCGTTGGCATAAAGCATCATAAAATAGCCATTTAATTTATTGATAAGCCAGTCTTGAAGAAAATCGCTCAACATCTCTCAAGTCCTTATTTTTATTCATTAACTACCCTGTATCTTATACTCTAAGAGACGCATAGAAAGACTATTTTTCCCAAAAAAATTTATCATTCTCGCAGGGCAATCGCATGAAAAATTTTGAGTATTCGTTAACAGGTTCAGAGTCCAAAGTATATATGCGCTAAGTTGTTTTTATCCAGAAGGGACTAAAAAAAATTTGACAGGATTAACAGGATACACAGGATTTAAAATTTATCCTGTCAATCCTGTTAATCCTGTCAACAAATATTCCTGGAAAGGCACTCACGGGGATTATTATTTTACCACAGAGGACATAGAGATCACAAAGCAAATATAAATCTCCGTGCTCTCTGTGGTTAATTTAAAAAGCTTAAATCATGCCCTTGCTTGGTAAAGTTAATTGCATAGTATAATTTTTTCAGAAGAAGGCGAAGGCTACTCTTGAATATATTCCTTAAAATTATAATCTGTTTATGGAACGGCAACAGGTATAAACAGGGGCGTGCCATATTTGTCTTTGCCAAATTCCTTGATAATTTTCTGTCCCTCCGGTGAGGTGACCCACCCAATATATGCCATAGCCAATTGATAATTCACCTTTGGGTGCCGCGCCGGATTGACTGCAATTATACCGTAAGGATTAAACAGGTCAGGATCACCCTCTGTGAGTACTTTGCCATCTATCTTTTCCTGATAGGCAAGATAGGTGCCTCGATCAGAGAGGGTATAGGCCTTCATTTCATGAGCAATGTGCAACACTGCTCCCATTCCCTGGCCGGACTCAATATACCATGAACCTTCCGGCGTAAGGCATGCTTTGGCCCATAATCTCTTTTCTTTTTTGTGGGTTCCTGAATCATCCCCCCTTGAGACAAATTTCGCATGTGTGCTGACTATTTTCTTGAGCGCTTCACCGGCATCCTTAAGCCCCTTAATTCCCGCAGGATCTTCCGGGGGTCCGATAATAACAAAATCATTATACATCACATCCCTTCGATTTACGCCGAATTCCTGCTCAATAAATTTATCCTCTGCAGGCCGTGAATGAACAAAGACAATATCACAATCCCCCATCTCGCCGGTTTTAAGGGCCTTCCCAGTGCCCTGGGCAATTACATCCACAGCGCAATTAAAATTTTTTTCAAAGGGCGGATTCAGTACAGTAAAAAGGCCCGTATTATCCGTGCTGGTGGTGCTGGCAATTCTCAACCGTTGCATCTGTGCATGGCCTAAGGAAGCTATGCCCAATAAAATTCCTATGGTTAAAAGTAAAGAAAGATGCTTTTTCATGATACATTCTCCTTATCTTGTATGAAGATTATTTAATAACAATCAGCAATGCACAAAAAAATTGCCGATTCTTCTGCAATTCTGACTTTGACGGTTAAATTCCTCATGGTATGTGCCCAAAATTAGAATTGCCACCAATTGTTTCATAATATTGCATTATATACGCGAGTCATATTATACTAGAGCATATGATTTGTCAATATAAGTTATTTTAAGTTATTATAAAATATTTTTACCTAACTTCTGAGGTGCCATGGAGTATTTCCTGAAGGCTTTGACCACGTCCTTTCACCTTATCATATCGGGTAATAAGGAAGTGTATGGGATTGTGGTGCGCTCCTTGCGCTTTTCATTGACTGCTACCTTCTGTGCCGTGATATGTGCTGTGCCTCTCGGTTTTCTTATAGGCTCGAATAAATTTAAGGGCAAGTCTTTTTTAATGGTGCTGCTCAATACCGGCATGGCGCTTCCTACGGTTGTCGTTGGACTTATTGGTTATGCTTTTCTTTCGCGAAGCGCACCCCTTGGTTTTCTCAGCCTCATATTTTCGCCAAAAGCCGTTATTCTTGGAGAATTCATTCTCTCCTTCCCAATTATAACCAATTTAACTATTGCAGCAGTTCAATCGGTTGATCCGAGGGCATTAGTGACCGCGAAAGCCCTTGGCGCGGGAAGGTTCCAGACTGCATGGACAATTTTGATGGAAGCGCGATTTTCTCTTATCGCGGCGATTATTGTCGGCTATGGGAGGGCTGTTTCAGAGGTTGGCTCTGCAATGATGCTTGGTGGAAATATCAGGGGATATACGCGTACCATGACAACGGCTATTGCCTTGGAGACAAGTAAAGGAGAGTTTGGTCTAGGCCTTGCGCTCGGCTTTTTTCTCCTGCTGGTGGTCTTTTCTGTGAATATTCTCTTTCACTATTTTCAGATAAAGGGAAGGAGGAGCAAGCCGTGAATATCTTGGAGCTTACAAGTATTACGCATAGGTATAACGGGAGAGAGGTGCTCAATATTTCCGAGCTTACAATAAAAAAGGGGAAAACCTATGGGTTTGTCGGACCAAATGGGGCAGGAAAGACCACTCTTCTTTCCATAATGAGCCTTATTCTTAAGCCCACACAGGGTAAGCTTCGTGTCCGGGGAGAGCCAGTTCGTTATGGGAATGCAGCCCTGATCCGTATGCGTCAGTCAATGACCATGGTGCTTCAGAATCCGTATCTTTTTGATATGTCTGTGGCCAAGAATGTCGCCTATGGCTTAAGGGCGCGCGCTGTACCCCAAAAAGAGCGCGCAGGGAAAGTGGGGGATGCACTTGCCCTTGTGGGATTAAACGGATTTGAAAAACGGCGTGCAAAGGAGTTATCAGGAGGCGAAACACAACTGGTAGCTCTCGCACGAGCGCTTGTGCTCGACCCTCTCATACTATTTCTCGATGAGCCGACCGCTAATGTAGACTCATCCCATATGGAAAGACTTGAGGGGACGATTGCGGCAATCAATAAAAAACATGGGACCACCATTGTCATGACAACACATAATCTCACCCAGGCTTACCGGATGTGTGATGAGGTATTTTCCCTCTTTGAAGGCTCGCTCGTGCCCTCGGCCATGCACAATCTCTTTTCAGGGACACTCTCGGTTACAGAACAGGGCCCCTGTATAACGACAGGAAAAATCACCATATGGGGTACGGGTGAATATCAGCCCTCCGAACTCATTCATTTTTCCATTGATCCTGATGATATCATTATTTCCAAGGAACCCATTGTCTCGAGTGCGAGGAACCATTTCAAGGGAATTATCACACAAATCGTCGATCATGGGGGGAAGATCCTGATTGAGGTCAGGACAGAAGAAATATTTAAGATATATATTACGCAGGCATCGCTTCAGGAGATGAGCCTCACTGTTGGCAACGAAGTCTATCTTACCTTTAAGGCATCATCCGTTCATTTTTTCTCACAATTTACGGACTATTAGGGTCCCAATCAATATATGCTTCGACACTGCCGGAATTTTCCGAATCCATATTCTTACCACTATAACTGCCATCCTCTATACGCTCCCAACATACCGCAGACTCAACTCTTTTTTTGATGCCGTGCTTTGTAACAGCTTCAGCAAAAAGGACCAGGATAGTGTCACTATTTATAGATGGATTATGACTGGGATCATTAAAGTTATTTCTTACCCACACGGAATAATTCATATTCCCAATTTTTATATTTTGCAATTCTTCTTCATCTGTTGTACCTAAATTTTCTTTAAGTATAACTGAGGCATCAGCATTATTAGGGCCAAGATCGCCGGTAGCATCAACGATCAGATTAGTCCATTCATTAATGGGGGTATTTTTAAGGACGTTTATACCCCTATTCAATGCCGCCTCCACTGCATAGAATTCTTGTACGGATTGTTTATAATTGTTGGAGATTTTCATATCAGAAGTTGAAAGATAGATGCCTGCTATTCCGACAGCAGTGAGAATAACCATTAAGATTAAGGCAACAACCAAAATCATCCCCTCTTGATCTTTATTCTGATTTTTAAATTTTTTCGTTAAAAGATTCATAATCTACTACCTCCTGCTAATTCCTAATGAAAACCTGAGATTCAAGATTCCTACGTCTGTAATGATCGCCATATGTTGGATCGATATATGTTTTATCTTGCTTGCTTGTTTTCGCCCTTAGGCTTATTATATAAGTATCATCATCTATATAAATTTCAAAAAATTCTATATCTTCAACTAATGTGGCGCCAGAGTCATCACCAATCTTTGATTTTCGCTTAAGACAAGGATGCCCGGCTCTATGATATAGATGAAAGGGGTCGTTTGCCTCATTAAATACCATATAACTCACAACGTTGATTTTCCCAACGTCAGTTCCTACACGAAACTTTGGCGTATATGGACCAATTTTACCGCCAATATCGCTAAGGTCATTATTATCACTATCTATCGGATCAGTATCAATGATTAATGTATTTGAGCTGTTATCTACCGCCTTGATCATGGCAAATTCTAAGCTTAGCCCCTCGAATGATCCATAGCCGATATAAATAATTTCCCCTACATTGAAATGCTGCGTTCCGGTATATCCATTATTTGGATCATATCTAAGAATAAGCGAGGGATTGGCTTCATCATCAGCAAAAGCATTTGCGTCCAATTGAGCAGGAGTGCTATCCCCATAGATAAATGTAAGCATATCCGGGTCTCCCGGGTTTCCCGGTGTGATAACTATAGAATCATCCATTGTCACAGAATAGGGATCACTCGGCAGAAGATTTGATGAAGAAGGTATCCAGTGTGATAAATTTTGCATAAAATCAGAACTGAAACCGCCGGTTTTATAACCCGCCATCCTAAGCTCGGAAGATATTCTATTCATTGCGACCCTTATATTCTGATTCATTTCATTTATGTGAGCTTGCACATCTGATGTTCTGTGTTGACTGGTAAAGAAAAAGAATAAACCGGTGAATACAAAGAAAGTAATTGCAATAGCAAGCAATAGCTCTATTAAGGAATAGCCTGCGGACATTTTCTTATCCCCTTTCAAAATGATAACTCCCCTTTGCACCTATATCCCCCTTATTAGAGTACTGTTGTTATGGTGTGATAATGCCATCCGTAATCTCGCCAGCCAACAATAATAGTTATCGTCCTAAGACCCGGACTTGGGAAATTAACTAACACATTATATACGCTGGATATTCCCTCTATAGTGGAATCATCCCCGTGATCAGGATTAGTAAACAATTCCGTATTGTCGATAATATTTGTTCCTATATCTTCAGCAGGCCAGTCGGGATCAGCAAGCCGGGGATCACTGGGTGGAAGTGATGATAAGACTTCAAGTTTCTTTTGGGCCAAGGTAATAGCCTCTGTTATCCTCTTTGCTGATGCATTTCCTCGCATGATAGTAATTTGAAGCCCTGCTATTCCCAGAAGTCCAACAGACAGTAATACTAAGGCAAGAAGCACCTCGATAATAGTAAATCCTTTATTATTCTTCATTGTTTACCACCCTTCCACTACCCGGACAAAACCCGTTGCCTGAGTAATTGATATTTTTTTTTTTAAGTCATATCCTAACTTATTTACAATTTTATCCGCGAATTTTAGAAATATTACTCCATCACTTATTGTGGCTCCATCACTACATGATCCATCCGGGTAAAAAATTTTTTCAAAATTTCCGTTGACATTCCCTGTATTGTCTATATAGGCGATATCAACTTCTTTTTTGATTGTGCGATTACTAATATCGCGATCAGTTTTCCACACACTTTCATCAATGAAGTACATTGCCTTATAGGTATCTTGGGCTGTAGTGCTCAATGTAAATACGATCTTATAAGGACAGTTCCCGTTTATAGCCTTAAATCTTATCATCTGAAAATCGTTTTGGAGTATTGAGACCTGGGAGTTAAATTTAATACGAGAAAATATGGCCTTCATATTGGGCAATGCCAAAGCGCTCCCAATGGAGATAATGGACACTACTATTATTAATTCTAATAGAGTAAAACCATTTTGTGTACGCATTAAATTTCCTATAAGGTTAAAGGTTTTTGATAAATTTACATTTTTTTATCGGGAGAAATTGCAATGGACTTCGGAAATATTTCTGAAATTTTTTTATTTTTTTTCCGAAGTATACTTTTCTTGCGTCCGATAAAAAAATGATATAG
The DNA here is from genome assembly GCA_049472395.1 of bacterium. GTDB lineage: Bacteria > SZUA-182 > SZUA-182 > DTGQ01 > JBLIRR01 > JBLIRR01. The sequence continues at coordinate 20,272 of JBLIRR010000019.1, read as the reverse complement.
TGCTATTAAATCAGATTTCATATATAGATACTTTTGCAATAAAAGAATAAAGAAGAGATAACATACTGAAAGATTAAAAGAATGTAAATGGTATTATTGTAAAATAAATCTCCTTATAAAGGATACATCATTTCAAGAGTGGTTGAATGGTATGAGAGATAGAGATTCAATGACTTAGAAGTGAAGCTGTGAAAAAAATTACACGCTCTCAGCAAGGAGATTTTATTATGCAGTATAAAATAAAATACCATGTAAGTATCATTATTATCTTTTTTATTGTATGTAATCTTGCACTTTCAACTCCACACGCCGAGATGACTCCCCTATTCGAGATTTCACATAGAATGACAAAGGTCAATATGTTAATCGTTTTTGACACATCCGGGAGTATGAGGTGGGATATCGATGGGGATGAATTATCCGAACCCTCCACACCCGACATAGATGGTCTGTATTACGGAGCCCATCCGGAGAGCCGTTTAGCGATGGCTAAAGATGCCATCACCTATATCGTGAAAGATACACAGGATGTTGCCAACTTTGCCCTTATGACATTCAAACAAACCCATTATAAGTATTCAGGCCATAAAAATGGGTATTTTCCTTATTATAAACTACCATCTAATGTGGGTATCACTGAGTGGAAATCTCCCGGGACGTGTGCTGATGCAGTAAGGGAAAGTACTAATCCAGCATGGCAGGATCCAGAGGATGCAATGAGTGAAGATGATCAGGGAGCTGAGTGTAATATTGATAAGGGTTCTAACTCAGACTGGTTGCGCTGTACTAATTTTGGATTTACATCAGATGACATTCCATCAGGATCAACCATAAGTGGGATTGAAGTACAAATTGTGAGACAAAGCGATGATGATACCGGAGAAAAAATAGTGGATAGTGCAGTATATCTTAGAAACACATCCGGGCAAGTGGGAGACAATAAAGCTTCTGCAGCGGCCTGGAGTGAAACTGATGAAACAGTGACCTATGGCGGAGATTCAGATACGTGGAATGCCTGGCTATTAGATACTGATATTGTAAATAATAGTGATTTTGGGGTAGACCTTTCCGCTTATAACAGTGCTAACGAAAAAATCATTGCCGAAGTAGATCACGTCCGGATAAGAGTTCACTATATAAAGAATGGGCAAATAACGATGGACCCTGTGGTGTATCAGATTGAATATCCTCCTGCTGTGGTCCCTGCTTGGTGCGCAAAGATCTTGACGAAACATAAGGGCTATACCGGCAGTGGGTATGCAGACTTTAAAAAGGATGATGGCCTTTACATTGAATGGAAGGTTACGGTTCCTGCTAACGGAAATTACAAGGTTATCTTCAGGTATGCCCTGAAAGCGTATGGACGCCCGATGGATATCAGCGTGAATGGAGTTTTAGTGGATAATAATTTTCATTTTCGCCAGACAGGCCAGTGGTACAGGTGGCGTGAACAGGAGAGAATCTATGCATTAACGGCGGGTGAGAATACAATAAGACTCACCACTGAAAGAGAAGACGGACCTAATTTTGATAAGCTCACAGTAAAGACCACGGGTGAAGCACCATCGAGCGAGTTACCCCTCTACCATTTTGCCGAATACTATGGGAAAACCTTTACTGCAGATGGCACAGAGAGTGCCGGGGACGGTGCAGGTAATTCTGTGACTATTACGGCAGATGAGTGTTTCCGCTATTATGGGGGGCATGATAATATAAACTTCAAGGTCCATGAAGACTGGCCTACATGGAATGATAGCGATAATGTATTTGGGGCAAAACAAACATATGATAGCGATCGCGGGGGTATGCTCCTTGTCCCCTTCAGTTTTGGAACTCCCGAGGAGGAGGTACTTTCTGCGGATGAGATCCTGGAGTGGATGAGGCCCTCGAATGATGGAGGATTGGTTGCTATCGGTGCAACGCCAACAGGAAGCACCCTTAAAAATTCCATTGCTGATAACACCTCCACCACGCCCTACTTTGATGATGCATACGCCTATTATAAAGCGGTGACTGATCCCAGCGATCCCTTGGATGAGATATCCTGCCGCCACAATTATGTATTATTTATCACAGACGGAGAACCAACCCCAGACTCGGAAAAGACAGCTGCAGAGAGTGCAGCGGCGGCACTTTATAGCGATTGTAACGTGGTAACCTATATGATAGGATTCGGCTCTGATGTAATGGATGAGGATGCGAAGGCAACGCTTAATGCGATTGCAAAGGCTGGCCATTCACCTTTGCGGGATTCAGGGGATTATGCCTATTATGCGGATACCAAAGAGGGACTCGTAAATTCAATACGGAGGATTATTTATGAGGCAGCGATGGGTGATTATGCGACCTCCTCTCCCACTGTTGCCACCTTATCGCCTCTTACCTATGTGACAAACAATATTGGGGTGCTCGCCACCGTTGAATTTCCCGATTGGTTCGGCCACCTGCATTCGTATGATTTCGAAACCGAGAGCATGAAATGGGATGCAGGAGAGCAATTACTCCTTAAGGATCCCAATGACAGGAAGATATATACCTTAGGCTCTAATAAAGCGCTTCTGCCCTTTTGGGTAGGAGGAGCGGCAAACGCCGATAATCTTAAGCATTTATGTGAAGATAATTCTGAATTAGCAGGGAAGATTATTCGATTTACCTCCGGTTACGGCACTTCCTGGTATCTCTATGATATAACGAATTGCACTGCAGCAGCAGTAGGCCCACCGTATATTGAAAGCGACCCAAATCTTGCAATAACACACAAAGCCTTTGAGACACTCTATTCTTGCAGAAGGACGGTTGTGTATGCAGGGGCAAACAATGGCATGCTTCACTGCTTTGATTTGGAAACGGGCGAAGAGATCTTCGCCTATATTCCTCAGGACCTTTTCCCAAAACTTATAGATATCTACGAGATTGGGGGCCAGGCCCCCTCACCGAAAGAGCATATTTTTGGTATAGCCGCCTCTCCAAAGGCTTGTGATGTGCAAATAGGCACTCAATGGAAGACCGTCCTCGTGTGCGGTGAAGGCCCGGGAGGGAAACACTATTTTGCTGTGGATGTCACTCATCCATCCCCCGGGGATCCCGGGTATAACGCGGATGCCCCTTTTACGCCGCTTTGGCATACAAACGATGAAGAGAATAAAACCGACTTTGAAGGCAAAATCGGATATTCCTGGTCTACTCCTGCCTTCGGGAGGATCAGAGAGAATGGTGCGCCAAAATACGTGGTATTTGTAGGATCGGGATATGATGATCCTGGAACGGAAGTGATTGAAGGAAAGACATTTATGACCATAAAATTCGATAGCGATGAGGATGAAAATGGCAAGCTCATATTTGATGCAGATATTGAGCCGCCAGCAGGTACGATTGTCGATTATGCTCTTATAGCGGATGTGGTGAGCGTCACGGAAAATGGCTTCACAACCGAGTTATATATTTCTGATTTAGGAGGCAGAATCTGGTACCTCGATACAAAAGGGGATGTTGATACGTGGCAATTGAGTGACACGCCCCTCTATAATGCCGGCCCAGACCAGCCCTTCCATTACTCGCCTGCGATTGCTCGGGTAAGCAGCTGCGAGCAAAGTTGCACAATGATGGTGGCAGTGTCAGGCAGTGCCGATGAACTTGATTTATACGATACGAGCCTCAATTTTCGCACAAAGATTCATCTTATCCGTTTTGACTCGAGCTTTACGGTTCAAGAAACCATTGTCATCAATCTGACTGACCTACCGATGACTGAAACTGCAAAATTCCCCTCAACCGCATTGGTGTCCACCTCTCCCCTCATCATTGAAAACAGAAGGAGCTTCAACTATGAGGTGCTTTTTCTCGTGTATGTGCCACCATCTGAGGCGGCCTGTGAGTTTGGCAATAGCTATCTGATTGTCTATAAACTTGGAGACATAGGCACGTGCGGATTCGATGATCATAAGCATATAAAAACAGAAGAGGCGGGCCTAGGACAGGTAAGTGGAATAGCCATAGCAGGGAACTCTTCTGCCCAGGTCGGGGTCTCTGGATTGGGGGATGAGGACGGCGCCTCACTTGACGCTATTCCTAGCACGGTTGATCTCATGGCATTAGGCATTACAAAGAGACTCTACTGGAAAGAGATTATCAGGGATTACTTTTAAAACTTCTCCCAAGAACGTGTTTCTTGTGTGAACTTTCTGGAGTATACAATGCGGCTAGTCTGACCAGATGACCTCTCCTGTGTCTTTTAGATCATAGCCGGCAAATCGCTCGCTATAACGCCGCAGGCCAGGTGATCGTAAAAATTGAATAAAGTCTCTTGTTTTTTTCTCAGAAGAGGTTTTCTTACTCATAATAAGGTCAAAACGTTCTTTGCGAAGGGGAATGAAGGTTAATCCGAACATCTGAGCTATCGATTGGATCCCCAGCCCGGCGTCTACTCTTCTTGCCAAAACTTCAATCCCGATATCAAGATGGCTTAAGCAGATATGGTCATATCCATTGACGCTCTTTGCGTCGATACCCTCTTTTTCCAGCTCATAATCTAAAAGAAAGCGCGTTCCGGTGCCTGATTGACGATTTGCAATGCGTACATCATTCCGTGCCATATCCCGCACTCCCCTAATATTTTTTTTATTATCACCCGATACTATGAGTCCCTGGGTCCTGTAAGCAAAATTTATAATAATACATTTTTCCTCAACCATATCCTTTATATATGCGAGGTTATACTCTTCGTCTTCTTTCTGGAGCATATGCGCAGCACACATATGACACCATCCCTTTTTCAGTGCGTTTATCCCTCTCATACTGCCTATACTGCTGTAAAGAGGGAGTATATTACGCTGTTTTTCCTGAAAGAGGGAGAGGGCATCAGCGAGAAGGATATCATTGCTTCCCGCAATTATAAGCGCCTCGGTAAAGGTTTGCAGTGCTTTTTCCTTCATCCAGGGGTAGTTCTGAATATGATTATCAATCCACACGTCTACAAGATGTTTGGGAAAGAGCCATTTCCCCGTCACTTTTGTGGCGGGTAGCCCCTTATCCATAATAAGGTTGTAAATTTTTTTCTCATTGATATCAAGATATTCCGCAAGCTCCCGTGTATTTAATAATTCCTTGTTCATGATGTTTCCTTTCTTGAGAAAAATAATACTACTTATAACCCTATTGTAGTATAAAGAGTGGAGGAAAAAAAGAGCTGATTAAGAAATGATCTCCTATGAACTTATCCTCCAAGATAGGCATTTTGTACTTGGGGATTTTGAAGAAGCTCCGTTGAACCGCCCTCCAGCACCATATGCCCATTTTCCAATACATATCCGCGCTGGGATAGCCTCAGGGCTAAGCGGGCATTCTGCTCTACAAGAAGGATCGCAGTGCCTTCTTTCGTATTGATTTCTTTAAGCGCCTCAAATACACTCATCATCAACAGAGGCGCCAGACCCATAGAGGGTTCATCAAGGAGCATAATCTGTCTTCCGCTCATAAATGCTCTGCCGATGGCCAGCATCTGTTGTTCCCCTCCACTTAAGGTCAATGCCTTTTGAGCTTCACGCTCCTTAAGGCGAGGAAAAATAGTGAATATCCTTTCAAGATCCTGTTTGATGCCCATGGTATCTTTCCGTGCAAAGGATGCAAGGCGCAGGTTTTCCATTACAGTCAGGTTGCCGAATAGACGCCTGCCTTCAGGCACATGGGATATGCCGAATGTGCTCACGATCTTATCAGCTGGATAGCGCAACAGATTGACTCTTTTATAGGTTATCTTTGCACCTTCTATGGGTGTCACAAGCCTTGAGATCGCTTTTAATATTGTACTTTTGCCCGCCCCATTTGCACCGATGATGCATACAATTTCCCCTTCGTCGATATGAAAGGATACCCCATGAAGTGCTGCAATTTCTCCGTAGGAGACCCTTAGATTTTCCACGTTCAACATTACCCAAACATCTCCTTCCCCAGATAGGCTTCGATGACATGCGGATTGCATTGTATTTCTTCAGGAGTGCCTTCTGCAATAACCTCTCCGAAAACCAAGGTTTGGATTTTTTGGCAAAGCTCCATAACGACCCTTAACCGGTGTTCTATAATGTAAAGGGCCAGGTCAAACTCTTGGTGAATCTTTCGAATAATCTCGATCATTTGACGCAGTTCGTCAGGATTCATTCCCGCAGTCGGTTCATCAAGGAAGAGGACCTTAGGATTCATGGCAAGGGCCCGGGCTATTTCAACCCTCCTTTGCCCACCATAGGGGAGGTTGGTGACAACCTGATCAGCCAGATGATCAATTCTCAGAAGCCTTAAGAGAGTGAATGCCCTTTCTTCTATCAGCGCTTCTTCTCTGTGCCGCTGTGCTGTGCCGAAAAAGGCGCCAATCAGGCCATAGGTAATCCGTGAATAGTGTGCCATTTTCACATGTTCCAGCACGGTCATATGGCGCCACAGACAGAGATTTTGGAATGTACGGCCTATTCCCAATGAGGCGATTTTATGAGGAGGAAGGCCGGTAATGTGCTCGTCATTAAGCGTTATCCTTCCCTTCGTGGGCGTATAGATACCGCTTATGAGGTTAAATATAGTGCTTTTCCCCGCGCCATTAGGGCCAATGAGTCCTTTGATCTGACCCGGCTCGATGCATAAATTAAAATTATGCACAGCGCGCAACCCGCCAAAATAGTGGGTCATTTCATGAATCTGAAGCATTGACATGGGGTGGCTCCTTCTCCTTGTGCACTTTAGGCTTAATAATTTTTTCCATGTTAAATTCCCTGAAGGCAATAAGGCCGGTGGGACGAAAAATCATTACCACAATAAGAAGCAGGGGAATTATAATCCATTTGAAAAGCTCGAATGGCCTGAGGGCTTCACTAAGAATGCTCAAACTCACGGCACCCACTATCGACCCATAGACTGAATTGAGGCCCCCAAAGTAGACCATGGCGAGCAGTTCAGCGAGCTTTTGAATGCCAAATGTCCCCGGATTCACATAGCGAAGGACATGGGCAAAAAGCCCACCTGCGACACCAGCCCAAAAGGCTGAAAATAAAAAACTGACAATCTTGGTGCGTCGGGTATTGATAGTCATGGCCTCGGCAGCCAGCTCATTATCACGTACTGCATTTAAGGCTTTTCCGAGGATTGATCGAATAAAATTATTGATCATCCATATACACACCACGGTCCATATAAAAACCGTGGGAAGAGAAGCATAATTGGGCTGACTGCTCAAACCCCGAGGGCCACCGACAACCTCAAGATTTTCGATTGCGCTTTTCACAATAAACATAAAGGCCAGTGAAATAATGGCGAGATAATCTCCCCGTGTGCGAAAGGAGGGAATAGCGATAAGGAGGGCTGCAGGGGCAGCAGTGAGACCTCCCACGATCAAAGCAAGGGGAAATAAATAGGGGCCAAGATAAGAGGGGAGAAAAGGAGGGCCAAAAAGTTTATCATTCACAAAGAGCATCACAGTAAAGGTTGATGCCGCATAGGCCCCGAGAGCCATGAATCCTGGGTGAGAGCAGGAGAATTCCCCCATATATCCATTGATCACATTAAGGCTGAGAGTGAGCATGACAGAGATGAGCGTGAGCTTCAACATAATGACACGGTATGCACTGAGAGAAGACCAGAGGTGGAGAATAAGATAGAACACAAAGAGATGGACAGCCACTGACACGCGCGGAGAGAAACGCAGAAGTGCGGCCGCCAGCCTGTTTGTAAGAGAAGAGCTGAACCATGCAATACTGATTACAGGAAGAAGATAGATGACGAGGACATAAATGAGGGCGCTGGGAAGCAAGAGAGGCTTTTTTAGTGCAATCGTGCAACCGAACAGGACAGGCCTTTTCGGCATTCCCAGAAGGAGGGCCAAGGGCGTTCCTAAAAAATATTCACACACCACAGCAAAGCACGCTCCGGCAAGCCATCCAAGAGCAGGCACGTGAGCAATTAATCTTTCTTTGGTCAGTTTCATATCACAGTCTAAGACGCGCACTGTATGGTTCTCCGAAGAAACCATGGGGTTTAAAGGTGAGAATGAGAAGAATGATGGAATATGCAATAAGATCTCGCAAGGTAGAGGGAAAAATCATCGCTACAAAAATCTCTATAAATCCCAGCAGGAATCCTGCCAGGGTGGCTCCTAAAATTGATCCTCTTCCCCCGAGGATCGCAGCAACAAAGGCTTTCCATCCGATGATGATCCCCATGTAAGGGTCGAGCACAGGATAGGCCACGGCAAAAAGAATGCCGGCAGCGGCCGCCAGAGAAGAGCCGAGGGCAAAGGTGAGGCTAGCTATCGCATTTATTGGGACACCCATCAAAGGAATCACCATATAATCAAAAGCCATGGCTCTCATAGCCATACCCCATTTAGTCCTTCGGACAAACTGATGCAAGGCTGCCATAAGCAGGAGAGAGACCCCCACAATCATAATTTTTTTATTCGTCACGAATACACCGCTTATATTATAAGTAATGGAGTTTATGAGAGGAGGGAAACTGAAACGCCTGGCCCCTAATACCGCAAGATTTCCTGTCTCGAGAATAATGCCTATCATCAAGCCGGTGATGGCAGCCGAGGCTCGTGGTGCATCCCTTAAGGGACGATACCCGATCCGTTCCACCACCATACCCAAAAAGGAGGTAAGAAACATGGAGATGAGGATGGTTAATACGAGAATGAGCCAGCCAGGCAGGGTGATAAGCCCTGACGCAGCCAGGGCGGTAAATCCCATGGCAACACCTAAACCGATATATGAGCCAGCCATAAAGATATCGCCATGGGCAAAATTAAAGAGCATCAAAACACCATATACCATAGAATAGCCGAGCGCTATCAGGGCATAAAAACTCCCCCATTGAAGGGAGTTAATAAAATTCTGCAAGAAAAACGTCATTCTTTAATGTAATCTGTTAGGGGCAGACAGACTTGTAAAAGGCGAACTGCCCGGCCTCATTGATCCTCACGATCACGGCGCATTTTATCGGATCACCCTCTTCGGTAAAGGTCATTTTTCCGGTAATTCCTTCAAATTCACTAATCTTGGCCAGAGCATCACGCACCTGTTGACGATCCTTCTCCACGTCTCCCGTAAGCGTGTGACAGCTTTCGATGGCTTTTTGCACAATACCCAGGGAATCCCATGTGAGGGCAGCGACATCATCCGGGACATAGCCATATTTTTCCCGGTACCGCTCGATAAAGGCTTGAGTGGCGCCGGTTGCTCCCGCTGCAGCATAATGAGTGCTGAAAAAAAGCCCGTGGCATTCCTCGCCGCACAGTTTCACGGTCTCTGCCGAGCCCCAACTGTCACTGCCAACGATAGGACCATCCCACCCCAGCTCATGAGCTTGCTGAACAATAAGGGCAACTTCGTTATAGTACTGCGGAGTAAAAAGGACCTGTGCACCAGAGGTAATGATTTTGGTTAACTGGGAGCTAAAGTCGGCATCCCTGGTAGTGAAGCTTTCAAAGGCCACAATTGAACCAGGACCGTTCTTCTCTTCCCATGCTTTTTTAAAGAATTCTGCAAGTCCCTTCGGATAATCACTTGCCACATCATAGAGCACAGCCGCCTTAGTAAATCCGAACTCTTCATGAATAAAATTGGCAAGTACCGGCCCCTGAAAGGGATCAAGAAAACATCCTCGAAATACAAAGGGACGGTCCTTGGTCGTGTCGGGATTAGTTGACCAGGGACTTATCATCGAAGTTCGGTAATTATTGGCCACTTCACCTGCCGGCACAGCCTGTTTGGAGGCCTGAGGCCCGACAATGGCCAGTACCTCATCCTCTGTGATAATCTTTGTCTGCACTTTCACTGCTGATTCAGCCTTTGCTTCATTATCTTCGATCACGAGCTTGACAGGATATTTTTTTTCCCCTACCACAAGACCTCCGGCTGCATTGATATCATCGAGCCACATCCGTGCGGCATACTTTGTTCCCTCCCCTACTTTCGGGATATCCCCCGTGATGGGGGCGTTAATACCTATGGTGATGGCCTGTGCCTTCTGCCATGGCCATTGCAGACACCAGGCATTTGGTAGTGCTATGAGGCTGAAAACAAGCATGGACATGATAAAGATAGTAATTAAACGAATTGTTTTTTTCATTTTTCCCCTCCTTTATGCTCTTTTTATAGCAAATTTCATTATGGCTTACTTTAAAGAGTGATTATTGCCTATGCCCCACGAGAAGATTGTATGAGGTGCCGGCTCATCGTTATCTAAGCATATCTAAGCAGTAAGCATAATAATGCAAATAGAGAAGAATTGCAATTTTATTTTATTCCAAGGAGTTGCTTTACCATCTTTGTATTCAGGGGCCTTTTATATAAAGGCTCCTTCGTACTCTTATAGACTGCGCAATTCTCCTCAAAGGATGTTCTGTGGGGATTAATATAGAATATGCCTAAGGGGAAGCCTTCATATTCAAGTGCCCTCTTAAATGCCTCACTTTTATGAGAAGGATCGTATGAGTCTTCAAGATAGTATGTATGCTCTTTAAACCATTGATACGTATTTATTTTGTTAAATGAGGGGCATGGTTGAAATATATCCACAAGCGCATATCCCTTATGGAGGATGGCCTTTTTGAGGATCTCTTTTGTGCGCTCCTTATCAGCGCAGAATGCCCGCGCGACAAACGGTGCATCAAGGGCTATGGCCACCGCCAGGGGATTGAAAGGTTCAAGAAATACCCCCTCCACCTGCACAGGAGTTTTTAAGCCTGTCGGGCTCGTTGGTGAGGCCTGTCCTTTCGTAAGGCCATACACCATGTTATTGTGAACAATATTGGTAATGGTAGGATTTCTTCTTATTGCGTGAATAAAGTGGTTTCCCCCTTCGCCATACATATCTCCGTCACCGCTCTCGGCAATCACCGTAAGATGAGGATTGACCGCTTTGATAGCGGTGGCAGGGGGAAGTGCCCTCCCATGAAGTCCATTAAATACATTTGCTTTCAAATAATGAGGGGTCTTCGCCGCCTGCCCTATCCCCGATACAATAACCAGCTCCTCCGGAACAATTTCCAGTTCTGCAAGGGTTTCTTTTAATATATTCAGTATGGCGAAATTTCCGCACCCCGGACACCATGCAATATCTGCAGATTCAATGGTATAAGAATGCGCATTCATATTTATTCTATCCCCAAACCCTTAAGCCGTTCCATAATTTCCTCCACTGAAAAAGGAAGGCCGTTATATTTTAAGATCTTGTCATGGGCTTCTATGCCGAAGGTAAGTTTTAGCAGCTTTCCAAATTGGGAAGTGGCATTGCCCTCAATAATGATGATCCGCTGTGCTTTTTGAATATACGAAGAGGTCTTCTCCCACAGGGGATACACTTGTGTAAAATGAAGAACAGAGATATCATTTCTGCCGATCCTCTTTACTGCTTCCTTGACCATACCATAGGTCGAGCCCCAGCAGATAATCAATATGGTATACTCTTCCTCTCCGATCAATTCCGGGGGCACTGCCTCTTGTGTCATAGAGGATAACTTCCTCAATCTCTTCTCGACCATATGTGAGCGTAGTGCTAAATCTTCGGTGAGATGGCCCTCCTCGTCATGTTCATCACTATCAACAATAACAACACCAGAGCCATATCCGGGGATTCCCCTGGGAGATACACCGTTTTCAGTAATTCTATAGCGTTTATAGTCCCCTGTTGTTTCAGAAAAATAATGCGTGACATTCGTTATGGGTATATCATCAGGCGGAAGGTTATAATAGGAATCCATAAAAAATTGATCAGTGAGAATGAATACGGGGATCTGATATTTATCAGCATAATTGAACGCCTTTTGGGTAAGGCGGATGGCATCTTCAATGGTCCCCGGCGCGAAGATGATGCGAGGAAATTCACCATGCCCGGAATAGAGAGCAAATTGCAGGTCTGCCTGTTCCGTTCTCGTGGGCAATCCGGTTGCAGGGCCTGGTCTCTGGGCTAAGTGAATTACTACAGGTGTTTCGAGAATACCGGCAAGACTCACACCTTCCTGCATGAGAGCGAATCCTCCTCCTGAAGTCGTCACGAGGGCCCTCGCCCCCGCAAACCATGCTCCCAGTGCCATATTAATAGCAGAAATTTCATCCTCTGCCTGTTCAGTAATAAGATTAAAATCTTTCGCATGTTGAGCAAGAAAAACCAGTACCCCTGTTGAGGGAGACATGGGATAGGAGGCAATAAAATTACACCCTCCGGCAAGTGCCCCTATGCCAACAGCCTCAGCACCATTAAGGAGGAGTTCATCCTGTATTGTGTGATCTTTCATAAGATTAACTGATATCGCATGCTCTCTTATAAGATCCGCGCTTATCTGTCTTCCTTTTTTCACTGCAATGATATTTTTTTCTATAATATCGCCGCTCTTCTTAGCAAAATAGCGTGCTACATACTCTTCAATCATCTCTGAGGGGACATCGAATATTCCAGTGAGGATACCGATTGCAATAAAATTGGCATAAATGAGGCCACCGATTTCTTTTGCAATTGTTGAAAAAGGTACATCTATGATGGGGTAAGATGTCCCGAGTTTTTTCTTCTCCCCTACTATAATAGTGTGAGGCGAGATTCTGTCTTTCACATGCACAATCGCCTCTTTATCAAGAGGAATTAATATGTCAATCCTCTCAACATAGGCATGAACACGTTTCGAGGATATCCGTATATGGGTCGAATTGCTTCCGCCCCGGATTCGCGACATATATTCTTTTGTTGCAAAAACATGATAGCCAGCACGTTTTAATATGTGGGTAGCAAACTTTTCAACCGTTTGAATACCCTGGCCGGCAGCACCACAAAGGACAATACAGATATCGTCCTTTTCATGAAATGTAGTGTTATCCATGATATTTCCTTAGAGCTATAATTATCAACAATTCAAATTTTGACTCTTAAATTCCACATATTATGTGCCCAAAATTAGAATTGCTGTATAATTATTTTATTATAATATATAATTTTTTTTTGTCTACTTTTTTACTCAAAACAATCAGGGCAATCCTTGACATTTTCTTATTTTTTGCTATTAATAAATAGTATAAAATAACCTTAACATCAGATTTCGCGTGTCGCGAGGAAAGGAGGTTCTACAATGAAAATTAAAAAAGTACAAAAAGCAGCAAAAGGCCTTTGCAAATGCGGAGGTTCTTGCTAGATTCGTAGTGTTCTTATATGGGGCTCGGCAGCGCATGCTACCGGCCCTATTTTTATAACTCGTGATCTGTTTCTTATTTTATTATTCATGAGAGAGTAAAGCCCGTGGGCAAAAGAGATTTTAAAGAGTATATCTGCCGGCCCTTTTGCAAATTTTATCGAGAAGGGCAGAAGGAGGATATGGCCTGCCGTGGAGCACAAGCCATTGAGTTTCTTGTGCACCGCGGGATTCTGAACCCGGATAATTTACCCCTTGAGGGGAAAGACCCTTCCCTATGGCAGAATCCTCATCCCTTATTAGAAAAATATGTGTGTGATCACTGCCCTTTTGAGGAACAGGACTGTGACTTTCAATCAAGAATCCCCATTCCTCATGCTGAGCCGTGCGGGGGGTATATTCTTCTCAGTTTACTCACACAAAGTGACCGTGTCGAAGAATCCGACCTTATGTTGACGTCCTATGAAAAATCATACTAGGAAAGAGGAATTCCTCTGCCTGACTTCACAAGCTTCCCTGAAACACCTTGAACGTCCTTACCTCTATCATATCGGAAGAGATGAGTTATATGAAATAGATGAAAAGGCAGAGGCATTTTTAGCAAGGTGCGATGGAACCCTCCAAAAGGATGAGATCCGCAATGATGAGGAATTTGTGGAGTACTGTATCGAGGAAGGGCTCTTAGAGGTTTTTCCAGAATCCCGGCAGGTTCCTGTCAGGATCGACAAAGCCCCCTTCCCCTCGCTTCGATACTTGGAATTGCAGCTTCTGCACCAGTGCAATCTAAGATGCCGTCATTGCTACCTTGGTCCGCCACGCAATGACAAGCTGTCCCTGGATGATGCATTGAAAATCACCGAGGAATTTGCGGCACATGGCGGTCTGCGGCTCTTAATCTCAGGAGGGGAGCCATTATTATACCCTTTTCTTAAGGAATTTATCACTAAAACCTCAACACTGAAGATTCGGCGAGTGTTGCTTACAAATGGCACCATGGTTAATGAAAAAACAGTGTCATGGCTTAAGGTTGACAATATTCAAGTCAGTCTTGATGGATGGCGTGATGGGCATACGATGTTGCGCGGGAAGGGAAGTTTCGAGCAAACCATACGAGGCATAAGGTGTGCTCAGGAAAAAAATATCCCTATCTCCATTGCTACAATGATTCACCGTGGGAATGCACATGAGTTTGAACAACTCAAAAGCTTTGTTGACGAGATAGAGGCAACAGAATGGGGGATTGATGTGTTGTGCATGGCCGGATTCCTCACACATAATCATGAACTCATCCTCCCCTATAAAAAGGCAGCGCCGTTGATGAAGTATGCTTATGGGGGAGGATATCATGGTGCAACCGATGGATTTGCCTGCGGAAGGCATCTGATGACCGTCCTGCCCACAGGAAAGGCAGTAAAATGCGGATTCTATGAGAATTCTCCCTTAGGTGATGCGAGAGAGGGCCTGATAGATTGCTGGCTCAAGTTGCATCATATTTCACTTGATGAGCTTGAGTGTAAGGGGTGTCCCGTGATTAATGAATGTGCAGGAGGGTGCCGCTTCCGCGCCCCATCTGTCTTGGCACCTGATCCGGTCATGTGTAATTTTTATTCGCTTACTCCTCCTTGATACTATTTTTTGAAAGTATGATGTGTAAGTAAATTTTCCGCCACCGGTAATGCCTCTGCAAAGTGTTTGCGCGAAAACGCGCTGGTAGTGAAAAATACTGCATATCTCCCGAAGACAAAAGATCGAAGGATAAAACGGATTGTCTATGTTTTATATATGATGCTTCTTTGAATCGTAAGCAAAACCGGTTGACTTGCCAAAGCATTTTTGTGTATAATTATCAAATGCTTCTTCCCATTGTGGGGAGCGGATGAAACATAACCTTTTATTTCATCATAATGGATAAAGTCGAATGAAAAACGATACAATACTTCTCGCCCACGGAAGTGGGGGGCTTCTTTCTCAAAGGTTAATAGAAAATCATTTTCTTCCTCATTTTGATAACAGTATGCTCAATAAATTGGATGACGGAGCAGTGTTCGAAATAAGCAACAATCGTTTATGTATTTCAACGGATAGTTATGTCATAGACCCTCTTTTTTTTCCTGGAGGCGATATAGGAAAGCTTGCGGTATGCGGGACAATTAATGATCTGGCCATGTGCGGCGCACAACCCCTCTATCTGAGCGTGGGAATTATTATTGAAGAGGGTTTTAAGCTTGAGGAGCTTGATCGTGTCATTACCTCAATGGCAAATACTGCCCGGGAGGCCAATGTGAAGATTATTACCGGGGATACAAAGGTTGTGCCCCATGGCAAGGCTGACAAACTTTTTATTAATACCTCGGGTGTCGGGCATATTACCTATAAAGGGACCATTTCGGGGACAAATGCCCAACACGAGGATAAAGTCATACTCAGCGGCGCTGTGGGAGACCATGGTATGGCTGTGATGAGTAAACGGGAGGGACTAAGTTTTTCAAGCACAATCCGCTCCGATGTGTCTGCCTTACACGGACTTGTTAATGAAATCCTCACCACCTCTCCTCACGTCCATTGCATGAGAGATGCGACGCGAGGGGGCCTTGTGTCAGTTCTTAAGGAAATAGCAGACCAATCCAAAAAGACAATATATATTGATGAGGATTCTATACCTGTTCACCCTGCGGTGAGAGGAGCCTGCGAGATTCTTGGCCTTGATCCCCTTCATGTTGCCAATGAGGGGAAAATGGTCGCTATTGTGAAAGCGGAGGATGCAGATTCAGTCCTTTCGGCCATGCGGTCTCACCCCTTGGGGGAAGAGGCTGCCATTATCGGGCAGGTGAAAGATGAATCCCCGCATCGTGTTATTCTCACGACCTCAATCGGTGGAAAACGTATCCTTGACCGTCCTGCGGGAGCGCTCTTACCCAGAATCTGTTAAAAAGGGGGCTATCTTAGCCAGTCTTTGATTTCAGCTTCTTGATACGCTTCCTGCTGAACAGTCATATCTAGGTTGATAACGAGGCCAGAACGTTTTTTGACTTCTTGAGAGTCTTGCATTTTCCTATGACGTTCAGAGGCTAAGCCGAGATCCGCCACAGCTTTCTTAAGGGCTGTCTCCATACTATCATGCGTGATAATTGTACCGGCTTTAAATGAGGGAGCTCTCCCACCATCTTCAGCAATGGGTTCAGCAAAGTGGGCAATATGCCTCATCTTTTTCATGGCCTGGTCCATAAGTCGCCATCCCATAAGGTCATTTTTCCTGAAAATGCCAGGATGTACGAATGTGTTGCAACATCTCTGTATACTTGCTTGTCACTTCTGCCTGCAACTGATCCAAAAATTCTTTTGGCAGGGTGCCCTCTTCACCCGGTAAGCCAGCGCGCTCTTCCTGAGTTAATTTATTCAATTTTCTTTCAAACTTTCTGGCGTGCCCCTCAGACTCCCATGCTTCTCTTTGGAGAACCCTTTTGATATGAGGATCATCCACCTGATCAGCCTCCCCATTATAATGGGGTATAAGATTTTTTTCATACTTGATATAGGAGTTAAGGATTGTTTCACGATTTGTAGGATCAAAGGGATAGGGAGCAGGGGTAAAGTTGGGCTCACCTCCCAGATCACCTATGATCATGCCCAGCCAGTGCATGTGCCACATCTCCTCTCTGCAAATTGAAATCAAACTGGCACCCAAAGGAGTATCTTCACCTTCCATATAGCCGTGAACAAGATAACGGAGAATGGCTGCATGTTCTTCTGCCATATCTTTATTGAGCATATCAATTAATTTTTGTGTATCCATGGGAATCCTCCATTTATTCTATTACCCATGCCTTTTTAGGCACTGTAAGGGGAAAAATTGTTATTGATAAATTTAGGAAAAGTATATTCCTGACAATTCTATTTGTCAATAGACCGACGCCATATCGGAGATGTTTAAGAGCTGCCAGGAGAAGACAATACACAGGTGAAATTCAGCCCCTGATAATATCCCGGGATGGGATTATGTAAACATTCTTAAGTTGGAGCGTTGAGGTCGGAATTGAACCGCCTCCTCCTGATTGGTTTATCAGGCATGCTTCCATTGACACCATCAACGCCTCAATTCTTGTATAATACCTGAATAATAAGAAGAAATCAACTCAAAATGCCCTAATGCCCTCTTAATGTGTTGGGCCTATTCATTCATCAAGACTGGCTTTCTGCTCAGTCTTTCTTTTCTCCGCCTAACGTATTTGGGCTTTGCACTTCCTCAATTCTTTATTAACCAATGGTATATAAATCCGTTAGCCTCGGCATGTTATTGCGTCGTGATTAATTAATTTTAATGAATTCTTTTGGTGAAAAGTTTGCTCCAAATGTCCAAGTATGCGCTATGCAATCTACAACTTGAAATATAATAAGCATATCATAGCCCATTTTCTCAACCCAAGGTTTAAGAAAAGGTCTTGCTTCTGTTATTTCCTTTTTTAATTCCAAGTCATCCATGACAACAGCTCTCCCTGTTACCCTTATTTGAATATTCTTTTCTTGGTCAAAGAAGCATATCTCCACTAATGGATTATTTACTATTTGTTTGTATAAATCTTTAGTATTGCCCGTATGGAAGATAATTCCACTTTCTGTCGCTTTATAAGCCATCATTCCACGAACATGCGGCTGGCTCTCTGCCGCTGTAGCGAGAAAACATGAAAGATTTGCATTCATTAATTCAATTATTTCTTCTTTCGTCATAGAGTTCACACTCCTTTTTTATGATTTTTTATTAATAAATTCTAAAGAAGGCAATAGGTAGTTTTTTTTCGTTCTCCATAAATTGATTATATTATTAATAAAGGCTTTTATCAAACGCACCATTTTTATCTTTAGACCATAAACTCAATAATAGGATTTGTGAAATATGGATGAACAACATCAATATAGTTCGGCAAGAATTTTGCTTCAAATTATAATCCTTTTATTGTGCTAATAATAGGAGAATACTTTTAAAAACAATTTATTATAGATGCCCTCTGGTAATTTCAATTATTTTATGTAATTATATGGTGCAAAAATCTTATTTAAAAGAAAGGAATGCACCATGAAAGATTGTATTTTTAAAGAGATTATTTCGCCTATCCTCCCAATTGTTGAATCAGAAGCCAATATCTTCAAACCTAAAGATAATGAGTATACCTTATCTTTTTATCCATTTACTATAAACTTACTCTTTTGTATCATTGAAGGAATCAAAAGCATTAGCCAACTGGTCACATTCATCAAGACTTCTTCTAAAGCGAAAGAGCTGCAGCTCGTTAAGGCTTCTAAATCAATGTATAATGAAGCTTTTTATCGATACCCCCATATTCCTTCTCCATATGAATGTATCACATTCTACTATGGCATTTATAGCAGCTCATATCGAGGGAAAGAGAAGAGGCAGGAGCATGATGGTGCGTCTGTGGATGTAGAAGAGATAAAAGGTAAGGGTAAAGTTAGTTCAACATGGGCACGTCTGATACAAAAAATTTTCGAAATTGGACCATTAGTATGTTCTCAATGTGGAAAGGAAATAAAACTCATTGCTTTCATTACTGATTTAAAAAAAACACAAAAGATATTACAGCATATCGGAGAAGAGACTCAAAGAGCGCCACCGTTATCTCCAACCACTATATCAGCTCATGAACAAGAGAGCTGGTATGGTAATTATATTCCCTCTTATGATGTATATTTTCATGATGAGGAGTATGTCTATTAATTTAATAAAGCATAATTTTCGGCCATTTAAATTTAATATTGCATTTATTTAAGATTAGCTTAATGAAAACTTCATTATTTTGTTTCTAGGCCCTTTAATCTTTAGTTGGTTTAGCTTTTCAAGGGCACAAAATAATTTTTTCATTAACTGAGGATCCTTATCATTTTTTCTTAATTTAATCTCTCGCATATCAGGGCCTTCTTCTATAGTTGCATGGAGATGAATAATTTTGTGAAGCATCATTGCCATGCTCATGCTTACTTCATTTAGAAAATGTTTAATAAAGTAAGCGAAAAGATGTGCTAAGCTTATTCGGTGAAATGTGACAATCTGCTCAAGCTCTACATCAATTTCATATACTTTTTCTTTTCCCTGAAGTCTTAACCATTCCTTCTGATGCTTCCTGAGTACCCTGAATTTATTCCCATACTCCTTTTCGATTTTCTTTATTTTCCGCTTGTGGGAACTTATCTGTCTGTTGTATTTATCCAGCTCCCGTTGAAGTTTTGGGGAAAGAACACTTTTGCCTCCTATGATTGTGGCTTGCGCACGTAGTGGCCTCTCTTTTAGAATGAGATCTGCAATTGCTTTTTCGTAACTATTGATTTGCTGAGAAGGATCGGCTAATTCTTTGCTGAGTTCCTCTATCTTTTGTGCAGATTTGCGTTGTTTCTCTAATACACGTGGATTATCTGTTTTCTTCTTTCCATAACCTACTACTCGATGGAGAGCTACTGCTGCTTTTTTATACTGAAATTGAAGCTCTTGAGCTGGCCATCTCTTGAAATAAGACCTCACCACATCACTTGTATCTACAATTTTTTCCGGTAGACTTGTAAGCAGAATCGTCATTTTTCCATGATCCCACTCTATCTTTATTGCCCGTGTCGATATCAAGTATCCCTTCTCATTTGAATCTTCAAGCTCAATCTCAAGTTCTCTCAGAGTGGCCTTGCCATACCTATATCGCGAAAGAGTGCCAAATCTTATGACTTTACGCTCATCCCATTGATTATCATCTAAGGGGGTAATATAGTGATATTTCTCTTGGGCAGCAAATGTTCGCAATGTCTTCACACTATTGCTTGCCGAATCCATTACTATAGCTCGATAAACCTTTGTGGATGAACGCGGAACATCAATAATGGAACCTTCAATTTTTTCAAATAGATCGAGTATGTGCTCACCTACTGGGCCATGGCCAGAAAATGTTTCAAAATAAATTGGATGCCCAAAACCATCATGGATAAATACCTGCTCTAAACATCCCATTACTCTCCCTAACATCGTTACCTTATTTTGTTTTATTCTCTGCGATGATGACCATACTGCTTTTGTATTCCCATCAATGTAATAACAAAGCAGTGGCCCTCCTATTGAATCAG
>JBLIRR010000018.1:0-112479 GCA_049472395.1 bacterium | reverse complement strand
GAGCACTGTTGACCTTTATCGCTCATATATAGCAGGGGCTATACTCTTAGGGATTGCTCCATGCACGGCAATGGTGTTGATGTGGGGGTATTTGGCCCGCGGCAATGACGGGCTTACCCTGGTCATGGTGGCGATAAATTCATTAACAATGCTCCTGTTATACGCCCCTTTAGGAGGATTCTTATTAAGGGTTAATAGTATGCCGATTCCCTGGAAAACAATAGCATTGTCTGTGTTGATTTATGTAGCGATTCCTCTGATAGCAGGCTATTTTTCTCGAAGATGGATACTTAAAAATAAAGGGTGGGAATGGTTTGAGAAAAGATTTCTCCACTATCTTACCCCCATTTCAATATCTGCTCTTTTGGCGACGCTCATTCTTTTATTTTCGTTTAAAGGGGATATAATTATTGCTCATCCGCATACCATACTATTGATAGCGATTCCTCTTTTTATCCAAACCTGCTTTATTTTTGCACTTGGATATGCTGCTGCTAAATTTCTCCACTTATCATACAAGGAGGCGGCACCTGCGGCAATGATCGGTGCAAGCAACCATTTTGAGGTGGCCATTGCAACCTCAACAACGCTTTTCGGCTTATCATCAGGTGCATCTCTTGCGACAGTGGTGGGAGTATTGATTGAAGTGCCGGTTATGCTCATGTTGGTAAAAATATGTATGAGGACACAGCATTGGTTTACATAGGAAGGAAGGGATATTATGTATTCTAAAATTTTATTGGCAACCGATCTTTCTGCCTCTTCCGAGCTTTTGGTAAAATGTGTGATAAATCTCGTCACGCTCGGCTTGCGAGAGGTTGTGCTCGTGCATGTGGTAAGTCTCAGAAACGCAGGTGATTTATCAAAAAGAGTTCAAGCGCATGATAAGGAGCTTATTGAAAAGCAGAAGAAGAGATTAGAAAAAAAAGGCATCAGGGTGAAGGTTGAAGTTCCCATTGGATTTCCTTCATATGAGATAAACGAGATAGCCGAAAAAGAGGATGTGTCTCTCATTATGATAGGCTCTCACAGTAGAAGCCTTATACGAGATATAATTCTGGGGAGCGAAGGTGAGCAAATTATACGGGATGCAAAGAAGCCGGTTTTAATAATGAAATTTAATGTAAAAGAGGGTAGGATCGCAGGTGTGTTCTGCAAAAATATTTTTAAAACAATACTATATCCGACTGATTTTTCTGATGATGCGGAAAGAGTGCTCCCGTATATTAAAAAGGCGTTTGATGCTCAATGTGAAAGAATAATCCTTCTTCATGTTCAAGAAGAACAAAGAATCAAGCCCTACTTTGAGAATCGGTTGAAGGAGTTTAACAGGCTTGATCAGGCAAGGCTTGAGAGGATAAAAAATGAGCTTGTGGGAGCGGGAGCGGTGAATGTGAAGACAATAGTGCAAACAGGGAAAACCATTCCGCTTATTTTAAAGATTTCAGAAGAGGAGAAGTGCACTCTTATTGCACTTGGGGCAAGGGGTAGAACCCTTTTGGGGGAGATATTCATTGGGAGCACTGCCAATAATGTTGCACGGCATGCGAAAATGTCTGTATTATTTATAAATTAAATTTGAGGGATACTCCTCCCTTTTCCCATCTTGTTGATTTTGCAAGTATCATTATTCCATTTTTCATTCCATTTACAAGGATCTCTAATCTATTATTCAATCATTATAGTGCCTTGTAGGCAAGATGTATAAATGAATTGCAGTATTTCATGGATCTGAAAGAATAATAAGATTGCTAAAATAAAAAATATATAAAATAAAACTTGACAAATTCTGGTTCTTTGGGTATCCTACCAAATAGGAAACACTACATAAAATCAGGGGGAGAAAGGATGCATTTCAATGAGATAAAAAAGATTGCCAGAAATAAGGGTATTAATACATATAATATGAGAAAAAACAGAAATAATACGAGAAATTTAACGAAGAGAAAAAATATTGATTGCTACGGCACACAAAGAATAGAAGATTGGGGTGAAGATGCATGCTTTATGGAGAGATGATTGTCGCCATTACTTTAAATCTCAATATAGAGAAAAAGCCTTAAACGACGTGCATACTATGGTCAGCTCTCCCCAGTAAGAATGAAATAAGGGGCAATTTGTAATGATATAACACATACATCCTTTCGGATTAGAAAGGTTATAAAGCCTCATGATATGATTAGGATGATAAAGAAAAATTTCAGGGCCGAATATGAAAAGAAAAAAAAAGTGGCTATCCTGAGTTGGGATTGCGCCTATCAGGAACACGAGGGAGGAAAATGTACGCATATTGACAAACTCGCAGCTATGCTTGCTAAAGATGGGTATGACATACATATATTTACACGGAGAGGGGAAGAAAGAGGTACTGCCCTGAAGAAAGAAGGGCTCAATTATCATTATATCCAGATTGGAATAAGGGTTATGAGATGGCCCAAAAAGGCTGGGAGTACCTCCATGACAATTATACCTTGGGTGCTATTGGGAAAAGGATAGAGGGTATTTATCAATCAGTGGCAATAAAGATATGAATCCGTGTCAGAGTGATGATAAATCTTGCTTGGCAGGCTTGCTGATGTTCACTAAAATTTGGTTATAATACCAAATAAAAAACCAGATATGTAATCATACATATCCATATGGGAAAATATTCTTAAGATTGCTGAGTGTAATAATGTATTATTATATAATATAAAAAGGAGCAAAAGAAAAATGTGCGGTCAAAGGTCTTATTATTATTTGCCTTATTCGGAGGATTCAATATTAAATAAAATAATAAGAATGCTAAAATATTACCAGAAATTACTAAGGGAGGGTATTATGAATCTTTTCTAAGGAAATGTAGATAACAAAAATAAAAGCAGAGAATAACTTAAGCAGGGTAAAAAAAATGTGAGAAATAAAAATACGGCAGAATCATTCCGATCCTGCCGCGTGATAATTTTTTATATGGCTGGCGTTGTAAGAGTTGCCTGAAAAGCCCCATTTTCAAGTAAGGTTTTCCCTAACACTATGGAATAATTTCCACTCATTTCTGTCGGAGAACTAAGAATTCCTGCAACAGTAATATCAACAAGGGCACCGGATACATCAAGGCCTGTTCCCGTGAGAATTATTTGATTATTTACTAAATTCCCTGCCACCTCAACAATATCCGGCAGTATCTCATGTCCTATCAATTGAAATGTTCCAGTCAGCGTCGTGGTAATGATGGGGTCAGTGATAATAGTCATAAGCAATGGCCCTGAAGCAGTGCCAATTGACCAAAAACCATCCCATGTTCCCGCTTGCTCTGCAAAGCCCTGCAAAAAGCTGGTTAGACCATTTATAGTCAAAAGGCTACCGACTGCCCCATTCATTCCGTAAGCTCCGTATAGTCCCCCATATAATCCACCATAAAGCCCTAATCCGCCATAAGCACCATACAATCCTCCATAGAGGCCATATAATCCACCGTAAAGTCCGCCGTATATTCCATATAAGCCGCTATATAGCCCTCCATATGCGCCGTATAATCCTCCATAGAGCCCGCCATAGACACCATACAATCCTCCATAGAGGCTGCCATATAATCCACCGTATAAACTCCCATAAAGCCCGCCATATGACCCGTATAGTCCTCCATAGAGGCCGTATAATCCATATCCGTATTGTGCGTGAATGCCTCCTGGGGGAATTACTATAAAGAGTAATAAAAAAATTGAAGAAATGATTAAAAGCCTGCACAGGATAGAATTTTTCATGATACTAATTTCCTCCCTAACCAAGGTTTATATACTAGTTCTTTATTAAAATTTTTTTATTCATATATGCATCTTTCATTATTCCTCGATGATTCGCACCTCCCTTCTTGAGTCAAACAATTACGTTCTATCTTTTCAATAGGAAATTAATATTCTTCCTGATTTTCGATTCCGCAAAATTTATGCCAGCAAAAAAGGAATGATATAAAAAGAAAAGTTATGAATATTTCATCGCGAATTGCATATACGGAATAGGGATTATTTGTCATAAATGATATAATTTGACGGTATAAAATATATTAAAGAATTGACCGAGGATTTTAAATTTGGCTTATTGAGATCTGTTAAAATAATTATCAACTATACTATCTATGTATGAATAGTACTCTTTGGGTATGTTTTTAAAAAGCTTTCTTATCTTCAATTTAGCTGATTCTGCCTCTTGGCAATCTGAAATATTCGCTATCAGGTTGTTATAGTACCTGCTCATTTTTCTTTCGACTTTTTCTGAAAGGTGAGTATTCCCAGCGATGTGACAGGCAGCATGAGGTATTTTTTCATCACATTCGATAAAAGCCTTAAAACATATACCCTTAAAATGATCAGTGAGTGTATTTCGACTTATACCTGAATTCACCGCAGCCTCATTTATTCTAAATTGAGTTTTTCTTAATGTTTTCAAAATAAACTGATCATCAGGCCTTTTTTCTGATGGAGAGAGGGCGTTATGAGAGAAAAATTTTTTTATTATAAATCTTTTTAATTCATCCACATTTCCAGGCCATTCATAGTCATAAAAATCCTTCATTTCCTCCTCTGATATTTCCGGGAGCTGGGCACTTTTTGAGTGTTTATGTAAGAAAAATTGTATCAAAGCAGGAATATCTTCCTTTCTTTCTCGTAAGGGAGGTATCTTGAGAGGCCCAATAAAATGTCGTAAAAAGTAATTATCTTCCTCAAGGTGTATATCTAAACCTAATATAATTCTCACGTCTATGGGGACCGGAGCGAGACTCCCAACCGGCCTTATCTCCTGATTCTGCAAAACCTTGAGAAGCTTGAGTTCAATTTCAGCAGGAATAGTGCTTATATTGTTGAGAAATAGAGTGCCGTTGTGAGCCTTGAGAAATAATCCTTCCTTATTTGCATCAGCGTTTTCACATGTGCTTTGCCTATGTCCAAAAAGGGTACTCTCTAATTGATTCGGTTCAACAGAGGCAATATCTGCTGTAATAAATGCACTATGATGATGGGGACTCATTGAATGAATCGCTTTGGCAAGAAGCTCCCTTCCTGACCCAGGTTCGCCTAATAATAAAATATTATACTCTGTAACAGCTATTTTCTTTGCAAAATCAAAGGTATCTAGGAGACTATGGTTGCAAGTATTAATATCATAACGTGATGCTTCTACTTTAAGCGCATTAATATCAGAAGGATATAGCTTCCGAAGAAGATGAATCTTTTTGATTTCAAGGTCCTTCTTTTCATTGTGCATTTTTCGCAGTTTTTCTTGAAGCGGAACATGCGCTATATGTGTATATTGTTGTGATAGTTCTTCTGTTGTATGAGCAATTTCAATCTCTTTTTGTGCAATATCCTTGTTAATATTTTTTAAATCCTCTTCCATTTTTTTTTCTTTACTGCACAAAAGACTCATTGTGCTTATTTTTTTCTGAGCTTGATTGAACAATTTCTTTATTTTATTCACACGAGATTCTCCCCCCCACGAAAATATTTTTCCATGCATTTAATCATTTTTACTTATTTTTTTCAACATATTCAATCATGATTCAGCAATTTATCGTGATTTTCGTAGTCGTCGGTCAACCTGTTTTATTCCCAAAATTTATAGTGCTGATCCTGTGTCCGGAGTAAAAAAGTGACAAAAATTTGCATCAATTCTTAGACGATGGTTTTCTCCCTTATATACAGTACAATATGGATGAGCCCGCACTACAATAGTGTTCCGTGCATAGTTTGCATGGATAATTTTTTCATTTCCCATAAGTTCTACTAGGGTAATTTCAGCATTTATTTGATTTGTGCGGGGTGAGTCACCTTCCTCAATGAAGATATGTTCAGGTCTGATCCCCATTTCAATTTCTTTATCTATATAGGGCTGTAAGATTTTATTCCTATCATTCGGAAGACGCACTCTCATCCCTTCTGTTTCAAAGAGGAGTGAACCATTCTGAGAAATAATATACCCCTTAAAAATGTTTATTGGGGGAGAGCCAATGAATGTGGCAACGAATTTATTCGCAGGATGATCATAGAGTTTCATTGGCTCATCAATCTGCAGTATAGATCCTTCATTCATTACACAAATCCTGTCTCCCATGGTCATAGCCTCAATTTGATCATGTGTGACATAAATCATAGTAGTTCCAAGAGATTTTTGGATTTTGATGATTTCAGCCCTCATCTGCACTCTGAGTTGTGCATCAAGATTGGAAAGAGGTTCATCAAATAAGAAGACCTGCGGCTCTCTCACAATAACACGCCCGATTGCAACACGCTGGCGTTGTCCCCCGGAAAGGTGCCTAGGTTTTTTATCGAGATATTCAAGAAGCCCTAAAATGTCCGCTGCATTGAGCACTCTTTTTTTTATCTCATTTTTTTTGATTTTTCGTGCTTTTAAGCCATAGGCCATATTATTGAATACCGTCATATGCGGATACAAAGCATAATTTTGAAAAACCATAGCAACATTTCGCTCTGCAGGGGCAAGATCATTCACTATTTTGTCATTGAGGAATAATTCCCCCTCTGTAATATCCTCCAAGCCAGCAATCATACGCAAAATTGTGCTTTTTGCGCAACCGGAAGGTCCCACAAGGACCATAAATTCCCCATCCCTAATATCCAGATCCATACCATGGATGGCGTTAAATCCATTGGGATATATCTTTTTAATATTTTTTAATCTCACCCGCGCCATTATCACGTATGCCTTTATTTTACCCCACCGGTATGCATCCCTGCTTTTATATATCTTTGCACTATAAATGTAAGAAATATAACCGGAATAGTTATAATAGTCGCATATGCTGCTGAATGAAAAATACTGCCTCTGTTCAAATAATAATACGTCTGGAGTGGAAGGGTATTTTCAGAAATAGTCAGATAAAGCGCATACGTAAATTCATTCCATGATTCCAACCATACAAGAAGTGCAGCAACTGACACACCTGGTAAAGAGAGAGGAACAATGATAGCCCACAGGGTCTTTATTTTCCCGGCTCCGTCAACAAATGAGGCTTCTTCAAGTGAACGGGGAATAGCCTCAAACGTTCCAATCAGTATCCAGGCAACATAGGGAAGGGTTTTAATCAGATGGGCAAGGATTAAACCGAGAGAGGTATCAATCAGGTTCCAGCTTAAAAAACGAATACTCACTGGCAATGCAATGCCAACTTCTGGAAACATACGTGAGAGAAAAAGAGAGATAATGCACAGGTATTTCCATTTCCTTTTCATTCGTGATATTACATAGGCAGCCGGAGCAGCAATGAATATTGCAATAATCA
Source organism: bacterium (assembly GCA_049472395.1). GTDB lineage: Bacteria > SZUA-182 > SZUA-182 > DTGQ01 > JBLIRR01 > JBLIRR01. The sequence goes on along the minus strand of JBLIRR010000018.1, from coordinate 105,203 downwards.
TAGTAAAGGTTGCCACTTTAAGGCTTTTATTAAGTGAAGGGGCTAAAAGATCTGAATTATAAATACTTTTCCAATGCTTCAATGTGAATCCTTGTTTATTCCATATCAGATTTTTTTGAGGCGAGTAAAAACTCTCTGGATACATAAGGGAGATTTTAAGCATGAGAAAAATCGGGTAGAGGATAATCAGGCTCACAAAAGCAAGGGATATATACCTATAAAGTGTACTAAGGGTCTTTTCTCTATTCAATACGCGCCTCATGATTTCCTCTCTCTTTCAGATACCATAAGATAAGTAAAGACGAATATGAGTATGATACCGGTTAAAATCGTAGCGCTTGCTGCCGAGAGATTGTAATTTTGCCTTGAGTATTCAGCATAGGTAAAGGTAGAGATGACTGGCAATGTCGCTGTGCCTGCGAGGATAAGGGGTAATTCAAAGATCCTGAAGGCATCTATTGCTCTCAAAATTATGGCAATAGTAATATAGGGCTTAAGAAGAGGCAGCGTCACTGTAAAGAATTTATAAAAAGGTTTTACTCCATCTATCTGACACGCTTCATGAACACTGACGGGAATCGATTCAAGACCAGCAAGAAAGAGAAGCACGAGAAGAGGCATTACTTTCCAGGTATCTGCAAAGACAATCATAATTATAGACACCCATCCTCCTTGCGCCCAATCAATAGGAGCATTATTTTTGAGCATGCCACACCGAGAGAGAATTTCATTTAAATACCCACGGGTATCAAATATATAGGTCATTATTGTTGCGGCAACGATCGTGGGTATTCCCAAGGGAGTTAATACTATGGTGCGGAAAATACCCTTTCCTTTAAAAGAAGAAATGAGGAGTAAAGCAAGGAGAATTCCCAAAATTAATTGAAACAGTAACCCTGCTCCAGTAATTATGAGAGTATTATACATGCTTTCTCTAAATGAACTATCCTTAAAAAGAATTTTATAATTACTCAATGAATAGCCTTCCCAGGTTTTCTGTAATTTCTCAAGTTCCATTTCTGTTTTTCTTAATTCTTCTCTATATGCATCTCTTTCTGCGTGATTCGATGAATATTTCATATCATAGGTGTACTCATTAATGCGGGCGGTAAGAAGGGAATGGGACCTTCCATAGGTTTGATCAACCAGACTGTCCTTCAGATTTGAGAGCACGGGAACAAAGGTAAATCCGAGAATATAGACAAAGAGGGGAAGGATCATTACTATTTCAAGCCAAAACTTTTTTAGAAATTTCATTACAATTTCATGCTCTTATCGGAGAGCTTCACGTTCTGCATTAAGATCATGAGCATAGCGGTCAAGGGTTTCCCTCACCTCTTTCCCCTCAATGACAATATCTTTAAAGGCACGATTCACATATTTATCAACGATCGACCAGCCCATGATTGAAGGACGGTAATACCCAAATTGAAGGGCGTCATTTATGGCCTTAAAAAAAGGTCTCTGCCATTCTTCAATTTCCCCCTGCACATCACTTCTAATTGGAGGCCATCCAAGGTTGGATACGAAGATTTTTTGAACATCCTTGCTCATAAGATATGCAGCAAATTTGAGGGCATACTCCTTGTGTTCTGATTTTTTTGTAATGGCGATGACATCGCCACCAATTGCTGTTGCATAGCCCTTCGGACCTTTCCATGTATCATACGCAAGGATATTAGTCTTTTTATTCTGCTTGACGATAACATTCATTCCAAAAGGCCAATTCCTCCCAAGAAATACGGATTCCTCGGAGAGAAATTTATTTGTTGTATTCCAGTTAGCCTTTTTTGAATCCGGACTGAGAAATGGATAGATCTCCTGTAAGAATGTAAAAGCTTTAACGCACCCCTCATCATTAAGCACGGTGATATCCCCTCCTGCAGCCTTTATAAATTCAAAGACCTGTGTTGTGGTATTTCCATCAAGAGTGCAATGAATGGCCACTTTTCCCACATTATATTCTTTCTTTAACCTCTTGGCCACATTGAGCAAATCTTCCCAGGTTTTCGGAAGCGTATAGGTTGAATGATCGAAAATATCAGTATTATAATACGTAATTTGAACATTCGGCCTTCCAGGGAAAAACATGAGCTTTCCTTCAAATATTAGAGGATCAATCAAGGATTTATAGACGTGCGCATCAATCATGCTCCTGGAATTTTCCAGGCTAAGTACGAGTCTTTTTTCTACATAGGGGGCTAAGTTCATGTTATCTATAAACATGAGATCAATGTCCATCCTGTGCGCTTTGTGCATAGCCTCAATCTTTTTAAGGGTATCCTGAGCTTCAATGTGCACCGCGTTAATTGTTACCTTTTCCCTTTTCTCAAAAGGAGGAAAAACCTTCTCTCTCATTATCTTCCATTCTTCTTCTCCAAGAGACATGGAGATATTGAGAGTCCGTGTTCCCGTATCAGCAGTACAGGATACGAGTATGATCAACAATAATACACTCCACGCAGCAGTGGGATATAGTGCAAAAATTTTAGTTTTTAGGATTTTATACACAGTATGTACCCAATGTGCTGAATCCATTGTTAAAATGTAGATAATTTTTTATAAGTATGTTACTATTTGAATTTAGCAATCACTCTATTAACAATTATTAATTATATAATTTATTATTCTATATGAAATAGAAAATGAATGAAAGGATATTTTTATGAAACTTGTTATAAGTAGCTGTCCGGAGAAAGAAGCAGAGGGATTGGCCTCAAAACTTCTGGAAGAGCGACTGATCGCCTGCGTAAATATAATTAATGGAGTAACGAGTAAGTACTGGTGGGAAGGAAAGATTGAAACCGATACAGAATCCCTGCTTTTTATGAAGACTGATGATTCATTAGTGAATAGGCTATTAGAGCGGATAAAAAAGATACACTCCTACAATGTGCCGGAGATAATAGCTTTTGATATCAAGGGAGGCAATCCCGATTACTTAAATTGGATTAAATCAGTTTTAGGACAGCACTGATAAAGAATCAGAGAAAATACATTGAAAAGGTGAGAGAAGAATTTATTATTAAAGGTGAGATATCATCATTTATAAATTCAATTAAAAAATCCACTTCATGAGTATGATTAATCTTCTGTTGAAATTTTGTATATATACATTCTTGTGAATTTTCTACCCAATTGGGGAGGTCCTTTGAGGGGTGGATGTGCCCAAGAACGATTTTTCGCTCTGGTGTGGTACATCCAACTTCAATTTTCTGCTGTGTGCCGATGTTTCTAGAGAGATAGGCAACATTCACAATGCCTCTGATTCGCGGAGTGAGTATATAATCCATTTCATGCTCTATGAGAGTATAGTTATGGACGAAACCAATTCCGTCAAAATCCTTCTTTTGTTTTCGAATATCATTATGGTTTGCGTGTAGGGCGGCATAATAGTGTGAGGTAAGGTTGAGGTTAAAAGAAGCCTTTCTATTATCGGAGATCCACCCTAATTTCAATCGATACAGATGATTTATCCCATAATCCACAACTGTTCCTTGGTTCAGAATCTCATTATCATTATTCAGGACTGTTCCGTATCCAAAGAGTATCGTTCCGCTCGTGCCGGAGCTTCCTTGGAGAAGTAAATTACCAATCCGCAGCCCGGGTGACTGCAGTGTACTTTTAAATCGAGAGTAATGTAAATTTGCATTAACCATGACATGTGACCGGGCTGATTCATAATATCCTGATGCCAATTGGAGCTGAAAATGGAAAATGTCATCTTTTTCACGTCCAAAGGCTGTATTGAAAGCTAATCCTGAGAATTCTTCTTGATTGCCTGTGATACCACTAAAGATTCTGCCTGAGGTGGGTCCATCGAGAAAATCAATTGCCAAAAGGGGGGTGGAGTAATGCAGAAAGGGATCAAGAGCCTGTCCGCTCCCTAAAGAGGCTTTATCAAGGAGCATTCCCAAACCAGATGGGAGTTGCGCGACAGGTTCTCCATTGGTATTATAAAGGTGATAATAAATTCCAATATCTGGAATAGTAGTATCTTGATGAAGCTTATCAATCCCTTTGGAATGCTGATCCGTCGTAAGTTCATCATAGTTGAGCTTATAAAGAGTTGAACGATTATCAGGATCTTGCGTAATAAGAGTAACATGGCCATATCCTGCAGAAGAAAAGCGCAACACATATGTATTATAAGCGCCAAGACTTTTTAAAATCTGTGCCTGCCCAACTGCAATATCCCGACAGACACCCGCAGGTTGTCCGGTTTTTAAACTGGAAAGTAACTCTTCAAGCGAAACAACTGAGCCACTTCCTACTCCATTATATGCCCTTTCGTAATCATAATTTTCAAGAAAAGAGGCGCCGAGCAGCGCCACAAATTCAATACTTTCCTTCGTATTCATCTCATTGGAAAGATCGTAAAGGATATACTCTATATAGTCACTATCCGAGCTTTCAATTAATGCATTTCTCTTAATAAATGAGGCATACGAGTGAGAGAGCAGTTGTATACCTGTGTGATTACAATTATAGTTGCTTACGATGAGATTTCTGTTAAAATAAAAAAGGGGGACTTGTGCAGGGGTGAAACTGATTTTGAAATTATGGGATAAGGCATTATGGTATAATAACAATACCATGAACACAATTAAAACTATGCAATGTCTCTTTCTCATTAGCTTTCTTAGCAACCCTTTAACCCGGGCAAGCCGGAACCTTTACCCAGTGCTCTTTATTATCTAGCGCTTTTTATTAGACATAATGTGCAAATGATATGCCCTTATATATATCAAGTAACTTATTGATTCTAATGATATTTCACCTGATTTAATTGTTTATTTTTTTCACACGCAGTGTACAGAATTTGACATTTGACGGTTTAAAATATACTATTATTAAAATTGTAAGATTTGAGTAGACAAAAGGAGCCGGACATGGCAGGCTTTAATCGTTTCAAGGATATTCACTTCTCTAATGTTGAGGCCGCAAAATCCATACAAGAGACACAGCTGGGCAAGCATATTTTATACTGTAGAAAGAATTCACCTTATTATCGAAAAGTATTGAACAATTTCGGAATTAATATAAAAAATCTTACCCTGGAGCAGTTGGCTGATCTTCCATTTACCACACGCTCACACATTGAAGACAATGAGAGTGAGTTCTATGCTGTGTCCTCTGATCAGGTCATCGATATAGTCTTCTCCGCGGGGATCACAGGCAGGCCTATCAGGTTAGTTTACAGCGATTATGATTTACGAAGGCTTGCTTATAGTGAGAAACAGGCGCTTATGGGATGTGGTGTATCAGAAGAGGATGTAGTGCTCCTCACCTCTACTATTGACCGATGTTTTTCCACTGGATTAGCTCATTTTTTAGGGGTAAGGGATTTAGGGGCAACGGCTATCAGGTGTGGTTACACTAGTATGCAGAGTTGTGGCGAGATCATTGATAAAATAGCTCCTACTATAATTATAGGCGCCCCAAGTTATTTAAGAAAATTAGGAGCCTATCTATTGGAGAAAGGGAGAGATCCTGGAAAAACACACGTATCAAAGCTTATATGCAGCAGTGAGCCCATACAAGATAAATATTTGAATTTGAATAAAATAGGTCATGATTTACAAAAAATATGGCAGGCAGATGTGTTCTCAATTTATTCATCAACAGAGATTGAGACGAGCTTCTGTGAATGTTCTTTTCAAAGGGGGGCCCACATACACCCCGATCTGGCTATTGTTGAGATAGTCGATGAAAAAGGACTGCCCCTTCCCGCTGGTGTTATTGGTGAGGTGGTTGTGACACCAATGGGTGTCAAGGGAATGCCCCTTCTTCGTTTCAAGACAGGGGACATAAGTTATTTAATTGATGAACCATGTCTGTGTGAGCGTACTTCTGCGCGATTGGGGCCAATTCTCGGAAGAAAAGAGCATATGATGAAGATTCAAGGAAAAACTATCTATCCTCAAAAACTCTATTCAGCTTTAGATGAAATAAAAGCAATAAATGATTATTTCATTATTGCAAACAGTGAGAATAATGTATCTGATACTATCACAATCTTTGCCGCAGTGAATGCGGAATCTTGCACTACCGAGACTATACAGAATGAGCTTCAGAAACTATTGCACGTAAAACCAAAAGTGGTGATAGGTAGTGAAAAAGCCATAAACCAGCAGATATACACCTCTCGATCAGTCAAACCGGTTCGATTTATTGACAGAAGATAAAAAAAAATTAAGGCAAAGCTTCGCAGATACTATTCCCTATAAACTATCGTGCCTTCAAAAATGGTCATGACCGGCCATCCTTTCAGATTGAGGCCATGAAAAGGGCAGTTTCGTGCCTTAGAGTGAAATTTTTCAACATCGACAATTTTCCCCCTCTGGGGATCAATGATAGTGATATCAGCTAACTGCCCGGGGACAAGGCCCTTATAGGGTAATCTTAATATCTGTGCAGGATTTATAGTCATTTTTTCTATAATATCCTTCAAATCCAAATGTGCCTGATAGTATAAACGCGTGATAATAACCGGCAGGGCCGTTTCAAGGCCAATAAGTCCAAAAGGGGCATCAGAATATTCAACTTCCTTGTCTGCTTTTGTGTGGGGCGCATGGTCTGTCACAATGACATCAATGGTCCCATCTTTCAATCCCTTAATGAGGGCATCGATATCGCGTTGAGTTCGAAGTGGCGGATTGACTTTTGTGTTTGTATCAAAATTCTTTACTATTTCATCGGTAAAGAAGAGATGATGGGGAGTTACTTCCGCGGTAATGCGCAGTCCTTCCTTTTTTGCCTGTCGGATAAGGTTTACGCTCTCTTCGGTACTCACATGAGCTATATGAACAGGACTGTTGGTTAAGCGGCACAGGGATATTTCCCGTGCCACCATGACCTCTTCTGCTGCATTTGGAATGCCTTTAAGCCCGAGCAATGTGGATACATAACCTTCATTCATCACCCCGTGGGCGCTCAGGTCCCTTTCCTCGCAATGAGATATTACTGTAAGATTGAACATGGAGGCATATTCCATGGCTCTTCGCATAAGATCGGCATTTTGGACAGGCTCGCCGTCGTCTGAGAGAGCGACACTGCCTGCGTGTTTAAGCTCTCCTATTTCAGATAAATATTCCCCTTTAAGGGATTGCGAAATACTTCCTATTGGCAATACGTGACATTTGCCTGTTTTTGCCGCTGTATCCAGGATAAATTTAGTTACCGACGCATTATCATTCACTGGATTTGTATTTGGCATACATGCGATAGAGGTAAAGCCTCCTGCCACGGCAGCCGCGCATCCTGTAGCTATTGTTTCTTTATCCTCTCTTCCGGGCTCGCGCAAATGAGTGTGCATATCAATTAATCCTGGGCATACAATTTTTCCCGAAGCCTCTATAAAATCGCACCCCTGTGCTCTTGAGGGTTCGATATTTTTATCAATCATGCTGATGCGATCCTTAAGAATTAAAATGTCATAATTCCCATCAATCCCCTGAAAAGGATCTATGACGCGTCCACCTTTAATAAGAAGTCCCATCGCTATAATTTTCTCCCTATTTATTGCCTTCTATAAGCAAGTATAATAGTGCCATGCGCACCGCCAGGCCATTTGTCACTTGTTCAAGTATAAGGGAATAGGGGCCATCAGCTACTTCCGGATCAATTTCAATCCCCCGATTAATTGGTCCAGGATGCATTATGATTACCTCTTTCTTGGCTGTTTCTAATTTCTTGAGATTTAGTCCGAAAAGCTTGCTATATTCTCTGATGGTAGGGAAAAAGTGACGATTCTGCCGCTCTAATTGAATACGCAGCATCATAATAATATCAGCCTTTTGTATTCCTTCTTCGAGACTATGAAATACTTTAACCCCTAAATTTTCAATATGTGGCGGTATCATTGTTGGTGGACCAATAACATGTATAGTCACTCCCATTTTAGATAATCCGAAAATATTAGAGCGTGCGACACGACTATGCATAATATCTCCCACAATCGCAATCGTAAGACGATTAAAACTCCTCTTCTTGTCCTTAATGGTGAGCATATCCAATAAGGCTTGAGTCGGATGTTCATGAGCGCCATCACCAGCATTGATAATAGAAAAATTCACTAACGGGGCCAGTTGATGAACAGCCCCGGGAGCAGCATGTCGAATAACAAGTATATCGGGTTTCATCGCTTCCAACGTTTTTACCGTATCGCGCAGGCTTTCGCCTTTGGAAAAACTGCTTCCTGTAGCTGAAATATTAATAGTATCGGCGCTTAATCTTTTGCCCGCTATTTCAAAAGATATTCTGGTACGGGTACTCGGCTCATGAAAAAGATTGATAATGGTTTTTCCCCGCAAGGGAGGCACCTTTTTGATGTCTCTGGTCAATACCTCTTTAAATGAGTCGGCCGTATCAAGAATAGCCAAAATTTCTTCCTTTGTAAGATCTTCAATCCCCAGAAGATGCTTCCTCAGGAATCTATATTTATTTGGCATTATCATAGATACTCTACCAGGATACAGTTTCTGGAAAGGGGAGGATGATGGCCTGATCTTTATGCCCATTCTCCTCTACCAGTGTAACCTTTACTGATTTTGAAATGGGGAGATCCAACTTTTTCCCCACATAATCAGCATAAATTGGCAGTTCTCTATGCCCTCTATCAATAAGTACTGCGAGCCTAATGCACTTAGGCCGTCCGAAATCTATTAAGGCGTCAAGAGCTGCCCTGATTGTTCTTCCCGTATAAAGAACATCATCAACTAAAATAATTCGTCTGTTCGTTATGGAAAAGGGAATCTCAGTTTTTTGAAGAACCGGTTTTGGCCCTGATGAGGCAATATCATCACGGTATAAAGTGGTGTCAATATAACCTATTGGAATATCAAAACCCGTAATTTTTTTTATTTCCTTGGCTATTCTTTTGGCCAGATCTCCTCCCCGGCTTCTGATGCCAACCATTATGCCTTCCTCAATTGGCTTTATATCTTCAATGATTTCTTTTGCGATGCGCTGGATAACCTCTGTAATCTGAGCTTTATCCATCAACTTCTCTGATTGGGTGTCTGATTTCATTGTACCTTTTAGAAAAATGCCTCAAAGTTTTCTCTATTACAATTGAATATAAAATATCATAGTAAGAGTTGCAGGTCAAGATTCAATCAACACCCCACAGGACAATCACATAAAATATTTGGCTAATTTATGCTCGACAATTCGAATTATATTTTTTATTATGATATAGTGCATCCGTTGCCGGATGTTTAAGAACTGATAATATTTAAGAATACAACCGATAAAAAAGAAAAAACTAGAAAGTTGGCTTATATATAAAGTCTTTACCGTATCAAGTACGGCTGAAAGATATTCTTGTAAGATATTCTTAGGGGGGAAAGTAATGAATACAATAGGATCGAAAGTATTCGGATTTATTCTATTGCTGTTAGTTATTTCTTTTGCAGCAATACAGCCTGTCCGCGTTCTCATTCAGGGTGGGATTGTATATGCACAAGAATCATACGCTAAAGAAGGGCGTGGTGGTTTACTTGAAAACGAACACGCTGCCTTGAGGTTGGCGACCAAGATGCAAACGCAGGGGAGGGGAGTTTCCGAGAAAAAAAGGTGGTTAACCTTCGACGAGGTGCGACGATACTTTAAGATTGATCCAAAGAATGTCTCTGAACTGAGAAAACAATGGCCATATGCTCAAATTGTAATTCGATCGGATGGAACACACCTAGTCTGGGTTTCACAAGGAGTCCTTCTGCCTTCTTCCATCAATAATACGAAAAAATCACCAAAACCTGAATCACTTAAGGTGACCTCGCATAGTGTAACGGAAAAGCAGGAGGTGCATAAAGATACCATGCTAAAAGAAGAAACACATCTTGTAAATATTGCGTATGCAGCACACATTGATTTAGAAGCCCCAAAAGCTCCTGAAAAAGAATGGAAGAGGGAAAACTGTCTGCAAGAGATGGTGACACATGAGAAAAATGCAAAGGGCATTATACATGTGGTAGTATCGGGTGAGAGTGTATCAGGGATTGCCCAACGGTATGACTTAGAATGGCGCGATCTTTATCAGATTAACAGAAAAATTATTGGGGATAACCCTAATCTCCTCTATCCTGGTCAGCAGCTTCATATCCCTTCTACAGTATATGTCGTAAAGAATGGAGATTCCTTGTCAAAGATTAGTATGAGAGTTGGCATGGAATGGGAGAAGATTTATGACTTAAATAAAGAGGTCATTGGAGATAATCCCAATCTTATTGAGCCTGGTCAAAAATTAACCTTCTCACATCACACCTATGTAGCTCAGTCAGGAAACTCCTCACGATTGAGAGATTCTTCTGCGCAGAAATACGAGCTGAAACCGGGCTCTCGGGCAATAACATTTCCTACCTGCGCAGCCGGCGTATTCGAGAGTGTCGGCAATTTCAGAACGTGGGCTCCGCTGGAACGTGAATTAGTTTTAGATTCTCACTAATGAACAATGAGTGTCTCGTCTTCAATGAGGATGAGTGGTTGATAATAGGGTGAGTAAGAAATACGATGAGGATTAAGATGAGCAGGGTCGAGAGTTGGAGGAATTCTTGTGTTCACGATAACACTTAATCGTTATCTCATAAGCAGTTTTAATGGAAATGCCTGCCTTATCGCACAGACGAGCACATGCTTCATATTCAGGAGCAATATATGATTCACCATTATCTAGATATCCAATCTTTACCTTTGATACTCCATACGGAGTGTTTATTTCCTTGATTTTTCTCCTTAAGAGGATTCTTCTGCTTTCTCGAATACGGATGCCTAAGGTTGTGGAATGCTTAAAAATAATTGCACTACATTTTTGAAGATTTTCTTTATCACATAAAACGGTAACCAGGATACCTGGCCGGTTTTTTTTCATACAGATAGAGGTATAAAAGACATCGAGAGCCTTTGCTGCATATAGCTGATCCATCATATACCCGAACCATTCAGGATTCATGTCATCCATGTGCGTCTCAAGGATTTGTACTCGATCTACAGGCATTACCTTTTCTTCCTTCATAGCGAATACCCTTAATACATTAGGTATGTGCGGATCATCATATTGTCCGATTCCATATCCAATAGTGATAATCCTGCCCTGTGGTATAGGAGAGAATGTGTGGCACAAGGTTGCAAGAATGGCTGCGCCGGTAGGAGTGATTAACTCATGAGTACCGTTGATGTCTTGATGTATCGGTATCCCCTTTAAAATTTCCAAAGTAGCGGGAGCAGGAACTGGGTATGCTCCATGTTTACACGTGACAAAGCCGTCACCAAGTTTCGGCTGGGCAGAGATAAATGTGCTCCTCTTAAAAAAATCCATAATTGACGCAGCGCCCACAATGTCAACAATTGAATCTAATGCCCCCGTCTCATGAAAAACGATATCATCCACCCTTTGTCCATGCACTTTGGCCTCGGCTTCGGCAATACGATGAAAAATGCTCATCGTTATGCTTCTTACATTCTCATTCAATTGTGAGTTCTTGATCAGAGAGCTGATTTCAGCATATGTGGTATGATGAGAGAGCGAGGCTTTTTCTTTTACTAAAATTCCGCACCCTTTAATATGCAGACGTCTTTCCTCGTAAATCTCAAGTATATCATTAGGCACTCCCAATAATGATAGTGCAGAAAAAAGCTCCTCCTTCGGGTATCCGAGATCGAGCATTGCCCCGATAAACATATCACCGCTTATCCCGGAAAAGCAATCAAGATAAATAATATCAGCTTTCTTAATATTCATATATTAGATCGTTTTTAATCCAACAAGCCCATGAATGAGCGAGGCGCAGTATGCAGCCCCGAAACCATTATTAATGTTCACCACGCTTATTCCCGGGGCACAACTATTAAGCATGCCCAATAAAGGGGCTAATCCTTGAAAATGTGCTCCATATCCCGTGCTGGTGGGGACAGCAATAACAGGTTTATTCACTAAGCCTCCGACAACGCTTGGGAGGGCCCCTTCCATGCCTGCAATGACGATAAGCACCACTGCATTTCTCCATTGCTCAGCTTTATCAAATAATCTATGTATTCCGGCAACTCCCACATCAAGTATTAACGTTACCCGGCTGCCCATAAGTTCAGCAGTTACTTTTGCTTCTTGGGCAACAGGCAAATCTGATGTTCCGGCGCACACAATTGCGATAGTCCCAGGTTTCTTAGGTAGAGGCTCTCTCTCAATGGTCACAGTGCGTCCCACAGGATCATATCTGGCATCATCAACTTTGGATCTGATACGTTCAGATGCGCTCCCCGATACTCTGGTTGCCAATATATTTTTATGATGGAGGCTCGCATGATAAAAGATCTCCTCTACCTGTTCGTCAGTTTTATGTTCACCAAAGATCACCTCAGGGAAACCTTTACGTGCTTCCCTGTTAAGATCAAATGAGGCACATCCGAGGGTGAGGCAGAAGCTCTCATTAATAGCTGAGAGAGCGTCATCTATTGATAATTTTCCACTACGCAGATCTTTGAGGATTTTTTTTAACATATTATGATTCAATTTTTAAAATCTACTATTCCCATTAAGGGTAAATCACTATCACTATGAGCAATGCTGCAAAGTGCCGCGGGGGTTTTGAGTGGTCTATTATTTTTAATTATATAGTATTTAAGTTTAAAAACAAGCACCCCAAAAATTATCAGCAATGCCGTGGGATAGGAAAATTACATAATCGTAATCAAAATTACACAATCGTAATGGAATTACAAGATTGTTACTAAATTACCCTCATTATTTTCCCTTTTTTGGGTATAAGTTGAATTAATTTATAAAAAAAAATTATAAGAATCAATTTGTTATAGAATCAGGAAAATTTTTTTACTCAAGGGCATATTTTATGCTGTTAGCAGCTAAAACCCACATACATATAAGAAATTAATGATAAGTATAAGAAAAATATTAGCAAGAGGATCAAGAAAAGAAAAAAGTCATTTTAAAGAAGGAGATTCATGCTAATGTGAAATATAATTTTATAATATTTATTTATATAATAAATATTATAATATACGAGGAACTGATTAATGGACAGTATGAAAAAACAAAAAACAACGCTTTTATTAATTATTATATGCTCGTATATATTAGTTTTCACAGGGTGCTTGGATACAGAACCAGCAGAGGAAGGGAGTAATACTCCAATAAATACTATTGATTATACCGGAGATCATACGGATCAAATTGACGATGGAAATAATGATCGGGTAAGTCACAATATTAGTGAAAATATCGCAGGCGTTGCGTTGTGGCTTAGTTTTAATCTTAGTAATGCAAAGAGCCTTATTGCCACTCAGAATATTGCAGGGAATTCAAAACAGAAAGCAAGGGCACGACAAGATGGTCAAGAAATTCCAACTCTCATTTTTAGGAAACCCGCTACTCAAAAGGAAGCACAATCTCGCCGCCCAAAAAGGCAGACAGTGGGGATGCTTGAGGATGGAAACCAAACAGACGGCAGTGTTGATAATGCTCCCACAGATTCAACAGATGCAGATCGGACAGTAAGCAGCACAGACATTGACAGCGAAGAAGAGGACACAGGTGGTGCGAATTTAATCGCAATTGATGAAAATGGTGTTGCATCTGTCGCTCTTCAATCATTAGAAGAGCTTAGTGTAATGTATACTGTGTTATCAAAAGATCAGAAAAAAGTATTTGTTGTACTTGATCCTGATTTAATGAGGGATGCACAAAATACAGTGGGTGGAACCAACTGTATGATGTTTGCCGTGGATTTAGAAACAAATGAATATACATGCCTTGATGAAGGTTATGCGCCTCAAAAAATGGATAATGATTTCAGACAGACAATAAGCAGTAGTTCTGTTAAACCAATACAGATGGATGAGGAGGGCAATATCTATTATTTGGGAAGGCCTTTTAATGTTGAGGAACAGTCATGGTGTGATGAGTGGGACAATCAGGGAAACTGTGTGAATGAGGAAGTATATGGTTACTGGGTTAATTTTGACTGGAGTACTGAACCTGTAATACGAAAGATACCTGTGCAAAAAGATGAGGATGGGAAACTGCTTTATGATGAAGATGGCTATTTATTGTATGGTGAGTCAGTGGCCCTTACACCTGATAATAGTTATATTGAAAGCTTTTTGGTGAGCAAAAATGGATTATTGGTATATACCTACAATGACTGGGAGAATGGTGATTACGGGATAAGGATGTATGCAGATGGGTCAACTAACAATTTAACCGATGATACTAGCGGCTGGTGGGGTGAAATGTTTTATATGATTGGTGATGCAGGAACGGTAATCTTTGGATCCGGTGCAAATGATTGGGGGAATGAGGGTGTAAAATTCGCACAAAAACACCCGGTTATTCCCGGAGCCCGTGTGGTGTATAAACTTGACACTTCACTTTTTACTTCGAGAAATGCTTCACCAACACCAAATAGAATAATAATGGGTGATGAGGGTTATATTTATGCACTCTTTACCGAGGATTCATATTCTTGTGATAACAGCGGCATATGCACGAATCAATACCGCATCAATCTCTACCGAATACTGCCCTATAAACAAACTCCCATAGTCACGATAGAATCCGAAGGTGATTGGTGGAATGCCATGAATGGATTTGATGTGCAAATCAGTAAAGGGTTTGCATATTATGTGCAATTGGATGAACATCCCCAGGGCTATTATAGTGACAGGGATGTGATCAAGATTACTAAATTAACGACCGGTGAAACTATCACATTACTCAATGCGACACATATTGATCAGGGATATAGGATATGGGATGATCGATATGATTTATACACCTGGAAACTTGAGGGCACTAAAATACATTTTTCCGGATTTGATAATAATGAATCACAGGTTGTGACAGGTGAAATCGATATTACAAAGTTGCGCCTGGGATTACCCGCACTGAGCGATGATGGGGATTGCTATCTGACGATTCAAGCCGCAGCATCTGCTCTTGGTGAGTCTGCACGGATCAGGGACATGGAGGTCTTGATTCCCGAACAACTGGGTGACGAAGTGTCAGCACCGCGAATTACTAAGATATATACCTATCCTGAGAACCTCTATTCTGTATCTATTGATTTTTGTAAATATATGAATAGAGAAGATGTGAACAGCAAGGTGTCTATTTTAGATACAAGCCAGGAAGAGGATTGGGCGCATCATCCACGCAGCATGAAGATTTGGTCATATAAGACATTACATTTGATTATTGATAATGTTGTCCTTAATGAGAATGGTGAAGAAGTTCCTAATGCAACTACAGATCCTCTCAATCCCGATACCATCTATAAGGTGTTAGTTGATGCATCAGCCTATGATAATACAGGTGTGCAATTAGATATAGCAGAGGCACCCGTATTTTTATCAACGACCTTTAAAACAATCCCGGCGCATGGATGGTATCAATCAACAGCAATAGCGCTTGATGAATTTAGTGATGGCTCTGTTGGGAAATATGTCAAAGATGAGGAAACCGATACGAATTTCGATTTCTACAGGCTAATTGGGAGACGGAATGATGATGGAAGCTGGACAGGGGTCCAAAAACAGAATCTCAAAATTGAGATTGCATTTCAGAAATTAAATGACTCCTGGGATAATCTCATGACACTTAGGCTGAATGATGCGAAAATGATAGACTGGTCAAATGTCGATTGGTCGCAAACATCCATTACCGACTCTGAGAATTATACCTGGGAATGGGTAGACGGTCATAGGGAAGATGTAAATTTTAATGAATATTATTGGTTCAATATTGATAATTGCGGTGAAGGTGTAAAAGGCATCTATGATCATCAAAATGGTAAAGTCTACTTCTGGAAAGACGGACATGATGAGGATATCAATGGCAATACCTACTATTGGTTCTGGAATAGCATAAATGAAACAAGCGGCTACCATATTTATGACGCGGATGGCCAAGATGACGGGACCCTGCTCTCAACCGTCACATGGGAAGAGGGATATTATACGGATGAGGAAGGCACACACTATATATGGAGCTTTGGTGAATATCGCGATCCTGACAATCCTGAGAATATTGTAGATTGGGATAACGGTATTGTATATACCTGGAACGATGGCGGCTACGTTGATGAAAATGGCGATGACTTTGAGATGTCCGCGCTTGAATGGGTCAGTGGAGAATATGAAGCAACAGACGACACCTCTATCTCAGACACTCAATTTTATAGTATGACATGGGTTGACGGCTATTATGAACAATATGATAGCAGCGGAGATGTAACTGGTACTCAAACCGACTATTGGGGTGGTGTGAATTCACCATGGGAAAATTCAATATCCGCTAATCAAATGATTGAAAATAATAAAAAAGACAACTGGGATTGCCGATTATGGCGCCTTGAATTTAATAGTGGCGGCAATATATATGGTGAATACCGAACAGATGACAGTCAAAACTATATTAATGATTCAGACTACCCGGGGATTAATCCGAAGGAATGGATGAAGCTTGTCATCTCTGCGTATGACGCTACTTTAAGGGCTGAAATTATTAATGAAGATGGTGATATAATTAATTCATTTAAAAAAACAGACTATAATAACCAATCACAAACAAATTCCGGGTACTATTTCCTCGATCTTAATACCGGATATTCTGATATGATAGTAGATAATATCACAGTGACAGAACTTGACGCAAATGGTGATCCTCTTGGTGTGCTTTATGAAGAGACTTTCTCTTCATCTGCATTTGATACTACCACTTTTACCGCACCCGGAACATATGGATCAGATTGGTAACATACTGTCCCTGTTCCGCGCTCTCATACGGAACAGTCGATAAGATGACCCGGGGCCGGTACTATCCGGCTCCGGGCCCTCCCGTTTTTCCTCCTCCCTTCCCCCTCATATTTTTTAACTCATCTCTTTTTTTAACTGTTTGAGCAAGAGCTTCGGCGACATGGTCTTTTTGAAAATAGCAGGGAATTTTGAGAGCCCGAAGTGATATTTTGTTTTTTCCCTTTTAATAAGAGAACCGAGCATAATTTTATCCAATTCCTCGGATAACTCGGCTAGCTTTAATTCTATTCCTATTGAGCGCAGTTTTGTATCAACTTGGTAAAAGTCAAATTCTGATAAATCCATAATAAGGAGCACAATTATTTTCCCTAGAGTATCCAAGTGCTGGAAAAACATATCAATAATATTATTCTGAAATTCAGGCATTTCAATGATTTCTTCAACATCTGCAGGTGAAATTTTGCGTTTATTTTTTGAGCCTATTAATCGTATTAGTTGTCCGCATAAGTGTTGAATAAGATTAGGGAAACAAGAGGTTACATCACATATTGCTTGAACTGTAGTATAATGCTCCTCAAATTCAATGCCCAATTCTTGCATAGGCTCTGTGATTAATTTTGTGGCAGATTCCTTATCAAGGGGAGTGAGTCGTATCACTTCGAGAAAATTAAATAAGGGTGATTGGATATCCTTAGTTCTAAAAAACAATTCTTCATACCCTGCAATCACCAGGGTTAAATAATTTTCCTGATATAATGCACGAAAAGCACTAAACAGTACGCCATTATTTCTCTTATCCACGGCAAGCATACCATCTATTTCATCAAGAAAAAGAGATACTTTCAGATTTTTTTCCTTGCAGCATTTGATAATATGTGACTTAAAATCCTTAATATCCTCAATCTCCATATCCCCAAATCCAAGCCGGGATATCACATCCTTGCAAAATCTCAATATTGCCCTTGCATGGTCCTCGGTATAGAGAGAGCAATCAAGATATAACGTCCGCAAGCCTCTATCTTTTTCTATCCGATGCTGGATTTGCATCATCAGGGAGGTTTTGCCCAGCCTCCTTGACCCTATTATTGCATAACATTTTTCTTGATGTTGCACCACGGTCCTAATCTCTTTTATCCGGCCAAAGAACATATTCGTAGCAGGTCCCATTGTCTCATACGGAGAAATATCCACGAAGCTGATTTGATTTAAAATAACCTCATCTATGAGGGCTCTAAGATAATCAACAGAAAAAAGGATATTCAATATATTTTTACTATTTAAGATTACCAAATCCAATTTAGAGTCTTTGCACCGGTTTTCAAACACCGGAGAATCATCTAAGCTAAGGATTAAAAATACCTTCTCAGATTCTCCGATACCTGATATTCTATTTAAAAGAATATTGAAGTCCCTCTCCTCTAAACATTTTTTATAAAAACAGATAAGCATCATTCCCTGTAATTTTTTCAAGCGTACTGTGGGGGTCTCAAAACGGTATATACTGACATCATTATCAAGGTGTGAATCTATGATGGTAAAGCCAAAAATCATTGATAAGAATTTAACAATCCCATTTAATAAAGATAAATCTGAGATTTTTCCTCTTTTATGAGCTTTTTTCTCTGTCAGTGCAATCCATTTTTTACAAAATTCAATGAGAATGCCCCACCGTTTCAGATCAAAATTAATGCTTTCCAAAAAGACATGGGTTTTACGCTCTGCTTTGAGCCTACTATCAAATTTAATAAATTGGATGATTGGGACATCCTTTAATAAAGATATTGAATACTGATTTATTATATCCAAAAGGCTATGATTTATTCTTATCCAGATAAACATCAAAGGGATAGAAAAGGCATATTTTATTTCGGATTCTGAAAATAAGGCCTTAAGAATTCTCTTATTCGTAAAATTTTTTAAAATGGTGTTGAGTTTTGCATCAGTAATAAGATACCCGAAAGCCCCAAGATTTTCTCTTATCTGGGAACAGGTGGCGATCCCATCCTTTGCCATTGCCAGTGCCGTAAGTACCAACTTGCCATAGCAGTCGCAACTGTCCCATGGATGAATCATTGCATTCGATACTCTGGGCAATACATTATCAATAATGTTATCATGATCATCCTGCTGCAGGGACTTGATCTTGTTTCTTTGAATATATCTGACCACCTCCGAGATCATAATCTGGATAAGAAAGGTATGGCACCCTGATACCTCTATTATTTGTTCGACTATTTCATCATAGTCTTGGACATATTCAGATAATCTATCCGCTATTCCTGCCTCTGCTTCATATCTGTTAAGGAAATTAATATCTATGGTTTCCGAATTATTGGACATGAATTCCATGCATTCGCTCAGCGCTGAGGATTCTCTGTATTGTGTGGGAATAGTAATGATAAATATAAATTTTTCACTTGCCAAAATCTTATTAAAGAAATAAAATAAGCCATTATCCAATCTTCCCTCTTTGAATTCATTTTCAAATAGATGGTAGTCATCCAGCAATAATAAAATCCTTTGGTGATAATCTATATTTTGTTTAATACTCCTCAAGAATTCATTTATGGTCGCATCAACATCCTCATTGAATTTTTCTTTTAAAAGCGGCGCAATATTGATATCCCGTCGTTTTAATCCCTTTTCAATGATTTCTAGGAATTTGAAAATGAACGAGGCAGTATCCTTAAATTTTATATAATTAAGTCCCCCGAAATACACCGGAATATATCCTGGACCAAGATAATCAGTATTTATTTTCCATACCACTTCACTTTTCCCTGATCCCAAAAATCCGCTCAATATAATCTTTTGTGGGAAAGATTTACTCTCAAGATACCCTTTAATGGTTTTAAAGACCGATAATCTCTTAAAATGCGCTTTGCCTTCTATTTTACATAATTGGTTTTTGGTCTTTTCTATAAATTCCTCAAGTTCATTATGATCCATGATCCGGTAAGAATATATAATTTCATCATCACCGCCAAGCAGTAGTTCTTTTCTCGCATCATGATCATATTGATAACAAGAAACAGATCGAATGGGGGTAGGAGTACCTATTTTGGTTGATATTTGACCGTTGCACTCCAACACATAGATATTATTTTCTTGAGGACATACAAGAATTTCAGATTGATCATTATTATTGAAATCTGTAGTGCTCATATTACTAATACTCGCATTAAAGAAATGCTCCCATTTGGGCCGCCCGCTATTATCCAAGGCTTGAACCTTACCGGACGAATAGCCAACAACGATTATAGGTTCTTTGGATTCTTTACACCATATGGCGCTCATTGCGGATATATTAGAGTCTGTGGGACCTTGCCAATTCCAAAGTTTATTGCCTTCCCCATCAATCGCAATGATCTCGCCAAATCGTGTTCCTATGAGGAGTTCTTCCCTCTGATCTTTATTAATATCATACGTATAAATGACACGTGCGGAGATATATTCATGCATCTTCCACATCATGGTACCTTCAAGATCATAAAGCCTAATCGATTCGCCATTACAGATTAAGATATAATCTTTTTTATCTTTACACTTCAAGAGAGCGGCTTTATCAATATTAAACGAAAGATTGAGATTAATTTCTTTTTTCTTTTTTCCATCATACGCATAAAATTGAATCGTACCATCAGCATAGACTAAAATAATATCCATTTTATCACCAGTACTCTGCTCACTAATCAGGACAGTACTATAGCACGCACCTTTTACCTCCCACAAAAGAGTGCCATTATGGTCTATCACATAGAGTTGGTTTCCTCTGGATGACAGGATAATTTCTTCAAATCCGTCACCATTTATGTCATACGTTGCAATCGAGGAAACATACCCAGAGGTTGGATATTTCCACATGAGATCTATCTTATTTCGCAGGAGTAATTCGAAATTCTCAAGTGCTTTCTGGTAATTACCCGTCATTAATTCATCTTTTGCTTTTTCGAAAAGATTAAAACCCTCTTTTTTGTCCAACTGGTCCCAGGCAAGGCCAAGTTGATTTAACAAGCTATATAGTCTCGTTTTCTTGTAAGAACGGGCAATTCTTAGGGAAGCATGAACAATAGATAATATAATGTTGTTTCTTATCTCACTGTCTCGTTCGTAGATAAGTAAATCTTGCATTATTGCGATGCTACGGTCAAATTCAATATCGAGCATTTTAATAAGGGCTTTTATGGATTCATCACGCACCACTGGCGAGCTGTCCTCTATGCCCTTTTCAAGGAACCGAAAAATATTCTCTCTGAATCTGGCGTCTTTGCTGAAATTAATTATTCTTGATCTGGCAAATCCTCGTAAAAATTCATCTTCATAATTACTTAAATATTCTAGAAGTTTTATTTCTTCTTCCGGACTATTAAATAGGCTCTTATATGCGCGTTCAATTCTATGAGAGACCCGATTTAATTCAATAAGTTTATAGTAATTGACTGTTTTATTACTTAAGCTGGTGAATATATCGTAAAATTGAGGATTTACGAGATGCCCCACATAGATGCTCCATACATTATGGTTGGTTTGATATTCCCACATGAATTCCCCTTTTGAGTTAAGGACATATACGTGGTTGTCTTTGGTACCAACCAATACTTCGTAATTATTATCATGATTAATATCGCAGCAGTGCACAGAATACACCGAATCCTTTGTCTGAAATTGCCATTTTTGTCGTCCATTGCAATCAAGCAAATATACGACACACGAATCAGAACTTATGAGAATTTCATACTGGCCATCAAAATCGAGGTCTTCAGACAATATCGAGTATATTGCTCCTTTATCAGGGAGGGAGAATTTATAGAGAAAACGTTGCTCAATTAAATCAAGAATAATCACCTCGCCTCTATTGGTGGCGGCAATAACATTATTCTTTTCACATGAATTTGTCTTCACCTTTTGCCGTTTCGTATTGCCCAGGCATACACTATTAATAATACAGTTAGTATCATAAGTATATTTCCAGATTACTTCTCCCATATAGGAAATAATATAGACAGTTCCCGAGGTAGTGCCGGCAATAATAATGTTTTTATCGAGGAGCTTTGTAGCGGTCACACAGGTAACACCGCTGTCAAGCTCATATTTCCATAATAGTTTTCCGTGAACATTCAAAACATAGATACAGCCATCCAGTGATCCGGCAATGACCTGCTCTGAGCAATTACAGCTTAAATTAAAGGCAAACAATGATGTTATTTCATCGTTGGCGGTAAATTCCCACAGGATCTCCTTATTGACAAAAAGCGAATATATTTTATGGTCCCTTGAGCCCAAAACGATTTGTTTATCATGGTCTTTGCTTAGGGAGCATCCTTTTTTATCATATTCAGCGCATTCAATTTGACAAATTGAGGTAATATCATCTCCTGCCTTAAAACTCCATATGAGGTCCATTCGATGCTTTTTAAGCCTCAAAGAATACTGAAGTTCCTGAACAAAATCTTTATTTTTATATGCCATTGTAGCCTTATCCATTAAACTCATGATGGAGTGCTCCTCTCCCCCCAGGAGCTTTGATATATGATAATAGTATATATAAATATACGCGTTAATATAATAGACGCGAGTGCTCTCTAATTGTTTACAATTTTTTTTATTTTTTTTTATTTAACTCAGGTATCCAAGTTGGCCGCATGCAGCCAATATATCAGCACCTTTGCTTTCTCTTATGGTTACATTATAATTATGGTTTTTCAAGATAGTAAAAAATTTTAATATTGCCTCTTCTGTCGGAGCATGAAAGGGCAGATAGAGATTGTTATTATATGGAATAAGATTTATTTTTATTTTACAATTTTTTAATAATTGTGAGAGCTGTTCTGCGCACAAAGCGCTGTCATTAATCGTGCCTATAACCACATATTCAATGGTAATTTTCTCCCTTGACTTTAAAGGATAGGCCCGGATACACTTAATTAAATTAAATAGAGGATATTTTTTATTAATTGGCATAATGGAATTTCTGATGGTATCATTTCCCGCATTTAAGGATATGGCAAGATTTATATTCAGATGCTCTTCGGATAATTTTTTTATGTAAGGGACCAAGCCTACTGTTGAAAGAGTAACTCTTTTTGAAGGAAAAGAGAATCCAAAAGGTGAGAGTATCGTATGGAGGGCGTGCATGGTATTTTCATAATTATCAAGGGGCTCTCCCATTCCCATTAACACAATATTAGATATTCGCGCCTTAAGACGGCTTTGTGCAAGCGCTATTTGATCACATATTTCATAGTGATATAAATTTCTTGTAAAGCCTGCCCTGCCGGTGAGACAAAATTTACATCCCTGCTTGCAGCCTACCTGCGTTGATATACACATGGTTATCCTTTTCTTGTCAGGAATAATCACTGTCTCAATTCCACACCCATCCTCTAACGCTATGAAAAGCTTTTGAGTGCCATCCTCAGCCTGCTGTATTTTTTCAATCCTGGGATAATAAATAAAAAAAATACTATTGAGCTTTTCTCTCAATGTATGCGGCAGATTATGCATCTGGTCAAAGGATGTGACAGCACGCTGATAAATCCATTCCCAAATCTGTCGTGCCCGGTAATCAGGCTCTTTTTCGTGCCTTATAAATTCAACTAATTCATCGTAGCACAAGGTTTTGATATTACGCACTTACCCTCCTACCTGCCAGCAATTCTAATTTTGACAATTCTACCTGCCTTTAAGGTTGAATAGTGAACAGATCACATATATTATTGAAAGAAATCCTCTTTCCCATATTTTCTTAAAAGATTTATTTATATTTCTTTCTTCTATAAAGCTGTAAATTCCCCCCACTATTTTGTAAAACTTTAATAATGTGGAATTTCGTTTTTGCCAAAGCTCAGGATCAAGTTTCATATTAAAATCAGGACGATCGTTGATCCCAATAACGATACCAACTATATTTTCCGATGGACATACTTTTGGAAAATAGTCATTATCCCCCTTCTCCAACACATAACAGTACCCCTTAAGGTAAAGCACACCGATAATCCTATGGACAATAAAGGAATATTTTTTTCCCGGCATGAGTTTTTTCCTTAAAATCACCACCATCCCAATCTTAAGATCTATCTCAGGAATAAAATCAGATTTAACCGTGACAGGTATATTTTCTCCGTCAAAAAAAAGATTTTCCATGCTATTCCCTTTAATCAGGAGATTGTGTGATTTATTATTCATAAATTCGACTATTTCCATATAAAAAATATCTTAGCATAAATAAAGAATATGAGCGAGCGCAACTTTTAGCCAGCAACAATTCTCATTATGGCCAACAAAACAATTGGCCATAATGAGAATTGTTGCTTAGCCCAGGAAAATTCTTTGCAAGTGGATTATAATAGAAAACAAATAAAGGAGTCATTTCGAGCCAGAGCAAGTGAGGTGATGCCGAAGATCGTTGCTGAAGTAAGAAAGTTGACGATAAGACATATATAACTTCACTATGTTTTGCTAAGGTACGGTAAAAAGTAATGTCATATGCTATTGAGACATATCATATAAAAAAAGAATTTCCTCGTAATAAACGTTTTCGTGATCTCCTGTGTTACCCCTTTTCTCATGAAAAAATTACCGCTCTCGAGGATATCTCAATCACGGTGAACAAGGGGGAGGTATTTTGTTTACTGGGACCAAATGGAGCCGGCAAGACAACGTTGATTAAAATTCTTTGTACATTGATCTTACCATCCGATGGACACGCCCTGGTCAACGGACATAATGTAGTGGTTAATCCTGGCGAAGTTAAGAAGACAATTGGGTATGTTATTAGCGAAGAGAGAAGTTTTTACTGGCGGTTAACCGCGTATCAGAACCTTAAATTTTTTGGAATACTTAACAATATTCCTCCCTCGTATCTTGTGCAGCGTATCGAAGCGGTGCTTAAGCTCGTTGGGCTTTCGAATAAAGCAGATGTCATGTTTAAAGACTATTCTCTCGGTATGAAACAAAAGCTTGCCATAGCACGAGCATTCTTGACAGAGCCTGAAATCATATTTATGGATGAGCCTACCCAAGCTCTTGATCCTTCTTATTCTCATTTCTTCAGACAATTTATTTCTGAAAAGATCGTTGGCTATGAAAGGAAAACAGTATTTTTAGCAACGCATAATTTAAAGGACGTTGAAGAGATCGGACATAGAATCGCTATCATTAATAAGGGCAAGATTGAAGCCTGTGGCACTCCCGGTGAACTTAATCCTGATAATCTCTCGCTCTATGATATTTATTCTAAGTTTATTGACGAGCATGAGATGAAGCCTAAGGAGTAAAGAATTGGCCTTTATAAGGAAAGCGTGTGCCTTTATACAAAGAGATTTTATCGAGGCGACGAGTTATAAGACAGCTTTTTTCTCTGAATTTTTTAGCATTTTCATTTCCATACTGATTTTTTATTTTCTGTCAAGATTGTTTGACAATATTGTTATTTCTTATTTAGAGCCGTATGGCGGGGACTATTTTTCTTTCGTGCTTATAGGGATCGCCTTTACTAATTATCTTGATGTGGCGCTCCAAAGTTTTTCAAGAAGTATCAGAGATGCCCAGATAATGGGGACTCTCGAGGCAACCCTTGTGACGCAGACTGATATCCCCACGATTATCATCTGTTCTTCTTTTTATAGTTTTATGTGGACGTCCTTCCATGTACTCGTGTATTTACTGCTCGGAATTGTCCTGTTTAAGGTAAATATGACCCAGGCAAATTTTATTGGTGCACTTGTTATTCTTTTTTTGACAATTATTACCTTTAGCAGCATTGGTATTATTTCTGCGAGTTTTATTATGGTACTGAAAAAGGGAGATCCCATTGCACATCTTTTTGCAGGCATTTCGTGGTTCTTAGGGGGCGTTTATTATCCAATTAGAGTATTACCCTCCTGGATCAGAAAATTCTCTTATGTAATTCCTCTGACTTACTCCTTGGAAGGAATGCGATTAGCTCTTTTGAAAGGATATTCACTCAATGCGTTGTTCCCGAATATTCTGGCTTTAGGCATATTTTCTCTCATAATGGGCCCTTTTAGTATCATGTGCTTTCAGTATGCGGTAAACAGAGCAAAAAGAGATGGCAGCCTCACTCATTATTAGCGAAGTTCCGCCTCACAACGACAAGGTTAAAGTCTAATTTTTAGCAGCTGAGCTTCGCGATGCTGGTTAATGGATGCTGGATACCGGATGATAAATAATTAATAAAGATTTTGCTCATTTTTTACGATAAAAAAATAAAATCTTAGTTAATTAAGGATACACAATGAAACCTTCTAAAATACGGAAGAGAAGAAAAAAGAAGTTTCGTTTTAAATTAATAAAGGTATATCTAAAAATAATTATAATATATCTAAAGAAATTTATGGTTATAGTCTCTTTATGCGCGGTGGCTGCAATAATTCTTGTATTCCTCACCTCCTTACTCACTGACAGAGTGCCAAATTTTTTAAACGGGCTTGAAAATTCCATTGTGAACAAAGTTGTCACCACTATTAAAGAAGAGAAAATAGATAAGGAAACAATTGAAAATCTTAAAGAGACCTACAAGTTAGAATTAAAAAGAAATAACGAACCAGATTATCCACAGGCCCCATAAGCACTCACGCAGCATATATATTCCTATATTAAAAAACATCAAGGTCCATTGATTGTGCGGGAAAGCTGTAGTTGTGATATTTATCAACCAGCATATTTCTTTTTTCCTCAAAAGGGTACCAGATAAGCTCTGTGCTGTGCACCTCAGTAGTATAGTCTGAATAAAAATTAATGGCACGAGCATCTTGTCGTCCGATAAGAGAAAAAATCAGTACCCTGAGCATCTCCTCTGCTTCACTCTCGGGCAGAGAAGCGTTTAATATTTTTACCTTGTGAAATTTCTCGATTGATGATGAGACAGGATACACATTTTGAGACCTGCTTATTCTGGATGCAAGCTTAATTACTGCTTTGGCATTCCTTGCCACGATAGCCGGGATATAGTAGGTGGCATTCCTGCTATGCTCCTGATTCCTTAAAAAGAACTGTCCCATTTTTATAAATCCGCTTAAATCCCCCACTGTTTTAATGGATATAGTGGCTGATTTTGACACAAATGTTGCCTCAAATTTCCAAAAGGGAAGATAGACAATATTTTGTTCTCTATCTGTTTCTATTACCTTTATCTCAAGTGGATAATAATCATTACCCTCCAAAAGCCAGAGCATGGAGCATGTAGTGCAAAAAAACACAATATCAAAATCTTTAGGTTGAAGATCATACCCACAATTTTTGCATCGATGTGTCAGAATTCTGATATGATAGGGAGGGCTCTCATCTTTGGCTGGAGGGGAGGGGATGTGAGTCTCTTTCTTTTTTTCCAAAAGATTGCCATTAACACCATCTATCATAAAAGTAAAATATCCGCCACACGTGCAATACACATTTACAATCGGGTAATAAATAATAAAGAATCTCTCACCTATGAATTCTGTCGTGTTATAAAGGGCCTGTGCCGCGGCTATTTGTAATTTTTTGTTGGCGAATTTTATTGCTTTTCCGGCTATCTTCATTGC
The DNA here is from genome assembly GCA_049472395.1 of bacterium. Lineage (GTDB taxonomy): Bacteria > SZUA-182 > SZUA-182 > DTGQ01 > JBLIRR01 > JBLIRR01. The sequence goes on along the minus strand of JBLIRR010000018.1, from coordinate 77,889 downwards.
TTTTTCCTGAGCATCATTTTTATCCAATATAATAGGTAGTAATATTCCATTATCTTTATAGAACTCACTGTCATAGGGCTCAAGATCCAATACCTCAGCCCGCAGACCGAGTGAGTAGAGAGAACTTAGATAATCCGGATCTGCTTGAAAGGTATAGTAGTAGGTTTTCGCATTGATCTCATTATTCCCCCGGGCTATAAAGCACGAATATATCATACCCTTAAAATACCAGAAGGGCTTATATACCGTGTGGATCAACTCAATTGAGGGCTGAATTTTTGCATGGAGCTCTTTCTGTATAAGAACGGGAAGCTCCTCTTCCTTTATACGCGAGGGGATGATATATTTGAGACTTGTATCTCCAGTCTCAGTTCTTAATACTGAGGCACAAAAGGTACACTTAAATGTATAGACACCCTCCGGATGGCGTATAGGCGCTCCACATTCGGGGCATTTGACTGTAATTGTTATTTTACTGGTCATGTATACAAAACGTTACCTTATTTATTCTATTTTTTCACCACAGTTTATACAGTATTTTGTCCCTTGTGGTAGCTCAGTATTGCACTTTGGGCATTTTGTCTTTGTTCTTAGATTAAAGCCGCAGTTCATACAAAAATTTGCATGGGGTGTAATAACTTTAGAACATTTTGGACACATATTCATGGACACCATTTGGTGGCCGCATCTATGACAAAAACGACTGTTTTCCGGTGTATGGGACAAACATTCCGGACATTGAATTGTTGGGATTTCACTTTTCTCCAAGTCTTGCTGCTGAGGAGTGAATGCCTTGCTTAGATATCCTGGCATCATCATCCCAATCCCCATCCCGATACCGGCTCCGGAACCCGTCTGTCCAGGTCCGCCTTGCGCATCCATTGATTTAGCTAATTTATATTTTAAAAATTGATCCAAGTCTTTGATAGCCCCCATTCCGCTTCGTTCATCAATCATTCTCTGGACTGATTCAGGTGGTGTGATGGAGGAGATATAAAAATCAAACAGAGTAATACCATACTTAATAAATTCCGATGTAAGTCGCTCCTTTAATTCAGCCGAAAGCTCTTCATATTGTTTGGGAAAGTTTAAAATAGTATCAAGCTTCTCACCAAAAAGATCATTCAATCTACACACTATAATATTTCTCAGGTAATCCTCAATTTGGTCCTTGGTATAATTTGCTTCTCTCCCCACAAGTTGGTTTATAAAGAGAAGAGGCTCTGTAATCTGACAACTATACACACCGAAACTTCTGAGACGAATAAGGCCCAATTCACTATCACGAAACGCCACTGGTTCACGGGTGCCCCACTTTAAGTTAACAAATTTCTTATGATTGATAAAATACACTTCAGCCCTGAAGATACTTTCAAATCCCCATGGAGCGGAAAATAATTTTGTTAATATTGGTATGTTTAACGTGGATAGTGTATGCCTGCCAGGTCCGAAAGAATCACATACCAGGCCATCTTTATAGAAGACAGCGGATTGGGTTTCCCTCACGACTACTTGCGCCCCTAATTTTATATCTGCCGAACCTACCTCAGGATATCGGTAAATCATATCTTCTGGTGAAGGATTTGTCCATTCTATAATCTCCAGCATTATGCCCATTTTTATTACCCTCCATTTTATTTAGTGCGTAATCTTCAAGATGTTTCATTATAGCACACAAGAGTTTAGTTCCCTAAAAGAACACTCTTATTTTTTTAATCGGAATAGATGCTATGTATCTATTTAATTTTTGAACTTATAATAATGCGCGTGTAAAAAAATGAACATTCCTTTTCATACGATCCACTCATTTCCATGATGGTGCAGAGGGGAAAATATGGTATATACTTTGCATATATAATTTTATGATTAGAGTTATGTATATTTTGGGGGATATATCACAATCATCCATCCATTATTGAGAGACAAAAGTAGCAATAACGTAAAGCATAGTTATTATTAAGGGGTAAGGTATAATGGCAAATGTAATTATTGAGACAGCGAGCATAAATTTAAAAGAGGCAAAAAAACTTATTGAATCAGGAATCGATATAAATAAAAAGGAGGATGATGGCAGCACTATCTTGATGTTTGCTGCTGAATACGGGTATTCTGATTTTGTTCGACTCCTTCTTAATAAAGCCGCGGATGTGAATGCAAAAGAAAAAAACGGCATGACAGCATTAATGCTCGCGACTCTGCATCACTATCCAACCATTGTGAAAATGCTTCTTGAGCAGGGTGCTGATGTGAATGCACAATCAATTTCCGGAGCTACCGCATTAATGATTGCAGCTCTCAAAGGATACAGCGACATTACCAAATTACTGATCAGTGCAGGTGCAGATGTGAATGTAAAATCACAATATGAAAGCACTGCCTTAATGTTCGCTGCTGAGTATGGGTATAGCGATATAGTCGATCTCCTTATTAGAGCGGGTGCTAATGTGAATGTAAAATTTGCTGATGGCTGGACAGCTTTAATGGTTGCCACACTCCAAGGAAACATTGATATTGTGAGACTCTTATTAAAAGCGGGTGCCCGGGCACACGTGCAATGCAAAGACGGGGGGTCAGCACTCCAGTTTGCTATACATAAAAAATATTACGCAATTGCAAAATTGCTTAGGAATGCGAACTAGTTTATTTGATTTTTTTTAATTTTTCTAAATAACGCTGAATCACAGCCTCATACCCGCGATTTGAGGGGAAATAATATCGTATCCCCTTGAGTCTCTCAGGCAAGTAGTGAGCATTTACATAACCTTCCTTGGTATCATGAGGATAGTGATAACCTTTGCTATAACCAAGGTCTTTCATTAATTTTGTCGGAGCATTGCGCAAATGCATAGGAACTGGTAAATTGCCGCACCGGTTTATATCTTCCTTTACTTTGAGATATGCTTTATATGAAGCATTGCTTTTAGGAGCACTGGCAAGATAAGTGGCTGCTTGGGCTAAAGGTATCCATCCCTCCGGCATGCCGATAAAATGGAAGGCATCCTTTACTGAGACAGCAACCTGGATGGCCTGAGGATCAGCATTCCCTATATCTTCCGATGCAAAGATTATCATTCGCCTTGCAATGAAGAGTGGATCTTCCCCAGCTTCCAGCATACGGGCAAGCCAATAAATGGCCGCATCAGGATCACTTCCTCTCATGCTTTTAATAAACGCAGAAATTATATTGTAGTGCTCCTCTCCCGCTTTATCATAAAGCAGGGCCTTCCGCTGCATGGCTTGTTCTGCCATAGAAAGGGTAATATTTCGCACAAGGCCCGATTCTTTTGCGGGCAGCAGGTTTACGCATGATTCAAGGGCATTAAGTGCACAACGTGCATCACCATAACAAGATTGACTCAAAAATTCAAGCGCTTCTTCATCCATATCCACATTCTCGCCCCCTAAGCCATGATCTATGCTACCCAAGGCATTCTGAAGAATAGTCCGAATGTGGGCAGGGGATAATGATTTGAAAACCAAGACCTTGGTTCTTGATAAAAGAGGTGAAATTACCTGAAAGGAAGGATTTTCGGTTGTAGCCCCAAGCAGGATTATTGTACCATTCTCAATGTGATGTAAGAACGCATCCTGCTGGGCTTTATTAAAGCGATGGATTTCATCTATAAAGAGGATAGTTTTTTTATTATGGTACTTTTTTTCTTCTTCAGCCTTTTTCATTATTTCTTTCACTTCCTTCACTCCGGAAAGCACTGCTGAAAGAGAGACAAAGTGGGCCTTGGTTATCTGCGCAACAATTAGTGCAAAAGTAGTCTTCCCACTTCCAGGGGGACCCCACAGGATGAGGGAGGGCAGTTGATCATTCAGTAAGGCCTCGCGTATAAGTCTGCCGGGGCCAAGTATATGTTCTTGCCCTACAAATTCATCTAAGGAACGGGGTCTCATTTGATCTGCAAGAGGTGGTGTCGTGTGTTTCATTTCATCTCACTATCTGCTCTTTTTTACCCCAATCATTCTGCAATATCTCTTTATTGAACACTGGGAACAGAAAGGGCTTATAGGAACACATATATTTTGGCCCCATGTTACCAAAAGGTCATTGTATATAAGCCAGTATTTCTTCGGGAGGATCTGTCTTAATGCAAATTCTGTCTGCTCCGGGGTTTTGGTGTTTACTAATCCAAGCCTGTTTGAAATTCTATGAACATGGGTATCCACACAAATTCCTTCTTTCCCGTAACCTAAGGTGATAACAAGATTTGCTGTTTTTCTTCCAACCCCTTTAAGTTTCAATAGTTCATTGATATCATCAGGCACTTTTGAATTATATTCTTTAATAAGTGTATGTGCTATCTCTCCTATCCTTTGTGATTTTGTCTTATAAAAACCTACGGGATATATTAATTCTTCCATCTGATGAGTAGGTAGTTGTGCAATTTTCTCTGGTGTATCTGCAACCTTAAATAATCTTGAAGATGCGCCGTTGGTTACTTCATCCTTTGTTCTAAGGCTGAGAATACAGGAAATAAGGACCTTGAAAGGATCTTTGTGTGCTTCAGCAACCTGCGTGACGCTCGGTTTTTTATATTTAGTAAAATCATTTCTTAATATTGAAATAATTCTATCTATATTTTTATTCTTTGTTCTGTTATTCATTATATTCACCGTTAAGCCATACATCTTGCTTCTGATTAAAAAAAGTTATAATTGCACAAGTTGAAAAATGCCTGACAGCAGCACTATGCTTTCATAGCTTATCTTGGTTGGATTCATATGTCAAAATTTCATCATTAATTTGCACTCACTTAGTAAATGTGATACATTAACATCTATAGTATAGAGTTTAAGGAATTAAATAGTTATTCATGCACAATAACAGAGAGATTATATCAAAAATCAGGGAAGTTGTTGAGCCTATCATTGAAGATGAAGGCATGGAACTTGTCGATCTTCAGTATCGAAGAGAAAACGTGGGATATGTTCTCCGCTTATTTATCGACCATGAGGGCGGCGTGACGATAGATGAATGTGCCTTGATAAGCAAGGAAGTCGATAAAAGCATAGAGAAGATGAATATACTTCAAGGTTCCTACACTTTGGAAGTTTCTTCGCCGGGCCTCAACCGACCTCTCACAAAAGAGGCTGATTTCAGGCGTTTTACTGGCCATCTGATAAAGGTAAGAACTTATAGTCCGATTGACGAGAGAAAATCCTTCAAAGGTATACTTCTTTCATGTCACGATAACCTTATAGAGATCGAATATGAGAATCATACAACACAGATTCCCCTCGATAAAATTGCCAAGGCACATCTCGAATATGAATTCTGATCGGCTATTTTATATCCCTATGGTATTCTTGTAAGGATTTCACTTCCAAAGAATGTTTTTCCCGATATGCGGCAATACCCTTTATTGCTGCCATAGCGGCAGTCACAGTAGTAATATGAGGTATTTTATATTTGATGGCTGTTTTACGAATGTAGGAATCATCGAACTGGCCTCGCTTGCCGATCGGTGTATTCACGACGAGTTGAATAGCGCCATTCTTTATTTCATCAACTATATTAGGTCTTCCCTCATGCAGTTTTAATATAAGTTCTGATGGTATGCCTTCGCTTGCCAAAAAATTATGAGTACCGGTGGTGGCTTTTATTGTAAAGCCAAGATCCACAAATCCTTTGGCAACTTCTTTTATTGCCGGCCTATCCTTATCTGATACCGTAATCAAGACCGTTCCGTTTTCAGGAAGATGCTCTTTTGCCGCTTCTTCAGCCTTATAAAAAGCAAGACCATATGATTCTGCTATACCAAGGACCTCTCCGGTTGATCGCATTTCAGGGCCCAGAACTGGATCGACTTCAGGGTACATGTTAAAAGGAAAGACTGCCTCCTTTACTCCAAAATGAGGTATTTTCTGTGTTGTTAATGGGATCTCTGTAAGTTTCTTGCCAAGCATCAATTGGGTGGCAATCCGAGCCATGGAAATATTACATACCTTTGATACTAAAGGAACAGTTCTTGATGCTCTGGGATTTGCCTCCAATACATAAACAACATCTTTCGCAATTGCGTATTGGATATTCATGAGACCTACAACATGAAGTTCTCTGGCTATTTTCTTCGTGTAGTCATTAATGGTATGAATATGGCGGCCAGGTATGCTGACCGGCGGGAGCACACATGCAGAATCCCCTGAATGAATTCCGGCTAATTCGATATGTTCCATGATAGCGGGCACGAACGCATCGGTTCCGTCCGCGATGGCATCTGCCTCAGCCTCAATGGCGTTCTCAAGAAATTTATCAATAAGAACTGGTCTATCTGGTGTCACATTTACTGCGGCAGCAATATATTCTTTGAGCATCTCATCATCATACACCACCTCCATGCCACGTCCTCCTAAAACATACGATGGGCGAAGCATTAATGGATACCCAATCTGATGTGCCAGGGTAAGGGCTTCTTCAAGATTGCTTGCCATACCTGATTCTGCCATGGGTATACCGAGTTCCTCCATGACTTTGCGAAAACGGTCCCTGTCCTCGGCAAGATCAATTGTCTGGGGAGAGGTGCCTAAAATAGTGACACCCGCTTCCTCTAATTCATGGGCAATATTAAGCGGAGTCTGTCCTCCAAATTGAACGATAATCCCCTCGGGTTTCTCTTTGTGATAAATGCTCAGCACATCCTCAACCGTTAAGGGCTCAAAATATAGTTTATCCGAGGTATCATAATCCGTGGATACTGTTTCAGGATTACAATTTACCATTATTGTCTCATAGCCCTCGTCACGTAAGCAAAATGCAGCGTGAACACAACAGTAATCAAATTCTATACCCTGACCAATACGGTTAGGCCCACCGCCAAGCACCATGACCTTCCGTTTATTACTGGCTGTAACCTTATCTTGAGCATTATAGGTGGAAAAATAATAGGCTGCATTCTCAACCCCACTGACCGGTACAGGCTCCCATCCCTCCACCATGCCTAAGGCTATTCTTTTTTCTCTGATATTTTTTTCCGATATATTGAGTAATTGTGATAAATATTTATCCGCAAATCCATCCTTTTTTGCCTGTAGTAATACATCATCAGGGAGTGTTTTGCCTTTATATTGAAGTAGTTTCTCCTCCAAATCAACAAGTTCTTTCATCTGGTTGATGAACCATGGCTTGATATATGTTTTCTCATATAGTTTCTGTATATCAGCGCCCTTGCGCAAGGCCTCATACATAATAAACTGGCGCTCGCTCGATGGTTCATTAAGCATGTGCATTAATTCATCCAAAGATTTCTCATTAAAGTCTTTTGCAAATCCCAACCCATATCGTCCCCTTTCAAGAGAGCGGATTGATTTCTGGAATGCCTCCTTATATGTTTTTCCAATACTCATCACCTCTCCCACAGCGCGCATTTGGGTGCCAAGCTTATCTTCGGCATTCTTGAATTTTTCAAAGGCCCAGCGTGCAAACTTAACCACGACATAATCCCCGGAGGGAGTGTATTTCTCTAACGTCCCGTCTCTCCAATAAGGGATTTCATCCATGGACAGCCCCCCAGCCAATTTTGAAGACACAAGGGCAATGGGAAAACCGGTTGCTTTTGAGGCAAGGGCGGATGAGCGTGAAGTCCGGGGATTAATCTCAATTACCACTACTCGTCCTGTTTTGGGATCATGAGCAAACTGGATATTTGTTCCGCCGATCACCTCTATGCCCTCCACAATCCTATAGGAATATTCCTGCAAGCGCTTTTGAAGTTCCAGAGAGATTGTCAACATAGGAGCTGTACAATATGAATCCCCTGTGTGAACACCCATTGCATCGACATTTTCAATAAAGCACACGGTGATCATCTGGTTCTTAGCGTCACGGACAACCTCCAATTCCAACTCTTCCCATCCCAACACTGATTCTTCGATTAATATCTGTCCAATAAGGCTCGCTGCTATACCACGGCTGGCAACAATGCGTAACTCTTCAATATTATATACCAGGCCTCCACCCGTGCCCCCCATCGTATACGCAGGACGAATAACAACAGGGTACTCAAGCTCAGCCGCTATTTTTTCGGCATCTTCAACGCTATAAACCGCTGTACTTTTAGGCATTTCAATATTTAGACGCTTCATTGTCTCCTTAAAGGCGATTCTATCTTCGCCACGCTCAATCGCATCAACCTTCACACCAATCACCTTAACATTAAATTTATCAAGCACTCCTTTCTTGGAGAGCTCAGAGCTTAAATTTAAGCCGGTTTGACCGCCCAGATTGGGCAATATGGCATCTGGACGCTCTTTCTCAATAATTTTGGAAACCGCTTCAAAGGTGAGCGGTTCTATGTAAGTTATATCAGCCATGCCTGTATCAGTCATAATGGTGGCAGGATTAGAATTAACAAGGATAATCTCATACCCTAGCTCACGAAGTGCCTTACATGCTTGCGTACCGGAATAATCGAATTCACACGCCTGTCCAATGACAATAGGCCCGGAACCAATAATCATTATTTTATTAATATCTTTTAATTTTGGCATACCATATCCCCTTTTAAAATTTTTCGCCGCAGAGTTTCAGCATATACTAAAAAACTTGATTCTTTATCATAAAACAAAACAGGGAAGATAACAATACTCAAGGCTTTCTTAAGTAGAATTTCTGCACTGCGTGATTCATACTTGACTTATTACCTGAAATAGTTTATAATTTTAAAAAAATTAGGATAACTAGGAGAGGCATATTGTTTCAAAGATTAATTATTTTTTTTTACTTATGAAAGGAGGTAGGGATTGGGCTTTTTAAGGATATGCATTTTTTACTCTAAAATAACAAGTTAGATACTATATTCACTATATTCTTGAATATATTTTAGGAGAGGATGAGCATTATGTTTTGCAGGAAAGTAGTTAAATGTTTAATTTTTTCATTAATTATTTCTTTTGGCTTTTTAATAACATCATCAAATATTTGTTTTTCACAAGACATCCAGTGGCCCACATCCACTACGTCAACTTCAGGTATTCAGTGGCCGACGGGCACCACAACAACCTCAACTACTTCGACGAGTGCCTATCCATATTATGGCACAAGTGGGTATCCATATTATGGCACAAGTGGCTATCCTTATACTAGCCAATATCCCTATGGCCCACAATATGGCGGATACTATGGCACACAGTATGGCGGGTATCCCTATGGTAATCAGTATGGCGGCTATTATGGCACCCAGGGCGGGTATTATGGTGGTGGTTATTACGGCGGCGGCGGTTATTACGGCGGCGGTGGTTATTACGGCGGCGGTGGCTATTACGGCGGAGGTGGCTATTACGGTGGTGGTGGCTATTACGGCGGTGGTTACTACGGCGGTATGTACGGTGGATATCCCTATGGAGGAGGAATGTATGGTGGAATGTACGGCGGATTATATGGCAGAATGTATGGCGGAATGTATGGTGGAATGTATGGCGGAATGTATGGTGGAATGTATGGTGGAATGTATGGTGGAATGTATGGCGGAATGTATGGCGGAATGTACGGTGGAATGTACGGTGGAATGTACGGTGGAATGTACGGCGGATTATATGGCGGAATGTATGGTGGAATGTACGGCGGAATGTACGGCGGAATGTACGGCGGAATGTATGGCGGAATGTATGGCGGCGGATTGTTCGGTGGTCTAGGCCTTTTTAATGGCGGATTGTTCGGCGGTATGGGTCTTTTTGGCGGCGGTTTATTTGGCCTGTTTTAAAACGTACAGTATTTGTTTAATTTTTATACTACCCTTCTATATAGAGAGAGCCCGCATATGCTTATTTTCAAGATATGCGGGCTTTTTTTTCTATTAATTCTCTTTGGCATAAATTTTGTAGAAATATAGTAGATATTATACAAACATTCATACAAAGTAGGATAGATTATATGGATACATTAACCAATAAAACAATAATTGATCAGATGCTTGATGTTGAAAATGATGCCTGCCAGATTATTAATGAAGCCAAAAATGAAGCGAATATGCTTATAGAAGAGACCAAAAATGAGGTAAAAAAAATCATTGAATCAACGTATAAGAAATTAGAACACAACTCGAGAATCTTGGAGCAGAAATTACAACAGGAGGCGGAGAGCGAAGTTGAGAAAATTATGTTAGATAAGCAGGAAGCTATACGTTTGATACGTCAAGAATCGAACATAAAAAAGAAAATCGCAATAGAAAAATTAAAAAAGTTCTTATTGGACAATCTTTTGAATGAGCTATGTTAAGAGACGCAATTCGGTTTTCTTATATAAATGCTAAAATTCGCTCCTTAAAGAGCCAACTGCTCACCGAATCCGATTATGAAAATCTTATCAAGTTCGGAAGCTACAAGGGAATGGTTGAGTATCTTGAATTTACCGCCTTTAAAAAAAGCCTCCATGATAACATATGCTCTTATGATGATTTAATTGAGATTTATCATAAAAATTTATTCGAAGCCTATGAAGGACTTATTAATTCCCTCTCAGGCACTATAAAACGACTTGTCTATCATCTTTATCAAAAATATGAGCTTGAGAATCTCAAGCTGGTTTTAAGGACGATGTGTTATAATAGACATATTGATAATGTAAACAAACTCTTTCTTTTACATATGAAATATAAGAGCTTTTCTCAAAAAGATCTTCTTTCCTCTAAAAATGTGCATGACCTTATTCAGAAACTCAAAGGAACATGGTATTATGAACCCCTTCAGAATTCATATTACAGATTCGAGAAAGAAGGTGAAATCTTCTCTTTAGAAATGGCTTTAGACTTAAAATACCACAATCAGCTCTGGGATATTATATTGTCTATGTCTGGAAAGGACAGAAAACTGACCCAAGGGATCCTCGGAGTTCAATTAGATTCATTTAATATCTTGTGGTTTACTCGCTTTAAGGAAAGCTATCATTTCTCCCCTGAAGAAATTATGAACTATAGCCTTGTACATGGGAGATATATTACAAACAAAGTCAGACAGAAATTAGCCTACTCTATTAATTTCAAAGATATTATCGCCAATTTAGAGCACACCCCCTACAAAAGAATTTTGGAAAATATAGATAATCCTGAAATCGCCTATATACAATTATTAAAATATGCATTATTAGTAACAAAAAGAAATTGGCACACCTCTCCTTTTCAAGTTGGCATTATTCTGGATTACATCTTTTTTAAGGAAATGGAAATAAAAGATTTGATTACCCTGACAGAAGCGAAAAGAACAGGAATCTCTCCTCATACAATCCCTCACTATCTGGTTAATTAATAATTCCTATATTTGATTTATTTGTGAAGTTTTTGGTATAGAAATTAGGGCTCGCTACCATATCATAAAAATTATGCACGGTTATCTATTTATTTAGCAAAGAAAATTATAATGTGCATAATATTTATGTTATAAAAATTATGCACATCATAGATTTTAATAAGCATACTGGCAGGCTAAATAAATTCTACTAAATACTTGATCACATATCTCTCAAAGCCCTCCTGATGTCACATATCATGAGAATTAGGTTGGCATTTATTATGCTTTAATGTATTTAAAACAGCGCCCTCATTCTATTTAGTGAAATAAGCGCATAAAAATTGTTTTGTTAATTGAATTTAATTTAATTATTAAATTATTAAATTAGGTATAGGTTAGGAGAGAGTTATATGTTAAAACCTGCCCGAATGGCCAAAATCGATCTGCAAGTCCCTGAAGATCATATTGCCAAGATAACGCTGGGTATTGCTAATTTGAATATTATTCATTTAATGAATGTCCGTAAAACTCCCCTTGGAGAACTTGATGTAGAGTCTAACCAAGAGAATACTTTGCTCAATAAATACAAAGAATTACAACGCAAAGTGCGGAGTATTTGTCAGTTATTACAATTAGAATTAAATAAGATACCGAGGGCCTCGATGCTTAAGGACCTCAATCCCCATGGAGATGTTGTCAGGATTGAGGAAAGGATAAAAAAGATAGAAAAAGAAATTGAACCAGTGTTATTAAATATACGCTCTATGAAAAATCAAAAAGAAGAAAAGGACGCCTTACTGAAAAACATAGATATGGTGCAAAAATTGGGTATTGAGGTTGATAAATTTATTCATTGTAAATTCTTGTATATAGCTGCCGGTTTAATGCCAACAGAAAATATTGAGAGGTTGGCATTGAGCTTATCGAATATGTATCATATCTTACTCCCCTCCACTAAATTAGGAAACAGGCGGCTTGTCTTTGTTTTGGGCTCAAAAAAGGACCAGGAAAAGATTGAAAAGGCCCTTCGGAGTGCATATTTTGAAAAATTTGATTTCAATATAATAAAATCCGGGTCTGATGAGTCCAATGTGAAAGACCTGAAAAATGGGATCCGTGAAATTAAAAAAAGAATCAATGAGAATGAATGCCTCATCAGTACATTAAAACAGAACATCAAAAAGGACTTACTTGAACTAAATCAAAGAATACTTCTTTCCTTAAATATTCTTAATACAGCAAAATCTTTTGATAAAGTGGGCAATAGTTATCATATCTCCGGGTGGGTGCCGGCAGATATTCTCCCTGATTTTGAAAAAATAGTGAAGAACACCTGTCCTGAGCACACCACTATGAATGTTCTCACTACTGATAAGATTAAAGAGGGTTCACGCAACTATTTTCAAATACCGACATGCCTTAAGAACCCATTTTTCCTTAAACCTTTTGAAAAAATAATCTTTGGGTATGGTATCCCTCATTATAATGAGGTTGAACCTACTCTATTTTTCTCTGTGAGTTTTCTGTTGATGTTTGGTGTTATGTTTGGAGATGTAGGACATGGATTAACAATGTGTGTGCTTGGTTTCCTGGCATTTATAAAATATAAAGAGGAATTTTTACGTCAGATGGGTCTTATTATTATGGAATGTGGAACCATGTCTATTATTTTCGGATTCTTATATGGATCGATTTTTGGGTTTGAGCATATTTTGCCTGCCCTCTGGTTTCACCCAATGGAAAATATCAGTTATTTTATGAAAATTACAGTAGGTTTCGGCATTGGTATAATTAGCCTCGGTCTTATATTGAATATCGTCAATTCGATAAAAAATAAAGATTTTCTTAAGGGCATTTTCGGTGAACTCGGCATTATGGGACTCATCTTCTATTGGGGATGCGTTGGTCTATTGATCATTTATGCGCTTAGAGGCACCATGCTTTTTTCATCTCACTATATACTATTTTTATTGTTACTCCCGCTTTTAGTAATATTCTTTAAAGAGCCAATTTATAATCTTTATAATAGATTTATTCTTGGAAAGAAAGTCCATATTCTCCCCTCTAATCTCGGACTCTATGTCATGGAATCTTTTATTGAAGTTGGGGATACAATAATCGGATTTCTTTCTAATACCGTTTCTTTTATACGCGTGGCAGCTTTTGCTTTGGCTCACGCAGGACTATTCTTTGCTGTATTTTCCCTAGCAAATACAATGCAATTAGTAAAAGGAGGAATATTGTGGTATTGGATTGTTATAATTTTAGGGAATATCGGCATAATTGCCATTGAAGGCCTTGTAGTTTCAATTCAGACTATCAGGCTTGAATATTATGAATTTTTCAGCAAATTTTTTAAAGGTGGAGGGGAACTCTATCAGCCTTTGATCAATGAATAGATAGGTCCTGAGTGACGCGTTGAGAATGAGAGTGAAGGAAATATGGATATATGAAATTCTTAGTTATTGGAGATAAAGATACTGTCGTGGGTTTTGGCCTTGTTGGTGTTAGGGGATTGGTCGCAGATTCGGAAACTGAGGCCATGAAGGCCCTTAAACAGGCAATTAAAGAGCAAGAAGTCGGCATTATTTTAATTACCGAGAGATTAGCAAAAAGAATACAAACTACAATAAATAAACTATTAATAAATAGAAGAGAAAATCATATAATCCTTCAAATACCCGATACAAATGGTTCTCTGTCTGATAGACCTTCAGTTGAAGAATTTGTGCTATCTGCTTTAGGAGTCAATGTATAATTAAATTGAGGTAAAGGAAGATGTTGTATGATTTTGATGTTCATAATCAAAATGTGGACATATTGTCGCGGGTAATTATTCATGATGCTTATAGAGATGCTGAATCAATAAGGGAAAGAGCGAAAAAAGAATCAAAATCCATAAAAGAAGAGGGGATGTGCAAGGTTAAGGGGCTTACATATAAGGCGAAAAAAATGTTAGCTCATGCGCAGTTTTCAAAAAATAACAGTAAGATTATTTCACAGGCCAAGTTCAAGGCACGATGTGAGATATTAATGCAGAAAGAGCATGTTCTTGAAAAGGTGATTAAGGAGTTTCAGAGAGAATTTTTTTCTCTCCCCAACCAGAATACCTATCCTTTAATCGTAAAATGCTTAATGATAGGAGGGCTAAAATGCCTGAAAGGGGAGGGGAGTGCCTTTGTATGCAGGGCAAATTCAAGGGACCAATTCTTATTGTATTCTTCGCTTATCAATGAGGTAAAGAGAGAATTGAACATTAATCTGTCTTTGGATAAAAGCCCATTGGAGATAATGGGAGGAGTAATACTTTTTGACTCAGACTTCAGGGTATCATATAACAATTCACTTGAAGCGCTCTTTCAGAGAAATTGGCAGAGGATGCGTTACATTGTGGCAGAATGTATCTTTGGTGAAAATTAGAAAATGATAGGTGTATATTATGTCTAAATCTAAAATTGTAGGAATTGTGGATTGGATAAACGGGCCGGTGGTGAAAGCAGTCGATGTGAAATCACTTCAGATAAAAGAGCTTGTAGAAGTGGGAGACGATGGGCTGATAGGGGAGGTTATAGAGCTTGATGAGACAAAAGCCACCATTCAGATTTATGAGAGCACCACAGGACTTAAACCTGGTTCTTTGGTTCGTGGTACCGGTCTTCCTTTATCTGTCGAACTTGGTCCTGGCCTTATCGGTAAAATTTATGATGGTATACAAAGACCGCTTGAAAAAATATGTGAGCTTACGGGAAATTTCGTCAATAAAGGAGTCAAGGTTCATCCACTGGATCGAGAAAAAAAATGGCTTTTTACGCCCCTTGTAAAAAAAGGCGATATGGTGAAACCAGGGGATATTCTGGGTAATGTGCCGGAAACCCCTATTTTTGAACATAAGATACTTCTCCATCCGAATATTGAGGGGAAGGTTGAGTATGTGTGTGACAAGGGGGAGTATCGTATTGATGATCCCATTATTGGCATCCTTACAACTAAAGGATCCATTAAAATCTCTATGCTTCAGCGTTGGCCGGTGCGCCAGCCAAGGCCATATCTCCAACGCCTGCTACCGGATACACCTTTAATTACGGGACAGAGAGTAATAGATACTTTTTTCCCAATCGCAAAAGGAGGGGCAGCGGGCCTTCCTGGTGGATTCGGAACCGGCAAGACTATAACTCAGCATCAGCTAGCTAAATGGTCCGATGCTGACATAATTGTATATATCGGGTGCGGGGAAAGAGGCAATGAAATGACCGGTGTGATAACAGATTTCCCATTGCTCGTTGATAAAAAAAGGGGCAAACCTCTCATGGAAAGAACCATATTGATAGCGAATACATCTGATATGCCTCTTGCTGCCAGGGAAGCAAGTATCTATACTGGGATTACCATTGCGGAATACTACAGGGACATGGGGTATGATATTGCCCTTATGGCTGATTCCACTTCACGATGGGCAGAGGCATTAAGGGAAATCTCCGGGAGGTTAGAAGAGATGCCTGCTGAGGAAGGATTCCCTGCGTATTTGGCGAGTCGTCTAGGAAAATTTTATGAAAGGGCTGGTCGTGTCAAAACGCTAAATAAAAAATTTGGTTCTATTAGTGCTATCTGTGCGGTGTCTCCCCCAGGAGGAGATTTTTCAGAATGTGTGACGCAGCATACAAAACGATTCGTTCGCTGTTTTTGGGGGCTCAATAAAGAGCTTGCGAGCGCTCGCTATTTTCCCGCTATAAATTATATGGAAAGCTACAGCGAATATACAGATTTTATTGATGAGTGGTGGAGAAATGAAGTAGGACCGGAATGGAGAGAACTGCGAGAGGAAGCCATGAAACTTTTGCGAGAGGATTATAAACTCCAGAGAATCATTAAGCTTATTGGCGAAGATGCCTTACCGGACAGTCAGAGATTACTGCTTGAGGTTGCAAGGATTATTAAATCTTCCTTTCTGCAGCAGAGCGCCTTTGATGATATTGATACGTATGCGGTACCCCAAAAGCAATTTTATATGTTAAAAGTCATTATGCATTTCTATCATCGATCACGGGAAATATTAAAAACCCGTCTTCCCCTTTTTAAGATTTTTGAACTTCCTGTGTTAAACAATATACAAAGAATGAAAGAAAATATTGCCAACAATGAAACAGAGCCATTTAATCAGCTTTTGGATCAAATTGATGTGCAAATTCGAGAACTAGAAAAGGAGTGTATGTCAGTATTATGAGTATGTTCAGCGGAAAAGAGTATATTGGAATCTCAAAGGTCTCAGGGCCGCTTCTCTTTATAGAGAATGTGAAAGATGTTGGTTTTGATGAGGTAGTTGAAATAAGCACGAGAAATAATGAAATCAGGCATGGAAGAGTTCTCAGCGTGAGCAGGTCGACGGCTGTTATTGAAGTATTTGAAGGAACAGGCGGCCTCACCATATCAGGCACACGCGTCCGATTCCAGGGGAAAGCAATGCAGATCCCGGTATCAATGGATATGCTTGGCCGTGTGTTTAATGGTATGGGGCATCCCATTGATGGATATCCCTCAATTATTTCCAAAGAATTCAGAGACATAAATGGATTACCCATAAATCCCGTTGTACGGGAATATCCTTCAGAATTTATTCAGACAGGTATTTCAGCGATTGATTGCATGAATACCCTTGTGCGAGGACAGAAACTGCCGATCTTTTCAGGAAGCGGTCTCCCTCATAACATGCTGGCTGCTCAAATTGTAAGGCAAGCGAAGGTCCTCGGTCAGGATGAGAAATTTGCCATAGTGTTCGCAGCCATGGGCATAAAAAATGATGCTGCTCAGATGTTCAGGTCGAGCTTTGAGGAGAGTGGCTCAATTATGCATGTTGTCATGTTTTTAAATCTTGCTGATGATCCTTCAATTGAACGACTGGTTACCCCCCGTTCAGCTCTCACCATGGCAGAATATCTTGCCTTTGAGCAGGGAATGCACGTGCTGGTTATATTGACCGATATGACCAATTATTGCGAAGCTCTGCGAGAGATTGCAAGCTCAAAGGGAGAAATTCCCAGTAGAAAAGGATATCCTGGCTATTTATACAGCGATCTTGCCTCAATCTATGAGCGGGCGGGAAAAATCAAAGGATGTAAAGGCTCAATTACACAAATACCTATCCTTACCATGCCTAATGATGATATTACACATCCTATCCCCGATCTTACCGGTTTTATTACAGAAGGACAGATAGTCTTGGACAGGCAATTGGCCAAAAAGGGATTATACCCGACAATTAATGTAGCCCCCAGTCTTTCGCGCCTTATGAATGATGGTATCGGTCATGGGAAAACACGGGAAGACCATGCCCACATATCCAATCAGCTCTATGCTGCATATTCATATGTAAAGAAAGTCGAGACACTCGCTTCTATTATTGGGGAAAATGAGCTTTCAGATAAAGATAAAAAATATATAGAATTCGGGAAAGCGTTTGAAGAACGATACATAAAACAAGGACCCCAGGAGGAGAGGACTATTGAAGAAAGTCTTAATCTTGCGTGGGAGATTATTTCCATACTTCCAAAAGAAGAATTGATTCGCGTGACTGAAAAAGAGATAGAAGAACATTATCAGGAAAAGAAAGAAGCTGTAATCCATGTCTAAAAAGTTAAACGTCTCTATCACTAAAAGCAATGTCTTAAGATTCAAAGAAGAACTAGAATTTGCTCAGGAAGGACATGATTTGCTTGAGCAAAAAAGAGAGGTCCTAGTGATGGAGGTCATGGGTCTTATTGAAGAGTTTCGAAAATGGAAAAAAGAAGTTGAAGAGACTCTTGCGTGTGCCTATCAATCACTGAAGCAGGCATATATGCTTTTAGGGAAAAAAAGAGTTGAAAAGGCAACGCTCTCTGCTGTTTCTCCTGAGAAAATTAATGTGACAGAGAGGAGTATCATGGGAATAATAATCCCGATAATTACTTTTAAACAAATAGAAGTCCGGATTAATCACTATGGATTTCACGACACTTCTTATTGTTTGGATAAAGCTGTCATGTTCTTTGCAGCGAGTCTAAAAAAATTAGCACAACTGGCACAAATAGAAACATCCCTGTGGAGGCTTGCAAGCGAATTGAAAAAGACCCAGAGAAGAGCTAATGCACTTAATAATATATTTATTCCTGAATATAAGGACACAATCAAATATATTGAGGAAGTTCTTGAAGAAAAAGAAAGAGAAGAATTATTCCAGCTCAAACGAGCGAAGAAAAAATTATGCTAAATTTTGATTCATATGTGTAAGTTTTTGGCTTATGAAGAAACATTTAGGGCCCTGAGAATCGGGCAAGGAGATAAAAATGACCGAATATGATTCAATAATAAGAGAAATCTGCCGTATTGATAAAGAAGAAGCTGAGGTAATGCTTGTACAGTTGTTACGATTGGCACACGCAGATGGCATATTTGATGATGCTGAAAAAAATATGATTCAAAGAATAATGAAAAAGTATAATGGAAGCCAGAATTTTTATGAAATCCTCACGAAAAGTGATGATGAATTGGATATATCCTTAATTACTCATACCGAACATATGTTGCTTTATATGATTATGCTCGCGTATATTGATGGAAAATTGTCTCATGAAGAATGGCTACAAATAAAGGAGACAGCAGAATCTGTTCAAATAGACCATAATAGATTAGATGAGCTTTATCTCATAGTGAAGCGAAAATTATACAATACAATGCTACGCCAAATATATTCAATAGACATTGAGAGCACAATTCGAGAAAAATTTCTTAATAATATTAAAGAATATCTTAATCTGCCGGATGAATATGCAGAGATTGAAGAAAACCGCATTACTGCAAAATTCGGCAGCAGGTTACTAAGGAATTGTTAATACGTTAGTTATGAGATGCTTTTTCAACTGCTTTTTGAACCGCATTCATGATAACATGGCTACTGTTTGTAGCTCCCGAGACTGCATCCACGTTAGTTGATTGATTCTCAATTATTCTTCCGGGAATGACGGATTCAGCTCTTCTCCCTTTCCATACTGCAATGTGTTTTAGTAATTTAATCTCCGTTATTTTCCCACCTTTAATAGTCACTTCTACAATCGCTTTATTGCGGCCTCCTCGATAGCTTCCCTGATAGACGCCATCCTTCAGATTTTCACTCTTAAGAGGGCCTCCAATCTTCGGGGTTTCGGTGCATCCTGACATTACGAAACTCAACAGCACAATAAGGAACACGGTAAAAGATCTTTTCCGCATCATTAACTCCTTTCAATCGCTTTACGATAGGTCACAGAATTAATATTAATATTATTTGAGGTACTATAACTTATTTCTTGGTGAAATGCAAAGAGAGAAAAAGAGGTGATCGCTAAAATGAAAAGTGCCGAAAAAAAATCACAAATGAGAGTATTAATTTGATGATGAAAAAAAATATCGAATAGAGAATAATCCATACTGTCCCCGGCAATTGATAAAAAAGACTGGTATACACTATGAAAATAAAAAAACGGACCTTTTCCGGTGGATATTGTTTTAAAAGATTCAAAGGTGATTCTCAGTTAGAAGTTTATACTGCCGAGGTACCTGGCGAGGTTGCGATTCCCTTGAAACAAGGATTTGGTTGTGAAGTACTACCACTTGTAAAACCAGGAGATGTGGTTAAGGCAGGTCAAATAATAGGCAGAGATGACGATACGATTTCAAGCCCCATCCATTCATCCGTCAATGGAACGGTTAATGAGATTGAAACTGTTGAGTATTTTAATGAACAGATCCGCACGATTTTTATCACTGCCGATGGTGCTTCTGATTGGCTTCCGCTTGAGGGGCATTGCGCCGAATGGTCCAATTTATCGAACAATACAATTGAGGAAGTGTTGTACAAATCAGGCGTCACTTCACTTGGCTCTTCCGGGATACCTACTCATTATAAAAGTTCTCTCATTTCCCCTTCAGAGGTTGAGCATATTATTGTTCATCATACACAGTCGGATGTCTTTAATGAATCTCTCACAATTCTGCTTAAAGATGCGCGCTTCCCTCATTTCATAGAAGGGATCGAGATACTGAAAAAAATAATGAAGAACGCAAGGATACATATTGCCTTCAGCACAACACTGTCTGACTGGCTTGCCCGGATTGGCGAGATAATCAAAGATAAAGATTCGACCTCATTATATACTCTCAAGCCAAAGTATCCCCAGCATCAGAATGAGGTCTTGATTCCCTCTATCCTTGGGAAGAAAATTCCTCCCGGTTATCTTCCGGCCAATATTGGTGTTATCACATTCACCATTCAGGATATTTTACATGTATATGACGCAATTGCCACTGGCAAGCCTCTGATTGAACGGCTTATTTTATTAGCAGGCCCCGGTTTTCACCACAGACCATATCTTTCGGTTAAAATTGGCACACCCTTTCAAAATATCATCGCATCAAGAAGGAAACAGGATCAGGAATACCGTTTTATTTTAAATAGTATTACCACAGGAAAAACAATTTTCGATTACGATATGCCCGTGACTAAAACGAGTAGCCGTATCATATCGTTGTTAGAAGAAAGGAGGGGAGATACATTTTCCTTCATGCGTCCAGGCCCGAGGAAGGACTCATATTCAAATACATTTTTATCACTATTTCTCCCTTTCAAAAAGAGCTTAAGCACAAATATACACGGGGAAAGGCGTCCGTGCATATCCTGTGGATTTTGTAGCGATTGCTGCCCTGCGGGGCTTTATCCCAATCTGCTTCATCACTATGTTGAACAAGAAAAGATTGACGAACCCCTGGTGAAATTTGGCATTTTTGATTGTATAGAGTGTAATTTATGCACGTATGTGTGTCCGTCGAAAATCCCTCTTGCCAGGCTCCTAAAAGAGGGAAAAACAAAGCTTGTGGATGAAGGCTTTCAATCACCGAGACCCAATGCATCCACCCAAAACTTTAAGGGTATAGATGCATTAAAAGATTTGTAATAGATTAAACAGATAGATTATATAGATTTTAGATAATGAAAAATTTACAGGTATTACTTCAAGATCTTAGCAAGGTTGAATCCTTAAAAAGATTTAGAACGATTTTTGAAACAATCGATGGGGTTGTGTTCGGATTTCGCGAAATCACTCTCGAAGCTCCTCATTTCCTTGACAATATCGAAATTAAACGATATATGAGCTCGGCAATTGTGGCACTTCTGCCGACTACCTTTGCAGCAATCTATTTTTTCGGTTGGCCTGCGATTAAGATCATTGCAGCCTCATATATTGCCGGTGCATTCGTTGAAGTGATGTTTGCCCTTGTCAGGAAAAAAGATATAGAAGAAGGATTCCTAGTTACCGGTCTTATTTTTGCACTGCTCCTGCCGCCCACGATACCGGTATGGGTGGTTATGGTAGGCTCGGCTTTCGGTGTCTTCTTTGGGAAGGAAGTATTTGGAGGGACAGGGAAGAATATTTTCAATCCTGCCCTCGTGGGACGGCTTTTTATCACCATTGCATTTCCTCAAATGATGTCTTCATCCTGGATGGCCCCTTTTACGGATACCATCACCTCTGCAACCCCGCTGAGTGTATACAGATCTTTTCAAGAGGTACCATCGTATTCACGCCTTTTATTAGGGCAGACAGGAGGAAGCATAGGAGAACTTTTTCGCATAGGGATCATCGCAGGTGGAATATTTTTAATGGTCACCAAGGTGGCAAATTGGCGAATTCCTGCATCATATCTAGGGTCGGTCTTTCTCTTTTCTCTGCTGGGAAATTCTATAGCTCCACTGCGAATTGCTCCTCCCCTTTTTCAACTATGTACGGGAGGCCTGCTTTTTGGCGCATTATTCATGGCAACGGACCCGGTCACCTCTCCTTTTACGAGAGCAGGAAAATATATTTTTGGCTGTATGTGTGGTCTTCTTACAGTGCTCATAAGGGCCTTTTCAGGATACACCGAAGGGGTCATGTTCAGTATCATTTTCATGAATGCACTGACGCCTTTAATTGATCACTGTATTATTAATTTAAAATATAGGGCAGCAGGGCTATGAAAGAGAAACTGTCAATGATTATTTTTATTGTTATTTTAGGCACTATCCTTACAACGGCCCTGGTTGCGGTTGATAATTATACTGCGCCGATCATTGCCCGCAATGAAGATATGAAACAGAAAGAGAGTATCCTCAAAGCCTTTGAAATTTTCCACACCAGGGATGACATTGAAAAAGTATTCCGTGAGAGTGTGACCGTAAAAGAGATAGGGCAGGGGAGTTATTATATTTCTAAAAACCGAACCATCGCCTTTTTAATCAAGGGTGCAGGACTATGGGGTCCTATTGAAGGGGTGTTGTCCATGAAGCAGGATATGAAGACCATTAGCCGTCTTGAGATTATACGTCAAGAAGAAACGCCCGGACTTGGAAGTAGAATTGCGGAAAGGGGGTATCTCGACGCATATAAAAATAAAATGTTCGCTCCGTACCTTGAAATGGTGCCCGAGGGACGGAGTAGCAGGAATAATGAAATTGACAGTATTACGGGAGCAACCATGTCATGCAAGGCATTTACGATTATTCTTAATAATCAATACAAACAATTCAAGGCTTTGATCTCGGGAGAATAAGAAATGGCAACAGGGATGAGTAAAGAAAGTAAAAGCTGGGATATCATAAAGGATGGACTGTGGCGAGATCATCCTATATTTTCCATGCTTTTGGGTATCTGCTCTGCTCTTGCCGTATCCAATCGCGTAGAAAACGCTATTGCCATGAGCGCAGGTGTTGCCTTTGTGCTTGTGGCAACGGCACTTCTCATATCAATGCTGCGAAGCCTTATTCCCCAAAGAATACGAATGATTACCTATATGTTGACCATAGCCTCATTTGTAATCATTGTCGATAAGGTCCTTAAGGCATTTTATCCTGCCATCAGTGAATCCATAGGACCTTATGTGGGATTGATTATCACGAACTGTATTATTATGGGTCGTTGCGAAGCATTTTATATTCAAAATACAATTTTTCAGTCACTTTTAGATGCTGTTGCCAATGCGATTGGGTATACCTATACCTTGGTTTCTATCGCTCTTGTACGTGAATTCCTCGGGTTCGGCACCATTCTGCGCATTGAAATAATGCCAAAGACTGCCACCAGATGGGTTGTTATGGCCATGGCTCCCGGGGCATTTTTTGTATTAGCTATTTTTATTTGGATTACTAGGACGTGTGCAAAAAAAGAATTATAAATTAGGGAGGATAAAACGATGATGGCACGTATTGTCATGATTTTTTTGGCAGCTGTCCTTACGGAGAATATTGCGCTTACCTATCTTCTTGGGATGTGTCCTTTTGTTGCCCTCTCTCGTAGTCTGAGGACCGCAACGGGAATGGGATGCGCTGTCGTTTTTGTCGTTACGCTGACAGCCATAATAAATTGGCCGATTTATCACCTCATTCTTCTGCCGCTTCATTGTGAATTAATCTATTATATTGTGTTTATTATTGTTATCGCCGGATCAGTCCAGTTGGTTGAAATGATCATGGAAAGATTCTTCCCTGCGCTCCAGGCTGCTTTTGGGATATTTCTTCCCCTGATTACCGTTAATTGCACGGTGCTTGCCGTTTCCCTGTTTATGGTTCTGCGGCAGTACTCATACCTTGAATCCATTATTTTCTCATTTGGTTCGGCTGTAGGGTGGGTTTTAGCAATTATCATCGTGGCTGCAATTTATGAAAAACTTGAATTAATTGGTGATATACCAAAAGGATTGCGAGGACCGGGAATCATCATGATTATCTCCGGTATTATCGCCTTGGCCTTTCTAGGATTTGCCGGAATAGTGAGGATATAATGGAATTTTCACCTATTATTACAATGAATGTTATTCTTGTTGTTCTCACCATTCTGCTTGCAATCGCGGACAAGCTGTTGGTGAGCTATGGAGAATGCAGAATAGGGGTGAAACAAGGCGGCGAAAGAAAAGAATTTATTGTAAAGGGTGGTGGCACGTTATTAAGTGCTCTTATTGAGAATAAAATCCAGATCTCTTCATCATGCGCAGGAAGGGGGACGTGCGGGTATTGTAAAGTGTGCGTTATAAAAGGTGGCGGTCCTATGCTTCCGACTGAAGAAATTTTTATGAGCCGGCATGAGAAACATGAAAATATGCGGCTTGCTTGCCAGGTGAAGGTGAAAGAAGACCTTGAGATAGTCATCCTCGATTATCTTTTAATTGTAAGGGAAATGGTCAAAAACAAAAAATTTGATCCGAAAAAAAGATGGGTATTCACCATTAATTAAAGAAAATTAAAAAGAATAGAAAATAAAGAGAATAAATATGGAAACACCTCTTGATGAGATTTTTGGAAAGCATGAGGGCTCTTTAGAATCTCTTATTGCAGTGCTCCAAGATATTCAGGAAAAATATCACTATCTTTCTGAAGATAATATGCGAGAGGTTGCCAAGAGGTTTAATGTTCCGGTAAGCCAGGTATTCTCTGTTGCGCACTTCTACACAGCATTTTCTCTTGAACCAAAGGGAGAATATATTATTCAGGTATGCATGGGCACCGCGTGTCATGTAAGGGGCGCACCGAGGATCCTTGAAGAGCTGGAGCGGCTTCTCGAGATCAAAGATGGGGAAACCACAGAGGATAAAAGATTTTCACTTGAGACGGTGAACTGTGTTGGTGCCTGTGCTTTGGGACCGGTTATGATTATAAATGGTGAATATCATGGACATCTCAATCCTGCAAAGGTTGAAAAAATTATAAAGGCATATATGCAGAAATGAAATTAACCAGTATACAAAAATTACATGAATTACATAAAAAGCTCTCTAAGGGCTTTGCCCAAGAGAAAACAACAGTTGCGGTGTGCACAGGAACAGGGTGCAGGGCAAATAGGGCCATGGAGGTCCTGGCCGCATTCAAAAGGGAGCTTGGAGAGGACAATGTATCTATTCTCAAAGAGACGGGCTGTCATGGATTATGCGAAAAAGGGCCATTGGTTGTGATCAGGCCTGAGAATATATTTTATCAAAATGTTCAGCCTGAGGCTGTTCATGATATTGTTGAAAAGACAATAAGAGGCGGTGAGATACTGCACGATCTTCTCTATCAAATACCAGGGACAGATAAAAAAGTCGTAAGAGAAGATGAGGTCCCCTTCTACAAAGGCCAAACCAGGCTTGTTTTCAAATATAATGGGCATATAGATCCTAAAAGTATTGAAGATTATATAGGAGTGGGCGGCTATCTCGCGCTGGCGAAAGTGCTCGCAGAGATGTCCCCCGAAGATGTAATCGAAGAAGTTGAAAGATCAAAACTAAGAGGAAGAGGAGGCGGGGGATTCCCCGCCGGGAAAAAATGGCGTTCATGCCGCCATGCTTTTGGCCATAGAAAATTTGTCATCTGTAATGCTGATGAAGGCGATCCCGGCGCCTATATGGATAGAAGCGTCCTTGAGGGCAATCCTCATTCGGTTATTGAGGGAATGATTATCGGAGCCTATGCTGTCGGTTCCCATGAAGGGTATGTGTATGTGCGTGCCGAATATCCCCTCGCGGTCAAACATCTTTGGATTGCCCTTGATAATGCCCGCAGTTTGGGATTGTTGGGGAAAAATATACTTGGAACGGACCATTCTTTTGACATTAAGATTAACAAAGGAGGAGGTGCCTTCGTGTGTGGTGAGTCAACGGCTCTCATGCAGTCTATCGAGGGAAAAGTGGGCGAGCCCCGCATAAAATATATTCATACTGTGGAAAGCGGTCTTTATGAAATGCCTACTACCCTGAATAATGTAGAAACCTGGGCAAATGTCCCGATCGTGATTAACCATGGTGCTGAATGGTACAACACAATAGGCACTGCCGGAAGTAAAGGAACCAAGCTTTTCTCTCTGGTCGGGAAGGTAGTCAATACCGGACTTGTTGAAGTACCAATGGGAATTTCCCTCAAAGAGCTTATTTTTGACATTGGCGGTGGTATTCCCAATGGGAAAAAATTTAAGGCAATTCAAACAGGAGGACCATCGGGGGGGTGTATTCCGAATGAGAAACTTGATATTAGGCTTGATATGCCGGTGGATTTTGATGAACTGTTCAAGGTTGGCTCAATGATGGGCTCTGGCGGTATGATTGTGATGGATGAAGATACTTGTATGGTTGATGTAGCCCGCTACTTTCTCTCTTTTTCTCAGAGTGAATCGTGCGGCAAATGCACTCCATGCCGAGAAGGGACAAGGCATATGCTCAATATCCTTACTGATATTACCAAAGGAAAAGGAGAAGAGGGCGATATTGAGCTGCTCGAAACCATGTCACGCTCCATTGCCAACACGTCATTATGCGCACTCGGTGGGACCGCCCCTAATCCTGTCTTAACAACAATCAAATATTTCCGGGAGGAGTATGAAGTCCATATACGTGATAAAAAATGCCCGGCAAAGCAATGTAAGGCCTTGATTCGCTATTCTATCCTTGGGGATAAATGTACGGGGTGCACGGTATGTGCGAAAAAATGTCCTGCAGGTGCAATTCGTGGAGAAAGAAAAAAAGTCCATGTTATAGATCCCGAAAAGTGTATTAAATGTGGGATTTGTGAAAGTGGCTGTAAATTTGGGGCTGTGAGGGTAGAGTCATGATAAAGTTAACCATAGATGGACATCCTGTAGAGCATCAAGAAAAAGTCACCATTCTTCACGCAGCGCGAGAATTAAAGATTCACATTCCAACCCTCTGTCATAATGAGTACATTACCCCCTATGGGGGATGCAGACTCTGTCTTGTGGAAGTGGCGACGGATAAAAGACCTGATGCATTCAAATTAATGGCAGCATGTTGTTCTCACATCAAAGATGGCTTGATTGTCCTGACTGATACTGAAAAAATCCGCGAACTGAGAAAATTTATCATTGAGCTTCTCCTTGCGCGCTCACCTCATTCAGAAAAGCTTCAGGAAATTGCCGGTCAACTTGGGATTTCCCGCTCTGGGCCTCAACACGATCCTGTGGCCCGTTATTTATTTACCCGTGCAAAGCCTCTTTCCATAACAAAATGCATCCTGTGCGGATTATGTGTCCGGGTCTGTGCCGAAATTACGCAGCGTCATGCGATCAGTTTTATAAAAAAGGGCATGAAGCGCATAGTGACTACCCCCTTCGGCAAGGTCTCGGAGACCTGTATCGGCTGCGGAGCGTGCGCCTATGTCTGCCCTACCAACGCGATTACCATCGAAGAAGCTTAAAGAAATTATTAGACTATCCCCTTATAAGTCTGTTATATACCCTCGACTAAGATTGGCCAAATTTAACGTTTTTAGAGAACCTAAATAATATTATAAATAAGGTGAACAAGATATATAAATCCAAATAATTAATACTCTGATTAATACCAAATGATTCAAACAGAAAGAATAATTATATTGAAGATGTGTAAAAATTTACTCAGAATGTATCTTTTCTTTATTAGAAGAATTAAAGCAGCTAGAAATAGTAAGGCAAGTAAAAAAATAATAACTCCAAGGAGCCTATTCTACGGGAATCTCTTCACCCTTTGTCTGACGTGGCCATTCAACCTCTATAATCCCCGGCTCTACATATCTTACTCTGATATCTTCTTTCTTTACATCCTTATTTATACGAAGACATAGCAGATGAGTATCAGAAGTTCGAGAGTATCTTATCTTGAATGGTCTTGGACCAAAAAAGGCACCCATTCCAAAAGGCCCTACCCTTATATCAAAAAGATCATCCCATTCTTCATCGAATTTCATTTTAAATCCCTCCTTTTTAAGGATTTTTTATTTAATTAAATGAATACCATTAAATAGTACTCCCTTTTTCATGAAATATCAACCTTAACCGAGTTAGGGCAATCGCATGAAAAATTTCATCCTGTCGAATATTTTTATAGAGTATCTAAAATTCTCACTGAACATACCGATGAATGTTCGACGTTCATTTTTTTAAACGGAGTTATTTTTTATTTTAACAGGAGGTAAGGCAATGCATACAATTATCTGATAAATAATTCTAAAGGGTTGGTGAATGATTTCAAAAAAGAAATATTTATCCCAAGCTAAAATGAATATAACCCGAAAGAATAATTATAAGAAAAATTCTAATAAGGAAATATACATGTTCATTCTAATTCCCATTAGCCATGAAGATCAAGTGGTTAAGCGAATGCCCTACGTAACAATTTTTATCATTGCTCTTAATGTTCTCATCTTTATATTCACCACAATTGATACAAATAAGATAGAAAAAGTATGTGAAAATAAATTTAATGCCATTATAGAGTATTATTATGAACATCCCGGTGTCAATATCAAAGAATTTCTTAGTGAAGAAGGCATTGAAGTCCCTCCCGGATATTTTCCTGAAGAGGAAGAAGGAGATGACGAATATTACAGTGATGATGAAGAAGAAGAGGAATTATTGCCCTATGAAAACGATTTTGCAGAACTTATAGAGGAATTTAGGAACGCAAAGCATTCATTGCCCTATTATAAATGGGGTATTATTCCCAAAAGCCCGAAGGCATTTAATTACCTCTCATCATTGTTTGTTCATGGAGATTTTTTCCATTTACTCTTTAATATGCTCTTTTTATGGTTAGTTGGATGCAATATTGAAGACCGTTGGGGTAGGCCTCTATTTATCGGGTTCTATCTTGTGAGCGGGTTTTTTGCGACGTTTGCCCATATACTCATGTTTCCCAATAGCCCTCTGCCCCTCATCGGTGCCTCTGGGGCAATAGCGGGAGCTATGGGAGCGTTCATGATTAAGATGTATAAGACAAAGATTAAGGTATTTTATCTATTCTTTTTATTTTTCGTTCGTATGGGAACCTTCGAAGTGTCTACGTTTGTCGCACTGCCATTTTGGATCGCTCAACAGCTGTATTACGCATTGTCCTCAAACTCTCTGCATGGAGGAGGTGTTGCATTTTGGGCGCATATTGGTGGATTCATATTCGGGGCGATTGCGGCTGTTATAATGAGCCAATTGGGAGTTGAGGAGGAATTTATCCAGCCTAGTATAGATAAAAAAATATCCTTTACGCAGAATCCACGTATTGTATCAAGTCTCTCATATTATGAGCAAGGAAATGTCAGTGAGGCTATAAAGGGCCTTAATTTCGTTTTAAGTAAAGAGCCGAGGAATATTGATGCGCTCACGCTTCAAGGCCGGATTTATTTAGAGCAGGGGATGCATGATGATGCTATAAAGACTTATGAAACATTACTTTATGTCTATTTACATGAACTAAAAGATGAGCATCTCGCTCTTGACGCATACCTTGAGATGAAGGACCATGCACCGGATTTAGTCCTTCCTCCAAGAGTTCAAATCAATATTGCCCACCTGCTTGAAAAGGAAGGTAAGTTTCTCGAAGCAATGCAGGCATATATAGAAGTAATTGATACCTATCCTTCTGCCCATGAAACCATGAGGGCCATTTTATCCTGTGGCAACTTATGCTTGAATAAATTAGAACAACCTATGAAGGCGCAAGAGATGTTCACAAAAGGAAAAGAGTTGTGCGGGATGAATCCAGAATGGTTGGATGTGTTTGAGGATGGATTAAAAAAGGCGACAGCCAGCATGGCAGGTGAATGAAAAATATCGTCATATCAGGAACAAATTTTTGGAACCCCGGTGATGATTTTGTCAGGCTCGGGATTATCCGTATAGTGCGGGAGATATTTAAGCAGGATCAACTCAATTTTCTCTTCTACAATTTTAATGCTGATTTCTTTCCGCAGAATAAATTTGCAGGCATTAGCAATATGGCGGCACAGGGAGACCTTGACAAATACAGGGATTTCATAGATGCCATCGTGATTGCGGGCTTATCAGCAGGAAATGAAATTAAGGATTTATACACATGGGTCCTTGATAATAAATTAGAGGATCGGGTATACCTCATCGGAGCAGGATATGAAAACAATTATGTTGATAGATTTATACGCACTGAACCGGAGCGTACAATTTTTAAAAATGCACGGATCATTATCGGCAGGACACAGAAAACCCCGGATTTAATCAAAGCCATGGATGTGCCCTATCATTATATCAATTGCCCTGCAATACTCTCAGTGAAAGATGTAAAACAAATACCTCCTGGGAAGGTACTACGAAGAATCGGGTTTTCCATTCAACTTCCCCCCAATGAAGGCATAACAAATCATACATGCTCCGGCGCAATGTATGCTCTCGCAATAGAGGCACTTACCACTCTCATGAAAGAATATGAGATAGAAGTAGTAGCGCATCATAAATATGAATACTTTCATTTTCTCAATCTCTTTCATCAGCATAAGCTTTCAATACCAGTCCTCTTTTCATCCTTTTTCGAAGACCTCTTTGATATTTATCCACGATATGATTGTGTCATCACCACACGACTTCACGCAAGTCTATTCGCAAATGGCTATGGCATCCCCGGGATCATCCTCAATGATACAGACAGACATACCCATTGTCTCGAAAATTTCCCCCATTCGGTATGGGTAAACAATAAAAAACAGCTCAATGAAGAATTCACCAAAGTGTTGCAATGCGACCTCAACCGTATAGCGCGCGAGTCTGAAGAATTCAAACACACACTGCTTGATCACTATATTGAAGTGCTTGCCGAATCATTTGGCATTACCCTCCATGATCCGCAGTGCCATACGATGCCTGTTCACTTTTTTACTATTGTGTTAAATGGACAGCCATTTATTCGTTACCATATTGATGTATTTACCAAGCTTCCTTTTAAATGGCACTGGCACATTATTGAAGGTGTAGCCAATCTCGTGCATGATACCTCATGGAGTGTGCAAAACGGGGGGAAGATAACGCATGAAATTCATAGGGATGGAAGAAGCAATGACGGCACCTCAGAGTATCTTAATGAACTTGCCCGGCAATACCCTGATCATATTACCCTTTATCGTAAAACGCCCGGCACTTTCTGGGAGGGCAAATTAGAGATGGTCAATGCCCCCCTTGCACGTATCAATGAAGAGTGTCTGCTTTTTCAGATTGATGCTGATGAATTATGGACTGTAAGCCAATTAAAAAAAGCATATATGATGTTTGTGAACCACCCTGAAAAAACCGCTGCCTATTATTTCTGTCATTATTTTGTGGGGGAAGATCTGGTGACCACAACCCGGAATACCTATGGAAACCATACCGGTTTTGAATGGCTGAGGACATGGCGATATGAACCGGGATATCGATGGATGAGCCATGAACCACCTCGCCTGTGCAGAATTGATGGGGAAGGAAAGGTTGAGGATTGTGCCACGGTTGATCCTTTCACCCAGTCTGATACGGAAAAGGAGGGATTGATCTTTCAGCATTATGCATACGTGATAAAAGAGCAGCTTTGTTTTAAGGAGATATACTATGGATATGCACGCGCGCTTGACAAATGGTACGCATTACAAGCACAGCAAGAGTTTCCTGTAATATTAAGAAACTTTTTCCCCTGGGTAACCGATACTGCTGCTGTCAATACCCTCCAGTCACAGCATATCTATCCTCTTGCAATAAAGGATATTACCGGACAGTGGAGATTCAGGCATTGTGAATCACGCTGTGATGAGGTAGCGTCAATAGCCTGGGTAAGAACAGATTCAATTGGAGATGCCATACTCGCAGCCTCCATGCTCCCTTATGTGCGCAGTATATATAAGAATGCTATTCTTACGGTTATCTGTCAGGACCTTGCTGCGCAATGTTATATGCATTCACCCTGCATTGATAGGATAATAACCTTTAACCGCTCACGCTTGATTAATGATAATTCTTATAGAGAGCAGATAATGAAAAGACTCGCCGTGCTCGATGCTGATCTGGTTCTTAACTCGATATATTCAAGGGATGCTGTCGCGGATTTTATGTCTAAATATTCCGGAGGAAAAGAGAAGGTCGCCTTTAAGGGAGATTTGCTTAATTACTATGAGAGCATCGATATGAAAGATAAAAACGATACACTCTATACGAATCTTTTTTCGAGTGACGCAGAACATGTGCCTGAACTTAAAAGACACCAGGAGTTCCTGCACTTTCTAGATATCCAAGCTGATTCCATAGATCCCCTCATATGGACATCAGAGGCTGACAAGGAATATGCAGATGCAATGCTCAAGAAAGAGGGTATTGAAAATAAGAAAATAATAGCCCTTTTTCCGGGAGCGCGACATTTTCATAAGGAGTATAATAACTATAATGCTGTGTTGAAAGAGTTTTCAGATTTTTCTCTCCTTATTCTCGGGGGGAGGGAAGTGTATCAAAGGGGAGAAGAGATCTGCCGATATTATCCGGGCAGGTCATTGAATCTTTCCGGCAGGACAACAATTCCCCAAATGGCTGAAATCCTCAGAAGATGCACCGTATATCTCGGTTCGGATTCAGCAGGGGCCCATATTGCATGCGCAGTAAATACCCCCAATGTGGTGATCCTTGGAGGGGGACATTTTGGCCGTTTTATTCCCTATTCTCCTCTTACATCAGCGGTTTGCCTTCCCTTGGCATGTTATCGATGCAACTGGCGCTGTCCCTATAAGAGGGTCCATTGTATACAAAGTATTGTGCCGGAGATTATTATCCAAGCCCTCACGCATACGCTTGATGGGGAGAGCGCAAAACCTCGCGTATACATTCAGAGTAATAATTTTAAGGAAGCGTGTGAGGAACTTCCTCTATGGCATTGGGATGATGACCTCCTGCAACATAATAATGTCGACATTATTCCCGTTGGATGGTCCTCGGACCTTGCCGAGACAGAAGATGAAAAAGGTAAGTTAATGAATGATCTTACAGCATCACTTTCACAGGGAAACTATGATGAAGCACTCCATTCTATACGCGCCTATTTAAAAAGAGTGCCGGATTATTGTCCACCTGCTCGCGTAGGCAGTAATCTTGAAAAGGCGGACATAAGTGAAAATCATACCATGATATAAAGGACAAAAGATGAAATCATTCCTTTTTATAACCCCATATGCACACACACTCCATCCTGCCCTTGGTATTGGCTATCTGGCAAGTTATGTGAGCACATTCTACCCTGGAAGATACCGCTTTTATCATATTGACTATGCCCTTCATAATGATTCTTATCTTGAAATAGTGCTCCAGAAAATGAGGCCTGAGTGTATAGGGATTACCGCAACCACGCACTCATTTCCCGAAGCAACCCGCATTGCGCATTTTATCAAAAATTTATATAATTCCCCCATCATACTTGGAGGCCCCCATATTGCGTGTGCGCCTCATGATATTATGGATTCGCCTTTCGACATAGGTATTATAGGGGAAGGGGAAGAGACATTTCTTGAGCTTTTACAAAATTATGATAAATGCGGAGAAATTACCTCTCACACCATTAATGGTGTTGCATTATGTGACAATCACACGTTGATAAAGACTGAACCGAGAGCGCTTATTGCTAATCTTGATACCATCCCCACGCCCGATTATTCACTTTTTGCCATGAAAGAATATTATGCGAAGCCTCGAATGCTTTCACCGGGTTATTATGCAAAAGGCACCGGTATTATGCCATCACGTGGCTGCTCCCATAGAGATTGCCAATTTCCCCAGAGTGAGAGTATGTGGCACAATCAATATCGTTCATTCTCAGCACAACGTGTATTTTCAGAAATTAAAACCCTCCTTGCTACTTACAACTTAAATAGTATTCTATTTTTCGGTGATATGCCTATACTCGATAAAAATTGGCTCCCTGAGCTTGCAGACCATATAAAAAGGAGTGATTTTGCATCTTATTTATCTATTACATGCGAATCCATACCATCCCATATCAATGATGAACGTGCAGTGCTGTTGCGCTCAATGGGGTGTGACCGTATAGAATTTACCTTCGTAAAGAATCCTCGCACACTTATGGATCACAACAAAGAGGTGATAGATATCTGCCATCGCCATAATATAAAGGTATTAGCTCACTTTATTATTGGGTTAACGGGTGAATCAGTTGAGGAAATCCAAGAGACTATTGATTTTATCAATGAACATGAATTTGACTTTGTGACATGGAGTGCACCTGATGCGTATTCCTCATCAACTATATCCTCTCCCAAGGATAGAGCTCATGTGCATATCCTGTGTGAGCATGTAAAAAAAAATATTCATATTAAAAATACTCACATTATTCACCGCAGGGGTCTTGATAAAAAAGATGACATGTCACTTGTATATGAAACCTATAAGAGTATTCGGGCTGACGGCACAAAGAATCCGCTTCTCTATGTGACCGACTATACTAAAAATAAAGAGAAGAAAAAAGAGGAAAAAGAAACAGATTCTTTTATTAATGAGGCTGAGCATTATTTAAAAACACTTGCCACAGCGTATCACCGGTTATACTATCGAGACCACACCCCCCAATCGCTTGAAAAATTGTACACCTATATTATGCATTATAATCCTACGGTCATTGTGCAACTTGGCACGCGCTCAGGGCTTTCGCTGCGGGCCTTAATCGCCGCATCAAGTGATGCACGTATTGTTGCCATTGATAAATCATTCAAAGAACTTTATAAGAGCAAGCGCTATCTCCCCTTGAACCTCTCACGGGTCATACTGATTGAGAAAAATATACTGGATGTTGATTTTGCTCATATTTTTAATACCGGTGACCGTGTTGTAATCTATCTTAATATACATGGTGATGAGAATAATCCGATTATGGAATATATGCTCACACATGCTTTTCCTCGCTTACCGGCAGAAAGTCTTGTGATTATTAACGGTGTCTGGCACTGTTCTGAAAGACCTATGGAAAAGAATATAAGTGAGTTTTTCTATACAAAGGTATTTCATGAAATAGACCCACTCGGATGTTTCGAAGGCGCGTTTGCCTCTTACGGAAATAGCGGTTTTTTCTTAGGGTCTAAAGACATTATTAAACTTACGTCATGGATAAATCACCACGCAATCGAGGTACTCTTTGATAAAGGCGATAAATTAATTGCGTTTCATTGGCCGCACACACGTTATGGGGATTCTGCACACGATGACATTAATAATGATACCCCCTTGGTATCGGGTACTTTCTCGTATCATCCTCTTATCTGTTGTGGTGTGCCGGTGACGGACCCCATCATGAAGACAGGCATGGATCTTTACAGAAAAGGTGAAATCACCAAAGCCCTGCAATGGTTTCTTGATGATCCCACCAAGCGTTTTGCCCACGCATTATGTTACTGCAGACTCGGTATTTTTGAAAAAGCTCTCCCTCTATTAAAAGATGAAGAAATACAAAAGATATCTCCTTTTGCCGGAATGCTTGTGAAGGATATTGAGCAGTTTCATGGAGATCAACCCATGCTCTCTGCAAATAGTTCATCGCACAGTGCGATTACTCTCTTTACTGTTCCCCAGGCCTTTCACTGTCATATGGGAATTATTCAGCGTAACGCTATTACAAGTTGGACGCTGCTTTCACCCAAACCTGAAATTATTCTTCTCGGGGATGACGAAGGTTGCGCAGATGTGGCCCGAGAGCTTAATATTAAGCATATTCCTGATATATCCTCACGCCGTGTTGACGAGATATTCAAAGAAGCGCAAGATCGTGCAGAAAATATGGTTCTGGCCTTTGTTCAGCCTGATGTGATTTTGATGAATGATTTCATGAATGCAGTCAAGAAAGTAATACATGAGGTATCAACCTTTCTTATGATCGGACAGCACTGGGATGTACCCATTGATACCCTCATTTCATTTGAAAATGAAGAATGGGAAGCTCAGCTCAGGGAATTGACAGAAAAATCAGGGAAGCTCCATTCCTCAGCAGAAATGGACTATTTTATCTTCTCAAAGAACCTCTATAAAAACATCCCTCCATTTTCACTTACCCAACCATTATGGGATAATTGGCTTGTGTATAAGCCGATTATTGACGGCAATCCTGTGATAGACGTAACACGGGCAATAACAGCAGTTCATCAACACCATGAGCATGCTCACATTAATAAGGAGGAGATGCTGAAGAATAAGGAATTAGCAGGTTCAGTCATCAGTTCAGGACAGTTTGGTTTTCCCTCAAATGCTACCTGGGAACTGACAGATACACATCTCAAACACAGGCCACAACAACTTGCCATGGCAGCCTCTCTGCGTCAAAGGGTTACGACGAAGCAATAGAAGTGTTCATGGTAATGTTGATTCAAATTCTCTATATTGTCTCCTTTCGGATTCCATATTCATCTTTGAAGAACGCTATCGCACACGGGGGATCATCACCTGTTAGCCTGTGAACGGTTACAAATAGCATTATAAAGCGCACAACACATCACTTAGCATAAGGCATGTTCAATCCTTACACTAAAATGTTCTAAAAATAGACCCTTTATATAATCAATCACTATCCTGCCATAGCTACGCATTATCTGATTTATTTCTTCGTCCCAGACAATTTTTACCTCATCAAGTTCCATTTTATTTTTATTGAGCATATCCTTTGGTTCAACCTGAACCAATGCCATTCTCGGGCCACCTCAACCAATCCCTTTCTTGACTATTTCAAAAATAAGGTCCTTGGCGCCTCCGGAGGCACGAAAATTTTTAAAGGCTTGTTTTGCATTCTCAGTTATGGTTAACATTTATTCTCTCCTTTGGATCTAATAAGATTTTTATCTATATGGCTATTGTAAATAGCAATTTATGTACCATATATGTTTCTTGCCTTTTTAGGGCATCCTCGTATATAATAACGTTGCAGTGCAACATGCGATACGATGCAGTGCAACATTGTAGGTGCATCATTTAAAAGGCGCGGAGGGAGAATGGCCTGTTTTGATTTAAGTAAAGCTTTTTCAAGGGAATGTTTTGAGATTATTATACAGTCATTAGCAGAAGCGCTATTTATCGTAGATACTAAAGGTATAATTCGTTATTGCAACAAGGCTATGGAGACGCTCACAGGAGTGCCGTTCGATAAACTTATAGGGAAACATTGCAGAGACGTAATGGTATGCTCATGTACGTCTATGGAACAGTGTGAGCTTTTTCGCACAGGTTCATTTAATAATATTGAGTGCCAAGTACCTCACGCTCATGGAGAAACCGCTTTTGTTCTTAAGAATGGACGGAAACTATATACCGATGAAGGGAAAGTTGTTGGTGCGGTGGAGACGATCCGCAATATCACCACATTAAAGAAAATAGAGGATCGCGTGTCTGTGCTTGAGGCCACTCTCAAAGAGCGATATCGATATCATAATCTCTTGGGGAAAAGTAAGGCAATGAGGGATATTTTCGAACTCATTGAGCTTGCCGCTGATTCTCACTCTACTATCCTTATAAGTGGTGAGACAGGAACAGGGAAAGAATTAGTGGCTACCGCTATCCATGAAAAGAGTACACGGAAAGAGGGGCCTTTGATAAAGGTAAATTGCTCTGCGCTGCCAGAGAATCTCTTGGAAAGTGAACTCTTCGGGCATGTAAAAGGCGCCTTCACCACAGCGATTAAGGATAAAATCGGACGCTTTGAGCGTGCCAATGGCGGTACCCTTTTTTTGGACGAAATTGGGGAAATATCCCCGCTCATTCAATTGAAACTCCTGCGATTTCTCCAGGAGAGGGAGTTTGAGCGTGTCGGTGAGAGCATTACTCGAAAAGCAGATACCCGGATTATTGCTGCGACACACCGGGACCTTCGTGCAATGACACAAAACGGGCAGTTCAGGGAAGATCTCTATTACCGGCTGAAGATATTCCCCATTCATTTGCCTCCGCTTCGTGAGCGCAAGGAAGACATAGGTTTGCTTGCGGCTTATTTTATCGATAAATTTAATAGAGAAACAGGCAAATCAATTACCGGTCTATCCCGGGATGCTGCTCTCGTGCTTATATACTATTCATGGCCCGGAAATATCAGGGAACTGGAGAATGCTATAGAACATGCCTTTGTGACGTGCCGGAGGAGTGATATCACAATTTTTGATCTTCCGTTGGAAATCCGGCAGGCTCAATCGCAGAGTGCTCCATCTGCCATGAGTTCTGTATCAGCTAAAAAGGACAATGAAATAAGCCGTAGTGAGCTTATTTCGCTTCTCGACCATTACCATTGGAATAAAGCAGAGGTTTCTCATCACCTTGGCATTGACCGCACTACGCTATGGCGAAGGATGAAAAAGTGGGGCATTCCTTTAAGGAAAAAATAGAGAGAAAATAGCCATTTATAGCTTACTTGTTTTGTTTAGCGAGAATCTTTCTATTTTTTATTTGGCATGACGATGGTGCTATGTTTACATATATCGATGGTGTCCTCCCAACACTGAGGATCATTGGTATTATGGAGGAATATCTTTATTGTATGCTTGCCGATGAAAATCTCATCCCCATCCTTTAATTCTTCTTGATGAATTTGTTTTTCATTGATATAGGTGCCATTGGTACTTTGTAAATCCTCGATAATGACCTTATCCTTCTCCTTTATAATAATCGCGTGATACTTTGAAACCGATTGATTATTGATTTGGATGATGTTATCAGGATTTCGACCAATGGTTATGTGCGTATCATTCGTAATATATTGATTGAGCACTTTGCCTTTAAATTGGAGGAGCAATTTAAGCATCGTTTCTTCCCTTATGTATATGATTATTTTCCTTTCTATTTATATTATCGGCAAAAATTATTCTAAGATCGTGAATATTTACATTATTTGTCCTCAAGCGCTTCAATACCGGGTAATTTCTTCCCTTCGAGAAATTCCATTGATGCTCCCCCACCGGTTGATACATGGGTCACCTTGTCAACCAGACCTGCTTTTTTAATGGCCGATGCACTGTCTCCGCCCCCTATAATTGTAGTTGCCCCACGAGCACTTGCCTCAGCAAGGGCGTGGGCTATGGCAAATGTCCCTTTTGCAGTATCACTGCATTCGAATACACCCATTGGTCCGTTCCATACGATTGTGTTAACCTGTGCGATAGTTTCTTTAAAAGCGGCAATGGATTCTTCCCCGATGTCAAGGGCGATTTTGCCAGAGGGAATATTCTGCCCCGCAGGCTCAAGAGCTTCGGTGCATTTCATTGTGTTAAAGTCAAAGTTGGATGTTACCATATTATCAATGGGCAGGAGGAGTTTTTCCTTGCCTTTTTCCATAAATTCCCCGCATTTATCCACAAGCGATTCGTCAACGAGTGATTGCCCAACTTCATAGCCCTTTGCTTTGTAAAAGGTGTAGGTCATACCACCCCCGATTATTATTTTATCAGCTTTAATCAAAAGGTTTTCAATGATAGGTATTTTGTCTGATACTTTAGCCCCACCAAGGATTGCGAGCAATGGCCTCTCCGGATTATTGACAGCTTTTCCGAGGAAGGTGATCTCTTTTTCCATCAGTTTCCCGCACACCGCGGGAAGAAATTCTGCTATATTAGCAGTTGACGCATGTTCACGGTGTGCAGTGCCAAACGCGTCATTTACATAAACGTCAGCAAGCGATGCGAGCTTTTTAGCAAAACCTTTTCGTCCCTCTGCGTCGGTTTTTGTGTCTTCTTCTTTGTAAAATCTGACATTCTCAAGCATCATTACCTCGCCGTTCTTAAGTGCTGAAGCTGCTCTTGTCACATTGTCGCCAATACAGTCATCCGCCATCTGTACAGGCCTTCCTATTAGTTTTTCAAGCTCTTTGGCGATCGGCTTCAATGATAATTCAGGTTTCCTTTCACCCTTTGGCCTGCCCAGGTGGCTCATGAGTATAAGAGAAGCATTCTGTCTAAGAATATACTCTATCGTTGGTAAGGCAGCGACAATACGTGCATTATCGGAGATGATGCCATTCTTTAACGGTACATTAAAATCAGCGCGCATAATTACTTTTTTATTATGTAGATCTACATCGGTTATACTTTTTTTATTCATGCGGATACTCCTTTTTTTATCGCAGTAATCGTTTTTGGAGTACTTTATCATAAGGGAGGGTGTCAGATCAATTTTTTTGTCTATATGGTGCGCGGTGTAATAAATATCAATAATTCATTATGGTCCTTTGAGCTTTTCATATTTCGGAAAAGCAATCCGACAAGTGGGATATGCGAGAACCAGGGGACTTGATCTGAATCCAAAGAGTCAGTCTCTTCCATTAAACCCCCTATCACAGCGGTTTCTCCATTTCCCACAAGATATTTTGTCTTCACCGCATTTTGTGCTATTGCCGGCTGCCCTGCAACTGCATTGCCCCAATCGGGGCTGCTTTTCTCGGCTTGTATTTCCAGTAGTATATAATTATTAGGTGTAATATGCGGTTTTACATTTAAGGATATACTCGCATTTTGGAATGTCACATTCGATTGTCCTTCGTTATCAACCGTGAGGTAAGGCAGTTTTATGCCGCTTGTGATACTTGCTGCCTCATTATCCATCGTGGCTATTCTCGGATTCGATATTACCTCGCCCTTTCCATGTTTCTCCATCGCGGACAACTGAAAATCAAGGGCACTTGTATTGTTGATATGACCTAGACTCACGCCTATTTGTCCGAGAGCACCTGTAGGGGGAAGGCTTACCGCATAACCATCCAGATTATCCCCTTCTATATCAATACTATGGGGGAAATTGTAGCCAGTATCAGGTTTTGAATATCGTCCGCCCCATTGTATGCCCAGTTGTTTCCCAAATGCCTTACTCGTAGTCACAATTCGTGCCTCAATCATAACTTGAGGCGTTTGTCTATCCAATTCGCCGATAATCTCTTTCATTCTTTCAATAACTTCTTTCTGTTCCTTTATTATCAAAGTATTTGTCCGTTCATCGGTGATTATGGAAGGATTTTCAGCAAGCCCTTCACTTTTGCTCAACATTGACTTTAATACAGGAAGTAAGCTCTCTGCTGTCGTATAATTAACAGGGATAAGCTCTGTGGTGAGCTGTCGCAGCTTGATTCTCTCTTCTTCGGTTTCACGTCTCGTGATAATAGCTTGTTTTCTCATTTCCCGTTCTTTTAAAAAGTTATCTTGAGTGCAGATACGAATAAGAGTGCCTTCTAACATCTTTTCTAATCTATGGGTCTTTAATATAACGTCAAATGCCTGGTCCCATGGTATAGGTTTAGAAATATAAAGATTTACAGTTCCTTTTATGTCCGGATCAATTATCAGATTATACCCACCTTCATCTGCGAGTATTCGCAGTGCAGATTTAATATCAGCATTCTGAAAATTGATCGTAATAAGATGACCGGTATAGGTATTATTCTCAAAGTCATGCCGGTTCTTCATAACCTTCTCAGCCTCTAAAATCTCAGGTGGGTTTTCCTCCGCATCTTTCATCTCTCTGCTCTTTACTTCCCTTATAATATCGGGTGGATTTTTCCTTGGAGGTTTTAAAAAATTTATTTTTGTGTTCTCTTGATCCTGTTCTTCTTGATCCTGCTCTTTTGTTATGCCTGTAATAAATATTTTCTCAGGGCTCTCTTCTTTCTCGAGGGACACTTGAATAGGGTGCGTGGATGAGGGTGCGACACATGCCATTAAGAATAATACTGGAATGAGGAGTATAAATATTTGTTTAATATCAATTTTCTGCAATTCTCTTAATCCATTTCTTTATTATAAGAAGTATTTAAGTCACATTATGCATTGTGGATATTAATTATGCATGTATGCTAATGTATGCTAATGAAAGGAAAGCAAATGTGATACCACTCTGCGTAATGCTGCTTAATATATTGTAGAATCAATTATTTATTCATTTATAGAGGTGAGATTCTTATACAGATTTTTCATAGTATACCCATACCTATCATAATTCTTATGCAGATACACTCAATTACAACTTTATTTGACAATGTTCTGAAATAAGTGGTAGAAATATCAGGTAACATACCCTTTAATGGGTGACTCATATATTAACTTTTTGGTCCATAAAGAACGGCGGGTGTACTATCATGTTCAGAAAAACCTTTGTGGAAATAGACTTGAGTGCGATTAAAAATAATATCAATGAGATGAAAAAGCATGCGAGGGGAGGGTGTAAAGTTCTCTTTCCGGTAAAGGCAAATGCATACGGACATGGAATGGTTGAGGTGTCAAAATTTGTTGAGGAGCATAAGGTTGTCGATATGCTGGGAGTTGCGACTCTTGATGAGGGAATTGAGCTGCGGGATGCGGGCATTACACTGCCTATACTTGTGTTGGGTCTTATTCTTCCGGAAGAAGAGTACATAGATGTAGTAATCGATTACGATCTTACCCAAACAATTGCGGATGCGCACCTGGCCCAAAAAATCTCAGAGATTGCCGAAAGAAGAAAATTACCGGTGAAGCTACATCTCAATATTGATACAGGTATGGGAAGATTAGGCTGTAAGAGTGTAGAGGCAGTCAAGATAATCAAAAAAGTTATATTGTTGTCCTCGATTACCCTTGAGGGGATTTATTCCCATTTTCCTGTGTCAGATGAGAAGAATTCTGAATATACAGAACGACAGATTGCTGCCTTCAGCACAATACTACGTCAAATCCGGTCCGAAGGCATTACCATTCCCCTTATACATATGGCAAATAGTGCAGGGATTGTATTTTACCCTCATGCTTCATTTGATATGGTACGGCCGGGTATCATGGCATATGGATACCTCCCCACACCCGGTATGAGCCATACTATTCCGATTCAACCTGCAATGACCCTTAAAAGCTCCATTATGTTTTTAAAGCGTGTGCCAAAAGGCACGCCTCTTTGTTATGGATTAACCTATACCACGGAGTGCGATGCAACGATTGCGACAGTGCCGATTGGCTATGGAGATGGATATAGCAGGTTCTTATCAAACAAAGGAAAGGTCCTCATTCGGAATAAAATGTATCCGGTCGTCGGAAGGGTAAGTATGGATCAAATACTTGTGAATCTCGGACATGACGAGTATCCGCTGGGAGAAGAAATTATTCTTTTTGGCAGAGACACTATTACGGTTGACACAGTGGCAGAGTGGATCGGAACTATCTCTTATGAGGTCACATGTGCGCTCTCCACAAGGGTTCCACGGATATATAGAAAGTAGTATCCATCCGGAATTTTGTCCGAATGATTGGTTTTTCCTGTGAAAAAATATATAATAATCGTAAATTAAGTAAACATTGAACATGATATGAGTGGCAAGAAGCTTAAACAGATAACGCAGTGAATTATTTAAATAAGGAGAATTTGGAATAATGAGTGCTATATTGTTACCAGCTCATGGTGGATGTGGGCTAATAAATCGGTCTCTCCCTGAAATAGAAAAGGAAAGAATAGTATCAGAAGGTAAAGATTATACTATATATACGATTAGTGATGGCGATTTATCAATATTCTATCGTATGGCGGATGGTGCGCTCTCTCCACTTGAAGGGCCGATGTGCCGGGATGAGTTTTATAGGGTTCTTGAAGAGGAAGTAATCGAGCGGAACGGGAAAAAATATGCATGGACCATACCCCTGGCCTTTCCTGTGTTCAAGGAAGAGACAGAAAAGATGAAGATCGGAGAGACACTGCTGGTGAAAGATGAAAGAGGGGAAATAGTCGGTACATTGGAGATTGAGGATATCTATCCTTTTGATAAAGCACGATATAATGCCTCGGTATATGGAACTGAGAGAGGAGACCACCCTGGTGCGCGCATTTTTAATGATGATCCGCGGGATTATCTGCTCGGGGGGAAAATCTGGGCTTTTCCCCAGCCCAAAAATCCCAGGTTCGGCAAATATATGCTCACCCCCTTACAAACACGGGCATTATTTCATAAAAGAGGATGGGAGAAAATTGTCGCATTTCAGACCAGAAATGCCCTGCATCGCGCTCATGAATATGCAATGGTGTATGCTGCAGAGACCCTTACCAGCAAGGGCTATTATACAGGCACGGTGTTAAATCCGCTCGTTGGCGCAACAAAATCGGATGATATACCGGCTGATGTGAGAATGCATACTTATGAGGCATTGATAGAAAATAAAATGATCGGATATGGTGATAAGGATGAGGAACTTTGGAAATCAAAGGGATATGACCTGGATGATGAATTGGCCCTCATTGGCCTTGATATGAAGATGTTTTATGCTGGTCCGAAAGAGGCGATTATGCATTCAATCTATAGGCAAAATTATGGATTCACCAATATTATTATCGGAAGAAAGCATGCGGATGCGCCCTATGATGACGGATCAGCCATTTGGGGCGATTTTGATGCGCATGAAAAATTTGACAACCTCCAGGGAGAGCTTCTCATTGAACCGGCAAAAGTGGGATTTGCGGCTTTTTATCAAGAAATTAACCGTGTGGGCCTGATCGAGGAATTCGAGCCCAGAGGGTATCACACGGTCTTCATCTCCGGAAAACAGGTAAGGGCCCAACTCTTAAACGGAGAAGATGTTGATGAAAGGATACTGCGAAAGTGTGTGGGCGATATCT
The DNA here is from genome assembly GCA_049472395.1 of bacterium. Taxonomy (GTDB): domain Bacteria; phylum SZUA-182; class SZUA-182; order DTGQ01; family JBLIRR01; genus JBLIRR01. Next base: position 33,259 of record JBLIRR010000018.1, on the reverse strand, counting down.
TGATCGACTATTATGCGTCCGAGAAGAGAAAAGATAAGATGAAAACTAAAAATGTGATCTGGCATGATACGGTGGTGACCAAGCAGGAACGAGAGAAAAGAAATGGTCATAAGGGGGTTGTATTGTGGCTCACTGGCCTTTCAGGATGCGGTAAATCAACCATTGCCACAAGGCTTGAAGAAAGACTGTTTGCCATGGGGTGTCACGTATTTATCCTTGATGGTGATAATATCAGGCATGGCCTTAATGGCGATCTTGGTTTTACTCCTGAGGACCGGCAAGAAAATATTCGAAGAATTGGTGAAGTTGCCCATCTTTTTGCCGAGGCAGGGGCAATTGCCGTTACCTCATTCATTTCTCCTTACAGAAATGATAGGGAGAGGGCGAGGAAGCTGAATGACGCGGGTGAGTTTATTGAGGTCTTTGTAAAAGCCCCTCTTTCCGTATGTGAAAAACGAGACCCAAAGGGCTTCTATCAAAAGGCACGACAGGGGATTATACCTGAATTTACCGGAATATCTGCTCCTTATGAAGAACCGGATAATCCTGAAGTTTTAATTGAAACAGACAAGCTTAGTGTAGAAGAATCTGTAGAAAAGATCCTCACTACCTTAAAAAGTAATGGTATTATTACCTCATTTTAATACCACACAGGTGGAGCGAGAAATTATATGATTATTATTTCACCTTAGAAGACAGAGAGATCGTCCTCTGTGCTCGCGGTGGTGGCTTGTTCTTTTATCGAACCCTGAAACGATAATCCCACCCCATGCCATTGCTGCCATGTGTCATGAGCAAGCCAATCGTTTGCTCTTTTTTTAGCGCATACAGGTGAAATCCATAGCACTCATTTTCCTCACTTGGCAGAAGATTCGCCGTATAGAATGTCTCGCTAATCTTGATATCTGTGACTGTCTCTTTATTGTTATAATAGTTATTACAGTCCATTCGGGTTATACGAATATGATATACCACATCCCTTCCGAGAGGTGCCCAGCGAAAACGGACCGGTGAGTTGAAGGTAATCTTATCCATGCATTCTGCACCCCATAACTCCATTACCTTGCCATTATCCTGTGGGGCGGTTAAATGCATGACCTCTTGCATCGTAATAAGTAGTTCAGGATTTTCCCCTTTATTTACCATAAAGGTGGACCAGGCTCTCAGGTCTCCCGGGTAATTCACAGGATTTTCTTTATTGAGATTAAGGGTAACGCTCATCCCTATTCTGCCTATAGGCAAATTGAATATATTAAATTCTCCATTTGCATATTCTACCTTTGGATTTTCAACTACATTCTTCTCTTCATTGCGAAACCAGAAATAAGGTGTTTCCCTGCTTACTATGGGTAGTGGATTCCCTTGGTAAAAAAGACGGCCCCGGACCACTGTATCGCTCTCCTCATTATTGATAACAAAACCATAATTCCAGTCAGAGCCTCCTTCATCATGAACAAATAATCTCCCAATGAGCTGGTCATTTTTAAAGGCCCTCAAGTGAAAAGAATATTTCTCATGCCTTTTATTAGGTGCCAGGCTTAAGGTTACGGAGGTATCCTCAGTTTGGCCCCTGGCCACGCTTCCTTGGTGATATAGGTGTTTCAGACAATCTACTGTCCCAAGCGCATAATCGTATATGACACCTTCACCAAGTGATTCCCATGAAAAGGTGACGGGACTTTTATATACCGCGGGCTGTGAACAATCGGATGAGCCGGTATAGTGCATTCTATTGTTATTATCCTGAGGTGCAATTAAATGGATTACCTGATAAAGGTTTACATCTATGGTGTGCTCCTGTTCGATAAGGTCAAATGATTTTCCCCAATAAAGAAAATCACCGGGAAAGCGATTCGGATTATCAGTATTCGCATTTACCTCGACGCTTAACTGGATCTTACCCCTGGGTATCCCCCATAATTCATAAAAATCATCATTCAATTGGGTTTGTGGGGAAAAAGTAGTTCTCATCTCCTGATGAAAGATAAAGAAATTGGGCTTCTCCGGAGAAACGCTCTGAAATGGCATCTTGTTATAAAGGAGACGAACCTTACACATAGGCCGATTATAAAAAATTTCAGAGGCGACCGCCTCTATTTCATTCACCCTATGGATTTGTTTCCCCATGTCCGTCTCACCGTCAGAGTCCGCCCTATTGTCTGACGCTTCTTTAAAAGAGCGTAACGCAGCTGAACGGTCTGAATGAGAGGGGGGCTTATCTTTCCTTTTCATTATGAAAGGCAATAAAAGAACGAAGAGCAAATAAGCAATAAAAAGCGTGAGAATAATTGCCGGGCGCCCCTTGGGCATGAGCTTCCATATATGCGGAAGACCCAATTTAACAGAGAGAGGCTCCTTTAATGTATCAAGTCTTCGCCGCAGCTTCCTGGCACTTTGATACCGATCATTGACGTTCTTCCCCACTGTTCGTGCAAGAATTTTCGCAAAGGCATCTGATATATTGACATGCGCTCGGAAGTTAATTCTTGACTTCATAGTGCCCATATGGATCGGGTCTTTGTGGGAAAGGGCATAAATCATGCTTGCTCCAAGCCCATAAATATCGGAGGCAGGAGAGGCTTTACCCTTCAATACTTCAGGGGGAACATATCCTAATGATTCTGTCATAACAGAGGAAGGCATAGAGAGATGATCGAGCACTTTATACCTTGTCAGCCCTAACTCCGTAAGGTAGACAGTATTATTTCTTCCAATGAGTATATTGCGGGGTTTAATATTCCTATGGATAATCGGAGGAGAGAAACTGTGAATGTATTCAAGAATGTGTGTAAATTCACGCATAAGCTGGATGATTTCTTGTTCGGTAAAATGTTTTCCCTCTTCTATTAACTGACGCAGACTCTTACCCTCGATATACTTCTGAACCAAACATACGTAAATATTGGCGTCATCTGATTCTGTAAAAAAGTCTATGTATTCAGGAATATTGGGGTGGTGCAAATGGGAGAGGATATTGGCTTGATGTGAGAGACGACGGATAATAGGTTCTGAATCATTGATCTGCATAGGTAGAGAAAGGCATTTTATTACACCCTCTTGGCCGGTTGTAAGATCAAGGGCAAGGTAATTGATAGTAGAGGCCCCTTTCCCGAGTTCCTTCTTAATCTTGTATCTTTCGTTCGTTATTTTCATAATTAAAGTGCCTTACCGATTTGGTAGACTATTTCCTTAAGCATGCTGGCGAGAAAACCCAAGTCCCAGAATTATAATGTGATGATGATACTATTTTATCGGCACACCGTGAAAAAAATATTTATTGCTGAAATTTTTATTCCATATTAAATATACGAGTAATTTATAACTTGACTTTTAAATTTCTCGGGCTAAAATATAAGAAATTACTAAATCGCCTATAAGCTATTTTTATGATTGTGGCTTAAGGAATTATATATTAGGATTTTTTGGGAGTCTATCAGTTTCCAATGAATTTGGCTTTCTGTTTCAAAATCTTATTTTTCATGTACTGCGAGAAAAATTCCGCTTTAGCTCGGGTGAAATTCATTTTTGGCGTACTAAAGATAAAGCAGAGGTAGATTTTGTAATTGAATCCGGCAGAGATGTTATACCTGTAAAGGTTAAATATAGAAATATGAAAAAACCGGAGATTAATCCTTCTTTAAAAAGCTTTATTAAGAAGTATAAACCGACACAGGCGATTATAATCAACTTAGCGATGAGAGAAAGAAGTAAATTCGATACTACTGAAATACTATTTCTTCCTTATTATGAATTACTCTTTCAAGATAGTCAGTATTTCCGTTATTAAATCTTTCTCTGACCCCCAAATATGCCCTTATTTGTCATTGATCATTTTTTCGGTATCATTTTATCCTTTATTGATAACAACCTATTTTTAAATGAAGAACACGTAAGTTGAAAGCCAAGGTTTTTTGTATAGGGATTTTCAGGGGCCAATTCTTTTAATAGCTTATAATATAGCTGCGCCTGTTCAGTGAAACCAATAAGCGAGAAATATATTCCCATTACTCCCCAAAATCCTGCAACTTCAGTAATATGAAACTCATTTCTTTTCGGATATAATGCTTTTAACTCAAATTTATTATCAAAAATCTCAGGAATTTTTTCTGCCTCACCCTTTTGAAGACAAATTTCAGCATAATTGAGCTTTGCAAAAAGATAATGAGGATTTTTTTCATAATTAATTTTTGCTATCTTTTGCGCGTTTCTATAATCACCTATTCTGGAGTATGCAACACCAAGATAATTATAAAGCTGAGGTATAAAAGGGTAGTCTTTTATTAAAGTCTCTAAAGGCTCGATTGCTTCTTCAGGTCTCTCTTGAGATTTATAAAACAACTCTTCAACCTCTTTTTCTATTTCTTTTGGAATTTTCACTAGATTTTTGATTGGCTCATCTGTAATATTGTAATCGTAAGATACTAAGCGAGTGGTGGTAGAGGGTATTTCTGTCCTGTGTAATTGAGGATTACTTCTTTTTAATGATTTCTTTCTTCTTTTCCTACTATTACGTTTTTTTGACATTATTCTTTCTATCCAGACATATCAATCATAATTATACGCTTCTTTCTTATTTTCTCAAAGAGTTTTCTCCTTTTTTTTTATCGTTCACTATTATATCAGAATTACCGCATATTGAATGAGCCTCTTTCATTTGATATAATTTGTCCTTAAGTGTTAATTATGCTGCTTCTAATTTATATTTTTTAATCCCGGCCATGAAAGGTTATTATGAATAAAAGCATCCCCTTTGTGTTTATTATGAATAAGACTGACAAGAAACTCGAAACGAAGATAAATGACATGCTGGGGAATATTTTCACCCAGGCTGATCTCAAGAGCCTCGCAAAGAATAAGGGGATCATTGTTAAGGGAATTGACAAGAGCGGATTAGTGGAGTTAGTGGTTGAGAAATTCCTCATTCCTGAGAAAATCGTAGAGGTATTTAATGATCTTGCGCCCCATTACCAGTTTCTTTTGCATTACTTAAAGATACATAAGGATCCGATAGATCTTAAAAGAGCCATGAGATATTTGAATAATTGGGAGAGTGCCCAATCACGCGGCTCTTTCATGTGGCTCAGTGCAAAGGAGTATCGAAAATCGTTTATTCAATTAAAGAATGATTTAGCTGTCAAGGGATTAGTAATAATTATACAATCCAATCATTACGGTTCTTACAATAGCCAATTTGAACGTTATGATTTTCTTCTTCCTCCTCAATTTTCTTCTCTTCTGCCCCCATTACCTATACAGGGAGTAAAAAGGGATAAACCTACCACAACTTATTCTTTTGAACTCTTTGTAAAAGATGTTATTCTCTCCTCTATTGGGCTCAAGAATCCGAAGCATAAGATGGAACAGAAAATAGCAGATCATATTTCTTGGAGAGAGGGTATTGCCCATTTTCATGACAGGCCGATTCGGCGCATAGAGAATTTGCTTACAGCGATTTATTCCACCTTGCGCGCACGCAATGTCCATGACTATTCCTTTTATAAACTCGATGTAGTGACCAATTTATTTTACCTGCTTGAGACACTGCCCACCGCGGAATGGATGAGCTTTTCGAAAATGCAGGAACTTTTTTTTCAGTTGACCTGTTTACAGGATACGGAAAAGCGTGAGAAGATCTTACACAAGGTATGCGATGAAGCCGCTGTTATGGGCTTAATGGAAAAGAGCACGGATGAGAAAGAGTCTTACTATCGTCTGCGGAGAAAAGATTGCAGAGTGGCCAGAGGCGATACGGCGGACATTTCTGTGCATTGTGAAGGAATTGCTACTGAGCATGATGGCTCTCTGTGCATTGATCATAGGCGGATTTCAGCCTTTGCGCTTTTTGAAATCCTATCGATTTCTGCTTGGGAGATATCCAAGGATGCACTTCGATGCTCTCCTTCTTTGATTAAATGCGGAAAGATTTATCGGGCGCGCTCTGATTTCTCCTCACTTCGTCTTTATGGGTATCTCTATGACAATTCTTCTCTGTATAAACGAGCATTTAGCAAAGTTGAAAAAAATTTTGGCAAGTTCATGCTCCATTCCAATCTGAGCATTTTCGAGATCCAGGATGTCACTATTTCGGCTCTTCTGCAGCATACCTTCCCGGAGGCTTTTCATCCTGTAAGAGGAAATTTCTTCGCGGTGTCGGAAAAGGATGAAATGAGAATCTTGAATTTTCTTGAACAGAAAAAATATAGTATCAGAATTAGTGATGAGTAACAACGTAACGAAAACTATCCGGACCATATCATCAGATACTATTGCGAAGTCTGTTACTTCGCGCAATGATATATTTTTACGAAGGGACCTTTATCGATTTATGAATTATGTAGTTGGCTATGATCTTAAAAGAAGTCACCGGGCCAATACGATTCCAAAAGGCCCGGCCAAGAAATTGGCAAAAATGTTGTCCCATAAAGACGAGCTGGCCTATGTTGAGCACCATGGAAGTGGATATTGGTCTGATTTTATTTCTCAATTAGCCCGGTGCATGAATTTAGTTTCTTTTGACACGAAAGGCAAATACATGGGCTATTCCAGTATCGAGCCTTCATATCCGGATAACTATATTATACCGTGCAAGGAGTCGTGGGAACATTATTTGCAATGCAGCAGCCTTGATAAGGAAAAGGCAATTCGAAAGGGATTGGATACCTATATCAAAAATGAATTTCATCACGTACCTCTCTTTTTCCCTCACGAGCGGTTCGAGTCTTTCGGATCAGGGGTAAATGCAGCCTCAAAGATGAATCTTGCGAAGATTCGTTCCGCACTATTGGACATCCTGCTTGAGCTTAAGCCTGGTCTTTGGTATAGCCTCTCTGACCTTATAGCCTATATTAAAAAGAACCATTTCAATTTGATCATTAACCGCACCACACGGGACAGAACTACAAAGGATAATATATATCATTGTTTCTATGAATATCCGAATAAGGGCAAGGAGGGGCCCTACGAGGAGCGGTACCGCAGACAAGAGATCCAGGAAGGGGAGATCGATGCCTTTGAGAGGGTCGAGGGAAGATATGTAGCCTTTTTCCTTGAGCAGATCCCCTTCATACTGGGATTTGTGAATTTGGCTCACTCGCCCGACCCGCCATCTCCCATGCGTCCCCCTCCCTATGGAAACCTGCTCGCATTCTCCCTGACGCAGAAGTTTTTCACAGTGCATGGCAAAGATCCTTCGTATAATCAGGTAACCGTAACGATCCAGGCCAATCATGAAGTCGTGGTTCAATATTCTGGGTATGCTGAGATGGAACTGGAAATTTTTACGCGATATGGCACGCTCATAAATGATGATCAAAGCCTGATATTTCGACTGGAGAAAAAGAAAATTGCCGACAGGGTTGCTCAAGGGGAGGATGTAAGCTCTATTATTCGGCAATTCAGGACCATCTCCTCCTCACCCCTTCCCCAGAATATTGTGCAGGAGATTGAAAGCTGGGGAAGTCACGGCGAAAAGATTACGCTTTACCGGGGCTATTCACTGCTTGAGATTGAAAAAAACAAGCTCAAGGAGGTCTCATGCGAGGGCACACAGCTTGCTGGCTATATAAATAAGACTATCGATTCCAATATATTTATGGTGAAAGAGGCAGAGGATATATTTCTGAGCCTTGAAGATCAGGGATATTTTCCACAGAAATTTAACTATTCAGAGAAAATCTTTCACCATACCCGCAAAACTCATTCGCAGTTAAAGGCAGCTATCATAAAAGAGGTAAAAAAGAAAAAAACCTGTGAGATAGCACTCTCAGAGTTTGCGGGTGTGCAATGCACGCACAAGGGGGTATTGCCCTATGTGCAGAAAGAATTGCAGAAAAAGAATATCCCCACATTCTCTTTCCCCAAAAAACATGTGCTCCTGGTGCCTCTCGCCTATAAGAAGCCTTTGGAGAGTATTGTGGAGAAGGCTGCTGAAAAATGCGAGGTAGACCTCAATTTACTAAGCTCGTTCATTGAGTGCTCATAAATGCCTATTCAGATTTCAAATCCCTTAATTATTCAGAGTGATCGCAGCATTTTACTGGAAGTGCATAATCCTCTTTTTGAAGAGGCGAGGGATGCACTTTCCCGTTTTGCCGATCTTGTAAAATCACCTGAGCATATCCACACCTATAAAATAACACCTCTGTCTTTGTGGAATGCCGCATCGGCTGGAATGAAGAAGAATGAAATCTTTCGCTACCTTGATAGTTACTCCAAATATCCGATCCCTCAGAATATTATGGTGGATATAGAGGAAATCCTGGCACGTTACGGGAAATTGGTACTTTTCCCCGCTGATAAAAAATCTCTCCTCCGTCTTGAGGTTTCCGATCCTTATCTTCAGCAGGAGCTAAGCTATAGCACAAAGCTTCAAGATTTCTGGGTTGAAAAGCTTAAGGCAGGAGGCTTTCTTATAAGCATTAAGGATAGAGGAAATCTAAAGCAAGCCCTTATAAAAATCGGGTACCCGGTTGATGATCGCGTTGGCTATATAGAAGGAGACGCATTAGAGATAAAACTGCGGTCAGCCACTTGTGACGGGACCTCTTTCTCTCTTAGGGATTATCAGCAGGAAGCCATAGCAACATATTACAGACAAGGAAGCGTTAAGGGAGGACATGGTGTGATCGTGCTCCCCTGCGGATCAGGAAAGACTGTGATTGGTATGGGGGTTATGGAAAAAATCTCAGCCTATACTCTTATAATATCCACTAATACCGTTGCAGTACATCAATGGATAGATGAGCTTTTGGATAAAACATCCCTTACTGCCGGTCTTATCGGTGAATATACTGGAAATGCAAAGCAGATAAGGCCTGTCACCATCACGACCTATCAGATATTGACCTATCGAAAATCAAAAGAGGGAGAGTTTCTTCATATGGGACTTTTTCAGAAGAATAACTGGGGACTTATCATCTATGATGAAGTGCACACACTACCTGCGCCGGTATTCAGGGCAACTGCTGAAATCCAAGCCAAACGCAGATTAGGCCTTACCGCCACGCTTGTCCGGGAGGATGGCTTGGAGGGGGATGTATTTTCGCTCGTCGGGCCCAAGAAATATGATGTACCATGGAAAGAACTTGAAGAAAGAGGATTTATTGCAGAAGCATATTGTCATGAGATTAGATTAGAGTTGCCCCACGAGGATAAACTTGCCTACGCCCTGGCGGATGAGCGGCAAAAATTCCGGATAGCCTCAGAAAATAAGAAAAAAATACGTGTTTCAGAGGAATTAATAACCAATCATCTGCATGATCAAACCCTCATTATCGGCCAATACATATCCCAGCTTGAGGAACTACAAAAACATCTGAATATCCCGATGATCACCGGGAAGACGAAAAATAAAGAACGAGAGATACTGTATCAGGATTTCAGGCAGGGAAAGCTCAAGCAGTTGATTGTCTCTAAGGTTGCCAATTTTGCAGTGGACCTGCCAGATGCCAATGTGGCTATCCAGGTATCCGGAACATTCGGCTCCCGCCAGGAAGAAGCCCAGAGGCTCGGACGAATCCTGCGTCCGAAACATCACCCCTCCTACTTTTACACCCTGGTGAGCCGGGATACAAAGGAGCAGGACTTCGCCCTTAAGCGGCAGATGTTTTTAGCCGAACAAGGATACAAATATAAGATTGAGAATTGGTAAAAGAGCGTATATATTTTATTCTATTACCATACAACAGCTTCAAATACAGCAACCGGAATTTGTCTCATGACAGCAGGATCATCACCCAGTGTGTCACAGAAAATACATTTATCGACTATCACAACTTCCCACTGTGTGCAGGAGCAAACATTATCGGCCGGATATTATCTAATAATACTTTTAAGGGCTTGAATGTATCCGATAATAAGCTGTATGTTGTGGGGGAGTTTATAACTGAAGATGCGACGTGGAATAATGCACTAGGGATTCCTTATGTTGTCCAAAATAATGAAGTAGAGATAGGAGGTTATTGGAAATACATTTATTTTTATGATGGAACAATAGATGAGAAAACAATTATAAAGCATTGTGTGGTGGAGTATGCGGGATTCAATCCTAATTATGGGATTTATTGTGTTAATTCCTCTCCCACGATCAGGGCTTGTGAGATCAGGCACAATGCTGGCCTTGGGATTTGTTGTTATGTTAATTCTTCACCCCTCATCACGAATTGTATTCTTATTGATAATTTATCCTCTGGTTATGGAGGGGGCATTTATTGCGACTCTTACTCTTCGCCTACCATTGCTAATTGCACTATTACACAGAATTCAGCCGATACGGCCGGAGGTGGTATGTATTGCAATGAATCCTCACCAATAATCACTAACTGTATCATCTGGGATAATGCACCGGATGGAATTCATCTCCACGAAAGTTTTCCTGCGGTGACATACTCAGATATACAGGGAGGATATAGTGGCACAGGTAATCTTGATATAGATCCCTTATTCGTTAATCCTGGTTTAAAAGATTATCATCTCCATACTGACTCTCCCTGTATTGATGCAGCAGGCACCAATGCAGTCCTTGATATACTGTCCTACAAGGATAAGGATAATAGAATAAGGCCTTTAGATGGAGATTATAATAGCACTTATATATGCGATATGGGTGCGTATGAAGTTGAGGGGCCTACTTTAAACGAATAGAAGCACTGGGTAAGTCAAATGACCACCATCAGGTGGTGGTCATTTGACTTATCAGTTGTGCGATCACATATATGGAATTGATACAGGGCATGAGAAATAAAAGAGAGTTAACTATTTTAAGAGGCGCCTTACGAGATTGGAATGCAAAAATAATTTATATCAATGAAGAAATTACTATTATTTAAGCCATTCTCTCCTGCTCGCTGATGCACTTATTGCAGCTACTGCTGTCGCTAACGGTTTACTGCTATTGACTGACAATAATAAGCATTATAAAATAATAAAAGAACTTGAAATAAGAAGTTTTCAACCATAATAAGAATCGTAATAGGGTGAGAGATCAATTCAAGGGTATGTACTTTAAATCAATTCTTTTTTATGCACGAAACATACAGGTGACAGCTCTTGCTATTGCAGCAGATCCCTAGCTTTCCTGAAAGCCTCGTTAGTTATTCAACAAGGGATTTTAGTACAATTTCTCGGGTTAGATTTACTGAGGAGAAAGGAGCTCTTTCTCTTGCACACTAAGATGAGATGGCATTACCTTTAATCTAAAGAAGAGCCTTCAGGAGGACTCTCACTGTTGGATCACTTAAATGCCACAGGGAGCTTTGGTAAGAAAATCTATAAAAAGGATGATATATGAAACGTGAAGATTTAAGAAATATTGCCATTATAGCCCATGTTGATCATGGTAAAACAACCCTCGTAGACTGGATGTTAAAACAGGCGGGAATCTTTCGCAGTAATGAAAAAGTGAAGGAAAGAATCATGGATAATATTGATCTTGAGCAGGAAAAGGGCATTACCATAATGGCAAAGAATACCGCCATAGTGTATAAGGGTGTCAAAATCAATATTGTTGACACTCCCGGGCATGCTGATTTTGGCGGTGAAGTTGAAAGAACAATGAAGATGGTTAATGGTGTATTGCTCCTTGTTGATGCATCGGAAGGTCCCTTGCCTCAGACAAGGTTTGTGCTGAAAAAAGCTCTTGAGCTGAACCTGCCTCCAATCTTGGTAATAAATAAGATAGACAGGCCTGATGCCCGGATCCAAGAGGTTTTAAACGAAGTGTATGATCTATTTATTGATCTTAATGCAACTGAAGAACAATTGGACTTTCCCATAATCTATACAAATGCAAAGAAAGGGATATCAAAACTGCGTATAGATGATGATTCCTGCGATTTACGGCCTTTATTTGATCTTATTTTAAACACAGTCCCGGCACCTGAAGGCGATGCCGAGGGAATCTTACAGATTCTCGTTACCAATATAGATTATAACGATTATGTGGGCCGGCTTGCCATAGGAAGGATTTTCTCAGGCACTGTAAAAATGGGTGACATTGTCGCCATTCTCGATAAAAAGAACACAACAATTAGAACAAAAATAAATTTAATCTATACATTTGAAGGACTTGAAAGAAAAGAGACAAAAGAGGCATCCATAGGGGATATTGTTGCTCTTGTCGGCATAGAGGAAATAAATATAGGGGATACAATAACAAGTATGGATGATCCGCGCCCGCTACCGAGAATAAAAGTGGATGAGCCAACCATATCAATGACTTTTTCCGTTAACACCTCTCCCTTTGCAGGAAAAGAAGGCAAATACATCACTTCAAGAAATTTAAGAGCACGGCTGGAAAAGGAACTACTTCATAATGTGTCTATCCTTGTTGATTTTAGTGATACTGATTCATTTAAGGTAATGGGCAGGGGAGAATTACAACTTGCCATCCTTATAGAAATGATGAGGCGTGAGGGGTATGAGCTTTCGGTCTCAATGCCTGAAACAATAACCAAAACGATTAATGGCGCTTTGCATGAGCCAATGGAATTGGTTTTTATCGATGTACCTGAAGAATTCATCGGTGTGGTATCCCAGCAGATTGGAATGAGAAAGGGGAAGATGATAAAAATGGAGAATAACGGACACGGGAGAGTAAGCCTTGAATTTCGAATTCCATCAAGGGGATTGATGGGATTCAGGTCCCAGTTTTTGACGGATACGCGAGGCACCGGACTTCTGAATCATCTTTATGATGGATATGATCCATGGCATGGTCCCATGACAAAAAGACAGACCGGGGCGCTCGTTGCCGACAGGCCTGGAAAATCCACCGGATACGCTCTCTTTCATTTACAGCCGCGAGGTACAATCTTTATTAAAGTGAATACCCCTGTGTACAAAGGGATGATTATTGGTGAGAATTCACGAGGAAATGATCTTTATGTGAATGTTACCAAAGAAAAAAAGTTAACCAATATGCGTGCTGCCGGCGCTGATGATGCACTGCTGTTAATTCCTCCGAAGGTGCTCAATTTAGAGCAATCCATAGAGTTTATTAAAGAAAACGAGCTTGTGGAAATAACACCCCTTTCCATAAGATTAAGGAAACAATTGAGGGATAGCGCTCTATAGCAAAAGCAGCTGGATTTTATCTCTGTGATTCAATATCTTTAACTATTGCCGGGAGCACTTCCCCCGCTTTTCTTCGTATTAAGATATCACAGATTTCATCATATGGAGTCTCTGAGAGATTTATTATTGCGAGGAAAGCACCCTGCTGTTTGGCATACTGCGGCATAAGTGCTGCTGGTTGAACAAGCAAGGTTGATCCTACTACTATGAATAGATTGGCATTTTGGGATAGTTCGGTTGCTTTCTCTACTTCTTTGATAGGCATTGACTGGCCGAATGAAATAGTATCTGGTTTAAGATAGCCGCCACATTCACACTCCGGCGCCAAGTCACCTGCTTTTATGCGCTTTTGAGCCGTATGAATGGAGGAAATTTTACCACAACTCATGCACCGCACTCGGTTTGTGTTGCCATGTAACTCTATCACTCTATCATCCGGAAGGCCGGCCATCTGGTGAAGCCCATCAATATTCTGGGTGATAACAGCTTCGAGTAATCCCATTTCATAGAGCTTCACAATCGCAATATGGGCGGCATTGGGTTTTGCCTTTATCATATCATCGTAAAGTTCGGACTTACGCTGCCAGTATTTAATACGCGCCTCCTTTGAGGTCATAAACTCATTAAAGTATATTGGTTTGAACTTATCCCATATACCACCCTTGCTTCGGAAATCAGGGATTCCACTCTCAGTAGATATGCCTGCACCGGTAAAAATAATGTTTCTTTTGCTCTCACTAATTTTTTGAGAAATGAGGGATATTTTCTCGTTCATAAAGGTAAATTTTTATATCAGAAAATTAAATCATTTTCAACCTTCAATGTGATTTGTGTGATAGTACCTTGACTCATTCCAAAATTGGAGGAAAAGGCGCTCTCCGGAAATCCCCAAAGAGCCATGGCATTACCTTCCATTGACTCTATATCTATAACTCTATATCTATAACCTTCCCAATGACAGCCATTTCTGACCTATTTACAGGGTTTTTTAATTCCACAGGAATCATTAATTCAACAGGAATCATTAATGCGTTGAGATTTAAACAGAAAAGGAAAAGAGATAAAAATAGCATTATTACTGAGAGGACTAATAATTTATTCTTATTCATTTCTCTATTCCCTCGCTTATAGTGATTATGTTATTCCAATTCATTGAGATACTCTCATAAAATCAATATATTATAACATAATATAGGAAATTTCGCAAGATAAAAAATAATGAGAAATAGAGACTGTTAAGGCAATAGAGGTGAAGGATAATTATGCCTATTATAAAAGAGAGACGGGAATAGCGTACTCAATTCCTGCACCATCACTCTGGATTGCTGATATACGCAATCCTGAAGGACCGGTTATAGTCAGTCTGAGGTGGAACTTCGTTAGATTTTCTTGCGGGGTTTTCCCGATATAGTATCTATAGGATTGAGCGAAGCTCTATTGCACCCAATAGGATGAAGACTGATTTTACAATGGATAAAAGAGAGAGGGGATTTTTTCTTATTTTTGCCTGCTTTTTCTTCTCCGGTCTTTCTGGTCTTATTTATGAGATACTGTGGACGAGGATGATCGTAAAGATTATTGGTAGTGCACCCTTTGCTGAGAGTATTATTTTAACCATTTTCATGGCCGGCCTCGGTCTTGGCAGCTATAAAGCCAGCCGTCTCATAGATCGTATCAAGGAACCATTCGCATTAGTAAGGCTTTACGGGATGTTGGAGCTGGCCATAGGAGGCTACGCCATTGCGATCCCCTTGCTGCTCACAGCTTTCAAACCCCTTCAGGCCTTTCTCTACAATAAACTTTATAGCTACTTTATAATCTATAATCTTGTTACCCTTATTATTTGCGCAACTTTTCTGTGCATTCCTGTAATATGTATGGGAGCCACCCTGCCGATCTTATGCAAATTTTGTGTTGCTCATCTCTCTCACCTCGGCACCCATATTGGCGGGTTATATGGATTAAATACCATTGGTGCCGCTCTCGGCTCGCTCCTGTGCGGTTTTTGGCTTATAGACCTTTGGGGTGTTTCCGGCACGTTGGTCTTTGTCCTCTTGGTTAACGGTATAATTGGCATAGTATGCTTAAAGGTAGAATTAATTTGAATAGTAGTGTGAATTTTTTTTATAGGGCAGTGATAAAGCAGGCTGAGACAGTTTCATTTTCATCAAGGATTTCATTATTCTCTTCTGATGAGTCTGCGGGTGGATTAGTAGTCTGATCATTGTCTTCAGAATCATCCGGCGGTGATATATTACTGCATAATCCCTCTTCATAAGCAAGGGGAGCAGAGGGATACTGCTCTTTGTCCCATGTATGAGTGAGTTCTATTTCGCTATCTGATTTATTGAAATAATTATATTCCACATAGTCCGAGATATCAGGTACAGGATCATCCCATGTGACGTCCACATGGTACCATTTGCCGCAAAGTTCTACCATATTCCAGGCATGATTCACCCCTCCCGCTTGGCCGGGAATAATTCTGGTAGTTATAAGGGCTTCATTCATCATTTTGTGGGTCAGCAGCGCATATCCTTGACATACTGTGCTCTCGAGAAATAATGCAGCATAGGCACTAAAGTTGGTTTCACTTAAATCATATGCAACATGCGTCACGATCCAATCATGAATCTGCTTTTCCTTTTCTTCATAATTCATATTATCGGTAATAATCTCCGCAAGTACCTCTGTTACTCTTTCAGAGACCATCTCTTCCTGTTCATGAGTTGTCAAATATTGTACTTGATAGTTAATAATCACGTCTCCTTCATTCCCTGAGATCTCATGTCGATAACTTACGTATGAGAACAAAAGATAATCATCCTCTGCCATTATCTCTTCAAATGCCTGTCTCACGATGTTTCCTATGTCAGAAAATGAAAAATCATACATCAAATGGATACTAAAATAATTAATCCGATTTTCATAGCTCTCCCTCATTGTGCTCTTAAGCTCCTCTGCCGAGAAACATTCAATGGGAGTGCCATAATCGTATAATCTGTGTGCACTAAAGGATTGTTCATTATAAAGGTGCTGATATACGGGATTATGATGAGAGGTAATCATGGTAGCTGAAAAGGTGCTTTTGCTGAGGCATAGCAGCAATAGAGAGGCTGCAATAATTATTAGATCGTATGATATATATCTCACGAAAGATCCTCGGCATAGGGACACTTTTATTACTTATTATATTCTTTATCGGAATCATCCATCTTTTTATTCTCTCGCCATATATATCTGAAAGCGCAATAATTAATTATTGCACACTCTCCAGCAGGGGATTGCTGTTATAAGCCGAGTGTTGAGCCAAACCAATAGCAGAGGTCCTTGAGCAACAATGCAGTTAGCCCTGACATTGTATTATGATCTCCAGTCCTATATACTATATAGAAAGGGCATAATGGTGAGAAAACTATTGTTCTTTCCAAAAGGGCCTCACTCCCTTTTATACGCTGAAGATGAAAAAAGCTAGGGAATTGTTGATGAATTCAGGAGATATGTATGAAAAAGAAAAAAGAAAGCAGAGCGACACTTGAGCGCATATCACGAATAGGAATCATCAATCGGGGCGAAGCTGCTATCCGTTTTATCCGGGCGGTGAAGGAGTATAATATCCTTTATCACACTGACTTTACTACTGTTGCTTTGTATCTTGATATGGAACGAGAAGGGCTTTTTGTTACCGAAGCAGATGTATCCTGCCCATTATCCACTATTGCTGGTTTTGATAAAAATCAAGGCTCTGCCTATCTTAACAGGAAACTTATGCTCAATGCGCTCAAATCCACGAACTGTCAAGGAGTATGGGTGGGATGGGGATTCTTGGCTGAAGATGCCGCCTTTGCCGGGATGGTTGAAGAAGCCGGCCTTGTGTTTATTGGGCCAAGTTCTTGGTCAATGGCCCTTTTAGGAGATAAAATATCAGCCAAGGAAGTGGCTGAAGCTACGAATGTTCCCATATTGCCGTGGAGTAAAGGGCCTGTCAAGGATGTGGAAGAGGCTTGCATGAGTGCAGAGCGCATTGGTTATCCTGTTATCATTAAAGCTTCAAATACAGGGGGAGGACGCGGTATCAGATTTGTCAGGACCCCTGAAGAATTGGAGGCACAATATCTGTCTGCACGAGAAGAAGCGCTTCGTATAACAGGCGAAAATATAGTATTTATGGAACATCTGGTAGAGAAAGCGCGACACCTGGAGGTACAGGTATTGGCTGATCATTATGGCAATGTAAGAACCTTCGGTGTCCGTGATTGCTCTGTGCAGCGCCGGAATCAAAAGATAATTGAAGAAACCCCTCCGCCAGGCCTTGCACACGAGACGACAGAGGAGATTGAGAGGGCAGCCGCACGCCTCATTCGTAAGGCTCATTACGAAAATGCCGGGACTGTGGAATTTCTTTATGATTTTGAAAAGAGACAGTTTTATTTTATGGAGGTCAATACGCGACTGCAGGTCGAACATCCTATTACTGAGCAGATATACAATATTGATCTTGTGAAAGGACAGCTCATGGTGGCATGCGGAAAGAAACTCGATCAAACAACAGAAAGCTCAGAAGGGGTGGCTATTGAGGTGCGGTTAAATGCAGAAGATCCGGATAGAAAATTTGCTCCGGCCCCGGGAAAGGTTTCCCTGTTTAAACCTCCCGGAGGTCCTGGTATCAGGATAGACACGGGATTTGAAGAGGGAAGCAGTATACCCGCGGAATTCGATTCCATGATTGCAAAAATAATCGCAAAAGGGCACAATCGGGAAGAGGCAATCTCCCGCCTTGTGCGCGCTCTTGAGGAGATGAGAATCAAAATTGAAGGGGGGACGTCTAACCGGGCCTTTCTGATAGGACTGTTGAATTGCCCGGAAATTCGCCAGGGCGGTGTGCATACCCAATTTGTTGAAGAACTTCTGAGAAGCAAGGATGATATTATAGGCAGGGATAAGTGGGATATTGCACTCATGGCCTGCGCTATTGAAAAGGCCATTTCTTTGTCTTTAGAGGAACTTGTGAATTTTAAAAAACAATGGAGCCGTATTGGACAACCTCGAGATATTCCTTCATCCCATGGGTATGAAATAAATCTTCATGTGGCAGGGCATACCTATCTTTTTTTGGTAAAAGCCGTTGGGAATACTATCTTTCATTTGAAAATCGAGGGAGAGCTTCTCCCAGTGCAGTACCATAAAAATGAGCATGAAGCTATTCTTATCTATAACAGTAAACGGTACTTTATTCAAATGGTACCGCGGGATGATGTGTTTCAATGTGAGGTAAATGGAGTCCCTTACTGCATTGAAATAGAAGCGAGTGATTGTATAAAAGCTCCGTCACCCGCAATTGTCATTTCCTGTGCTGTAAAGCCCGGTCAGGCTGTGCACAAAGGGGATCTTTTGTTAGAGCTTGAAGCGATGAAATTGGTGATGAGTATAGAGGCTCCCGAAAACGCTAAAGTAAAGGCCCTCTGCGTAAGAGAAGGGGAGCAAGTCGCTGCAGGCCAGCCTTTGATCCAGATGGAGATAGGTGGGGATACGGATATTGAAAAAGAGCCCCTTCGTGCACGGGTCTCTTTTCAGAACTCAGCGGTGCATAGCAGTACTTTAGAATGGTATATTATGGAGAGAGAGTTTTTAGCTGCATTTCTCGGCTATGATTATGAAGAGGATGCAGTGATTCTTCTCGAGAAAATGCTTGATTTTGTCCGCAATAATCCATCATTTCAAAAGAAAATTATTGAATGCTTTCTCGCTGTTTTAGAAAGTTATGTTGCCATTGAAAATCTTTTTTCTCATGCACAAATTAAATCAGAAGGCTTTGCCAGGGCGGCTAATTATCAGGAACTTCTTATGCACTTCTTCATCCGCAATGACTGTCAAAAAGAGGGTTTGCCCAAACAATTTCTGGACAGTCTTGATCGTGCCATTAAGTGGTATCCTCATGAGGGAGGGCATGAAGAGGAAAGGTATAATCGCTCTTTGTTTCGTATATACAAATCCCACGCTAATTTGAAAATAAAACAAGAAGTGCTTCGCTCAACCCTTTATGCTATGAAGGACTTTCCCGATTTAAAAACATTTGCGCAGAAAATTTTTGATATACTTGATGAAATTGCTCTTCTTTCGGTGAACCAGACGCCATCCCTCGCTGATGCAGCGATCCAGGGGCGTTTCCATTTAATAGATAGTATCTTTTTGGAAGCAATAAAAGAGAAGCGAAAAGCGCAAGTGAGAGAAATAGCCCAGCTCGCTGAAAAAACCGTCAGCAATGAGGGGAAACAAGCGGATATTGTTCAAAATATAATAGATACGGGACATTATATTGTATTTGAATTGATTACACTCGCGTTTGACAAAAAGAAAGTAAAACGCGCGCGCGCACTGGAACTTTTAGCCAAATACTTTAATAGAGACAGGGATTGGGTATCAGGCAAGGTGATAAATGAGAATGAAGTACTCTTTTATCATATGAGCTGCAAAAAAGGGCAAGAGATGTGTGAGACCATTATAGCGGTTGTGGATGAAGATGGGTGCGGTGAAAATATTCGAGAGCTTTCCCGTTATTTCGATAGAACTACATTTACAACACAACCGGAGCTTATTATTCTTATCTCTGTCCGGGGGACGAAAGATAAAGAGAGGGAGGAAAGTCTCATCCAATACTTATATAGACAGAGCTTTCCTGTGAGGTGGTGTTGCCTTGGGATGTTTTACGAAACACAGGATTTTTCCTACCATACATTTATCCTCGACCAGGATAAAAAATGGGAAAAAGATGCGCATCGCAACTCATTTAATCCGCTGTTTTACCGGGAATTAAAAGTGGATCGTTTAGCTCATTTTGATCTGAAGATCCTTTATTCAAGTGAAATTGTCTATCTACTCTCTGCCACAGCGAAAAATAACCAACAAGACGAACGATTAATTGCCCTGGTTGATGTGACGGAAAGTAAGGCTGAGATTGGCGAAGACAATACCATCAAAAAAATCGTGACCTTTGAGTATGCCCTTATGGAAGCAATTTATGCATTAAGCGCCGAGCAATCCAGGGGAAAGGGCAGAAAATATTTTAATAGAATTATTATCCATGTTCGTTCATTACTCACGATTAATTTACGACAAATTAAAACTTATGTTCCACGGCTTGCGCCGCGTGTGAGAGGATTAGGGCTTGAGAAGGCTATCGTATATGCGCGCACAAAAAAGCAATACCTTGAATTTCACTTTACTAATATATCTCAAGATCATATTACTATGGAGAATCGCCCCCCCACGATGAAGATCATTAAGCCGATGACAGATGGCTATGGAACGAAGATAGCCCGCGCTAAACAGAGGGGGAACGTGTATCCTTATGAAATTATTAAAATGCTCACGTATATGGGGGTGGGACACTTTGACCATGATGATAATCCGCCAGGTAGTTTTATTGAATATGATATAAAAGTAAATGAGGACACAGGCGATCAAGAAACATTTTCCGTGCATGCCAGACCCTATGGCCAGAATATGAGTAATATTGTATTTGGTATGATTACCAATTACTCTTCCCTCTATCCCCATGGCATAAGGAGAATTATTGTGCTAGTGGATACTACTCTCGATATGGGCGCGCTTGCTGAAAAAGAATGCCGCCGGGTAATCGCCGCATTGGATTTAGCGCAAGAGAGGCAATTGCCTGTAGAATGGGTGCCCATATCAGCAGGGGCAAAGATAGAAATGGACAGCGGCACGGAAAATTTGGATTGGACAGCACGGGCCCTTAAACGAATCATAGAATTTACTCAACAAGGAGGAGAGATTAATCTTATTGTATCCGGCGTGAACGTGGGCGCTCAATCATATTGGAATGCGGAAGCAACCATGCTTATGCACACTAAAGGGATATTGATAATGACCGAGGATGCCTCTATGCTGCTTACGGGGAAAAAAGCATTGGATTTCTCCGGCAGTGTATCTGCAGAAGACAATATTGGTATAGGAGGAGTCGAGAGAATCATGGGACCCAATGGTCAGGCACAAATAAAGGTAAAAAATCTGTTCGAGGCATATAAGGTCCTTTTTCAGCATTACAGCTTTACCTATAGAGAGCATGGCAAGATTTTTCCTAACAGGCAGTGCACACAGGACACATATGATCGCGATATCTGCACATCGCCTTATGTGGATCATTTGGGTCAGGGATTTTCATATATTGGAGATATTTTCAGTAAAGAACTTAATCCTGAGAGGAAAAAACCCTTTGATATGAGACAGGTGATGGAGGCGGTCAAGGATCATGACACGGATTTTCTTGAGCGATGGCACATGATGAAAGATGCAGAGACCGCAATTGTGTGGGAGACACGGGTGGGTGGTTATGCTGTCGGAATGCTCGGAATAGAGAGCAGGTCCCTGGCCAGGCTTGGCAAGATTCCCCATGATGGTCCTGAGTCCTGGAGCGGAGGAACGCTTTTTCCGCAGTCATCAAAAAAACTTGCTCGGGCTATCAACGCCTTTAGCGGATGTTTACCTCTTGTGATATTGGCCAATCTATCCGGGTTTGACGGCTCACCAGAGTCATTGCGAAAATTGCAGCTTGAGTATGGCGCTGAGATCGGGCGGGCAATAGTCAATTTTAAAGGCCCGATTATTTTCGTAATAGTCGCACGGTATCATGGGGGAGCCTATGTGGTTTTTTCACGTACTCTCAATTCGAAGCTTCTTGCCGTTGCCCTTGAGGGAACCTATGCATCGGTGATAGGGGGAGCACCTGCTGCAGTAGTTGTTTTTCCAAGAAAAGTACTCAAAGAGACCTATGCAGATTCGCGTATTGTTAATGCCCAGAGGCGCATAAAAAAAGAGAGTGCTTTTGGTCAAAAAGAGTTTGATGAGCTTTTTAAAAAAGTGCACTCCGAAAAACAAACTGCCCTGGCACAAAGGTTTGATCAGGTCCACTCAGTGGAACGGGCACAAAAGGTTGGATCTATTCATGATATCATTCCTCCTCAAAAGCTTCGTCCTTATTTGATACAGGCTATAGAGAAGGGAATGGGTCTGTTCCAAGATTAGAATTGCTTGAATTTCTATCAGCCAGAACTCCTGATCCGGTATTTGCAATTTCTTTATTCTTGACAAAAGCTAAAAGTTCAGCATATACTTCTATTCATGAAGAAAATTCTTAAGGTTCTTATAATTTTCTTATGGTTGTATGGTTCAACAAGGAGTAAATCATGACAAAACGAGCAGTGTTAATTGGTATCAACCGTTACAAAATCCCCGGCGCGGATTTGCGGGGGTGTGTGAATGATGTGGAGAACATGCAGGGTGTACTCACCAAGCTTTATGGCTTCAAGACAAGTGACATCGCTATACTCACCGACTATGATGCGACCAAAAAGGCGATGCAGGCGGCGATCCGTGACTTGGTGGGCAAAGGGCATAAGGGTGATGTGTTGTTACTGCATTACTCCGGCCATGGGGCCAATGTGCCGGACGATGATGGTGACGAGGCTGATAACCGTGATGAGATCCTGTGCCCAACTGATCTTGATTGGAAGGATCCGCTCACCGACGACTGGCTGCGGAAAACTTTCAACAAGCTGCGCGCGGGTGTGAGTCTGACCGTCATCATGGATTGTTGCCACTCCGGTACCAATACCCGTGCCCTGCTGCCACCCGATGCACCGATGATTCCGCGCTATCTGCCTAATCCCTGGGACATCATGGCCGCGGAATCCGGGCGCAAACTGCGTGGCAAGCTGCGCGGTGAACTGCGCGCCTCCCCGCGGGCGCGGCGTAAGAATTCCGACATCGTGGAGGCGGATATCCCCGAGCTACTGATCACCGGTTGTCGCGATACCCAGACATCGGCCGACGCTTACATCGGCAACAGTTTCAATGGCGCGCTGACATACCATCTTGTCGCTACACTTACCGAAGCACAAGGAGAAATCAGCTATTGCGGCTTGCATAGCAAGACATTGGCCAAACTCAAGCAGGGCAACTACGAGCAGGTGCCGCAACTCGAAGGGCGGAAGAACCGGTTCGATCGGTTGTTTCTCTCGCCGATGGTGTAAGGGTGCGAAGCGCCACGCCTGAAGACCAGGAATGCAGAGCATGGAGACAAAACAAAAATATCAAGTGTGTAAAAGAGGGAGCGTTCATCATGACGAAGAGTTATCGACTACGCGGTATTGAACAAGAGGGCATCGAAAAGGGAGGCATAGATAAGCAAGTCGTTTCATCTAGTATTGATCTTAAACATCTTCGTACCTTGGTGCCCGGCACGGCGCGTGATGCCGGAGTGGTTGAGGTGGAGGCGGCCGGGGATGAGGTGGTGCGGATAGTTTATAAAAATGGCTTTGTGATGTGGAGCCGTGCAGACGATTTGATTCACGAACGGGGCAGAAAAACCCTGGGGCGCGATGGCTCCAGCGAGGTGTGGGAGATTGACGTGAGGCCTTCACTGCGCGCGGGCAAGGGTACTAAGCGCGGCTTGTTGGGCATTGGTATCAAGGTGCTGGAATTCTTCGGTGTGGATCTCAAGGACAAGACAGTGGGGAAGTTGGGCAAGGCACTTGAGAAGAAACTGTTACACGGCAATGATCCCGAGCTCTACCGCTGTTCTCTGGAGGACTCTTTCAGCCTCACAGCTATACCAAAGAACGAGAAGTTGCCAAGTACACCCGATCAGCCGATTCTGCTCTTCATTCATGGCACGGCCTCCAGTTGCTATGGAAGCTTTGGAAAACTTTGGGAGTCAAAAGGGGATGCGCAAATAGCGGCACGCTCGAAGATGAGCGAGATCTATGCCGAGCGTGTCTATGCATGGGAACATCGCACACTTACAGAAAGCCCTATTCAGAATGCGCTTGAACTGGTAAAGCGGCTGCCGGATAAGACACCCATCCATCTCGTTACACACTCACGTGGCGGATTGGTGGGTGAACTGCTGTGTCTTGCCCAACGTGACAAAGATAAGGACACTCTCAAGACCGATACGCTGGAGAGCCTCTTTGCTACTGACCGCACTATGGCGGAACAACTTGGCCTTGGTCCATTGGAAGCAAAAGCTGCAAAAGAGCGGAATGATGCTTATGATAAAGATCGACACCGGCTGGAAGAGTTACTGGAGCTTCTGGATACGAAACGCTTCACTATTGATCGCTTCGTACGCGTGGCATGTCCCGCCCGAGGCACCACCTTGGCCTCGGGCCGTCTTGATCGCTGGCTCTCAGTGCTCGATTTCATTTGCGGCAACGGGCTTTTTGGTGACGTGGCCGATTTTCTTCTGGCGTTGGTGAAGGAGCGCACCGATCCACGCACCTTGCCGGGGCTGGAGGCAATGATGCCTGGTTCGGCGTTCACCCGCTTTTTGCATCTGCCGGATCTTCTGACCACGTCCGATCTCACAGTCATCGCGGGGGATATCGAAGGCGACAATCTGTTCGGCCAAATCAAACTGTTGGCAGTGGATTGGTTCTATGGTGCTTATCATGACCTGGTAGTTAACACCGGGTCTATGTATGGCGGACTACGCCGCCCGGAAAAAGGAGCGCGATTTCTATTAGATAAAGGAGCTGAAGTCAATCACTTCAGTTATTTCGATAATGCCAAGAGTGTCCGTTGGCTAGTGAATGGGCTGACTCGGCGTGAAGGTGCCGATGGCGGTTTTCAACCGCTTCAGGAGGCCAAACATGAGGTACCCAAATGGCGCGAGGCAGTGCGTCGCAGCCGGGCAAAGACTGCACCGCAGCCGCTGGCAGTAGTGCTGCCGGGCACGATGGGAAGCGAGCTAAATGCCAAGGGTGAAGAGATCTGGGTGAATTACTGGCGGCTATTACGCGGTGGTCTTAAACGCCTGCGCAAAAATGCTGCCGGTGTCATGCCGACAGATATCCTTGACGATTTTTACGGGCCGCTGCTGGAGTATCTGACACGTAGCCACCGTGTGGAAATTTTCCCTTATGATTGGCGCCTTTCTGTGCGGGATGCAGCCTCGAAACTGGCAGACAACTTGGAGAAGTGGCTGCCTGATGTGGAACGCACCAATCAATCCGTGCATCTGATAGCGCACTCCATGGGTGGTCTAGTGGTGCGAACGATGCTGACCGATAGTGGACGGGGAGCGACGATCTGGCGCCGCATTACACAGCTGCCTAATAGCCGCTTCTTGATGCTCGGCACGCCTAATCGGGGTTCATACGAGGCAATGCGCTGGTTGACGGGCCATAATCCAACCGAATTCAAACTGAGCCTACTAGACTTCACTCAAAGCATCAACGACATCATCGATATCGTTCGCCATTATCCAGGCCTGCTGGAGTTGTTGCCATTCGCAGATGATGACCCCGATTTCAGCCAACAGAGCCTTTGGACCCAGCTTAAGAGGGAGTTGAAAGCCGGCTGGGAACCGGCCGAGTTGGAGGCGCTCAGCGACATCACCAAAACCTGGAAATTGATAAAGGCCTCGAAACTGGACCCAGAACGTATGATTTACGTCGCCGGCCATCAGCGGGTGACGGTAACCGATTATCAGCTGTCCGAAGATCCTGATGATCCGTTCACTCACGGTCGGAAGAAACTGGAATACATCGCCACCTGGCAGGGTGATGGCACGGTAACCTGGAAATCAGGATTGCTGAAAGAAATAGAGACATGGTACGTGGAAAACACAGCTCACGATGAGTTGTGCACAAAGAAGCGTGCCTTTCCCGGATATCTTGATCTGCTTACGAAAGGGAGCACCACGCTGTTGAAGAAGAGACCATCAGCCTTGTCCAGGGCGGAAGGCGAACCAGAGCGTTTCGTCCTGCAGCAAATACCGTTTCCTGATTATATTCCTGATGAGCGGAGCGCGCGTAGTTTTGGTTTTGGTCCGAGCCGTCTGACCGAGGAGGTGATGGAAGAGACAGTGCTACCGATCATCCGTGTAAGCATCATTCATGGCGATTTGGCCTATGCCAATCATCACGTGCTGGTGGGCCACTATAAAGGAGACACCATCGTGAGCGCAGAGGCTGCCCTCGACAAGCGGCTTGGCAACTCACTGACACAACGAATGCTGCTGGGGATCTATCCCGGATCGCTCAAGACCCATGCACTCTTCTGCAATCAGAAGCCCGATGCCAAACCGGCTGGTGCATTAGTGATCGGCCTTGGACAGGTGGGCGAGCTTTCGCCCGGATTGCTCATGACGGGGGTTCATAAGGCGATGCTTGATTTTGCCCTGCAGATGGCGCAGCGCCCTCAGAAGGATCAAGATCAGCCATCTGGTGTCTGTGCCTTAAAGCTTACCTGTATGCTGGTGGGCTCCGGCGCGGGCGGCGTGACCGTACGCGATTCCATCGAATCCATTCTGCGTGGCGCGGTAGATACCAATGAAAAATTGGTTGACTCCGGATTGGATAACAAGGTGTTGATCGAAGAGATCGAATTTCTCGAACTATATGAAGATGTCGCCATAGCTGCTGCCGAGGCACTGGAAGGCGTGCTCACCGATGGAGAACTGGCCACCGTTGTCGAGTGGTCTGACAGGGCAATAAAGGCGGGGCAGGGCGGCCGCCGCCGTGTCCACTGTGATGAAGCCCCTGACTGGTGGCATCGCCTTGAGATCATAGAAGAGAAGGGGCATGACGGGTTGCGCTTCATCGCTACCACTGATCGTGCCCGTGCCGAGGAAACGCAGGCCACTGGTCAACTGCGGCTCGCCGACAGTTTTATCAAGCTGGCCAGCCAGTCGCCGAGAGTGAATGCGGTTGCCGCCAAGACGCTGTTTGAGATGCTGCTACCCAACCGTCTTAAGGAATTAGCGCCGAGACAGACCGATCTGGTCCTGCTGGTAGATGAAATCTCGGCACGTTACCCATGGGAGCTGTTAGAGGATCGCCAGAGCAGCACCAATCGACCACCGGCCGTGGCAGCAGGGTTGGTGCGGCAACTCAAGAGCCGACATTATCGGCCCTCACCGGCGCATGCTAACGAGGCAAAGGCCTTTGTCGTCGGCAATCCTGATCTGCAGGACTGGCATGAGTTTCCCGATCTGCCCGGCGCCCGTCAGGAGGCGCATAGTGTGGCTGCATTGTTGGCCGCGCGGGGCTATTTTGTGCAGGAGTGTATCGACGAGAATGCAGACAGTATCATCAATGGCCTACATAGCAATGCGTGGCGCATCCTTCATCTGGCAGGGCATGGTGAGC
The DNA here is from genome assembly GCA_049472395.1 of bacterium. GTDB lineage: Bacteria > SZUA-182 > SZUA-182 > DTGQ01 > JBLIRR01 > JBLIRR01. The sequence goes on along the minus strand of JBLIRR010000018.1, from coordinate 6,014 downwards.
ATGAATTCAGCTTAATTGAGCAAACCAAAACAAAAGAGAGCTGTGCCAGCTGCGGACAAAGTTTGCCTGAAAAGCAAAAGAGGGTTTCCGGTATGGTTATCGGGTACAAAACCTTTCTCACGCCAGGCGATGTAGAGCAGATGCGCTGGGTGCCGGAGCTGGTCTTCATCAATTGTTGCCATCTTGGGAAAACACTCCCCAAAAAGCCGCGAGATTACAACCTGCTGGCAGCCAATCTGGCCGTGCAGTTTATCCGTATGGGAGTCAAGGCAGTGGTGGCCGCTGGCTGGGCAGTGGATGATGGTGCGGCGCAGGCGTTTTCCAAAAGCTTTTACACCCATCTACTGGACGGTTACACCTTCGGCGATGCGGTGCGCGCTGCCCGCGGAGAGATCTGGGTACAGTATCCCGGTGTGAATACTTGGGGAGCGTATCAATGTTACGGCGATCCCAGTTATCGCCTATATGGTAACGGCAAGACCCTGTTACACAATGAAAATCGTCTGTTCCATTCACCCATCGAGTTGGTGGCCCAGTTGCAGAATCTGAACCAGTCGATTCGCATGGAGTCGCGTGATACGAGTGATGCTGGTGATACATTGGAGTCATCGCGCAAAAAAATTGCCAGCCTCACCGAACGTATTCCGGAAAATCAGGAAAAGAGCTGGCACAAGCGTGGTGATGTTGCCATTGCTTATGGCCTTGTCTGGGGCGAACTGGGCGACTACGCCAAGGCCATAGATTGGTTGGAGAAATCCTTTAAGGCCGAAAAGGGAGATATCCCCGTGCGGGCTATCGAGCAGTATGCCAACTTTCAGGTCCGTCACGCCGGAGAGGAGTGGCAGCAGCTTCAGAGCGCGAAGGCGTCCTCCCACTCAGAACAGACGCGTCTCGCACTGATTGAAAAAATAAAAAAGGCGATTACCTCCATCAGCTTCCTGTGCAAATGCGCACCCACAGTGGAGCGTTTCAACTTGCTCGGTAGCGCCTACAAACGGTTAATGCAGGTGCATGATGACCAGAAATCACGTCAAAAGGCGCTGGTAAATATGACCAACTACTACCGCCGTGCTTATGAGCTAAGTAAAGAGAAGCTCGATCTCTATTCTTTCACCAACTGGGTATTGGCAAGGGCATTGGGCGAATCAGATCTGGCAGTACTGCGAGATGAATGCAAGCAGATGATAGAGATCGCTCAAAAGCGCGATGCAGAAGAACCCAGTTTTTGGAGCAGCGTGGCCGAGTATGATCTCGAGGTGGTCATTCTGCTGGCGCAACCCGAGATCACTGCCGAGGGAGCCAAGGAATCAGTAGAACGCATCATCAGCGGTTACCGTGACGCGTGCAAACGGGGAGCCAGCCCCCGCGAGATGGCCTCGGTGTGCGAAAATCTTGACTTTATCATCGCCATGAGCACCAGCGCACCTAAGCCTTTGCGTGACGCCCTGGCTGCCATTCGCGCCGCGATCTAGACCGGAACAGGGAGAACATCATGACCCATCGCACCCTTGAACCACTATCAGTTTTCTTATCCGTTTCTTATCAGTTTAAAAGATTATAACATCGGGAAATCCTGGGGGAGCTACTCCCCATATCTCAGCTCCTGTTAACAGAGAAAAATAGCCTAATGCATCAGGAACTCCGGCAAAAAAAGAAATATATTCATTGTTAGCTAATATTGTAAGCCAATCAAAATTGTTAAAACCCAAACCAGGAATCAGATACTCATAATCTACAGGCAGCGGATTGACATATATTGTTCCATCCGCCAATAAATATGCTGGGGGTGGGAATGTACTGAAACCAGTTATTTGGTCCCACATATATAATCCTCCCCCCAATGATACAGGAGCATTATACAAAAAATAGGGTTTGCTCCATGTATTAAGCGGCCCAACATCCCATATAAACGCAGGCATTGAAGGTAATTGGGTTGTGCTTGTTAGGGAGGTTATTACTGGTGTCCGAATACCGTTAACAGAATCGGTAGATGCCGATAAATCCGGCCATAAGGGCCACAATACGTTATAAGGAGGCATGGCATACCAATATTGCGCTGAAAGTGATGAAGCCATTAAGAAAACAACTATGAAATGTAATAAGAATATTAAAAATAATGAGTGTTTACCTTTACACATATATTTCTCCTTTGATTTTTTTACTGGGAATTATGCTGGAGAGTGTTCTTTAAATTAAACTAGCTGGGAAACTGTTTTATGAAAAGAAATTTAACCACTATATAAAATTTTAATTTTTAACTTACCATATATCACTAATAGGCGAAGTTTCTATAAAAAGACTTATGCCTTTCAAGCTCTATTAAACGGAGTATGCTAAAAATCCCCTTTTTATTAACATATTGTGGCTTGTCAAAAGTCCGTCATAGAATAATATCAATGACTTATATAGATACCAATTTAATGTCAGTTCGATATAAAAATCACAAAATGGTACAGGACTTTCTTATCACAATGATGTATAAACATCCTGAGCATAAAGACTAACATTTTTCTCAGGAGATATTATGTTAAACAGCTGGAGATCTTTGGAAAAATTCAAATTTATTCTGGTTTCTGAATATCAAAAAGACGATTGCTGCAGGCAAGATAAACTTTATTAAATATAGTTGCGATATAATTTAAATATGGTACAATATAATATTATAAGATAAAATGGCTTAAGCGACGTTGGGTTGCTTTTAACTCTTAGTGACAGCTTAGTCGGTTTTATCTTAACAGCATAAATTTAATATGTTACTTACCAAAGGATTTTGGTTGTGTTATAGCTGATTTAAGTGCTCATAATTGGAGCTAATGAATTTTAAGAATGTTTATATATAATAAATTGATTTCACTTCTATCTATAGGAATAATTCTAATAATCAGCATATCCTTTATGCATTCATATAGTGCCTCGATATATCATCCTACTGCTAATCCTTTTTCTTCCTATACCCTGAGTCAAAGCATAAACCCAGGTATGGGTGAAATTCTAACCAATCCTAAAGAAATGAAAATCCTTATTGCAACCAGATGTTAGAACCTGGAAATATATGGGTTCTCAATTGGGATACCTGGAAATATGATTAAGATTCAGGTGAGAGAATAAAGATAGTAGGGATTGTGAGAATCGAATTATATGATATCCCCAATATAATTATATGTAGTAAAATAGAGAGATGGGGAGAATTAATCTATAAACCTTATAAAACTATACAACACAATAATAAGATTAAAAATAAACAGGGGAGGTGAATTTTAAAACATTAAAATAATTTTTTTACTATTAAGGAGTTAAGGTTTATAAGATAATGTAAAAGGAGTAAAAGTTATGGATAAGAAGATATTTAGGAACATTTCTTTAATTATTTTTTCCTTTTTTATTGGATTTGGGCCCAAAGCAATCACTGCGCAAATTACTCTGCCGGCTTTGAAGATTGCCTATCAAGTTTCTAATCCCTGGAGCAGTTATCTTTATGATCAAACGCTGTATAGGGATTTGTTCTCTTATAGTGACATTACACAAGAGGCAGCAACCAATCCATTCTCCACTTATGAAAGCTTTATCGCAACCCAAAGAGATCCTTTTTCTTCCTCTTTTGTAAACACCAGTTCATATGCAAATATTATGGGCATTGCTAAGCAAAGCGGGGTGGCCTCTTATGCAAACGCTTTTTTTCAAACCAGTGGTGGGTATTTAGATTATTTGACTCCAGGAATGGCTTTTACTACTGATTCTGCTTATTACACTGGTTTAACGGGAGCGGGGAGCAGTTACACCTCTATTCTTGATACCCCATGGTTTCATTACGGAACATCAATAGCCTCAGAAACTGCTGCCGGAACTGCTGCTACCCCATTTGGAATTTTGCCGGCTCAGAGCTTTGAGGTCTCTACAGAACATGCTGCTTTTGGAAAAGAGACTCCATATAGCCTTACCATGCATCCGGCGGCTGCAGGAGTATTTACCTTGCGGGAATATGCTCCCTCAATTATGGCCATGGATCGACAATTGTCAGAAAGTCCGATGATTACTGAAACTGGTATGAAGTTTTATGGCACCACAGCTTATTATAATCCAGCTTCTGCATCGCACTGGTTTTTCCCCTCCGAAATATCAAAGACAGAGGCGCGGGTAGATACGGTAGGTGGCACTCCAATGTCAGGGTATTATACAGCTAGTGGAGTGGGAAGCGCTGTGTATAGCCCCAGAGCCTCTGTAATGTATGGTAGCCCCGCCGCTAGTGCGGTTTCCTATTCATATGGAGCCGGCGCGGCTCCAGGAGTAGGCACCAGTATGCCGTTATCAGGTCGTGGGGTAGTTACGGGGGTTACATCCGGTGCATATGCCGGTAGGTCTTATGCCGGTCCAGTTGGTGGTATGATAGCAACTCCGGCAGGAGTCCCAGCAATGGGTTATGGTTCCGGAGGTGTTGTCATGGCAATCGGTGGGGTGGGACGATATTAATACTAATTTTTCTTTAATCAAGGTTAAGGAGCCGGAAAAATCTTAATCCTGGCTCTTTATTGACTGTTAGGGGCAGATGAGAGTGCGCGGATATTTCCGATAAATATCTGCGCAAGCCCTCGATTAATGTAATATCCGTGGGTGTTTTAATCTTTTAATGGAGACACCCTTAATATTCATATAAAATAATGCCCCACCCCCTCCCATAAAGAGAAAGGGTGGTGCGAGAAGAAGATAAGATTAATTACCACCCCAATAGAGCAGCAGGAGTCAAAAAGTCGAGTATATCCGGTGGAGGGAAAACCGTGATTCCTAATCCTGGCACCGGCAATCCAAGGGTTAAAGCCCCAACTACCGCCGGAGGAAGGGGAATTGTTGCAGCAGCTAATAATGCGGCTGGATCTGCTGTTGCTAGCAAAGAGGGATATACCTGAAGAAAATAAGAGTTCGCGAAAAGAACATTCTGCTGCAGCCATATGGTGGATGTTGGCGCTAATATACTATAAAAATTAGGTAAAGCTATCGGAAGAGGAGCGCCTGTGGCATCAAGAAAGCCTTCAGGAGGCCAAAAGTTTATTCCATAAAGTGGATCAAAATAAGCCATACCAACTGGCGTGTTATATAAAAGCCAGGGATATGCAAGGCTCGGATCCCAGGTTATAGCCGGTTCAACCGGAAGTTTAACAGAAGACTCCAGACTCGTCACTATAGGTGTGCGTATCCCTGTAATTGCATCATAAGGAGAGAGAACCTGTGACCATAAGGGCCACAGAGTATTGTACGGAGGGAGAGCCGTCCAATTCTCCTGCGCATAGATTCCACTGGTGAGAGAAAAGAAAATAAGAAATAATATAGAAAAAATAATTAAAACTAATTTATTAAAATTTCTATATAACATATCTATTATTCTCCTTTATTTAAAGATTTATATCTTTATTATATTATAAAAATAAATAAAATAATTATTTTTTTTCTTTTCTACCATCATTAGATTTTCATGTCAAGCCCGGCATGTAGTGAAGAAAGAACACGCCTGGGATTGAGGGGCCAAGCCCCCCGATCTCAGGCACTAATGGTTAATAGAACGCTGGAAGAAGCGGAAGAACAGGAGGAATTGGAGAAACAGCTATGGGGAGAAATGCAAGTCCTCCAGATATGGTTGCCACCGGGGCTACAGTTGCTGCAGGAGCTGCAACAGTAGTTGCAGCGGGTATAATTGCAGTTGCCGGTACAGTAGCTGCCGGTGTGGTAGCTACAGGAGCAGTTGCTACAGGAGCTGGTTCAGTTGGCGCAGCAGTTATTGTTGTTGGTGTTTGCAAGCCGCCATACATGCCCCCATATAAACCACCCATAAGACCACCGTACATGCCATATCCGCCATAAAGGCCACCCATAAGACCACCGTACATGCCATATCCGCCATAAAGGCCACCCATAAGACCGCCGTACATGCCATATCCGCCATAAAGGCCACCCATAAGACCACCGTACATGCCATATCCGCCATAAAGGCCACCCATAAGACCGCCGTACATGCCATATCCGCC
>JBLIRR010000017.1:0-117247 GCA_049472395.1 bacterium | reverse complement strand
CAAAGAGTATTAATTGCCAAATACCGAAAAATTATACACAACCCATGAGTATTCGGGTGAAAAACCTTGGAGAGAGCCCCCTTCACAACCTTAACCTTTCCTATGAAAGCGAGTATCAACCCGAGTATACATTCCCTGAGGGCATCATTGTAGATTGCGGCACACCGCGCTCAGAGCTTGGCCCGCACGCAGCAGGGAATCTTAATTTTAGTGTGAGGGCACAAGACTCTGCTCCTGATGAAGGGACGATAGCGCTTGTGGTGCGGGCGGATGAGGGCGATCAGGAGTGGGAGAGGGTTACCGTCAATTATACTTTCAAAGAGGCAGTGCCTGTGATGAAATTCACTCCTTCCTTCTTGAACATTGGGGTGCAAAGGGAGCACACTGAAACAGCCTCCATAAATCTTAAAAATACCGGATTAAGCATGCTCAATGATATCTCTGTATCACTTCATCCTCAAGAGTCCCAGCCGGAGCTTTCGTGGATTAAACTGGGCGTTGCCTCTGACCAGGGTGATCTTTCTGTGGGAAAGTCTCTCAATATAAGTATCGTTTTTCAGCCAGGCAGTGATGTGCCTGACGGTGTCTATGAGTATAGATTGCGTATAGGCGCAGGTAACTGTGAGGAGCAAAATATTAACCTTTATGCGACAGTCACCTCATCTGAAACAGGAGATGCGCTCATGCACATTTGGGATATGTATTCAGGTACAGATGATGGGCAGGGAGGGACCATTACCGGCCTTAAGGGCTCCTCTATCACTTTGCAGCACAGCCAGCTCCTTCATCTGCTCTATACGGGTGTATCTGATGAGTATGGGGAGTACCTGTTTAAGGATTTGCCCACCGGAAAATACAATTGGCGTGTATCTGCAAGTCGCCATGATGCACGCTCCGGGACCCTATACATACTGCCAGGGATAACGGCAACGGAGAAGGTATTTTTGGAATCAAAACTTGTGACTGTGGAATGGGAAGTGGTGCCAACGGTCATTGAAGACAAATATGAGGTAAAAATTACCACCACCTTTGAGACCGATGTGCCTGCCGCGGTCGTGGTTGTTAAGCCGGCGGGAATTACCCTGCCCGATATGGAGGTTGGACAGGTGTATAATGGAGAGCTTACCCTCACCAATCATGGCCTTGTTCAGGCAAAAGAGATGAATTGTACCTTTCCTGAAAGTGATCAATATTATGATTATCAACCCCTGGCTGCTATCCCTGAAACCTTAGATGCCAAGCAGCAGATAATAGTCCCCTACAGGATAACCTGCCTTGCCAAGTTAGGAGAAGAAAGCGCCGAATCCTCCGGTGGAACCGGTGGTGGAGGGGGATATAATTATCAGAAACCAATATGTTTTGATTACTGTTATACTCCTTGTTTTTATGAATCTGAAAATATTGTGTGTGATACGATATGCTCTCTTATTTCTAAGATTAAAGTCGATAAAGAGAGCATTGTCGGTGGTCAGGAAGCCGAACCAATATCTGTCATAATTGCTGGTAATGCCAAAGGCGGGGGACATAGAAATGAAGTTGTCAGTGAAGGGCCAAAAGCCCAGGAATTAGGTGGAAGCGAAGAGTCCTCATGCGAAGAACCGTGTCCGTATAAACATGAACCCTCTGACTCTGATGAACCAGGACCCGATATCTGTATTTTTTCAGGTGTTACACTGCCCTGTTGCAGTGATCTCGGCGGCTATTTCTTTCCAATATCAGATCTCCCTATAAATCTTAATAACAATGACCTTACTGTTACCCGAATCTATGAGAATAATCGATGGGTTGATAGCCATGAAAAGAACACTCTCTCCGGGGGTTTTAATTGTTCGGTACTAGCACATGAAGGATTATTACCCCCCTATCATTATTTGGATAAGTCGAAGGTAAGGTATAAACTTTCCGGTGAGACTCTATGCAGATCAATTCCCGATGCCGATGGCCCTCGCGATCAACACAAAGATTTCGTATATGTTGATGGAAGCTATACCATTCGGACAGTAGGAGGGCGTTATGATCATGATGGATATTATGATTGGGACGGATACATCTGGAGAAGTCCCTCGGGAGAGTGGAAAGAATATGACAAATGGGGGCATGAGATGGCCTTTGGGCACCGCAACAATACCAATAGAGTTGAATTTATTTATGAGGGAACAGGTGAGGCTAAGCAACTCATGGGTATTAAAGATGCAACGGGACGTCAGATTCTGTGGTATGAACGTAATGAGGATAATTCCATCAGAGCAGTATATGACTTTACCGGAAGACATGTAGAGTATACAGGCGGGGCGCGGCCCACAAAGGTAACGGATGTTTTGGGAAATGAATGGCACTATACATATGACGAATCAGGAAGAATTACCAGTAAGACCGATCCATTGGACAATACGGTCCATATTAATTACTACTCGGGCAAAGTTGAAAGTGTTTTAGATGATAACGGGAATGGACAATATTATACATTTCGTTATGACTCAACAAGGGCAGAATATTATGCGAATGTTGTAACAAGTGAAGGGATGCGTATTGAACGTCATTTCAATGAGGAGGGCAGGATTATAAAAGAGCTTATCAACGGTGAACTAAAACGCGAGATAATATATGAGAATCGGACAAGAACAATAAAAACTCCTGCGGGGACAACAATCAAGAAATTTGATGAATGGGGTAATTTAATCTATATCCAAAATCCTGATGGGACATCGCATTCTTATCTTTATAATCGATATTCAGATCTCTTGGAGGAAACTAACGAAAGGGGAGTGGTGACGAGATATTCATATGATAATCGCGGCAATCGTATTAAAATGATTGAGGCTGCGGGGACAGAGTATGAACGAATTACTCATTATACATATGATGAGCAGGGTAAGGGCAATTTAGAATGCATTACCTTGCCGGATGGATCTGAAATCAGGATGGAATATGATGATTATGATCATATGATTAAAATAACTGATGCAGAAAATAACATCATAGAATATACCTATGATGATGTAGGAAATATAATATCTAAAAAAGATGCGGACGAAAATGTATGGCAGTATGAGTATGATAAGAAAAATCATTTGATTTTAGAGACCGATCCGCTATATTATGAAACCAAATATGAATATGATGCGGTAGGCAATCTTAGTGCCATTATAGATGCTCAAGACAACCGTACGGAATATGCTTATGATAGCCATCATAAAATCAAAGAGATAAAAGATGCATTGGGTGGAATTATACGTTACGAATATAATGCTGATGGCAATTTAATTGAGAACACTGATCAAATGAATAATAACACGAGATATGAATATGATGATCGCCAAAGAAGGTCCACTCTCACCGATCCGGCTGAGAATGATATAAAGTATGATTATAGTGACGCTGTTTCATGTTCTTCCTGTGCTTCTGGGGGGGCGGTCGATCAACCATCTACAATAATCTATCCTACCTATACGAAACACCTTGAATATGATCCTATGGGCAGGGTGGTGAAAGAGGTTGACGTACTTGATGAAAATACCTCCCATGAGACCCTCTATACCTATGATGCGGTAGGAAACCTCATAGAAAAGACTGATCCTGAAAGAAATACCACCACCTATGAATATGATGTGCTGAATCGCCTTATCAAAGTCACTGATGCTGAAAATGGCGTCACGCAGTATGGATACGATATTCGGGATAATCTCATATCAGTGACTGATGCTGAAGAAAATATAACCATGTTCTCCTATGATAGGAATGGCAATAAGATTAATGAAAGAAGGCATCTGGGGCAGGAGGTGAGCTATGGCTATGATGCAAGGGGAAATCTGTCGTCCGTTATTGATGCAAAAAATCAAAAGGCTGTCTATAATTATGATGCTGCAAAAAGGTTATCCTCAATTGAATATTATAGCTCTTCAGGTAATCCTATGTCCGATAAGACAGTTACTTTTGATTATGATGAACTGGGGAATGTAATCTCGTATAATGATGGAATCACCTCTGCCACATACACATATGATGATCTTTCACGAAAGCTGAGTGAGACAGTCAATTTTGGTGATTTCACGCTTTCTTATTCTTATGCCTATAATCCTGATGGCAAGAAAAAGAGTTTCAAAGGACCTGATGATGTAACGTCCGACTATAGTTATATAGATGGACAGTTAAGCATTATCCATCTTCCACAGGTAGGGGATATCACCTTTGGGGAATATGATTGGCTCTCGCCTACCAGAGTGAATCTACCAGGTGGGACCGTGATGAATCTGGACTATGATCCTTTGCAAAGGATTAAGGAGATACAAAGTCAAGATGCCTCCAATGATATCTTTATTGATTACACTTACACCAGAGATACACTTGGCAATGTGTTAAGCAAGGCTACTGAGCGTGGCAGTTACACCTATTCCTACGATAAGACCTATCAGTTGTTATCTGCGGGTAATCCTCTGGATACAACGATCAATGACGAAGCTTATACCTATAATAAGATTGGCAATAGGCTCACTGCGAGCTCGCAACAAGGGGGGTGGAACTACAATGAAAATAACCAGCTTACCTCTATTGATGACATTAGTTTTCAATATGATGAAAATGGGAACATGATTCAGAAGGTTTTAGGGGGTGAGGCCACAAACTACATTTACGATATTGAAGATCGTCTAATTCAGGTAGAAGATGGGAATGGTTTAATAATAGGAAAATATTACTATGATCCATTTGGGAGAAGGCTCTGGAAGGAAGTAGGAAATGTAAAGACTTATTTCTTCTATTCTGATGAAGGTCTTATTGGTGAGTATAATGCAAGTGGTAATGAAATAAGATCCTATAGCTATGCACCAGATTCTATGTGGACAACGGATCCACTCTTTCAGAAATCGGGGGGAACCTATTATTTCTATCAGAATGATCATCTGGGGACTCCACAAAAAATCATTGATGCATCAGGGGATGTTGTCTGGGCTGGGGTGTATAATTCCTTTGGGAATTGCGAGATTATAGTGGAGGAGATTGAGAATAATCTCAGGTTACCAGGGCAGTACTGCGATGAAGAAACAGGCTTATATAATAATTGGAATAGATATTTTGAACCAGCTATTGGAAGATATATATCCATCGATCCTATTGGATTTTGGGGTGGTGATAATAATCTATATCGATATGTAAATAATAATCCCATTAATTTTATTGATCCTTTCGGATTATCGAAGACTATTCAATGCGGACCTTGTAAAATCATTATTGATACAGATCCTCATAAAGGCAAGCATGCTCATTGGAGATGCCACGATGGATCAAAAGGATGTATTAAACCAAACGGAAAGCCATGTGAAAAATCAGGTCCTCCACCTAATAGAGTAAGAAAATGCTTGGATAAGGAAAAGTTTTTTAAACCATCTGAATGCGAAGACATTAACACTGTGCCGATACCTGGACAGAAACCCATACCTCTTATTGATCTACCCGATAAGCCAAATATACCAATAATAATAGATCTACCAACAATACCAAAACTTTTCCCTGTTTTACATGCCCCTAATTTACCACTTTTGTTGATTATTTTACCTCCGGAATTGAGAGCCGATCCTTCTTTTCCATTATATGATCCAAGCACAGATCCACGTTATGGCGGTGGTACATAATAAAGTTGACTTATTTTTAATCTTTAAAGGATGTTAAATCCAAAACTAAGGAAATCAATTATATTTATATGTTTTCTTATTATAGTATGCCCTTTAATAGCCTATGGAAGAAGCATTCAGCTAGGGCATTGAAATAGAAATAACTAGAATGGAGTTAAAATAATGACATACCCAAGAAATGAAAAAGGAACGAGATTATGTATGGTGGTTGCGAAAAGCGGAATTAAAGTATATGGGAATCGACAGGCTTTTAAAACCTTATCTAAATGGATGTCTTGGATTGCTGATTCAGATGAACGAGAACATTATGAGTGCCATTTTTTATGGCATTTAAAGAGTGAGGAATCTGAGTTTGGCGAAGAACCCGCTAATATTTGGACATTATTTGATAGAGATACCTTGTCCATTTTTGATCCATCTTTTGATCAAGAGTTAAATTTTGATTTAACATTTATGGCTGTTGAGCAGAGTGATCTAGATAAACTAGCAAAGTTTCGTGCATCTAGACTATTGCCTGAAAATTGGGAAAAAGAAGAGGCTACAAAAGGTTAAATAAAAATATAAAATACAAATAGTTAAAGATAAAAATAGGGACGACCATATTAAAATAACTTGTGTGTGATATATCAGGATGTGCCCTTGACACTTGACATAATACTAAATGGAATTCCTCATTGAACACGTATATTCCTCCTACGAAATCAGGAACGTTATCCCTATTTCTCTCATGCTTATTCTTACTGCAACATGCAATCCCAAATAATAAAAAGGATGCGAGGGCGGTGGGAGAAGGCACAGAGCAGTATTGGTGAGAGGGGAGAACATCTGATAATCCAGATTGATGTAATCGCTAAGAGTGCCATCAGGCTTTAAACCTACGAAGAACACAGAGCCTAGTTTGTGAATAAAGCCTGTGGCACTCTACACCTCTTACATAATCTGGGAGCATTATCAGACGTTCTCCCTGGTAACACTGCTGTTGCTTTGTGCCTTCTCCCACCGCCCTCGTTGCTTTTACTTATAGAGCCTCTGCCCGCCCTGCTCCGGTAGCACGTTAGGCTTCGCATCTTCGTTCGACAGCACGTTTCTTATTTAGCGGTCTCCTTTTGTCGTCATCGTTGGGGACGAGTTCCTATGTATGTTGCATAATCCACGCGAAATTCCTTTTGTATTCTCCATTGTTATAATGAGTTATGTCTTTTCAGAAATATTTTTAATTACGCTTTATGCTTTTTACCTAATATGCAAGCAAGATTACCAATATTGTGCGTAAAGCCGATGCTTTTTTTAAGAAGTCCCTAAAAAATGAGCGTAGGCGTGTTTGGCGATCCATTGTAACGAATAAAGAATGGACTTCGAATAGTGATTCACTTGAAAATTGCACGTCGATAAGCAGTGCGGGCTGCATTTTTGCTTTTGCGCTGCTAATTTAAGGGGAGAGAATTTCGGACCCTCATAGATATTACCCCAATCCTCATTCGTGCCGTACAACTCAAAACAGGGTGCAAAACTCCCATCCATCCGTATCACCAAAGAATATTTGCCGGCCAGGCATGGCCACGCAGGCAATCGGTGACGAATGAAAAGCTTCATTGCCCGAAGGTGCTCGACAGAGTTTACCATAGTATAGCCTTCAAAATTTTTTTCAATCAGCCAGTCTATAAGCTTATCAAGCTCTTCAAATTCATTTTCAGTGATCAACGGGCTGTCCGTATAATGGGCAAAATCTTTATATTGTATTAATGGCGGTTCATTGATATGATAATCGGTCGCAATTTCATAATTATGTGCGATTTCAGTAAGTATCTTAACATCCTTTATATTCTTTTGGGTAATATTGATATTAAAAAAGGTAATATATCCATACTTATTTTCCTTCTCTACTAGATATTCACATTGCTGCTTAATCCGGTTGTAGCTTTTTGGTATCCCCTTACAGCTATCTACAGCGTCTACAGCGAGATTGATTACTGAAATACCCGCTCTCCCAATTTCATCAATAAAGCTCTGATCAAGAAGAATGCCATTTGTAGGTAAATAGACAAAAAAAGCCCTTTCAACCGCATACCGGGTCAATTCAAGAATAAAGTCCTTCCTTAGCAAGGGTTCTCCTCCCATAAAAGCGAGTACTTTACAGTCTACTGACTGAAGCCACTGTATAGAATCTTTTGCAGCCTGCATGCTTATTCCGGGTATTTTCTTACCCCAACTGAAACAGTAATGGCAGTCAAGGTTGCATTCAAGATCCGTATAGAGATAAGAAAGTAATGGTGAGAATTCTTTACAGAAAGCTCTTGACTTTATATAAGGAATAAACCAGCTCCTCAAAGCCCTCCTGAAATTAGACAGACGATATCTCGCGTCATGAACATTCTTGATATGGCAATATGGGGATGAATTACTTTGTCCGGCATTAGCCATTAATAACACCTCCTTTTCCTGTTGCCCTTCATTTACCTTCGGGTACTTATTGATAAAAGCCGACAAGAGTCTGAGATATTATTTTTAACTCACTAAAATACTATATACCAAATCAAGAATAATAACAATGATTACATACTCTTTATTTCATGGTACATTTGACTTTCCACTCCTTGCGTAAGAGCGAAAAGGAGTGTAAAGCTACAGGGGTGTGCCCTCTTTAAAATTTTTCTGGCCTTTTAGGATTTTTCCCCACCTCACCAGCGTGAGTGAGAGCATATTTTGTTCCTATAGGTCCAATAATTTCATTAATAGCCACTGATCCTAGAACCAACGCAGTGATAAGAGGAGCAATGTGGGGAAAATTTACCGAGGTTTGCAGAATAAGAGCTATCGCTACACCTGCCTGGGGAAGCATGGCAAAGCCGAGATATTTTCTGATCTTTTTATCTGTGTGAACCATGACTCCTCCCATATAAACTCCACATACCTTTCCCAAACCCCTGGCCACAATATATGCCAGGGCACCTACCCAGTTAATGGCGAGCAACTTTATATTTAGTTCTGTACCCGCCAAAGTAAAAAATGCAATAAAAATAGGGAGCTCTATGTCCTCAAAATAATGGAACAACAGAGGCTTTCGCCCAAAATTAGTAAGAACAAAGCCGATGGTCATATTGACTAATAGCGTCAATAGGCGCAATTGCGAGGCGAATGGGCTTGAAAGCAATGCTGACCCCAAAATCATAACTACCATTTCATGCTTATTCTTAACCCATTTCAGAAAGAAAATGTTTATAAATCCAATTATCGATCCGAGCAGAATAGAGCCCAGGATTTCAAATCCAGGTTCAAGAAGATGCAAAAAGGAAAATGAGTGACTTGCCCCTGTCATGTAGTCGACTATGGATGCTATTAAAGAGAAAAGAATCAGACATACCGCATCATCAAGGGCCACAATCGCTATTAACATGTCTGTAAGTGGTCCATGGGCATTATATTCATGAATCACTGCGACGGTAACAGCGGGTGCAGTCGCAGAGCTGATAGCCCCTAAAATCATTGCCGTAGATAGGGAGTAATTAAGTAGATAGACACTGCTTGAGGTTACAAGGATAAAAGCCCCTAAAACCTGTACTATGGTAATAATGATGACAGGAGTGCCAAGTTTTTTTGATTTTGAAAACTCTAAATCCCCACCGATGATCAAGGCTACAAGACTAAGTCCTGCAACCTTAATAAATTCAAGGTCCCTGGCTATGTTTAGACTCACAAGGTTGAGAAAAGATAATCCCAAGATAATCCCGATAAGAATATATCCTGTTACCGCCGGCAGCTTGAGATAATTGCATAATTGGACTGTCTCGATCGCCAAATAAGGCAGTACCGATTCCTTTCTTTTCTACAATTGTAGCATCAGTGATATTTTTCTTCTTCATAATGGATAGCAAAGATTCAAGAAAATCAAGTTTCTTATGCATAATGATCAGTAACATATTTTCTCCTTTTCCTGCTAATGCTTGTGCAGCGAATCCAGATTCGACATTTGGAGTAAAATGAGCACCACGAAGTACAAAATATATCTTATGCTCCATTTAACCCGAAACAAACCTTGTGCCATAGCTTTATCTTTATTGTCTTCTATACTGTCAGTCACCCAAAATTAAGAACATAAGAATGGCCTCCTACAAGAGCATAATTATATTGTAAAAGCCTTAAATATATGACAGAAAAGGGTATGGAAAGTATCAATGATATGGGATGCACATGTCTTGGGTAATTTGATATATATAGATAATTAAGAGAATAATATTGTGGAATATTGCCCCATAGGGGAAAAATGTGCCGGTTTTCATCATCTGAATCATATACATTACCGATATTATTGCCATTTATATGGTACTCATCTGCATTAACCTCATTAGACAATTATTTTTATCACAACAGATACCGTCTTCATCCATTTCATTGAAATAAATGAAATCATACTATCCTATTTTAATTATAGGGTATCCAAGAGAGATGAGATAGTGTGAAATTTATCAATTAGGCGTGGCGGTGGTTATAATAGTATTTAATGTATATGTATATTTACATGTTGTATGCCTATCTATACATAACATTATAATAGCTCTATAGATGATATGTCCAATAAAACAAAAAGTTAAAAGGTCTGAATATAAATGGCATACTATATGCTTAAAAGGTTAACACACATTATAAAGTTTTTATCAATGTAATTCTTATCATAATGAATCAATATATGAGATAAAGATTCATATCTATGAAAAAGTATCAGAGCATGACCATCAAAAAATTGAATTGTGCTGCTCCCTATGATTTTGAAAATATTTTTATACGGCAAGTGGGGAGTAAAGAAGAGTTGATCCAGGCCTTTCAAGTAAGATGGAAGGGATATGCGAAATATTTTCACAGTAAAAGGGAAATGATAGATAAATATGATCTTGCACCGAATATGACTATCTTACTTGCCCAAGATGAGCACCACAATCCGGTTGGTACATTAAGAATTCTTGATCGTGGTTACGGGAGTATAGAGCTTGACGAATATATTGATGTTGATTCTTTACTTCCTCAGAATGATAAACGATGCGCCGAGGCAACGCGCTTTTCAATTCCTGTCCATCCCCAAGCAATGTTGATTAAATTGTTCCTTTGGAAATCATTTCTCATATATTGCCTAAAAAATAAAATAAATACCATACTCATATCTGGCCGTCCTGCTATTAGAAGAGTGTATAAAAATTTATTATCATTTGATGATGTGGGCCCTCCCGGAGTATACTATCATTCTCTGCTCGGCAATTTGGAACATCATTGTTTTATTTGGAATATGGAAAAAAATAGACCCTTGTTGAGAGCACACAATCCCTCACTCTATGATTTTTTATTTATCCAATATCATCCGTCTATACATAAAAATTGTTATCATAGCTTTCAGCCAGGAAATTTTATCTTACGTATACGAGTTCCGTATAAAGAAACAATATGGGCTCATCGGTAAGGTTGGAAAAATGAGATAAGGTAAATGAATATCTTACTTATCTATACCACGAAATTAGATAATAAGGGTATTCCGATCAAGTATAAGAAAGCCTTTCTCCCTCCACTCTCTCTCGCAATTTTGAATGGCTTAACTCCGGCTCAACATAGGGTAAAAGTGGTGAATATTTATGGACGCGAATAACGGATGAACGTAGATCTTAGAGCTTTATTCAGAAATCTTCTTTACTAATTGGTTATTTTCCCATATTCCATTTCTTACTTTGCCATTTGCATAAGTAAAAGTTCCCCTGCCATTCATTTTATTATCTTTCCATTCACCCTCATAGGTATCGCCATTTGCGTAAGTAAAAGTTCCCCTGCCATTCATTTTATCATCTATCCATTCACCCTCATAGGTATCGCCATTTGCGTATGTAAAAATTCCCCTGCCATTCATTTTATCATCTATCCAATCACCCTTATAGGTATCACCATTTACTGTGGTAAGCGTGCCCTTGCCGTTTGCCTTACTATCTTTCCATTGCCCTTCATATTTATTCCCATTTGCCCATCTAAAAGTTCCCCTGCCATTCATTTTATCATCCATCCATTCACCCTCATAGGTATCACCATTCGCATAGGTAAAGGTGCCATATCCATTTGGAAAGCCATTTTCCCATTCGCCCTCATATTTATCGCCATTTGAAGAGATAAGCGTGCCCTCGCCATGTGCCTTGTTATCTTTCCATTGCCCTTCATATATGCTGCCATCACTATAGGTAAATGTTCCATACCCATTTTTTTTATCATTTTCCAATTCACCCTTATATTTATCACCGTTCCCATAGGTAAAAGTTCCGCTGCCATGCATCATATCATCTTTCCATTCACCCTCATATTTATCACCATTCGCCCATCTCATAATCCCTGCGCCGTTTGAACAATCTCCTTTCTCGCATTTTCCACTTGCATATCCGGCACATGGAATAGTAGAAAAGAAAATAAAAGCAAGCAGATTAATCTTCAATAAATATTTATTTACACTATTTCTCTTTTTCATATAAATGTCCTCCTTATTTATTATTACAGAAGTTTTTTAATCCCTCTGGTATCCTTATAATACGCTTTACTATATATCAAAAGTAATAACAAGACAACAAAAATTACATTTCAAATAAAATATTTTATAAAAAAAACAGAGACAGGAAAGTTGATTTTTCAAGACTTTTTAAGCATTGAAGGGTTGAATGATTTTACAATATGATTGTGTATGGGCTACAAAATATCGGTATTATGTTTTACTATACATTCGCTTTTTGAACCATTGGAATGGATAATTATAAATTTAATATAATTTAAAATAAAATCTGCAAATAAGAAAATATGCTTAAAATAATCAAGTCCTTTCAATAAAAGTAGATTTATTAAAGCCTTTTGCTTCTCACCCTGAAATTAACATTATCTTGTATCCATTTAACTAATTTATCCTGTTTTATTATGGGAAGATCATTGACAAATTGGTTGTGCCAGCCCATCATCACTTCAGCTTCCTTGGTCCATATCTTTACCCGACGACGCTCAATTTTACGATCCCAACCCTCAGCAACTTTTGGTGATGTGTAAAGCAAACGTATAGTTACGTTGCGAGCCAGGTATTCTAAGGGATCGAGGTTGATGTGGCTGTAAAATTCATCTCTTTCTTTTATATCACCTTCCATGTCATGTATCCCATCACTAATTATAAGGATCGTCGTAGGAGCGAGGACTAGATTATGTTTTTGAACTGTTGACGCCACTTTATCAAAAAACACATTAAAGTCTGTCAAAGAATTAGATTTGGGATACCATTTTAATAAATTTGCTCTAATCTGGTCCGGTGTCTTATTCTCAAAGTCATGGATTGGGCGAAAAGCCCGAGGATCTTCCTCATCTTCAGCTCCAATACTGGATACAAAAAGGTTTTTTGGCCTTTTCAATCCGCCAATGCCCTGCATATGCATATAAAGATAAACAGAAAGAAATTGAATTGCGTCTTGATAATAAGGACTATTGTAAAAAGAACTGCTGATGTCGAGTCCTACAAATAAAGTCATACGAGGTTTTACTTGGGCTTTTTCAAATGTCGAACAACCCATAATAAGCGATAAACATAAAGAACAGATCACTAATGTAATGATCATTGATTTTCTCATAGCATTTCTCCAATATACATATTCATTATAGTTCCTGTTTTGCTTCCAGAATCTCTTTTTCCCTTTGCGCCTTTTTGAATTGAGAGGACATTGTAGCTTCTTTTTTGTTTTCTAACATAGTCAATAGTTGTTGGGTATCATATGCATCTTTTAAGTTTTTAAAAGGAAGATTGAACAAAGGACGACCCGATACAAGAACCATAAAGAAATTTATAATCGCGCCACATATTTGCAGCGGAGGCAAGGTTAATGCTTCCATGAGAGCATATCCTTTTTCACTAAACCAGTTTCCTTCTCTTTTAAACATTTCCATTTGTTGGGAAGTAAAGAAAAGACTTTCGGTAGGGCTTTTCGCTTTCTCTTGATTATTAGTAGAAATTATACTATCAATAGGTTTCCTTGAAATAATTGCCAATAAAGTAGGGGTCCCATATCTACCAAATAGGAACCAGTTCATCAAACTAATGCCAATCCAGCCAAAACTCCCTAATGCTAGGGTGGCTGCTAAACCTAATTGGTGACCCGTCTGTTGGTAAATCCAGGGGGAAATAGTATCAATCAGTTCCCTATATAAAAACACAACTTCCAGGAACATTACGAATCCTTCCATAACAAACATCTGAATCATATCACTTATTTTTCTGCTTTCAACTGATTCTTTAAGAACCTGAATACACGCAAAACTTCCGGCAACGATTAGGTAGAGAAAAACAAACAAAAAGGGAGTGAGAAAACGATGGTTTTCAAAACCAACCACATCACTAATAACTTCGCTCACTGTAGGGAGCATTACATAAGTAAATATAGACGCTTCTAAGCCAACCCATATCACTGTTAATATAACGGCAATCCACGGAACGCCCGGTTCAAAGTATTTATTCCCCGCACTTATGATGAAGTTAAATGGGAAAAGAATCAATTGCTTAATAATAACAAATAAACTACTCACGATCATTCTGAGTAATTGCCATAAATAAGCAAGTAATAACAATAAGAAGTGGAAAATACCCGCCCAGAACATGCAAATAGCCCTACCACTATCCCACCATGTTAAAAAGACTATCTGAATGAATAAAGTCGGCGATCTGCGAAAAGCGAGTAAATAAACCGAAAGCATGCTGCACCAGCAGCCAACGATGAACAGCATTGCAGGTAATAAAAGGAAAATCCTCTTAGAGATATTTGCTATAAGCGCGCCGTTACCCCAGACATAGGGTATTAAAAAATTTTGTACAGGAAAAATCCAGATAAGTGGCAATGCTAAAATAAAAATAATATTATACCATTGTGAATTTAGGTGGTTCTTCAGCCATTCAGCTAAACTAAACATTCTTTCTCCTTTATCTTAATTTAATATTATTTAATAATATTTTTTTATCGGCACGGGTGATTCTATTCTTCAATAGCATCTAATTTATTCTTCAATAGCATCAAATTTATAATAATAATATATGTTGTGTTGAAGTTTTTGGATTATAAAGTATGGCAAGAGGTAGTTGACTAGAAAGAACTGGAGCAGAGAGAAGTTATTGATAAACCATAACTTAGGCCAGGCTCTATGGAAAATTCATCACCGGAAGGTTCACCCCAAAGGAGATAGGCGGTGTCCCACGTCCCTGAGAATATGTTGAATCTATGAATCGCACTCACGCAATCACCCATTTCCATCATCAAGGTATAACTGTCTGTGTGATAGGGGAGGGTCCAGATAATAGTATGCGAACCAACAGGGAAGGCATTAGCATAGCCGGGGGTGACATTTTTAGACAGAATCCATGGATCGTGCCCATCATAAATCCTACCGCACGAATTATCGGAAAACTGTTTACCAAATGTTATCGCATCGATGGGCATATTCCTTTTTGCATTTATATCGAAAAGCCCAATCTCCCCGCCATCTTTGTCAAGCTTAAAGCTGGTATGGGCAACACCCTGATCCTCATCACTATCAGCCCAGAAGAGGAAGTAGCCCCGAGCTGGAATACTCACTCCCTGAGGAATCTGCCATTTATCGAAATTAGCAAGGTTATCGGTGAGGTACATTCCTCCGATATCCATAGTTGATTCACTCGCATTGTAGATTTCGATCCAGTCTTCATAACTGTTGGGATCTTCCGGATCTTCAATCGTGTTGTTATTGTCGGCCATAAATTCGTTAATGAAAAGAAGAGGAGGCGTATATCCCACGATATAGAAATATGCCTTATCTGGTGCCTTAATTGGATCTGTAAACTGAGCGCCAAGGTTATCTTCAGCAGTTATGAAGTAATCCACAACAACATCCTTTGAGAATGCATTTATATATGCGCCGTAAATGCCATCATTGCTGCCATCGTCATTATGCATCCCATCATCATACATTGTCACGTCTAACCGACCACTTCCTGTATCATAGGTGAGTGTAACGCGTGCTACAATATTGTCATCTGTCACAGTGCTGGTCACCCACACGCGCTCTCCTTCAGCGGGCGTGGAAGGAATATGTGCAGTCCCAGTAATAGAAGGAGGAGCATTATAAGGTCGGTTTGCACTGCCTGGTGTAGCTGACATAAAGCCAGATGTTGTATCCCCATCAGGGTATCGCCCATAGGAGACGTCAATAAGTTGGGCGCCAAATGTTATAGAGTCAACTAGTGTTATTCCGTCTGGTCCGAAAAGGCCTATCTCCTCACCCTCTGCAGCCAGCTTAAAACCTGTGTGAGTAACACCCTGTCCCTCATCATTGTCCGCCCAGAAAAGTTGGTAACCTCCAGGCGCAATAATGATCCCTTCAGGGACCTGCCATTGGGTTGGATTGGCAAGATCGTCGGTGAGGTGCATTCGGCTTATGTCCACTGGTGAGACACTCGCATTGTAAATCTCTATCCAATCCTCAAAAGCATTAGGTTCATCTGGATCCTCAATCAGACTGTCGTTATCTGCCATGAACTCATTAATGTAAAGTTTTGGTGGGATATAATCGACCACATAGAAATAGGTCTCATCTGGTGCGCCCGCAGGGTTTATCGATTCAGCCGACACATTGTCCGCTGCAATTACATAATAATTCACAATAGTCTCTTTGGGAAGGGGAGGAATACTAGTGCCAAAAATACCATCACCTGCATTATTATCATTATGCGCACCATCATCGTTCATTCTAATGTTTACAGGACCACTACCTGTATCATATATAAGCGTCACACTTACCACAACATTGTCATCACTTACCATGCATGTTAACCATACTGCATCACTACTAGTGGGCGATACGGGAGTGTGTGTGATGTCCGTAATAATCGGTGGAGCGTTATGTATACTATTTGCGGCGTTTGGAGTTCCTGCCATGAATCCCCATTCAACACCGCCGTCCGGGTATCGTCCATAGGAAACATCAATGAATTGACTACTAAATGTTATCGAATCTATAAGGGTCGTTCCGTCTGTATCGAAAAGGCCTATCTCTTCACCCTCTGCAGCCAGCTTAAAACCTGTATGGGTATCACCCTGCTCCTCATCATTGTCCGCCCAGAAAAGTTGGTAACCTCCAGACGCAATAATGATCCCGTCAGGGATCTGCCATTGAGTCGGATTGGCAAGATCATCAGTGAGAAACATTCGGCTCATATCTACTGGTGAGTCACTCGCATTGTAAATCTCTATCCAATCCTCAAAAGCATTAGGTTCATCTGGATCCTCAATCAGACTGTCGTTATCTGCCATGAACTCATTGATAAAAAGCTCTGCAGAGGCTGATGTGTTATTGCCAATAATGACACAACCTATAATGAATGCAAAAAGGATAAGTATAATAGCCAGGGAGGGAATAGAACCATAATCTCCCCCTTCTTGTGCATCAATAATAAAAAATCCCTGCCTAATCTTTAGCACACATTTCATAAAGATCTCCTATAAATTCCTTTCCTTTAATCACACTCTATATAAGCATACTCTATTTTGGGATATAATTAAACCATCGTATATTGTGGAGAGTGTTTATTCTTTTTTTTTCTCTCTTATGATACTATAATACCCTTCTGGTGCTCTTCTAAGTGTAACAAAAGATAATAAGGAAAGGATACTTTTACATTATGGAGAAATTGACACGAGAGTTGGGTTTATTTGAAGCATTAACAATTGGCGTCGGTACTATGATCTGCGCTGGTATATTTGTTCTCCCTGGCATCGCTGCGTATAAAGCCGGTCCGGGTGCTATATTTTCATTCGCTATTTGTGCGTTTGTTTCTTTATTTATAGCACTTTGTATGGCAGAATTAGCCACCGGTATGCCTCAGGCAGGGGGAGGTTATCTGTATGTTACGAGGGCATTTGGTCCCTTTATTGGCACTGTTGTCGGGTGCACGCTGTGGCTTTCTCTCTCATTTGCCGCAGCCTTCTATATGATGGGCTTTGGAGAATATATTCATTCATTTGTGCCCTCCCTAAGCCCCAGGGTATTGGCTATTATTATGAGCGTACTATTAATAGCTATAAATTATGTGGGGACAAAAGAAACAACTACACTGCAGAATGTAATAGTCACTTTGATGGTGATTATTCTTGTCGGCTTTGGCCTGCGTGGGTTATTTTCCGTATCGGTTGATAACTACCGGCCTTTTACTCCCTACGGGTGGTCTTCGATTTTTACAGTCTCTGCTCTTTTATTTGTTACCTTTTGCGGTTTTGCTGAAATTACTGCCGTTGGAGAAGAGATTAAAAACCCGCAGAAAAATATTCCTATTGCCCTTATAGGGTCAGTAGTGATCGTAACCTTTATTTATCTGTTTGTCATGACTATTATCATAGGGCTTAGACGATATGATCAATTAAATAGTACGACAATATTTATTGAGCTGGCAAGACACCTCATAGGGAGGTTTGGCGCGATTGCCGTTGTTGTCGGAGGAATATTTGCCACGGTCTCCTCTGCAAATGCCAGCATTATGTCCGCCTCAAGAATTAATTTCGCCATGGGACGGGATAAACTAATACCAGAATGGTTAAATAAGGTCCATCCGCATTTTATCACTCCCTATCGCTCTATAATAACTACCGGCGTCCTTATTTTGGCAATGCTCTTTACCAGTAAGCTTGAACTATTGGCTGAAGTTGCCGGTTTCCTGAGCCTTATTCTTTATGCCTTGGTATGTCTTGCATGTGTGATAATGCGCAGGGCGAATGTAGAATGGTATAGACCCTCTTTCCGGGTCCCTCTGGCGGATGCTCTATCAATAACCGGCTTTATTTCCTGCCTTTTTGTTATGAGATATATGCAGCCGATAGTCCTCGCAGTGGGTCTTATGGCAATTCTTTTTTCTTTTCTCTGGTATTATTTTTACGTCAGAAAGAGTACGCAACTTGAGGGCATCTCACGCATTCTTTTTATTGAACGGGTTCTTACACCAATGGTGAAAAAAGGAGAGCAGGTGATCCTTCAAGAGGAGCTTAAAAAACCTAGGGTGGCCAAATATAAAATTTTGGTTCCATTGGCTAATCCTGCATCTGAGAGGTATTTGAGCGATATTGCTTTTTCATTATGCAATCACAATGAGGGACAGATAGACCTTTTGCATGTAATGCCGATACCTGAACAGTTAGTATTGGACCATGGACGAAATCATTTGCAGAAACTAAAAGAAAAGAAGGAATTCGAGTTAGAAGAGGTCATTACACAATTGCCGACGGATGGGATAAAAGTCGAGCCGCATGTTGTGGTTGCTCATAATATTACTTCATCTATTATGGCGACTATCGAAACAGGAGAGTACAATCTCGTCCTTTTTGGGTGGGCAGGCAGGATAACACGATCAAATCTATCTCACAGGATTGTGTATTTAATTTCCAAATATGTCAACACCCATGTATTGGTGTTGGATTACAAGAAATTTAATTCCATAAAAAAAATATTTATTCCTTATGGGACAGGGCCCCATTCTCATTTGGGACTCCAACTTGCTCATAGGATTGCTCAATCAAAAGGCTCTCAATTAACCGTTGCCCAATCTGTCCTCCCTGGTACAAATTTGGCCCTTATAGAGCAAAAAAGGATTAATCTCGAACGTATTCTTGAAAAAGAGGGAATACAACACGCAGAGGCAAAAATTATTGTCAGACAATCGATTGTTGATATGATAGTGGAGGAGTCGGTAAATCATGACCTTATCCTCATGGGAGCATCAAATGACTGGATTTTTAAGCAACGACTCTTCGGCACAATTACCGATGATGTGGCAAATAAGGCCGCATGTTCGGTTCTTATGGTACGTTCTTCATCAAAAAGAAGCAAATAACAAATTATGCCGATAAGATGACAATATGCTTTTAAGGGAGGAAGAATGCCAATAATAGGCTAATAAATTAGTTAAAGAGTTTTATGTATAATATTTTAGTGGTTGCAAATAAAGAAAGAACAGCTGCACTCTGCGAGACAATTGCTTTAAAGGGCCGAAAAGCATTTGGAGTCTCTTCGGCTGATGATGCCTTTACTATATTGAAGAAGGAATTCTTTGATATCTTGGTTATTGATGACCATCTTCCCGTGAGTGATACGCGAGAAATTCTCAAAGCAGCTCACCAATCCAATGAACAGGTATATGTCAATATGTTTCTTGATAAAACAGGCTTGCGGGATTACATGGATTTAATTAATCCGATGACCTGGAATATATATGAACAAGGGCATAAAATCGAATCATTATTCCAAAATATATCATTTATTATTGAGAGGATTAAAAAGCAACATCGGATAAATTATTTGCAGCATCGCGAAAAGAATATTTATAAATTCTCTGATATCGTCTATGCCAGTAGAAAGATGAAGAATATTTTATCTCTGTTGGAGAAAGTGGCACCAAGCGATGCAACGGTAATGATTCTAGGGGAGAGTGGGACAGGCAAGGAACTTATAGCAGCGGCAATCCATTACTCAAGCCATCGTTGCAGGGAAAATTTTGTCGCAGTAAACTGTGCTGCGCTTCATGAGAGTCTCTTGGAGAGTGAGTTGTTTGGCCACGAGAAGGGGGCGTATACAGGCGCGAATGCAGTTCGTATAGGGCGGTTTGAGCAGGCGAATGAGGGTACTATATTTCTCGATGAGATAGGCGATATGAGTCTTCCTATTCAGGCAAAAGTATTAAGAGTAATACAAAATCGATCTTTTGAACGGTTAGGGGGCAACCGTACTATAAATGTCAATGTGAGGATTATTGCGGCAACTAACCGGAATCTTAAGGATGAGATTGTCCGAGGGGCCTTTCGGGAAGATCTTTATTATCGACTGGCTGTTGTGCCTGTGATTCTTCCTCCTTTGAGGGAAAGACATGAGGATATTTTGCCTCTTGCCAGGTTTTTTCTCCAAAAATATGGTCATAGGGCAGGGAAAGATATTAAAGAATTTAGCCCTGCCAGTATTAAGATACTTGAGGAATACAGATGGCCGGGGAACGTGAGGGAACTGGAAAATATAATTGAACGGGCTATTTTAATTAGTAATGGTCCAGAAATTACTGAACAAGATTTATTGATTACGGATTTCCCCACCGGTCAGCTCTCTCCCCAATCCTTCCGCTCCTTTGAAGAAAACCAGCAACCTCTTGTCGATAAGCCTGTAAGCTGCAAAAATCAGATCAGGCTTCCTGATCAGGGAGTGTCCTTGCAAGAAGTTGAGCGAGATTTAATTGTGCAAGCTCTGCAGAGATGCCACGGCAGGCAGAATGAAGCTGCTAAGTTACTTCATATTAGTAGCCGTGTAATCAATTACAAGATTAAAATTCATAAGATTGCCCCATCGGAGTATAAATAAACTTTCGAACATCCAACATTCAATATTCAATATCAAACGTTGAATGGGTTATTTGTGTTTTCATTCGATGTCAAAAATATTTGGCGGATGAAATCTTTCATGGGATTGCCCTGGGAAATGAAAGAACAAGGTTTGAGTATACGAGGCAATAGTGATACAATCATAGAGATTTAAATAAACCTAAGAGTGATTAATTATTTATATTTTTATAATATTTTAGAGAGGAGGTATGTATATGTCATCTTCTATGAAACGAATCGGGATCATAACAAGTGGCGGGGATTGTGGAGGTCTCAATGCAGTCATTAAAGGCACAGCTAAAATGGCCTTTAGCAGAGGGATAGAGGTGTATATCATCCCTAATGGATATGCAGGGCTTTATAATTTAAACCAGATTAATGAGCTTGTTCAGTTAACACAAGATAGATTGGATCAATTTGATGCCAATCTTGCAGGTTCTGAAGCAGGCCATAGCAGAGTGAAGATCGGAAAGATAAAGGATGAAGATAAGTATAAGAAAATAAAAGAGAGCTTGAAGGCCAAAGGCATTGATGGCTTAGTTATCAGTGGTGGAGATGATACAGGCAGTGTCATAGTAGACCTGGCGGCCCAGGGGATTCCCTGCGTTCATGCTCCCAAGACTATGGATTTGGATCTGCAAACATATAGTGTGGGCGGAGATTCAACCATTAATAGAATTGCGAAATTTACCAAGGACTTAAAGACTACCGGTCGTACCCATAATCGAGCTATCGTGATAGAAGTTTTTGGACGATATGCAGGACATACTGCTTTTATGGGAGGTGTAGGAGCGGATGCCGATTGTATCTTGATCCCTGAAATCCCTGTAGATTTTGACTATACCTATACCCATTTTAAGAGGGTATTCATACGTCGTATATTGCACAGTGACGTAAAAGCCGGAACGTATATGATCGTTGTGGCTGAAGGCATAAAGGACTTAGCGGGGATGAATATTACTGATGAGTCAGTGAAAACAGATGCGTTTGGACATAAAAAGCTATCAGGAGCAGGCAAGTATGTGAGAAAACAACTTGAGGCAAGAATGGAGAAAGATCCGGAGATGAAAGACTTTATGAAAAAGTCTGGTATGTATGTGGAGGGTCTTTATGAATTGCCCGAGGTAAGAGAGGTTAATCCGGGCCATTTGGTTAGGTGCGGAAATTCTTCCGCCTTTGATGTTGCATTCGGTACTGAAGCTGGGAGCGCTGCCGTGTTATTACTGGAACAGGGTATTTCAGGGGTGACAGTTGTAAAAGAAGAGGATGGCAAGATAGTGTATATGCCAACGTCAGAGGCAATTAAACAAAGGCAGGTGAATCTTCAAGAGATAGCTCTTTATGAAGCATTGGATATATGTTTCGGGAGAAAGCCTGTTCCTTACGAGATCCAGTTTGTTGAACAGGAAGGTCCGGTATCACGGCATTTTTAGCATTGTTAGTTTTGACTTTTGTATTTTTGCCACATGATATATTCCCGAGAACAGAATCGCTGGTGGATAAATGTCGGCAGTTTACCATGTTATTTGAAGTTTTATAGGTAAATATGTTTTATGGCAGAAGCTGGGTGACAAGGCCCTGTCACTTTTCATTCAAAGAGTTAATTGAGCTTTCCACAGAAGTTGTGGATAACCTGTGTATAACTCGAGTAATAACTCGTCTAACTGTCGATAATTATGATGAAATTAGCACATTTAATTGTGGAAGAGTTTTTTAATAATACTTTATCTTTCAAACAATTATGTGATCTCTATTCCTTTAATGTATCCTATGTGAATTCTTTTTGATTAATAATTTCGAGTTATTCACAGATGCAATTTTTTTAAAAAAATAAACTTGACATTTAAAAAAAAATAGCGATCCTTTTTTCTCCTCATTACTGGAGGCAGCCCAGATGTATCCCGTTCTCTGCGAGATGGTCAAAAAGCCATAAAGCATTGCGCCATAAGGAGATACACTGAAAAATAATAATCATAGATAATCATAAAAGTATTAAATATCCTAAGAACTTATAATCTACCAAAGAAAGAGTTGACAAAAAAAATAACATAATATAATATACATTCTAGTGAATGACATAAATTGTCATTCACTATTATCCCTTTTCTTAAAAATTAATCTAAAAGTTTTTATATTTTTATAAAAAGAGCATACATAAATAAGTGCGTTAAAATCTATCAGGCATAATTATAGAGAATGGGTAGAGGTGCATAACCTTCATAGAGAAGAGAAAGGAGGAGAGTTTAGGAGGACAGTTAGGAGAGTGTAAAGTAAATTTAAAACGTAATTAATCATCTCTTAAAAAAATGGGAAGGAAAAGAGATAAAAAGAAGAGAAGAGAAACTAAAAAGGAGAAAGGAATAAGTATGCGTAGGGCAAAACATATTATCTTGTCATTGTTTGTTATTGGTTTAGTTGTCGGCTTTTTTCTAACATCATCTGTATCTGCTCAGTATTGGCAGAATATGCCTCCTTATAATATACTCTGGCCATTATGGACAGAGGCATTATCTCCCATTGATCCTCTTACCGGTGTGGCCACCCCTCTTGTAAGTTCTCTCACAAGCACAACCCAGCTACCAGTAATGCCTGCTTTTGTATGGGATATTGAGCAGGCTTCGCCGTGGTTCCTCTATAATGCACCTCTCTTATTAGGAGGAAATCTTTACATGTTTGATCTTCTTACCGGCTTTAATCCATTTCCGCCGCCTGATCATATACTTCCTGATGGGACAGTGTGGGGCAATCCTCTTCCTGTTGGATATGAATTTCTGGTGCCTAATTTTGAGCATTTTGATTTATTGACAGCTGTGGCGAATAATACCTATGTAGCAGCATTTGGAGCAACGCTAGGCGCATTGAGCTATTTTGACCTCTTACCTGTTGAAGTACTCTGGGGCACTCCCCCATTTCCTTTTGTGTTCTAACAGTGGGAAGGCCCTTTTCACTTACACAGCAAAGCTGAGAAAGCAAATTTTAACGGTTAAATAATGAGGGAAGCACCTCTACCTATTTAAATCCAATAACTTGAGAAAATATGATGGAGTTGGGGAGAATAAATTCTTCTCAACTCCATTTTTTTTCATTTTTTACCTCTCATAGCCGGCAATGAATTTGCGAGAATTCAGGTTAAATTTTTTCATAAGGTGCATCGCTTAAGTGAAAGAATATGTATAGACATACGGTAAAAAATATGATATTAATAAAAAGATTTGAGAAGAAACATTTGAGAATCTATGAAAAGAGCGAGTATCTGTTCTGAATAAAAAATAGTAAAGCGCAGATAATGAGTGATATTACACAGGGCATATGGGATGTGGTGATTTGTGGCGGAGGTCCTGCAGGGCTTACAGCAGGACTTTATGCCGTGCGTAGCGGCATGAGAGCGTTATTGGTAGAGAAAGGCATAGTGGGGGGCATGGCTGCGACTGCTTCTCACGTAGAGAATTATCCTGGCATTATGGAGGCAGTTTCAGGGCGTGACATTACTGAGAAGATGAGTGCCCAAGCACAATCATTTGGTCTTGAGATAATAGATTTAGTATCTGTGGTAACAATTTTACACCCTTCTATTTTTCAAATACACCTCTCCAATGGACATATGATTCAATCAAAAACAGTGATTGTAGCAGGGGGTTCAATCCCAAAAGCACTTAACGTTGAAGGAGAAAAAACATTTTTAGGCAAAGGCATATCCTATTGTGCAACCTGTGATGCCCCCTTTTTTAAGAATCAGAAAATAATTGTGGTGGGAGGTGGCAATACTGCTCTCTATGAGGCCCTCTATTTAACACAGTTCGCATCAAAAGTGACGGTTATACATCGCCGAGATAAATTACGCGGCGATTGGATTGTGCAGGAGAGGGCTTTAAAGAATCCCGCCATTGAATTTATATGGGATTCGGTGGTGGAGAAAATAAACGGCACTTCCTTGGTTGAGAGCGTGACGGTTCGTAATGTAAAAACGAATCAAGAAAGCGACATAGAAACTGCAGGGGTTTTTATTTTTGCGGGATCAATTCCTCAGACAGATATAGTGAAGAATATGGTCACTCTCGATAATGATGGCTATATAATTACTGATGAAAATATGTGTACCTCTATGCCGGGCATATTTGCCGCAGGGGATTGTCGAAAAAAAATGCTGCGTCAGATTGTGACGGCCACAAATGATGGAGCGATTGCCGCAATATCAGCGTATCACTATATCCAGCACAATATGGAATAAAGTATGGGGGCAAATAAATTAGTCGAGAAAAAGAAAGGCTTGCCTGATTTAGTTCAATTAACCTTGGGCGATCGGATCAAAAGACTTGAGGATAAAATCACGAAATTATTAGATATTGATAATCCACTCCTGTCTCAGATTGCAACGTATATTTGCATGAGCAAAGGAAAGCGAATACGGCCTATCTTTCTTTTTTTATGCAGCTCATTAGGGGGGTATAAAGGAGATGGTGATATTTTTGTTGGAACTATTGTTGAATTTATCCATGCAGCTACATTGCTACATGATGATGTGATAGACCAATCTCCCCTGAGGAGAGGAAAAGCTTCGGCTAATAGCAAGTGGGGGGACAGGCTCCCCATCTTGGTAGGGGATTATTTATTTGCGAAATCATTTTTCTGGTTAGTGGAAAACAAGCAATATGAGATAATGGCTGCCGTATCATCAGCAACCGCCTCTTTAACCAATGGCGAAATATTGCAATTGCGCAAGATGGGTCGTATGGATGTGAGTGAGGAGTTATACCTCGACATTATCGGGGAAAAAACTGCCTTCTTTATCTCTATGTGCTGCAAAATAGGCGGGATACTAGGAGGATTGTCAGATTCTTTACTCGATAAAGTGACCGATTTTGGGATGGATGTGGGAATGGCCTTTCAGCTAGTCGATGACGCACTTGATTTTATCGCTGATGAGAAAAAGTTGGGAAAACCGGTAGTGAATGATTTCCGGGAAGGCAATTGTACCTTGCCGTTAATTTATTCACTTAAAATGGCGCAACCGGAAGAAAAAATAGAAACAGAGAGAATAAGCAAGAAAAAATTTTTTGACAATGATGATATTCAGTGGATCCTTTCCCTTGTTGATAAATATAGGGGCACGCACTATACCTTTGATAAAGCGCGAAGCTATATTGCACGAGCAAAAGAGAAATTGTCGGCGTTTGATCATTCCACTTCTCTCCAAGCATTATTGGATCTAGCGGATTATATAGTAGAACGAGATTATTAAGGTATCGTTCACAATGTTAGAAGGTATTCAACCCAATAGTGAATATGCCGCATTAATAGATAATTATGCTTTATTTATCAGACACCCTGTACTTAGATTTCGTTTCTTAAGAGAAGCTATTTCCGAGTACCACAGCCCTCTTTATATATTTACTTATATACCATGCGCGAAAAGGTTTCTGTATCATCTCTATATTGCAAAGGCCCTTTATCAGACAGACAAATCCAGCCGATATCTAAATCAAGAAGGTTTGCCGTTTGTATTAAGACTCCTGGGCCTTTATTACAAAACCAGATTTATTTGGCTTGCGATTATGCTTTTTGTAGTAGGGGTGTGGCTCTATCCGCATCTTAATAATTTATTCCATAAACAGGAACGGATAGATGACTCACTTCTCATTGAAATGATAGAAAAGCAAGCTACAATAGAGGATAAAGAAGAAGAAAACAGGCAAAGCCTTGCCATTATCGAACCACAGCCCCAATTGCACGAATTAATGAATTTATCATTAGCCAAGACACTTATTTCAGATACTATCTGGATGGTGGAATCCAAAAGGGAATATGAACTTTATAGCAATGGACTGAGAATTTTTCGTGATTATGAAATATCAACAGGAAGGCGTTGCTTTTTGGTTTTTAAAAAGGGATACGAAGGGCTTCCCGATCCGGATGAAGTCCATCATGATCCCGTTGGTATCGTATATCATACAACAGAGAGCGATATCCTCCCCTTTGACAAGGAAAATAATTATAATATCTTAAAAGCAACCCGTAATTTACTCCACTATATAAAAAGAATAAAATGCTATAATTATCTCATCGATCGCTTTGGAAGAGTATATCGGATTGTCAAAGAGGATCATTATGCATATCATGCCGGAGAATCAATATGGTCAAGTGGTTATGAGATATATGTGAATTTAAATAATAGTTTTATCGGGGTGAGCTTTGAGGGCAGGAGCATGCTGGCAGGTACTATGAATGAGCCAAGCATAACTCCTATGCAATTGGTATCTGCCCGGAGACTTACTGACATGCTGCGGCAGCGTTATGATATAGAGGATAGAAATTGCGTTGTTCATGGGATAATATCCGTGAACTCTAAGAACAAAATCATTGGCTATCATTTGGATTGGGCCCAGGATTTTCCCTTTGAATTAATAGGTGTTTCCAATAAATATCACGTTCCTTCGCCGAGCATTTTAGAGTTTGGATTCGGTTATTCTACAAATATGATTAATAGCTTGGGGGGGAAGGCGTGGTCTGGGGTATACGAGGCAGAGCGTTTATTAAAAGAGAGGGCAGGGAAGGAAAAGATACGATTAGGAGATCTATCTTTCAAGTTGCAGGCCCGATTTGATGAGATGGTGGATTATCAAAAGAGCGTGTTTGATAAACAGCACGCAAAAAGATAATTTTTTAAAGAAATATTGTTGATCTTTTCCTCAAATCAATTATAATAGACAGGAATAGGCCTGACTGTCGTCGTCGGGCGTAACCGCTTTATTTTAAATAAATTACATACATAATTAATAGAAAAAGAGGGGTGTAAAATGGAGGGCACAATGAAAAAGATAGACTCAGCTGCAAATGCCTTTGGGCTTGATGTTGGCACCAGCAGAGTAGTATTTGCGGAGAATACAATCTCCGAAGAAATAAAATTTTCAACGCAGCTCAATGCATTTATGTCCGTACCATTTTCAGAGTTAACTGAGGCATCGTTGAAAAATGCAAATATTAATTATCAATGTGTTGATAATGAAATATTTGTCTTTGGGAATGACTCGGCAAAATTCGCTAATTTTTTTAATGTAGAAACGAGACGCCCCATGCAAAAAGGTATTCTTAATCCTTATGAAAAGCATGGGATGATGATAATGCATACTATTATTGATAGACTGGTCAAACCGAACAAAGTAAATAATTCTATTCCCTTTTGTTTTTCCGTACCGGGTCCATCTCCTGCAGCCGGCCTGGACACGAATTTGATATTCCATGAGGGGATGATTAAATCTCATCTCAATAAACTTGGCTATGCGAAAGTCGAGGCCGTTAATGAAGGCCTGGCAGTTATTTTGTCTGAGTTGAGTGAAGATAATTTCACAGGGATTGGTATCAGTTGTGGAGGAGGAATGTGTAATATTTGTATGTCGTATCTTTCATTACCTGTCTTAAAATACAGCCACCTAAAAGCTGGTGATTATATAGATGTCAATGTAGGGTCGGTGACTGGAGAGAAAGCAACGAGAATCCAGACAATCAAGGAGGAATCACTGGATCTTTCTCGTGAGCCCCGTGACAAAACAGAAAAGGCGTTTCATATTTACTATGGGGATGTGATAATAAGTCTTATTGATAGTTTTAAAAAGGCCCTTCGGGACCTTAAGAATATTCCCAAGATAGAAAAATCTATTCCCATTGTGCTTGCAGGTGGAACGGCAAAACCAACGGGATTTCGCGATAGATTTGAGAAAGAACTGAAAAAGAGCAATATGCCAATTGATATATCAGAAGTGAGACTTGCTGAAGATCCGCTTAATACGACGGTCCGGGGGATGCTTGTTGCTGCCTCTTCATCTGCTCATAAGAAAAAGGAATAGAGGTTTAGGAGAATTGCTGTATTCCTTCTCCCTGACAATAATCTATGGGGCAGAGTTCTTCCTGTGCCTGCACAATGCAGTATTCGGGAGTGGATACCCCTTTTAAGCAGAGTAATTTTCTTCTCCTTTGCCCATGCGAGGTAGACCGCAATTCTCCTGTATCAGAATCATCTATATCGACGAGACAGCTATGTAAACAGAGCAGACATTTTTCAGATTGGTCATCAAGGAGTGTGCTACATAATAACGCTTCTTTCGCCTCTCGTATGGTCCAGAATGTGAGAGATGTTTTTTCTTCCACCTCAACTCTTCGGACACGATGTAAAATGAGCCTGCCTCGGTCTATGCGAAGAGTAGCCCTGATCTCGATCTTATCTCCTTCCCCCAGCTGAAAGCGGTTTTGCTGCAAAGGACTGAGAATAGCGTAAAATGAATCTTCAAAAAAGGTAAGATCGATAAATCCTTCTTTAAATAGTATAAGAAATCCTTTTAACAATAAATTAAATCGCTGATTGTGCGGTGCCATTATAAATCGAGGCTTGACACTTTTAATAGTCCCTGCACACTCCACTTCTTTGTTATTTTTACTATGGAGCCAAATCTGAAAATTCTCAAGATCATTGAGAAAATCCTGATATTCTTTTTTATTGAGTAAAAGGTGGGGACGTTTTATAATTTTTTCATCGTAATAATCAGGGCAACTCGGACATTTTCTCCCCACATGTTTAAAGGATTTAGGGCAGGGCACTCCCTTGTTCAGCTTACGGCACATCCATTTAAAATATATACATCCATTGGGATAACACTTCTTCTCTTTAAGAACATGATATACAGAAACGACATTGCCAAATCCATGATGTGATTCATGAGTGCATCGAAAAATATCAGAGCGTTTATATTCATTTCTCATATATGAGTGTTCATATTCTAATGTATGTCTGCCTCGGAGAATACAATAGCTTGATATACTTCCACCTTTGTGTCAGGGTCCTTCCAGCAGTGAGGGCTCATTCCACCCTTTTGACAAAGATGCCCGAGAAATTGTTCCTTATCAGGCAATTGCTCCCATACTTGGGGAAGAAACGTGGAACTGGCCATTCCCCTGCGGAGAATTACTCCATCAATAGTGGGTCTGAGCTGCCGTTTGAGATCTTCCCCATCAGTAAAATGAATCTCTCGTGGAAGAGTAAGGATACTGATTTCAACCTCAATCTCATCAAGTTCATCCAGTGTCAATGAGGGAAAACGAGGATCTCCAAAGGCTGCATTTATGGCATTTTTTTTCACGCACTCATAGAGCTGTTCAATAGGCAGAATAGTCCCTATGCATCCACGAAGTTGTCCGCGTTTATGCAATGTGACAAAACATCCCCGTTTCTCAAAGAGATTTGATGGTATATCCTTTGGCATAAAGGATGGCTGCCCTGGTTTTAATCTTTCAGTAATGGTTGCACGGGCAAGCTCCAGGAGAAGGCTTTTATTCTCCATAGATATTTCTTCATCCTGACCTTTCTTCTGAGCTTTTTTCTCTTCGCTAAAAAAGGCAATGCTCGTGTAACCTACCACCTTGTCTTTTGGTCCGGCCGTATCACCTGAGTTTTTATAGTCGATAAGCTTTGAAGACCATCCCTTGGCTTGCGCAATCCTCATGAGCGTGGTCACGGGCACAATACCGCATGCTTCGCAGTGTGACATTTTCGAAGAATTAAGCTCTACTATTGCCTCTATACAGGAGTGATCCAACTTCTTTGCTTCGTTATAGCCATGGTAATGTGAAAGATCAGAGCTGGCCACAATCAAGGTATGTTCATCAATGTAAGGAATAAGTGCATCAGCTACCTCTGTCGGATTCACATGACCAATGACAATGGGGATAAGTTCAAATTTATCGAGTTTTTTCTGCAGGAAAGGTAATTGCACTTCCAGTGAATGTTCAAGATCATGCATGTGAGGTTCGGGAGAGAAAAGGGCCTGTGCTCTCAAGGTCGCTGCGATGTCTGACAGAGGGATGTCTCCCAAAGGGGTTCGATAATAGTCAACATCAGGAATAGAAGCCTTTGAAATAGCAAAACGATGGCTTGGTGCAAGCACAAAAACTTTTTTGATATCAGTTCTTATCTGTTTAAAACCGGCAGCCGCAACGATCCCCGAATAAATGTACCCTGCGTGAGGAGACACCAAACCATATATCGTGCCTTTGATCTCGGTTCCCTGAGCATCTGCGAAATAATTCTCTATCATCTTTGATAATTCTCCCGATGATCCGGGATAGAATTGGCCTGCGACCACAGGTAAGCGAATTTTTGGGTCTTTTTTCGAGCCGTCATTCGCTGCATGACACGAATTTAACACAGATATAATAAAGGCTATGATAAATATAAGCAACGCAAACTCTTTCATACTTTTTCTCCCTTTTTCTGTATTTTTTCCTGCCTGCCCATTAAGCCCATCGGCCGCTTATTGGATTATTACAAAAACCACACACGCCATCTTTTATATTTATTGAGTGAAGACTATATCCTTTTCTCTTTATCACAATATTTTTACAATTAGGGCAGATTACATTATCACCCAATTGGGGGACATTTCCGATGTACACATAGTGCAATCCTTCTGACTGGGCGGTATCCTGAGCTTTATGCAATACTTCGACCGGGGTGGGGGGTAAGCGAAGAAGCTTGTATTTTGGGAAAAATCTTGAAAAATGAAGAGGATAGTCGGGCCCGAGGTTTTTCACAATCCATCCGCACATTTTTTTTATCATTTCGATATCATCAGTATATGTGGGAATTACCAGATTGATTATCTCAAGCCATATCCTTCGCGTGTGTAACGTCTTAAGGGTATTTAAGACTGGCTCAAGATGACCGCCGTTTAACTTCATATAGATATCATCACTAAAGCTTTTTAAGTTGATGCTTCCTGCATCTATGGTGTCGCAAAGCTTATGTAATGCTTCCTGACTCATATACCCGTTACTCACCCAGACATTTTTAATATTTTCATCGCGAGCTTTTTTAGATATATCCACCATATATTCGTAGAATGTGGTTGCCTCTGAATAGGTGTAGGCAATTGATTTACATTGATTCTTCTTTGCAGTCTTGACAATCTCATCAGGAGATGCCTCCATATTTCTTGTTTTATCAGGAGTTGTCTGGGATATCTCCCAATTCTGACAATTCAGGCAATGAAAATTGCAGCCAGCAACCGCAAGTGAGAATGCAGTGCTTCCAGGATAAAAATGAAGGAGTGGTTTTTTTTCTATAGGGTCGACATGGATACTACAAGGATTGCCATAGGAGATAGAAAAAAGAGAGCCTTTGATGTTCACTTTGGTACCGCATGCGCCCCTTTCATCGAGCCCAATTACACATTGATTTGGGCAGGTCTTACATTGCACAAGCTTGTCATCCAGTTTTTGATAAAAATATGCCTCCTTAAGATGAGGGTCATCCGCCTTAAATTTACCCGATGCAATGGATAAGCCCCCTGGACATAGCGAGGCACAGAGCAATCCCCCCCATGTATATATGCAACCCCTTATAAATTCTCTTTTGGTATAAAACATATTCTCAATATTTTTCCAATTATTAATTATACTTGATATGAATCAAAAGTCAAGAAATAAGCTTCACCATATATGTCAGACTTACTATTTTTATGATAAGCACGGAGACGATGACCCCGATGACCCCAAATGTAGGAAGTAACATAAGACTGATGAGAAATGTTCCGCCGGAAGAGCCCGCAAGGTCCGCAAAATAAAGCCTTCCTGTGATTTCGGTATCTGAACCGGTCAGTGTTTTTGAGATGGCTACAAATTGATAGCCGATCGTTATGGCAATAGCCAAAATTTCAACAGGGAGAAAAACATGATGCATCTTATAAAGGAATTCGCGGGGGCTATAATGCACGGCAATAATGCTCGTTGCGAGTGAGAAACAGGTAATAATAAGCATAGCTATATCACAGTAAAAGATATGGCGCAGGGGATTTTTATATTTTTTTCTTCGGGATAAAGCAGCACCGAGAGCTGACCCTATCATAAATAATGTCACATAGGTGGATATCCATAAATAGGCATAGCCCTTAATAATCTGAAAGATAATTATCAATGACAGCTCTAGTGCGATACCGGTATATCCCGAAGACATGGTGATAAATTGTAATGGATGCTCTCTGCAACTAATGAAAGCCACAAGCAGTATGAGAAAGAGGGTACCATATAATAAAAGCTCCGAGCTATCTGATTGTGTGATCCATAGATTAAGCAGGTGCCTGAATGCAGAGGGAGAAAGATCTGTATTGACAGATCCTTCATTGTGCTTTAAGAGCTCTTCAGTCTGGGTGATGCGAAAAGGATCGAGAATCGTAGAAAGCTGGTAATCAACCAGCCATTTTGTAAGTATTTGACGAGAAAGGAGGGTATCTGCAATTTTCATGGGAAGGAGGGATGGTGATGCACAATAGAAATGCGTTTCTCCTGGAAGGGTGATGACATAAGGAAACACTCTTTTCAATGCCCCATATACTGATCGGTTGAGAGCCAGGGCATGAGGACCCAAATAATTTTCAGCTCCCGTGAGCGTAAAGAATAAAATTCCGTTTTTGGATAAAATCCTTTTTGCTTCCTGAAAGAATTCCAGGGTATAGAAGCGATTAAGCTGAATATTTTCCGGGTCAGGCAAATCCAGAATAATGCAGTCGTACTTAAGGATGTTATGAAGTTGAGCTTTTTTCACGAAAAGCCGGCCATCTCCAATATGGGTCACAATGGAGGGATGAGAAAGAATATGATCTATCTGCTCATCAAGAGCCACGATACTCGGGTCAAGTTCCACATAGTCGATGTGCTCAGGATGGTGCTTTATTATCTCTTTGAGGGTCCCGAATACTCCCCCTGCGATTAAGAGAACCCGCGCTCCTTCCTTGACCTGCGACATTGGAATATGGGCCATGGCCTCTGCCCGCAAATCATTATATGAAAAGAGGGGGATTGCATCGAGTAGGACATTGAGTTGCTCCCCGCTCTTCGTAATACTGATCTGAGCAAAGGGAGTATTTTTATGCATAATGAGGTCTTGGCCTGGTAGTCGTAGCGAAAGGCTTTTCTTATTGAGAGGAAAACTGAGAATCACACAAAGCATAAGTATACCTAGAGCCGGGAGGAAAGAACCGGAGGCCATGATCCCCGCGGCAATAAGATTTGCCACTCCAAGACATACAAGAGTAGCCCAATGTGAGAGAATATAGACAAATACAAGACTGAATAATATCCCCCCTATAAGATCGCCGCAAATATCCGCTATATATACCTTGCTCGTTGTTTCTTTTTCCTTTAATAAACAGCCTGCAATCGGTATCATGGCTCCTGCGGTGATGCAATAGGGAAAGAGTATGAGGCTGCTGCCGATAATATGGCCTAAGCCAAGAAGTTGTCCCTTAATCCAAAAGAGAGGGAAGGCGCGAAGGGCTGAAAGCTGCAATAATGGCAAAATAGCAATTATGCTATGGCCTGAACATAAGAGATAGTCAGTCCTCCACTTGCGCGAGATCCTGATGCCAATGGCGCTCCCTAACGCTGTAAACAGCAGCCACAGCCCAATAATTATTCCGATGACAAGCTCGTTTCCGCTAAAGCTCGACATTGCTTCACGGATGATAATCATCTGCGTGGGGACGGATGATATGCCAAGCGTGAGAAGACTGACAGTGAATTTTTTATTTTTCATCAACCTTTGATTTTGGCATAAACTGCTGGAATTTTATTATCCCATTGCGATGAAGGAAACACTTTATTGCAACCCATAGGCAGCCAAATCCGTATTTCATTGAACGCCAAAAAGAGATAGAGGATGCTTCCTTAAAATATTTTGTAGGGCATGAAATTTCACCGATACTAAATCCATTCACATGGCATTGCACGAGCATTTCATTATCGAAAATAAAATCATTACTATTATCCTCTATCCGGATCGTATCGAAGACCCTTCTGTCAAATGCACGGTATCCCGTGTGATACTCAGATAATTTCTGCCCGATGAGAAGGTTCTCCACAAAAGTGAGAAATCGGTTGGCAATGTATTTGTATCGTGGCATACCACCATCAATCGCTCCTTTACCCAAAATACGGGAACCGAGAACCACAGGATACACTTCTTCAGCAATAAGAGATACCATGGCGCGCAGCAATCTAGGTGTATATTGATAGTCAGGATGGAGCATCACGATAATATCAGCACCCCATTGATAACTTGTATGATAACAGGTTTTCTGATTGCCGCCGTAACCTAAATTTTTTGGATGCCGGATGCAATCGATATTGAGTTTTTGAGCGATCTGAAGGGTTCTGTCATTTGAGTGGTCATCTACCAAGAGAATGTAATCGACAATATCGTGAGGAATTTCATTGTAGGTTTTCTCCAACGTTTTCTCAGCATTGTATGCCGGCAGAATAACAGCAATTTTTTTATCTTTAATCATCTAGATAATTATTCCTCCATTCGGAGTTCACAAATCCATGGCTCGGATTTACACCGCATCCAGAATTTCTGCGCCCTTAAGTGAGTACAAAAATTATAAATAATAGGAAAGAGGGTGTCAATAAAACTACCATTTCTTTATTATGAAAATATTATCTAATCTCTTTTTACTTGACCTTAGAGTTTTTTCTGTGATATTTTAATGCTATTGAAGATGGCTGCAATTCTAATTTTGACCGTTGTGCCCCTGCCCCCTTTCCCTCGCCACACGGTCCTTACCCAAAATTAGAAGTGCTGTAAAATGGTGGAAAGGCTGATATGCTTATGATGAAAATTAAGAAAGGAAAGATCGCTCTCTTTTCCTTTGTAGTAGTGGTTATCTTTTCATGCATCTTTAATATTGTTAATTTTGATTTTGGGTGGCACCTGAAAACAGGAGAATACATAACCCAGAATTTTAGTATCCCTCGTCATGATATTTTCTCTTATATAGCGGAAGGGAATAAATGGATCGATTCGCACTGGCTTTTTCAGGTTATTCTTTACTCTGCCTATGCGATAGGAGGTGCATATGGCTGTATAGTCCTTCGGTGTTGCATAGTGCTTGGGACCTTCTTGCTATTATATTTTATATATTATAAGGATGATTTTTATGCTGTATCTATTATTGTGGGCCTCATAGCCCTCTTTTGTGGCTTCCAGAGATTTCTTTTAAGACCTGAGATATTTACCTTTCTTTTTATCGTCATATTCTTTTATTTTATAGAAAATTTTAGTAAATATAAATACGCGGTATTTTTTATACTCCCCTTTATTCAGCTTCTATGGAGCAATATGCATGGCTTATATATTCTGGGGATTATTTTCATGATGCTTTATTATTGTGGTGAGTGCATCAATATACTTATTTACCGCTATCTCGGAAAACTTGAGGAGAGAGAATGCAGCATGCGGATATGGACGAGAAAATTGATCTGTCTGCTGCTCGTAAGCGGAGCATCTCTCATCAATGCAAATGGAAAAGATGGCATTCTCTACCCTTTTACAATTTTTCAAGAAATCTTCTCAAAAGCCACCAGTCCGATCGCCACGGTTGGTGAGCTCATCTCTCCTTTTTCTTTTCCGCAGACCAAATTCCCGGACCCGGTTGTCATGTTTAAGATACTTATTGTGCTCTCTCTCGTTGCCTTCTTAATGAATATAAAAAAGATAAGGTTTTGTTATCTTCTTCCATTTTGCGCATTTTTATTTCTTGCTGTCTTATCCTTCCGAAATATTGCTATTTTTGCCCTTATTGCCACACCCATGACAGTGTATAATATAGCCGGATTCATAGACTCTCTTAAGGGGAAAACGAGTACTCGTCTTGTGAAGTTGAGACATGCAACCTCTATGGCGCTTTTTATCAGTATAGTCATTATCAATGTGGTGATTATATTTCTTATCTCTAATAATTATATTTATAAAAGGCTCGGCTATCATCGAAAATTTGGCTTTGGGATCTCCGAGTATTTTCCTCAGGAAGCGGTGGACTATATTAAAGCCAATGCA
Organism: bacterium; assembly: GCA_049472395.1. Lineage (GTDB taxonomy): Bacteria > SZUA-182 > SZUA-182 > DTGQ01 > JBLIRR01 > JBLIRR01. The sequence goes on along the minus strand of JBLIRR010000017.1, from coordinate 80,324 downwards.
GATCAAATCGGAGGGAATCTTTTCAATAGCGCTGATATCGGAGGATATTTAATCTGGCAGCTTTACCCTGAATGGAAAGTGTCCCTTGATGGTCGCTGGGAAGTATATGGCAATTTTATTCACGATATTCGAAAACTTGCAGATAGGTCTTATTTTATGCAGCTTGTCCATAGATATAATATTATGCTCCTTGTACTCGGGAAAACCTCGCAGGAATATCTTCTTTTAAGGTGGTGGCTTGGGAGGGACCCAGGGTGGCGGTTTATTAAGCAGACACAGAATACGATTATTTTTAAACGGCGTTATTTTTAATGAAGTATTGGTTAAGAAAATTATTTATAGAGCAAAGCTTAAGTCTTAAAATAATTTTTTATATTGGGACGGTGTTGATTGCAGGTATCCTGATCTCTTTCTATTTAAACAGGAAAACTCACGAGAAGGGCATGATGGATTTGATGCGTTTCCAGTATTATGAGACGAGCAATTTTATTAAGAGCTATATACGATACACTATGCTTGCTCATGGCTCCCGGGAAGAAGTTCAGACAATGATTGAGGCTTTTGGATATAGAGAAGATTTTACCAAGATTACCGTGTTATGCGGTGGCAGAATCTCTATCTCTTCCTGGCGGGAAGAGATAGGTATGAAGAAGAATACAGAAGAGAAGGAGTGCACCGCCTGTCATCTCAAGAGAATGAGCACTCCCCTTAATATATCAATTCACCGCAGCTTCAAAGATACTACAGGAAACTCAATAATCGAGGTGTTCAATCCGATCGAAAATGAGCATCTCTGCCATCGTTGTCATGATCCTGAGAAGAAAATAGTGGGGGTACTATATATTAAAGCGTACAATAGGCGTTTGGACCATTTGCTCGCATCCGGGAAAAAAGAGCTTGTTCTTGCGACAATGATAATTTTTCTTTTGGTTTCTCTTGAGATTGGATATTTTATTTATCGATTTGTTCACATTCCCATTCAGAAATTAAATGTAGGAACGAAGAAAATTGCAGAGGGAGATCTTGATTATCATATTGATATCAAAAGCTTCGATGAAATAGGACAGTTAGCCGGTTCGTTTAATATTATGACTGACCATATTAAACAATCACGCGACGAAATAGAGAGATGGAACCGGGAGCTGGAGATGCGAGTGGCAGACGCAACCAGTCAGCTTGTGGAGGTCAACAGGAAATTAGTAGAGACGAATAAACATCTTGAGCTTACAGATAAAAATAAGACAGAGATCCTCATTACAGTTGCGGAAAATCTCAAAGGGCCCATTTCAGCCATTACAAATTGTATTGATGTTGTATTGGATGGATATGTAGAGAAGAATGTGGAAAAACGCAATGAGATGTTGCAGCGCGCCCGAAGGAGATTGGCAGAGTTGTTACGATTCATCAGTGATATGATGGACATTTCAATGCTCCATAGTTCTGAACTACTGTTTACACCTATAGATCCGGGGAAGGTCTATGACGGTGTGGTCAAAGAGATTGAGAAAAGAGCGAAGCAGCAGGATATTACCTTAATTGCACACAAATTGGTTGAGCCTCAGAAGGAGAAGGTGCTCGCCCACCAGGACCTTTTGTATAAAGTCCTCTTATATATTGCAGACAATGCACTTAAATATAGTCATAGGGGCTCTCAGGTTACTGTTGAGATGGGCCTGCATAATGGGAATCTTGAATGGAAGGTTATGGATAAGGGTATAGGTATCCCTCATGATGAGCTTTCGTGCATTTTTGACTTAAGTTTCAGAGGTATATTGGCGAAAGATCATAGCAAGGGGGGGAGTGGAGTAAGCTTATCCCTTGTTAAAAATTTCGTTTCTGCTTTTAAAGGAGAAATATCCGTCGCAAGCACACAGGACCATGGGACAACCGTTATTATTCAACTCCCGTTAATGAAAGATTATTCTTGAATCGCTCAGGGATTCTGATTTTCAAGAGCAGAATTGTCGTGAAATCCTTGAACATCTTTAATAAATCCAATCATTATGGCATCCATAGAGGCTATAGCTGCATCTAAAATTGTTGTGCAATAGATAAAATTATGAAATCCTCGGCTTTTATCCTTCAGAATGAAATTATAATTATACTGTGCCATTTCATAGCATTCCCTTTCTTTTTTGTACTCGTCTCCTTGATAGCGGGGACTCTCAAATATTCTCTTTAATTGCCTAAGGGAGTTATTGAGCTGTTCCAAAGAAACGGAGACTTCAAATTGCCGTTTTTTCAGAGACTCTATTATCTCTTCCCCATGGCATTCCTGACATGAATTTAACGAAGGATTACAGGCCATAGCATGACAATTTTTACAGGTTAATTCATCTCCATGAATAGAAGGGTGATTCTCTATGCCTTGAGCAGTTATGCCCTTTAACATATTTTCTTGGTAGATATGGCACATCCCACAGTTATCCTTAGGGGCAATGATATTATTATGACATTTAAAGCAGAACTTTTTCATATCAGGACTGTTGCGTATACTCGGGTCCCATCCGTGAGCAATTCTATCGTGACAATCAACGCACTTATTGCCGTTTTCCAAGTGAAATACATGATTAACATTTATTGTTAAATCCTTTTCTATATCTTCCATTGTATGACAGCCTGACTTTATACAGTATACAGGCTTCTGCCTTCCCCCTATATCATCAAAATTACCGGTTAAATGAAAATATAGTGAGGTTACTCCCTCTAATTTCGATTTGATATACCCGATGAGGCCTTCTTCTGCATGACATACATAGCAACTGTCTATATCACCGAGCAGAGGGCCGTGTTTTGAAGCCATCCAGGTATCATGTGCACTTCCCATCTCATGGCAATCTCTACAAAAAGAAGACCTGCGGCTATACTCAACCATTCCGTATGAGAAACCGACGAGAATAATGAGAATAATACTGACGAGGAGAAAATAATTAAAATGTTTAATCTTTTCTTTCATTTGTGTAGTTTCCCTACACACTAAAATACAAGGCTCATCTTTTCTGTTTGAACCGCGATTCTTCCCTCTAAAATATATTTGATTACATCTCTTCTTGTTATAATGCCGACCAGTTTTCCATTTGACAAGATGGGGACCCTTCTGAATTCATTGCCAACCAGGCATCTGCATATATCAATAAGCTCGTCATCTTCATCAAAGGTAATTACATCGCGGGTCATAACACAGCTCACAGTGAGACGTCCAATACTCTCATTGTTATCTAATGGTCGCAGCAAATCTTTTTCCGACACTATCCCGACGATCTTCATATCGTCCGTCACAACAGGAATACCGGTGATATTATGATCTATAAGGATTTTCATTGCATCATATATAAGCGTGTCTTCTTTTATAATGATTATATTTCTGCTCATTGCCGTTTTTGCAGTGAATAAGCTCATTTCTTTAACCTCACCCTATTATTATTACTTTCTGTACCCATCTTGGTAATTGGCATTTTGATTTCTTTTTTTATCGGTAGAAATGAGCAAAAAATTTTGTCACTTACTCTATTCTCTTGAGAAATTCAAAATTACATATCCTTATTTCCAATTCACCTTGATTATCCGTAATAAAATTCCCCATTGAATCAATTGATATAAGCAGATGATTTCCTCGAAGGTTAAGATCTTCAATACCTACTTGCGATAATTTTTCTTTTGCTGTCTGTAATAAATCAAAATATTGTGCGTGTGAAATAATCCCTTTTCTGTATGCATGCAATGCATCTATTCCTTCATAGAAATCCCCGTCTTGAGCGGCGAGCTTTTCATCAGGCCCATTCCAGTAACCCCAGATAATTATGTAATCGCGGTCTTTCCTCAATATAGGTATCCCATCCTGCGTAACATTATCTTTATGGCTTTCATACCTACTGATGTCAAAGAGATGGTCTGCAAAATCAGATTTATCCGAAGTCATATATATTGCTCTGGGATAAATTGATGCGATGCCCTTCCTGCTTAAGTCAACTGCAATCGCAACTTCTTCAAAAGGGCTATTGTATCCATGTTCTAGTATTTTCCTCTCTTCCTCCCTAAAAGGATCCATATCAGGCTGCTGCCCCACCTTGGATATTTTCCATGCAAGGTGTATATTGTCTTTTGTCAATGTGTAGTACATTTCGTTATATACGGAGATTTTAGTTTTTTGAATTTGTTCCCATTTCTCGGGCAGAAAATATTCGAATAATTGTGGGTCTCTTCCTACAACCCATAATCTTCCTTTAGTGCTCTCCACATGTCCGTACACATAATCAACGCCTAAAATATTTATATAACTCAGATGTGACGGGAGCTTTCTCGGAATATCTATTAAGAACCTATCTTTTTGTCTTTTCAAATAATTAGCGCGCTTGTCTTTTTTAACCAATTCCTCTTGTTCAGGAGTTCTCTCAAGCAATTCAAAATCAACGAGCGCATAAAGAATATTATTTTCTCTGTCGCGCGCCAAACCCCCATTTTCAGGCATGACAATAATATGATGGGGCTTGCTATCCCTCACAATAAATCCTCTCTTTTCTATCCTATTTTCAGAATCGAGAGTAAGCTGTTTTATATAGTTTTCATCTAATATTCCTTCCCTGTATGCTTGAACAGCATCTATGCCTTCGATCCATTCATAAATTACCGCATATGAACGGAGCATATCAAGTGATATTTCCTTGTGCGACTCTATCTTTGAGCGCATTTTATATTCTTTTCTACCGGTTTTCCATAATTCCATGGCTTCTGCCGGCACGTATATTGCGAGAGGAGTCTGAATGTTTATTTTCTCTTGTGATGTATGTATAGCATTCCTTAATTCCATGACCAGCGAAAACTCTTCAAATGGGCTATTGAATTCGGCATACATGAGTTCTTCGCTATAATATTCACCCGGAATTTCCTGGCCCATCCTGTTCCATTTCATAACAATGTCTTTATGCTTTCCCCTTACTTTTTTTGTGGTAACCTTATAGACGCAACTCGTTCCTGACAGTCTTATAGAATTGGCATCAAACCATTGTGTGTCAACCCAAAAATTTTTAGGATTGAGGTTTTCAATAAATGGCAGACCATATCTTGTCACGTAAAGATCATCATCATTCCCCAGTTTTAGATGAGCGTATCCTACTCCTAATATTTCAAGTATCTCACTATTCTGGTTTTTTTTATTCCTGTAAAACCATTTTTTAATCTGAATATCTTCATTCATAGCAGTTCATTCCCAATCACACTCATTAAAATTACATGAATATTTTTATCCAAAGCATATGAATCCCTTCCAAGATAATCTCTCATTATTGCTATTTTGATTATGTATTCGACAACAAATCCTTCTCATGAAACATTTACTTTGGGATGCATGTGAAAATAAATCTATGTATGACTCGATTGAAAGAAGTGCATGAAGCAATCCCGTAAAGTACAGAATCGACCCCACAAACCCTTTTCATCATAGTCAATTCTAGTCCCCGATAAGCTAAATGTCAAATCTGGTTTTTTAAGGTTGGCAATACTAATTATGGTCAATTGCTTTTCTGGCAAAGGATTTCTATTATTATCGCTCAACACTCAACAAATACCGGAATCTTTTGTATTTTTAAGAGCGCGCCATAATTCATTGCATCGGAGTAACAGGGCAATCGCATGAAAGAATTCATCCTGTGCAATTAACTATACTCAGCAAGGATATGATGTGGGTTTTTTAAATTAACCACAGAGAGCACAGAGGACACGGAGATTCATACCCCTCTGTGATCTCTGTATCCTCTGTGGTAAAAATAATAATCCCCGTGAGTACCTTTACAGGTATATTTGTTGATTTGAACTTTGAACCTGTGAATGAATACTTAAAATTTTTCATGCGATTGCCCTGGATGTCGTAATTCATTTATTGAAATCTTTCTAAAAATATTCTATAATATTTTCTACTATTTTTTCTGAATGCCATTGTCTCATTCTCAGTTATTAATGAATACAACAAGATAGGAGTGTATAATGAGTAGTAAATATGAAGATTTGTTAAAATCAAAGATGAGTGACGAAAGTTATAGGAAATTATACGCACTTGACAATGAGAAATTATTTAATTTCGTTGGTGAATATATTGAATTATGTGAACCTGATACCGTTTATATGTGTGATGACAGCGAAGAAGATGCTGAATATATACGAAACAAAACATTAGAGAAGGGAGAGGAGGCCCGATTAGCTAAAAAAGGGCAAACCATCCATTATGATGGGTATTATGATCAGGCCAGGGATAAAGACAATACAAAATTTCTCGTCCCAAAAGAAGAAAGGGAAAGAATGGGGAAGCTCAATTGTGTCGATTATGACGAGGGATTAGCTGAAATAAAAGAAATTGCCAGAGGAATAATGAAGGGAAAGGAAGCGATCGTTAAATTATTCTGTGAATGCCCGACCATGAGCCTGTTTTCCATTGCATGCGCCCAGATAACAGATTCCTATTACGTGTCCCATTCTGAAGATATCCTCTACCGCCGTGGTTACGAACATTTTATGAAAATGGAAGAGAAGGATAATTTTTTTCGCTTTGTCCATAGCGCTGGAGCCCTTGATGCAAAAGGATGCACCATCAACCTTGATAAAAGGCGGATCTACCAGGACGTCTACGATAAAATTGTATACTCTATGAATGACCAATATGCGGGGAATTCTCTCGGTTTGAAAAAACATTCCATGCGTTTGGCAATCAAAAAGTCAGGGGAAGAAGGGTGGTTATGCGAACATATGTTTATTATGAGTTGCCAGAATGAGAGAAAGAATAGGACAACATATTTTGTGGGTGCCTATCCGTCAGCCTGCGGGAAAACAGCGACAGCCATGATTCCGGGGGAAAAACTTATCGGTGATGATATAGCCTATTTTAAAAAAATTAATGGTGAGTTTAGGGCTGCTAATGTGGAAAGAGGCATCTTCGGCATTATTAAGGACGTCAACGGCACTGATGATCCGGTTATTTTTCGAACCCTTATGCGTGAAGAAGAAATGATTTTTTCAAATGTTTTAACGGGGCCTGATAACAATCCGTATTGGTCTGGTATGGGTATAGAGACGCCCACAGAGGGGAAGAATCATTCAGGCAGGTGGCAGCTCGGGAAGAAAGATGAAAATGGTAAGGTGATACCCATCTCCCACGATAATTCTCGTTATACCATCAGGATGGAGTATCTTGAAAACCTTGATCCTGCATGGAATGATAAAAATGGTGTTCCTGTTGGCGGTGTCCTCTATGGTGGGCGTGATTCAGACACATGTGTACCTATAGAAGAATCCTTGGGGTGGGATGATGGCATTATTATGAAGGCTTGTACCCTTGAATCTGAAACAACTGCGGCAACCATAGGTATGGAAGGTGTGAGAAAACCGCAGCCCATGGCTAACCTTGACTTTATCAGCTATCCTATCGGCCGGTATATTCAGAATAATCTTGATTTTATCAAAGGTGTTGAGAGAGAGCCGCGCATCTTTGCAACGAATTATTTTCTTAAAACTCGGGGGGGTAATTTCTGCAATAGTAAGCTTGCAAAAAAAGTCTGGTTACACTGGGCTGACATGCGGATCCATAAAGAGTTGGATGCCTATAAAACCCCAACGGGGCTTATCCCCAAGTATGAAGACCTTGCACCTCTTTTCACGTCTCTTTTAAATGAAGAGTACAGTGAAGAGGAATACAGATATCAATTTTCTTTCAGATGTAATGCATGGCTCGCCAAACTTGAAAGAAGTATGAAATATTTTAAAGAAAATATTCCTGATTGTCCGTCAAAGGTTTATGAAACCTGGGAAAATGCAAAGGCAAATATTCTGGCAGCCAAAGCACAGTTCGGCGCTCTTATTGAGCCTGGTAAATATACCGATTAAGTATATAAATCAATAAATTCAATATATAAATAATTAGAGCACAGAAGCTAACCACGCAAGTGCTGCAATCACATCAGGATTTCCTGTATTAATGAGGAGGCTGAGTAAAAATGGATTATCCAGTAATGATGGATCAGCAGCGATTAAAAGTAATACCGATTTTACCTGGGGATTCCCTGTATTGATGATAAAATCTGCGATAATAACACCTGCAATGGTTGTTACAGGGGGCGTAAATACAGTTGTCGACGATTGTGCGATAAATGCAATTGGTGCAGGTGGAATGACTGACGCAGTTATTGTGTTTGGCGCGACACTAAGAGGGGGTATATACGCCTGATCTATAATGGGATAATAGGGGAAAAGAAAAGGATTAAAGGGAATAGGGAGCTGCGCATTGCAGGTTGCTCCTATAAAAAAGGTTGCCAGTAAAAAAATTAGAGAACCCAGTAGTAAATGTGATCGTCTCTCTTTCATCTTCTTTCTCCTCTGTCCATTTTTCAATTATATATGTGGGAATATACCCGTTAATACTGTTGCTTCTTCAATCTGCAGCTATTCCTGCAGATTATATGCCAACCTTGAAAATGAAAGAATGAAGGCTCCTTGAGCCGCTCTGTATAAAATCTATAAAGGAAATGGGATAAATTATATGCGGCGTTTACTCCAGGAGCCTTACCATAATAACATCCTTGATATTTTTGAGTGCTCCTGTTGTGTCCTCATCGATGTGTTCGTCAATATCGATAATATTCATTGCATAGTCTTCTTTGCTTTTATTTAACATATTGGCAATATTTATTTGTTTTTTCGCGAGGATATGGGTAAATTGACCAATCATGTTGGGGACATTTTTGTTCGCAATTACCAAGCGTTGATTCCCTGTCCTTGGAAGTGAGCACTCAGGGAAATTTACTGAATGGGCAATGTTTCCATTCTCCAGGAAATCACTGAGCTGGGTGACAGCCATTACTGCACAATTTTCCTCGGATTCAGGGGTTGATGCCCCAAGGTGCGGAATCGGAATAACATTCTCAAGTCTGAGAAGTGCCTCATTTGGAAAATCGGTTATATAGCGTGCAACAATCCCTTTTTCTATAGCCTCGATGAGGTCGTCATTATTGATCAGTCCTCCTCGTGCAAAATTTAAAATCCTTACCCCCTTTTTCATGAGAGAAAATTTTTCTTTGTTCATAAATCCCTGGGTAGTATCATTTAAGGGCAGATGTAAGCTGATATAGTCGGACTCACTAATCAAATTATCGAGGCTAACGGATTTTGAAACCAAACGTGAAAGGCCCCACGCTGAATCAACGGATATATAAGGATCACGTCCCGTGACCTTCATACCGAGGGCGAGTGCATCATTGGCGACCATGACTCCGATAGAGCCAAGCCCTATTACACCGAGAGTTTTTCCTCGTACCTCTGGGCCGGCAAAATCCTTTTTCCCTTTTTCAATAAGCTTTGTGACCTCATCACCTTTGCCAGCTAAGCTTTTTACCCAATTGATCCCCTCATATACTCTTCTGGATGACAGAAAAAGAGACATGAGCACAAGCTCTTTAACTGCATTGGCATTGGCACCGGGAGTATTAAACACAACTATGCCCCTTTCAGTACATTTTTTGAGTGGTATATTGTTCACACCTACCCCTGCCCGTGCGATCGCTTTTAAAGAATCAGGTAATTTCATATCATGCATAGGAGCACTCCTTACCAGTATCGCGTCCGGTTGAGCCATTTCGGAAGCATGTTCATACTTATCACAGGAAAAAAGCTCCAATCCCTTCGAAGAAATACTATTTAGTTTTTGAATCTTAAACATCATCATACCCTCTCTATGTTCAGTTGCATATTTTTCATTACACTATACCAGGTTTTTAGCACTATCTAAAGCTGAATAGCTATCCGAAATAAATTTGTAATGAAACAAGAAATGGAAAGTATAAACTGGCGAATGAAAAAAGTCGCATTCTCATTATGATATAAAAGGATATCATAGTGAGATGGTGTCATTGTGCAATTGATTGCGAATTTCCTCTATGTTATCTATACCTTCGTATACAAGATTTAAGGTATGAATGGATAGGGTAGGGGAATAAATTTCTATGGCGCGCTTGATGGTTGGATGACCCCATATGTCGCTCGATGTAAGCTGAGATGTTGTCCCAAAACTCTTTAATAAAGCGAGACCAGCAATGTCAGAGGCAACTAAATTCTTACTCGCTATTATAATCCCCGGTGTGATGAGGTTCCCGGAATCCGGACCTTCTGAATTGAAGCCAGACCTGGCATCGAGGAGTGAGAGACGGATCTTATCTGTACAAAGAGGGATTTCGGCAATACGCTCGAAGAAATGAAGTGAGTTATGCATTTTGTCTCGATCTGATTGTGGGAGGGCACCAACGAAACTTTTAATTCCCATAGTGAAATTGGCATGAACATGAGTTCTCAACGTTGGGAGTGCAATGATGTGATCTACGCGGGTAAAAAGAGTGGGGATGGAAAAACCAACAGGCCAATGAGTGGCCGCTACCGGCTTGACAGGTATCATTTCATTATCTTCAAAAATTGCTATATAGGCACCAGCATTTACAGTTGTCTGATAAATACCTGTTTCTTCCATACAGCTCATTGTATCCTGCCAGCGTGGGGATTTGTCTCCAACATAAATCTCTCCCGCTCCCCGCTCTTTAAGACGTTTAATTAGGTGTGCTACTATGAAAGGACTTGTAGTGGCAGGAAATGGATAAGGAGAATTAAGAGCAAGCTTTAAGAGAATAGTATCGCCAGGTAAAATAAAATTCAATCCCCCTGCCAGCTCTATAGCCCTATCAATGGCGTAGGATTCATCGGTATCTTTCACAAGTGATACCGTAAAGAATGTTGTGTCTGATTTTGTTTGTGAGGGCCTACTCCCGCACCCCCCGCCTATAGGCTGGCTTAAAATCAAGGAGGAATACCCCACAAGTTTTATGAATTGTCGCCTGCTTATTGTAATAGAATTCCTCTCATATTTCAAGACCTGCTGCCTCCCCTGGCCACATAGTATGCACCCCAAATGAGAATTGCCGGAACTCACATGCGCTGTTATTTTTATAGAGTGGTCCTTAATTCAGTATCTGGTCTCCCTGTCTAAGTGCATCCTCTCTAACCGATTCTTCCTCGCTTTCATCATATGTTTCATCTATAACAGTGAGATATGTTTCATCTATAACAGTGGGATAGGATTCCTCCATAACAGTGGGATAAGAAGTGCTGGCGGAGCTTGAAGAAGCCCCGGTGTTTCCATACCCATAGTAGTAAACGGGGTAATCTATACCAGCCGGGTAAGGGTCTTTTGGGTAATAACTGCTTTGATAGCTTAGTCTTTTTATTGGTATACCACCAACGGTTGTCATTTGGTTCACAGAAGTGGATGTTTGTTCGGGAAAAAAATAACCTGAGGTGCTATAGGGATTATAATAGCTTGCGGTGCCATAATATCGTTGACCACTAGCTGTGTATAAAGGTTTTTCAGCTAAAACTCTATCAAGGGCCAGACCAGCGGCTGCATTCTCTTGCAGGGCATACACTCCTGCAACGTAAGGATTCATATTTGCATAGGGATTGTCCTGACTCGATACCTGATACTGGATTTTTACCGCCGAACTCTCCACAGGGACAAATCCCATCGTGCCTATACTCTGAGAAGTCGTAATATTGGTGCTTAACGAAACCCAGGGCAAAGTGAGTTCAGAAAAGACAGTGGTTGTGCCACCCAGGGGATTAAAAGAAGAGGTCTGCGATGTGCCAAAATAACTTCCAGTATAGGTTGATATAAGAAGGTCCTCACTCGATCGTGATGCCCATGACCCAGCTAATAGAGATTCGTGTGCATTCAGATTAAAAACAGGGTTGCTCACACTCACGTTTGAACTAAAGATCGGCCACAGGCTTGCCGTAGTCTCGTCCAATAACCTTGGTGGTGAACTCTCAAAATTAAAAGCCTGAGCAAAAAGAATATTTGAGGCTGCACATATGATAATACATATAAATATGAATAAAGTAAAAATTTTATTACGCATTTTCTTCTCCTTCTTTATTATAAGCTCTTTATAATATTATATACTACCATTGTTTATGCATTATGTAAATAAAAGACATAGATTAGAAATCATTTCTTACTTACAATCAGAAGGGCCGAGAGGAATTGTTGTAGTGCCTAACATTAGAACGGCTGATAAGCATTGCGGAGTTCTTGCTCTCTTTATATGTTTAATATATTATGTGAGAATTCAGCGTCGATTTGATGCCCAGCTTCACTCGATAAGGATATATATAGGTGAAAGGATAGACAAATGAGGAAAAGAGATATTATTATAATAATAATTTTTCTTCTTTATGCTCACGCGTTAATTGGCTGCGGAAGAGGAAGTTGCATAGAAGGTGATTGTACAAATGGCACTGGAACAATGATTTTGGCCAATGGGAGCAAGTATTCAGGAGAGTGGAAAAACGGCAAGGCGAATGGCTGGGGTACATATTCTTGGGCGAATGGTGATAAATATGAAGGGGAATGGAAAGAGGGCTATATGCATGGTGAAAAAGGAGTTTTTTCCTATTCCGACAGCAGTAAATATGTGGGATCAATGAGGAATGATAAAAGAGATGGCTTTGGCAGTTATATACGTGCGAATGGTGATAAATATGAAGGGGAATGGAAAGAGGGAAAGGCGGATGGGATAGGTACTTTTATTTCTGCTGATGGCGGTAAATACACAGGTGAATGGAAAGATGATAAGAAAAATGGCAAGGGTACTTACACTTATGCTGATGGCAGCGTGTATGAGGGAGAATGGAATAATGGGAAAGCGCATGGAAAGGGAACTTTTGTCTCTGCTAATGGGAATAAATATGTAGGTCAGTGGAAAAATGGTTTTGTGGATGGCTTTGGTACCTTTACCTATATGAATGGGAATGAGTATGTGGGAGAGTGGAAGGATGATAAGATGCATGGCAGGGGCATTCTTATTCGCGCAAACGGAGAGAAATATGATGGTGAATGGAAATTTGGCTATGCAGATGGACATGGAGTGTTTACTTCGGCACAGGGTGATAAATATGAAGGTAATTGGAAGAAAGATAAGATGAGTGGCCGTGGCATTTATGAATATGCTGATGGTAGCAAATATGAAGGTGAGTGGGAAGATAATAAGTTTAATGGCCGAGGAACCTATACCTACGCTGATGGGAGCACATATGAAGGCGAATGGAAAGATGATAAAAAACATGGTAAGGGAACCTATACTGATCCAAATGGCCTTATTAAACTGGGTTTGTGGAAAGAAGATAAATTTGAAAAGGAGATTGTAGAACCAACAACACCCTAAATCAGGTTATTACCTCATGCATGTATTTGTTAATTTGACTATCGATAGCTATTTTTATATGTCCAAGATTAATAATTATGAGCCCTTGATGGGAGAGAATTTTATGAAAATATGATTTATAACCCATGAGATAGGAAATATTATAAGGGATAATCTGTCGGAGTGATTTATGTTCAGAGAATGTAATCAGCAAGATTCCATGATGGCTTTCAGGATTTTGCTCTTCGCTGCCCCTTCCCCCTACTTTCTTAAGAAATCCTGGGTAATCTTCAGCCCATAGTGTAAGATGACCATCCTGCCTTAAATCTTTTGCGATCTGTTTGACTTTATGAATTCCCAATCCCATATCGAATAGTGTTTTACATATGCTAAATTCCAGAAGATTGGTATAGGTATATTTCCGCTTAGAACCGGCCCCTTTGGCCTCAACCAGAGGTATCACCAACTCTTTCTCTGTCCAGTGAACGACCTGGCGCTGGGCTAATTTTACTATTTTGGTGACATCGCTATTTAAAAATAATCTTTTCCCCATGGCATTAAATCCTTATATAGATTTAGGTTATACCATGTACCATATTATTTTTCAAGTAGTTTTCGAAATTCACAAAATCACATTGATAAAACAAGTATTGTTGACATATAATAATGAAAAATATCTTTAGAGTGTATGAAAAGTATATCATCTCGGAGAAGGAGGGATGTATGATGAAAAAATTTTTTCTTATATTAAGTGCCCTAATTCTTTTTGTGAGCGGTGGGGTAATAGATCAATCTTTTTCAAAAACTGACGGAGGGACTGTGATGGAACTACAAAGTTCAGCATTTAAAAACAAGAGTGCCATACCTTCTAGGTACACATGTGACGGGGCAAACGTATCCCCGCCCCTTGCGTGGGAAGTAGTGCCTGAGGGAGTAAAGAGTTTTGCCCTTATTAGTGATGATCCGGATGCTCCGGTAGGGACATGGTTTCATTGGGTATATTACAATATACCTCCGGAGATAAAGAGTTTGCCCGAGAATGTTGCTGCGGAAAAGAAACCAGCTGTTGGCGGGATGCAAGGTATTAACGATTTTCGCAAAATTGGGTACGGAGGGCCATGTCCTCCTGGTGGGACTCACCGATACTTTTTTAAGATTTACGCCCTTGATACAATGCTTAATCTTTCTCCAGGCGCTACTAAGAAGGAGCTTGTAAAAGCCATGGAAGGGCATATTCTAGGCCACGCAGAGCTTATTGGCACCTATAAGAGACGCTAATTATGACTAAAATCCTTATTGGAACAAGTGGGTATTCCTATAAGGATTGGGTAGGTCCTGTGTACCCTCAAGGGACAAAACAGGGAGATTATTTAAAATTTTATGCTCGGCAGTTTGATACAGTTGAGCTCAATTTCTCCTATTACCGCCAACCAGATGCTAATGTCATGGAAAAGTTGCTTAAGATGACCAAAGAGGATTTTATGTTCTCTATAAAAGCCTACAAAGGTTTAACGCATGAGATTAATGATGCCCCTTCTCGCGAAATTACCCGTTTTCAAGAGGGAATCAGACCTCTGATTGAGGCTTCACAATTGGGGTCTGTGCTGCTGCAGTTTCCCTATAGCTTTCACTATACGAGTGAATCCAGAAAATATCTCTATAACCTATGTTCACAGCTTGAGGGCCTACCCCTCTCCATAGAATTTCGTAATAACGAGTGGCTTAAGGAGAGTGTATACCAGACACTTCGTGAGAATAATATTGCGTTTGTCTGTGTTGATGAGCCTGAGTTGCCAAGGCTATTAAAGCCTACTGACATTACAACCGCCTCTTTTTCTTATATTCGATTTCACGGGCGTAATAAAAAAAACTGGTGGCATGGAGATAACACCACTCGTTACGATTATCTTTATAATGAGCAGGAACTGGGGGAATGGGTCCCCCGAATACAATCAATGGCAGAACGAACAACAATACTCTTTATTTTTTTTAATAATCACCGCAATGGTCAGGCTGTAATAAATGCGCTTCAGCTAAAAAAATTAATAGAATAATTATGTCCACTATTCACAGGTGTGCTTTTCTTTGATGAGCCTTGTCTGATTAGAATATACTCATATCACGAGGTTACATTTTCACTGTATCCTTTTTCGGATGAAGAAAATATAGGAATAATCCGATTACTAAAGAAAGCATAGAATTTTTTCAATTTATGGTGCCATTGCACACAATATTGACACAGAGTAAGAAAAATGGCTACGTTAATTCAATATCGGAACAATGAGCCAATACATAAATATTCTATCAAGAAACAATTGGTCCGAATTGGGCGTGATCCGGATAATGATGTGTGTATTCATGATAAGATTGTCGGGAAGGATCATGCCGTAATAGAAGTCATTTATGATTCTATGCACAGATACAATAAAGAGTATTATATACAAGATCTTGAAAGCTCATACAACACCTATGTGAATGGGAAAAGAATCAAAAGGCATAAATTACATAACAATGACGTGGTCAGGATTGGTAAAAACACCTTAAGGTTTATTGATAAACGCAGGAGAAGGACCAATGCCCACTCAAAGATCTATCAGACCTGGACACCCCGAATTTTTTATTCAGGATAATACACGCGCGTTGTTATTTTCTTAGTTTAGCGAGCATCTTTTTTTGCTTTTTGGTTTCCAATACCATCGTTTTATCCATTTCAATATTCTCTAAGTTTACAGGATGATGTGACATGTCACCCTCCTCTATGAAAATTTCTAATGTATGCTTCCCAATAATAATCTCATCCCCATTCTTTAACTGCTCACAGTGAATTAGTTTTTCATTTAAAAATGTGCCATTTGTACTGTATAAATCCTCGATCAAATATATATCCTTCTTTTGGGTAATCATTGCATGATGCTTCGACACACCCAGATTATCAATACAGACGACATTATCCTTACTTCTGCCTATGGTTATGGGTAAATCGCTGGTTTTAATTTCTTGCATTACGTTGTTTCGAAATTTTAATAGTATTTTTATCATAGTTTAACTCCGCTTTCTGTCATTATTATTGTTCCCTTTATTCATTTTATTGTTGTATTATGGTGGTTTTCATTCGTTTTTTGTTCAAATTTTTTAAAGATAGCTGGATCTGATCTACTAATTTATCGGCAGATTGGATTCGTTGTTGGGGAGTTTTGGTCAAAAGGCCTTCGAGAATTCGTGTACAACAGGACGGAAGATTCGGCTTGATTTTGGCCAGAGGTATATAATCTACATTCGTAATGGCATACATGATATTCGTAATATTATCGCCTTTAAATGGCCTCTCTCCGGTAAGCAACTCATAAAAAACAATACCCAGCGAGAATAGATCGGAATGTCCATCCAGTTTTTTGCCCTTTAATTGCTCAGGGGACATATAATGAGGTGTGCCATAAATAGTACCTGTTTGGGTTTCGGTAGAGGACATAAGCTGTGCAATGCCAAAATCAGTAACCTTTATAAGACTATTTTTGAGCAGCATAATATTGCTTGGTTTAATATCGCGGTGCACCACTCCATGGCTGTGTGCATATGCAAGAGCATCTGCCACTGAAGAGAGCAAAGACAGGACGCGTTTGACTGAGAGCAGCTTTCTCCGTTGGCAAAATTCGGTGAGTTCACTGCCATCAATATACTCCATTGCGATATATGCCATATCATAGTCCTCCCCTACATCAAATATCGTCACTATATTGGGGTGGTTAAGTTTTCCTGCCGCTTCTGCCTCCCGAAAAAAACGTTCTTTACTCTTCGATAACTGTTCCTTATCAACATGAGCATATTTTACAGTTTTAATAGCCACCTCCCGATTAATCATGGGATCTCTCCCTAAATAAACCGTACCCATTGCTCCCTGGCCAAGTTCTTTAATTATTTCATAGCGTCCAAGGGTAGGCGTTGTGGTGGAATGTTCTAAAAGAAGAGTTTTGTCCTGCCCAGGGGGGTGGGACATTGACAGCACAACCTGCTCCTCAAGGCTCTTAAGCCTTTGTATCCTGTCTTTGATATCTTTGAATTTGCCTGCTTTGAATATATGAGTGTATATGGTTAGTGCTTTGTTAAACATTCTTTTTCTTTCAAAATCAAGGCCCAAATTGTAAAATAGCTCTTTCACGGATTGATCTTCTATTGGGCATTGGAGGAATTTTTCATAGGCCATATCAAGCATCCCCTTACTCTGGAAAGACAAACCAACCATTTTTTTTAGTTCTATATTTTCTTCCTGCCTTTTTTCAGAAAATGTTTTGAACTCCACAATTGCATATCCGAAAATTGAGAGGAATAGGGGGATAAATACCTTGAGCCAGTATCCGCTTAGTATAAAAATAGTACTTGTACCTCCAAACCACATTATAAGAAAGCTCCCCAAGATGATAGCACCGATCTTTGGAGTGACTTTAGGAATTACAAAGAGTAATAAAAAGCCAAAATACAAGACAATCAGAATTTCCAAACAGGGTGCCCAGGCAGGGCGAGATATAAATCTTTTATTGAGGATATTCTCAACAACCGTCGCTGCTATCATTACGGAGGGAAGTGCAGTATGATATGCGGTTTGATAGTGAGGGACAATATCATGAGCGGTGAGGCCCACTAAGACGATCTTGTCCCGAAAAACTCCAGGAGAACAATTGTTGTCGAGTATATCCGAAAAAGAATAAGTTTCAAAAGAGGGACAGTTATTATTAAAATCGATAAACATTCTATAATCCTTGTCAGTTGAGATATCCAAGGAATCGGAATAGAGACCGGAAGTGCCGAATACACTATTTCTCAGCTTAATATTACTGATATCTGTCTTCAGATATTTCATAACCAATTGGAGGGAGAATGAGGGAAAATATCTTTTCCCGTATTGTATAAAAAGCGGGACTCTCCGGATGAGACCATCACTGTCCGCACGTATATTTATATGCCCTAAACCCCTGGCTTTAGTGGAAAGTTCATGAAATGGAGATTGTATTGATCCGGCGTGGAGCTCCTTATGTTCATTAACAAGCGTCGTTACTTCACCGAATTTTCCTGATGCCGTGGGAGGTTCTTTTAAAATGAGCGAATTCATCATCAGCCATGCAGACACCTCCGGCAAAGTCTCTGTATCATGATGAGTTGTGGAATTAGGATCGGATTCTAAGGAAAAGCGGAGAGGTAGGATTACATTTACCGCTGATCTAATCTTGCTAATTAATATGTCATCATGATTGAGCTTCTTTTCAGATTGTTCAAGAATTGAATCGATAATATGCTGCACTTTCGCATCTTTCAGTTTTTCATTCTGAGGAAGAATTTCTCTAAGGGCTTTTATTTCATCAAGCCCGGGATTTAGTTCCCTGGAAGAAAATAGAAGGTGTATCCCTTGAGCCTTTGCGCCGCCCTCAGAAAGGCATTGAACCATGTCTGCAATATAGGAGCGTGGCCAAGGCCAGTCCCCAATCGTTTGTATGCTTTTGCTGTCAATAGCGACAACAACAACAGGACTTTCGACTTTTTTTTCTCGCAGGGAGGCTACATAGTCATACGCCTTATATTCAAGAAACTGTAAAGGGGAAAATTCAAAAAGCAAGGCACAGAGGCAGACCAGAACTAGAATAGAGCATAAAAACCAATTTGAAAAAAGAATTTTTAGAAATTTCATTGCGACAACTCGTTCATTGTTTTAATCCCTTGGCCTTCTTACTATTTATTGCATATTGAATATTCTTTATAAGGGTGATGTGCCCTCCTGTAAAATCAGCGCCTTTGAGATCAGCGCCTTTGAGATTGGCACCATCAAGATCGGCCAGCCGCAGGTCCGCATTTTTTAAATTAGTATTTGTCAGATCAGTACTGTTCAGCTTAGCATCCAACAAGTTAGCGCTATAGAGATTCGCCCCATGCATAAGGGCATTTTTTAGACTCGCTTTTTTGAGATTCACTTTATATAATTTTGCATTGTGAAGTGTGGCTTTATTAAGATCCACACCAATCATAGTAGCATTCTTCAAGTCAGCCCCACTTAGATTGGCATTTACAAGATCGGCATCACTCATGATTGCATCAATTAAGGTAGCATCCGTTAAATCGGCATTATTTAAATATGCACCAGTTAAATCGGCATTGCTTAAATCGGCATTTTTTAGGATTGCTCCGTTAAGATTAGCGCCTTTAAGATCAGCATTCTTCAGATTCACGCTGCACAGATTGAAGCCAGCCAGGTTGAGCCCTTTCAGATTTACACCAATCAAAATAGCATTGTCTAAAGCTGCATTTTCGATCTGTACTCCTTGAAAAGTGGCGTAAGATAAATTGGAGTATTGTAAGGAAGCCCCGCATAGGTTGGCATTGGTGAAATCAGCCTCTTTCAGATTGGCGCCATTTAAATATGCTCCTCGCAGGTCCGCATTGTTCAGAATTACTTCATTCAGGTTAGAGTTACTTATGGTAGTATAATGTAAATCAATTCTGCTTAAATTAGCCCCTTTCATGGTGATTTCATCAAGATACGCATGGCTAAAATTGGCATACCTCAAATCTACCTTGCTCAAATCGGACCTCAACAGTACAACATTCTCAAGATTCGTATTGCTCAGGTTTGCAGCGCTCAAATCAGTATCTTTTATGCTGGCCCCTTTACAGTATGATCCATGTAAATCAGCATTGGCCATCCCACCCGAATGTATGATAGTATAACTCAAATTTGTATCGCTTAATTTGGCATGTTCATGTATGCTCCCATTCATGTTGACGCGTACTAATTTTGCTCCGCTTAAATTTATTGCGCACATATCACTGTTATTAAAACTGATGTCAATCAAGTTTGCCCCATGTAGATCAGCATCCTTTAAATTTGCACTGCTGAGATTGGCCTCTATGTATGAGATGCTCAGATCCGCTTTATTAAGGTTCGTAGAGCTTAAGATGGCTTCTTTTATAAATGCACCTTTAAGATGGGCGCCCCTCATATTCGCATGTGAAAAATCTCCATAATATATGACGGCTTGGTTTAACTTTGCATTGCTCATGTCAGCATTCTTGAGAATGGTATATTCCATGTGACAGCCGTTCAGGTTAGCCTCCTTTAAAAGAGCATTATTTAAATCTCCATACAGTAAGACTGTATTGCTTAAGTTTGCACCATGTAAATTTGCTTTGCTTAAATTTGTATGATCCATGATTGCATTAGACAAATCCACGCCAGCAAGGTTTAATTTGCTAAGATTTTTATTCTTAAAATTTCGGCTTGTTGCAAGAATGTGCTTTACGTCCTTTAGGGTCAATAGGGATTGATCTGCTTTCCCAAGAGAATAGTCAGGAGAAAGAAATTGTGAAATGACACAGAGAATAAAAAAAAGCAGAAGATACTTATAAAAATTTTTCATCATGCGTTTCTCCTATTTGGGGCCAAACAATTCAAATTCATCTTCAATAATTGTCTTTGGTGGAGGTTCGACTACTGGTTTATTATTTTTTGGATTTGGTGTGCGCTTATGTTTCGGCTTGGATTTCAATATCGGTTTTGATTTATCTTTTTTCTGTATGGTTAATGTATGCCTATATTTTATGACATATTTTTTCGCAAGTGGTTTGCGGTTTTTTAGTAAATCTTTTGGAATATATATGTTATTTCCAATCAATAAATGATCAGGATCTATAATGGGATTAGCATCAGCAAGCACACACCAGTTTTGCCTATTTCCAGTATACCACTGAGCAATAATCGGAAGGGTTTCTTCAGGCCATTGCACTATATGCACAAAGGAGGTTTCTCGGGGCTTTACCGGTTGCCATTGATTATTTTTTGAAGGGAGCATCTTACAGCCATAGGATGCATTAAATATTAAAAAAACTGAGAATATACCTAATGTACTCATTTTTTTTATAGTCATAGAAAGTGTCATTTTTTATGTAACCTTTGTAAGAGTTTTTTAGCCTTATCATTCTTGGGATTTACACTGAGTGCTTTATTTAGGTAGTCAATGCTTTGTTCTGTCTTCCCGCGTTTTGCCAATATATAAGCGAGGTTAAAAAAAGCCTCATCGACAAAAGGGGGAGATAAGGCAATGACCTGTTCATACATTTTTTCTGATTTAATGAAATCGTGGTTTTGGGCATAAAGATATCCGAGATTAAAGAAAGCCTTGGGTATATTGGGATTGAGAGGATCGAGCGCGATGGCCTTTTCATATGAATCAATGGCCCCCCTATTATTTTTCTGGTTCATATACAGTTTGCCCAAAAGATAGTGCACTTGTATATTGTTTGGGTCCAGATTTATGGATTTATGCAAAAGGCTCTGTGCTTTTTCTTTATCATTATTTATGAGTGTATTGGCGTGACCTTGTAATGCGAGTGCATAGGGGATGCGAATTTCTTCAATTGTCAGGTCTTTAGCTATGAGTGCCTTTTCAACCAGTGCGATGGCGTTCTCAAATTGCTTTGATTTAATAAGTTCCTCAATTTTTTTGAATGGAGTATTTTTATTCTCCGGGGGGATAACGGGCATATTTGTATCTTTATTTGACATAAGATGCTTGAGAGCGAGCACGGGATTTTGTCTGTTTAACTTCAAAAGCCTATTTTTTATAAAAATAATACTCACGGTCACTCCTATAGCGATGAGGATCGTCAGGAGTATGACATATATCCGACTTTGCCAGTTTTTCCCCCCAAGTGTCTCTTTTTTCGAGAGAATGAGAGTTGACTTATCTTCATCTTTCTTTTCCTCTTCATCATGAATTAACGCTTCTTCCCGAAGCGCTGTTTCTTCTACACCAGATTCATCTTCAAAAAGAGATTTCATATAGTTAGAAAGACATCGATCGCTTTGCATCAAAGACAGTTCTGTGATACACCGATCTAAATCAGTAAGCATTTCATCAGCCGATTGATATCGATGTATAGGCTGTGAAGCGAGGGCTTTACGTAAAATATCGTACAATAGGGGTGGTAAATCCCTTTTGACTTCCTCTGGTGGATTGAAATTTCCTTCGCGTGCTTTTGCGTATGCTTGAAATATGTTTTTGCCCTCAAACATTCCTTTATGTGTTACCATTTCATAGAGAACAATGCCAAGTGAATAAATATCAGAGCGATTATCAATAGTTTCCCCCAACGCTTGTTCAGGGGA
Organism: bacterium; assembly: GCA_049472395.1. GTDB lineage: Bacteria > SZUA-182 > SZUA-182 > DTGQ01 > JBLIRR01 > JBLIRR01. Next base: position 57,953 of record JBLIRR010000017.1, on the reverse strand, counting down.
CATATAACCAATCTTTCCTTTAATGGAACCGGTTTGTGTGTGGGTATCCTGAATAGCTGTTTTGGCAATGCCAAAATCGATTATTTTTACCTGTCCATTATATGTTATAAAGATATTATGGGGGCCAATATCCCTATGGATGATATTAAGGGGATTACCATGAAAATCCTTCAGGGTATGGGCATAAAAAAGCCCTGAGCATAGTCTCGATGCAATATAGAGCGCGTTTTCTAAGCTCAGTAACTCTCCTTTTTGTTCTGACTTTTTTATAACTGTTCGCAGGTCTTTGCCAAACAGATATTCCATGGAAATAAAATAAAAGCCTTCTATATTTCCAAAATCATAAATTTGGACGATATTTTGATGATGGAGAAGAGCTGCTAATTTGGCTTCATGAATAAATGAACTTATCAAACTCTCCTCAACAGTGAGATGGGGGAGTATTTTTTTAATGGCGATAAGTTTCTCAAATCCCTCATCCCCCATTATTTTAGCACGGTATAATTCGGCCATGCCTCCTGCAGCAATTTTATCAAGAAGCAGATATTTCCCAAATCGTACCGGTCGAAATGCTTTCATAGTGTAATAGTAATCCCCTTTGAATCTCTAGTTATTATAATCCTATTATCAATTCGGTTAATAAACCTTAAAAATTCGGCTCTTAACTCAATTATAATGATGGCTTATATACTCTATTCAAAGGTTATTCGACATTGACTTGCCGCATATAAGCTGCTGTGCTTTCGATTAAGCGGTCTTAAAATTTCTAAAATTTATATTTCAATATTGAATAATATGACTTTTTATATGTATAATATAAAAAAGAAGAGAAAGAATATCAAAATTAAAAGTGCTTATGAATAATAAGGATGTGAAAGATGCTTATTAGAGTATTATATTATGATAATACCTATGATATGGTAAAACCATGGCTTCTTAAAAAGCTTATTGAGCACAATTATATACAGGCTTTTTATAGAAGAACAGGGTGGGTTTATATAGGAAGGGACAGTATCCGCGGTATGGGGGGGTATTATGACGGAGCTGAAAGACGGCATAAAGAAAACCTGTGGCCCTATGAAGAAGTCTATCTCTATTTTGCCTTGTTAGGATCTATTCAACGCCGCATATAATAATCGCAGGTTACCGATAATTATACTGCCAGGCGAGCTTTCCAAAATTTTTTCTTTCTGAAAAGCTGCCTGGCATGAGAAGGAGGAGAAAGGAATTAAAATATACCCAGGAGCATGAGGGTATTCATAAACTCATACAGGGGATTAATCCGCCAATAGCCATATCATCTTTTATGACAGCAGGATATGCAGGTTCCATGGCACTATTTCATTACTTTCCGTATACATTTGTCTTTCCTCATTATTAGTTATATTTTCTCATTCTGTTCATATAATTTTAATTATGTTATTTTCTATATTCACAACTAAGTGACAAGTAAGAGAGAAGAAATCTTTCATTGGGCCTTGCCTTTGGTAGTGAATTATTTCTGAAGGTATGCCGATAATAAGTTCCAGAGAATGCATAAAGAGAATACAATAATCAATTAAGTGAGGGAGTGAGACAGTGAATTCAAATGCAATCACAGAATCTCTAAATAAAATAGAATCCATGAAGAGAGTGAAACCATCCAAAAGGGATGAAGACAGATATCAAAGAAATAAACTGATAAATATTAATTTAATAATATTTGTAATCCTTAATTATTTTTTTTCTTGTATTTTAAATGATAAATTACTTATATTGGATAAGATTTTCAAATTTAGTGTTTCGAGACAGATATTAGATAATGTCGGGTGGGTATTTATCGTATTAAGTTCCTTATATATTATTTTTCATCTTGTTATTGAGAAGCAGGTCAGAAAACAATTTGAAGAGCGCACAAGAACATATTATTGAGAATCGCTCTTTTATCTTGACATTATTATTCTGAAATTATAATATATATACCACATGGTATACTCTTTTCGTTTAGCCATACAAAACATGTAGAAAAAATTTATGTGTTTTGTATGGCTCCCTTAAATAGTGCCTCGCGGTATGTAGTTACTTTTTTTATCAAAAAATAATTTTTATTGCCGATTTATATGAAAGATTTCTTTCTTTACTTTGTCACTTATTTTTAATTAAGCCTATTTCTCAAGAAAAGAATAAAGTTCACGGGGGGGGGAAGGAGCGATGTGCGAGGTATGTTATATATTAATAATACTATAGATAGTGATTATAATGAACAAGAGTGCCATAAGAATATAACATCAAATATTATCATAAAAGGAGAGAATAATAATAAGAGTACATCAGGGGAATCTATTTTTCAGGAAATAAATGAACTAGAGGGGGAGGGCGATGATATATTTACTGAGGATGACTATGATTTAAAAATATATTTACGAGAAATAGCACAGGTGCCGCTTCTTTCTAAGGAAAAAGAGAAAGAATGTGCCAAACGTGTAGCAAAGGGGGATCATGAAGCCAAATGTGAAATGGCAAGGGCTAATTTGCGTCTTGTTGTAAATATTGCCAAGAAATATATGAATTGTGGGCTTTCATTTTTAGATTTGATACAGGAAGGAAACCTTGGATTAATGAAAGCTGTTGAGAAATTTGATTTGAACTATGGGTGCAAATTTAGTACGTATGCTATATGGTGGATTAGACAAGGAATTACGAGGGCGTTAGCCGATAAAACCCGGACTATTAGGATACCCTTACATACTTTAGAGGCAATAAATTTATTAAATAAGAAGCATCAACAACTCATACAAGAATATCAAAGAGAACCGGAGATCGAAGAGCTTGCACAATGTATGAAAATGTCTAAGAACAAAGTGCGGGATTTGTTTGATGTTCTTAAGAATACTATTTCTATTGAGGAACCAATAGCAGAATCTACTAACTTAAGTATTATTAACTGTCTTGAGGATAGACAAGCTGTCTCCCCTTTAGAAAAAGCAATTAATGACAATTTAACAGAGCGGATTCAAAAAATATTTTGTTCCTTGAGTGAACTTGAACAAAATGTTGTTGAGATGAGGTATGGTTTCGGGGATTCTGGAGAAAAGACCTTAGAGGAAGTTGGAGAATATTTCAATTTATCACGAGAGAGGATCAGACAGATTCAACACAGGGCAATTGCCAAACTGAGAGAACCTGAGCAGATGAAATTATTGTGTGATTTTCTTGAAAATTAAGCCTAAAATTTCATCCTTTTCACAGGTTGTATGTAAAACATACGGTATTGCATTTCCTTTCAAAAGACTTTATAATCTGCATTAATTGTACATTATACGTTGAAAATTTTACATATGAGTAAAACTTTTTGAATGATATCTTATTATCAAGCCTTAGAGCAAAAGATTGATTGTTAAAAGGAGGATCTGAAGAATGGACTGGGGAATGAAAAATCGTATGAGCAAGCTTATTCCATCAGATGGGCGTTGTTTTTTTATGCCTATTGATCATGGGTATTTTCAGGGGCCAACGAGGTGTCTTGAAAAGCCAGGGGAGACCATTAAACCACTTTTTCCATATTATGACGCTCTTTTTGTGACGCGGGGAGTGCTGCGTTCTTGTATAGATCCGACGAATAGTAAGCCAATCATTCTTAGAGTTTCCGGATGCACAAGCATGGTTGGGGAAGATCTGGCCAACGAAGCTGTTACGACCTCTATAGAGGAAATAATCCGTCTTAATGTTTCTGCCGTCGGAGTGTCTATTTTTGTAGGCAGTCAATATGAGCATGAATCCCTCGCAAATCTCACTGAAATTGTCAATGAATGCGAAAATTATGGAATACCTGTTATGGCTGTGACTGCTGTTGGCAAAGAACTTTCAAAACGAGACGCACGATACCTTGCCTTGAGTTGCCGTATTGCCGCTGAGTTGGGAGCAAAGGTCGTAAAAACATACTGGTGTGAAGAGAACTTTGAAAAGATTGTCAATGGGTGCCCTGTTCCCGTTATTATGGCGGGGGGGCCCAAATGTGATACAGGGCTCGAAGTATTGGAATTTGTCCATGATGGTTTAGAAAAAGGTGCTATTGGAATTAATCTTGGGAGAAATGTGTGGCAAAATGAACATCCCGTTGCAATGGCGCACGCGTTACATGCAATGATCCATAAAAATGCTACTGTTCAAGAAGCTCATGAATTATTTAATGAGGTTAAAAATAAAAAGTAAGTATATACAGTATGCGCGTTGCAATGTACTATAGCAATAATGATGTGCGGCTTGAAAAGCTTCCGACCCCACAGATTAATGCTGATGAGCTTTTAATAAAGGTAGTAGCGAGCGGCATCTGTGGAAGCGATGTCATGGAATGGTATCGGATAAAGAAAGCGCCGCTTGTGTTAGGACATGAAATAGCAGGCGAAGTTGTAGAGGTGGGAGAGAATGTGAAAAAATACAGTGTTGGCGAGCGCGTCTTTGTATTTCATCACATTCCGTGTAATACATGCAACTATTGTCTGCGTGGTCATTATACAGCGTGTGAGACCCTTCATACAACAAATTATTATCCCGGGGGCTTTGCGGAATACGTGCGAGTGCCGGCCCTTAATGTGGACCGGGGAGTGTTCTTATTGCCTGATGAGATTTCCTTCGAGGAGGGTACATTTATCGAGCCATTGGCCTGTGTTATTCATGGTCAGAAAGTCGCTCGCTTAAAGCCTGGCCAAAGTGTGCTCGTGCTCGGCAGTGGTATTTCCGGCCTGCTTCATATCTTAGTGGCTCGTTCATTGGGTGCCGGACGAATAATCGCGACGGATGTGGATGAGAATCGGTTAAGGATTGCGAGGGAGTTTGGTGCAGATGTGACAATTAATGCACATGACAATGTTGCCACGTGTCTAAAATCATCCAATAAAAATAGCCTTGCTGAAGTAGTGATTGTGTGCACAGGTGCTATGCCCGCTTTCTTACAAGCTTTACAATCTGTGGAGCGTGGTGGTATAGTTTTATTTTTTGCACCAACAGATCCGGATGCAGAACTTCCTGTTCCTGTCAATAAATTCTGGCGTAATGAAATTACCTTGACAACATCATACGGAAATGCCCCATCAGACGCGCTTGTTGCGATAGATCTTCTTCAGGCCGGTCGTATCCCTGTGCATAAAATGATTACCCATCGATTGGGTTTGGCAGAGACAGGATTAGGCTTTCAGCTTGTTGCCAAGGCCAAAGAATCAATTAAAGTAATTATTGAACCGCATAAATAAACTATTCTTTTTTTTATTACCCACTTCTTCCTAAGGTTCTCGACCGGACGGGTTTCAATGATTTTTCAATCTCACTAAAAATACTTTTTGTAGGTATTTAATTTGCATTAAAAAAATAAGTATTCGGTAAAACACTATTATAACTAATGAGCTGATTCCCTATGAAAATAAAAGAAAATGAAAGACGTACTCTTACCCACACATCTCGCATAGGAATTATCAATCGAGGTGAAGCGGCAAGGCGTTTTATTCGGGCAGTGAAGGAGTATAATAATCTTTTCCATGCCAATCTGAGCACGGTGACATTTCATATTGATGTGGAACATAATGCCCCGTTTGCGAAAGAAGCAGACATGAGCTTTTTCCTCTCACGTCTTAAAGGTTATGCGCATAATCAGGGGACTGTGTATCTAAATAAAGCGCTTATGCTGGATGCCCTTCGATTCACACAGTGCAATGCAGTCTGGGTAGGTTGGGGATTTCTTGCCGAAGATGCTGATTTTGCGAGGATGATTGAGGAGGCAGGCCTTGTTTTCATTGGCCCATCATCTCACTCAATGTCTTTGGTGGGGGATAAAATATCTGCCAAGAACTTGGCTCAGGAGGCACGAGTACCTGTGGTGCCGTGGAGCAAGGGATGTGTGAATGATATAGACCATGCATATAGAATAGCTCACAATATTGGCTATCCTCTAATTATTAAAGCAGCTCATACTGGTGGCGGACGAGGTATCCGTTTGGTGAAATCACCGGATGAATTGTCTTCTCAGTATCGCGAAGCACGGGAAGAAACACTTCGCACTGCCGGCAATGGGATTGTGTTTATTGAGCATCTCATAGAAAAAGGCCGGCATCTTGAGGTCCAAATCTTGGCAGATCGTTTTGGAAATATCACTACTTATGGTGTTCGTGACTGTTCACTACAGAGGTGTAATCAAAAGATTATAGAAGAGACGCCTCCACCCTCTCTTGATGACAGTATTATTAAAGCGATGGAGGATGCTGCAATCCGCTTAATCAAGATGGCCTATTATGAAAGTGCCGGTACTGTTGAGTTTCTTTATGATACTTCGAAAAATAAATATTATTTCATGCAAGTAAATACAAGCCTGCAGGTGGAGCACCCCATAACTGAGGTTGTGTATAATGTTGATCTTGTAAAGGGCCAAATCCAGGTTGCAATGGGGCAAAACTTGGGGGCATGCTCAGCCACGCCTCACGGTGTTGCCATCGAGGCTCGGTTAAACGCGGAGGATCCTTCCCAAGGTTTTACTCCAGCTCCTGGAAAGGTTACCCGATTGAGAATGCCTGAGGGAGCAGGTATTCGGGTTGATTCAGGCATTGAATGTGGTAGTATCATCCCTGCAAAGTTTGATTCGATGATAGCTAAAATTATCGCCTATGCGTCTCATCGAGAGGAAGCAATGTCCCGGCTGGTGAGAGCACTTGAAGAAGTGCGCATAAAATTGGAAGGAGGCACGTCAAACAAGTCTTTCCTCATCGATCTTCTTAAGTGCCCTGAGATTCGCCGTGGCCCTGTATATATCAACTTTGTGGATCATTTTTTAAAAAGCAGGTACCAGCTTATTAAGAAAGATAAGTGGGATATCGCCTTATTGGCCTGCGCTATTGAGCAGTGCATTTCTCATTATACCGATGATTTTCTTATTTTTAAACATCAATGGTATCGGGGTGGCCAATCACAGTATATTTCAATATCCCCCGGCTGTGAAGTAACGCTGAGAATAGAAGGGCATAGCTATTTATTACTCGTAAGAGCGATGGGGAATGAAGTATTTCATTTAAGAATCGATAATCAGGTAGTATCTGTAAAATATACCAAGCACGGGGCCGAAGGCTTCCTTTTCTACCGTGATGAACGATATATAATTCAGATGGTCCCTCGCGGTGATGTTGTGTATTGTGAGGTCAACGGGGACCCCTATCCTGTGGGAATTAAATCTGATCATTTCATTAAGGCACCTTGTCCCTCAGTTGTGTTATCAATTGCTGTCTCACCCGGCCAATCCGTGCATAAAGGTGATGTTTTAGTTGAGCTTGAAGCTATGAAAATACTGATGGCTGTTGAATCTCCAAAAGAGGGGAGGGTGGTAGCACTCTTCGTGCGAGAAGGGGATCAGGTTGGGGCCGGTCAGCGGATGCTCGAATTGGCAGTGAACGGACAAGCAAAAGGAGAGCAAGAGCCTTCTGGCCCCAGGATGCAATTCAAGGCACTGGCAGCAGAGAATAAAGATTACGAGTGGAATATATTGAAGCAAGAAGTTCTGGCGGCTTTTCTCGGATATGATTATGACAGAAATGTCACCACATACCTTGAAAGGATGCTCGCTTTTGTGAAGCACAATCATGAATATGGAAATGAAATCATTCAATTCTTTTTGTCCGTGTTCGAAATGTATATATCAGTGGAGAAACTTTTCTCAACACTGCAGATTGAATCAGAAAATTTTGCCAAGGCAGGGGGCTTTCAAGAGCTACTTATGCATTTTTTCTTGCACAATGAGGAGAAGACAGCAGGATTACCTGCACAGTTTTTGGCGAGCCTTGAACATGCGCTCACGTGGTATCCACGTGAGGGAATGAATGAACATGAAAGATATATCAGGTCATTATTCCATATCTATAAATCACATGCCACGGTGGAAATAAAACAGGAACTTCTTCGTAGTATCTTTTATTCTATTAAGGAATTACCTGACAGTAGAAAATATGCTTCAATAATTTCTCATTTTCTTGACGAGATAACTCTGCTTACTCAGGAAGAGACACCTTTTCTCGCTGATGCAGCATCTCAGGCGCGGTATTATTTGTTAGATAGTGTTTTCATGGAGAATACAAAGAAAAAAAAAAGAGCGCAGCTTATGAAATTTGTATATATGGCCGAAGGTATTGAAAAAAAGTGGCAGAGACGCTCCAAAGCAGTTGAAAATATAATAGGAAGTGGTTCTTATATACTCTTTGATTTTGTCCAATTAGCGCTTAATGTGAATGAGGAATGGTGCTCTCTTGGTCTGGAGTTTCTTGGAAGATACTTTACCCGTGATAGAAAATTTGTTGTAGGAAGCATTATAAAAAGGGGTGATGTACTCTTTTATCATATTCGCACTAAGACACAGGAGTATCATGAGACAATTGTGGGGGTTGCTGAGGGAATAAGCCATGCGAGAAAGATGGAAGAGATACTCCATTATCTGAATGAGATAAGATTAGGTAGAAAAGCAGAGCTTATTCTGCTAGTTACGGGCCGAAGGGCCCATAAGGAGGGGATTCACACAACACTTATCGAGTTCTTAAATAAAGGAGGTGATCCCTTGTGTTGGTGTTGTCTGGGATTATTTAATGTAAGGCAGGATTCTTTTTATTTTACGTATACGGTAAATCAGGAGCAGAAATGGCAGGAAGATTTACATCGTCGATCCTTTAACCCTTTGTTTTACCGCGAGTTGAGAATCAATCTGTTAGCTCATTTTGACTTGAAACTGCTGTACCGCAATGAAGATGTGTGTCTGGTCTGCGCGACAGCGAAAAAAAATCAGCATGATGAACGGCTCTTTGCCTTGATGGATGTGTCTGAAAGTCGGTACGAATTTGATCAAGACATTACTCTTCAAAGAATTGTAGGATTTGAATATAAGTTTATGGAAGCAGTCTATGCGATGAGCGCTGAGCAGTCAAAAAGGAAGCAGCGGTTGTTCTTAAACAGAATTATTATAAATAGCCATCCTCCCCTCACGGTTGATTTAAAACAACATAAAAAGTATGCCTCCACGCTCAAGCCCCGGGTCAGTGGCTTAGGAATCGAGGAAGTGACCTATTATGCCCGCAGGAAAAGAGATGAGGGTTTAGAGATCTATGATTTCGAGGTCCGTTTTAAAACCATTGAGCACGATCAAGTAGTAATGTTTGTTCATACCCCTTCTCTGCAATTGATCCAACCGGTGGAGGATAATTATGCCTTGAAACTTTCTCGTACCGAACAAATAGGGATAGTCTATCCTTACGAGATAATCAGAATGCTCACCAATCTGGCCTTACTAGGATATCGCGATCATAGATATATCCCCCTGGGAGATTTCGAGGAATTTGATATTACACTCCATAAGAGTACAGGTGCGCAGGAGGTCACCAGTGTGAAGGGAAGGCCTTATGGACATAATACAAGTAATGTTGTATTTGGAATTATTACAAACTATACATTGAGCCCTTTTGTGAAGATTAGAAGGGTCATTATTCTTGTTGATGCAACGCTTGATATGGGAGCATTGGCTGAGCCGGAATGTCGGCGTATAATTGCCGCTCTTGATCTTGCCCACACACTGCATATGCCGGTAGAATGGCTTCCCATATCATCCGGGGCCAAAATAGATATGCAGAGTGGGACGGAAAATCTCGATTGGACAGCAAGGGTCTTAAAGAGAATAATTGAATTTACCCACGCAGGAGGAGAGATTAATATTATAGTAGCCGGGATTAACACAGGCGCGCAGTCATACTGGAATGCTGAGGCAACAATGCTTATGCATACAAAAGGGTTGTTGATTATGACAGAGCGTTCCTCTATGCTTCTTACCGGTAAAAAAGCCCTGGATTTTTCGGGGAGTGTATCGGCGGAAAATAATATTGGTATAGGAGGGGTTGAGAGAATTATGGGACCAAATGGCGAGGCACAGATTCGAGTGAAAGATCTGAACGAGGCATATTCCATTCTCTTTCATCATTACAATCTTACATATGCAGAGTATGACGAAATTTTCCCAAAACGCCTTGATACGTCGGATAAGATTGATCGTGACATATGCCTCTCGCCTTATAGCGATACTCTTGATCAGGGCTTTTCCTGCATTGGTGACATTTTTAGCAATGTGCTGAATCCGGAGCGAAAAAAACCTTTTAAAATGCGCTCTGTAATGAAAGCAGTTATCGATCAGGACCATGGTTTTTTCGAGCGGTGGGACACTATGAAAAACGCGGAAACATCGATTGTGTGGGAAACAAGAGTTGGAGGCTTTGCTGTATGTATGATCGGTATAGAGAGCAGAACGTTAATAAGAGTGGGAAGAATTCCTTATGACGGACCTGAGTTATGGAACGGTGGTACCCTGTATCCGCTCTCCTCAAAAAAGCTCGCACGGGCAATAAATGCCTTTAGCGGCCGTCTCCCTGTTGTAATCATGGCGAATCTTTCAGGATTTGACGGTTCACCGGAGTCGCTGCGTAAATTGCAGCTTGAATATGGAGCTGAAATCGGCAGGGCAGTCGTCAACTTCAAAGGTCCCATTATCTTAGTTGTGCTCGCGAGGTACCATGGCGGGGCATATGTCGTCTTCTCTCGCACCCTCAATCCTTTTTTCAAGACAATTGCATTGGAAGGATCGTATGCATCGGTGATAGGAGGTGCTCCCGCGGCTGCGGTAATCTTCACCCGAGCGGTGCTACGAGAGTCGCATAGCGATCAACGTATTATTGAAGCCAAAGAGCGTCTAGAGAACAAAGAAGGTCTTACAAAGAAAGATTTTGAGGAGCTTTTTCAGATGGTATATTCAGAAAAGCAGCATGCACTGAGCCAGCGTTTTGATCAAATCCATACTGTCGAGCGAGCGAAGAAGGTAGGCTCAATTGATGCAATTGTTGCTCCTTCATATCTTCGTCCTTGCCTTATTAAAACAATCGAAGAAGGTATGACAAAATACAGGGAGTGGATGCAGAAAAATGATAATCTTTATAAATAAAGTGCTTTTTCGATAATTGCGGGGACGACGATCCTGGTAAGGGGCATGAGATTATCAAAGTCTATATGATGATTAAACCGTTCCAGCAACCAATGAGGTACGTCAAATTTTTCCATACACAGGGTCCAGAGGTTATCGCCTCGTTGAACCTCGTATTCAAATATAGAGTCTACCGTGAAATTATCAAAAAAATCCTCTTCTATTCCCTTATGGTAGTCTATCCTCGATTCTTTGAACTCTTCAGTTGTCACGTTATGTAACCTTAGTTTAATGATTTTACCAACTTTTAAGTGGGAGCTATATATTTCCATATTGTTGAGCTCTCTTATTTCACTTGCACGGATCCCCGCCCACTCCGCATAATGGCCTATTGTCTCATCTATGTGTACTTTTAGCCATACATATGGATATTCGATGCGTATGAATTTATACTCATCTCTGTACATACTGTCAGCCCACCTCCCCTCATCAATCCCGCTATTTATCTCTGCCATGTTCTCTTGTTTTTTAATTCTTTGCTCTTCCTTTAATTTTTCTTTTTTATTAATAATATTATTATGTAATTTCGAAGTTTTTTTCTTAATTGGAGTAATATCTAAACTGGCTACCATCGTTGCTTGTGAAGGCTTGAAGTTATCGAAAAATTCATCCAGTTTATAATCTTTATCAACTGGAAGATTAAGGACATAGTCTTTAGGTATATAACGGTGAGACAGTAATGCAGGGTTCCTCAGAGCAGGATTAAATTTTTGAATGATTTTTCTATGTAAACCCGTATGTGCACAAATATCTTTTAAAAGGACTTTATCTTTTAAACAATATGTCTGATAGGCCAAATCATCTTCAACCGGGATATCACCAAAATAGTGTTTATAATTTTTTGCAACTTTCCAGGCTGCCAGAAATTCGAAGTAGAAATTTCGAGAGGCAAATCCAAAGGTTCTGCTCTTATAATTATTAATAATATGTAGAAAATCATTTGTGCCTAGTCTTTTTACTGCTTTTCTCATTCCTGTTTGACCATGATTATAAGAGATAAGAGCCAAAGGCCAGGAGTTAAGCTTTTTATAACTGGCCAATAAATATTTTATAGCTGCGCAGGTCGATTTAATCGGGTCAAGCCGTTCATCATACACGTAGTTGATCTTCATATACATCTTCCCGGTATTTCTTGTAAACTGCCATATTCCGGCGGCGCCAAATTTGGAATAAGCCTTATAATTAAAAGAGGATTCTACGTGAGGAAGATACATAAGCTCCTGCGGAGCACCCATTTCATCTATTATCTTTTTGATATGATTTAAATACCTGTATGATAACTGAACCCCTTTGATGAATCTGTCTTTTTGTCCGACTTGAAATCTCATGGTATGTCGGGCTTGCTTAAAAACACCCATGCTTTTATCTGCAAAGAGGTTATAAATTCGCTGCTCTTCGGGAGATAAATTTATACCCTTTTTGCTTATTATAGAATTTAAGATATGTTTATATTTATTCTTCTTTTTTTTTATTAACCTTTGCTCCTTTCTTCTGCTTCCCTTAATATCTTTAATATTTATCACCTCATAAATAATTGTCAGATCATTGCTATCATGGAGCAGACCTTCGTCTGTCGTATATTGAGAATATATTTTCTCCCAGAATTGAACATGTGGTATAATTTCATCAGGGCACGGAAAATGAGTTGATACTGCTGAAGTTCCTTGTGGTGCAAGGAAATACATCAGGAAAATAATAATTAGTAATTTTCTTTTTGTTTTTAGCATACCTTTTTATTTAATTTTGCTGCCCCTGGGATTTGTGTTTTAATAGAATGTTATACCTGATTTTTTATAAGTGAAACCGTAGTCTACCATATTAAAGATGTTTTAATCAAATAAGGATTTTTCACTTATCATCCGGGGGTTTTCTCATTTTCCTTGTAAAATAAACGGCACCCGCCTTTTTTTATAATCCAAAAACTTGTCAAATGATTCACCTCTTTATTTATTATTCGGAATGCTGATCAGTTTTAATCAGATTGTTTTCCGGACAAGGAATGAGAATTGTTGATTAAAATTGCTGTTTATTGACTATTTTCGCTGCTATGCTATGATTTATTCTATTATAAGTATCAAAAAGAGGTACACTCAATTGTCTAAACATGAAACCAAAGAGATAAGATATCAACAATTTTTTCAATCTGCTATGCGGCTTGTTGCCTTGCATGGATACTATAGCACAACCATGGAGGATATTGCCAAAGAGGCGGGGCTCTCCAAGGGGAATTTGTATTATCATTTAAAGAGTAAACAGGAACTATTTTCAGAGCTTATCAAATACTATACATCGAAGCATTTACGAAAAATGGCAAAAATATTATTCGAGGCGGAATCCTCAACAGAGGTCCTGAGAAAGATTTTTGGATTGTATAATAAAATGGGCGCTGAGCATCCTGAGATGCTCAAGAGCTTTTTTGAGTTTCGTATGTTGAGCCTAAGAGATGAAAAGATTCGGTCTGTGCTTACTGAATATACACATAATTTGATTTCTCTGTGCAGAAAAATAATTGATTTTGGGAAACGTAGAGGAGAATTTAAAGAGGAACTTGATTCTCATGAGAGCGCTATTGTTTTATGCGCCGCTACAGATGGATTAAGAATTTCCAGCCTTTTATTACACAAAGAAGACCCCTTTTTCGGGGATGAAAAAATGGGGCTTGAGTATATATTAAAATTCTTGAAAGCAGATTTTTAAACATTTTTTTATATTACCTATTGACAATGCTGTTATTCATAGTGTATTAATAATACATTAGTGGATAGATGTATGTATTTTATTAACTTTTTAAAAGGGGGATGTTAAATGAATAAGTCTGAATTGGTTGCTCAAATAGCAAAAGAAGCTAAATTAAGTAAAACCGCAGCCGAGAAAGCAGTGAACTCCTTTATGTCTAATATTAAAAAGACATTAAAGAAAGGAGATAGTGTCACATTGGTTGGCTTCGGGACATGGACAGTGACCAAAAGAAAAGCCCGAAAAGGGAGAAATCCTCAAACAGGGGCGGCTATTAAGATCCCGGCTAAAAAGGTACCCAAATTTAGACCTGGCAAAGGTTTAAAAGACTCAGTATAGGGCGCGCAATTAGAGTTCGTTACAGAAGAAAGGGTCAGGTTTTAACATCTGCCGTGTTAAAACCTGACCCTTTTTTTTATAAAAACAATTTTTTTTCTCCATAACTCTTGACAAACCCATTATTCATAGTGTCTAATAAAAGGGTAGTCTTAATAATCCTATAAAAGAGGGGGGTGAGTAAATGAATAAGTCTGAATTAGTTACAAAAATTGCTCAGGATGCCAATATAAGCAAGAGAGCAGCTGAAAATGCAGTGAACTCTTTAATGTCTAATGTGAAGAAGGCATTAAAAAAGGGTGACAGCGTGACCCTTGTTGGTTTCGGTACATGGACAGTGACCAAAAGGAAGGCGCGAAAAGGGAGAAATCCTCAAACAGGGGCGGCTATTAAGATTCCAGCTAAAAAAGTACCAAAGTTCAGACCTGGTAAAGGACTGAAAGACGTGGTATAAAATCCCAGAGTGGGATCAGGTCTCAACCTCAATCAAGTTTATTTGCTCATGGTGTCAAAGGTTGAGACCTGACCCCTTTTGATTTTTTCTTCCAGTTCATTTACTCGTGTCTGAGCTTGTTTTATCCAGGCAGTCTGTCCTTCAAGCTCGGCTATACGTTTGTATGCTTTTAAAGCCTCTTCAAATTTTTCCTGCTTCTCATAAATATAACCAATTCTATAGTACGCTTTTGCCCGCCATTTTTCATCCTGTGGAAAGAGATATACTATCTTCATTAATTCTAGAATTGCCTTATCAAAAGATCGCAGATTAATATATGCATCGGCAATTCCATGGATGGAGTCTATCTTTAAATTTGCATCTGTGGATGCAGATGCCTCTTCAAAAGCCTTAACTGCTTTGTCATACTCGCCCTGCTCTGAATAAATTTGGCCGAGGTGATAGTGCGCTTTATATTTAAAATAGTTCTCCTTTGAGTTTTTTGTGATTTTCTCGAAGGTCTTTTTTGCCTTTGTCAGTTCACCACGATCATGATATGCCTGGCCCATCACAAGAAGTGCTTCAGAGGCAAGGGGCTTTCCGGCTGATCCTTTGATAATTTTATTAAGGTATTCTAAAGCAGACTCATTATCCTCCAATTCCAGATAAAGTTGGGCCATTTTCAGGTATATCTCTGATCTTAATTTTGTTTCAGGAAATTGATAGAGCAATGCTTTTAATTTCATAAGAGCGACCTTTGGCTTCCCTTCATCCTTATAAATTTGAGCAATCTTTTTTAAGGCTTCCTCAGCCCATGTTCCGTTGGCAAAATCTTTTAAGACCCTCTGGTATACAGAAAGGGCGTTATCTTTATCTCCTTGGGCAAGATAAGCACCTCCAAGCTGAAAAAGAATTGTCTCTGAGATAGGGTCTTTAGGATATTGTTTGACAAACCGTTCTGATGCTTCAATATATGTTGTTTTTTCTTGCAGTCTGTCAAGGCTTTGAATAATTCTATACTGTGCTTGCTTGACAGGATTTTCTTGATTTGGAAAGCGCTTAATGAGGTTACTGTATCGTTCTATTGCTTCTCTATAATCCCCCATGTTGTAAAGACAATCTCCAATCTTGAGAGCAGATTGGGGGATATAAGGACTCGTAGGCCAATTTTTCTCCTGCAATTGAAAAATCTTAATCGCTTTTTCGTAATGGCCATCCATAAAATATATCCAGCCTAGTTGGAAATTGGCCTCATCAGCCAGGTCACTGGTAGGGAATTTTATAATGAGATCGTGAAAATTAGTAATGGAGAACTCATACTTCTTTAATCTGAAATTAATAAGTCCCTGTTGATAAAGTATTTTATCTTTATAGGTGGTAGAGGGATACTCAAGTAAAATTTTATTTAATTGTTCCTGCGCATCTTTGTACTTCCCCATATTATAGAGACATTCAGTAAAACGAAACATCGCTTCTTGTTTTGTTTTGATATTTTTGCTAGCTTTTATAAGCTGCTTGAAAATATTAGCAGCCTCCTTCCATGACTCCATGCTATAATAACACCACGCAATACCAAATTGAGCTAGCTCAACTCTCTCATTGTCGGGGGATTGAAGTACTTTCTCATAGTGTGCTATGGCTTCTTCATACGCCCCGATCTTTAAATTTGACTCTCCCAGCCAATGATATGCGTGATTAACCAGTTCACTATCCGGATAAAGAATAATGAGAGAATGGAATTTTTCTATTGCTTCTTTATAATGAGCAAGCTGATAGTGCGTGCAACCAATTTTAAAAAGTGCGTAAGGGATAAAGGTACTATGATTGAGAGAGTTGGCTACCAGACCATAATGATAAAGAGATTCTCTATATTTGCCCTGCGCGTAAAGTCCTTCACCAATGAGTAGTTCCGCCACATCTGCCATGGTGCCCATTGGGAAAAGCGTTCTCATATCAATAAGAATAGTTACCCCTCTATTATAGTCCCCGCGTTGAAAGGCACTTCTTCCCATGCTAAAATATGCTTTTTCAGCTAATGGATTATTCTTATATTTATCAATAAAGGCTCCAAAGAGCTTTTCAGCGCGAGAATAATCTCCCATGGCGAAATATATCTTTGCCTTCCAATAGAGCGCGGAGGGAAGTAACTCACTGTGTGGATAATTGGCTTCTATAAGTTCAAGCGGTTCTAGCGCATCCTTATAAGCCCCGACCTTATGCCTGATCCAGGAAAGACCATAGAGTACATGATCCATTAATGTATGAGAGCTATACTTTCCCCAGAATGATAAATATGCATTTTCAGCTTCTTGATATAATCCGGCGCGTGATAAAGATTCTGCCTGCCAGAATAAGGCTTCCTCAGCGTGCGGGCCATTTGGAAATTCATCTAAATATAATGAATATTCAGAGGCTGCTTCTTTAAATCTGCCCTGACGATAGCGGGCCTCAGTTAAAAGATATCTGGCTTTTTCTCTTAAAGGACTATACTTAAAGATGGCAAGCAATATCTTAAGATAATGAATAGCTTTTTCGTTATCTCCATTATTCATATATATCCATCCGAGAGAATACAAGGCATAATCACCAAATTTGGATCGGGGAGAAACAGAGACCACCTGCTGATAGAAATCAATAGCTAAGCCATTGTCTTTTTGCTGCAGCGCACACTCCCCTGCCCAATAATATGCCATACCCACATAAGGACTTTCAGGATAAGTATTGACTAGATATACAAAAATAGCCATTGCTTCTTCGTATTTTTCCTTTTGGTATTTATAGAGCCCAAGATCATAATATCCCTTTTCGCCTAGAATAGTTTTCGGGATAAGCTTTTCTATAGGAGAGCCAAAAATACAGCATGATCTGGGCTTTTCCTGTGCAATCATTTTCGTGTCACTCGAGGATAGAAGCTCCACAGAATCCCTCTCCCCTTCAATTGGGATTTCTTTAATAGTTGATAAGTGCTTTGGAGGGAGTATCTGTTTTTCTTCTTCTTTTAATTTTAATTTGTAGCGACCGGTCACGATGACAGCGGGGAGGTGAAGAATTTCCTCTTTTGCTGCGCTGCTTCCTGGCAGGAAATATAAAGAAATATATAAGGTACACACAAATAGTAGGCATAGCGTTAAAAAAATTTTTTTATTCATGGGTTATCTTACTCTCTATTCTTAGCAGGGCTTTATCCGATAATTCTGAAAGTCCTTTATATGCTGTTTCCTGGGAGGCCTTTTTATATTCCTTAAGAGCCAAAGCCCACTGCTTATTTTCTTCATAAATATTACCGAGACGAAATGAGGCCATTTGACCCCATGCATGTTCATTCGGAAACAAATCATGAAATTTTTCCAACAACGCAATTCCTGTCTCCTTTTGCTGCTGAGCAAGGAAACAATCTGCAAGATAATAAGTTGCTTCAGCAGCAATAGAGCTATCTTCACTCTTTGATGCCTTTTGATAAAATTCGGCAGCTGTGCTGAAATTATTGTCATTATATGAGAAGGACCCCAATCTGAGAAGGGCATCATAGATAAATCTTTCTTGAAGAAGCGGATACTCTTTGATTAAGAGCGTATACTCAGCGAGTGCCCGCTCAGGCTCACCGATCTTTTCTTCGATAAGACCAAGATAATAGAGGGAAGCGGCAATTTTTTTCTCCTCAAGAAGTTTATTTTTTTTATAGGTGGTCTTAATTTCAGAGAATGCCTCTTGCGCCTTATACAGTTGCTCAGTTTTATAAAGGTAGAGAGCGCGCTGAAAAAATATGTCAGCGCTGAGTGCATGTTCTTTATAATTCTTAAGGAATGTATCATAGAGGGTAATCGCATCTTTATGGCGATTGAGAAAGGAGAGGGTAATTCCTTGATTGAGAATCGCATGCCCCATAGCATTCAGATCTTTAGGGTGAGTAGCGAGGTAACGGGTGTAATATTTCTCTGCATCTTGATAATTCTCCAGTTGATAATATATATCGGCTATCTTTTTATATGCGTTAGTTGTGAGCGAAGAGTCAGGGTATCGTTTTATCAAGTCCTCAAAGTATACAATTGCTTTTGGATAATTTTTAAGCTTTATCAAACACCATCCTGCACCATATATGGAATCAGCACTCTTATGATGATTCTTATAGTGTTGGAGCAATGTTTCATAATTGTCTAATGCCTTTTGATACTCTTTTACCTGGTACAATGATTCTGCCAGGTGAAAAAGAGCATCGCCGGATAATTCATCGTGAGGATAGCTGGCCATAAACTTCTCAAAATAGAGGATCGCAGATGAAAACTTCTTCTGAAACAAAAAACATTCCGCGAGCCTATAAAGAGAGGGTTTGTAAAGGACATGGTGCGGAGGTAACTGTACATTTTTACTGTAATAACCCTCTGCTTCCTCGTAATTCTTTTTTTGGATAAAGCAATCTCCCAAACGGAACAAGGCATAAGGGGTCTTGGTACTTTCTGGGTAAAGTCTAATAAATGCTTGAAATTGTTCTATCGCCATATCTAAAAAACCATCTCTATACGATCCAAGTGCAACTTTGTATATACTATCTTCTTCGGATAATTGGCCCTTACATATTTGAGGTAAAATTGAAAAATAGGCGAATAATATGATAATGTAAAAGAGGAGCATCCAAAATGCTTTACATTGCAGAGCGCTATATTTATTTACCCACTCGGATATCGTCACTTATCCCCCTTATTAATTCCCTAAATAATGATTTTATACCTGAGAAAAATATTTTGCAATGTTATTCGCCCAAAATCAGAATTGCTTCTTAGGGAGAGATTATTCGCTCTATCTCCTTGGACAAATCACCAACGGTGAACGGCTTTTGGAGAAACCCATGTATCCCTTCATTTAGAAGCATGTGCTTGTTTTTGGCCAAATTATGACCTGTTGTAAGGAGAATTTTGATGAGAGGATTGATCTTTTTTATTTCACAGCACGCATCAAATCCATTCATTACTGGCATATTCATATCAATGATCACAAGGTCAATATCATCCGCATGTTCCATGAAAACAGTAAGACCCCGTGAGCCATCCTCCGCAACTAATACGTGATAGCCTATATGGGTCAAGAGATCCTTTAATGTATCACGAAGCAGTTCTTCATCATCAATAACAAGAATGGTCCCGGAGCCTTTTTTGAGAGGGAGGGTGGTATTTTTATCCTCCTCTGCCGCGCATCTGCAAATGGGGAAATAAATTTTAAAACGTGTTCCTTTTCCCAATGTGCTTGAGACCTCAATGTGTCCCTGGTGATCCTCTATAATATTTGCCACAGAGGATAATCCGAGGCCAGTGCCTTTTCCCTTCTCTTTCGTAGTGAAGTATGGTTCAAAGATATGAGTCATCGTAGCATCGTCCATTCCATGGCCGTTATCACTAATAGTCATACACACATTTTTCCCTTTTTGGGCAGTCTTGATAAAAATTCGTCCCTCATGGGCAATCGCATGACAGGAATTTATGCAGAGATTCATAATGACTTGCTCAATCTGTCCGGGATCTGCAAGTATTGATGCAAGATCCTTTTGAAGATCCAAACAGAATTCAATCGGTTGATCAATACATTTCTCCATAATATTTACAATATTTTTAATGTAGATATTCAGACAGAGAGGTCTTTTCTCGATATTCTGATTGTATGACATGGAGAGCAACTGCCGAAGAAGCTCATCAGCTCTCATGCTTGCGTCATGGATTAATTCCAGATAAGCGTAATCCTGATCATCCGGCGAGCGTTTTATTTGCATAATAGACACAAGTCCATTAATACTTGTCAAGAGGTTGCAGAAATTATGCACTGCCCCTTCAGTGACAGCAGAAACTGTTTCTAATTTCTGGGCAGTGGTAAACTGATCTTGCGTCTTTTTCAGCTTCACCCTCAACTCTTTAATATATCTGTTTTGTTGATCGAATTCCTCTTTTAATTTTATAACTTCGTTGCTCATTGTAGCGAGTGTATGTTCCATCGTCACTGTATCTACTAAATTGAGGAGAGATTCAATTGAATAGGGTGCCTTAATATACGCATCTGCGCCATCTAAAAGCACCTGTGCCGAAGGATTTTTGGAGAGTATGATAATTTTTGAAGAATGAGGAGAGGTTTTAAAGATTTGAATAAGGGAGACTACTGAGGTATCGGAGATGCGATCACTGCAGAGTATGAAAGCTGGCTTATGTTTATGAAAAATATTCAAAGCATCTTCACCTGTGTGTGCTTCAAATACCCTGAAGCCACTTTTTTTTAATGTTCGGGCTATGTTTCCCCGTTCCTCTGTGTCATTCTCAATAACCAAAATTGTTGGTCCTGTGAGAAGATCTTTGCCTACGAGGAGTCTTTTTACTGTCGATTTAAGCGTGGATTCCTCAAAGTGTTTATCGAAATGGGCATCTGCTCGCAGTTCAGGGAGAGCTCTCGGTATATTGTGCAGTGAATCCGACACTATCACAAGGGGAAACGTATGAGCAGGACAAAGTTCCGGTGATCTGAGTATGCGTATGAATCGCCATCGATCAGTGCTCTTCGATTCAAAGCAGATAATGAGTAAATCTATCCGAGGCCCATTCTTTATTATTGAGCAGCTATCCTCTATAGATGGTACTCGCGTAAGCTTTATATTCTTTTCTTTAAGGGTTTCACATATCCTATCCAATTGCTGAGAACTGCCGTCATGAGTGAGCAGTATATGATAAATTTTATCTTTATTCATAGTCATTATCGAAAGACTTTGTTTTTCTAAAATAGTAATTACTTGTCGGCATATTTTCCTCGCAATAATGGTGATTACCGCATCTTTTTTAAAAAATATACAGAAAAAATTTTTTCAAAAAGAAATACTCATTGATCCGATATAGTGACTAGAGCAGTTCCATAAAGCGTGCAAAATTTCTGCATTGATTTGACTAATATTATTGGACTAAGGAAGAAGTCAGATAAAGAATGAGATTAAAATATACAATCAAAAAGTTTTTCTTTAGAAATACAAAAGTTATTCTTTTTCTGTTCATCTTTCTTGTCATATTCGGTTTTCTCCTTTCTCAGCAATTTATTTCACGGCGAATTATTGTCTCAACCGAGATGAGACTTCAGCAACTTCAAAGCATAAACAGTAATCTGCTTGTTCAGGAGATAGACGCAATGAAAGAGTATGCGCTCCTTCTTGCCTTGGATAATACAATTATTAAATCTTTTAAATTGAATCCACTTCTTATGCGGTACAGAGATTTTGAAAGCATTTCTCTCATTTGGCCTGATGGAACAATCATTGATTATGCCGGACGATGTCCGGCCTCTCTCAGCTATGATCAATCCATAGAAAAAGGGCAGGCTAGAGTGTTTTTTTATTGTGATCCTGAGCATGATAGTTATTTATTGCTCGTTGCTATGGCATCGGTTCAAAGAGGGAATGGTGGAAGAGCAGAGTTGATTATCACAAAGGTTTTCACATTGAATAAGGCGTTTCACAATACGCTTTTAGTCACGTGCGGCAGTATTCAATCCGAGAGTACTGATGCGTCATTTTTGAAACCTTTTGTGAAAGAGACGAATAAAATTTTTAAATTTGGGCGTATTCGATTATCCGATAAAGTTATCTTTGCTTTAAAAATGCCAATACCCGGACTTAACACTAAAGATACCTATTTGTTGCTTGGATTAAACAAGAGACAAGCATCTGCTGACAATAGGCAGATATTACTTATTCAAGGAATCGTAAGCGCATTAATTCTGTTTATTGCTTGTTTTGCGCTCAAGGTATTCATAAATAAACTGTATAAGACACAACAGGAATTAAAACTTGCTTATCAACAATTAGAGGCTGATAGGGCCAAATTTAAAGCTGAAAAGAAAATAATTGAGAAAAACCTGCAACATATCAATGAGGAAAAAACAAATGAGTTAGAGAAAACAATAATGAGTTTAAAGACCGCCCAAGCGGAACTGCTTCATTCAGAAAAACTTGCATCTATTGGCCAATTGGCGGCTGGGATAGCTCATGAAATCAACACGCCTACTCAGTATGTGGGTGATAATACCGCATTTTTACAAGATGTATTTAAGGATATCCTCGATCTTATTGAGAAATTTCACGAATTGCTTTCACATTGCAGGTCGGGCGATGTATCTCCTCAACTGATCGAGGAGATTGAAGAATCATGGAAAAAAACTGATGTTGAGTTTTTGTCCAAAGAGATACCCCAGGCAATTGAACAGGCATTAGAAGGATTATCAAGGGTTAGCAGGATTGTTCAGGCTATGAAGGAGTTTGCGTATGTAAGTCCCAGTGAGAAAACCGTTATTGATATTAATCGTGCTATTGAAAGCACAATCACTGTAGCGAGAAATGAATGGAAATATGTTGCAGAGATGAAAACTGATTTGGATTTAAGTATACCGGAAATTCCTTGTTTTCCGGGAGATTTTAACCAAGTCATTTTGAACTTAATTGTCAATGCAGCTCATGCTATAGAGGAGGTCGTCGGTGACGGATCACAGGGAAAAGGCACAATCTCTATTAGTACCTATCGTGATAATGATTCTGTCGTCATCAAAGTGAGCGATACAGGCAAGGGTGTGCCCACACAAATTCAATCGTTAATATTTGATCCTTTTTTCACCACCAAAGAAGTTGGGAAAGGATCAGGGCAGGGTCTGGCAATAGCGCGATCAGTGATTATGGAAAAACATGGTGGGACGATAACTTTAGATACCAGCTCCGATAATAAAACAACATTTATAATAAATTTGCCCCTTAATGATGATATGGACACAGAAGTGAAGAAAGAAGAAGAAAAAGGTACAGAAAGAGCCTATGATCCACAAAAGCTGCAGAGAGAAGCCAAAAGAAAAGGATGAGCATATGGTGAAAATAGTGGAAAGACGCAAATGAAAAGTAAAATTTTATTTGTGGATGATGAACCAAGTTTTCTCGATGGATTACGCCGGGTGCTTCACGGTGAGAGTAATGAGTGGGACATGATTTTTGCATATGGCGTTGATGAAGCATTGGCAAAGATCGAGGAAATAGATTTCGATGGCATTATCACTGATGTCAATATGCCCTTGAAGGATGGTTTAGTGCTTCTGAAGGCACTGCGTGAATCTGAAAAAACCAGAGAGATCCCTATTGTTGTCCTTACCGGTCAAGCTGATACGAATCTTAAACGGCGCGCTCTTGATCTTGGCGCGACAGATCTTTTAAGCAAGCCAATTAACCGTGAGGATCTTGTTGCCCGCATTCGGAGTATTTTGAGGCTTAAAGGCTTTCAAGACATGCTCAAGAAAAAAAATGAAGAGCTTGATCGCAAAGTCATTGAACGAACGAAAGAGTTGGATGCTTCGCAACTAGAGATTATTATGCGTCTCGGCAAGGCTTCGGAATACCGGGATGAAGAAACGGGGAACCATGTAATTCGGGTGGCGTGTTACTCCCGTTCACTGGCCCAGGAACTAAGGATGAGTCCTGAATTTACAGACATGGTATTTCTTGCTGCACCCTTGCATGATGTGGGCAAAATAGGGATACCCGATCGTATTCTTCTGAAACCAGCAAGGCTTACCAAGGAAGAACTCGCAGTCATGCGAAGCCATTGCGTTATAGGATCTGAGATTCTGTTGCACGATCCCAAGGCCGTCCATGCTATCCTCGGATGGCAAGAGGGAACTGCCTTTTTAAAGAAGGAGCGCGTTGAGAATCCTATTTTAAAAATGGCTTCGATCATTGCATTGAACCACCATGAAAGATGGGATGGCAATGGGTATCCGAATGGCATATCAGGAGAGAAGATTCCTATTGAGGCCCGTATTTTAGCCTTGGCAGATGTATATGATGCCCTCCGTTCAAAAAGGCCATATAAAAAAGCCCTTAGTCAAGATAAAACAATCGCTATTATGCGTGAAGAGTCAGGGAGGCATTTTGATCCAAAGGTATATGCAGCTTTTGAAAGGATTATTGAAGAATTCCAGAGTATCCTTGAGCATTTCTCCGAGAATCCTGAATCCTTTGACCAAGAGCTAGAAAAAGATGAAGCGTATTCTTTTTGTTGATGATGAAGAAAATATTCTGCAAGGATTACGCCGAATGCTACGGTCCATGCGTAATGAATGGGACACGGAATTTGCAAACAGTGGGAAAGAGGCCCTCAGCCTCTTAGAGAAATCTTCATTCGATGTTGTAGTAAGTGATATTCGCATGCCTGTTATGGATGGTGCCCAGTTCCTTAGAGAAGTAAAAAAACTTTATCCTCAAATTGTGCGTATCATCCTTTCTGGCCAGTCTGACCAAGAAGCCTTGCTTAAATCAATTGAAGTTGCCCACCAGTTTCTCACCAAACCCTTTGATGCCAAAAGCCTAAAAGCAGTAATGACACGCGTTTTCACATTGCGTGAATTGATGGAAGAGCAGTCGCTGAAACAGTTGGTTTCAAGTATTGATAGCCTTCCGACTCTTCCTGGCGTGTATATGGAAATACAGAATGAACTTAACTCCCCTGAAGTTTCTCTGGCCCGCGTGGGAGAAATAATATCAAAAGATGTGGGGATGACTACCAAAATACTTCAAATGATAAATTCTGCATATTTCGGACTTCGTTCTAGAATCACTTCAACGCAACATGCGGTTGTCTTGCTCGGACTTGATACTATAAAATCGCTTATGCTGATCACACATATGTTCTCACGATTTAAAGAAGTGCAATTAAAAGGATTTAATATTGACACTGTGATAGCCCATAGTATGAAAACAGGGACGTTCGCATCCCTTATAGCCAAAACAGAGGGGAAGAATACTGATATAATTGATGAAGCGCGACTCGCAGGCTTCTTGCATGATTGCGGAAAGCTTCTGCTGGCTGATAAGCTTAAAGCAAAATATGCCGAAGTAGTGGAACTTGCTTCCAAACACAACGCTCCCTTATGGCAAATAGAATACGATATGCTCGGGACAAGTCATGCCGAGGTTGGTGCGTATCTATTAGGTTTATGGGGCCTGCCCGATTCTATTATTGAGATATTAGCCTTTCATCATCATCCGGATGATTGCCTCCACGAAGGTTTTTCATCGCTTGCAGCCGTGGAAGCAGCTAATCTTTTTGCACATGAGATGGAGCCACATGAATGTGACAGCCTGACTGTTGAAATTGCCGATTATTACCTTAAAAGCATTGGATTACAGGAGCGACTTCCCGTATGGCAGAATCTCTGCAATGAGGTCAGTGCACGTTTGGTTTAAGAGGGAATCAGTAAAAAATTAATCGAAATTTAGGGCAAAAATGACGATGAAAAAAGTAAGAGTAAGTATGAGTAAAGGACAAAGGGCAAAAGAAAATAGACATGGAAGAGAAAAATTGTCAAATTCTATTGGTTGAAGATGACAAAATAGATCAAATGGCGTTTGAGCGTTTTATTAAGCGCGAGCATCTTGCGTATGACTTTTCGATAGCCGAGTCGATCTCAGAGGCTAAGCACCTTATCAGTGAAAATGCATTCGATATTATTGTATCTGATTACTGTCTCGGAGATGGCACTGCGTTTGATATTCTAAGATCAGCCCACAATATTCCTATTATCATTATTACTGGCGTAGGGAATGAAGAACTTGCGGTGCGCGCGATGAAAACTGGTATTAGCGACTATTTGATAAAAGACTCATGGGGCCATTATCTTACAGTAATGCCGCTGACAATAAAAAATGCCATAAGACGTCAACAGATGGAAGAGAGCCTGCGCAAATTATCAAGTGCGGTAGAACAAAGCCCGAGTGTCGTTGTTATATCAGATATCAATGGTATTATTGAATATGTAAATCCAAAATTTACCGAGCTTACCGGTTATGTCTTTTCCGAGATTATCGGCAAAAATATTAATATTTTAAAATCTGGTGTGCATACACCCGAGGAATATAGAGAATTGTGGAACATTATTACGCAGGGGGGGGTATGGCGGGGGGAATTTTATAATAAAAAGAAAGATAGCGGATACTATTGGGAATCGGCAACTATATCCTCGATCAAGAATTCGGAAAATACCATTACCCATTTTATCAAAGTCTCTGAGGATATAACTAAGCGCAAGAAAGTAGAGGAGAAACTGTGTATCTCTGAACAAAAATATCGCACATTATACGAGAATTTGCGGGACGGGTGTGTTGCCTTTGATATGAATGGTATAATCCAAGAATCCAATATGGCGTTTCAAAAAATGTGTGGCTATTCTGCTCGAGAGATATGTCAAATAACCAACCAGGCCATAACCCCGAAGAAATGGTGGCCTCTTGAAAAAAAAATTTACAGGGAACAGGTAATACCCAAGGGATATTCTACACTCTATGAGAAAGAATATCAGAAAAAGGATGGCACCCTCATCCCCGTCGAATTAACAACCTATCTCATCAAGGATGATAATGACAATCCCAAAGGGATGTGGGCAATTGTACGTGATATTACCAAGAGGAAACGCACTGAGGAAGAATTGGAACGATACAGATGTCATCTTGAAGAACTTGTGAAAAAACGTACAAATCAATTAACAGCGACAAACAAACAGCTGCAGCAACAAATCCGGGAGCACAAGAAGGTAAAAAGAAAATTAAAGAAAAGTGAAGAAAAATATCATTCCCTCTATTCATCAATGAATGAAGGGGTTGCTCTTCATGAAATAATCTATGACAAATCAGGACATGCGGTAGACTATTTGATTTTGGACGTAAATCAATCATACGCCACTATAGTTGGCATGAAACGCTCGAAAATTATCGAGAAAAGAGCATCAGTAGTATTTGGGAGCGAAGCTCCTCGGTATCTTGATATATATGCGGAAGTTGCACGCACAAGGGAGCCGACATCATTTGAGACATATTTCCCCTTGATAGATAAGTATTTGATTATTTTCGTATTCTCTCCGTGTATCGGTCAGTTTGCCACAGTGTTCACAGATATAAGCGAGCGTAAGCTGATGGAGCAGGCTTTACAGGAATCAGAGGCTAAGTATTCAACATTGGTAGAACAAGCCAAGGATGCTGTATTTATTGTCCAAAACGGAATATATAAATTTGCTAATAGAGCTGCAATGGAGATTACCGGTTATACAATGGAAGAATTGCTGGAGAAACCTTTTGAAGCAATTTTCGAGGAGGAATATAAAGAACAAATGGGACAACGATATGAAGCGTATCTGAAGGGGGAAGAGAGTTCCACATTTTATGAAGCAAAACTGACGGGCAAAGACGGGACCATAAGAGACGTGGAGATATCGATTAGCCTTATTCAATATAATGGAAAGTCTGCCATTATGGGCACAGTGCGTGATATTACCGAGCGCAAGAAGATAGAGCAAGAATTACAAAAAACACAGAAACTGGAATCTTTAGGCCTGCTGGCAGGTGGTATTGCCCATGATTTCAATAACTTATTGACCGCTATTATCGGGAAACTTTCCCTCGGAGAAGCTTACGCACAATCGGGGGATAATATTTTTGAGGTATTAAGAGAAACAAAGAACGCTTCAAAACAGGCCAAGAAATTGACTCAACAATTGCTCACATTCTCAACGGGCGGAGCACCTATCAAGAAAGCCACATCTGTTGCACAATTATTAAAAGAGAGTGTAAGGTTTGCCTTAAGCGGTTCTATGTTAAAATCCAAAATGTTCATACCCGATGACTTGTGGTGTGCTGAAATTGATGAGGGTCAAATCAATCAAGTGATCAATAATCTTATCATCAATGCTTCCCAGGCAATGCCTGAAGGGGGAGTTATTGAAGTGCGCGCGGAAAATGTGCATGGAAAATCGGAAGATTTATCATTACACGATGAGAATTATATAAAAATAACAATTAAGGATCAGGGGCATGGCATATCACGCGAGCATTTTCAGAAAATATTTGATCCTTACTTTACTACCAAACCCTCTGGGAGTGGGTTGGGCCTCGCAATCACTTATTCCATAATAAAAAATCATGGGGGGCACATTACGGTGGATTCAGCCGTTGATATCGGGACAACTTTTAATATATATATCCCTGCATTGGTAGAAGATATCTCTAAGCCTGAACGTGACACAAAAGATATAGTGCGTAAGGGTAAAGGGAAAATATTATTTATGGAAGATTATGAAAATCTTCGAGAGATAATGGAAGAGATGCTCAATTATCTCGGCTATGAAGTTGAACTCGCCGAGGATGGTGCTAAAGCAATCGACCTTTACAAAAAGGCGAAGGAGGCAAACCAAGCTTTTGACGCCACAATATTAGATTTGACCATACCCGGTGGTATGGGAGGCAAAGAAGTTATTAAGAAGCTGCGCGAGATAGACCCGGAAGTAAAAGCAATAGTATCAAGCGGTTATTCCCATAATCCGGTCATGTCAAACTATAAACATTATGGCTTTAGTGGTGTGGTCGTCAAACCATATGAGATAGCCGAACTAAGCTCTGTGCTCAATAGGGTCATCGCAGGAAAGGATTAGGAGGAGGGGAAAATATTATTTTTTAAGATACACCATCAGTACAGAGAGCGCAGCAGAGGTAATCCCCTCTATCCGAGATGCCTGCCCAAGGGAGGCGGGAGCAATCTTCTGGAGTTTCTCTCTTACTTCATATGACAGACCCGGGATAGTATTATACTCTAAATCAGGGGGGAGCTTAATATTCTCCAAGGCTTTAAAACGTTTGATTTCTTGCAGTTGTTTTTTTATGTATCCCTCATATTTAATTCTTATGGCAATTTGCCGCTTCATTCCCGGAAGGAGTTCTTTATTGAGCACATTGCCCATGCCATGATACATTTTACAAAGCTCTTCTATGTGTGAATAGTCAATCCCCGGCCTTTTTAATAACTGTGCCAGCGACACAGGTTCCTGCGGGGGATCAGCATGAAGATGCATCAAATATTCATCTGTTTTGGGATCCGGTTTTAAATAGAGTTTTCCCAATTTCTCTATTTCTGCCTCGATTATCTCCTCTTCATGAGTGAGTCTTTCAAAAGTATCTTTTTCCAGCAGGCCGAGTTCAAAAGCACGTTTCTTGAGACGATAGCATGCGTTGTCCTCACGCAAAAGGAGCCTATATTCTGCGCGGGACGTAAACATACGATATGGTTCTAATGTTCCTCTGGTTACCAAATCATCGATCATTACCCCACAATAACCTTCAGATCTGTCAAGGATAAACGGGGGCCTTCCTTGAATCTTACATGCGGCGTTTATTCCTGCCAACGCTCCCTGTCCGGCTGCTTCTTCATAGCCTGATGTGCCATTTATCTGTCCTGCCA
This sequence comes from bacterium, assembly GCA_049472395.1. Taxonomy (GTDB): domain Bacteria; phylum SZUA-182; class SZUA-182; order DTGQ01; family JBLIRR01; genus JBLIRR01. The sequence goes on along the minus strand of JBLIRR010000017.1, from coordinate 28,159 downwards.
GATAGAGACCATGAATTTTTTTTGTTTCAAGGGTGGCTCTCAGCTGGGTGGGAAAAATAAAATTATATTCAATGGCATATGAGGGGCGCATGATTTCAGCCTTTTCGAGCCCTTGCACGGAATGGACAATTTCATGCTGTAGTTCCAATGGCATGCTGTTGCCCAAGCCACTTGCATATACCTCCTCAGTGCCGAGTCCCTCCGGCTCAAGGATGATTTGGTGTTTATCATGATGAGGGAATTTGGCTATCTTATCCTCTATGGAAGGGCAATATCGAGCCGGTATCCCTTTGATATTACCGCTGTAAAGAGGGGATAGATGCAGGTTTTCCCGGACAATAGCATGGGTCCTTTCGTTCGTGGCAGTCATATGACATGGAAGCTGGGTGCAGAAAATCTGTGTCGTATCGAGGGAGAAAAAACGTGGCTTCTCATCCCCATATTGCGCTTTAAGAGCTGAAAAATCTATAGTTGATCGCTTAAGCCTCGGAGGTGTCCCTGTCTTTAAGCGTCCCATCGTAAAACCTAATTCTTTTAAGCTTTCGGCAAGCTTCTCTGAGGAGATCTCTCCTGCCCTGCCACCGCTGAATGACTTGTCCCCAATATGAATTAAGCCGTTCAGAAATGTTCCGTTGGTGAGAATAACCGCCTTTGCATGATATTCATAACCGATAAAGTCTTTTACTCCCCTCACGTGAGAATCTTCAACTATAAGATCTTCCACCAGTGTTTGGGCGAGCGTTAAATGCGTTTCTCTCTCTAACGCATGCTTCATGTGAAGATGATAGCGCCATTTATCATTCTGAGTCCTGGTGCCTTGTACAGCTGCCCCTTTACTAGTATTGAGCACGCGGAATTGCAGGGCCGTTTTATCTGCTATTCTCGGCATCATGCAACCGAATATGTCAAGTTCTTTCACTATATGGCCTTTTCCCAACCCTCCGATTGAAGGGCTGCAGGGCATAGCGCCTATAGTATCAAGATTAATGGTTAGAAGTAATGTTTCACATCCAAGGCGGGCAGAGGCCACTGCAGCCTCGATCCCGGCATGTCCTGCCCCAACTACTATTATATCATATACAGCCGGCTTGGTGAGCATGTGATCCTGCTAATGACGCTCCTTTGCTACACTACTGATATAACAGCGTCCTTTTGAGGTGTCTGAAAGGTAAATAAAACTTCCCATATGAGTGATTATTGCGTCGTTTTTGTTTGCATCTCCTTTTCCGGCGTTAATTGTTCCATCTTCATATTCAATAAAATCATATATATCTATCATTATTGTGCCTCGATCTCCCATCAGGTACTCATCACTGCTGTTGATATTCATCCAATTTCGTTCTTCATTCTCATCATCATACTGGCAGGTATAATATTGAACAAGTGCGAGGTTAATTTCAAGCGGAGGATTAAAAGAAAAAGAAAGAGGAACATACCTTGAAGGCTCATGGCCTTCCTCCAATATTATCGCAGGCAGTTGAAAGATACCGATCCCGAAAAGAAGATCTTTTGTGAGCTTCTTGTCTGCACAGCATAGATTATTGGGATCTTGAACAATGATAGTATCTGTGTTGGAATCGAGGAGGGGATCGTTTAGATCAAAATAGGGATAGGTGCCACTATCCTCATCTAATTCAATGGTAATAGTGGTACTTATATTATTTATCTCACATTCCCTTATAGTAATTTTTTTTCTCTCAACTGTATATTCTGCACCGTGAGCAAACGAGAGCAGGGTTCCTAAAAATAGCACGACAGGGATCATCACATAGCGATTATTAGGCATGTTTAATCAATCCTCACTACAATGGCAGTTACATTATCGCGTCCCCCTGCTTCAAGGGCCTTGTTTACCAAAGTAGTCACTGCATCATCGGTGCTTTCAGACTTTTGTAAAATTTTTTTTATTTCTCCATCTTCCAGCATGTCCGTTAATCCGTCAGAGCAAAGAAGATACTGATCCTTTTTCAACACTTCACCTTCAAGGAGAAATATTTCATCGAGGATCGGTTGCACACCCATTGCTTGCCTGATTAGATTACGAAAGGGATGATGGCGCGCAGCCTCTTTGGAGATTTGCCCCGCATCGATCATAGCCTGAACCTCAGTTTGATCAATTGTGAGTTGCTCAAGAGATTTTCCCCGCACACGGTATATGCGGCTGTCACCAACATGCCCGATAACGAATTTATGATTTTTAATGACTAAGAGGGAGAGCGTATTCCCCATGCCTAAAAATTCAGGATTAGTGGATGCGGTGTCATAGATATGCTTATTAATCTGGTTTATTACATTCTCTACACTATCGACAGATACAGAAACATTGCCAATTGAGGTAAAGAAACCTTCAATATCCTTGATGGTTATACTACTTGCAACTTCCCCTGCAGCATGACCTCCCATACCATCTGCGACAGCATAGAGGTGGGTCACTGATCTTTTATTGTTCAAGATACAGTATGCATCTTCGTTATTAGAACGATATTTTCCAATATCAGTTAATCCGGATGCAGTGCACTTCACGCGAAATTTAGTCTTTTTGCGCGGCATAATAATATTTTTCTCCTTCATGATGGCGTATTGCTAATTTCCCCTCAGAAAGCATACCATCAAGCACCTTTATGATCTCTATGCCTGGGACTGAAAGGACGTTGATAATATCTTCTATAGTACAGGGCCTTCTTTTAAGGAGCTCATACACACGCACGCTGAATGATCGAGAATGCGGAATGCTCAATTTTCCCACAGATGGCGCACCAACGATCTGGGCTTTCTCTCCGAATATTTTTTTTATTTCTCTCATTTTTTTTTGAGAAATAGGGAGAGTGCCCGCTATTGCGGGTGGTCTGAAGACAGTATTTAGTTGTATCCTATCAGGATTTATCTTTTCTGCGGCCTTTTTTAATAATTTTATTTCTGAGGGAGTATCATTTATTCCTTTGCAAAATAAGATTTCAAGCCATATCTGACCGTTAAATTCCTTTCGCAAACACCTAAGGCCCTCTATGATATTCTCTGCACGCAACCCTTCGACAGGTCGATTAATTGCAGAGAATATCTCCTGGCTTACCGCATCCATGGAAGGGACAATAAGGTCCAACGCGCTTAATTCATCGCGGATTTTTCTGTCTGAGAGCAGAGAGCTGTTGGTAAGGATTGCCACAGGAATATTTGTAATGCTTTTAATACCTTTTATTAAATCCTGTAGATTGAGGTTTAAGGTTGGCTCCCCTGATCCCCCCAATGTTATAAAATCGATATCTCCCTTTAGTTCTTCAAGACGTGTGTGCAGTTGTGCATATAACGCATCAGGTTTCAGGTAGACGCACCGCTCTGTCTTTTTCTGTTTGGTTGGCCCTAATTCACAGTATATACAATCAAAAGAGCAGGTTTTATATGGCACACAATCAACCCCCAAAGATCTGCCCAATCTTCGTGAGGGAACGGGGCCGAATAAAATACTCATTAGATCAAAAACACCCCAATTGACACTTTTTAAGCTTTATTTTAATATCAGTGAGGAATTTGGCCATCTTATCCCGCGGGAACTGATATTCATCAGCAATCCGCATTGCCGCACTGCAGGTTATTCTATTATCTTCTGACTCTTTTCTAAGGGATTCGATAAATTCCTTCTCTTTTTCTTTATCAATACTCATAGACTTTACTCCTTTTATGCTCTCTTCTCTATACTATCATTATATTATCAGCAATTCTAATTTTGTACAACCCGCCGGATGGCATGCGCCCAAAACAAGGCTTGCCCTGTTAGTGAAACCATTTTTTAAGGATTCTCGTATATTCTCCATTACTGCGGAGTTTAAGGAGACTTCTGTTGACTTTTTCCCGCAATGAGCTTCCTTGAGGGAATGCAAAGCCATAATATTGGAGGTCAAAAGGCTCTCCCACAACGGAAAGCTTTCCTGCTCCCTCATTCTTTGCAAAATAGAGAATGCTCGGTGAATCAAATACCACCGCGGATGCCTCCCCTTGAAGAAGCATGTGGTAAGCCATTTCTATATTTGGGAAGGCACGAACCTCGGCACCAATATCTTTAAGTACTGTCTCACTTGTTGTTCCTTCTTTGGTGGCGACAACTTTTCCCTTAAGATCATTATAGTTCGAGATATCGGAGCTTATTTTTTGCATTGTCAATCCAGCGGTAAGCTGTGCTATTATAATACCAAAGAAACTAATTCCTATTATCATTACTAAAAATGCTACGAATCTCCCACGCCATTTGCCGGGAGTTATATCTCCATAACCTACTGTCGTCATTGTTGCGAGCACACACCAGAAGGCCTCACCTATCCCAGGTATATACTTATCATTTATCGAATCTTTTCCCCGTTCAACGAGCCAGAGTACATGACCGCAGACGAGGATAAAAATAAGCAGGGATGCAAGACACTTAAGGGTCCCTGGGGTAAAGATTGACCTTATAGTGGCCAAAATAGTAATATGCTTTTTAAAAGGTGCCAAGATTCTCAAGCCCGAGTCAAGATAATGGTGAGAGAAATCAATATATTTTTCCCTCTCTTCATTAATGGTAATTGCTGCAATTCCCACGTCTGCGCGATTCTGTTTCAGATCTTTAAAAATATCTTTAAATTCAACAGAGCGATAGGTGAACTGAACATCAAGATCATCTGCAATAGCTTCCCAGAGATCGATATCAAAGCCAGAATAGGTAGCACCTGATTTCATTACACATGGTGGAATAAGGCTTACATCGACAATTAGCTCTGTGCCCGCAGAAGTGGCAAGAGCATTATTCCCTAATGATATCATTGTAAAAATAAGAAGAAATATGCACGATATTTTAGACGCTTTCATGATACATACGAAAGATTTGTATTTCCTGAATTGAATATATAAGTCTGCTAGTCGAAAATCGAAGCCACGTTTGAATATCAATATCTTATCCACCAGGCTTGAATGAGGTGATTTTCTCCATCTGAAGCGCTCTTTCTAAATCTAACTGGCAAAGACGAGCATAGAGTTGGATACATTTTTTTTTGATGTTTTCATCTACTATTTTTGTTGTATCCTTTATTGTTCTATAGTAACAATGAAGAAGAAGATAAATAACCTCTACACTCAGCGCAGGGTCCCAATCTTCAAGAGAAAATCGTTTTATTTGTTCTTCTAAATATTCCAATTGGGGAATGGCAAAATTGAAATAACTTGCATCAATGCAATATCGTGCTTGCTTAAGTTTCCATAAGAAAAGCTCTCTTTGAGATGCGCCCTTTATTGGATTGGCTTGAAAAAGGCTCACTGCTTCGGAAAATTTATCAAGTGTAATGAGTCTTTTAATTTCTTTATCAATTTGTGAATCGATAATAGTAGCCTTTTCTATGAGCGATACCGAACCGCACATTACTTCATTTTCAATCCAACGTTTGGTACGCTCACTGGCAAAAGGTGCACCGTTAGAAAAGCGTAATGTTAACACATCGGGAAATCTTCGAATAAAAGTTGCGAGCTCTTCTATAACAGCTAATTTCGCTTTTTTATATGAAGGGCCAAGCTTGTCCATGACCTGAACGCTTAATCTGTGACTTTCCAGGATAAATGAGAAAGGATATTTAGCAAAATTATCTTCTACCAGATTAATGGCTTCAAGCCCGTTGTCTGCCTTAATATTTTCTTCAATTTTTTCTATTATAGTGTGTGATATTTGTTTTACCTTCGTAATTTGGTCTTTCGCAGAGGGTAGTTGATCTATTATCATCCATGTAATAGCTCTGACTATACGATAGGGCAATGGATTCTCAGGATTACTATTTCTAATGAATCCAGCGATTCGGATCAATGTTCCTTGGGCCTGCAAAAGAGCATTTTTAGCCTCGGTAATTGATTCAAAGCCACAATGATCCTCCTTCTTTTCTTTTATCATATTCTGAAGAAGGTGTATAATCTCAGAAGTATCGGGTGCCATCTCTTTCAATTTTTCATGTAAGAGGGAATCTATTTCATCCCATAGTCCGCAACACTCCATCACATTTTTAGTATCTGAAAGGTTGTCACCCTTTTCACGTATGCGTTCCCCAAGATGTTTCACAAGCCATTCAATAGCAGAGATCCTCACTTTCAGCCGGTCTTTTTCCGGGAAAAGAATTTCCCAATATTCCTTCAGCATATCACGCACAATAGTCAAACCGACACAAAGGCCGTTAAAACCCTGCTGAACAAATAATGCATGACAAAGGAAAGAGGCGACTAAGAGGTCCTTTGATTTGGTTTTTAAAATGAATATGGACAATTCTAACACTTTTGCCCAATCAATTGACTCTCGATCGCTGGATTCAAGTTTTAAGATTTCAGCATCTAAATGATCGTATTCTGGTTCATAACGGGCAGAGTTTCCTGTAGGCTTATCATCCTGAACAGGAAGAATGCCTAATTGCACGATACTGCTAATGTCAATAGCCACTTTATTTCCCCCCTTCATCCTCCTCCATTGACACAATAATCTTTGAGGCCATACCACGGCCGATGGCAACCTTTGAATTGCCTAGTTTTACTATAATAGGGCCCTTCATTATCATAGATTCAACCTTGTATATTTTCTGGCCAATACTCACGCCAAGGGGTTTAAGACGTTCGAATAGCCTATGCCCCCCTTCTATTCGGGTGATAATCCCGTGGCTTCCTTTTGCCATGTCAATAAGAGATTTTTCTATAAGCATATACGTATTAGAATGCATAATTAAATAGTTGAGTACTAATCAAGACTTTATATGATTATTAAAAAATATAATTGTTTTGTCAAGTTTGACTAATTTCTTTTAGCAATTCAAATAAGAATAATTGCACTCTCATAGATTTTTCTTGACATGGATATTAAATATGTTTATTATAATGCAAAGGGCGATTAGCTCAGGGGAAGAGCACTGTCTTCACACGGCAGGGGTCACTGGTTCAAATCCAGTATCGCCCATATAGATAACTTCTTGAAAATAAAGAGATAAAAAGAATTCACCTAGAGTTATACATTCCATAAAACCTTTCCCTTTACGTTTCACGATTTCAAGTGTCCACCCGCCAAATAAATAAGCCCATTTGATCAGCTGCCCCGAATAACCCCCATCGGCCCAAATATGTGTAAGCCGAGGGAATTGACCAAATATTTTCATGAAAACCAACTTTGCTCCATCACGGTCTTGAATCGCAGCAGCATGTATGACTACAGCAATAAGAAGCCCCATAGTATCTACTATAATATGTCGCTTTCGTCCATTTATTTTTTTTCCAGCATCATAACCACAAGATCCTCCTACTTCTGTGGTTTTTACACTTTGACTATCGATTATTCCTGCACTTGGTGCTGTATCACGCCCAGCAACCAATCGCGTGCGCGTATATAACTTATCATGAATTTCTTTCCATGTGAGCTCTTTCCGCCATTGACGAAAATAGTGGTATACTGTTTTCCAATTTGGAAAATCATGAGGAAGCATTCGCCATTGACACCCAGTCCGTGTCAGATAAAAAATAGCATCCACAATATCCCGAATACTTATTTCTCTTGGACGACCCGGACCCTTTGTGTTTTTGGGCTTAGTCAAAAGTATCTTTATCAGTTCCCATTGTTCATCCGTTAAATTAGTCCAATAATTCTCTCCCCCCATAATAATGAACCTCCTGTATAAGGTTAAAAATAATTTTAGCCTTTTTAACCATACATCATTGGTTCACATTTTTTCATAGGGGTAAAAAAAATATTTTTCAGACACGCTCTAAGGATATGGTGCTTCGCCGCCAGGTAGAACCAATTCGTTGGGAACGTCGGTTTTCCTCCGCAGACCTGGCGACTGATCTTGATTATGACGAGATCAATCAGACCACCAAAGGGATTCGATCAAGGTCTCGTATAACGTTTCGGAATGAAGATAATACCGTGGAAGTCCTTGAAGATCTTTCAGTAGTGCAATATGGCCGGTTGACAAATGCTGGCAACGTCCTTTTTGGAAAGAATCCATCTCTTCGCCATCCACAGGTGTGGGTACGTGCCGCCTGTTTTACTCAGGATAAGGCCGACGATACCTTCAGGGACATGAAATCTTTTGAGGGGCCTCTTGGGTCTTTACTGGAGTGGGTTTTTGACTTCATCAATCGTAATACGCCAACCGTCTCAAAATTTAACAAAAGCGACCTCAGACGTCATGACGAACAACTTTACCCATCAGAAGCAATCAGGGAAGGTCTCGTAAATGCTTTCGCTCATAGGGATTATGCTGACTTTGCCGGTGGCATTGCGGTATATATTTATCCCATGCGCCTGGAAATCTGGAACCCCGGCTGTCTACCCGCAGGCATTACACCGGGAACATTGACAACAGGTCATCTCTCAGTGCTGAGGAATCCGGATATTGCTCATGTGCTTTATTTGCGTGGCTTTATGGAAAAGCTTGGCCGTGGGAGCGTCATGATTCTCAAAGCCTGCAAAGATCGTGGATTGCCTGCACCAATGTGGGCTTCTGATGAAGAAAGCGGTGTTACATTGACTTTTTTTCTCCCGCAAGTGGGCACCAAAATGGCCCGAAGTGGGACTGAAGTAACACCCGAAGTTGCACCTGAAGTAAAGCCCGAAGTCATGCGTCTTTTGGCAGTGCTGAAGGGAAGTATGGATCGTAAATCATTACAGGCTGCACTAGGACTCAAAGCCGAGAAGAATTTTCGGTTACTCTACCTTCGGCCTGCAATCGATTCCGGCCTCATAGAAATGACCATTCCAGATAAGCCTCACAGCAGTAAGCAAAAATACCGACTGACTGCAAAAGGACAGCAAGCATTAGATAAACGAAGGGTAGAATGAATAAACAGAATTATCTCTTTGAGCCATCGAAAAAAGTAATCATAGCTTTGGGCACCTTTCATTTGACGGTTTACATTTGTCACCTTTAAGAATTTCATAGCGAAGATTATCTTTGAAAGAAAAAAAGTTAAGATTGGGAAATATAGTTAGGTAGCATTAGGTAGCATTCTTAATCAGCGAATTTTCTTTGGTTTTTAAAATTTTTTAATTTTATACTTCGACCAAGGCCAGGGAAAAGGAAAAACTTTCTACACTGTATATCGTGGAACAATCTTTCCATTTGAGGAAATTTGATGTAGCTATTTATTTTAATAGAATTGTAAATCCCATTTGTTCAAAATGATGATCATTAGTAAATGCTTCCGTTAATTTCAATTGGCGCATTACAATAAACGAAGTACAATCTGTAAAAGAAAAATTCTTATCATCATAGTGCTTGAAAAGATCCCACGCCTTTTCATCAATATCATCGGTGATGTGAATAAGCTGTACAGCGTTTGAGTTTCGTAACCTTTCGCCAAAATCAACGGCTGCAAAGTGCCCCACTTTTGTCAGTAACCCTGTATATGTTTCATCTAAAATAAAATTAGACGTAACATATCGATACCCACTTTGCAGTAACTCTCTATTTATTCTAACAGCATTATTATGCAACTGATCTCTCTTACTGTTTAAAGCAATCCACCCATTAGCGTCAACGAAAATTTTTTTCATTTTGGATATTTTCCGCCATAGAGATATTTATCAAGATCGCTCGATAAATCTTCCGGCGCTTCAGAGTCATATCCTTCCATTGTAAATACTGGATCTTGAGTTATATCAAAGGCTTCAACCTTAGAATCAGTTAATTGAATGATCTTTTCATAGATGAATACTTGTATAGACTTACCGGCTGATTCTGCTACTTTCTTCAAACGTTGATAATCATTCTCTTTTAGTTTAATAGTTAGTTTGGTCATGTTTATTCCTTATTTTATTAATACTATGTCACTATAAGAGCTATTTAAATTTAGTCGATCTATATTCAATATGAAATACTACTACAAAAAGCCTAATCATTCAATATAAAAGATTGACCTTTTATACCACTGTCACTGTATACTTTTTGTATACTAAACAGACTAAAAAATATGGTAAAATATGGAAAAGTAGTCTTTCATGGTTAGCCCTAACACCATGAATATACAAAGATAGAGTAAAATTTAGAAACGGGAAATAGCCCCTGTCGTGTCTTCACACGGCAGGGGTCACTGGTTCAAATCCAGTATTGCCCATATAGAAAAATCAAGGAATTAGCAAAAAAGTTAATTCCTTTTTTTATTGCCGAAAAATGATTTTCCGACCTGATTTCCAACCTTTGTAATGCACTGGTCAATTAAGGAAACATTTGAAACTCTTTGCAGAGTCCCCGCAAGGCCCCCGTATAGAAATTCATATAGATTATTTTGGCAATCTTTTTTATAGTTGACTAATGAGCACGTTTGGCAATCGCCATTGTTTTGTGTGCAGTATTCGGGAAGTATAATCTCATATTTCCCGCTCATAAAATCGCGCTTATACATGAAATTTGAGAGGGTATTTTTCGGGGTTAGTTACATGATCGTGTAATTAGAGTAGAAAAAGTCAATGTTTTTAGTAAGATTAAAAAAGTCGGTGGTTCCCTATCCGGGATAAAGATTAATTAATTACGCAACCATGCCGCCGGCTAATTTATATATTGCCTATTCGTAAGAAACGTCCGCGCCGCCTGCTCGGTGGACTGTGGTTCTAGCTTAATCGCTTGATCAATTTTTTGATCAACCGATTTTGACAAGTTAGAATATTCACTTTTACGATCTCCACCTGCTTCTCTCTGCCTCTCCTTCGCCTCGTCCTCAATTTCTAAGGGGATAATATACTGGACAAATGTACATTATATATTTATGATTAAAAGAAAGTGAAGTCAAGATGTGAACAATTAAAATAAAAAATATATAATGAGTAAACACTATTTTCAAAATTTGGGTGAGTTCTTTCATACGGTTTTGAATGACCGTAATGATCCGCGTTTGCAGCCGTTATACCGCGCCGAGTCAAGAACTGCTATGCAGATAGGCACTGGTTAACTCGGAGGATTTGCTATACCGGGGCAATTCTGGACGCAAGTATTTAGGGCCGCGCCTCAGGCCGGTTTGATCCGTGTTGGTGCATTCGTGCTTCCCCAGAGTGATCCACCACAAGATGCTGAATTAAAGATTCCCGCATTAGACCAGGGAGGCTCGTATGGCGTACATGGTGGTTTTGACGTGGTGCATGGCGGGGAAACATACTCTATTACTGAGACCAAATTGAATCTTCGGCAAGTGCAATTGCAGCCTAAGCCTATCAAAGGATTTCTGATCTTATCAACTAGATTGATCTATCATTGGCCGGTCGGGGATGTGTATATTAGTAATCAGCTCAAGCGCACGTGTGGTGCTGTCGAGGACTATGATTTCATCCGTGGTGGTGGCTCTAATTGCGTAACCGGCATTATTAATGCGCCGTGTAGGATCGAGGTCACATGCGCAACCGCTAACCAGATTTCCTATGATGACATACTCGGTATGGTGCAAAAAGCAAAGGTAAGCCCTGAAATGATATGGATTGCAAGTCCAACGTGTATAACTCAACTTGCTGGTACTCGTGATGCCGTTAACAATCCTGCGTGGACTAAACAACCGTCGCCGGTCAAGCTGGCACTATGTTTGATATGCCGTTATATTTTTCTGAAAGATCGCCTGCTCTTGGCAGCCGTGGTGATTTGTGCTTGGTGGATAGATCATATTATGTGGTAAAAAACGGATCAGGGCCTCGTGTGGATGTGAGCAGGCATCATCTTTTCCAGAATGATGAGGTAGCTTTCCGCGTCGTGTGGAATGTGGACGGGGCGTCATGGCTTAAAGATCCGACTGCATTAGAGGGCGATAGTACAACAACTGTGAGTCCATTTGTAGTATTGAATTAAAGTTAAATAAAAGATCTGTTATTAAAGTTTTAGGGCGAAAAATAAAATAAGGGAGACAATATAATGAGTAATACATCTTTTATGAAGTGCTTGCGTGAGACAATCTCCGGTAAACAAGCAGAGGCAATGCTTACCGAGAAGATACGCGCTAAGATCAAAGAGCAGAAACGCCAACGCGCTATTGATAGCAATGAAATGAAAATAGAGGCATTGCAGAAAGAGAGATTGGCTAATTTACAACGCATAGAAGCAAGTAAGGCACGGATCGCTGATGCTGAAAAAATTCTGCGGGATAATCAAGAAGATATTGCTTATTGTGAGGATCGGAATAGTCATATTGACGCGTATATCAAAAAGTTGAAAGAGAGTAATAGATATTTGCAAAGTAAATAGATATTCCCCCCAGGGTGTTCATCCTGGTTCAAGGCTCGTGCTCATTTTCATGATTTGCTCCCTCCGAATTAATAAAGTCGGCCCATAAAAGAGTCGGCTCCTTATATATAGATAATTTATATCGGATTATTATGACAATCTTTCCTAAAGTTCACTAATGGGCACGTCTCACAATCACCATTATTTTGTGTGCAATACGCCGGCACCTCTCTAACCTTCTCATCCTCTGTGCCGCCTGGTATTCTAGCCAATAAATCAGCATAATCTTTGTAGCCGGCATCTTGCGCATAAATGTCAAGCGCCTCCTCTTTGCTTTGACCCTCGTATGTACCAACATACAAACCGTATGCATATACTGTAAATCTCATGATATTAATCCTTTCTTTCCCCCAGATTAATAAACGGATTGCCCTCCAAAAAATTAAAGCATTCCTCATCGTTAAACTTGGTGAATGAAATTACATGGCTCCACCTATCCCAGCCGGTTAAAGGTTCTATGCTGTTAATCTTTGATATGTCTGGCTTTATATCCTCGAAGGCCTCCTGCTCTAAATCCGGATATATGGTATAAGTGCCTTGATCCGCTATTGCTCTTATCGCTTTCATAAAATGTTACTCATCCTTTTTTTTGCCAGATATAAATGCCCGAAGATCGTCCCGCAAGAACCGGTGATGCCGTCCCACCTTCTGCCCTGGGAGCTCGCCTTGCTTGAACAGTTTCAATACTGTTTGTGTGGAGACTTTCAGATACTTTGCCGCTTCATCCGTAGTTAATATTTCATCATTATTGTCCATATAGTACCTCATCTGATATTTATAAGTTTATCTCAATATGAATATATATTATTTTATATAGTTCAATATGTCAAAATGAAGGATAAAAAAATATTTTTGTAGAAGGTGGAAATTATTTTGAGATAGATATATACTGCTCATTAGGACATATGAACATATGAACATATGAACATATGAACATATGAACATATGTCCCCAGGGGAGAGGGGTAAATTATTACAATGTTTTTTCCTAGAACCGAAGCGGGCCCAACGCGTAATAAAAAGGGATTTTTAACTTGAAAAATTGGTAGAAAAATGAGAAATAACGGTATTAAAAAATTATCGAAAGAATCAAGAAAATTGTATGATCGAATATTAATTCGGCGGCATGGCCTAAAGAGCATTAGGGCCTGGCATCCCTGGTGCAACCCTCCGGAGGGCTTTCATTCTCTTGGATGCGGGGCCGGGTATAACATCATCTATTCGGCCCCAACCTCTCTTAAATGAATTAATACTAAATCAACCCACCGATCGATTCAACCCTGGCAAGTGAGATAGTATGAAATGAGTAACACTATCTCCCGGGGATCTCCGAGTTTTTATGTTACTTGGTCGGATCATAGATTATTTTATCGAGTTCAATTTATCAGGAGCAAATAGAGATATTTATCAATATCGCTTGATAAATTCTTCGGTGCTTCAGAATTATACCCTTCCATTGTAAATACAGGGTCTTGTGTAACGTCAAAGGCTTCAAGCTTAGAATCAGTTAATTGAATGATCTTTTCATGAATGAATACTTTGATAATAATAATGGCGCCCTTAATAGAGTTCGATAAACTTAATAGACTTACCGGCTGATTCTGCTGCTTTTTTCAAACGTTGATAATCGTTCTCTTTCAATTTAATAGTTAGTTTTGTCATGCTTGTTCACTATTTCTTAATACTATTTCATTACGAGAGTTTTTAAATCTATGGCAGCATCTCTACTTCCATATAAAATACTACAACAAGAACCTAATTTTTCACTATATGTGGATTGCCCTTTTATATCTCAATCACTGTATACTTTTTGTATACTAAACACACCAAAAAATATGGTAAAATATAGAAAAGCAGTCTTTCATGGTGAGCCTTAAAACTATGAATATACAAAGATAAAGCAAAATCTGGAAGTGGGAAATGGCCCCAGCCGTGTCCTTCATACGGCAGGGTTCACTGGTTCAAATCCAGTATCGCCCATATAGATAATCTATTGAAAATAAAGAGTTGTATTAAACGACCATCGTTTGTTCAGACCTTAAAAAATTCATCCCTTACATTATCCCCTATGTGCTCATGTAATCAGTGTGGAATATATGTCATATTGAGGTATTTCCTCTAAAAATTATCCCTCTTGATGACCTTGCAGCCATTCATTATGGTGAGATAAGAACATCCTTGGAAAATAAGGGGAATATTATAGGAGCTATGGATATGCATTACATTCCCCAAACTGAGATCTTTTTTCCTTGAGATTTTTCTTCTCGTTTATATATTTTTTCTTTCCAACTTTTCGTCTCGCTGCGGTCAAGGATCACCAGATGACCTTGATCGGCATTGCATCGATCCATATATTCTATCGTCTGCTTAACTCCCTCAACAATTGTATAATCTAGGGAAGCATGGAGTACTTTGAGCTCAATTACTCGACGGACCCGATCTTCCTCCAATTTATCAGCTCATTGATCAATATGTGTCTCTCTTCTTAGAATTATATTCTCTTTGGCTTGTTCGATCATATCAACAGTAATAGTCTTTGTTCGATCCTGACTCGCTTTTATCTTGAAACAAACCTCATACGCTAAGGCATTGACTAGCTATGGTTGTCCGAAGGTCAACTCCCATACGGAATTTAGAGCTGCATGAGCAAATTCTTGACCGGTTTCCACAGTATGCTGTTTATAAAGGGCAAAAACTTCCTCTTTGGAAAAATTTCCAAGACGAAGTGATTCAGCTTTTATATTGAAAGCGCTCCCGCCTGTGACAATTGCCTTGTCTTTAGCCGAATGTATTCGGTAATCCCGCACGTCACGAACACCACATAACAAGATACTTTAAGGGAATAGGCCGGGACGCTTGTCATAACCGGAGCGCAGTTGACGCAACAGCGAAATAATTGTATCTCCTATGAGTGAATCAATCTCGTCTATTAAAAGAACCAATGGAAGTGGACTTGCGTTGGCCCAAATTCTTAAATATATAAAATTCCTCTATACCTCAAATTTATTGTATTTTGACATTCTATTGCACATTGAGTTATAATATAAGCAAAGATTGATACACATAATTTTAGTGTGGTCACAAAAATAGCCCTTATGAAGAATTTAAATTCATATGAGAGGGAAGAAGTATGATGAAAGGAAGGGGCGTACTTCAATTAAAGGGCCGTATCATATATTCTGCTTTTCTCATAAAGGTAAATATTATTTTTGTAGTGATAAGTAGTCTGTGTGTCCCATGTATTTCAGCAGAAATACGTACCTTTAATCTTCCAACAAATTCTCCCACTTATTCAAAAGTCTTCACTCCACCGCCGGCATCCTACATGCAAACCGAGCAGAATAACTTTGGTTATTATCCTTTGGGGGGAGAAGATCATACATTAGAGTATCTCCTTCTGGATAAAGCCGGTGTACTTGATCCTGAATTATCAACATTAAATACTTACGGAATTATCAATGCTGACGAGGGATACTCAATAAATTGCGTGGGTAATTTTAAGTTTATTTATACAGAATCTAGTGTGAGCAAGGATCGAACAACTCTTGAACATGTTCAAAAGTTTATTGAGTATTTTACGAGTGCGTGGGAGGAGATAGAGAGGAAGAAAGGATATCTCATGTCTGGGATTGGGACATATAGAGATGCAACAGTTCATGTGGTAATTAAAGATATAAGCCCTTATGAAGGGAAGGTCGAGTATCTCATAATAGATACGCAGACGAGGGATTATACGAATAGTGTGCCTGTTATCATAGTTGATAATGATTATGCGTATACCTTACATAATGGGGATGAGGATAAAGTTGCCGGCGCTATGAAGGTAGCAGCAGCCCGTGAATTATTCCATGCAGTTCAGTATAGGTATATAGAAGATTTTGAAAATCTGAGACTTTTAGCTGATCTTCCAAAAATTAATGCTGATTTATCCTTTTTGCACTCAAGAGGAATAAATATTGGAAATGCTCTGTCGAATATAGAGGTAATTAATAATAGACTCGCGCATCCGACACAATCAGTACACATAGGATTCGATGTTTTGCCATCAATATTGTTAAATATATTAAATGAGTATGAAGAAATATATGGCGCATTGGTGGATTTAAAAGTAAATCTGAGGAGTATAGTGAAGGCGCTCTTGTCGGGCGATCCGACAATACAATGCGTGTTATCTGATTATTGCTATGTAGCACCTATAAATCCTGATGTATCTGTTTTATTTTTTTCTATTACAAATATACACAAATATGCTTCCTATTGCAGTGATATTATTGAGGAATACCAATGGTGGCTTGAAAGTATGGCCCTATGGATGGAGGACGAGATCTATGACGAGGTCAATAGGTATGCCTATTTCCTCAGAGATTGGATAGAGCATCCTGAACGAGCTGTTGATTATAATAAGGATTTGAATTTCAACTACGGCAATATACTGTTAATCAAATATATCGCTGAACACTATGGAGAAGAAATTATACGATTTATTTGGGAGTTAAGTGTAAGGCCTATTATATATGTTGATAATATACGGGGTATAATAAACGAGTGGCGTTTGAATTATCAACCTGATGCAGCGATAGCTTTTGCTGTAAAGAATCTTACCTATATAAATAATGGAATTATCTATAACCCAGGGCAAAGCACCATAGCGGATTCCAGATTAAGATTGTCGGATGAAGAGGAAATAGTAGGGAATTTATTATTAGAGCTTAAAACTGATATAATAACTTGCAGTTTCCCTGAATATTATGAAATTAAAGCATTATTATGCGAAAATATGCCTATGTTTACTGATTATACAACCTATTCTTTGCAATCATTCAAGACTATTGGAATTAATCCTCAGAACCCTGGTAGTCTTGAGGGAGAGGTTAATGCTTACACACTTAAGGGACTAGGTTCTTCCTATCTCCTCTTTATTAAGCCTTTAGGTAAATGGATTGATATTTCGATTATTGGGGCACAGGATTCCAGCTATGATGAGATGACCATCGCTGCCCGCCTTTTTTCTCTCTATGACACGGACCCTGATTCTCTTCATATATTCGATAACGAGTATAATCAATCGTTTCTTCAGCAAGATTTAGAAATAGTGTATGTTGGAAAAGAATGCTTTGATAATATCGATGATTTACCTGATTTAGAAAATATGTTGGCAGATATAGAGCAGCTAGAGAATTTGAAGGGGGAGGAACAATTAGAGGAATTAGATAATTTAAAGAATTCTAGTAAATACCGAGCATTACTAAAGGATGTAGAGAATTCGAGTGAGGTGGATGAATTATTAGATGAAGTAAATGAGTGGTTACATGATTTAGATGGCGCCCCGGAGAGGATTAATTTAAGTTTTTCTTCCAATAATCAGGAAATTCAGATGCTCGCGCTCCTGATTGTTAATCTCTCGGATGACAATGATGTTCCCTTCCTTATCAATATCAAGGCTGGTCCTGATGTAATAAGATCTTCCACATTATCAGCCCCATTTTATTATTCTCCTATTCTCCCATTATTAAGAATATCCCCTTTAAGTGGATTTATTGGTATCTATCCAAGCATGATTCCATCTCCTTTTATTTCACCACCAGTAGGGTGGGGGGCTTTTCCTGAATGGGGACCAATCCTATTTTAAAATATTTTTGAAAGAAAACCTTTCTTTGAGCGTCTATTTTAAATAAAAAAAGTATAAAAAAAAATATTAAATAAAAATAGATCATTAATGATTTAAATAAATTTTGAAGAAGGAATAATGAAATTTTTTCTTCTTCGTCTACTTAAAATAAAAAATATAAAATTGGTAAGATTTCAGAAAAAATATTAATAATATATATACGTATACTGAGTTCTTATACCATGTAGAATCTGTTAACAATAAAAGGAGTAAGAAAGTTAAAGATGTGTAAAGGAAGAAAATCGAATATTATCGTCATTATCGCAGTTTTATTTACCGCATTGATAGTTTTGGCACATGTTAAGACCGGCAGTGCACTACAAATGATCGACCACAGTCAAAGGATAGACCGGCGAGTCTCTGAGCATGTTGGCCAGAGAGTTGTTCATAGACGGGCTATGTTTCATGGAAAATTTTTTGATATTTATGTAAATGAGGATCAAAAGTTTATTTCAGTCCATGGTATAGTGGAGGATTGGAAAGAGTTAGATGAAGTTGAAACACATTTCGATGCTGTCGCTCCCCCGGATTATAGGGTCTTTTGTGATATTCATCTTGATTATTAAAAAGAATCTGAGCTAGACTATATTTCTTGATTTTAAAGGCAGGGCCATTAAAGGCCTTGCTTTTTTTTTATGTTATGAGGAGACCCCTAAAAAATTATTTTAAGAACAGGAGTGTATAAATCAGGTGATAAAGTCGATAGAATATAAAGAGGTTATCATAGTAAAGAGTGAAATAAAATATTATGGATGAAATAAAACCTGATACAGACTATCAATGGATTCTCCGACCTGGCAAGGCAGCAGTGAAACGAAAAGAAAGCCATTTTTGGCATGTTGTGGAGAACTTTGAGCACCATAAGGGAATGAAATTCGGTTTAGCGCTTTCTCTAGCCCGATCTGATAGCAATTTTGATGATGATCCTTCCTCGTCTCATTGCATTGTAAAAATTCCATGTACACTGCCAGGCTGTTCTGTATGGTGTGCGTGGATTATTATCAGTATCACATTTCTTATCATAATGACGGGATTGGTGAAAAATTATGCTGGTATGATGAATATACCGAGCAATTTTATGAATACATGGTCTGACCTGTATATGTTTTTGTGTGCCATTGTAAGTGGGTATGTGCTGTCAGTGATCTGGGAGGCACTCGTTGTAATCAATTTTTGCCAGGGGGGAGAATATATATTTGGCTTTGGCGGCTTGTTGGTTGCAGTTGAACATGTGGTCTGGCGTCTTGGCCTTCCTATTATAGCGTCTTTCTTCTCGCTGATAATGCCCTTTTTTGGTATTATGGCATGCTGGATTTGGCTGGCTGTGAATCCTGTGGTACTCGCTGGTTGTGCAATAGGGTGCTGGTTGTATCTGTTAGTAGCGCTTTTCCCTTTACATCCGGGACCGGCAAGCCTCTTGGCTGAAAAATTGCTCAATAGTGAAGATCTTCCCCATCGTCTTAAATGGGCCTTGGCAAGTCGTTTTTTACCACTGGGACAAACTATTGAAACCGGAAGGGGCAGAGCAATGGCCTGGGCTGCTCTATCGCTCGCTTTATGGGTGGCGTGGGCGGGTGCATCATTTAGATATCTATCCGAAAGAGCGGCGATGGAATTAAGCCTTGTGGGATTTATTGTGAACGGGCTCATTTCATTTGTTGCTCTTTGCTTTATTGGATGGCTTATATATCGAATAAAAGTTTTATTTCACGCAGCATATTTATTGAGAGGCCAAAAACACCTTTACCCTCTTACCCCCTCTGATTCTGATCTTAAAGATTTTAATGAACGTCTTGCCCTTTTAACTCATCTGCCGGAACTTCGTAATCTGGAATGGAAATGGTGTATGGCCCCAGCCGGTACCTTTTTAATTCGATATGGTGAACGTGAACGCATTTTCTATTGGCTCTCATATGGGGAAGCAATTGTACTCGCCCGCACACCTGAGGGAGATGTGAAACATGTTGCCACATTAACTGGCGGGACAGGTGTTGGTGAGATTGCCTTTCTCGATGATGAACCGCGTACTGCTGATGTGTTGATAACAAAATCAGCTCTTGTTGCATCTATAACCTATGAACAATTTTCCTCCGTTGTGCAAGGTGCATTATCTGAGCGGTTCAGGGAATTTGTCCTTGCAGGTCAAGCATTTGAGCAATCTACTATTTTCTCGGGCATACCTGATACAGACAAGCAATCATGGATTACACATGGGATACCTGTGCGATATGAAGCAAACGATATTATTATAGAGGCTGATGTGAATGAACAATGGATGGCCTTACTTGTTGCAGGAGAAGTTGAAGTGATCAGGGATGGGGAGACACTAGACACCTTGAAAACCGGGAATGTATGTGGTGAGATCGCTTTTTTGGATGACCGGCCACGCACAGCTACATTACGGGCGGTCAAGAGAGCACTTCTCTGGCGATGGGACCCTGAATGGCTAAATTCCGAGGTGGATAGGCTCGGATTGAGGCCGGCCCTTGAGGCTTTATCTCAGAAAAGGCAAGAAGGATAATATGAAGATCGGGAAAATTATCACGTTAGTGATTCTCGCATTTCTCTTATATCAGTATCATGAGATCGCCTTGGAAAATGCCCGTATGCTTATAGATCTCTATCCCTTAATGCAAACATACATGGAAATGTCGTCCTATGCATCACAAATAGCAAGCTATGTAACGGAAAATGGCGAGGCGCCGGAAGATTTGTCTGTCTGGTTAGGAAGAAATTTCAATATTAAAGGGGATAAAGACCCAGGGGAGGATTTTTTTGGAACTCCGTATATGGTCACCGAGGAAGATGGAGAGCATATTTTTCGATCGTGCGGTCGAGACGGCGAGTGCCATACTGAGGATGATCTCGTTGTTACACTGAAAGCCGGTCTGGAAAAGATCTAAATCATATTTTTTATGAGAGTCGATGTATTAATTCCGCAACCCTCATTATATCATATCTCTGGCCAACAAAACAATTGGCCATGATAATAATTGGTCATAATAACTATTGACAAGAGAGGCTGTTTTAAATATTATTACGTTACAAATTCCTATTATCTTTTCATGAATTCATCACGAGTAAAGATTTGTAGGGGGATAGGCATGTTACATAATAACTTTTTAAAATTAAGGAATAGCAATGGGGGATACACATAGAGGACCGAGAATATATAATCTTTTTCCTACCCTTGCAGGTCGCTGTAAAGAATGGAATCCGCATATCGAGCGAGCCTCTGCGATGGGATTTAACTGGGTATTTATTAATCCTTTCCACACGGTTGGATCATCAAAAAGTCTTTATGCCATTAAGGATTATTATAGTTATAATCCTCTGCTGTTTTCTGCGAAGAATACCGCTGGACAGGAAAAGGAGCTTAGAGAAACCATTAATAATGCCGGAAAATCTGGTGTGAACCTCATAGCTGATCTTGTTATCAATCATACCTCAATTCAGTCTCCTCTGATTAAAAAACATCCACAGTGGTACAAAAGAGATGAGGATGGAAAGTTGGTAAATCCCGGGGCTATGGATAACGGCAAAATGCATTATTGGAGAGATCTTGCTACTGTTGACAATAGTGGTTCAAAGGATAAGATAGCATTATGGGGATACTGGCGTGATCTGCTTCGCCATTATTTATCACTGGGATTTAGAGGATTTCGATGTGACGCAGCCTATCAGGTATCGTCTGATTTATGGGCCTATCTTATTGAAGAAACAAAAAAGGTTGATCCATCAGTGAAATTTTTTGCTGAAACATTAGGTTGCTCGATCGAGCAGACCCTCGATGTTGCGGCGAGTGGTTTTGATTATATCTATAATAGTGGTAAATGGTGGGATTTTCAACAAAACTGGTTTCTTGAGCAGCATCAAAAAACACAACCCAAAGTGGGGTCTATTACCTTCCCGGAATCTCATGATACTGGACGCTTGGCAAAAGAGACGAATAATGATATTAATGTGGCGAAAATGCGTTATGCATTCTCTGCGTTAGCCACAACCGGTGTGATGATACCTATAGGCTTTGAATATGGATTTCGTAAAGGCCTTAATGTAAAAAAGACCTCATCTACTGATTGGGAAAAAGGCGCATATGATCTGTGCGACTATATTAAAAAGGTTAATCAGATAAAAGAAGATTATGAGATATTTAACCAAGAGACCAGGTTGGAGAGAATTGATGTGGATAATCCCTCTGTGCTGGTGCTCTGTAAACATTCATCTCGTAATTCATCAAAAGCATATTTAATAATCAATAAAGATAAAAAGAAGGAGCATACAGTCATGTGGGACCAGAACGGACAAGGAAAATTGGAACAGGACACTTTCCAGGATCTCTTACCGGAAGAATCACCTCGTTCTCTAAGATGCACGTGCAGTTCTGATCATTTGATTATTAACAAATCACAGGTAAAAATCTTTTATCAGGGATAAAATTTCTTCAATATGAAATCATAATATTGAGGGGAGTGAAAGAGACCATGAGGGAAGCATGCGGAATTGTGGGCGTTTACAATCATCCTGAAGCGGCAAATTTGGTGTATTTGGCCCTCTATGCCTTGCAGCATCGAGGGCAAGAGAGCGCCGGCATTGTTTCATGCGATGATAATTTCTTCTTTATTCAAAGGGGGATGGGCCGGGTTGCCACTGTATTTAATGAGGAAATGATAAAACAATTGCCCGGAAATATCGCCATCGGCCATGTGCGTTACTCAACATCCGGAGAAAGTGATATAATAGGCTCTCAGCCCTTATTGATAAAATATGGTCAGGGGACACTGGCCGTTGCCCATAATGGGAATTTGATAAATGCAGAACAGATCCGTGACCGGTTAATCACAAATGGATCTATTTTTCAGACAGATACCGATAGTGAGGTGATCGTTCACCTTATTGCAAAGTCAAAAGCCAAAACATTTATAGATCGTCTCGTAGATTCCTTATTTAAAATAAAGGGCGGATATAGTCTTGTATTTATGACAGATGATATGATGATCGGAATGCGGGACCCTTATGGCCTTCGTCCTTTAGCATTAGGGAAAATAGGGGATGCATATATTTTGGTTTCAGAAACATGTGCTCTTAATCTTATTGAGGCTGAGTTGATTCGGGAAATTGAACCTGGGGAAATGGTGATAATTAATTCATCGGGCCTTACGTTTCAAAAACCACTACCTGCTAAAAAAACCTCCTTTTGCGTTTTCGAATATATTTATTTTGCTCGTCCGGACAGCATAGTTCATGGTCAGAATGTTCATGCAGCGCGGAAACGTTTTGGCAATCAACTTGCAAAAGAATCTTTCATAGATGCGGATCTTGTAATTCCTATTCCTGATTCGGGCACGAGCGCTGCAATAGGATTTGCAGAGGAATCTAGCATCCATTTCGATCTTGGGATGATTAGAAATAGATATGTGGGGAGGACTTTTATAGAGCCACAGCAGTCAATCAGGCATTTTGGTGTCAAATTAAAATTAAATCCGAATAGGGAGTTAATTGAAGGAAAGCGGGTAATCGCGATAGATGATTCTATTGTAAGAGCAACAACAAGCCGTAAAATTGTGAGTATGATTCGCGAAGCGGGTGCAAAAGAAGTGCATATTCGGGTCTCGTGCCCGCCTGTATGTTTTCCCTGTTACTATGGCATAGATACCCCGACCAGAGCAGAATTAATAGCTTCCACACACACGATTGATGAAATTAGACGGTATATTGGGGCTGATAGCCTTGCCTACCTGAGCCTTAAGGGAATGAAGAATGCATTAGGTCCCATGTGCAATAAGATTTGTACTGCCTGTTATACGGGAAAATATCCAATTCCCTTTACGAATCATAAAGATAGCTAATCAATAAAGATTTTTGGCTTTGACATAAATGCGGAGGGGTGCGGGATACCCTTCAACGGTTTTTGATGGGTCAGAAGGATCAATAAAATCATCAAAGCTTTCAAAATTCATCCATGGGGTCTTCCTTTGTTCCTCGTGTGACATTTTATGAATAAAAAAGCAGTCAACATCTTTAAACCCAGCCCGTTTTATCCAGTTCACAAGGCAGGAAGGCGTAGGGATAAAATATATACCCGGTACTTTACCGTAGCGCTTTTCAGGAAAAAGTGCAATTGATTCTTCTCCTTCAATCCCCTGTGATTCAATGATAAGCTGTCCGCCTTTTACCATAGCAATCTTAATATCCTTTAATATCTTGATGGGATCGTGATGATGATATAGTATGCCGAGACAGAAAACTGTGTGGAAAAAGCCGCGAAACAAAGCTATATGCTCTATTCCTAAAAGCTCAAAGTGCAATGATTCAACATGAGCGTATCTTTGAAGAAGTTGAAACGTATAAAAATACCTGACAGTAGGATCAAATCCTATGGCAAGGTGAGGCTTATGGTGGGCTATTCGAAAAAGATAATAACCATTATTGCACCCAATATCCGCAACTCGTTTTCCTTCTAAAGGTTCAAGGTAAGGAAGGAGACGGCCCCATTTAAGATCACTTCTCCATTCTGCATCAACAGTGTTTCCAAACAGATTAAACGGACCTTTGCGCCACGGTATAAAGGTTTTTAAAGCATTCATTAAATCCGTACGGTGTTGTGTGGGGAATTCATCTGCATGCCCTATTGTGATTACGGAATCAGAGAAGTCAAGGTAACGTGCCTGAAAATTGGGTAATGTATCAACTGCATACTGGTATTTTTTACAGCTTTCCCTTGAGAGCCATCCTTTTCTTTGGCCTCGGATATGCTCTATTCTATCTAATTCGATAATATCTTTGTATGTAACAAGATAATTATTCATCATATCTGTCGTGATAGTAACTGTTGCTGCCGATATAGAAAATAATACAGTTGTATTATTAGTTTATTACTATATAATAATACAAAATTTAGTGTATAACAAAATTTTATACAACAAGGTCTGTGTGAGAGTATGTGAATCATTGCAGAACCTTGTGCTAATGAGACAATTTTTATAACAACATTTAACGTAGAGGGGGAATGTATATGAAAAGATTCAAATTCTTTTTTATTATGACCATTATTGCAGTGCTTGTTTTTTATATGAAGCTTGGTATTTGCAGGGCGGGTGATAAATTCAATCTTGATCTACTCCAATCACAGGGACAAGCCAAATTCGAGGAATTTTGCGAGGAGATATCTCCTGTGTTTACCTATAAATCATATGGAATAGCCGTCCCTTTAGGTATAATAGGTTTGGAAGCAAGTGTTGAATTCAATGGAGCCACTGTTGATAAAGATTTACTCAGGGAGCTTGGTGTATTGGAAGATCCTCCCTCGATGATTGGGATCCCACGACTTGCTGTCCGCAAAGGTTTACCCTTTAAAATTGATGTGGGTGCAATTTATTCAGCTTTGGATATCGAGGATGAATCGCTCAATTTGATGGGATTTGAAGTGAAATATCCTCTTTTGGAGGGAAGCAGCATTACACCGGCTCTTGCTGTGCGGGCAAATTATCTGTCTGTTCAGGGGATAGACGATTTTAGCGCCTCAAGTATGGGTGCTGACCTTTTATTCAGCAAGGGTTTGGGTCTTGATTTTCTATTTAAGCTCGTCCCTTATGGAGGAGTATCATACAACAGCGTGAGTATTAATCCGGATAATGAGTTCTCAGCCTTAGATGAAGCAAAAACTGATATCGTGAGTCTTTTTGGAGGATTACGGTTGAGTATGGCGGTCATGCGATTTAATGTAAAAGTTGATTATGATATTGACACCCAGAATATGAACTATGGATTGAGTGTCGGGATTGGCTTATAAAAGAAAAAACGGGAAGAGCTTCAAAAGCTCTTCCCGTTATTAATCATGAGGATCTCAGCGTTTATTCAATATACACAAAGTATGCAGTAGCAGATTCTATATCAAATATTTCAGATGGGTCAGATGAGAGGGTGTAAGGGAATTGCCATAAACTATCCTCCCATTGATATATTTTAAGACCATCTACAGCGGTCAATACGTCATATGAAGTATAGGTATAGTCAGGATCATAGACAGATATAAGATTAAGGCCAGCAGTGAGGTTAATCGGTAGAATTGGATCGGTAACTAAGGTTCCATTAAAGGAAACTTCAACAGGATCTTCTGATTCTAAGAGAATAAAATAGCCTGTTCCCAACTCGAGTACATAGTCATCAGCCGGTTCCACCCATTCCTGCAAGGATGCGTCAAATCGATAAATCTTAGAAGCGCCAACTGTTGCAAGCATAGTCTGAGCATCCATGACAATAAGTTCCTCATTGGCATTATAGAAAGAATCAAAGGGTGGGATCGCAAAAAGGTTTAAGCCTTGCTCAAAAACAAATGGACCCATCTGTGTAAGCTCGATAACTTCACTCACATTCACCGTCATCGTGTCTGTCCCAACTCCTCCGTCATCGTCGGTGACAGTTAAGGTTACCGTATAGGCATCTGCTTCAGTATACACATGTGTCGGTGTGAGGGTATCGCTCGCTGTCGCTCCATCGCCAAAATTCCATTCGATTGTGTGTGTATCTGCAATTCCTTGATCAGAGAATGCACCACTAAATGAAACATCCTCATCTTGATTGACTGTCGGGGGAGCACTAGCCGTTACTATCGGAGCTACATTGTCTACTATAACTGTCAATGTGTCCGAGGCAGGTATGCCGCCGTCACTTGTGACAGTTAAGCTTACCGTATACGTACCATTGTCTGCATACACATGCGCTGGTGTCAGGGTGCCGGTAGCACTGGCTCCATCATCAAAATCCCATTCAATTGTATAAGGACCTGTGCCGATTGTATCAGTAATTGTTCCATTGAATGAAGCCTCATCACCCTCATTTATAGTCTGGTTAATCCCTGCATCAACTGTCATTGGCTCAACCGGGGGCTCAAGTGCACCTTCAAGGGTAAATTCAGATGAGAAAGGATCTCCAGGATCAACTAATAGATTAAGCATCTCATCTGTTTTTGCCCAAAAATCTTCAATAAAAACCTCTTTATACCCCTTAATCCCGCCATAAATCTTCAACGTCGCATCGATTCCCGCATCTTCACCCCTATACAGTTCCAGAAAAGATTTATTATCACTCGCGTTGTATACCCATCCCAAATTAAGACCTGAACCTAAGTCAGAAGCCCAATTCCATTTCTCTTCTGCCGGCTTGTAATATCCAACAGGATAGCTGGCTCCTTCAATCTCGAGTATTGCAATAGAGCCATCCGCAATGTCTCCATTGTCATCAAGAATATAGATATATCGTTCTTCATTATCCGCAAGTGGGAGTTGAACACCAGAAGGTGATTGCATTGTTGTGACGCCAATTGGGTCGGAACCAGGGTCGGGATATATGATTTGTCCGCCCGATTGAGGCATAGTGATGGTACGAATATAATATTGAGTCGTTGAATCTGTATTCTTTGGCAGATTGTAGACAGTCACTACCATCACACCATTTGTCTCAGCTATGCTGTAGCCTCCGCCTCCTCCGAGCTCATGACTATCATTATAGAGCATATAATCTACACCCTCAGTTAAAAGAGTATTGGAACCATCGAATAATTGTATATCACATTGTGAGGGTTCACTGACCACCCATAACACTGAAAAGGCAATATCCGTAACATCAAATATGACTACTTCGCCATTTAACGGACCATTCGCTCGAGCTAGTTTAAAAGAAAATAGCATTACTCCTACCATAACAAAAATTAATAATTTTTTTCTTAAAGTCAATTTTTTTTTCCCTCCTCTCCTGCATTTCTTTTATTTAATACATTAATTAAGTTGATATATTGGTTAAGAATTGTTTATTTCGATTTTACTTATGCCCTCCTTATCCCCTATTTATTTTTCATAGGTTGTATATAAAATACCATATTTAGAGATTATTTTCAAGCAAAATCTTATTGTCAAGAAATTTAATCAGAACTTTCTTCTTTTATTAAGAAAAGAATATTTTATCATGTTGCCTACAATAAGTCAAAAAACTTTGGATAATTTTTTTTCTATTGTGATTTTTTTTCTATTGTGATAGGGAGGGATAATATTTGAATTCTTCTCCGTATCCGATTTTGGGTATCTCGTCATTAAGGTCTCTTCCGTGACATTCATTACAATAAAGGTCATGATCATCATCAATATTCCTTTTCCCATATTCCGGACTCCCGATATAACCATATTCCCAATTTGAACCTTCAACAGGAGAACCATCAGAATTTGCATGTGTTATCGCCAAGTCATTATGTGTCA
>JBLIRR010000016.1:0-121191 GCA_049472395.1 bacterium | reverse complement strand
TCCTCATATACAGGAAATACAACTTCCGGAGGCACTGGATCAAGAAGATTCCGAATATGATTATCGGTGGGTATCGTTCCAATGCCGAATAGTGTTTGTGCATTACTTTTGCCTTTTGTTTCTTCCATTCTTTTTTGATAGGCGAGAAAAGAAGGACACTGAGTGAAAAAAACTGAAAAGGCTCCTAACGCAGCATCTTCAATGGTCCAGGTGAGATTCTTTCCTGTCCTTCTGTCTGGGAAATTTTCAATTGCCCCTTTTAATGAGCTGATTAAATGATCAAATGTAAAAATTCCACCCATTTTTCCCCTGAGAAAAAAGCATTCATAATTTCTCAGGAGATCATACTATAAACCGGAAAATTTTTCCATACATTCTGAAAAAAAATTAAAATATTGAGCTCATACGGAAGGCTCATAACTACTCAGAATAAATTTACTGTTTATGAAAATATAAATTATTAACCTCTGAAAATGAAAATAATCCTAGCTAATTTTTCAAAATGAGAATTGCTGGGATCGCCGCTATTTGCCTTGATTTATTCCATTTATTTTGCTATATTTCTTATAAATGATTAAATTTTTATTGAGTAGTAATAATATCATTAAAATGAGTCATCGATTTTATTGACAGAAAATTTAATTTTTGCTATAATTTATTAACTCTTCAAGCTGCACTCTTTAAGGAGGTGATCTGTAAAAGTTAATGTTGGAAGGAAAAGAGGTTCCATTTATTATATTATCACCTTCTATAAAAAATAGAAGGGTAGCCATTTCGATGAAATCCATTTCTTTCTGAAAAATTTTTATTTAGAATCGTATATTAAATATCCATATTTTGAGCGGGAAATATGCATATACATTAAAATTATTAACATTTAGGGAAAGGGGTTTTATTATGAAAACTGTACAAAAATTTTTAAGAATATGGGCATTAATTATTATACTTATTTTGGTATTCATGCCAACAATCTATGCTGAGACGATAAAAGTAAGTCCTACAACAGGAATGTCAAACGATCTTGTTGATATATTCATATCAGTGGAAAATTCAAGTATGATTGAAAGTCTAGGCCTTGATCTCCTTTTTGATCCCGTTGTCTTTGAATTTGTCAGTCTTGAACAAGTTGATTTAACTTTGAATTTTGACCAGGTTGGAGCTAATTTGATTGGAGATCATACTCTGAGAATAGGCGGATATTCTTTGGACCCTATAAAAAATAATAGTTCCGGAGATCTAGTTAAATTAACCTTTAGGGTTAAAGATGCCAAAAACACAGTTCTTACTTTGGCTGGTCTAACTGATGACATCATCGGATATATTCCAGTGGATGGCTCATTTGAAAAATATACTCCACCCTCACCCCCTCCTACAACTAGTGGTACAGGTGGTATATTTAGTGGAGCCACAACTGGCCTGCCTTCTGGCGGTAGCTTATTTACACCCTCAGGTGGCACGTCTTCTACCGGTGGCGGCTTATTCAGTAAACCAAGCGGGACCTCAACAAGTAGTGGCGGCCTATTCGTAACTCCAGGCGGCACCTCTTCTGCCAGTGGCGGCTTATTCGCTAAACCAAGCGGGACCTCAACGAGTAGTGGTGGCTTATTCGCACCTTCAGGTGGCACCTCTTCTGCCAGCGGAGGCTTATTTTCCAAACCAAGCGGGACCTCAACGAGTAGTGGTGGCTTATTCACACCTTCAGGCGGCACCTCTTCTGCCAGTGGCGGCTTATTCGCTAAACCAAGCGGGACCTCAACAAGTAGTGGCGGCCTATTCGTAACTCCAGGCGGCACCTCTTCTGCCAGCGGTGGCTTATTCGCTAAACCAAGCGGCACTTCAACCAGTGGGCTCAGTCTATTTGGGACTTCGGGTGTAACATCTTCTGCCAGTAGTAGTTTATTAGGAACTCCAGGAGGCATCTCTTCTACCGGCGTTAGTTTATTCGGAGCTCCAACTTCATTATCGACAAAGGCCCTTTTTAGCCTGTGGTAACATTTTTTAAAATAACCGGGCATTGAGTGATACTTCCATTCTGCCGAATGCCCGGTTGTATACAAAAATTTTTTCTTCTCTTTTTACTATATATAGGTTATTGCACATAGTGCATTACAGAGCATAAAGTGCTAAGTATAAATTAATTTATTATTTCAATTTTATTTTTTTAGAATAAATACATTTAAATGAGCGGTTAATGGGAGATAATAATGAAAAAATTTAAAGCTTATTTAATCTTTGCATTAATAGTAAGTATAGTGGTTGTCTCTTCTGCTCTGGCTCAAATTCCGAAGGTGGAGCCTATTTCCATAGACACATCTATTTTACTTCCGGCAGTAAACATAACAAATCAAGTCAATGTCAATCTATTAAAACTTTTAGAAAATCTTCCCCCCTCAGCGCTCAACGTGTCGCTCCTCGTGAAGGATATTAAAACTCCTGCCAATCTTCGCATCGCACCTTCTTTTCAATTTGAACTTTATCCTCTGCAAAAACTTGGGGATTTTGTTATCGCAAGCCAATTATCCCGCATCAACCTCCACCAAGTAGAAATAGAGAATGAAGTGTACCGACAAATCTCACTTGAGGGAAGGGAAGGGTTCGTGGGGGGGACTATCGGAGAAGCAGCATTGCCAATGTTTAAGAAAATTGTCGCGATCCCGAAGGGAGCAAAAATACAGGTAGAAGTAGTGAAAGGAGAACCCTCAATACTATCAAGTTGTAAGGTGGCTCCGGTTCGGAAGACTCCGGCGGATCAAATTGTGAAAGAGCCGAGAATTGATGAAAGGATTGATGAAAAAATTGTCGAGGTATCAGAATTTGATATCACTGAACCTCCTGTAATCAGTAAGGAATATTACAGCCAGAACCGTTTATTGCCTGAACAGCTTTATTCTCTTCGCTATGATACGATTCGTGGATGTAACGTGGCGGTTATAACGGTGACAGCCGCCCAATATAATCCTGCTCAAGACACACTTCTTCTCTATCCTGATATTTCTCTGAATGTCAGCTTTAGTGATGGGAAAGACAAGTATATACCTCCCGAGAATCGATCGTTATATTTTGAGCCAGTCTATAAAAGCGTATTGGCCAATTATTCTCTCATTGAACGGTTAGAACCGGAAACGCTCCTTGAGGTCGAACAAGGCATATATGTATATATCTGTAATTTATTGATTATCACCCCTGAAGAATTTGAGGATCAGGCTCATGATCTGGCGGATTGGAAAGTGAGCAAGGGTTTGCATACATGGGTGCGGACATTAGCCCAGATACAAGAGGAAAAGGGAGGAACAAGTGCAGATCATATAAGATCCTATATCAAGGATATCTATACACATAATGCCCTTTCATATGTGATACTCTTAGGAGATACTGAAGACATACCCACGTTTTATCGTAACCACCCCTGTAACTGGAATAAACCACCCGGTTCTAATACAGGACAGCTGGCAACGGATTTATATTATGCAGAGATGGATTATTCCGGATATTACACCGATTTAGCATTAGGGAGAATACCTGTCAATTCAGCAACAGAGGCCCAAAGGGTGGTTGATCGTATTATTAGTTATGAGCAGAATCCCCCTACTGATTCCTCATTTTATGAAAATATTATTCTTGGAGCCTATTTTCAAGATGATTATAATAATGGCCAGGCAGATCGCGCTTACGTGAAAACGATCCAGGAACTCTATTCATTTTTTATTGGCAAGGGCTATAACGTTCAGAGGGAATATGTAACCAATAGCAGTGATCCGCAGTATTATATGGATGGATCACCCATTCCTGCTGAGCTTCAAAAACCCGGTTACCCTTGGGATGGCAGCGGATCGGATATTGTCACAGCTCTTAACTCAGGAGCCATTCTCGTTGCGCATAGGGACCATGGAGGACAAAGTGGGTGGTCTCATCCGGGATTTACCACATCCCATCTTGCGAGTTTAAATAGCGGTGATCTGAGCCCCGTCGTGTTTAGTATAAATTGTCAAACAGGATGGTTTGATAATGAAACCGATCCTTACTCCTCAACCGGTGTATCTGATGAATCCTTTGCTGAGGAATTATTGACAATGGAAGGTGGAGCAGTCACCGTAATTGCAGCCACCAGAGATACGCCAACATGGGGAAATGATAATTTAATAAGGGCACTCGTTGAATTCATATGGCCTGATTTTTACTTTACTCCCAGTGCCTCAATCGTGACTCCTTCCGCACGCCTTGGCGATGTATTAAATTGTGCCAAGTACTATGTGGATACAAAGCATGACAGTACAGTGTCCGAAGCTGAATTTCAACTCTATCACATTTTGGGAGATCCTACTCTCCAGCTCTATACACAATCTCCTCATATTTTACAAGTATACCCGTGGTGGGAGCTTGCGGGTAAAATTCAGCGCATACCTATACCAGAACCCGGACCAGGACCCTATGCCATAGCTGAGGAATACGTTATTCCTACCCCGGGCGATAACATCTTAGTTTCACTCATAAAGGATGGGGAGATTATAGGGCAAGCACTGTCAAAGAATAATGAGGCAGTCATTCCACTTCGCCAAGCGCTCACTACTCTTGAGAATGCCGAGATTTCATATAATAGGAATGGAGATATACAACTGGTTCAAATTCCAGAACTCATGCCCACACTCCCGAGTGCGGAAACATGTGTCACGGCATCTGATTATTATAGTGCACCCCAAAGCGCTCTTGCGAGAATCGACCTGGGAGATATATATGTAACCGAGGCCAATCTTCCGAATCAAAACCGAAGCCCGCTACATGTAGAGGACTGCTATGGGAATGATGGTGATCTTGATATAGTGGTACCGTGGTCCGAATCTACAGCCAATCCACCGGCCATCATACATTTTGCGCAGGAAATATGCGGAGGCAAGGCGCCGATGAGGGCTGAGGTAACACTGCAGCACGGATACTCCTGTACACTCTATGCCATTGATGAGAGTGGTGCTATTGTTGATCTTGATATAGCTATCGGTGGAGCAGGAATAGGCACACAGACATTGGTATTAGAAAGTCCGAAAGGGATCCGCTTGATTGAGATAGAGGGAGCTGAAATTTGTATAACACGTATATGCGTATCGTGCGAAGAAGGTCCCTCTGTAAGTGTTGAGGAATGTGCGTGTGAAAAGGATAATAGCGGAATTCTTAATATTGAAGATGTCTCGGGAAGAGCTGGTGAGATAATTTCTATTCCAGTGATGATTCAGAATGCACCAAATATAGTACACGCTTTTGGCTTCGATATTCAATATAATGCCACGGCGCTAAAATATATTGAGTATCAGGAAGGCTCCCTTGCTCACTCATTTGATTTTTTTAGCGTGGTAAAGTACACAAATGGTCGGTTGAGAGCAGGGGGTGTAGACAGTGAGATTGATGATGAAAGCATCCTATCAGGCAGTGAGGGCACACTTCTCATACTGCAATTCGAGGTCCTCTCTGAAATCGAAGAGTGCAGCTATCCTCTCCAATTAGAGAACTTAGAGGATGATATGATAAACTGGCCCTCTTCCGGTGGATGTTTTACTGTTGTATCGAGGTGCTCAGGCGATCTTAACGGAGATGGCGCCATAACGTCGGGAGATGCACTCATTGCATTTAAATGTTATATGAGCAGTGATGGGTGTATTCCTTGCACTGATGTGACAGGTGATGGGAAGATCACTCCTGCTGATGCTCTTTGTATCTTTAACAGATATATGGGCTTGCCATCCTGTCTAGATTGATCGATTTAACTGTATGTGTTCCTCCCTTTGCAGAGTGAAGGGGAGGAACACATCAAACTTCATAAAAGAGGGGGTTTAGGAATGTTAAAAAAATATTTTATCAGCATATTGTTTCTCTGTAGCTTTTTTATTGCCTATCAGGCATTCGCCGGCACGATTATTGTTGATAACGATGGAGGAGGAGATTACCTTACCATTCAAGACGCGGTGAATGCGGCAACCTATGGTGATACTGTGTATGTTACACCAGGTGTTTATTATGAACAAGTAAGTCTCAAGGAGGGCATTAATCTCATCGGTGCAGGATCTGACCTTGTCTCAGGTGCATTTACCATTGCCTATATTTATAAAAATGATATTTCCACTGCGAATGAATACCAACTGTTTTTAGAGGAGAATCTCTATAGCGTGACCCTTATCCAGATGGAGGCTATTGCGACAGTTGATTTTTCCTCCTTTAATCTTATTATTGTTGGCCCGGATACCGGCTATTTAAGCCAATGGCAACTCTCACGGCTCTATCAAATTGCCCTTAAAGAATCAATATTTACAGAGCTACTGGCTCCTCAACTCACAACCCGTTACACTTTTACCTGGCTTGGCGATACAATGGCTATTAATAAGCTGAAGAATTCCGGGAAGCCTATAATTGGTCTTGGCGAAGGTGGATATTCCTATTTTGGAAAACTTGGTCTTGATATCGGATATGGTCAGGGATGGCATGGGGCACAATCCTCTGTGTATGCCCTTAATAGCGCTCACCAGATCTGGCGAACTCCTAATAAGATTCCTATTCCCACTAATAATATTGTTCAATTGTATACCTCTCCCCAAGAGACTGTAGCCATATATTATACAACTGAAAAGCCGGGTGTCCTTCCCCTTGGACGACAAAGCGATAACACGACCCACTTCCCTCTGATCGCACAGGATGGCCACTATCTTTTATGGGGGTATGGCGGATCTCCCGATGACATGACCATCTCCGGCCAGTCTCTTTTCCTTAATATCATTACAAGTTTGGCATCTCCCTTTTGTATCATAGATGGCGAAGGCAAGGGAGCTGTGGTATCTGCTACTAATCTGAGCAGCGGCCAAATAAGCGGATTTACAATAATCAATTCCGAGCCGGCAGAGACAGGGTATCTCATTCCCTATTATACCTTCTTCTTAGATGATCTTGTGGCAAAAGAAATTATTGCAGCTCCTGTTATCCGGTCATCTGAATTTGTGCGGGCAAAAGAAGTGATTAGTAGAGGGGATGATATATTTAGAATTGACGCTCCCTTTGTAGTGCCAGAGCTCATTGTTGCGAGTAGTGAGTATGGGATCTTGATAAATAATAGTACGATTGTCGTAAGTAATAACAGAATCGCTGATAATAACACGGGGATTTACGCTTACAATGGCTCTCATTCATTTATACGAAACAACCGTATCGATGGAAATGCGCTTTATGGAATCCAGTGTCAGGGATCTGAATGCTTGATCACAAATAATCTCATTATCAAAAACAGGACTGGCATACATACGTCATCGAGCGATGAGAGTCAATTAATTAATAACACGATTTCCCATAATCAAGAATATGGCATTTATGCCAATAGCTCATCGCTCATGATCAAAAACAATATTGTCACTGGCAACGGGAGTATCGGCATCTATGCCCTCTCCAATGCATCCTTGGATATTACCTTTTCTGATGTATGGAATAACGGAACAGACTATTCTTCTGCCTCTGGTGGATTAGCGGTGCCTGGCCTCGGCAGCATATCTGAAGATCCTCTCTTTGTTGATGCTGCGCAGGAAGACTATCATCTGAGTTATACGATTGATGAGATATCTCCCTGTATTGATGCGGGAGATCCTGATACACTTTATAACGATCAAGATGGCACCATAAATGACATGGGATACACAGGTGGACAAGGTGGCGAAATCACCTCGTTCGGGTCTGTCCAAACAGGTTATATATTCACCGCAATCGGTGATATTCCCGAATCGGAAATTGTACAAGATGCTTCAAGTGCTTCTTATGGTCTTGCGAATGTCGATCCTAATGTGGCGGAGTGGTTCAGCATTCCTCGCTATCAGGATTCCCCCTTCGGGGGAAATCTCCGCATACGGGGACTGTTTGGCGTAGAAGAAGATGTAAAATACTATCAAATATTGGTGAAGCGCATTGAAGATGGCCCTTCGGCCTTACCTGAGGCATTACATGACCCATTATATAAAACGCATTATACAATTAATCCGGATAATTCAATTACACGAGAAATCGTCAAGATCGGACCCCATACTGTGTCCGCTATAGAAAATCTCTATCAGGTAACGCGCTTTGATTTCTGGTACCAGCCTGACCTCCTCATGATCTGGAGGACAGGAACCTGGAGTGATGGTACTTATGAAATTACATGCAGAGCCTATGATAACAGTTTAACTCTACTTCCGATGCCGGAGCGAAAACTCGTTATTGTTGTGAATAATCAGCCGCTGGATGTGCACATCCATCATGTGAAATATGATATTGCAAGCCCTCATTATGGAACAGACCCGAATATTTCCGAATGTGGGATCATAAAACTGACGCATGACAAGGAAAATCTTCGCTTCATTATTACCTCTACCCACAGTGGTAACTATTTACGAGGATACAGGCTACTCTATCATTATGGAAAGAATAAATCAGGCACTATCATGCAAGAATTCTATACAACGACTGTCGCGACTGCGCCCTATTGGTATGGAGTTGTTGAAAAAGAAGTAAATTCTGCCAGCGATGCGCCTGCCCTTACTTGGGAGACATGCGCGTATGAGTTTCAGCTGCAAGCCTGGGATCGGCGCACGAATGGAGAGTATTACTTAGGCTATAAAACGTTTAGGGATCATTATTATATAGAAGTGTGCGAGGAGTGCGGCGTTCCATTAATTACCGAGCCGGCTATATTCCTTTCAACCTCAAGCGATGTTTACTCATTTGGGGACATCACTACCCTCACTATTCGACTCATTAATCCATTGCCGACAGATTCTTTCATTTACTGGATTTTATGGTTCTCGATGCCGGAATATGACTACTTGTGGAATATTCATGATGGCTATTATCTCCTTCCTGCTTACTATGATGACACCTTCACTATTAATCTGCCCGTAAGCATAGCTCCTTCGGGAAATACTCCAGCCTCTTACGGCAGTTGTCTCATGGATCCGTTTACCTATGATATTCATAATTATACAAATGCGGAATTTTTATTGATGCCATAATTTAGCGAAGCTCGGCCTCAACGTGACAAGGTAAAAGGCGTTGTTCGGCGAAGCTTCGCGATGCTAGATACTGGATGCTGGATACTGGATGATAAATAAAAAGAAATTCCTTCAGTTACCAGCATCCAGAAACAAGCATCAAGCATCGTTCTGCCAAAACTTGTTTCATTTATGAACTTTTTGTCCGTTAAAAAGATTAGTACACAAAATTACCTATTGGACTTTAAAAACATAATTTTGTATATTATATTATAAAAAATATTTTTAAGGCACAGATACCATGAATAGAATTAGGCTATTATTTGAACTGGCAGACTATGAAACTAAAAATGGCAATTACAAAAAAGCTATTGAATCATATGAAGAAATTATTGCCTTATCAAAAGGGGATAAAAGGACACAGCATATAGCCCATTGGGGAATAGGCGAAATTTATCTGAACAATAAGGAATATGACAGGGCGAAATTATATCTCAGCAAGGCAGCTGAATTGGATCCTTTGGAATCCATTTATCACTATTTGCTCGGATGCACCTATACCTATACCAATGAAATAGAGAACGCAATATTTCATCTCGACAAAGCCATAAGCTTGGATGATTCAGTCGATGCTTATTGGGACCAGCTTGGCTGGGTCGTCGGCTACAACCGTAATATTGACCAAGGAATTGAATACTTGAAAAAAGCCCTGAGCATAAATCCTCACAATTCAAAAACTCTGCGGGATCTTTGTATGTTATATGCAAAAGAGCATAAATGGGGTGAAGCCATAGTATGTATTGAAGAGGCAATAAAACATGATCCGCATAATCATGAACTGATAAAGACACAGCGCGACATTGAACACTTCAGAAAGTTATATGAAACATCTCCGGGGATCAATAGAGCGCATAATTAGAGCATGAACAATCTAGATAAAGGATAGAGCGGGATGACAAAAATCATGATTGTTGATGATGAAATGATTATTGCAATCGGTTTGGGGAAAAGATTACAGCAGATGGGATTTACAATCAGTTCTGTTGCCTCCTCGGCGAAAGAAGCAATAAAACAGGCAGAAAGGGATAAACCTGATATTGTACTAATGGATATTAATATGTGTGGTGAATTAGATGGGATTGAGGCTGCCAAGCAGATAAAATCCACTTCTAACGCCCTTATTGCCTTTTTAACAGGTTACCCTGATAAGAAGATGATGGAAGAAGCAAAAATAGTTGATCCGATTGGCTATTTTGTCAAACCTGTAGAATGTGAAGAGCTTCAGCGTGTGTTTAATTCGGCTATGCTCAGTCATAAAAAAAGAAAACCCTTATTGTTTCCCCAACAGAACAACCACTGATCGAGAGCCTGCCTGATAGGCAGCTTGATTCTCTACAAGAATTTCATTTCCTTCTGTCAGACAATCATCCGGGAAGGAGCGTATCGTGTCTATTACACGCCACCACTTCTTCCCATCCTGTAAGGGCGGAAGCTCAAATATACGCTCTTCCCCATGGGTGTGTGCAATGATAAATATATCACAATCGCAATTTCCACCAGGGATCAACACACTAAGACTTTTCGATTCACTCCCCCAATCAGGCTCTTCAAGTTTAAAACCATGCCATGAAAGAGGAGGAAAAGACTCTTTCCCCTGGGACACATAGCTTTTGCGACGAAGAGAGGGATGCTTTTTCCTGAATTGTATCAGCACACAAAAAAATCTGTAGAGTTCCGAATATTTTTCTTTATACGACCAATTCATCCAACTTATATCATTGTCATGACAATATGCATTATTATTCCCCTGTTGTGTGCGTGCAAATTCATCCCCGGCTGTTATCATCGGTACACCCTGGGATAAGAATAAAAGCGTGACAAAATTTTTCATCTGCCTCATTCGCAGGTGGCTAATCTCATAATCCTCTGTTGGTCCCTCCTGACCGCAATTCCAACTATAATTATCATTAGATCCATCCCGATTGTCTTCTCCATTTGCCAGATTATATTTCTGAGTATAGGTAACAAGGTCTCTAAGGGTAAAGCCATCATGACAGGTGATGAAATTAATGCTATGATAGGGATCTCTGCCTCCTTCCTGATAAAGATCTGCGCTCCCACACAGACAAGCGGCAAGGGCACTTGTTAATCCCGGATCAGACCGCACAAAACGCCTCAAGGTATCTCGATATTTTCCATTCCACTCAGCCCATCTCCCCCAATTGGGAAAGGTCCCCACTTGATATAATCCTGCCGCATCCCATGCTTCAGCGATAAGCTTTGTATTTGCAAGCACAGGATCAAAAGCGATACGCTCTATTAAAGGAGGATTGGACAGGACAGAGCCATCCTGGCCCCGGCCCAAAATGGATGCCAAATCAAAGCGAAATCCGTCAACATGCATTTCCGTCACCCAATAACGAAGACAATCCAGGACCATATCCCTTACTACGGGATGATTGCAGTTAAGCGTATTACCACATCCTGAATAATTATGATACGCGCCCGTGTGTGGATCAATAATATAATAAATCGGATTGTCAATGCCCTTAAAAGAATAGGTTGGCCCCCCTTCCCCCCCTTCTGCCGTATGGTTAAACACCATATCCAAGATTACTTCAATACCTTCTTCATGGAGGGATTTTACCATTTCCTTGAATTCACGAACTTGATTGCCCTTATGATTGTGAGCAGCATAGGAGGCTTTGGGAGCAAAAAATGATATGGGATGATATCCCCAGTAATTCTTTAAGTGTTCTCCTGTAACAGGATTTGTGAGTGGATTCCCGTTCTCTTCAAACTCATTGACAGGCATTAATTCGACGGCAGTTATCCCCAATTCTTTTAAATATGGTATTTTTTCAATAATACCCTGTAAAGTTCCGGGATAAGAGACTCCGCTTGTCTGATGCATAGTAAATCCCCGCACATGCAATTCATAAATAATAGTATCTGCAAGGTGAGTATTAAGCGGCTGGTCAAATCCCCAATCAAATTGATTCTCCATGATTATGGAACGTCTAAAACAGATGTCCGACCATGAGTGTTCTTTTGTGGAGGCCTTATCCTTGCGCATTTCTGCCTGTGCTATACCCTCACCCCATGTCTCTGCACCTATGAGTGCCTTCGCATAAGGATCAATCAGAATACGTTGCCGGTTATAGTTATAAATATGGTGCGTGCTCTCTATACCGCCTTCGACGCGATAGCCATACTCAATTCCTGGATTTAATCCACGAACAAACACATGCCACACATTGCCGGTTCGATTAAAGCGAGGATCCAGTGGAAATTCAGCCAAAGGCTCATCCATGCCGGGATAAAAAAGGACTAACGTTACTGCGGTTGAGTGTTGACTAAAGAGGGCAAAATTAATCCCCTCTCTTTTAAGAATTACCCCTAAAGGCAGAGGTTTTCCTCTTTCCACGGAAAAATTAGTATCAATAATATCAAGAATACTTTTTATTTTTCCCTCTTCTTGCTTCTGAGGAATATCCTTCTTTGGACTATTATTGTTCGTTTTATTATCTCCTTGCTATTTTATCTTTTTTTCTGCTTGAGCTTGTATCGCTGTAATTGCTATTGTATTGACAATATCTCTCACCGTAGATCCTCGACTGACATCATTCACAGGCTTGTTAAGTCCCTGAAGGACCGGACCGATAGCAACGGCTTTGGCAGATCTTTGCACCGCCTTATAGGTATTATTGCCGGTATTCAAATCAGGAAAAATAAAAACTGTCGCTTTTCCTGCGACCTCACTTCCCGGTATTTTCAATTCCGCTATATGCGGATCGATAGCTGCATCATATTGAATGGGACCTTCGAGCTTCAAGTCGGGATAGGATTCTTGAGCCATTGCTCTGGCAATTCGTGTTGCTTCTCGCACTTTTTCAACAGTTTCACCTTTTCCTGACTCTCCTGTTGAATAGGATAACATGGCGACGAGAGGTTCTATCCCGAATATTTTCGCCGTTCGTGCGGAGCTAAGAGCGATTTCAGCCAATCTTCTGGGAGTCGGGTCCGGATTCACCGCACAGTCGCCATACACAAGGACCCTATCCTCGAGACACATGAAAAATACGCTGGATATAATAGAACAACCAGGTTTTGTTTTAATAATTTCAAATGCAGGTCGAATGGTAGCCCGCGTCGTATGGACTGCACCAGAAACCATTCCATCAGCATGACCTTTATGCACCATCATAGTCCCGAAATGGTTTGGATCACTCATAATATCCTGCGCAATTTCTTTTGTGATACCCCTATCTTTCCTCAGCTCATAATAGGTGTGAACATACTCATCAAATAAGCACGAGTGCTCAATATCAATAATATTTATTCCTTCAAGCTGCAATCCCCACTGTCCAATCTTCTTGAAAATCTCCTGTTCATTGCCGATAAGCGTCACCTTTGCCACTTGACGTCGAATTATAATTTCAGCGGCCCGCAGAATTCTCTCTTCTTCACCTTCAGGTAACACAATATGCTGTATGTACGCATGGGCTCTCTGGATTAATCCATATTCAAACATTTTGGGCGTCACAATTGAAATTTCAGTTTCAACGATTTTCCTCTCGAGTTCCTCAACCTTTATACTTTTTTCGAACACTTCCAAGGCTCGATTAATCTTCCATTCATCCTTGGGGGAAATGACGGCGTGAATATTATCAGCCATCGTTGCGGTAGGAAATGTATCTTCTCTTACACTAAGAATCGGAACTACGTGAGAGAATCCCTCAATTAATCTTAATATTGGTTCCTCAGGTTTCAATCCGCCTGTTAATATAATCCCTGCAATATTCGGAACTGACATTGACGAGACCGAAGACAGACATGCAACAATCACGTCTGCCCTATCTCCCGGGGTAATAATAAGAGTCCCTTTTTTAATTCGTTTTAAAAAGTTACCCAATTGCATTGCTGCCACTGTAAAGCTATACGCATGCTGGTTTAATTGCTCTTTTCCATAGAGTACCTCTGCATTTAGAATCGCAGCAATCTCCCCTATTGTCGGACTGCCAAGGGACTTTTCATTAGGTATAGTATACACCAATTGTTTTGAACCAAATCCCCTTCTATTCAATTGGTGTATAATTTCATTTTCATTCTCCTCATCAACTCTGTTAACAATTGTTGCGATAATATTGCATCCTTTCTTTAATAAGGAATCAATTGATACCTCAATTGACCTGAGCGTTTCCTCAACACTTTTTTTATAGGCATTTGCAACGAGCAAGACAGGACATCCAAGATTATTGATGATTTCAGCATTTATATCAAATTCAAAAGCTGATGTCGAACCTTCGTAGTCAGTGCCTTCACATAAAATAAAATCATGAGAGTGCTCCATCTCCTTATAATTATTAAGAATGCCTTCAAGCAGTTCCTCCCGTTTCCCTAGCGTTATCATATATGCGGCGTCTGTTGTAGTATACGCATACATTTTCTCATAAGGAATGTCCAACTTATTATATGAAGAAATCAAACTGATAGTATTATCTTTTTTCTTTTTTGTCGGATCGATATTTATTAAGGGGCGAAAAAAGCCTACCTTCCCGAAATGTCTCTGAAGCAATTCCATCAATCCCAGAGAGATAGCGGATTTCCCGCTTCTCCTTTCAGTAGCAGTGATAAATAAATTTCTTGACATATGATGCCTCCTATCCTGCGTACTACATCCTATTGTTCTTTTCTCTGCTTAAACTCTACTCCGAGCAAGCTGATATCGTCTTGAGGTTCACTATCTTTTCCAAAATCCATCATCGAAGACATAATACCCTCGATTATATGAGAAATCGGCTTGTTTTTTAATTTGTCCATTTCTTGATGAAAACGCTCCTTGCCATAAAATTCCCCGTTTCGATCCTGATATTCTATTATTCCATCCGTATAGATAAAAAGCTTATCCCCCGGCTGAAGCTGTCTTCTCCCCTCTTCAAAGGGTAAAATACCATCCATCCCGATAATAGTGCCTCCTTCTTGTAAGAATTCTAATGTGCCATCCGTATGAATAAGCAGCGGGGATGGGTGAGCAGCATTGCTGTATGTGAGATTTCCATTTCTCACATCCAAAAGAAGGTAGGTCATGGTAAAATATTTTTCAAATCGCTCAAAAGGATATTCCTTATCCAATATGCTTAAAACCTCAGAGGGAGAAACTAACTCATAGTAGGGAAAGGATCTTTTCAATTTCTTTAAACAGGAACCTGTTTGTGGCTGAAGCATTTGGGAAACTGATACCGACACCATGGCAGAAGGCACTCCATGCCCACTCACATCCAGCATATACATGCCCCAACAATTGTCATTTAACTCGAAAATATTGAAAATATCTCCGCCAACCCTCTGGCAGGGGATAAATCTCCACTCCACTTCCCCACATTGAAAATTAAGAGAAGACTTGGGGAGCAGACTTCTCTGGATTTCAGAGGCAGCCTTTAGGTCATCGTCGAGATCATGCTGTTTTTTCAATAAAGCTTGACACGTCGCTGCCAAATCATCCCGGGCAACTTCGGCAGCTTCACGGGCCTTTATTAAGCTCGTAATATCAATAAATGATTCAACTGCCCCGGTTATTCTGCCTGAATCATCAAGTATCATATCAGCATTTCTGATAATGATGAGTTCTTGACCGGTTTTTGTACGCAATGTGCCATGCTTTTTAAGGATTTTTCCCTCAACAAAAGGACCACCAAAATCACCCCCCAATAGAGCAGACTTCTTACCTATAATG
The DNA here is from genome assembly GCA_049472395.1 of bacterium. Lineage (GTDB taxonomy): Bacteria > SZUA-182 > SZUA-182 > DTGQ01 > JBLIRR01 > JBLIRR01. The sequence goes on along the minus strand of JBLIRR010000016.1, from coordinate 105,468 downwards.
TCATCCTTACTGAATCCTGTAATCATACAAAACTCTCTATTGACACTCGTAATATTCGTATATATATCAACCGTGAAGATTGCGGTTGCCGCATTGTCTAGAATTTTCTGTTTTAAATGACTGCTTTCCTCAAGACGGGTGTTGATCATTCGAAGCTCTTCCGTTTGTCTTTCAATCTCAATTTTAAGAGTTTTCGAATATTCTCTCTGTCGCTTCTGAATGAGTTGATGCTGTTTTGAATTATCTTCAAGAATTTCCATGTAGCTTTTTTCCAGGGATTTTATTTTCCGGTTGAGTTGATTTTTTTGCACAATTCTATATTCTTGCTCTTCTTCGAGATTTTTTTTCAAAAAGAAAAGCCTGATACAAAGCTGGATACTATCTGGGCTTTGCTGCCTGGCAAATAAATTTGCATGATACTCCGGAAGAATAAAAATGAGAATAGCCTTGAATTCCGGAACAGGTAAGGCATACACCACATCCTTATGCGGCATCTGGGACCAGACCATACTATTTTCTAGCTTTGCTTCAGCAACAAGATGATCCCGAATTTCATCCGGAAGCTCCAATTCACCCTTAGAGGAAAGTCCCTCGTGTCGGTCCGCAATAAGCAAGAAAAAACTTGGGGGTATATAGTCTTTTAGAGCCGTACAAAGCTGTTGTATCTCCTCATCCTGATCTGCTATATCGCCTATAAGCGTGTCCAGTATATTTATCATATACCCTCCGCTTGGGTTTCATAAAGCTCCTTTGCTTTTTCGATCTCATCTGGCAGATCTTTTATAAGGGTTCTATATTCATCTGCCATATTATTTATACCAGGCACCAGAGAGGGGGAGAGCTTTTCTTCTATTCCTTGTATGGCAGGATAACCTATCTTCGTCACAATACATCCGGCAGTTTGAATAATTTTGGCAAGGCGCGATGAAGACTCCTCTCGCAATAATGTATGGTGATTTTTGATTGCATCCTGAATCTCGTAAGGAAGGTTCCACTCACTGGCTAATAAATACCCGACCTCACAATGATGCGTACCGATAATTTCATTTTCATATTCAGTAATCGATTTGACACCTGGCCGGTATGCACTACATGCTTGTAAAAACAAATCCTGGACAACCTGGTCTTCAACGATCATTCCGATATCATGAAGAATACCCGCAAGAAAAGCATCATCCCCTTTTTCCTGAAAAATACGTTCAGAAATCATACGCGCACAGATACCAACAGCAGCAGAGTGAAGCCATAATTTTGTCCGCGAAAAAACAGTGCTCTGGTGGTTATCCTTAAATAGATCCTTGAGTCCCTCCATTACGATCAGCGTGCGTAAATTTTTAAGCCCAATAAATACCACAGCTTTTGCAATGCTCTCTACTTTCTGGCATATTCCATAATAAGGGCTATTGACTATTCTCAAAAGCCGCATCACTAATGTAGGATCCAACTTGATCACCTCTTCTATTTCCTGGATAGTGCTATTTTCATCCGAAATGAGCCTGGATATCTTCATTATTACATTAGGCAATGTTTTCACATTTCTAAATCTCTTAAGCATTATGTGAGGTGTTATCATACGTTTCCTCTCTCATTCATTACATGTCTATTTACCCGGATTCTTTTTATCAAATACTTTCACGAGCGAAAGGGTATTTTTCCCATTACAGCTCTCATAATCAACTCTGTCCATCAGGGTTTTTATAATGGAGAATCCCATTTTGCCTTCCGGGAGATGCTCCCGATCATATGGATTGAAGTCAAGGGTGAAACCCGGTTCTCCCTTCATGCATTTTCCATAATCAGAAATCAAAAATTCAATCCTATCTAAATACAAATTAACAATGACTTCGACATTATTCCCATGTTTATAATTATAGGCATGTTCAATAGCGTTATTGCACGCCTCCACCACACAGACCTCAAGATGATATGACTCAATCTCGGAAAGAGGAATTTCAGTGCAGATTTTATTAATTGCCAGCCCGATAAGAAAAACATTCTTTATATTGCTATCTATAATCATTTTCAGGCTTCTTACGCACATAATACCCTAGGTCCCTAATTCGATAAAGCAGCTACAGCCTGCTCTTTTGTTGTAAATATCTGAAATACTCTATCCATTCTTGTTAATTCAAACATACTCATTACTGTAGATTTTACACAGCAAATGACCATATTCCCATTTGTACCAAGCATTTTTAGCGCTGATATAATAGAGCCCAGTCCGCTGCTGTCGATAAAATCTACCTCAGAAAGGTTCAGCACTACTCTGCTATTTCCTTCATTAATAAAAGCTGACATCTTCTCTTTAAAGTCTGGTGCCCCATAGGCATCCATCCTATGGTCAAGTGGTGTAACGACCAAAATTTCTCCTGCTTTTAGGTTCTCAAGTTCCATTGCTTCCCCTTCTCCTTCATCTGTGAATTAGAATTCTTGTAGATTATATTATTGTTCTTATATTGAGCTTATTAGATAAAACCTGTAACGATCTATATAGTCCTCTCCTCCTTTTCAATTCGGTAGATTGTGCGATAATGATCGATGTGATTTTGCGCTCAGCCCAGCAATTCTTCCGATTCTCTATCAGCAATTCTCATTATGTCATACCCCCATAAGTATAAGGGATTCCTGCTATTTGTTGAGCGGTGTAGCGAGGTCTTTTATAGAACTTCTTAGCGAAGTGGAGCGGTAAAAAATTGCAATTGTCTGAGCGAAGCGAGTTTTTGCAATTTCGCGGAGCGAGCTTAGAAGTTTTTAAAAGCCGAGCGTTGAGCGAAAAGAATACAGGAATCCCCGGCCAACAAAACAATTGGCCATAATGATAATCGCTGATTCTCTATTGACGAAATCCATACTTTTGGATAAAATAGCAACGGATGGTGAATACTCCATGAAACTTCCTTCATCTTCTTTAGAAATCATAAGCCGCTCTATTTTTGAGACCCTTGCCAGGAAATTTCCCATTTCATGTGCAAGTGATGAGTTCTTCTATTTCCCCCAGATTAGGCTCCCCGACATACAGTGGTCTGTATGGGACAGCTACTCGCAAGGAGCGATCACAGAGCTTATCACGCGCCTCTCAATCTGGAGCAATGAGCTTGACCAGCTCACTTCACACGAGATGAATCGCGAGAGTGCAATTGATATCGCTCTCATTAAAAAACTTATTGTAACCCTCCGGGAACACTTATCCGAGGTAAAAGTCTGGGAACATCAACCCTCCCTCTATCTTACTCTTTCTTGCATAGGGCTTGCGGAGGCTATGGATTTAAATGACAGAGAAATACAGCATGAACGGATCAGGGGCCTTCCCGCGTTTCTCGATGAAGCACAATGTAACCTTAACCATGTCCCGGTCCTTTTCCGTGACATAGGCAGGGAAATGATCTCAGATACCAGAAATTATTTTTTATTTTTGCAGAGAAGAATTCCTGAATTAAAGGCTTCACTCAGAGCACTTGACCGCTTCGAAAAAACACTTCAGTGCCTGTCGACTAGAGATGATTTTCTTCTTGCCCCGGAGCTTATCGAAAGAATAATGAGCTTTCACATAAATTGTGACATGGAGATACAAGAGATTGATGGCATCCTAGATGAAGAAATTAATGACATGAAACAGATTCTCTATAAAGAAGCAAAAAATATATTGATGAATGAAGCGCCGGTCCTTAATAAAGAGCTGATTTGGGAAGAAGCCCTTCAGCACATACATCAGCCTGACATAAAAAAAGAAGGCGTGGTTGGTCTTTATCGGCAGGAAGTAGACCAGTTAAAACAACATTGCATAACACATGGATTTATTACGACTCAATTGGCTGCTTCATGCCCTGTAAAGGTGTCACTGATGCCCTCTTATTTTACCGCTATTCGAGCATCTTCAAGCTACAGTATCATGCCTCATTACCCACCCACAGGAGGCATATTTTATATCAGTTCAACGCAGGAAGCACACCGAGAATATAAAATGCTTGCTTCCCACGAAACGTATCCGGGGCATCATCTCTTAGATTCAACCCGTTGGAACAATGCACGATCCTGTCGCAGAGTTATTGAGCAACCTCTATTTTATGAAGGATGGGCCTGTTTTGCAGAAGAACTTATGAGGCTGACAGGGTATTTTTCAGATTCTACAGATCGTCTGTTATTGGCCAAGCGCCGGTTATGGCGAGCGATAAGGGGAAAAGTGGATGTGGGTCTTCAAACAGGCAGAATGGATATGCCCACAGCAGCCACGTATCTTCACAAGTCAGGTATCAGCAGGGAGAGGGCCATGTCCACTGCACGAAAATATTCCTTAAACCCGGGATATCAACTATGTTATTCCATAGGTTTACATAAATTCCTGAAATTATATGAGCGCTATGGGAAAAATAATTTACACTATTTTATACATACAATATTAAATCAAGGAGAAATAAATTTTTTAGACCTTGAAATGTTACTCGCATATAAGGGATAATAACGTCATTCTTTATATACTCATAAATTTTGCTATTTAAACTACTTTTTTATGGATCAATTCAAAGGATATCATTCAGAGTGGAACCTCGGAAGCCCAGGGGGATGGGACTATCAGCGGATCACTCAGAATATCAGTAAAACAATCTGGGGAAAATACTTTCAGGGCAGATGTGCCCATATAGATATTGATTTTGATCATCCACTCCTTATACCGGTCCATGGCTTCATCACCATGTTGAAAGAGGCTCACTATGCACTCGAAGGGAGAAATGGCGGTTTGATAGCAGTGGTCGCCGAAGAAGAGACCTTGGATGATGTGGTGGAAAATAAGAATCTTGCTGTCCGATTAAACGCTTTGGATGGCTTATCTTCCGCTCTTATGGCACCGCATGAGCTTGAGCTTAACAATGGGCGTGTCTGCTGGCGAGGACAGCCCGTTTCTCTCATTTTCATGGACTTTAATACAGATGTGCTTCTTAATTTGCACCGAAAGTATAAACTCGATCCTTTGCTCCAGGCGGTGAGGGAGAAGAGAGTCATCAATCCCAGAGGCACTGAACCGATCAATTCAAAAAGCATGTTTGAGGTCATTACCAATCCTCAAAAAAGCGGGTTTTTCCATAAAGAAACCGTCCGGCGGACACCCTGGACCCGTCAATTTTATCATCGAAAAACCATAGGGCCTAAGGGTGAGGATATTGCTGATCTTATAGAGTATACGAGGTCTCATTGGGAGAAGCTGGTATTAAAACCTGAGCGTGGATATTCGGGCAAAGGGGTAAAAGTTGGGGGGATTCACCACGATGTTGATGACTATATAGAGATGGCCCTTAAACAGCGGGATTATATTGTTCAGGAAAAAATTCCTCTCACCCTCTGGGGGGAGCGTATCCCGGAACTTGTGATGGAAAACCATACTGTTACTGAAGCCCTTTATCAAACGGATTTTCGGTGTTTATTCGGTCAAAATGGCCTCTTTGGATTCCTTGGCAGATATGGACACGTTCCTACAAATGTAGGCAGTGGCGGAGGAGTCCAACCCCTCGCTGTGCTCAAGTCAAACCTGAGCGTGGGAGAGGCAACACAGCATATTAATAATTCCTTTCTGGGCATAAATTTCGAAGAGATTCTTCACGCCTTTGAAGATCAAAAAAAAATGGCAATGGATAATCAATTCACGTACCTTCTCGGTCCCATAAAAATTGCTCTTCGGCCTCGATTAATTACAACCGCCCAAATGGAAGCTCTTGAGACTTATTGCGCCGGCATTTGGGCTGATTGCCTGACCATGGAAAAGATGTGGCATGAGAGCACGCTTGATGTAATCATTAATATTGATCCCGAGGAGCTTGAAATTATAAAATCTCAACCTTGGGGCGGTGGACCTGCTATTTTTGCCTCGGATGGGTTATTTAGTTTCGGAGCGCATATAAAATGAGTATTCAGATAGCTCATAATTGGTGGGAGGACCTTTTTGATGAAATATATCTCCTCACCGATGCCCGGTCAGTGTGCAATAGTGAGGTAACAACTCAAGAGGTATGTTTCATAAAAAAAATCCTCCATATGGATAAATCTGCATCTATCTTAGATTTATGTGGCGGTCAGGGGCGACATTCTCTTGAACTTTCACGATCCGGTTTTATGGATGTGACGGTGCTCGATTATTCTCACTATCTTATCGAAATTGGAAAGAGGAGAGCGCAACAGGAAAAGCTCACCACGAAATTTATTCAAGGTGATGCCCGACATACTGGTTGTCCTGGCGAGAGTTATCACTTTATTATCACTATGGCCAGTTCCTTTGGATACTTCATTAATGAGGGCGAAAATGAAAAGATTTTACGCGAAGCATTCCGGCTCCTTAGGCCAAACGGAACGATGCTTTTGGATCTTCCTGATAAGGAGCATGTTATCCGCAATTTTAAGCCCTTTTCTTCTCACAATGCAACACGCGATATCGTAGTGAACCGCGAAAGAGAACTTGGTGATGATATTATTTTTACGCGTGAGATAGTGACGTCCAAAGAAAAGGGTTGTCTGCGCGATAGAAATTACTGCATCCGACTTTACAGCCCGGAAAAAATAGCTAATTTAATGCGTTCATCTGGTTTTTCTTCTGTGAGCTTTCAAAAGGATTTTATGAATCGCCACGCAAAGGAGGATTATGGATGTATGAACAACAGGATGGTGGTGAAAGCAATAAAGAACTGATAACCTTCAAATGCATGGGGGAGATACTGTATGCCCAAAAGAAGATTATACATTATCATGACTTCATTAGTAGTAGCTTTCAATCTATCTCGATGCGGATTTATTGCCCAGGCAATGACAAATCCACCGCAAGAGGGGAATAGTAACATGCCTTCTATTATACTATCTTTGCCACAACCGTCATTTGAAAGCGCCATCTCGATTGAAGAGGCATTGCTCAAAAGAAGGTCAATACGGGATTATATAGAAGGGGCCCTTACTTTAGAAGAGCTTTCCCAGCTTCTTTGGGCTGCACAGGGAATCACAGAACCGCCTTTTTATAAAACCTCCCCTTCAGCAGGTGCTCTTTATCCGCTTGAAATTTATATTGCCGCAGGAAATGTGAAAGATCTTTCAGCAGGTATTTATCACTATCAACCGGAAGGCCACCAAATTTCCCTTATTCTTGAAGGAGATAAAAGAAAGAAACTTTACGAGAGCGCCCTTCGACAATCATCGGTCAGGGAAGCCCCGGCAGTCATTATAATCTGCGGCGTTTATTCTCGTACGACAAAGAGGTACCATAAAAGAGGCATACGATATGTGCACATGGAAGTAGGACACACTGCACAAAATATTTGTCTTCAAGCCGTCTCCTTGCATCTCGGGGCTGTCGTTATAGGGGCTTTTGATGATGATGACATTAAAGAGGTTCTCTTTTCACACACTACAGAAGAAGAGCCCCTCTATATGATACCCATCGGGAGAATCCACTAACAAAAAAAATCTGAACAGAAATCTTCAGCTAAAGTGAAATCAGGGATCACCAGTGTCAGAATGAAGATTGGTTCGCCTCCTCCGAGTTAAAGTTATATTTTGGCTATATATGCGATAATACATCCAACAATTTCTCAGTATTCGTTTTACATATTTGCGTGTTTCGCCAAAAGGAATATTTTCTATAAACTCTTCTATTGTACACCCGGGGAATCGCTTTTCCCATGATGAGACAGCTCCGCTCCCCGCATTATACGCTGCAATTGCATGAATAATGTTCTGATCAAATTTACCTAATAATTCCTGGAAATGATGGAAACCAAACTCAAGATTAATATTTGGATCATACATGGATTCAGGTGCAAAATAAGTGCTGGGCCTTAATTTATTAGCTAATTTATATCCCAACGGAGGAATAATTTGCATTAATCCGTAAGCTTGGGCAATGGAAAGGCATTGCGGATCGAAAAAACTTTCCTGGCGAATAAGAGAGATTATGATCCAGGGATTAATTTTATATCGGTGTGAAAGTATCCCTATCTTATCCTTATAGGCTAAAGGGAAAAGCATAGCTTCATCCTCTGCCGTCAGCTCATCTGGCTTCACCTTATAATAAAATTGTGAAGCACAGTCGATACTTACATCATAGTGCATATTCATATATGCCAAAATAGCCAGTTGATAATAAAACCCAATAGAATAGCCATTTCTATTAAGATAATATTCAATTTTATCCCTGACTTCTTCTTCAAGCTCAAATAGCGTAAGCTCCTTTATTTCATTTAATATTCTTTGCTCATTCCTATTAATCTTTTCAAAACATTTAAAGGATATACGTTTTTGAGTAAAGGGATCTTGAATATCTTTCACTTTCATGCTGGCACACCCGGAATAATAAGACCAATAAGAATCATCAAAGATTTTTTTATAGATTGTGCGCGCACTCTCATGCTTCTGCATTTTTTCCAAAGCAGTGGCCTGCCAATAATAAAATTTATGCTTATCTACCATATCATAAGAGGAAAACCGCTCCGCCCACTGAGAGAAAAAATCAGCCGCTTCTTTATACTCTCCTGCTGAATAATACCCCCATCCAATGCGCCATAATGCATTTTTCTCAAATTCACCATCAGGCACTTTATCGATTATTTTCATATAAATTTTTCGCGCGCTCTCATACTCTTTCCTTTCTTCTGCAATTCTCCCGAGGTAGTAAATTACTTTGTCATTATCCGGCCAATTTTTAAACCTTTCTAAAAGCTTATTAAATAAGGTTTCTGCTTTCGTGCTCTCATGATTATTCCAGCATGTTCTTCCCAATAATAACAGTGCCTCTGGAGTATCGAGACTTTCTAGTATCTTTAATGCTTTCTCCTTTTTGTTCAAGCGAAGAAGACAGACAGCATATTTATACTGAATAGAGTCTATACCCTCATGTTCAGGAAATCTGCTGAGAATTGTCTCATATGTCTCTGCAGCCTCCACATATAACTTTTTTTTCATCTCAACGCAGGCTTTCTCAGTGAGCTCATCATAGGACAATGAAGGAGCAAGCATATTATGCTCATTTTCTAATATATCCAAATAATCAAGAACAGCACGGAAATAAGGGGTCTGAGGCCCCTTTATAAGAACCTCGCAAAATATATCTCTTGCTGCACTCCATTCATGTAATTGCATTCGTGCAACGCCGATCTGATATTTTATAAGCACTTCATCTTCTGAGGAATATTGAAGACATACAAAATAAGTATCAATGGCTGCCTCATAGTCATTGAGCACAAAATATATATTTGCTAAATGCTTATAAGCCCTGTATATTAAAGAGCTGTTCGGATAATTTTTTATTAAGTCCTTAAGGGCAATAACAGATTCCTTGAACTTTCCCTGCTCTGCCAATACCCGGCTTAAATAAAACACAGTGTAATCTTTTAACATTCCATATTCTCTCAAAGCGCGGAGGAAAAATTCTTCCGCACTACTAAGGTCCCCTGCTTTCAAGCTTACAAGTCCCATTCCAAATACCTCCCTCCCATTCCATAGTTTCTCAGTCTCCTTTTCCGAATCAAGAATAATAAAAAGTTTTTGGTGAATTGCTGTGGTTGAGAGGATATCCAAGGTCAAAGGGGGCAATAGATACGATTTTAATTTGTCATTTGTTTCACCATACACATTCTCAGGACTTATGAAAAAAGTCAATATTAATAAGTATACGAGCCCTCTTAATAAATGTCTTTTTCCATAGACTTGCATCAATGCCGTCCATTCCTCTTTGAAATCTTCATTGTTAATCTATTCGGTTCTATGATAATACTATCGATAGAACATAAGGCTAACTTCATCTTTATATAAGTGGGAGTTCTCCTAAATCCGTGCATTTTGTCGTGGGCCCTGTAGATCCTCTATCCATGCAATCTTAAATTAAACATTGGCCATCAAAAACAGCATCAATATCAATATTCATTAAATTAAAAATAGTAGGGGTGACATCAATAATTGAACATTCCTCTTTTACTATCTTATGGTCTCTAATAAAGACAAACGCATCATTATAGGTGTGCATCCCATCAAGTTCACTCTCCATTATCCATGATGGGGTGTTGATTTCACCTTTTAATTCATAGCCATTAACCGGTATAAGTACAAGATCCGGGGCAAGATGAGCGAAAGGACCTTGATATATATCCGACCCCTTATAGATTTGCTTTATCATTCTCTCACCACTCAGTGGGTCCTTCATATCAATTAAAATATCAGCTAATTCACGACATATTCTTTCATAGTCTCTGCCTTTATCAATACATCCGTGTATCTCTCTATTTTTGACATTCAAATATATTCGTCCGGGAATAAGGCTGTATGCTTTCGATTCAGGATGCATCTCATAAAGATTCTGCGTCGTATCACTCTTGAATCTTAGCCATCCAATGTTCTGAAGGAATGTATTAATATAGACCTCTTTTCTTAACTTACAGAAACCATGATCGGAAAGAAATAGCAAGGCGCTATTATCGTGATTATCAATAGAGGGAATCAAAATAGTTCCTATATACTCATCAAGTGTCTTAAAATAGTGGTTAAATTTGGGTGCAAAATAGGGGTCGTTCTCCTCCCATCGTTTCCATAAAAAATGGCCGATGCGATCTGTTCCCATAATGTGAAGATGAAAAAAATCCCATGGTTGCGTATTCATTAAATATGTCGCGGTTTCAAGACGTCGATTTGTTGAGTAATATAAGTCATCAATAAATTTATTTCTATCCTTCCTGGCCTGTTGGGCATCAATATCTATTTTATATCCAAGTTCTTTTAATTTTGGGATCAATGATGATGGATAAACGGCTTTTTCCAGTGTTGGTGCCAAAAATCCTCCGATGAGGATTCCATTGACTTGACGGGGGGGAGAGGTAACAGGCAAATTAATAACAATTATCTTTTTTCGCCGTGCACTAAGAAAATCCCAGATGGTCTTTGCCTTCATATCTTTCGCCATTGGGATGTATAATTTAAGGGTCGAAGGGACCCTGTCAATAAATCCGAAAATATTATGTGCTGCAGGGTTTTTCCCGGTCATATAAGTGGACCATGCCACAGAAGAAATTGGAGGCAGCGTGGAATTCATCTGTCGAAAGCTTCCTTCACGAAATAATTTATTAAGGTATGGCAAATTGCCCTTCTTAAACTCTTCTTGAAGAAAGCTATAGGGCACGCCGTCAAGACTCAGGACATATAACCTTCTGTCTTCGGCAAAAGCTTTTAATCTCGTTATTAATCTCATTTTTTACTTATTCTACTATTTAAACACAAGTGCTGGTAATAATCGCAAGTCGTCCTCACCCTTTGCCAGACCTAAAAAAATACCTTTCGGATCATATATTTTTATTAACCTTTTATTTTCATGAATATAGTATCTTTGTATGGGTGTGGGACTAAGAAAAGGCCTTCCATGCAGCATATCCTCCTTCTCCTTCCACCCTATTTTTATAGATGGAATAAAACTCAATGCTTCATCTGTAGTAAAAAACCACTCCTGTTTATGATCGATGATCTGACCATCCAGCCTGTCAAGACTTATTGCATTGTGAATCGTAAATAGCCCGACACGAAACCTCTTTAAGCTGTGAATATGCGCTCCAATTCCTAACCTAAGGCCCAGATCTGCTGCAATTGATCGGATATATGTTCCTCTCCCGCACACAATAGTGACTTTAATAAATGGATAAGAATACTCGTGTACTATTATTTTGGAAATATATACCTTTCGGCAGGGAATCTCAGGAAGCTCCAATCCTTTTCTCGCAATCTGATACAATCGTTTTCCTCTATATTTTAACGCAGAATAAAGAGGAGGGGTCTGTTCTATGACACCCTCGAATTCTTTAAGCGCCTGCCCAATTTCGGAATCAGTTGGGATTTTCATTGGTTTTGTCATATTTCTCACGCGCCCCTCTCTATCATGTGTTTCCGTGCTTATCCCTAATCTTATAGTGGCTGCATACTCTTTCTCTCCCTCTATTAAATAGCGTACGATTTTAGTGGCCCGACCGACACATATGGGTAAAACACCACTCGCCATAGGATCCAACGTACCAACATGGCCAATCTTGCGCCACTTAAAACGTCTTTTCAATATGTTAAGGGCTTCCATACATACCATGCCTTCTGGCTTGTCTAGATTAATAATCCCCTCTTCTATTGCAGTCAATATTTTTATTCCCCTTCTCGTATCACCCTTATAATACATTATATATTACACATCATAGAATCTAATAATTAAAAATCTATATTCAATCGTAATTGTTTTTCCATCGAAACGTCTTTTTTGAAAGATTGTAAAGTTCTTCAAGAAACAGCTCCCCAATAAATATTAATTATCTTATTTTATATAACAATTAAAGGAGTAATGATGGAAAAATCATCTATAATTAAAAAAATATTAATAGTATCAGTACTAATGACTCTGGTTATGGCATTCAGTGCGCCTTTTGCGAGAGCACAGGCATATTATTACTATCCTCCTGTAGAAATGTTTTATTACCCAGTGTACGTTCCCTACTATGCCTACTATCCACCCTATCCTTCCAGGGCTGCTGATGTTCTTCTTCTTCCAACCGCAACGACACTTCCTACTGTTTCAACGGGTATTAGCACATCCACCTTATTGTTATCATCGCTTCTTTCCACATCTACCACATCTACTCCAACATATTTAAGCTCACTTTATACCTCAACACTTCTGCCGACGACGACGACGACTTCTCTTCTACCCACGGTAAGCACCCCTACTATTATACCTACAACAGCAGCGACAGCAACAGCCCTTTTATTGGCCGGTGGTGGTATTAGTACGAGCACATTGACCGCACTGGCGCTCCTTGGAGTAATATAGGCTAATATTTTTTTGTGACTCCGCCTCATATCGAGGCGTAGTTTTATGAATATTCGACATTTTTAGCAAATTGCAGTCTTTCACCTAATCTTCTATATTCTAATAAAATTTTTTTCTTAAGCTCAAATGACATCTCAGCTTGTTCAAGATCAGGTAATCTGTGAACTACTATCTTAAAGAACACATTCTGAATATTAAATAAATTTAATTCATTGTTAAGCGCATATGATATATCCAAAAGGTTATTGACAACTTGAATATTGGTAAGCTCAAATGGTGAATGAAGTAAGCTCTCTATAAAATGCAGTAATCCATTCTCTATTAATTGTGTTATATCAGGATGTTGTATATTAATACCCCACTTTTTTGCCTGATTAATAAAATTTATAATATCCTGGTATTTTCCCTTCATTTCAATAAAATTTTTTACAGCTGTTTCTAATTCTTCTCCGAGAAAGCATTCAGCAGCCATTAAAAAGCCTTTAGGTAGTGCAAGATCTAAATTATTAAGAAAATAGATCTCTTTAATATATCTCTCATATAATTGATGATTAGACTTCTCAAAGTCGTTTAATATCTGATTATTTATCATTCTCCCGATTTTTATCCTGCCCTCCAGAAAAACTTTGTCCAGGTTAAGAGAATATAATTCAAAATCTTTCTCCAAATTCTTTCTCACCTTATTTATCCGTTCCCAGTGAAATTTCCAAAGATGATAATCTTTTAATTTCTGGAAATTAGCCGCCGGAGAAAAATCAAGATAGATATAAAATTTTGGGCCTGCGGTATAGAGAATAGCAAAATCAGCCTCTTTTTGTTCTCGTATAAGCCCATCAGTAATGGTTACTCGGCCTAATGCCAGAGAATTTCCCCCCTCTTCCTCTTTCTGATAATCCTTAAGATCAATATTAAAACAAAATACTTTCTCACTCTTCGGTTTATCTTTAAATAAGGAGCTAATAGAGTAATAGTTTAAAATTGATTCCGCATTCGCCCTAAGGGGAAGGACCTTGGTTTTATATAGTGTCGCACCGGTGCCTTCTTTTGGATCATTACTATTGGCTTGCGATAAGGTATTTAGAAAATATTCTTCTATATCCGGCAATCCATGCTTGCTCACTTGTTTTGCCAGCTCAATTGCTCTGGCAGCGTATTTTAATAACTGAACTGGCTCAAGGCCGGCGATATCATCAAAAAACCAACCGCAGCTTGTAAACATGAGAAGACCATAACGCTGCATTTCAAGCAATTTCATGGCCTGATTTCTGCCGTTCATCCCAATAGCGGAATTCCGATGGTGCTCAAAGAATTCTTTAAGTTTCTCATCTGTTCGATTCAGTATAAATGTAATATAATGATTTCGTGCTTCCCAGGGATCTTTAAAATAATTGCTTCCCTCCTTTTCAAATATGGAGTCCAACGTTTCCTTTAATGAATTTAATGCCTTCCGCAAAGGAGTACGCCATCTCTGATTTCCGCCCAAATATTGTCCTGAGTTACATCCGCAATCAGAACGCCACCTTTCAATACCATGAGCGCAGCTCCAAGATGTATTCTCTATAATCTCAACTTCAAATTTAGTGGGATGACGGGCGAGACATTCCCCATAATTCATTATCTTTACTAAGCCCCTTTTTTCCAATTGGGTTAATGCATATGCTAATCCCATTTCTCCAAATCTAAAATGATGGCCATAGGATTCCCCATCTGTTGCAACATTGAGAAACTGAGGCCAAATCCTGGTAAAGTTAAAGCCATTCATGAGCCGTTCAATAAAACGGTCGCCACTACTTAAGATTTTTTCAAATGCAATTGATCGAGAAATAGGTCCATCATAAAAAAATAAATCAATATATCTTTCATTATTAAGAAAACAACGATATGATAATGTAGGATCAATTTGGGCACCACTCACATCTATCCACTCTCGAGCCTTTATCATCTTTATTCTGCGTGCCTGATATGGTGAGAGAATTGTAAACTTTATTCCTGCCTCCGCGAGAAGATCCAATGTTTCCATATCAACCGCCGTTTCTGCTAACCACATTCCTTCAGGAAAACGTTTAAATCTATGCTTAAAGTCCTCAATACCCCATTTTATTTGAGTTATCTTATCATGACGTGACGCGAGAGGCATAATAATATGATTGTATACTTGAGCAATAGCATTGCCATGACCATCTCTTTCCTTTGCACTTTCTTTATCAGCATCAAGAATTTGTTGATATGCCTCAGGGCTGTGTTTTTCCATCCAATTTAAAAGAGTAGGTCCAAAATTGAAACTTATTTTCTTATAATTATTGACAATCGATACTATTTTGCCCTTATCATTCTTTATTCGTGCACTGGCATTTGCGGCATAACATTCGGCATTTATTCGTTCATTCCAGTCATGAAATGGAGCGGCAGAACTCTGAGGCAATTCGAGCTCATCAAGCCAGGGATTTTCCCTCGGTGGCTGATAAAAATGGCCATGTATGCACAGATATCTTTCCATGTCTTATTTATCGTCTGATCCGCTTAAAAGAATCATTAGGCACTGGTGAATTTTTCCCAGTGCATGACATCGTGCAAAGGTCGTTTTTCAGGAGCTTCTTTTTCTTCATCCGGATAGCCAAGAGCTATTAATGAGATAAGTTTGTAGCGTAAAGGGACATCGAGCAACTTGTTTATTGTCTGAGTATATGGCTTTTTATCCCCGGCCACCCAGCAAGAGGATATTCCCATGGCAGTTGCGGCTAACAGAATATTCTCCGTGGCTGCACAGCCATCTTCAAGATAATATTTTGTATCTTCACAAAACACAATCACACATGCAGCAGCCTGGGCGATAAAAGAACCAGTAGTGGCAATCTGTGCAATCTTGTTTTTCATTTCTTTTTCCGTGACGATGATAAATTCCCATGGCTGGATATTCCTCGCTGTTGCCGCATAGCGAGCAGCATCGATAATTGCCTCGATATCTTTCGCTCTGATAGTTTTATCTATAAATGTCCTCTGGCTTTTTCTGTTTTTAATAATCTCAATTAAATCCATTCGAATCCTCCTATGCTTTCTAACCACTATTTATAAACATAAAAATTAGAGTATACGAAATCTGCTTTTGAATGACTATTATACCAATTTCCTTGAAAAAACAAAAAAAGTGTTGTCGAATTCAACAAATCTGACAATACTCTCCTCTTATTGTGCCCCCTTTCTCCTCCACATAAGAGGGGAAAAAGGGGGCACAGGTAAAAGTTAAAATAAGGGTAAATTTATAATAGAATATAGTCACGAAGCTCCGCAACGGAAAAGAAATAAGAAATTTTCGATTCTTAAAGCGGAGCTACGCTAATTGTATTTAAAACCACCACCAAAATAAGCCTGAAACTGCTGCCGTAGGTGGCACCGGAACAGGGGTGGTAACTACAGGCGCAATGGGCACAGTAGAGGTTACTGGAACAGGTATCGTTCCAGGGGGTACTATAGGTGTCGGAGCAACAGGCACTGTTGGAGCAGGAACAACCGGTGCAGGAGCAGGAACAACCGGTGTTACCGTTGGTGCGGGAACTGTGATTACTGGTGTCACCAGATTAAGAGAAATTTCTCCATAGTCAGCTTTTGTAGCACCTACTTTCTCTATAAAATAATTTCCCTCAATCCTTGTATCACTAATTAAGGTGCATTCAAACTCTATATCATACGTAGCACCACTTGTAGGATTAACATAGGTGCCTCGTAAAATAAAAAATCCTCCTGTAGGCAACGGACCGGCAACTTCAAATGGCTCAAAAATACTATTATACCCGATCAGAAATGCTGTCCCTGATAAACCCGTTTGGGGATTCTCAACAAGATCAAGGTCCATAGATCCACTCTGAGCCTTTATTAAGCTAATCCAATTTCCGCTCCAAGTTCCGGCTTGTTCTGCTATATATAAGGCTGAGATCGCGGCAGTTGGCACTGCAACAGTTGGCACAGGGGTTGTGAGTATTGGAGGAGCAATGGGGGAGGCTAGTGGAGGCAAAAGAGCGCTCGGTACCCCTAATATCGGACCTAAAATATCTTGAGCCGACAGCAGATTTGGCACCAGCGACGGATACAACCAGGTTGGCCCTGCAAATGGGGGCAAAATGGAGGGATAGGAAAGAATATAACTATTATTGGCAATCGGCAGATACGTAGTCAGCCATAGTGCATCAGTTGAAGGAAGATCTGCGTAATCTGTCGGTAGATCAATAGGAGCCGGATGTCCTGTATCATCAATCAAAGATGGTACTGGCCAGCTATTAATGCCGGTGAGCGGGTCAAAATAAATGAGACCGGATAAAGTGTTATATAAAAGCCAAGGATAAGGTAAAGTCGGATCCCAGGTTAATCCTGGCATAACGATTAGATCAGTATCCGATGTGAGTGAACTTACTATTGGTGTCGGTACACCTGTTATATCGCTAACCGGAGAAAGAACCGGTGACCATAAAGGCCATAATGTATTATAGGGGGGTAGTTCAACCCAATTTTGAGCCTGAGTAATAGGTGAAAAAATAATAATTAAAAAAAATAATAATATAACTAATGATGTAATTAATTCGAATTTATGCCAAATAACCATAAGCTGATTTTCCTTTCATCACCTCAAAAGATTCCTTCAAATATTTTACTTCATACTTTTTTACTTTTATGCAGATCCCCATTAACCTACCATTGCTTAATGTCTTAAATAAATAGTAGACCCTCCTTTCTCTATTAGTAAGTTATTAAAAATTTGTCCGCACAAAAAGTGCATTCTTTTATTCTTCTGGGGATAAAAGTGAAAAAACCTTCATCTATTATTACTTAATTCTTAATGTAGAAGGTAAAATTAATTAATACATGAGCAAGAACTATACCATCATATATGAATTGGTTTGTACCATGAGAAAGTGTTTCAAACAGATGGAATAATCTGCGAGATACGTATGGTAACTAGGGAATAATAGATAATTATTATGAATTTTTATTACTACTATGAAATTATATGAATAATTTACACCGGGCATTAAATCCTTTAGCCAGTGACTAATTTCATAATACTTTGAACTTTAGTACGTTATAATATTTATGAATGATTAATTAATTATATACTCTTTCTTAGTTTTTCTCTTACAAGAGTAAAAAGGAAATGGGCTATTTTCCATTTATAATGTGATGAAGAATGGCCCACAATAATGTTTTATGGTTACAATAAAAATAAAATATTTTCTGATATAGCAGCTGTGGGAGTGATAACTGTTGATACGGGGACGGGCACTGTAGGTATGGGCGCAGTTGGTACTGTTATTGTTACAATAGGGGCTATCGGAGGAGGAATTAATGCTGTGGGAACAGGAACAAGGAACGGGGCCAACAGACGTTGGAGGAGAAAAAATAACCGGTGGTATAAGCGTAACCTGAAATCCTCCGCTTTCTAAAATGGAGGATGTGCCCTTATATAAAGTATAATTTCCCTCCATTTCAGTTGGTGAAATGAGAATCCGATAATATCAATCCCAATTGGACCACCTGTGCCAGTATTTGAACCATTGAGATATATCTGACTATTTATTACCTCACCGGGCAAATCCACGAGGGTTGCCAGGGTAGGATTGCCTAGCAATTGAACAGATCCGTATATGGAAGTTAATGGTAATGACGGATCCTACGTCAACACCCGGGCATCACAGGCAGTTGAGTTGCCGACATCAAGGTGCTTGCTAGAGGTGTTGGCGTGCCGATAATACTGCTCATAGGCGATAAATGGGTGACCATAGAGGCCATAATATATTATACAGCGGCAATGCAAACCAGTTTTGAGCCTGAGCAAATTGAGGGTATAATAAGAAAATACCTATAAGTGTTGATAACCCATGCTTCTGACTTTAATCCCTTCGGTCAGTGTAGCAAACTTCAGATTACTTGTAGGTTCCTCCTTTTATAAGGTTGCATCCTTATTTTTGATATTATTTTCCCTACCTAAGATTAAAAAACTGGGTGCCGGTTTCTTGATATATCATTATTTCGAATCCTGCACCCAGCGCTGCTAATATCGATTAGAACACAACAGGGGCAACAAGTGCGAGCTTAAAGCTCCCATTCTCCGTTAAAGAGCCGCTGGTATTTGCTATCGAATACGTTCCGGACATAGTATCAGGAGTATCCAAAATTCCAGCAACATCAATCGTAAATGTCATACCTCCAAAACCAATACCCGATCCACTCACAATAATCTGTGTATTAAGAACTTCTCCCGTGACTTCCACTAAGGTCCATAAATTTGTATTTCCTAACAATTGAACATACCCAGCTAAGGTCCCAAATACAGGATCTTCAGTCAAATTTAAAGTCATCTGACCTGAGAGCGTGCCTGTGCTCCAGATACCTTGCCATGTACCTGTTTGCTCTGCAAGAATTAATTGTGATATGGCAGCAGTTGGTGTTATTAAAGTCGGCACTGGTGCAGTTGGGATTGGTAGGGGTAAAGGAGGTGCTAGAATAGTCGGTACGCCCAGTGTCGGGCCCAGAATATCAAGAGGCGTTAACAAAGTGGCCAATACTGAATTAGTCGGACCGGTGATCGGCGTGGTTGGGGGAATAACAGGAATTGATGTAAAGTATAGTCTGTAATAAAGATTAGCAGTAGGGACATTATTGACGAGCCAAATCCCATCGGTCGGAGGAAGATTTGCATAATCTGGTGGAAGTGCAATAGCAGCAGGATTTCCTGCATCATCAAGCAGACTTGGTGCTGGCCATAAATTAATTCCCGCTAAGGGATCAAAATAAGCCAAACCTGAAAATGTATTATATAATAGCCATGGATAGGGCAAGGATGGATCCCAGGTCAATCCTGGAGCTATCGGCAACAGCGTATCTGATGCAAGTGATGTAACTATTGGTGTTGGTAGGCCTGTCCCGGCATCGATAGGAGACAATGCAGGTGACCATAATGGCCAGAGTGTATTATATGGTGGTAGCTCAACCCAATTTTGAGCGTGTGCATGGGGCAAATATAGTATCAATGCTCCTATTAAAAGTACCAAAAATTGCACTGCGATTACTTTTATGATTTTTGTTTCCATAACCTAACTTTCCTCCCATTATATACTTAATAATCTCTTTAAATCCTAATCCTAAATTACCTATTATCGTTACTTTCCTCTACCTTAACCATTGCGCTTAAACCTATAATTTGAAGGAAGTTATTTTTATATAATTGATACCCTCCTTTCTGATTTAGTGGTTTCATAAGTTAAAGGCAATTATGTATATTTCCTTTCTACCCTATGCCTTTAATTAACATTAATAATGCTTGATTCTTAATATTTCAGCATAAAGCATACCAAGGATTTAAAAAGAACCAGAATAGCCCTCATATGGTTACTCTTACACTATTTGCACGATTCTTTATCTCACATGCGCAATAGTGTCCTGAAAAAATAGTATCAGGTTATGTGAGGATGATTATAGTAATAAAAAAAGGGCCTATTCCTTTTTTTGGCGAGGTTTTAAGAATTAATTATGAATATAATATATTCGACAGGGTAATAAAATTTATACTTTGCTAGTGAAGATCCGCCGAGGAAGCTTTAGAAAACTACCCGATTTTAGGCGGACCTTCACTAGCATGAAATTGGTTTAAACTAAAATAGAATTAAACCAGAAATTACTGCTGTAGGCGGTATTAAAACACCAGTAGGTGCAAGTGGAATAGGAGCAGGTATTGTAGCTGTTATTGGAGTAGCAACGGGTGCTGTTGGAACCGGAACTGTTGGTGCGGGTATAACTGGCACAGGAGTTGTCGGTACAGGGACCGTTGGTATAGGCACTGTTGGTGGAGTTAGAACTGGCACAGTTCCTAATGGAACTGTCGGTACAGGTGGTAGCACCACAGGAACTGTCGGAACGGGAACTGTCGGTACAGGTGGTGGCACCACAGGAACTGTCGGAACAGGTGCTATTGCAGTTGGCACTACCCCAGTGGGAACAGGAGCGATCGCTGTAGGAGCCACGGTTGTGGGAGCAAAAGTTACTGCATCAGCCAAAGTAACTTCAAAAGTACCGAGGCCATTCTTTGTCGGAAGGCCGGTAGAGATTTTTACCACGGTCCAGTTTCCAGTCATTTCCGTAGGACTGATTAAGATTCCATTAATACTCAGCGAATAGAGTCCGGATGGATCAATACCACTCACATCAATAGAACCTGCGGTTGCGGTACCAAAAACATCAATGGGTGGCAGTGGTGTAGAAAGTCCCAAAGCAATGTTTCCAATCATCGTCACTGTACCGCTTAGATAACCGGTTAAAGGATTCTCAGTAAGGATCATGGTCATATCACCGAATAAAAATCCGAGATACCAGGTACCAAGCCAGGTCCCGGCCTGTTCGGCAAGAACCAGAGGTGGTGGTAGAATAATCTGAGATATCGCGGCAGTTGGTGCAACCACGGTTGGAGATACAACAGTCGGGACAGGTGCAGTGGGAGCGACAACAGTAGGAACAGGCGCAGTGGGAACTGGGACGGTTGGTGCTGGTATTACGACAGTAGGAACTGGCGCAGGAGCGACAATAGCGGGAGTTGTCAGTATTGCTTGGAATGCCCCAACCTCACGTATTGAAGGCCCCGGTTTAATCAGAGTATAATTGCCCTCCATTTCAGTCGGAGAAAGAAGCGTGCCTACGAGATCTATGGTAATAATCTGACTTCCTATACCAAGCCCTGAGCCGGTAAGAATTACTTGGTTATTAAGCACTTCACCGGTTACTTCTACTAACGTTGGAAGAACGAAATTGCCTACTAACTGAACAAAACCAGTAACTGTCCCTAGGAGTATAGGATCTTCAACAAGGTTTATAGTTAAGGGACCACTTGTAAGTCCCGTAGACCATAGTCCTTCCCAGGTCCCTGCTTGCTCAGCTAACAGTTGTGATATGGCGGCAGTTGGAGGAATTACGGTTGGTATAGGTAACGTTGGTGCCGGTAGAGTTGCAGGAGGTAAAACAGGAACCACCGGAGCAAGAGCAGTAGGTGTGCCAAGCACAGGACCCAGAATATCAAGAGGGGTGAGCAAACTGGTCAGAGGAGGCGGTGCTGTGAACCATGCAGGGCCTGCAAGTACCGGTGAAAATGACCGATAAGCGAGCACTAAACTGTTATTGGCAAGGGGAACATTAGTTGCCAGCCATGAGGCATCAGTCGGGGGAAGGTCCGCATAACCTATTGGGAGAGGAATAGGAGCAGGCAAACCAGCATCATCCAGTAGAGAAGGAGCAGGCCATAAATTTATACCAGCCAGTGGATCAAAATAGGCCATACCTGATAATGTATTGTATAATAACCAGGGATACGGCATAGAGGGGTCCCAGGTTAATCCCGGCATCTCAGGCAATATCGTATCCGGAGCAAGTGCGGTCACTATAGGTGTTGGCAAACCCGTAACAGCGTCAACAGGAGAGAGAGTTGGAGACCATAAGGGCCATAAGGTATTATAGGGTGGAAGCTCAACCCAATTCTGCGCATGAGCAATGGGCGCATATACCACAATGCCTATAAAAAAAAGCAGTATATAAATCAATAAGGTTATTTTAAATCCATTTCTTAATGCCATAATTTACTCTTCCTTTCATTCATTAAATCTCTAGAAGAAGCCTTGTATCAAAATGCAAGGCTTCTTCCATAAAAACTCGTCAGAGCAAAGGGAGCTGTAATAATTTATATTACAGGAGTTATGAGGGTAACTTCAAAGCTCCCTGTCTGTCTGATGCTACTACTCTCAATCAATGTATAGGTTCCGGTCATAGTTGTGGCAGAAGTCAGGGTCCCAACAATGTCGATCTGGAATGTGGTACTACCGGCGCCAAGCCCCGAACCTTCTAAATAAACTTGATTATTAAGAACATTCCCGAGGAGATTGTCCACAAGAGTGCCGAGAAGGGGGTTCCCCAACAATTGACAGTATCCTGCCAAAGTTCCCAATATGGGATCTTCAACGAGATTAAGAGTCATAGGACCTGATACCAGTCCTGTAGTCCACACACCTTGCCACGTGCCAGCTTGTTCAACAAAAGCGAGAGGAGCTATAGGTGCAAAAGGAATAGGAGGCAATAATTGTGATACAGCCGCAGTTGGAGGGACAACAGTTGTTACAGGAACAGTTGGGGGAGGAGCCACAACAGTCGGAACCGGAGCAGTTACTACCGGCGCTGTTACTACCGGAACAACAGGCGCGGGCGCTGCAATAGGAACAACCGGTGTCAATAAAGTCGCGGCGAAACCTCCTGTCCCAATGATGGACGAGCTGTTAATCTGAGTATAGGTTCCGGTCATTTCAGTGGGAGAGATAAGTGTTGCCACTATATCAATCTGGATAGTTTGGCTCCCGATTCCGAGACCAGATCCAGAGAGAATTACCTGGTTGTTGAGTACTTCACCTACCACATCTACAATAACTCCGAGAATAGGATTGCCGACAAATTGGACATATCCGGCTACAGCGGTTGGTAATACTGGGTCTTCAATAAGATTCAGGGTGACAGGGCCAGTTGCATACACTACTGTCTTCGTATCAACAGAACTCCAGGTACCTTGCCATGTACCAAATTGCTCAGCAACAAATACAGGTGCTAATGGGGCAAGGGGAAGCAGCTGTGATATGGCAGCCGTCGGAGGAATTAAAGTAGTGATGGGCACAGTTGGCGCAGGAGCAACTGCCGTTGGAATGGGTGCAGTCGCCACCGGGGCAGCAGGCGCTGGCGCAGCAATAGGAACAACCGGCGTCAATAAAGTCGCGGCGAAACCTCCTGTCCCAATGATGGACGAGCTGTTAATCTGAGTATAGGTTCCGGTCATTTCAGTGGGAGAGATAAGTGTAGCCGCTATATCTATCTGGATAGTTTGGCTCCCGATTCCAAGACCAGATCCAGAGAGAATTATCTGGTTGTTGAGTATTTCACCTACCACATCTACAATAACTCCGAGAATAGGATTGCCGACAAATTGGACATATCCGGTTACTGCGCTTGGTAATACAGGGTCTTCAATAAGATTCAGGGTGACAGGGCCGGTTGCATACACTACTGTCTTCGTATCAACGGAACTCCAGGTACCTTGCCATGTACCAAATTGCTCAGCAACAAATACAGGTGCTAACGGAGCAAGGGGAAGCAGCTGTGATATGGCAGCCGTCGGAGGAATTAAAGTAGCGACCGGTACAGTTGGCGCAGGAGCAACTGCCGTGGGAATGGGTGCAGGAACAACCGGAATAACTGGTGCAGGAGCAATAACGGGAGCATTAAGTGTTAATTGGAATGATCCGGTTTCAATAATCGAGGAGCCGGACTTAATCAAGGTATAATTGCCTTGCATATCAGATGGAGAGGTTAAGGTGCCGACTAAATCAATGATAACTGACGTCCCACCGATACCAAGCCCTTTACCGGAGGCAATTATCTGATTATTGAGTACGGTACCGACTATCTCCACAACTACCCCGAGATTAACATTACCTATCAATTGAACAGTGCCGTAAATTGTATTGGTAAGGACAGGATCCTCTATAATGTTTAAAGTCATAGGCCCAGATGCTAAACCTGAGGACCAGACACCTTGCCATGTGCCTGTCTGTTCTACATAAGCAAGAGGGGCAGGAATAAATGCTAACTGTGATATGGCGGCAGTTGGCGCAATTACAGTGGGAACGGGTGCCGTTGGAAGGGGTATAGTCGGAGTAATAACAGTGGGAACAGGCGCGGGCACTGCAGGGACAACAGGCGCAGGAGGAATAACCGGGGTTAAGAGTGTTGCTTGAAAAGCTCCGGATTCAATAATAGATGGTCCTGCAGATGTAAGCAAGGTATAATTACCTTCCATTTCGGTTGGGGAGAGGAGTATCGCGGTAAGCTCAATGGTAATTGGCTTACTACTGGTAGCTCCAACGCCAGTACCAGATGCAATTATTTGGTTATTGAGTACTTCACCGACTATTTCCACTAGACCTGGGAGATTTAAATTCCCTATCAGTTGAACATATCCGTAAACTGCAGTTTTAATAATTGGATCTTGTACAATATTCAAGGTCATGGGGCCTGATTCAACACCGGTTGTCCAAAAACCTTCCCAAGTCCCTGCCTGTTCAGTAACTACTTGCGATATAGCGGCAGTCGGAGCAACAATTGTCGGGGCAGGTATTGGCGGAGGCAAAGGTGCAAGAGCGCTTGGAACACCAAGAGTAGGGCCAAGAATATCTAACGGTGTTAATAAACTTGAGTAAGGAGGTGGAGCAGCTAACCATGAAGGCCCAATCCACGGTGGAAGAAATGATTGATACGAAAGTAAATAGCTATTATTAGCAAGATACAGATTAGTTGCCAACCATGCTGCGTCAGTCGGAGGCAGATCTGCATAACCAGTAGGAAGAGGAATAGGAGCTGCTGATCCTGCATCATCCAGCAAGGAAGGTGCCGGCCATAGATTAATACCTGCGAGGGGATCAAAATAAGCCATACCTGTCAATGTATTATATAATAGCCATGGATACGGCATTGATGGATCCCAGGTCAATCCAGGCATTACCGAAAGATTAGTATCAGGCGTTAGCGCGCTTACTATTGGTGTTGGTAAACCCGTGGCAGCATCAACAGGAGAGAGAGTGGGTGACCATAAGGGCCATAGGGTATTGTATGGCGGAAGCTCAACCCAATTCTGCGACCGAGCAATAGGCGCACATACTAAAATACCTATTAAAAGAGTGAGACTGATTAATAATGTTAATTTTAACTTGTTTTTTGTTACCATAAGTTATTTTTCCTTAAATTATGGGGTTAATTCTTAATATATGTCCTGTTTGTTAAGGGGCAGTAGTATGTTATTTTCTTATACTACTGCCCCTGCTTTAAAATAATAAACTAAATATAATCCTTATATTACTATATAAATTTAGATTACCGGAGCAATTAAAGAAAGCTCAAAACTACCGGTCTCTACAAGAGAGCCGCTGTTTGTTAAGGTATACGTCCCGCTCATAGCATCAGGAGCGGTCAAGGTTCCAACTACATCGATTACGAAAGTCATTGTACCGAGACCAATACCGGAACCACTTACATAAACCTGATTATTAACAGCTTCTCCCGTCACATCCACTAAAGATCCTAAGGTTGGATTTCCTAACAATTGGACATATCCGACCAGTGTATTAAATATAATATCTTGTACCAAGTTCAGAGTCATTTGTCCTGATACGAGGCCTGTGCTCCAAATACCCTGCCATGTGCCGACTTGGTTTGCAACAATTTGTGATATAGCAGCGGTTGGAGCAACTAGAGTTGGCACAGGCACTGTGGGTATAGGTAGAGTCGGAGGAGGTGCTATTACTGTTGGAGCAGGAGCTATTGGGACAGGAACAGTCGGAGCAGGGGCAACCGCAACAGGAGCGGGCACAGGTATAACCGGAGTAACCAAAGCAAGTTGAAAGCTTCCGGTCTCAACAAGAGAGGTGCCGTTTATTAAAGTGTATGTCCCGCTCATAGCATCAGGAGCAGTCAGAGTTCCAACAACATCTATGGTAAAGGTCATTCCACCAAGACCAATCCCTGAGCCACTTACATAAACTTGATTATTAAGTGCTTCTCCAGTGACCTCCACCAAAGACCCTAAAGTCGGATTTCCCAGCAGTTGGACATAACCGGCTAATGTATTAAATATTGGATCTTCAACCAGGTTCAATGTCATTTGCCCTCGTACAAGGCCTGTGCTCCAAAGACCTTGCCATGTGCCGACTTGGTTTGCAACAATTTGTGAAACAGCAGCGGTTGGAGCAACTAGAGTTGGCACAGGCACTGTGGGTATAGGCAGAGTCGGAGGAGGAAGTATTGGTGTGGGAGCAATCGTAGGTGGCGGTGGCACTACAGGTGCCAAAACAGATGGCACGCCTAGTGTCGGGCCTAAAATATCCAAGGGTGTGAGCAAAGAGGCCAGTACAGTGTTTACCGCGCCTGCTGTTGGACCCGTTGGCGGAGTAAAAGGAACTGATGGAAAATAAAGCCTGTAATAAAGATTAGCCGTAAACACGTTATCCACTAACCATGTTGCGTCAGTTGGGGGAAGATTTGCATAATCTGCAGGCAGACCAATCGGAGCAGGCAATCCGGCATTATCCAGCAGAGATGGGGCCGGCCATAGATTAATACCAGCGAGAGGATCAAAATATGCGAGCCCTGAGAATGTATTATATAACAACCAGGGATAAGGCATTGATGGATCCCATGTTAATCCCGGAGTTACTGGTAATTGAGTACTAGCTGCGAGAGAGCTTACCAGTGGAGTTGGCAATCCGGTAACATCATCGACAGGAGAGAGAGCAGGAGACCATAATGGCCATAAGGTGTTGTATGGTGGAAGTTCGACCCAGTTTTGAGCGTGGATAACAGGTGATAATATTAATAAAAAAGATGCCAAAAGCACTAAATTTACAAACAACTTTATTGTAATTTTTTTTTCCATAACCTAACTTTCCTTCCATTATAATGATTTTTAAATCTTCACTCTTACTCACCTTAACCGATCTCCTTAACCTAAATTAAACAATGGATTAAATTTAATTTTAGTCCTCCTTTCTGATTTATATCTTCCATTTTGCATCTGCCACACATTATTGCATGTGGCTTTTCCTGATTATTCTTGGCTGGGGAATTATAACTTTAAAACGATTTATATCCTAAGATATATAATTTCCTTTTTTAAAGGAAAACTAATAAAATATATTTTTGATAAAATATATTTCTGGGCTATAAATTTATTGATATATTTGATTAATTAGATAATATATTGAATTGTATTTTTGTCTATATTTACTCACCTTATCCTTAATCTTTCTCTATCCTTCTTACTTCTTTCTTAATCCTCACCCTAACTCAATAAATTTCTATGCTTTTTCTTAAAATAGAATATATATAGATATTCCACTTTTAGCTGTTTTATTACTTTGAGCAAAAACCATACCATACGATTTGATAGGATCTGAATGAAAGATAAGGATTTGCGGGTATAAAATATAGGATGGAATGTCTGAAAAAAAATATTTAAAGACTTATATATTCAATATTTTAAATATAAATATATAATTTATGATAGAGTAATAAGATTTATACTCTGACTGCTCATATGTCACATATCCAATTCTATGTAAAAATGGAAAAAATTATATTTGATCAAATGAGGCAGTATAATTTGAGAAAGAATAATACTGCCTCATTTGTATTACTGATGTCTTACTTTAATCTCATACTGCCTTCTAATCTTTTCTATTTAATTTTTTCAATTTATTAATACTAATTTATTATCTTAACTTAGATTATTGGTGGCAACAGATCAAGCGCAAAGCTCCCGACTTCCTTAATAGAGCTGGAATCAATTAAGGTATATGTTCCTGTCATCGTAGTAGCTGATGTCATAGTTCCTATAATATCAATCTTAATTGTTGTTGATCCTGCTCCAAGGCCTGAACCGGATACATAAATCTGATTATTTAGTACTGTTCCCAAAAGATTATCAACCAATGTTCCTAAAATTGGATTTCCTAATAATTGGCAATACCCGCTTACACCTCCAAAAAGATCTGTAACTAAGTTCATATTCATGGGACCAGATACAAGGCCTGTCGTCCACGTGCCGCTCCAGGTCCCGGCCTGTTCCGCAATAAACAAAGGGACAAGAGGAACTATTTGTGATATAGCCGCTGTCGGAACAATTACAGTTGGTACGGGCGCTGTCGGCACCGGTACTATTGGCGAAGGTAAAGCTGTGACAGGGGTAGTGGGAATTGGCAGAGTTGGTGCGGGCACTGTTAAAGGCACAACGGGTGGAGCCGCAATTGTCGGGGTTACGACAGGTGGAGCAATAATTGTAGGTGGCGGCACTATTACAGTAGTCGGAGGGGGGGCGACGGCAGTTGGCGCAGGCACTACTGCAGTTAGAGGTGGAGGAGCAGCAACAGTAAAGGCGTTCACAAGTGTTGCCTCAAAAGTGCCAGCCCCATTTTTTACCACAGCACCGGTACTTACACTTAGCACTGTCCAGGTTCCCGTCATTTCTGTCGGACTAATCAAGATTCCATCAATATTCATAGCAAGTGTTCCTGATGCATCAATTCCACTTACATCGATAGAACCTGCTGTGGCAGTACCAAAAACGTCAACAGGCGCAGGTAAAGCAAGGTTTCCAGTCAGAATGACAGTTCCTTCAAGATATCCGGTGATAGGATCCTCGACTAGTACCATGCTCATATCACCATATAAGAAACCAAGATACCACGTACCGATCCATGTTCCAGCCTGATTTGCGACAACCTGGGAAATGGCAGCGGTTGGGGCTAATACAGTTGGGGCTGGTACTGTTGGTAGGGGCAAAGGAAGGGCAGGAGCTGGTACTGGTGGGGCTATAGGCGCTAAAGCGCTTGGCACTCCAAGTATTGGACCAAGAATATCCAAAGGTGTAAGTAAACTGGTTAACGCGGGGGGAGTTGCCAACCATGGAGGTCCTGCCAATGTTGGCGTAAATGACTGATAGGCAAGCAGATAACTGTTGTTGGCAATATTAACATTAGTAGCTAACCATGAGG
The DNA here is from genome assembly GCA_049472395.1 of bacterium. Lineage (GTDB taxonomy): Bacteria > SZUA-182 > SZUA-182 > DTGQ01 > JBLIRR01 > JBLIRR01. Next base: position 76,041 of record JBLIRR010000016.1, on the reverse strand, counting down.
CATCAGTTGGTGGAAGATCTGCATAACCTGCCGGAAGCGGAATAGGGGAAGCTATGCCTGCATCATCAAGCAGGGATGGAGCCGGCCATAGATTAATACCAGCTAGAGGATCAAAATATGCCATACCTGCCAATGTATTATAAAGGAGCCACGGATAAGGCATAGATGGATCCCAGGTGAGTCCGGGCATCAGGGGTAGTTCAGTATCAACGGCAAGCGAGCTTACTAACGGTGTTGGAAGTCCTGTAACACTATCAACAGGGGACAGAGCCGGTGACCATAAAGGCCATAAAGTATTATATGGTGGTAGATCGATCCAATTCTGTGCCTGAGAAACAGACGGATAAATTATAATAATATTAAAAATAAATATTAAAATTAAATAAGAAATTTTGTTATATTTTTTCATAATTATCCTTTTCTTCCCTTTCATATATTAATTATTAATAAATAATTTTATAATATAATCTGGGTTTTATGTAATTAGATTTTTATTTCATAAAATAGTAATATAATTATAATCTATGTTTATCCTTTTTATCTTGCTATCTCCTTTTATAAAATACATAAACATTGTTTTCGATATTTTAATCTCTCTGTAACCTACTTCTTTAATCTTACTCTCTGTAACCTATACTCTCTGAACCTTACGATTTTTTTAATTGAAAAATCTAAATATTTTTTAACTCTCTTTAACCTACTTATTTGACCTACTTACTTTAACCTACTTACTTTAACCTACTTACTTTAACCTACTCTCTTTAACCTACTCTCTTTAACCTACTCTCTTTAACCTACTTACTGTAACCTACTTGCTGTAACCTACCTACTTTAACCGAGCGATTGATTTAAAGTATAGTAATTTATATTTCATCTCCTTTTTACACTAATATATACCTATTTTATTTCTCTTTAACCTATTTAATTACCTACTATTTAATATATATTTCTCCTTAGATAATTGGCGGTAACAAGCTAAGATCAAAACTTCCCGTTTCCACAATAGATGTAGCATTAATGAGAGTATACTGTCCTGTCATGGTTGTGGGATCAAGCAAAGTTCCTGTAATATCAATTGTAAATGTCATTGTACCGAGGCCAATACCAGAACCGGTAAGATAAATTTGATTATTTACTACTTCACCTGTCACATCAACCAAGCTCCCTAAATAAGGGTTTCCTAATAATTGAACATAGCCTACTAACGTTCCAAATATAGGATCTTCAACCAGATTTAATGTCATAGGACCGGAATAAAGCCCATTAGTCCAAATGCCATTCCAACTCCCGGCTTGTTCAACAAGAAATAGTGGCACCAATTGAGATATGGCAGCTGTTGGAGCAACGACTGTTGGCACGGGTATAGTAGGTGCGAGTAGTGTTGGTATGGGAGCAATCGGTGCTGGAATTGTAGGTACAGGTAGTGTTGGTGCGGGTAATGTTGGCACCGGCGCAGTAGGAGACACTACTGGTGCAGCGAGAATAGTTGGGGCTATGGCTGTAGGAGCAACAACTGTAGGAACTGGTATGGCAGGTGTTACAATAGGAGCAGGAGCTACGAGTGTGGTATTTGCCAAACTTACCTCGAAATTACCAGTGCCATTCTTTACTACAATTCCACTTAAATTGAGTACTGACCAGGTGCCTATCATATCAGTTGGGCTGGTTAATATACCATTAATCTGAAGTACAAAATTTCCAGTTGTATCAAGCCCACTTACATTTATAGATCCCGCGGTTGAAGTGCCATAAACCTGTACAACAGGATTAAGCAAGGCAAGGTTTCCTGACAGAGTGACGGTTCCCTGTAAAGATCCGGATAGAGTACTCTCAATAAGAACCATTGTCATATCACCATATAAGAAGCCTAAATACCAGTTTCCAATCCACGTCCCAGCTTGTTCCGCAACTACTTGTGATATTGCAGCGGTTGGCGTTGCGAGCGTCGGTGCCACTATTGTTGGTGCCGGGAGTGCCGGCACTGGTACTGTCGGAACAGGAGCAGGCAGTGGCGGGGGCACAGGTGCAAGAGCACTTGCTGCACCAAGAGTCGGACCAAGAATATCAAGAGGCGTAAGTAAACTCGTCAAAGGAGGGGGGGTTGCTAGCCACGCAGGCCCGGCTAATGTTGGCAGAAAGGAAGAATAAGCAAGCAAATAACTATTATTCGCAATATGGACATTAGTAGAGAGCCATGCAGCATCTGTTGGCGGAAGGTCTGCATAACCAACTGGAAGTGGAATGGGAGCTGCCAATCCCGCATCATCTAACAGAGAAGGAGCTGGCCATAGATTAATGCCTGCAAGAGGATCAAAATAGGCTAATCCTGTAACCGTATTATATAATAGCCAAGGATAAGGTAAAGCGGGATCCCAGGTTAATCCAGGCATCACCGGCAGTTCAGTGTCAGGTGCGAGTGAGCTTACAATTGGCGTTGGAAGTCCGGTAACATCGTTGAGAGGAGACAAAGCAGGTGACCATAAAGGCCACAATGTATTGTATGGAGGCATCTCAATCCAGTTTTGGGCATGAGTGACAGGTGAACATACCAATAAGATAGCAAGAAATAAAGTCAAGCTAACTAATAAGGTCATTGCATACTTTTTCATAATTTTAACCTTTAAATTAATTGTGTTTTTCAATAAACAAACTATAGCTTTTCCTTTATCCCTTAATCTCACTTATTCTTCCCTTTAAATCTACCATGCATTATTTATTAATTTCAAAATTAAACAAAAAACGACTTTCCTTTAGATAATTGGAGGCAGCAAACTAAGCTCGAAACTTCCAGTCTCTACAATAGAGGTTGCGTTAATCAGTGTATACTGACCGGTCATCGTTATAGGATCAACAATAGTCCCAACGATATCGATCGTGAATGTCATTGTACCAAGACCAACTCCAGAACCAGAAAGATAAATTTGATTATTAACAGCATTTCCTGTAACATCAACTAAACTACCTAAATAAGGATTTCCTAATAATTGAACAAAGCCACTTAGTCCTCCAAAAAGATCTGCTACCAGGTTCAAGGTCATAGGACCCGATACAAGACCGGTAGTCCACGTGCCATCCCAGCTTCCAACCTGCTCAGCAAGAACAAGAGGAACCAATTGTGATATAGCTGCTGTGGGTGCCACAACGGTTGGTACAGGTGCTACTGGGATTGGTACTATTGGTGCCGCCATCAGGGCGAATATTGCAGTTGTCATAAAGGGCAATGGAGTTACAATTGTTAGCCCTGATACTGCTGCTGTAGGTGCGGCTATCGTTGGGGCCACTATCGTTGGGGCTGTTACTGTTGGCACTGGCGCTGGTAATGGTAATGTTGGTACTGGTGCTGTCGCTATTGGTACTGTTGGAGCTGGTATTACTGGTATGGGCACTATTGGAATAGGGGCTGTTGGTACTGGTGCCACTGCTGCAGGAAATAGGGGTGCTGCCATGAGCGCAAATATCGCTGTTGTCATAAAAGGAACGGGGGCTACAAAAGTCAATCCTGAAATAGCTGCTGTCGGTGCTGCTACTGTCGGCACTGCGATTGTCGGTGCTGTTACTGTTGGGAGGGGGACTGTCGGCAATGGTGCTGGCAATGGTAATGTTGGTACTGGTGCTGTCGCTATTGGTATTGTTGGAGGTGGTATTACTGGTATGGGCGCTGTTGGGGGAGGTGCCACCGGTGCAGGGAATATAGGTGCTGCCATGAGCGCGAATATTGCTGTTGTCATAAAAGGAACGGGTGCTATTAATGTCAATCCTGAAATAGCTGCTGTCGGTGCTGCTACTGTCGGCACTGCGATTGTCGGTGCTGTTACCGTTGGAAGGGGGGCTGTCGGCAATGGCGCTGGCACAGGTATTGTTGGTGCTGGCGCTGTTGCAAGGGGAATAGCTGCTGTAGTTGGAAGTGGTGTTACAGGTATTGTCGGCACAGGTACTGTTGGTGGAGGTGCCACCGGCGCAGGGAATACGGGTGCTGCCATGAGCGCGAATATCGCTGTTGTCATAAAGGGAACGGGTGGTACAAAAGGAACGGCCGGTACAACTCCTGTCGGTGGTAGTACCGGTGGCACGGGTGCTAATGGAGCCACTGGCGTAGGAAATACTGGGACAGTCATAAATGGGAAAACAGCGGTAGTCATGAATGGAACTGGCGCTATAAAGGTAAGCCCTGATACAGCTGCTGTTGGTGCAACTGTTGTTGGAGCCACGACAATGGGAAAGGGAGCAGTTACTGCTGGAACACCAGGTGTTGGTAGTAATTGTGCTTGAGAAACCGGCAAAAATACCAAGAAACCAGCTACTAGAAGCATTACATTAATAATAAAAATAATATTTAGTCTTTCTCTAACCATACTTTCCTAAACCTTTCTAAAAAATAACCTTCCTAAACCTTACTTTCTAAACTCTATTTTTCCTCTTTAACCGATACTCCTTAACCACTCTTTTTAAAATCTGTTACTCTCTATAATCCCTAACCTCCTTTCCTAATTTTATATGGTTGAAAGTGATGTTAAATATGCTATCCTCCAGTTAATAGAGGATAGTTTTGTATTGATGACTCCTACACTGACTAGGAGACTTTGTGCTTTGTGCTGGGGATTGGCTTAAGTTTTGCTAGGGATTTTAAAATGATTTTAAGATGTTTCATCTAATGTGATGTTTCATCTCATTTAATATCCTGCTTTTCATCCAATTAAAAAAGCAGTTTCGAGATAGATTCCCGATGGTTAAGATATCCACTCTAATTCATCTTGGGATTATTTGGCTAGCTTTTAATGTATAACCACTATTGTATAACCACCTCTATCTTCTCACACTCCATATCCTTATAATTCAAATCATCTGAGTATGAAATGAATATGATTGTCATAATAATTCTTATGAATGAATAAAATTTTATGACTTTCAAGATAAGCAAGAGAAATACCATTCAAAAGAAGAAAAAAAAGAAATTAATAACCCATTGAAAAATAGAATTAATGTCTGTATAAAGATAATCTTATCCAAAGATAAGTAATGGTGAAAGGACATAAAATCTATGACATATTATTTATTAACACCATATTAACTATAATAAAATTAATAGATTAAAAAATTTTATGACATGCATAAGTTATATGACGAGTAATACAATTTATTACACTTACAAGACAGGAGATAGATAAAAAAAGGACATAGAATGTTCTATGTCCTTTTTTTATTATGATTAATACTATTATTAGATAATAGGGATACCCAATGGCGTTATGGCCGGAAGCGTAGGAACAGCAGTTACTGGTGTTACTGGCAAAGCAGTGACTGCTGTTGGAACAGTAGTCACTGGCGTCGTCGTAGAGGGAAGTAACGATAGTGCAAGCAAGGTTGTGGTACTCACGCCACCTCCTCCGGTAGCGGCCAGAAGTGAGGTGATAGTGGGAGTTACTGGTATCGGCGCCGGTACTGTCAGATTTATAATAATCGACACTGAAGGAGTAATCGTCGGAGCGAGGCTTGTTGGGATCAAGGAGGTGACGGTAAGACCTGCTGCGGTTACGACGGGAACCGTCAAGGCAGGAGCTGGCACAGTAGCGACAGGGACAGCTGCTCTTCTGCTAAAACTTGGAAGAACGAGTAAAGGTGGAGGAAATATAAAAGGGGAAAACGCAAATTCTAAAGGGAGAAAAGGCGGGGGTGGCTGTGCCTGTCCGGAAGATGTGAACATGGGAGAGAAAAGTATTGCTAAAAATAAAAAACATACTAATAAGTGTGCCCCGTACGACTGTTTCTTGTTCATAATTTATCTCCTAACTTATGAATTAATGTTAATTAGTTTTAATTAAATTTCTTACCCTCTAAGTGGTAATCCTAAAATCTTAATTACTTTATTTTCGAGGATCACGCTGGGATTTCATTTATGAAGGATCGTAATATAGCATTACTTACACGAAGATATTGTGTTCTATCATTAAGACGAGTGATCGATAAGATCGTTACTGAAGAATTTTTATTTATTTTATTATTTTTTAGTGAGCCTCTGCCCAGCTTTTCCCTTTGTTTATTTCAACCTTGATCGGAACAGAAAGCCTGAGGGCACCCTCCATTTCCTCACGAACAATGGTGGTTACTTTGTCAAGATTATCTTCTGGTAACTCAAACAATAATTCATCATGGATCTGAAGTATCATCTTAGTGTCGGATGATTCAGCACAGAGGCGATTCCATAGATTGATCATGGCCTTTTTAATGAGGTCTGCAGCAGAACCCTGTATGGGTGTATTAATAGCCATGCGCTCAGCCAATTCTCTCACCGTTCTGTTCTGGGCATCTAACCCTTGAATGAAACGGCGATGATTAAATAGTGTTGACACATACCCCACTTCCCGTGCCTGGTGAAGAGAATTCTCGATGTAGGATTTTATTCCTCGGTAGCGATTAAAATAATTATCAATATACTGTTGGGCAATACTTTGTTTTACCCCAAGATCCCGTGCGAGCCCATAGGCGCTCATACCATAGATAATGCCAAAATTGATTGTCTTTGCCCTCCGTCTCAATTCGGGGGTCACATCCGCTGCCTCTTTATCAAAAATCTCACAAGCAGTCCTGGTGTGTATATCCTCATCACTTCTAATTGACTCCATTAATATGAGGTCCTGGGACAGATGGGCCATTATACGAAGCTCGATCTGCGAATAGTCAGCAGAGAGAAGAATATGTCCTGTATCGGCAATAAATGCCTCTCTGATCCGACGACCCATTGAGCTTCTTATTGGGATATTTTGAAGATTTGGATTACTACTGCTTAACCTTCCTGTGGCGGTAACTGTTTGATTAAAAGAGGTATGTATTCTTCCTGTAGTGGGATTAATCAGTGATGGCAAGGCATCTACATACCCTGATTTGAGTTTTTTGAGTTGTCTGTATTCAAGCAAGATTTCAGGCAGTTTATGCACAGGAGCCAGTTGCATAAGTACATCAACATTTGTTGATAAACCGGTTTTAGTCTTTTTTATGGAGGGCAGTCCCAATTTTTCAAATAAAATAACTGAGAGCTGTTTAGGGGAGTCAAGATTAAAATTTTCTCCGGCAAGCTCATATGCACTCTGAGTCAACAAATCGAGCTTTTCTCCAACTTCATCAGCCATACACTTAAGAATATTTTTATCCACACGCACTCCATGTTGCTCCATACCGGCCAGCACTTCCATAAGAGGAAGTTCCAACTGAGAAAAAAGGGGATTAAGTCCCTCAGCCTTAATTTTTGGCTGTAAAATTTTAGTGAGCAAAAAGGCAAGATCAGCATCCTCACAGCTATATTCAGCTGCCTCTTTTATATTGATCTGATCGAACCTCTTTTCCTGTTTGCCCACTCCCACAACCTCCTTATAGGAAATAGGCTTATGATTCAGATATTCCAGGGATATCTGCTCCAAATTGTGATTATGTTTTGTGGGATTAAGCAAATATGACGCGATCATGGTATCGAAATCAATACCCTTTATTGTTATTCCCGCATCGTTCTGCAAACATAAAAAATCGTATTTGATATTCTGGCCACATTTCTTGATTGCAGGATTCTCCAGCACAGGTCTTAATCCTTGCAGCACATAGTCAGGATCAAGCTGCTTGATAGAGCTGTCCGTGACGTGATGCCGCAATGGTATGTAATACGCCTCATGTTCTCTAAAAGATAAAGAAATTCCTACAATCCGCGCTTGCATAGGTTGAATATCTGTTGTTTCCAAATCAATGGAGAATAAAGGAGTTTTTTGTATCTCTTTAAGCAGGGACTCAAATGCCAAGGAATTATTTATAATCTGATAATTCTTTTGGGCTTTCTTCTCAGAGGGGGTGATGGATTTAAGAAGAGAAGAAAATTCCATCTCATGAAAAATTTTTATTAAAGCCTCTTTATTCGGCTCCCCTACTCTTAAATCACCCCACCCATATTCAATAGGAACATTCCTCACAATGGTCGCAAGGCGCCTGCTTAATTTAGCCTGCTCCCCATATTCGCGCACCTTTTCCTTAAGAGAATTTTGTGTAATCTGATTCACATTACTCAATAAATTATCAAGGCTATGAAATTCCTTAATGAGTGCTGATGCTCTTTTCTCACCAATTCCAGGCACACCCGGAATATTATCCGTTTTATCCCCCATAAGGGCAAGCAGATCAATGAACTGGTGAGGGTGAACCCCATATCGTTGAAAGACTTTCTCTTTGTCATATAAGAAACGTTCATTTCTCATTCTTAACACTCGTACATGATCTGATACAAGCTGCAAGGCATCCTTATCATCAGTCACGACCCATACCTCAAATTTGTCCCCTGCCCTTTCACAAATCGTACCTATAATATCATCCGCTTCGTAACCCGACAATTCGAGAATGGCAATATTATTGGCTTTCACGATCTCTTTTATATGGGGAATCTGTTGTCGAAGATCCTCCGGCATAGGCGGACGATGAATTTTATATTCTTCAAATACCTTCTGCCGGAATGTCGGCCCTTTCACATCAAACACAGTGGCACAATAGTCGGGTTTTTCTTCCTGTAGTATCTTAAGAAGCATTTTAGTAAAACCAAAAATGGCATTCGTCATCAATCCTTTGGAGTTGGACAATTCAGTAATAGCATAATAGGCCCTATATATGAATGAATAGCTATCTATAAGGTAAAGAGAATCCTTTTTTTTATTATCATCGTGCACAAAAATCTCCTTATTTTTAATCAATCTGCTGAGTAATCACCTTTGTTTCGGGTGATGGCGTAAAAATAAATTTCGCATCATCAATAGGGACGTTAGGCACAATAGAGGAAAATTCTATACGGTTACTATTACCTAAGGAATCAATAACCTCAAGAGCAGAAAGAGAGAATTTTTTTGAAGATATTTCTAAAATTACATGTTTCGCCGATTGATGTGGCTTTTTGGGTTCAAGAGAGAACGTATAAGTGTCATCACCCTTCTTCTCTAAATCAAGAATATTAAAAATCTTCTCTATAGTTAATTCATTGCCAAGAAGAGACAGCGGTGTAATCGCCTCTGATGAATCAGGCTCGCTTTTGATCACCTGCTTATCTTCAGGAATATACCACCATATATTCTCCCTATTGACAACAATAATATCCTGCTGAGGTGAGGTATATTCCCAATACATAAGGCCTGGTTTCTTAAAAAGCAATATTCCCTCGGCAGTCCTCTCCTGTCCCCATGTTTTATTAAGCGTTATCTGCTTGAATGAAACCCGCATGGAGTTGAGCTGATTATACCACTGCGTAAATCCTTCTATTATCTTTCCGCGTTCTTTGCCATTAATGTGTTCACGCGTATCTTCAGCAGAAAGGCCGATCCCTAATCCATAACTCAGGAAAAAAATAATAAATACTACGAACAGCTTATTTTTGTAATCCATCTCTCCCCGCTAATACCTCTCTGCCCTTGCTTCCAAGCGGTTTACTTACAACTCCCTCTTTTTCCATCAGCTCAATCATCCTGGCTGCCCTGTTGTAGCCAATTCTCATTTTTCGCTGAATCATAGAAATTGAGGCTTGGCCTGTCTTAATCACCCAATCGACCGCCTGGTCATAGAGTTCATCATACTCATCGGCATCTGTTTCGCCTAATTTTTCATTCCTATCCTCAAGAATTGAGGTATCATAAAAGGGTTTTTCAAGATTTATAAGAAAATCGACAATGCCTTTTATCTCAGCCTCGCTTATTGCCGAACCATGAAGCCGGACAGGCTCTGAACTTCCCGGTGGAATGAAAAGCATATCCCCCATTCCCAAAAGCTTTTCCGCTCCATTACAATCAAGGATTGTTCTGGAATCAGTTTTGGAAGATACACGAAAGGATATCCGTGAGGGGAAATTCGCTTTAATGATACCGGTAATAACATCAACAGAGGGTCTCTGTGTGGCAATCACAATGTGAATGCCCACTGCCCTTGCCATCTGAGCCAATCTTGTGAGCATTGTTTCAACCTCTCTTCCTGATAAAATCATAAGATCGGCAAATTCATCTATTACAATAACAATAAAGGGAAGCTCATCGATTGGATTGTCTGAATCACCCTGAATTTTGCCCTTCCGCACAAGATCATTGTATTGTTTAAGGTTGCGTACCTCTTTCTCAGCCAATATTTGATATCTTCTATCCATTTCCTCTGTGGCCCACCGGAGCGCATTGGCCGCTTTTTTAGGTTCAGTTACCACCGGCACGAGAAGATGAGGGATATCATTATATATCCCCAACTCCAGTCTTTTCGGATCAATCATAATAAATTTCACTTCTTTATACGTCGCATGGAAGAGAATGCTGCATATAATAGTATTCACACAGACACTTTTCCCTGAGCCTGTTGCACCAGCTACTAAAAGATGAGGCATCCTTGCCAAATCAGTTACATAGGGATGACCGCTAATATCTTTCCCCAGGGCCAGGCTCAGTTTTGATTTTAACGTTGACTGAACCTCTCTCGAGGTCAATATCTCTTCAAAAGAAACCATTTCCCTATTGGAATTTGGTATTTCAATTCCCACTACTGCTTTGCCCGGGACAGGGGCAACAATTCTTATAGATAAAGCCTTCAAACCAAGCGCAAGATCGTCGGAAAGATTTGAAATACGGTTAATTTTAATACCAGGAGCTGGTTCAAAATCATACCGTGTAATAACAGGTCCGGGATATGCCTCTGCTACCCTTCCCTGAACGGAAAAATCAAGCAGTTTCTGCTCAAGTATTCGGGACTTTTCTTCAATCTCCCTCTCCATTTCTGCTTTTTTAATGGGAGATTTTTGTGGAGCAATGAGTAAGCTGTGAGGGGGCAACAGGTTCTCATTCCCCCTGCCTCCTACCCTTAAAACGCTTTTCCGCCTGGGAGCTTTATGTTTTTTTTTTTCATAGAAATCTTTATCTCTATGATCTCTATGATTTTCTGTCTCTCGCTTATAGGTTGTGGAAGATCTTCTCCATAAAAGACCTGCCGTATAACCGAATATATCAGTAACCGCCTTAATGATACTGGCAAAAGAAATATGAGTGATTAGAATAATGGCAATCATAGTGGTCGTAAAAAGAAGAATATAGCTCCCTATTCGCCCAAAAAAGACCAAAAAGAATTTTTGTATAAAAAATTCTCCTACCCAGCCGCCCAGAGAATAAAGATCAAGCCCACATAGCGTAAATGGTTTGTCTGAATAAATGGTAAAAATAGCCAAAAGAGACGTGACAGAAATAATTAAGATGACAGCTCCCAAAGCCTTCTCTATTTTATTTTCAATAGGTTGTGTCCATAAAAAGCTCCATCCTATGATAAAAAGAATCAGAGGAATAAAGAATACCGGCAAACCGAGTGAACCAAACATTATCTCTGCGACCCCTGCGCCGACGGGACCTATATAATTAAGTGCTTTTTTATGTATTTCCAAGGTGAGAGGGCGCTGTTTTTGAAAGAGGTTCCAGGAGGGATCATTGGGAGAATAGGAAATGAGGCAAAGGATTAAAAAAATACTTATAGACAAAAGGATAATACCGATTATTTCATGTAAAATTTTTTCGTTTTTAAACGACATGAGCAGGTTCCAAATTAAGGTTAACCAATGACAATTTATTATATAACAAAATATTATAATATCAAGTTCAAAATACCTCTACCAGCAATTCTGATTTTTGACCAATTCTTTGTTGGCCAGGGATGCCTGTTATTCGTTTCGCTTAACGCTCAACAGATATAGGCATCCCTTATACTTCTAAAAATACGTCAAAATTAGAATTGCTGTACCTCTACTCTCAATTCTTGTTTTGACATATGTGTTCACAGAACGTAGGGTAATCACCGAAAATCAAAAATGCTCTCCTTCTATAATCTCTAAGTCCTCCGTGATAAAATAAGGACACCACATTATCACAAAAGGAGAAGCATTATGTCAATCATAAAGCAGGTTCAACCGACAAAAATATTTATGGGAAAACTTCAATATGGATGTGATTTATTGGAGGAAATCACGAACATATGCTCCGCGTATGATATCAGGCTCGGCCGGGTCGAAGGGCTTGGTGCGGTGCAAAAGGCACGACTTGGATTCTATAATCAACGAAACCGGGAATATCAATTTCGAATCTTTGATCAGCCCCTTGAAATTACCAAACTTATTGGAAATATTTCGATGAAGGATAACACCCCTATTGTCCATGCTCATATTACCTTGGCTGCGGAAGATAGTAAGGCCTATGGAGGGCACCTTGCGCCTGGTACGATAATCTTCGCTTGTGAATTCATAGTGCAAGCGTTAGAAGGCCCTGATTTTGTGCGTGGCTTTGACGAAGAAACCGGCCTGCCCCTTTGGGTCATGTAATATTAAAATTTTTCGACTAAGCAATTAGAATCTTAAATACCCTAAATAAAAACTGCTGTCTATAGCAAACTCTTTTTGATCATTTTATTCTTGATGAAAAATTATGGAAAATACGATAATAAAAAAAAAGGGGAATAACCATGGGTGGTGATGCATACCGAATAGACTATATATTTTATTTTGATGATGACACATGCAAGGAATTTGAAATCATCATCGATTCCTCAACCATAAGCAGTATTCATCCGGAACAGGAGAGCAAACCGGAATGGGCAAGATTAGAGTGTAACCAGTGCAGCTGTTGTTTTTTCAAAAAGGAAGAGCACCCTTATTGTCCCATATCTGTCAATATCGCGACACTGGTGGAAGAATTCAAGGATACCAATTCCTATGAAAATTGTCTTGTCAGGTGTGTGACAACGGAGAGAACTTATCAGAAAAAAACTTCCATTCAAGAAGGACTCTCTTCCATCCTCGGTATAATGATGGCAACGAGCAACTGCCCTATTATGTATCCTTTTAGGCCTATGGCCCGCTTTCACTTACCCTTCTCAACTGTAGAGGAGACACTGGTTCGCACTACATCGATTTATTTGCTTCGTCAATATTTTGAACATAAAAAGGGCAATAACGCTGACATAGAACTTAAAAAACTTGATGAACATTATCAGAAAGTAAGGATCGTAAACAATCATTTACTCCAGAGAATAAATAGTATCGCTGAAAAGGATGCGGATAAAAACGCTATTATTACTTTCCATTCATTAACGCAAATACTTAATATGCAGATTACAGCGAGTCTCAACTCGCTAGAGTATTTGTATGATTTAGAGTTCACATAAAAATTGGTGGCGATTATGCACTCTTTAGAAAAAAATCAGAAAAAAGAAAAAAACCTCGATGAGCTCCTTGTATCGATCAATAACTCCCATATTTCATCCATAAAAAGCGTTGTATCAAATATTTTGAAAGTCATTAATGATCCGCGATCAACTGCAAAAGATCTCAAGGAGATCATTGAAATTGATCCCCCGCTTACAGGAAAAATATTGAAAGTTGCAAATTCTGCGTATTATTCTCCCCGCGAAAAGATCAGTGATATAAAGAGTGCCATTATTTGGATAGGATTTGATGCCTTGAAGGAATTGGCATTAAGTCAAAAAGTATGTGAAATATTTGAAAAAGGCGAGACTATCGCAGGATATTCAAGAACCGCTCTATGGAAACATTGTGTCTGCGTCGCCATGCTCGGAAAGATGATTTTCAGAAAAGAGCTGGGGGAAAGGGGAGATAATGCCTATGCTGCTGGTCTATTGCATGATATAGGAATAATTGCGGAAGATCAATTTTTACAGAATGATTTCAAACAAATTTTACACAATAAAACAAATAGAGGAGGGGAATTGTACCAGATAGAATATGAAATTCTTGGCTATGATCACACAGAAATTGGAAAGACAATCGCTGAGGCATGGGAATTCCCTCAAGATTTAGTCATTGCCATTGGGTATCACCACAATCCTTTGAGTGCCTTGCCAGAATTTAAAAAAATAGTATCTACGCTCTATATAGCAAATTATCTTTGCCACGAAAGAGGCTTTGGATATTGTGGATCTTTTCTTATTGATAATAATGCCTTGAAAGAATGTTTGACGATACTGGGAGTAAGACTCTATGCCCTTGATCTTATAATGTATGATTTGGAAGAAAAATTGCGTAAAATGATCGATATGGGATTATTTTAATTATGGGAGAATCATCTGATATCACGGCATTAAAGAAGAAGATCCTTCTTCTTGAGACGCAGATAAATCATTTAAAGAATGACCTTTGTCTTACCAAGGAAGAGTATGATATATCAAACAAAAATTATTTTGAAATATTTTCACAGCTTGAAAAGCAAGTTGAAGAAAGAACCAGGGAACTCCGTGAGGCATATGAAAAAAATAAAATCCTCATTGAGACTATTCCTGATGGTATCGCTATTACTACCTTGGAGGGAAAGATTGTTGATGCCAATAAAGCATATCAGGATATGCTCGGCTATTCCTTGGACGAGTTAAAAGAAATAACCCAAAAACAGCTCACTCCTGATAAATGGCATGATATAGACTCATCAGCTACCTCTCATATAATGGAAAAAGGACACTGGTCTTTTGAAAAAGAGTATATAAAGAAAGATGGGGCTATTATTCCCATTTCTGTCACAGGATGGATGATTAAGGATAGTGAGGGTAATCCTTGTAATTTTGGCATATTCGTGAAAGATATTACCAGAAGCCGTCAAACGGAAGAAGACAAAAAAAGACTCGAAAGACAGCTTCGGCAGTCACAGAAAATGGAAGCTATCGGCACGCTTGCCGGAGGCATTGCGCATGATTTTAATAATATTCTATTCCCTATCATAGGATATACTGAAATGGTCGTGGATGATATACCACACAATAATTTGATTCGCAGTAATCTGGAACAGGTGCTTAAAGCAGCGAAACGGGCTAAAGCTCTCGTGAAACAAATTCTCACCTTCAGCCGTTACAATGAACAGGAGCATAAGCCCTTGCACCTGCAATTAATAATAAATGAAGCGCTCAAACTACTCAGGGCATCGCTGCCATCCACCATTAATATAGTCCAGAATATCGATAAAGAGTGCGGGCCGGTTCTTGCTGATGCCACCCAGATTCATCAGGTTATTATGAATATGGGCACTAACGCTTATCATGCCATGTGCGAAAAGGGTGGGGTGCTGGAAGTAAATTTGAAAGAAATAAATCTAGACCCTGAAGATTTGAATCCCGACATCAAACTTGAGCCGGGACCTTATGCTCAACTTACCTTTGCCGATACAGGGCATGGTATGGAACATGAGATAATGGAAAGGATATTCGATCCTTATTTCACTACAAAAAGTCTGAGTAAGGGGACCGGCATGGGCCTTTCCGTAGTCCATGGTATTATATCAGGCCATGGAGGGCATATAACTGTTGAAAGTACAGTTGATGAAGGGACCACGTTTCATATCTACCTGCCAAGAATACACACCACCTCCGCAAAAAAAGAATCTTATACAAACCCATCAATTCCAGGGGGCAATGAAAGAATATTATTGATCGATGATGAAGAGCCGATTCTTCACATGCTGAAACAGATGCTAGAACGTATGGGATACAGTATCACAGCGCTCACTAGTAGTAGTGAAGCACTCGAAGTATTCCGCACCCACATGGACAAATACGATCTTATCATTACAGACCAAACAATGCCCGCTATGACAGGAGCTCAACTTGCGGAAGAAGTTATAAAAATAAGGTCTGACATTCCTGTTATACTGTGCACCGGATTTAGCGAAATAATGGATGAGGAGCAGGCTAAATCAATAGGGATACAAGAATATATCATGAAACCTGTTGTGAAAAGTGAAATTGCGCATACCATAAGAAAAATATTCGATTAAAAATACAAACTACAAAATCCATTTTATAAAGAATTGACAGCCTTCTTATATACTGTTAAGATAAACGGGAAAAATTTTTTAAGGAGGCGTAAAGTAATGCTTCACATAGACAACCTTACGGTAAATGTTCAGGGTAAAGAGATCCTCCATCATATAACGCTGTCTATTGAATCCGGCAAAACATATATATTATTCGGACCAAATGGATCGGGTAAGACCACATTATTAATGACCCTCATGGGATTGAAAAATTACCAGATCGTTGAGGGGAAAATTATATTTAATGGTGTTGACATAACTCATCTTCCGGTCAACGAAAGGGTAAATCTCGGATTGGGGATTATGTTTCAAAGGCCTCCCACTATCAGGGGCTTAAAAACCAGACATATGATTGAATTATGCAATAAGGGCAGGTCAGATATTGAAGAGATGGCCCAGAATTTGAATTTGACTGATTTTTTAGACAGAAGTATCAATGACGGATTCTCAGGGGGAGAAATTAAGCGCTCAGAGCTCTTGCAATTAATCGCGCAAAGGCCTAAACTTGCATTGCTTGACGAGCCTGAATCAGGTGTCGATTTAGAAAACATTATCCTTATTGGCAAGGCCATCAATAAATTATTGCAAAAGAATATAGAAAACTTACATGACAGGAAGCTCTCTCCAGCGGAAATAAAGAAAAAAAGGCAGAGCTCAGGTTTGATTATAAGTCATACAGGGCATATTCTCAAATACGTTGATGCCGACTTCGGATATGTCTTATTAAATGGAAAATTGGATTGTGTCGGTAACCCCAGAGAAATCTTAAAATGTGTTTCAGAAATTGGCTATGAGGATTGTGTAAAATGTCTGACTTAAATAAATTAGCTGAATCCGTCCGAGAAAAAAAGGCGAGCCTTGGTCCTGATATTAAGATTGATGAATTTAATGGGAGAGTAAATGAATTACCTTATATAAGAGATTTAGGAGAGATTGCAGACATAGATGTTAAGGAAATGAATCAAGCGGGGCTGGACCTTAGCGGAAAAGACAGGGCAGGGACCTTTATACAAATGAATCATTCTGTTGTGCATTGCAATGTAACTCAGCCTGGAGTAGAACTTATGGATATAAACCAGGCTGCGGCGCAATACGGCTGGCTTAATGACTATATGTGGAAGGCTGTGGATATTGACAAGGATAAATATACGGCCCAAACCCACATCAAGAGAAATCATGGGTATTTCATAAGAAGTCTTAAAGGAGCTAAAATGACCTTCCCTGTTCAGGCTTGTCTTTACCTGTCTCAAGAAAACATAGTGCAGAGTGTTCATAATATTATTATCGCTGAAGAAGACTCCGAGCTGCACATAATTACTGGCTGTGCAGTAGGACATGGCCTGACCAGTGGCCTGCATATTGGCATATCCGAATTTTATATTAAACCAGGGGCAAAAATAACTTTTACCATGATCCATAACTGGGCAGAAAATGTTGCGGTAAGACCACGCTCAGGCACTATCGTTGAAGATGATGGAGTTTTTCTTTCAAATTATGTGTGCATGAAACCGGTGAAGACATTACAGATGTATCCTACTGCACGCTTAGAGGGGCATCATTCCATGGCCAGATTTAATAGCATCATGGTCTCTCCCCCTGGCTCTCATATGGATGTTGGCGCGGAAGTGACCCTTCGGGGCGAGCAAAGCAGAGCTGAAATTATCTCTAGAGCCATTACTATCGGTGGTACGCTCACCGCGAGAGGCAGACTGATCGGTGAAAGAGCAAGCGTAAAGGCACACCTTGAATGTCGCGGGCTTATTTTATCGGAAGAAGGAAGCATTATAGCCATACCTGAATTGGAAGGCAACGTGAGTGGTGTTGATCTTTCACACGAAGCTGCTGTCGGAAAGATTGCGCAAGAAGAAATAGAGTATCTCATGGCCAGAGGTCTCAGCGAAGATGAGGCAACTGCCGTTATTGTCCGAGGATTCTTAAATGTAGACATTATTGGTTTGCCTCCAGAACTCAAGAGGGAGCTTGATAAGGCAATTGAAGAAAGTGAACAAGATCTTTTTTAATAAGAGGAACATTATTTATGAACAATAATAAGAGGGCTCAATTTATGACGCTCGTAAGTAGTATCGCGGTGTGTATAGTGACATTGCCTTTATTTACGGGTACTATCTCAGCGAAGGTAGCATGGAATATTTTAGAAACGATTACCCTTGATGATACACCGATTGATGTAGCCGTGTCTCACGATGAATCACTAGCCTATATTCTTTTAACAAAAAGCATTTGTGTGTATTCATTGCAGGATAAAAGAGCAACAGATACTATCCCTTTAAAGGGAACATTTTCCCGCATCATCCTCTCTTCTGATGAGGAGAAGCTTTATCTTACGGATAAAAAATCAAAACAGGTCTCAATTATCAACATTACGATGATCTATTCCATAGAAACCGGCAACTCTCCGGTGATTGGAAAACCAGAAGCTCCTGTCAGTATTGTTGCATTTCTTGACTATCAGTGTCCTTATTGTGCAAAAATCTATCCAGTGCTTGAGAAATTGGCAGAGAAATATCCCAATGATGTCAATCTTATTATTAAGCATTATCCACTCCGTATGCACCGCTTTGCGCAAAAGGCGGCCCAAGCAGCTCTCGCAGCATCCCAACAGAATAAGTATAAGGAGAGCACACAAATTCTTATGGCTAATTACAAAAACCTTAACGATGCCACTATTAAAAAATATATCCAGGAAACCGGCATTGATATGAGCACTTTTGATAAAGCTTTTAATGATCCAGCGCTGCAGCATATTATTAGCCAAGATATGAAACTAGGTGCACAGCTTAAAGTGCGGGGGGTCCCATCACTTTTTATAAATGGACGAGGTGTGAAAAATCGCTCTTTTGATGCGCTTTCACGTATGATAGAGAGCGAGCTTAAGAAAAAATAAAGGGGGAAAAAATTAGGAAACAGATAATATGGCCAACAGCCTTTATTATCATCTTTCTTTCTCTATTCTGTATCTTACCTACTTCTCGTGCCTTGAGTGATAAAAAGGAAAAAAAAGGCACAGAGGAAGACTCAAGAATCACCATCCCATGGATCGAATTTAAGGGCCTTTTAAAAGTCGATAAGGATGAAATCATCCTCACCTTTGAAGAATTCAACACGCTCATGCAGCAGACTGATCCTCAGTTTACGCCTCAATATGATCTTATAAAGGGAAATGTCATTTTATCCCATAAAGAATTTCAGGACCTTATCAATCATTTTAAAAGTCATCCCCTTGCCAAAACTGCTCCGGTCCGCGATTATCTTTTCACCAAAGCGGTATATTCGGGGACAATGAATAAAGAAGATTTTACATTTACGGCTGATTTCTCATTCATTGTGTTAAAAGACCATGCCTATATTAAAATTCCTATTCTTTCGGCATCACTCGCTCTTAAAAGCATGACCATTAATAATCAGCCAGCCATAGTGATAAATGAAGGAGGCTACCATTGCGCGCTTATTGACCATGAAGGCGAATATAACCTTAAGGCTGTATTCTCCATAAAATCTTCGCTCGATCAAGGCCCCCACCATATTGGGTTCCCTATACAAAAGATACCTATTACGCTCGCACATATAGAGATACCTAGTCTGGATTTGGAGGTTGACCTACCCTATGCCTCTTATCTTGAAACACGCGGGGAAAAAAATACAACCTTGATTAAGGCTGTATTGGCAGCATGCGAATTTTTCGATCTTTCCTGGAAAAAAAAGATAGATTTAGAAGAAAAAATCCCTTCTATGATATATGCTGAATCGTATCAATTGATCTCTGTTGAGGATGATGCGCTCAAAATCAATCAGGATATCTATTACAATATTCTGCAATCCGGTGTGAATAGTCTTCAATTAGGAATTTCTGAGGGTATAAGTATATTATCCGTTTCCGGCTCAAGCATAGGAGATTGGCAAGAGATTAAGGATGGCGAAAAACGGGTGCTCTTTATACCCTTTGATTATGAACAAAAAGGGACTTTCACACTCTGTATTCATGCGGAAAAATCCTTTGCAGAGGGAGCGACCATGATTGAGTTTTCAGGCCTCGAAGTGTTGGATACGGTCAATGGGTTTGGAGAAAAAGGATATATAGGGGTAGAACTCAAAACCAGCGCTGAATTGGTGCTTGTGGATTCTTCCGGTTTGGAAAAGCTGATGGTAAAGAAACTCTCCAAGAAATTAATCAATAAATCCTCCAATCCTTTACTGCTCGGCTTCAGATACCTTCGACATCCCTATACCTTAACTCTTGATGTGAAAAAACATGAAAAGGTAGCGCTGCCTCAGGCTACTATTGATTCGGCCAGTGCGGTGAGCTTCTTTACTGAGGATGGGTTGATTATCAATAAAGTAGAATATGCAGTAAAAAACAAATTGAAACAATCCCTCCTCTTACAGTTACCTCAAGGAGCACTTATATGGAGTGCTGTGGTGGGCCAGGAGAGTGTTGAAGTAATGCGCGATGGGGATATTATTTATATCCCATTAATTAGTTCGCGAGAGCATGACAAGAAGCTTGAGTCTTTTAAGGTAGAACTCATCTATTATACTGAGTCTGAGAAATTTACCCTGAGGGGTCAAAAAACTGTACGCTTGCCGCAACCTGATTTGACTGTGAGCCAGCTTTTATGGTCAATTTATATACCCGAGAAATTTGTCTACTACCGCTTTATTACAAACTTGGAGAAGGAGGAATTAGCTCGTGGACTCACTCCTATCCTCAATCGAGAACAGATTAAAGTAACTATACCCTCTCAACTACCCTATTCGGGAGAAAAGATGATCGAGAATTATGCCGGCAGGAGAAGAGCAACGAGCTTTAAAAATATTGATATAAATGGCTCGTTTATGTCACAACAGGCCCTCAATGAGTTCCATTTTGATAACCGGTTGCAGCAACTTGAGGATAAGATGATTCAGGGAGAATCTCAAGTGTATACCGGGGGGGTCCTGCCGATGAATATTCAGATCCCCACATCAGGCCAGCTCTTTCGTTTTGCTAAAAATATTGTGCGCGATGAGCCATTAAGCATTACTGTATATTATTTTAAAGATACCATATTTACGCTCCTATTCTGGGTGGGGGTAGGCATTCTGATCTTCATTATTATTCTCATCAGAGGCTCTATTAAGAAATTTTTTATTTTTATTTTTAATAATATGAAAAAATTAATGAAAATAAAAAAATTTTTTCTCTCTCCATTATCTCTTCCTATCGTGGGCATACTCTTTATACTCTCTCTCTCTATTGGTGGCACTTTCGCCGTTATATGTTTTCTTGTCATGTGGATAACGGCAATGGTACATTTAGATAAGAAAATAAAAAAATCAAAATTGCTAATAGTGCCCCTTTTCCTCCTCTTAAGTTTCTTATTGTATAAAAATGCGCCTTCTGTATATGGCCAAAGTAATCAGCAGGAAACCTGCTCGCATGTCAGTATTGGCTGGGAAGAATTTAAAACCACCATTGGGCTTGAGCAGGACAATGTAATGTTAAGCTGGCACGAATTTCAGAAAATTCTGAATCAGACCTCTAAAGAAAGCACACCCATATACACTATCCAGGATGGGAAAGTGCGTCTTGGCCGTGATGAATTTGACAAACTATTGGGAGAGATGCGGGTCCCTGAGCCGGCATTTCCTGCCCCATTGGATCATCGTCTTACAAAAGCAGTGTATAAGGGAAAGATCACACCATATGGGACGGTGATCACGGCAGATTTTACTCTGCAGGTACTGCAGCAGGGGGATTATAAGCTTATACCTATCCTGCCTTCCCAATTGGCCCTCGAAGAGTTACGAATAAATAATAAACCGGCTTTAATGCTTACAACATCAGGGCATCACCACATCTTAGTTAAGGAGAGCGGTAATTATTCAATAAGAGCCCTTTTCCATATCAAGTCGCCATTACATGAAGCTCACTATCAACTTTCAATCCCTGTAGTGGAAACCTCTATTACATTGCTTGAAATGGAGATCCCCCTTAATGATATTAAGGTCCAGATTCCCCAGGCACAACAGGTAACCATATCTTCACAAAATAATTCCATGCTGATCAATGCCATTTTCCCTCCTGTCACGAATCTGTCTCTCCAATGGTATGAAAAAAAACCTGTGGCTCCTGTTCAAGAAATACCCGCAAAGATATATGCTACGAGTTACAGTCTTGTATCTATTGATGATGATGCGTTAAAGGTCGCCATGGATATTGAATACAATATCCTCCACGCCGGTATAGATGAATTAGAATTATCAATACCCTCCGGACTTAATATACTCTCAGTCAAGGGAAGTGGGGTAAGAGAGTGGAGAGAGAGAAGACAAGGTAAGGAAAGGATTCTATATATAAGCCTCGATTACCGGAAAAAGGGTATATTCTGGCTCACCATAGAATACGAAAAAACACTTCTTGAGGCAGCCTCTACATTTTCTTTTTCTACATTGAAGACCAACAATGCAGTCAAAGATATGGGTTATGTGGGATTTGAATTAAAGAGTAGTGCAGAAGTCAAGGTTATACATACCGAAGGCCTCGAAAAGGTAGCTGTGCAAAAACTTCCTCAACGCCTATTCACAAAATCGTTAAAGCCCCTTATATTTGGTTATAAATATTTAAAACACCCCTATATATTACAATTGGATATTCAACGTCATACCAAAGTCTCTGTTACTATGGCTGTGATAGACTCAAGCAATGCAGTGAGTTTTTTTACAGAGGATGGAAAGATCGTTCATCGAATTGTCTATGAACTGCGAAACCAGCTTAAGCAATTTTTAAAAATCAAACTCCCTGAAAACGCTGAGTTGTGGAGCGTATTTGTGGGAGATAAACCTGCGGAACCTGCACGGGAAAACGACCTTCTCTATATCCCTCTCATTCGTTCACAAGAGAAGGATCGAAAATTAATACCTTTTAATGTAGAAATCGTCTTTTACCAAAAAGATGATCCATTTTCATCGTATGGGGACAAGGCCGTTTCACTTCCCGATGTGACAGAGATTATAGTAAGCAGAATATTATGGTCTCTTTATCTGCCGAAAGATTATAATTTTCTCTATTTCAAAGGGAATGTGGAAAAAGAGCGCATGGTGAGCGGCATACGCCCAATCATGAGCTGCGGACGACTCACGAGGCCTCACCAAATACAAAAGTCTTCCCAACTGGATTATATGCAACCCAGCCAGACCGATAAAATTATGAAGGAAGCTGAGGATGAAAAGGCAGAATTTCAGAAATTCAAGGCCCGCACAAAGGATATGCTCACACAGCGTGTCATGGAAAAGGGCATACCGCAAGCTCCTCAGGCCCAAATTTCACAAAAGCCCGGGGATATTGTGTCAGGATATGAGACCGCTGTTCTTTCTATTCCAATATCAATTCCCCTATCCGGCCAATTATATCGCTTTGCACAAAACATGGTACGGCACGAACCGTTAAAGATTACGATGGTGTATACGAGGGGATGGATAAAAGACTGTATAGCCGTGCTTATTTTTATTATGATAGTGGCGGTCCTGTTTATAATGCGGCACAAACTAAATGCTCTCAAGATCTATTTTCAAAAAATGATTGAATACATGGATAGTTCCTCTATACAATGTAAGACATTCATGAGCACATTATATAATGCGTCTGTTATGCCGCTCATTATTATAGGATTTTTCCTCGCCTCATTGTTTACCTCCCACTTTGTGCTGGCACTTATATTTTTTATAGCAGGCATGTGCTTGTTTATTCACCAATGGTCATATTGGTGTGCCAGGAAGATAAGAAGAAGAAAAGATGATTATGATAAACCGGCTACCCTGAAAAAATCAAAAATAAAACTTTTCTTGATCGCAAGTCTTGGAATAATTATTTTTATGCTTAGCATCGGCCTTTCACTCATAGGTCGTCGTTATCCAAATTACCGTATCATCGTTTTCGGTGCTCTTTGTGGATTGCTCTATTATATAGTCCTCTTGATCTTATGGATCATAAAAAAAATCACGAGGAACTCTCCAGATTAAAAATTAGATAATTATCTAATTAATATCTAAAATGCTAGGTTTTTCAATAACTTAAAATGAAAATTAATTTTTTTCTCAAAAAAGTTTAAATAATATTTGACAAATTTTATAGCCCATGATATTATATAATTACTTTGTAGAAATAATTTAAATAATTAAATGGGGAGGAAACTTTATTATGATGAAAGATATTTTAACCACCTATGATGTCAGCAAATATTGCCACGTCAGCCTAACGACCGTCGTAAACTGGATAAAGGATGGGTCCTTAAAGGCATACAGAACTAAAGGAGGGCATCGACGAATAACGAAAAATGATCTGCTCGAATTCCTTCAAAAGAATGAGATGCCCATCTCCTTAAAGAAAAATATCTTGATAGTCGACGATGATGAGTCAATACAAATGGGTCTTAAGAAGCTCTTTGAGTCAAAGGGATACGAGGTTGAATTAGCGGGCAATGGCTTTGAGGCTGGAATACTCGTTGAAATGAAAAAACCTGCTCTTGTTGTGCTCGATCTTGTTATGCCCGGTTTAGATGGTTTTTGGGTATGCGAATACATCAAAAAACTTGATGCATTAAAAAATACAAAAATTATCGTACTCACTGGACATCCGACCAAAGAGAACATTAAGAAAGCCAAACGTTCAGGTGCCAATAGAGTTATTGAGAAACCTGTGGACAATAAGGTTATCATAAAAGAGGTGGAAGACCTATTGGGCATAAGTTTTGCTCATATTTAATGCGACTCGGCACATTATTGTCTTAAGAATTTGGGTATAAAGCTCCGTTTTGAAAAGCAGTTTTGAGAAACGGAGCTTTACCAAATTGATATTTCATTCGTAAGCCCTTTTGTAGGTCTCTGTGCACAGAAAGGGAATCCATCAGGGAAGAGAGGCTCATTTTCCTCTCTCATCACAATCTCACCTATCATAACTTATAATTTATAATTTGGAACAGCAATTCTTATTATGGCGCACTCTTAAAAGTACAACAAAAAAATTCAAATTAAATATTGCAATTCACAAAAAAAAATGATAAAAAATGACAAAAAATATAATGCATAAAGGTAAATAGAATATAACTTGAGGATTAAGGTGAATGAGTGAACAAGTGAAAGCCATAGTAAACCAATTGCAGAGTAAAATTGAGGACGCCAATAGAGAAGCAGAAGGGATTATTGAACAGGCAAAACATCAGGCTGAAGAGATAAAAAAAGAGGCGCATATTGAGGCAAAAAAAATATCAGAGGAGGCTCAAAAGAAGATCGATCTTATGGAGAGGGCACACAAGGATAAATTAAAACAAGCTGTGCGAGACACATTAATAGAGCTTAAAGAAAAGACCCTCAAAGAAGTATTAAATAAAAGCGTGAATAAGACATTCTTGGAGCAGACTAGCAGATCTGATGTCATTAGAGAGGCAATCGTCACGTTGTGCAAAGAATTCGGCAAATATTGCCAGGGGGGGGCTGCGGACCTAAAAATTTTGCTGGGAGATGAGCTTTTTCATAAGAGTGGAGAGGAGATACAAAAACGAGTGCACAGTGAAATTAACAAAGGAATACAAATAGAGATAGATCCCTCGATAAAAGGCGGGTTTAAGATCGGCCCCTCAGAGAGCGGCTATTTATATGATTTCTCAGACGGAATGTTAGCCGAGCTTTTTTCCCATGCCTATGGCACACAAATAGAGGAGCAACTATTTTCTACCCCCTGAAGATGAGTACACATTACTATTATCTTATAAGCAGTCTTATCACCATCGATTTTGATCAGTATGACGCGGTTCCAATTGAGGATATACTATCAAAAATCGAATACAATTTATCAAAAAAAGATCAGCAGTATCTTGTTTATTTACGATGGCAGATCGATTTATTAAATCTTGAGATGATCACAAGGGGAGAAGAGGTTTTTCTCCCATACGGTAATTATTCAAAAGAAATACTTCTTCAAAAAGAAGAAAAAGGAGGCATCCCTCAGTTATGGCAAGAATATCTTCACAATTCCCAAAGCGGAGCTCCACTTCATATTGAATATTTGTGGTATAAATATTATTGGTGGGGAATGGAGAAGAAAAATAGCTTTATCCGTTGCTGGGCTCAGAATGAACTTGCCTTAAGGCTTTCGCTAGTATTAACAAGAAAGGAACGTACACACATGGATACCTCATATTTAGAGTTATTTCAGGGAGAGTTAATAGAAGAGATTCTCTCAGGAGGCAAGATGATCGATTTTGGTATTGGCTATCGTTTTGACTGGGCAGCGCACCTTCGAGAGATATTAAAAGAAGATAATCCTCTCTATTCAGAACGTTCTATTGACCGGATACGATGGCAATTTATAGACCAGCAGATCGCATCATCTCAATTTACGAGTAATGTTGTTCTGGGATATATTGTAAAGCTGCTCATTATTGCCAAATGGCAACGAGTTAACCATGCAAAGGGAAAAGTAATGCTCAGACAAATTGTGGGAGGAGATTAGAAGTGAATAATTCTACCGGCACTGTTATTGCCGTAAACGGAAATATGGTTTCGGCCAAGTTTAGTTCGATAGTGAGTCAGAATGAAATTGGCTATGTATATGTCAATGACACTAAATTGAAAGCAGAAGTAATTCGTATACGGAATGATATTGCAGATCTCCAGGTGTTTGAGGACTCCAAAGATATCAGAAGTGGAGATCAGGTATTCTTTTCCAATGAACTTTTAAATGTGGAGCTCGGGCCAGGGCTCATCGGCATGATCTTTGATGGATTGCAGAATCCGCTTCCTGAACTGGCGGAGAAATGCGGCTTCTTTTTAAAGCGGGGCGTCTATCTTGATGGGCTTGAGAGAACAGCAGAATGGGAATTTACTCCTAGTGCAGAGGTGGGACAGATGGTATCTGCCGGCCACAATCTCGGGACAGTTCCGGAGACCATAATTACTCATATAATAAAGGTACCTTTCTTACTCAAGGGGAATTACAAAATAAACTATATAGCCCCAAAAGGCACCTATAAAATAACTGAGTGCATTGCAAAGCTTTCGGATAGCAATGGTCAAATAACTGACATAAATATGCTCCAAAAGTGGCCGGTGAAGGTCACAAATAAAATATATAGCGAACGGCTCCCGACCACAGAGTCATTAATTACAGGACAAAGAATTATCGATACTTTTTTCCCTGTAAATAAAGGTGGAACCTATTGTATTCCTGGGCCTTTCGGTGCAGGTAAAACTGTTTTGCAGCAAATAACATCCCGTTATGCTGATGTTGATATTGTTATTATTGCCGCCTGTGGAGAGCGAGCCGGTGAAGTTGTGGATACACTTCGTGAATTTCCCCAGATAGAAGATCCGCGAACGGGAAAATCATTAATGGAGCGCACTATTATTATTTGTAATACCAGTTCAATGCCCGTTGCCGCCCGTGAGGCATCAGTGTATACGGCTGTGTCGCTCGGGGAATATTATAGAAGTATGGGGCTCGACATTCTTCTTCTTGCCGACTCAACTTCACGATGGGCGCAGGCCTTGCGTGAGATGTCCGGTCGTCTTGAGGAAATTCCAGGAGAAGAAGCCTTTCCCGCCTACCTTGAGTCCAGGATTGCACAATTCTACGAGCGTGCAGGGAGGGTCAGAAATATTGACGGTTCCATAGGCTCTCTTACTATCGGTGGTACTGTAAGCCCCGCTGGTGGAAATTTTAACGAACCAGTCACTCAAAGTACATTGAAGGTCGTCAAGGCATTTCATGGCCTGAGCAGGGCTCGATCCGACGCTCGGCGATTTCCTGCGATTGACCCCCTTGATAGCTGGAGCAAATCAGAAGGTATTATTGATACATTGAGGGTTGAGGGTATGCGCAAGCTGCTCATCAAAGGGAATGAGACCTCGCAGATGATGACTGTCGTTGGCCAGGAGGGAATCAGCACAGAGGAATATACCACGTATCTTAAATCAGAAATTGTGGATAGGGTATATTTACAGCAAAATGCCTTCAATGAAATAGATGCCTCTTGTTCTGCAGAAAGGCAGAAGCTTTTATTTGGGCTGTTGGAGATATTCGTGAAAAAAGATTTCAAACTTCCTTCCAAGGAGGAGGTGAGAGATAAACTTTTTACCATACAGGAAGCTTTCCTTCGGCTCAATTACCAAAAAATGGGTACAGAGGAGTTTCAAAAAACAAAGAATGAAATCGAAACTATGCTTGGTGAGGATATATCCTCTTACCAAGCTAAAAAACTGGGGGATGTATGAAAAAAATATATACCAGGGTATCCTCTATTGCTGGTAATGTTATTACCCTTAAAGCTGAAAATGTCGGGTATGGGGATCTTGCGTTCGTAAACGGGGCAAATCCTTCTCTCGCGCAGGTCATAAAAATCTATTACGATGAGGTCTCTCTCCAGGTATTCAATGGAACTAAAGGAATTTCAACGGGAGATCAAGTAGAATTCTTAGGGCATTCCCTTAAGGTCCCCTGCTCCGAGAATTTACTCGGAAGAATATTCACGGGGGGAGGGGAGCCGAGAGATGGCCGTGCCACGCCTCCTGGTGAATTAATACCCATCGGAGGGCCCAGCTTTAATCCTGCCCGGCGTATTATCCCGCGACGAATGGTTGAGACGGGTATTCCTATGATTGATGTATTTAATACCCTCGTGGTATCCCAAAAACTCCCCATATTCTCCGTAGCTGGTGAGCGTTACAATCCTTTGCTTGCGCGTATAGCCATGCAAGCGAAATCAGACATCATTATTTTGGGAGGCATGGGATTAACGTATGATGACTATCTTTTCTTTCGTAATAAACTTGAAGAAAGCGGCGCCCTCTCTCGATCCATATTATATATTCACACTGCTGATGATCCTATTGTAGAATGTCTCCTGACACCTGATATATCTCTTGCAGTTGCTGAACGGTTTGCTGTTGAGGGCAAAGATGTACTCGTCCTGTTAACCGATATGTCCTATTGGAGCGATGCTCTCAAGGAGATAGCCATCACTATGGAGCAAATTCCTTCAAATCGAGGATATCCCGGGGATCTGTATAGCCAACTCGCTGCCAGATATGAAAAGGCTGTTGATATAGAGGGAGCTGGATCCATCACTGTCTTATCGGTTACGACTATGCCCGGTGATGACGTTACCCATCCCATACCTGACAATACAGGGTATATCACCGAAGGACAATTTTATCTGCGCAACGGGAGAATAGAGCCTTTCGGGTCTCTTTCTCGCTTGAAGCAATTGGTAAATAAGGACTCGCGGGAGGATCACCGGGCTATTATGGATGGAATGATCCAGCTTTACGCCAAATTCAGGGATACGCTTGAAGCACAAACAATGGGTTTTGAGATGAGTCAAATGGATCAAAAATATCTTAAATTTGGCGAGTTGATGGAAGAGAGAATTATGAGCCTTGACATAAACCTGAGCCTTTTCGAAGCCCTCGATACATGCTGGGAGATACTTGGCCAGTGTTTTGAAAAGCGAGAGACTGGGATTGACCCGACGCTCTGTGACAAATTTTGGCCTCACTAATGGAAACAAAGATACGATTCACAAAAAATGAGCTTCAAAAACAGCAACAGGAACTTAAAAAATATGAGCGGTTTCTCCCGACGCTTCAGTTAAAGAAACAGCAGCTTCAAGTGGAGGTCCGGAAAGCTGCCGAGGAAGTGCGGTTGAATCAACTGGATTATATGCAAAAGGTCAATGAGATAGAAGAGTGGGCAGGTCTTTTTATGCACTATGATCTTTCTTTCTGGAAAAAACTAGTGAGAATACGGCGTGTCAATACTACGCTGCTCAATATTGCAGGAGTTAAGGCAAGGGAATATAAGTCTGTTGATTTCAGACCGAGCAAATACAGCCTCGTCAGTACTGATCCCTGGATAGATAGCGGTATTGAGGCAATTAAAGAGCTTTTACGTTTTAGAAGCCAAGGGAAGCTATTGAGAGATAAGCTTCATGCCTTAAGTCAGGAGCTTCGCAAGACCTCTCAAAGAGTAAATCTCTTTGAACAGATTATGATTCCAAAAACAAAAGAAAATATTAGAAGGATTAAAATTTACCTTGGTGATCAGGAACGAAATGCGGTTGGGAGGGCAAAAATCGCAAAACGTAAACTTGCCCTAAGGATGATGTAAGGAAAGAATCCCTATGATTTCGAATATGAAGAAAGTGACTTTAATCGGTCTTGAGAGCAATCGTGCTCATATCCTTTCCGCATTGCAGGATAGCGGAATTTTAGAGCCGATTGAGCTTAATAGCGCAGAATCTCAGGATACAGAACAGTACAGGCAGCAGCTTGAAGCCATTAAAAATTCTTTAAAGATATTGGCTCGTGCAAGCATGCAGGAAAAAGAAAAAGGAGCCACTGTACTGCAGCTCGACAGTGGCGAGGTTGTGATCAAGATAACTGAGATTAAAATGCGTCTTGAAGATATATATGGTATTAAAAGAAAGCTTCTCAAGCAGATTGATTTTTACGAGATATGGGGAGATTTTAATCCTGATGAAGTCCTGGAACTTCAGGAAGAAAAAATATATCTGCAGCTTTTTAGAGCAAAGACATTAGACTTTGAAAGCTTCGAGAAACCTGATAATGTAAATTTAGAGATAATTAAAAGGGAAGACCATAGTATTTATTTCACCACTATTGCAACTGAAAAAATAAAGTTTAATTTTGAGGAGATTGAGCTACCTGAGATTGGCCTTAATAAAATGAAAGAAAAAGTAGCAGATATCGAGCAGGAGGAGGAAAGTCTCAAAAAAGAGCTGGACGAGCTGTCATCTTATAAAGAACAACTGGAGCTGGATTATTTGAAAAAGATTGATCTGCTCAATTATACCATGGCGGGAAATTCTGCTGCAAAGGAAGGAGAGGTATTTTATCTGCAAGGCTGGCTTCCTCAAACCAAAGAAGAGCACCTGAAAAATATCTCTCAGGGGGTAGGAGCCTACTGTGTTATGGAAGACGCGGGAAAGGATGAAATTCCCCCTACACTTCTTATGAATAAAACCTCTGGCGAAATCGGAGAGATACTTGTTAATATTTACGATACCCCTTCCTATAATGACATAGATCCGAGCAATTCGGTGTTCTTTTTCTTTTCCATGTTTTTTGCCATGATTATCGCAGATGGCGGATATGGTCTTGTTATGCTCGCCTTCTCAGTCTTCCTTTATCTCAAGCTTAGGACTTTAAAAAAGTATAAAAAAATACTCTACCTTATTCTCACGTGCAGCGTGACCACCGTTGTGTATGGAGTGCTTACTGCAAGTTATTTCGGTATGAATCTTGCCCCACACTCACCACTTCGCTCCATCGCTCCCTTGTCGGTTACTACCTATGAGGAGTTTAACGAGCTTATAAAAGTAATGATGATTTCCATATGGATGGGGGCTTTTCACCTGAGCTGGGCAAATATATTTAAAGCATGGCATGAAAAAATACTCTCTCTTTATGGCTGGGCTGTAGTCCTTCTGGGGGCTCTCTTCATTACACTTCACATGAACAAAGAGGGATTCTGGATCATGGGTATAGGATTTTCCTGGACCTTGTTCTTTACTGTTGTCGAAGTCAAGAATGCAGGATTCGGGGGTCGCTTCATGGCTGGCTTTGCCTGTGTCCAGGCAATTATTCAAATGTTCTCCGACACCCTCTCCTACCTAAGGCTTTTCGCTTTGGGCATGGCCTCAGCATATATGGGAAAAACATTTAATATGTTGAGCAGAATGATCTGGGATTCATCACCCCTTATTGTAGCAATCCTTGCATGCCCGTTTATCCTCCTGGCAGGTCACTTGATTAATATAGTGCTCTCTATTATGGGTGGAGTAATCCATGGCCTTCGTTTAAACTTTATTGAATCATACCATTGGTGTTTTGATGGTGGCGGAAAAAAATTCCAACCATTAAAAAATATTTCTAACAAACAAGGAGAAGAATAACATGAATACACCTACAACATCTCAAATCTTAGGGTATATGGGCCCTGCCTTTGCAGTTGGCATAGCCTCTATAGGATCATCTATCGGCTGTGGTATCGCTGCCCAGGCTTCACACGGAGCCATGGAAAATGAAAAAGTTGACTCTAGTGTGCACGGAAAGCTTATTGCGCTGTCTGCATTTCCCTCATCTCAATCAATATATGGTATTGTGCTTATGTTTATCCTGATTACGAAAATATCAGGGGGACTTATTACCTTTTCACTCGGGCTTTTTGGCGGGCTTGCCATATGCGTGAGCGCGGTGTATCAAGGCATTGCATGTTCAACTGCTATCAAAGCGACATCAAAGGACCCCTCAGTATTTGGTAAATCATGCGCAGGGCCTGGGATGATTGAGGGTTTTGCACTTTTTGCCATGGTGTTTTGTATTGTTGCCTCTATCATGCTTATAAAATAAGGACAATTACATAAGGTTAACAAGGAAGATCGATAATCATCCTGGTCCCACTCCCCTGTGTGCTCTCAGCGATGATTGATCCGCCATGGGCTTCAATGATTGAATGAGTGATAGAAAGACCTAAGCCAGTGCCTTTTTCCCCTTTTGTGGAAAAGAATGGCTTAAATACATTAGGAAGATTTTCCTTCTCAATCCCCTTTCCTGTATCAGCAACAATTATTTGGAGATACTCCTGATTATTCTCAAAAGGGTCCTTTTTTTTCTCTACAGAGACAGATATCTCGCCTCCGTGAGGCATTGCTTGCGCAGCGTTGATAAAAAGATTGAGAAATACCTGCTGAAGTTTGTGAGCATCAATATTTATCTCAAAAGGTTGGTGATTTCCCAGCAAGTTTATCTTTATTTTTTGTTTACTCAGCCTATAATTAATTAGAGAAAGACAACTGGTTATGACCTTCCATATATCATTCAAATTCTTCTGGGTAGGGCTCATACGGGTGAAATTCAGCAAACTTTTGATGATACGGCTGCAGCGCAAGGATTCACTCTCAATAATTTTTAGTTCTTCAAATGTTTGGTTATCACCATTCGTCCTGCGAAGTAGTCTTTGAGAAAATCCTAAGACTATCCCCAAAGGATTATTTATTTCATGCGCAACACTTGCAGCTACTTCTCCCATTGCAACAAGACTCTCAGACCGGGCAAGCTGCTTTTGCATGAGCTCTCTTTCTGTAATATCACGGATCACTATTATGACCTGGGCTACCTTCCCCATAGCATCCTTTATTGGCGTATAAATGACCTCCTCATAGCGTTTCTTACCGTTGGGTGTATCGATTACTCTCCGATCGCATTTGGTAATCCCATCAATAAACACATCTTTCATTTTACAATTTGGCTGATGCTTCCCTGATATGCACCCAGGATAACTGCGTATCATATAACAGGGCTTCCCGATGATCTGATCAATTGAAAGCCCGATTTCGTTTACTAATCTCTTATTTGCTGATTGGATATTATGATCCGGTCCTATAGTGATAATAATATCATGAAAACTATCAAAGATTGTTTCAATTTTATTTTTATTTCGTATAAGTTCAGCTTCCAATAATTTCTGCCTCGTGATATTCTGCGCGCTCCCATAAATTATTAATTCACCATCAATAGTATACCGTTGACAATTTTTTATGATAAATGTTTTTTGCTCTCCCTTTACTGAAAGGGCATATTCTTCTTCGATCCTCGTTTGTCGAGCGGTGAGGATCGAACAAGGAAAATTTTTGCTCTTATGAGCGCAAAAAAGATTCCTGCATCTTCTCCCGATTGCCTCTTCTTCTGTG
Source organism: bacterium (assembly GCA_049472395.1). Taxonomy (GTDB): domain Bacteria; phylum SZUA-182; class SZUA-182; order DTGQ01; family JBLIRR01; genus JBLIRR01. The sequence goes on along the minus strand of JBLIRR010000016.1, from coordinate 42,440 downwards.
GTCAATCCAATTAAACGGAGGGCATATTGATTAATCTTCTGGATTTTATAATTACTGTCAACCTTGAACATGCCAACCGGGATTTGCATAAATAATTTGTCATATTGCTCGCGTAATGACTCAAAATCCTTTTTCCTTTGTTCATTTACCTCTTCAAGATCTTTGTTATATTGATCGATGGTAGTTTCCCTGTTTCGGTTAATAGTGCCTAAAGCCCCTATTGTAGGAAATAATGCAACTAATAATAATAATGCGGATAAGTCTACTGGATGGAGAAAGCTATGAGATGAGAACAAATTAAAGAGTAATAATCCGATTAATAGTACAGACCAGGTGAGTCCCCATCTCGCTGATATGTTATGAATCGGATCATAGGTGTAAGGATCCAATAGCGCAACACAGAATTCGAAATGGATATTTTGCTTAAGATATTTGGGACGATATATGGTATCCGATCCATTCCCCTCGTCCCTTTTCTTTATATGCCCCTGCATGATAGACCTACACTCGTTTTGAGCACACCGTGCTCTTCTCGCTCCAATAAAGATAATAGTTTATTTTCGCGAGCTATATATGATAGTTATTATAATAATACAATTTTGACATTATGTCAAGGAGAAAGAGATTCCAGCCAGCAATTCTAATTCTTGACCAATTCTTTATTGGCAAGGGATACCTGTATTCGTTTCGCTTAACGCTCAAACAAATACAGGCATCCCTTATACTTCTAAGAGTGCGTCAAAATTTGGATTACTGTCTGGTAGAGGTAATATAAGGATGAAATGATAAAGGAGAACCTTCGCTAAAGGTTTACCTCTAAATGGGCTGATCCATTATAGGTAAGAAGTTTTCTCTGATCTTTGTTCATCTCCTTCTTGATAGTCTCTAAATGGATCGGCCTGTTCCACAAATAATATATATGTTCCATTGTGCGCCTCACATATTCTTGATCAAGGGGCATTCCATCATAATAATGTTTCAGGTACAATTCAGTCCTGCCGCCAAAGTCCCCATCTTCCACCATAATTTTAGGAATACCGAAATGGCTCAGGCTTCTGGTAATTAATTCCTTGATCACTTTCCAATCCTTCTCCACTATGACCCATCGAATCTCATTACCATACTCTTGGGCCTGGTAAATATATAAATCCAGTTTATCAATAAGGTCCTCAGTGAGGAAATGATCCATAAAAAACCAATCCGAATAGCTCCGCCGCACCTCAAAAATCTTCGCCCTGCCCTCTCCTATATTTTTGTTCCAATTCTTTCGGGCAGTATAATCAGAGCATTCATCCCATTCTTTACCAAAACATCCTCTATTCCATCTGTCCTCAATATCAGTCAAAATCTTTGAACCAACAAGGTATGGATTCATGCTCCTTCGGTTAAACGCAATAACTCTCGAATTATAAAGATTGTAAAATCCGTGCTCTTCACCTGTAAGATATCCTTCCTGAAAAAGCCGATTCATAATCTTCATATGCCAGTAAGTGGCCCATCCTTCATTCATAATCTTTGTTCTTCTCTGTGGCATGAAATAGAGAGATTGCATTCTGATGAGGGACAAGACATCCTTTTGCCATTCTCTAAGCGGCTTCGGAGAATTATTTATGATAAAATTAAGAATATCCTGATCCGGTTCAGGAGGGATTTTGGTTCTTACTCTCTCTCTCTCCTCATTGGTCAATTTGCGTCTGCCATCGGTGAGTAAATCATCGAATTCTCCTTCTTTCTTGGATTGTGATGTTCCCAGCAGACGATCCCTCTGTTCCTCCTCTGTTTCTGTTTTTATAAAGAAATCCGGATCAATATTCAGCTCAATGCTCATACCCGCATCGATAACCTTCTCAACATTAACCGCTCCGTAATCCTTTTCATATTTACGAAATCGTGCCGCTGCCTCTGACGCAGAGGGGATCATATCCCGACGCACTGGAGAAAAATGAATGTTATTCTTCATAAAATCATTATGAGCATACACATGCGCCATGACAAGTACCTGTACTGCAAAGGGATTGGTATTCATGAGATAAGCCCTGGAAGGATCCGAATTGAGCACTACTTCATAGGGTATTCCAAATCCATGTTCATACTTGGTGCGCTCTATCTCATAATCACGCCCAAAAGACCAGTGAGAGTAATTAACTGGCAAATGATACGCCATAATCTCAAGCATCTTCTGAGAAGGAATAATATCAAATTCCTGGGGGAAAAAGTCAAGGCCAAAATCATTTGCAGTTTTGACGATTATGTTATTTACTTTCTCTAATCTTTTAATATCTACTTTCATTTATTTAAAACTGCGTTCCTTCCTCAATAACTCTTTGATAGCCGGATACACATGGCTTTTTTCTTTTATGATCACTCCCAGAAACGGGTATTCCCTATTCTTTGATTGCCATGCATCAAAGTTAGATAATCCGGGTACATAAATCCGTTCCAGTGGCACACCGCCAATAAATGCATTCATCAATTGTGCTGAGGTATATGAATCAACTTGTATTTCCCCATAGCCTAACATATTGATGCCTTTCAACATAAGCTTCTTGGCAAGAAGCACGGTCTTCGAGGTGTCCCAGTCTTCTCCGTCGGAGAAATGGAAGGGATAAATATTCCACATACTTGGCTGATACTCTGCATCGACCAGATCTATGGCAAGTTCATACGCACTTGAGCAGAATGTACCACCACTTTCGCCTTTATAAAAGAATTCATGCTCATCAACAAGCTTTGCCTCTGTCGTATGTGCAATAAAACGTATATCAACCTTTTTATAAAGATGCTTAAGAAATTCAACCATCCAGAAAAAAAAGGAACGGGCAATATACTTTTTCATAATTCCCATGCTTCCTGAAATATCCATCATTGCAAGGACAACAGCGTTCGATCTATATTCTACATCCTCTTTGAGCACTCTGTAGCGAAGGTCATCATTAAAAATAAAAGGTGATCTTTTTGAAAAAGAGGTATCATCACTCCTGCCCTCCTCTTTCTTTTGTTGCATCTGCTCAATAATTTCTTTGGCCTTGGCGTAATCACCCCTTGCATCATAGAGGGCTTTTCTGCACTCATCCTCGCGTGCACCGGTTTCGGACTGCAATTTAAAAATAAAGGATTCTGTCCGTTTGATAGCCTCTTTTATGGTGCGCTTTTTATCAAGGTGTGGTTTGAGGCCGACTTTTTCAATATTCTCAAATGTCCATCCCTTAGGGATTACTATTTGTGCGACCTCTTTTTTCCGAAGATTGGGCAGCCCCAGGTCTTCCATCATCATTTCGATTAACTCATCAATATCGATTTCTGTCTCAAGATAATCAATACCAGGTTGATCTCCCGCCTCACCAGGTTTGCCTTTTTTCTGTTGCCTGCCGATAATGTCCCCCTTTTTACCTTTTCCCTGGCCAATACCAGCGGCATTGTTCCGCTCCCCCCCATAAATAAATCGGTAGCTTTTAATACCCCTCACCGGGACCTTAATTATTTTGCCCCTTTTCTTGGTTATTATGGCCTCATCACTTATAATATCAGCGATGTTTTCCCTGATGGACTCTTTTATTTTCTCCCGGTGCCGTGCTGCGTCCTTTAAACCCCTTTGAGATAAAGTCCAATCTTGCTCTTTAATGGCCATATAATCCTATTACTCCTCTTTCCTCAATATATCACCGACAAATTTCAGAAGATTGTTTGCACACGCTTCACAATATCCCTTCTCTTTCAAAGCATTAAGTGCGAATTCTCTTCTCTTTACAGTCTTCGGGTCTTTTTTCGATGTATCGGAAATGGTGAAAGAGACAACATTTTTCAAATCAGCAATCAATTTCTTCTCGATTGCTTCTTGAAGAGGAGGATAATTCTTGAAATTAAATTCTTTTTTCTGATCAATAGCATCACTCTTAAACACGAATATCCCCTGTCGAAACTCTTTTTTGGCATTCTCAGACACCCCTATCATCTCCTCTATGCTGCGCATCAGCTTCTCATCCGGGTCTCTGTCCTCGCCTGTTATGGGGTCCCTGATTTTTTTCTTTAGGCAGAAAAATGTCGCATTCTTCATATAATTATCAAACAAAGCCTGGGCTTGATCTTCATAGGCAAATAAAAAGGCTTTATTGACTTCTCTTTTCGCTATTTCCTTGTATTCGCTGTTTACGCTGCCCTTTTCCCCAATCAGAAAATTAAGATACCTGGATTTTTCCTCCTCTGAAAACCCTATGTGGTGTTCAAAATTAGCCCTGAGGGCCCGAATGACATCAATAGGATTTATGCATTTGACTGATTCTTTCTCTCCGAGGGCAATATTTAAGGCATTTATTATAAACCTGGGGCTAATTCCACTCATACCCTCCTTTTTCTTTTTTCCCTCGATCCTGACTTCCTTGATATCGATCGGGTCCTTTTCCTTCTCGACAATCGATTCACCATTGTAATACTTCATCTTCTTCACAAGATCAGGACAAAGGTCGCTATCTTTGAGCCGGGTAAGGACTGAAAATTGGGCTGCAACATCAAGAGTATAGGGAGCGATATGGATATGGCGGAAATCACTTCTGCCTATCATTTTCTCATAGATCCTTTTTTCCTCTTTTACCTTGAGATTATAGGGGATAAAGACCGGGTACATCCTGTCGTGGAGGGCCTCATTCTCTTTCACAGACCTAAATTTTTCAAATTCCGTCTCATTGGTATGAGATAAGATTAATACATCCGTATATATCTGAGGAAAACCAGGGACTTTGATCACTTGTTCCTGAGCAACTGTAATCAATACGTAGTGAAATTTTATATCACATTTTAATATCTCAATATATTCAATGACTCCCCTATTGGCGATTTCAAGCTCTCCATCCAGACTATATGCCCGTGGATCAGTCTCTCCGTATTGCGTAATCTTTGATAAGTCCACATGGCCGATTAATTCAGATATATCCTGATTTTTTGGATCAGAAGGTTGAAAAGTCCCTATTCCAATCCGTCCTCTCTCTGAGAATCGAAAACTGATTACGGGGAATTTTTCCCACAAAATATCGCCAGCCTCATTCCTGTAAGCTTCATTGTTGAGCAGATTATATCTGCATACTGGGCACAGATCACCATCAATTTTAACCTTGAGGATTTCTTCCCATTTAGCTCTATCGCTCCTCGGGATAAGATGGAGTGGCTCTTCATGGATAGGACATCCTTTTATCGCATACGCGAGGGTCAGATCTGATTCCAATCCTCTCTTGATCAAAGAGGCAATGGTCGATTTGCCACAGGATACCGGACCAACCAGGATAAGCACTCTTTTCCCTGTCTCTGTTCTATGAGCACCAGCTCTAAAGAATTTCATGATATCGTGAAGAGACTCTTCAATACCAAAAATTTCATCCTTAAAAAAATTATATCTCACAAGATCTTGATAATCCGGGAGCTTATAATAATTATCCAAAGGCTCCGTTCCCCTCTTCATAATCATATTGAAAAGTCTGCCGGGTGCAAGCTGGGATATAACCGGATCTGCCTTCACAAGCTCAAGATAATCCAGACATGTTCCTTCCCAGTCTTCCTTGATTTTGTCCTCACGAGACTTTTCAATAATCTTCTTGAAATCTATATTATCATTATCCATGATGTTAAAACTCCTTTTAATTTTAACTTCTCTATAACTTATGATTAATGAACAAAATTATTTTTTTATATTGTCTCTATAGAAATTATACTATATTCATCGTCGTTAAGTCATCATTCCTTTTATTTTATTGCATTTACTTTACTGAGAAAAAAGTGAGCAAAGGAACTTCTATTTATTATAGATTTATTATTTAGTTTTATATATAATTTCAATGAATTTTTCAAATATAAAGGGAGTAATTCTTTTACTATTCTTATAACATATATTCGCAGGAAAGGGAGTGAAAGCATGGCAAAAGAATGTAATGTAAAAGAGAATACAATAAGGTGCAACTGCACCTATTCATCCTGCAGCAGAATTGGCATCTGCTGCGAATGTATAAGTTACCACCGCAAGAGAAAGGAACTCCCAGCCTGCTATTTTCCCCCTGATATTGAAAGGACATATGATCGCTCCATAGATCAATTTTTAAAAATATCCGGCAGATAAAAACACTATATTCTTCGCTTCCACCGGTTATGCATCCAAAACCATTGAGACGGATATTCCCGTACTACCCCTTCAATCAATTTATTCATACGGAGAGTGTTTACTTCAATATCTTTTTTCAGGGTATCAGTGCGAATCAGCTCAAATGGTTTTTGAAACACTAACCGATGTTTTATGCCTTCTCTCAGGGCAAATGCAGGAATAATAGGGGGATTATATTTTAATGCGAGCACAATAATCCCAATATGCGTCCAGGCAGGATAACCGAAAAAACTCACAGGGATGCCATTTTTTTTAGATGATGCTTGATCAACGAGAAAACATACTATCTCATTATTCTTTAATGCCTTTACTATTTTCTTGACACCATCTCCGTGAAGAATCGTCTTCATTCCTGCATATTCTCTTTGGGATGTAATTATATGATTCACATAGGGATTCTTAATTCGCTTCACGACCGCGTTAAAAGGCAAATCCAAAAGCGACATTCCTGCAGCTGCCAGTTCCCAATTTCCCGTATGAGCTGATAGAAGGATCACACCCTTTCCCTGAGAGAGCGCCGATTCAATATATTCTTTTCCGTCAAATGTTAGGATATCTTTGATAGTGTCCTTGGTAAGTCGTGATATATGAGAAAATTCCAGAGAAAGCATACCAAAATTGCAAAAATTTTGACGGGCTATAGATCGATACCAATCCTCTCTTTTATCCTGAAAAACCCTTTTTAGATTATTAATAATTAATAATCGATGCTTTCTGTCAATAAAATACACAATGATACCCAAAACTTTCCCCATTGATAGTATGAAACTCCTGGGGGTTATACTCATACATTTCATTATGCACAAAACCACATAATACTCTGCCTTAAATAATAATTGTGATTTTTTACGTCGCTGTCCCATTAACCGTTCTTATAATTCTCCAGATATGCTTTGTCTTCAGGATATGGATAACTTCTCTTTATACTATGTCTTTATACCATGTAATCCATCATTTTTCAATTAATAATGTCAGCAATACAGGGCAATCGCATGAAAGATTATTTGTTTTTTCCTGTCTTTTTATAGTAATTTATTAGTAGTATAATGTGTAACTGTATAAGTAAAATTACGGATAATTTCCGCATAAAGAGCAGCATATGAAAAAAATTAGAAATATTTTTCATTCTTATTATATATTCACTATCATTTTATTCTTTATCATGCTCAGCTCGTCAGTATATGGTGCTTCCCTTAATGGAAAAGTAGTTGATTCATTAGGTCAACCTCTCTCTCATATCCAAATAGAAATAAAAAAGCTGTATGGGTCTGACTTAAATTTTCCAGTGACTATAACATCGTCAGAAGGGGAATTCCTTTTTGATGAAATCCCTCCGAGCATATATCGATTATATGCTTTTGATTATCTCAATGGATTATATTATCAACCCCCTATAGAGGGAGAATACGGATTTGTGTGTGATCTCACGGATTATGATGATGAAAGAAAAAATATTGGGCAAATCATTTTGATAAGAGGGGGATGTATACAAGGGCGGGTCACAAATAGCCTTCAAGAGGGACTCGATAATATATTAATTATTGCAAAGCCAATCGATGATCCGGAAAATCCCTCTTTTTCTCGGGAAAAAATGTGTTTTAGCAAAAAAGATGGGAGCTTTCGCATATGCGGACTAGAACCCAAAAGCTACAGATTAAAGATGCGCGGTGCCACAGAAATGGGATATGCTGATATTAATTTTAATGCTGACATTGTGACGCTTGCGCCCGGAGAAATGAGAGAGGGGATGAACTATGAACTGAATATAGGGGGTATGATAAACGGAATTATATCTGATGTTGAGGGCAATCCCCTTCCTCATATTTATATTCAATGGGAGAAACTTGACCTCAATAATCCCCAATCCGGTTTGGTTGAATCGAACATGAGCGGTGAATATGCCATATATGGCCTTGATGAAGGTATATACATGGTTGAGACGAAGATTGAGCATAGTGTGCTTCGCTCTCTTAATCATTCACCCGCCATGTATATTAATAATGCGTATCATTCACCTGTGGAAGTGAAGCAAGGGACGGAAACTCCTGGGATTGATATTGTGCTGTACAGAGGTGGAATAATAAGCGGGAAGGTCTTCTATTATCCTGAAGAGGAAAGTCCTTATGTGGGCTTAATCGTTGTGGCAGAAAAAGTCACGGACAGTCGTGTATATCGATCAGCTCCCTTAGATAGAAATGGAGAATATACAATATATGGCCTTGATGAGGGAACCTATTGGGTGTATATTGAAACACTTAAAAGCTCGTATTTTAATTATGGTCATGATTCAAAAACCTATTTCGCGCAATTTTATAAAGATACGTTTGTGAGAGATGAGGCAACACTTATGAGTATACAACTTGAGGAGGAAAAACGCGGGATCGATTTTGTATATCAACGCGGCGTATCAATCGAAGGAATATTATATAATAATAAGACCGGCACGCCTCTTGATAGCTTCTTCGGCGATGTAAAATTTTATTCAGAAGATCACAAAGAGATTAAATCCGTTCGTTTATATTTGACAACGAATCTTACTGATGGATTTTATATTGAAGGAATCCCGCCTGGTAAATATTATTTGCTCTTTCATGATGATTATAATATATATGAGGATGCATATTATAATGAAACAGGTAAAGAGACGACCTTGGAAAATGCCACTTTAATTGATCTTGAATCTGACATGAATACCCTTCCGCTTAATGTATTCCTCGGCTCTATAAAAGGGTGCATATCAGGAAGGGTCGTGAGAGAGATTGATCAGGAGCCTATTACCAATCTTCCTATAATGATAAAGAAAATCTATGATCGTTCGGGAATAAACAGGGTGGGGGCTTCTTCTATTGTGCTTACTGATGATAATGGTGATTACTGTTTTGAGGGATTAGACGTGGGTGATTATTTTATAATCACGATGGACAGAAATTACATTTATACCAATGAATTATATTCAGATAATCCGCTCGATTATGATGAGTTCATCGAGATCTCTATGATGCATCCGCTTGTGCCAGCCATAATGGTTCCAGAAAAGGCTACTATTATTCATCTTGCCGCTTCTGAGGATAAAAAAGGCATAAACATCGCCCTCTCAGTGGGGAATTCATATAGAGGACCAAAACTGGGCTACCTGGGTCTTGTTCTTGATCAATTTATTGCTCCTGAGATAATCTCAACTCCAGACGAGACTATACCTGCGGGAGATATGTATAAATATCAAGTAATTGCTATTGATGAAGATCCTGATGATAGTCTGCGTTATAACCTTGAAAGAGCGCCGGAGAATATGGTAATAGATGAAATATCAGGTCTTATCACCTGGGACACGGATACTTCTGATAAAGGAGTTGAAATCATCAAAATAGTAGTGTATGATAGTCATAATATGATGGCTTCCCAGGCTTATGCCCTCACTGTATTAGATAATAAAAGCTATACGACTTTAATACCATTTACCATGCCTGGTTTTTCATGGCCATTTTTACGGTGTGCCTCATCCGCGAAATTACCTAATATTGTGCTCTGTAATTTCGATTATTCATTATCAACATTGATGAAATTTTAAAATTGAAAATCATTGATATTCATACTCATATCTTTCCCGACGAAATAGCGGAAAAAACTGTCAAATATCTTGCGCTCGAAGCCAAGGTTGATTCTTATTTAGATGGTACTGCATCTGACCTCAGACATTCCATGGATAATGCACAAATTTCTCTATCAGTCAACCAGCCTATAGCGACAAAACCATCACAGGTCAGCTCTATCAACAATTGGGCTAAGCAAATTGAAGATACGCACATACTGTCGTTTGGTACTATTCATCCACTTTTTGAGGATTTTGCCTCCGAATTAAAACGTATAAAGGATATGGGGATAAAGGGGGTAAAGATTCATCCTGACTATCAGAATTTTTTTGTTGACGACGAATCAGTATTTCCGATATATGAGTGCCTTGAGAAAAATGATATGATTATCTTGTTTCATGCAGGGATTGATATCGGTTTATATCCTCCAGCGCACGGTACGCCTGACCGTATTGCGAGGGTCCTTGATAATTTTCCAAAATTAAAGATCATTGCAGCACATCTTGGCGGATATGAGTGTTGGGATGATGTGGAGAAATATTTGGTCGGCAGAAATATCTTCCTTGATACCTCATATGTAATAGATTATATGGAGAGTACCAGAATGGTGAAAATCATGAAAGAACATGGCTATGATAAAATTCTTTTTGCCACAGACTCCCCATGGAAACCCCAGTCTGATGAGGTCAAAAAATTGCTCTCTTTCCCAATCCCTCAAAAAGCAAAAGAGGATATACTATGTAACAATGCATGCACGCTGCTCGATATCTAATAATCCATCATAAATCTTCCTTCTCTACTTCGAGACTAATCATATCTTCACTCACAGAACGCGGAATAAAACTATAAGGACCTATGCGCATCTTAGCGATTTCTTCTGAAAACAGGTCTGAAGAGGTATAAATTTTTCTAGGTCCATCGTCTAATATGGCTGTATATTTAGAGCGAATAAAGAGAAAATTTTCCAATGTGTCCCGCAATTGAGGCTCGATGCCTTTCAGGGAGATGGCAATCTCTCTGGGTCTTTCTTCAAAACCTGCTTTTTTTAGATTCTTTTTTAATTTGTCACTATTAATAGTAAACTCCACTGTCAAGTGAAAAAATCGTTTATCTTCTTTTTCCTCAACTATAGTGTAAGACTTAATATATTCATCAGGTTTTAACTCGTCCGGATAACGGTTTAGATCTATCCCAAGTGAGGATAAAGTCTTAAGCAATGCGTGTATTTTTATCTCTTTAATTGCCTCTTGCCTGTAGTCAATGTTCTTCGTAACCTCATCACGCTCTTCTCGCAAGGCTTGCCTTTTGGCTGCAATATCTATTTCAAGGGGGCATGCGCGCATTCTGGCAAGTTCATTAAACTTTTGTATAAATCCCTTCTCCTTCCATATATTTATCTTGATTTGATACTTCATTATTTTTTCTTTAAGCGTGAATTTGATCGTTCCCTCTATAAAGTGCTGCTCTGATGACTGGGCTTGTGACAGTCCGCTCGCTTCTGACTGAGAAGAAAGGGGAGTATCAATGATATCAAAAGCCTGAGGATATTGCTTAGAATACACACCTCGTTTTCCCTGTTTCTCTATAAACAACCGTGCGTGTTCAGCATCCTTTCCCTTTGGATTAAATTCAAGATATTTTTGATAATAAAAGATCGCTTTTTCGAGTTCTTTAAGATCAAATTCATATATTTGGCCCATTGTTAAATAGATATCCGGCTGATCAGGATATGCAATAAGGGATTCTCTATAATATTCTAAAGCTTCTTTAAGGTGACCACGGCGTAAATAATAGTCAGCCTTGTTCTTATATTTTTCACTTTCTTCTAAAACTTGAGCATAAATGATACGAGAAATACTGAGGACTATGATGAGGGTCCATACTGATGTAAATTGAACAGCTTTATAATTCATCTCATCAGCCGATTTATAGCCTCACGGGTCACAGCTTCCGGATCTTCACTGCCAAAAATGGCAGACCCCATGACGAGCAGCACACCCCCTGCAGTAACAATATCTACACAATTATCTAATTTAACTCCACCATCAACTCCTAAAATAATCTCTTTTTCTTTCTCTTTGGAGAGAATCATCTCTCGGGCTCTCTTGATTTTTTCTAATGACGAAGGGATAAATGTCTGTCCCCCATATCCAGGATTGACAGACATTATTAAAAGAATATCAAGATCATCGCACAACCACTCTAATTCCTGGAGCGAAGTGCCGGGATTGAGAGCTAAGCCAGCTTTCATTCCATACTCTCTAATCTGATTGATAAGCCTATGATGATGCCCGGCAATTTCTCTATGTATGGTAAGCCAATTAGCACCCGCATCGCGAAAAGGTTTAATTAAAGATTCTGGATTCTCTACCATTAAATGCACATCCAACGGCAATTTCGTCATCTTTGAAAGTGCCTTCACTATTAAAGGACCGATCGTTAGATTGGGTACGAAATGACCATCCATCACATCAATATGAATCGCCCCTGCTCCGCCTGCCTCAACTTGGGAAACTTGATCAGCCAGGCATGAAAAATCAGCTGATAAAATTGAAGGTGCAACTATTATATTTTTACTCAAAATCGCTTCTCCTCTAATAATTCGTCATTAAGATAGATTAATGCTCTCGTATCTTTTGTTGTCTTTACTAAGAGCTCAAATTCATCTGACGGTGAATGAGTTTCCTTGTATATCTCTTTAGATTCAGAACCATTTTGGATTACTACACGGATTACACCCTCCTGCCTGTCACTTGGGACTTTATAAGTAAGTACTTTGTAAACACCCGTCACCTCTTCATCAATCTGTTTTTTCTTGCTCACTATAAAATCTACATGTGCCCTCTCCTGTACAAAAAAACCTGGTAATGGTTCTTGCGATATTACTGTATCATGTGCATCCGAATTGTTATCATCAAATACGTATTTTATCTCGCCAGGCTTCAACCCAAGATATTGTATGCTCGCTATTGCTTTATTAATATTAACGCCCACTAAATTTGGCATAGCATATGAATACGGACGACGCCCCTCACTTACCAGAATATCGATTTTAGTCCCAAAGGGAACCCTCCTGTTTCCTGAAGGATTTTGGCCAATAATCAGATTTTTGCTATAAGCGTGATAAGTCCAACTTAAATTCCCAATATTCAAACCGCTCTCTTTGAGGATAGTCTGTGCGGTAAGCCAAGGTTCTCCAATTACATTAGGGACGAGGACCTCCTCAGCTCCTTCGCTGAGCACAATCTTTATACTCTGATCTCTTCGTATAAACTCTCCTCCGGGAGGATCTTGAAATATCACATGATTTACAGGGATATTCTGGCTATGCTCCTTCCCCGTAATCTCCATGCTCATATCCAAATCACTTATGCGTTTCAAAGCATACTCAACGTCCTTGTTTTTTAGATCCGGAACCTTAACCAACTCATTACGTCCCACTAGTTTTATAATAATTAAACCACTTATAAAACTTATACACGCAAGCCCCGCCATTATAAGAAGAAACTTAAGGGCTACTATTAGGTAATCTATAAATTTATTCATCTTTGTATACAACAGGCGAAGAATCCATCAACGCCATAGTTACCAGACACTACTCTCAACATCCCATCTTCTGAAACTGCATCCTGTAATAAAGGAGGGACGTCTTGTTTTAAATTTTTTATCTTCCATTGAGGATGTGTTCTCATAAAATCGACAACAACATCGTCGGTTTCTTCAGGCTCCAAGGTACAGGTACAATACAACAGGCGTCCTCCCTGCCGCAGTTTCTCTCCTACCCTATTCATAATTGATTTTTGCTTTTTTGACAACTCTGCCATATCTTCTCCTTTCCTAAGCCATTTCATTTCAGGATGATGATTGAGCACACCTAATGAAGAACAGGGTGCATCTACTAAAATTCTATCAAAAAAAAGCCTAAATGGCAGAGGCTCGCTCGAATCGCAACATACTCCTATACAAATACGTGATCCGAGTCGATGTGAATTTTCTTTTAATTTAATCAGCTTGCGCCTATAAATATCTGTTGCCACAACCATACCCTTATTTTCCATTAAAGCACACATATAATGGCTTTTCCCGCCTCTACCAGAGCAGGCATCCCATACTCTTTGTCCCGGTTTTACTTGCAAGAGCTGAACCATTAACATGGAGGAAAGACTCAGCACATCTATAAAACCCTCTTTATAAACCTTCTGTCCATACATCGGTTTTGGTCCCTTAACCAGATACGCATCTTCAACGAGGGAAGAAGATACGGGGTCCTCTAAATTTTTCTTGAGTATCTTATCTTTTTCTGAATGAGAGCATTTTAATGTATTATAGCGAATTACTAAAGATGGTACATGGTTATTATATTCGCAGATTTTAATTGTAGACTCAACTCCATACTGGGCTAACCATCTCTGTATCATCCATTCTGGATGTGAATATGCAATTGTCAGATGATATAGTGCATCCTCTCGCAGAGAAGGTAATTGTTTTAAGGGATTTTCCTTTTTTATGGATTGTGCAACTTGTCTTAATAGGGCATTAACAAAGGCGACTGTGCCTCGATGCCCATATTTATGGGCTAATTTAACAGATTCATTTACTACAATCTCTTCTCTCAGATTCTGCATCCATAATAATTGATAAACTCCCTGACGGAGTATATTGCGGATCCACGGGGTCATTTTTTTTAACGATCGCTTCGACCATTTGGAAATAATATAGTCCACCTGATTCCTATTGCGCTGGACCCCATTCACTAAGCACATCACTAAGTTTCTTTCTGTTCTAGATAGAAAAGAACTCCTTAGTTTTGAAGCCGTGAGAATATTTGCATAAGACTTCTTGGTCTCTATTCGCCACAAAATATTAAGAGCAAGTTCCCATGAGGTCAATATGTGCTCGTATCACCTCCCTGGATTTATTTTCAACCGTAAATCATTTTTTTTCCTTACCTTGAACCATTTATAGCATGAAGTACAAAATTTTTCAACACAACCTGCAATTTAGCATTCTAAATTATGAAAAGAAATTTTTTTTAGAAACATAATGATTTTATTGTTGATAACGCAGGGCTTGATCTTTATAGCTACTAATGATTAAATAAAACTCTTACAGAATATAAATTAAATCCCTATACATAATATAGGAGATACCCTGATAAAAGATTCAGGGCTAACCCTGATTGCAAAGAATAAAAATATTTTATATTTTATTAGCATTGAAATTAACCTTAGCAACAATATTTTTTCTTCATCCCATCGGGGGGGTAATAAAAAGGGGGTGAGAATAAGAACATTAATTGGCAATTATTTAGAAACAAGGGGGGAACCAAATAGCGTGTGTTGAGAGGAGGTGATCGAAGCTCTTCTTTTGAGCGTAAAACTTAATTATACTATAATTAATAGAGTTTAGATAAATAATATTTTATAAATATTGAAAGATTTTTTTTCTCATGATATAATATTTTTACTTTTGAATTTTATTGCATACATTAATAAGTAAGGGGGATTATATGAAAGAGCCAAAAAAATTTTATACAACCCATGAAGCTGCAAAACTTCTTTATGTAACGCCAACAACTGTTATCCAATGGATAAAAGATGGAAAAATTAAGGTTATACGGACAATAGGAGGTCATAGGCGAATACCAGTAAAAGAAATAGAAAAATTTATAGAAGAAAACAAGATGTACTTGAATGGTGAGAATTTGAAGACTGTCCTTATTATTGATGAAGATACAGCGGTAAGTAAAAAATTGAAAGATGATTTTGAAGAGAGCAATTATAGAGCACATACAGTAAAAGATGCTTTTGAAGGTGGTATTGTGTTCGAAAGAAATAAATCTGACGTTGTCATTGTAGATACTAAAATGAACAAGGATAATATATTTGAAATTTGTCAATACATTAAAAATCATGATGATGCGAAAGATACCAAGATCGTTGCGCTCACAGACAATTTCGAAAAGGACTCCAAAATGATTGAGAAGATAGGCGCTGATAAATTGATTAAAAAACCTATTAATAATGTCAATCTTATTAAAGAGATTAATGAATTATTCCAAAGCTAAATTCTTAACCATAAGATGAAAATTCTTATTATTGGTTCCGGTGGGAGAGAGCATGCGTTAGTATGGAAGCTCGCGCAGAGCCCCTCCTCACCGGAACTTCTATGTATACCTGGGAACGCGGGCATTGCTGAATATGCTGAATGTATAAAAGTGAATGTGACGGATCTAGATGCAATGCTGGAGATTGCGAAGACAAAGTCAGTGGATTTGACCGTTGTAGGCCCAGAGCTGCCGTTGAGCCTCGGAATTGTGAATAAATTTAAATTTCACGGC
This sequence comes from bacterium, assembly GCA_049472395.1. Lineage (GTDB taxonomy): Bacteria > SZUA-182 > SZUA-182 > DTGQ01 > JBLIRR01 > JBLIRR01. The sequence continues at coordinate 26,368 of JBLIRR010000016.1, read as the reverse complement.
GTGTCGATTTTTGGCCCTTCTCGTGAAGCAGCACGTCTTGAATCAAGCAAAGCATTTGCTAAGAAACTTATGAGTGACAATGATATACCCACTGCTTCATATCAGGTATTTACTCAATCTGAGGCAGCATTCGACTATATTAAAAAACTCACAGGATCATTTGTTATAAAAGCAGATGGATTGGCGGCAGGGAAGGGAGTTTTCGTCTGTCATAGTCCTGACGAAGGTGCGAGTGCTGTAAAAATCATCATGGAGGATCGCTTTTTTGGTGATGCGGGGAATCAGATTATCATCGAAGAACATCTTCAGGGAGAAGAGGCATCCTTCCTCGCATTTACAGATGGCACGAGTATTGTTCCTATGGCATCTTCCCAGGATCACAAGGCCCTTTACGATGGTGATAAGGGTCCAAACACCGGAGGCTTGGGAGCATATAGTCCTGCGCCTTTAATCTCCCAAGCCCTCCACCAAAAAATTATGGATCGTATAATGATACCGGCACTTGAGGGATTAAAAAAATTCAATATTCTCTATCAGGGTGTCCTTTACGCCGGGTTAATGATCCGTAATCAAGAACCAAAGGTTCTAGAGTTTAATGTGAGATTTGGCGATCCCGAGGCCCAACCGATTCTGATGCGTCTTGAAAATGATCTTGTTGAAGTACTCTGTGCATGCAATAATGGCACATTAAATAATATTGATCTTAAATGGAAAAAGGAAAGCGCAGTCTGTGTTGTGGCTGCATCAACCGGATATCCCGGCTCTTATCAAAAGGGATTTCCTATTGATGGTTTAGAAAAGATTAAACAAGAGGAAGGAGTTGAGGTATTCCACGCAGGGACCGGAAAAAAAGGTGAAAAAATAATCACTGCCGGCGGCAGGGTGTTGGGTGCCACGGCGCTTGGAGATAACCTTGGCAGTGCGATTGAGAGAGTATATTCCTCTTTATCCAAGATTCATTTTGATGGTATTTATTATAGAAAGGATATTGGAAAAAAAGGACTAGCGTAATTTATTATCAAATTTATCAGTGATATTCTTCACTATTTCTTCGATACGGGTAATCTCCATGGTGAGATTATCCAAGTCTTCAAGAGCTTTATTATATCTCATTTCATAAAGTCTGATATCTTGATTCAAAGTCTGCTTCCGTTCATAGAGCCAGGATAAATAAGCATTATAGTATGCGAGTTCCTCATAATAAGAATAATTCTTATCATTTTTAAAACTTTTATAATAATCCTCTTGGAATGATGATCCCTCTGATCGAGCTAAGGTGACAGCGCTTGTTATAATTACAAAAGAAATGAGTATGAGTATAAGCATAAGATAATGTTTCATTTCTGCTTCCTTAATATTACTATGCTAGTCTATTTATCGAATATAATGAGAGCTATCTTCGAAGAAAAGGGTTATCTCAATTGCGTTGACTTTAAGATTTTCTCTTTCTCATCATATAATTCTGTCTTCTCTATCTTGCCATCTGCATTCTGATCATATTCTTTCTTGACTAATATATCATTATCATAATAAGAGAATATATCAACCTTGTTGTCATAATCTATATCCTGTTCGCATCTTTCAACAACACCTTCTTTATAATATCTCCATTGGTCAACCTTACCATCATTATTAGTATCCTGTTTTTCAATGCATCTTTCCCCATCGGCATACTCTATCCATGCGTCACGTTTTCCATTATAATTATTGTCTTGTTCGACATTCTTAAACGAGCCATCTGGTTCAAGATATGCCCATTGATCATCTATACCATTATTATTGGTGTCATAGGAAATTACTTTTGCATTCACTCTCCGTATGCTGCACCCTAAAATAAGAATACAAATACTTAATGATATGATTATTTTTCTCATTATCAACTCTCCATGTATTGGTCAGTATTCAGCCATGATCATCGTTCTGACTAATCTTTTACCAGATTATCATTAGTCGAATAGCCATAACAAGGGTCATAGTCTGATTTTGTCTGATTACGGTATAGTACCTAATCGGTAAGAATAACTTCAAGCTAAGCAACAGGAGAATTTTATAGATTTTTCCCAAAAACCCGTTTATGGAATTAGTTTTTATACTTGTTAATTTGACGAAAAGCTTCGCTTGATGCGTAATCCAATAAGAAATCTTTAAAGAAATTTACTAAAGGCAGAGAAGATTTTACTTTATGCATTATTATATAGAACTTTCTTTTAAAAATAAGGCCTTCAATAGAGACATAGTTCATTAGACCATGGACAACTTCATCACATATGGCGCATTGTGAGAGAATAGAAACCCCAAGGTTTAATTTAATTCCTTGTTTTATTGCTTCTGTATTTCCCAGTTGCGCAACAATATTAAGGGAGTCCACCCTTATCCCATTATCATTAAGGATGTCTTCAACCACCTTCCGAGAACCAGATCCCTCTTCCCTCACAATAAAAGGAAGTCTCTGAAACTCTTTTACAGTGATTGAGGATCTCTTTGCCAATGGATGATGCGCATTTAATACAAGTACCATAGTGTCTTGGATAAAATCGTAAAATGTGAGTTGTTTCCTTTTGATTCTGCTGCCAATAACACCCAGATCGATTATTCCATTCTCCACTTCATTGGCGATTGATTGAGAGTCTCCTACATGTGATATAATTTTAACGTATTGATTTTCATGTGTAAATTTCTGGATTAAAGGGGGCACTATATAAGAACCCGGAATATTACTGGCGCCTAATTTTATTTCGCCTCTCCTCATATCCAAAAGATCATCAATGGCTAATCTCGCCTCCTTTTCAAGATTAATTATCATGTACGCATATCGTAAAAGGATTGTTCCCGATTTCGTTAACATAGTTTCTTTTCTGTTGCGATCAAATAACTTTGTCCCTAATTCCTGCTCTAATGAAATAATCTGACTGCTAATGGAGGGCTGCGTCAAATTTACTCTTTTCGCTGCGTAAGAGAAACTTTTAAGCTCAGCAATAGTTATAAAACTTTTTAGTTGCTCTAATGTCATTTTATTACCTCTCCGAATGCCTCGGGAAGATGCTCTATAATTGTCGAAATCTGTGTTGCGGGGGTAGGATGAGCAAGCTTCCCGGCCCAGCGATTTATTTTTGCAGCATAAAGGCATGCCTCATTAAAGCTCATTCCTTTATATACTAATGCAGAGACGATCCCTGTGAGGGTGTCACCCGTCCCTCCTATTGCTTCAAGAGCCTCTACGGAAGGTTCGCTCACCCTCTCCAAGATTGATCCCTCACAGCATATATAATCGACACTCCCCTTGACACAGAGATATTTCGCTGTGTTATGATATCTATATGCTCTCTCAATGAGGGCAGGGACCTCTCCCTCCAGATGGCATATAAATCCTCTGGTATAGGCGGGATGATCTGCTTTATCGTCAGCGAGAAATGCCATCTCCCCTACGTCAGGAGTGAAAAGATCATATATACGGGCTTGTCCTGCAGCCTTGGCAACGTACATTGAGCCTGCATCAGCAATGAGAAAAGGCCTTGGCTCACGTGCGGTGATAATCTCAATAAGCTTTTTGTGATAAAAAATATTAGGCATCATATAATGAAGGGTAAGCACCTTCACATCATTTTTTTTCAAAAAATCCTGAAGGGCATGATAAATATTCGAACTCGTACTTTTTTGCCCAATATCACCACACAGCAATGCCACCGGTGAATTAATATCTAATATTGCACACATAAAAGCAGCAGCTCCTGCCAAAGCAGCAGTGCCTCTCCCAACCGGTAATTCCATATCTCCCACCTTTATGCTTCCTTCATGATATTCGACACTTCCTGAGATAATACTCCCCTTATGTCGAGGTATTGTACCGGCTAAGAGTAACATCCCCTATGCCTCATGCCTCGCCATCTGAGAAATTATTTCCTCGTAGGCTCTATCAAGTGTATAGGCGCAGAGGGAAAAGCCAATTTGAGAGGGTGCTGGGCATTCTTTAAGAGACTTTCCGATCATCTTATCAGCCAGATAAGGAACATCAGGACAACCACCACCTGATATATTCACAATTGTGAGGCTTTGCTTTTCAACTGTTATTTTCATATTGGCAGCCCGTACCATGAGATAGTCGCCAAAATCTTTTATTTTGCAAATATCCAATGGGGCCATCGACTCATCTGATACCGGCAAAATCTTTAATGGGGTATTGCCGGATTCAATGAGTAAGCGTTGCAGCATTAGTTGCTCAATAATATCAAACACAAGGACCAGATCGCACCCAGTCCTTAATTGAGGCGGGGGGGCCATAAGAGACACCTCAAAACCAGCTTTCTGCAAAAATTTTTCCGCCCTGATAGATTGCCCAGGATCAAGAAAGATAAATAATCCTTTTGCACCCTTTTCTGCTTCAGGATATTTTTTTTTAAATAATGATTTGAACATACCCTTTCCAGTAAAAAAATTCTAATCTCGTATTAATGTAAGGTAAAATTCATCACCCATTATTTTCTCGCTTATATTCCATCCCTCATTATCGGCAAGCCGCGCTATATTGTCTCTTGAGCTCGCCGTATCCACAATTACTTCAAAAATGCCTTGCCCCTTTTCTTTCATCCTATTCCTCGTAAGGACAATTGGTTGTGGGCAGGATAATCCTCGTGCATCAATCCTTTCACTCATATTTATACTCCCTCATGATAAATCCCATTCCTACACATACGATAAGACCGACTATTACAGAAGCCGGTCCCCAAAGACCCGGTCCTTTTGGAGAACTTGCCATGGCAAAGTTATGGGCAAATGCTGCTCCTATTATCATTCCCAACACGAATATCGCGGCATCATTGTCTCCTTCTCCTGACATAAAAAGTTGTCTTCCGGGACATCCCCCTGCCATAGCAAAGGCAAGTCCAGTAAGGACCATACTTGTGAAGTTCCATAGAACATTTGTATGGGCAATTGGTTGATTAATAAAGCCAGGCTTAAATTGCCTAAAGAGCACATTTGTGATAAATGCTCCTGCTGTAAGAGCAATAACACCCGATAATAGATGCGAGTCCCTAATTAACAAAAAATCTCTGAATGCACCCATCGTGCAAAATCGTGTTCTTTGGGCTAAAAAACCTATAAAAAGAGCTACACCAAGGGATAAGAATAGTGGCGCATGTTCCGCTCCCGGGCCCTTCTGGCTAAAAAAAAGAGCACCTGAAGGCAGCTTTGGACGAAAGAGAAGGAGGAGTAAAAAGGCAACCATAGCCAGAGGAAATAACAGTCCTGCGCAATTATGGACCTTATGACTTCGGCCAAGGCTATAGCCTGATTTTATAAAATATATCCCAATCCATATACCCACAATCAATCCTGTAAGCCCGATAATGGCATTCCCATCTCCTCCTGCCAGCCTTAATAATGCACGCCATGGACACCCTAAAAAAACAAGAGAGCCCACCATGGCAAAAAAGCCCAAAATAAATCTGGCAATAGGGGCCGAGCCACCTCTAGATTTATACTCCTTAAATATCAAAGCAGCCAGAAATGCTCCGAGTACAAAACCTATTATTTCAGGTCTCATATATTGAACTACCGTCGCGCGGTGAAGTCCTAGGGCCCCCGCCATATCCCTTTCCATACATGCAACACATATCCCCATATTTTTTGGATTGCCGAGCTTTTGCAGAAGAGAGGCTCCTATTCCAATGATCAATCCTGAAAAAATAATAGCCTTCTTTGAACAAAAAAAACCACGCATATCTTTCCCCCTTTATGGATATAAGAATTATTTCTCATATTCGATAAAGGAATTCTATTATAGAAAATAATAATAAATCAAATTGATTTTTTCAATAAGGTAGTGCATTTTTATTGAAAAAAATAATATCAATTTACACAATCAACTGGCTCATGATGAACCTCTCTTCGAAAAAGGGCAACTGGTATTACAACCACATGATCATAGTAAAGAAAAAAAATGTTTCAGATTCTTTCTCATCTATGAAAGTATAATACACGGGAGAATCATTCATATCTTTTTTATTGCGAGTACTATAGTGGACAGTAAAATTACATTCCAACGATGGTGTGGGAATATATCGTATACCGGCCCCATAGCTTTTTTCAATCTGTTGCTCCTCAAGATGGATGCCTCGGCTGATATAACCACCATCTATGCTGATATGAGTATCATCAGTTAGTTCGAAATATATTTCTCCGAAATACCCCTTAGAGTCTCCACCTAAGTAATGACCGATTATATAGCCATCATCAGAATAGCCTTCCGGGAAAAAATTATTATTCGCATACGCATTCCTTGTAGTTTTGGCATACTCAACGCGTGCATCCACCCTGCCGGTCGTTAAGAAGAGCCCATATATAAATGACTTACTCACAAGATCGACAAAATCCGGCTCATTAATGTTCTCCCTCTCTTGCCATTTGCCATAGAAATCCTCCCAGGTGTGCTCAGTATACAATTTCCCTCCCAGAAAGGGAGATACTTTCTTAATAAAAGGTAAATAGAGGGAACTCTCAAAAGAAATCAACTGATCAACATCCCATTTGTCCCCTTCCCTACTAGAATTTTCATATTTACCAGTAAAAAGATGCCAGTAATCTTTCATCTTTTCATATTCTTGCGAGTAATAACTTATCCTGCTGATGTTCAGTTCAAATTCATCAAATGGCCTTAATGAAAACCTTACTCCGAGCATCATGGGGTCTTTATTTGCCCTATCTGCATCGTCATACCAAATATGCCACATATACCATCTAAATTTACCCAAAATCCCCCAATTATAGGGGACCTCCGTTTTTAAGAGGCACATATTTTCAGGTTTCGTATTATCGCTTAATATAAGCTTTCCAAAATACCCAGGCCCAACCAGAAGATTATCTTTCGCATAGATAAATGAGACATGTTTAAAACCTTTTTTAAATTTGTACCTGAAAAACTCGAGCTTTGTGTTTTCTTCTTCATGTGTAAGTCGAAGTTCATAACTGAGCATGGCAAGATCCTTAAGGTACATATTCCCGATCCCCGATAATGTGAGATAATAATTACCGTGAAACTGTTCTCCAAAATTAGAATTTATCAAAGCATCTTCTTTTTTAGAATGCACACCTGAAAGGATAATTCTTTTTAGTGGATTAAAAAGGAAATTATGCCCTTTATATTCTTTTTCCTTGATCTCTCTTTGTGAATAAAATAAGAATTTATCCAAACGCTCATTTCTCCCGAAAAGCCGTGCCATCTCCTCATCAGGATTAAAAAAGATAACAGCCTCTTTCATCGACACTGGTTTTATATTATCTGTAAAATATTTACTCGGTGATATTGCTGAAGCTCTCTCAATAAGACGGTAAAAATAATCGCTCTCAAGAGGAATGTCATCAGTTGCTCTTCTTATGGCAGAATAAGCAGGTGAAATTATACTCCCAAGTATACTACCTATAATTAGATAAATAAAAAGAGTTATCCATGCATGTAAACACCATCTCAACTGCCACTTTCCTTTATTTTGTCAAGGGATTGCTTTTTTATATTATTAATATATTCAATAAAAAAGCTTAAAAATATTGCGATTATAAAGCTAGTAATAAAGCTTAAAATACAAATTACTCGTCTTTTTGGCTTCATTTTATCAAAAGAGTCCGCGACAAATGGCTCAGAAATAATAGTAAATCCATAGTAATCCTGCACCTTTGCAAGGACTTTGCTCTGTATCAGACCAGCGACAACCTCGCTCAATCTGTTCTTAAGAGTTATATCAGTAGTATTCGCAATCTCTCTTTTATAATTTTCAATCTTTTGCTCAATATTTTTAAGCTCTGCTTTTGCCAAATGATTGCTTGCTTCAAGCAGAAGTATATCTACTAATCGTTTGGCAAATTTAGCATCTTTGTGTTGTACAGAGAGTGTTATATAACTGCTTTTTTGATCCTGTGACAAATTACTAATGCCTGATACACTTTTAAATACTTTATAATCATAATGCTCTTTAAACGTCTCATCAGATTTCATTTCATCATAATTTTCAAATAAATTATGCTCTAAATTGTTCTTTTTCACAATATTTGAAATAAATTTTTGATTATTAATAATATTGTTTAATGAATTATAAATATCAGCAGCTGGATCACCGCCACCGCCACCTGACAAAAACATCCCCGCGAAAGGGCCAAGATTATTTCTGATACTGGAATATGCACTCCCTTCAGAACCCGAAGCCGGTTTTAGGATTGCTCGTGATTCATAAATATTGTCAAGGCTTAGAGCATAGATTACAGATCCAATGGAAGCGATCGTAACAATTACAACTATTAAAATTTTTCTCTTCCAAAGAATGTTGAAAAGATCAAGAAGGTCGATCTCATCTTCATACTTCGAAGTGCATGATTGATCAGTTTGGATATCAGTCATCAGCTCCCTCGTTAAAACAATGCCCTTGTGACAGCAACCGTTGTCGCTATCTGATAGAGTATCTGCGTAATATCTTTTATATCTCGCATATAACTTGGGAATTTAAGTCTGCGGGGAACGACAATAGTATCACCTACTCCAATATGCACACTCCTTATATCCTTCCACCAATAATTTGCTTTAATATACTTGTTCGATACTATAGATCCGTCAGCCAACACAAGATAGATATCTTCCTCACTGGCTACCTCATTCAAGCCGCCACATGCATCAAGGTAATATCCCACCTCATTATTTATCCCGTCAAATATGAAACTGGTGGTATTATAGACCTCTCCCACAACCGTCACAGTTGAAGGCCTTTTGGGAATAACAACCTCATCGCCATCTTCAAGAATAAAATCATATTTACTACCCTCTAAACCTTTCATTGTTTTTATCTTGAGAACAACCCTTCCCTCTGCTTTTATTCCTTCTATTGTGGAAAGCACTTGCTGAAGAGTCGACTGAAGGGTGCTCTGAGCCATAATATCTTCGGAGCTTACCGCCTTTGATACCTCTTCTGAGGTAACCGATTGCAGTATTGACTGTAGTCTTTGCCTAAGGTTCTTTAAGTTCTCTTCCTGGAGCGTCTTGGCGGATTCTCTCCTAAAGACAATCCCTTCCAAAAAGGCATTTTCTGTAATCCCTCCTGCACGCTTTAAAAGATCTGAAAGCTTTTCGCCCTCTGTAATAATATAGATCCCCGGGAATAATATCTCACCATTGATTACCACCTTCTCCTCTTTCCTGAACTCTCTAATTCGTTTGACATTGAACACATCATAGGGTTTAAGCTCAAAACTGATATTGTGCTTTAACATTTCATTCAGGTTCACATCAATCACCTCGTATGAGGTCTTGCCATTCTTCACACTCATTCGAACAATTTCAGTATGATCAAGGTATGCCTCCTCTTTCACATTACCGGCAGCGACAATAAGATCATACAATTTCATCCCCTCAGCATAGGGATACTCTCCGGGATTGTTCACCTCACCAGTGATGCTGACAATCTGTCTCGGTTTAAATTCCCACACTGAATGAATAACCAATTCATCCCGGTCATGGAGGATAATATTTTCTCCTTTCTTTGACGCCATTGCTTCCTCTATGTTTATAGTCAATAGTGCATAGCTAAAGCTATCCTCTTTTAACCTATATATATGTGCAACCTTACGGTAGGCATCTTTTGTCACTCCACCTGCCTTGAGTACCAGGTCTTTTATGGTAAGATTTTTTGTAAGAAGGTACTTACCCGGTTTATTTATTTCTCCGGTTATGGTCACATACTCTTTAAGATTATAATCCCATCGTGAGTGCACAATAACTTTATCATCTGCTTCGATCATAAATCTTTTGGATTTCTCGATATCTAAAAAACGAGTAATAAACTCTTCTTCCTTTTTCCGTATAATCTCAATATATGTTTTTGAGGCATCAGTAGTAAGACCGCCTGCTTTATTAATAAGATCAAAAAGCGTTACCTCATCCTCAACTATATATCTTCCGGGATTATATACCTCACCTCTAATTTCTGCCACGCTCTGGTTTGTTTTGCCCAATACATATATTTCGTCTAATGCCTCAAGCACAATGTTGGATTCATGATCTGGATTATTTAATGCTTCTTCTAAACTAAATGAAAGTACTTTTCTTTTCTTCCCCTCTCCGAAAAATCTCTTAATATATCCATAATCCATGAGCGTGTCAGGCTTCAAATTAAAGGAACCGCCTATTACATCCAAAAGCCTCGTATTCTTCTTCAATGAATACTTACCGGGAAAATAAACATTTCCGAAAAGATAGACAACATCTACCTCAGGGGTCTGTATATTCATTACCGCAATCCTGTCGCCATCCTTTAATTTAAATTTGGTAAAATCATCACTTATGGAAAGGCTAAATGATTCAGCCACATTATTCTTAGAGTATCGCTGAATAAGGATATTCTTACCATAGGCTGAAGGCATAAGACCGCCTGCAAACCTAATAACATCCTGCAAAGACTCCCTGCCTTTTAACTCGTAAATAGCAGGCTTTTTCACCTTTCCAGCAATATAAATCCGTCGTTCGGTTCTTGGCACGAAAATAACGTCTCCCGCTTGCAGTCGTATATCCTCTGCCGTATTCCCCTTAAATATAAAATCATAGTAATCAATCTCTGAGATTACCTTATCCGCGCGTTTAATCTTCACCTCTCGAATATTGGCAAGGTTTGTAATACCACCTGCTTTTACAATAGCAGTTGTAACATTTGATAGACTTGAAATAGACTGAAAACCGGGATTTTGCACCTCACCAAGAAGCATGATCCTTATCGTCCTGATATTTTTTAATATTGCATCTCCTTCGACTCCCTCCATTCCCTTAATCATACCCTTAATCATTTTCTTCACATCACTGTATGTTTTGCCGCCGACCAAGATTTTCCCAAAACTCTCTATGAATATTGATCCGTCAGAACTGACCGTAAGACTCATCCTCTCATTCATTCTCCCCCATATATACACCTCGATTGTATCTCCGGGGCCTAAGATATAATTTTCATCTACTTCAACATTTTGGTCGGGGATCATTTCAATATAATCAATGTTAAATATTTCATGACCAAATAGTTTTAATTTGTCGAAATTTTCATACACACATTCTGCCTTGAGATCTGATTCTCTGACCTCAGGTTGCTTTTCAATCCTGATAATATCCCCGTTGTGCAATGAAAAAGTGAGAGAATTCTGAGATAAAAGCTCACCAAGCCCAAAAGATTTAAATAAAATCCCTTCTCGAAAGAGATTAATTCTATCTACGCTCTCCATCTTAATGGGGCCTTGAGCAAGTGAAATAACATCAAATATATTAAAATTTTTAGGTATCTTATAGTAATTTGGGACCTTCACAAATCCAAAAACCCCTATTTCAATGGTTGCCGGATTGACAATTGCTACGGTTGCTAATTTATTATCCTTAATGAGAAGTTTGTTTAATTCCTTATTAAATTCCAAGACTGATTTGCCCTTATAAGGGATACTCCCCAATTTTGGCAAAATGATAACATCAGGAGAGCTTATTCTCAGATTATAACTGATTTCTGGATCTGTACTATTAATATTAAAAATCTCAAGTTTAATTTCATCTCCAACACTAAGTTTATAACTAGTATAATTTATATCTCTTTGCAGAATCTTATTAAACGGTTTTGGAGTTAAATCAATAGCATCTTCCACCTTTTTTTTCTTACCTTTTTTTTCTTTGTCTTTATCTGAGAGAGCTTCATCATCCTCTTTCTCATCCTTTTTCTCTTTCTCTAAGTGCTCTTTCATATCTTTTTTTTGAATGATATTATTTTTATCATCAATAAGTTTTCCGTCCTCTTTTATTTGTTTTGACATATATTCTTGAATCAAAGTAGGATCATCCATAGCTTCTTCAATAATAGAAGATTCTCTTATTATATTTAGTTGACTATCAGTCAGGGCAAATGAGAAAACAGGTATGAATGCCATAATAGATATCAGGATTAAACACTTCATACATTTATTCATCAAACAACCCCATGTTCTCATATATGATTAAACTAAATTAATAGGAACAAACTTTTTCCCGATTAATAATACACTTTTTTAACAGCTACGTCAAAGGGTAACCATTGCACTCGCATTTAATATATCATATATTCTAACTATATTATTATTATTATAAATATATCAATTTTTTCTAAGTAAAAGTAAAAATAATTATTCTATTACATTAAGTACTGAAAAAAAAATTCCTTGCATTTTTTAAAAAAATATATGATAATAAATCATATATGGTAGATAATTTTAATAGTAGCATAAACATGTTTGTCACTAAAATTATCTTGGGCCTCGCAGTAATTATGAATACAATCTCGGGCCATTGACTTTATCTCATGATTTCTCTATATTTTATAAAAATCTATGAAATTTTAGAATACAAATTGGGTGTGGCTAATGGCGCAAAAAATTAGTGAAAACGGATTATTTCAGAAGACGATAGAACAACTTTATATTGCCTTAACAGGTGTTTCAAGCTATCCATCAGACCATCCTATTCCTCTTCAGCTTATTGATAAATCATATCAGATGCTTTCCCAAGTGTTTAAAGAAAAATCATTTTTTACAACGACGGTTATGGGAGAGACTTTTCTTGTTGATAATGAGCGGATAAAAGGGAGAGATGGGGTCACCTCAAAGTTTGCATCTTATTTAAATAAAAGAAATTTAGAGAGCCTTACCTTCTCAAAAAAATTATCTTCAAATGAATTTAGCATCTTCTTAAGGACCTTGTCTGCCAAACCGGATATATTACAACAAAAGGGCGGAGTTGCTACCCTCCTAAAGAAAAAGGGTGTCAGACATATTAAGGTAAATGATATCAAATATGGAAAAATTAAAGACAAGGATGAAGCCCGAGAACATATACATACACTCGATAATGAGGAGAACCTGAAGGGAAGGTCGGTGGAAATAGAGACATGTATCCTGGAATTGGAGCGAATCGTCACAAAGCTTACCAATAATGGTACTGCGATAGACTATAATCAATTTAAGAACACAATGGAGCTTATTTTATCTTCTTTTGATGGTGAAAAATTAGACTGCATTGCTCATAAAATAGGAGGGTGTGGAGAGAATAAAGATAATCTAATACAAAATCTTATCGATGAATTCTTTTTTGATGCAATTGCAGAAACCTGCGTGCATCATTATTTAAAAGAGAAGAAAATTGAGGAGAAATTTATTCAAAGGACTCTCCCCTCAAAAAATCTACAAAAGAAATTTTTCCCATATTTTCAAAAGACACTCATAAAATATGGGAGCCCCGATGATGTCTCTATAAATGAAGAGGAGTTTTTCCATAGAATTGAATCCCCTCCTAATGAAAAAGAGGATATAAGCATTCCTCATGGAATAGAAGAACGTGAACATGAAAATGAAAAGGGCGAGGAGGAAAACCAAGAACAAAAAAAAGAGCTGGAGAAAATCAAGGCAAAGATTACTGATTTCTTAGCCAAAGGAAAAGTCCACGAAGCAAATAAGCTTATAATAGAATTTGCCCAAAGATTAGACGATGAATCGGAGGAGGCTCGAAAAAGTGCAGCAAAAGGTCTGGGGGAGCTTATTACATTATTAAATGAATACAACCATATAAAAAGTAACTCTCAAGAATTATCCAATATATTGCTTGAAAAACTTAAGAAAGAAAGCCATATAGACACGTACCTGCTTCTTGGAAATGACTTTAGACTGATGTGTAATTTTCAAAATAAATCAGATGCCTTTTACATAGATGATACTCTTGGTTACAGGCTTTATCAGGGTAATAAATTAAATAAAACCCAAATACACCATCTCTTATTAGCTCGAAGAAGGCACAACAGAAGTCTACAATATTGTTTCGGAGCACTTAAATTTTCTGATGAAAGTGTTCTGCTCCCTTTTTTAATCGAACAATATAAGGGGTTCTCCGCAGTTAATCTTTCTGAAATCAAGGACATTCCCCATAAAATTCTCAATATGATTCCTCTCAAATTCATTAAGCATTATCTTGTCCTTCCTTTTCAAATAAAAGATCGAAAGCTTTTTACGGCTATGGATAATCCGCGAAATATGGATATTATAACCGAACTCCAGTTTATCGCAGGCTGTTCCATAATCCCTTTTATAGCTGGCGAATATTATCTTATTAATTCTATTGAAAATTATTACCATACAACTATCGCCGGTTCTGAGGTTGAAGAGGCGCTTGAAGAAATAACCAAGGACGAAGAACTGGAATATATTGAAGAAAAAGAAGAAGATCCCTCTAAATTTAATGAATTTGAAGAGGGGCTCCAAGGTCCGGTTGTAAAATTGGTCAATCTCATATTAAAAGATGCCATTACAAAAAAAGCCAGTGATATTCATATTGAACCTTATGAGAATTCATTTCGAATTCGTTACCGGCTTGACGGCACATTAATTACAGTCATGAATCCTCCGTTAAAATATAGAAGCGGAGTCACCTCCCGTATCAAAATAATGTCGCGCTTAGACATTGCAGAGCGGCGACTCCCGCAGGATGGCAGATTCAAGATAAAGATGGATGGCAGATATCTTGATTTTAGAGTATCCACCTTTCCGGCCATACCTGGTGAGAAAGTTGTCTTACGCTTGCTGGATGAAACGAATCTTGACACGGATATCTATAAACTCGGAATGAGTAATGATGATTTGAAAATTCTCATCACAGCCATGCATAAATCAAAGGGAATGATATTAGTAACAGGGCCAACAGGAAGTGGAAAAACAACAACTCTCTATTCGGTCATCCAGAAGCTTAATAATAATACAAGGAATATAATGACAGCGGAAGATCCCATAGAATATAATATTGCCGGAGTAAACCAATTTCAGATGAATCCCAAAATAGGCTTAGATTTTGCGAGAGCCCTTCGGTCTTTCCTCCGTCAAGACCCTGACATCATAATGATGGGAGAGATTCGTGACTTAGAGACTGCAGAAATGGCCGTAAAAGCTGCCCTTACAGGACACCTGGTCTTAAGCACTTTACACACAAATAACGCCGCTGAGGCTATCACCAGATTATTCGATATAGGAATTGGGCCCTTTTTAACGGCATCCACTGTTAATTTAATTATTGCTCAAAGATTAATGAGAGTCATTTGTCCACGGTGCAAGGAGAAAGCTCCCCCCAATAATTTTCAATTAGATTTCATTAAAATAAAAAAAATAGATATTTCAAAAATAACATTTTTTAAAGGAGTAGGTTGTAGCGAGTGCAATGCGACAGGATACAAGGGAAGAGAAGCAATCTTTGAATTATTGCCCTTAACACACGAAATCCGCGAGATGATCATACGCCAGGAATCCGCCCACGAAATTAAGGCAAAGGCGAGAGAACTAGGATTTGAAAATCTTCGAAACAAAGGTTTTGAAAAGGTACAGGCAGGAAGGACCACACTTGATGAATGGTTCAGGGTAGTACTCTGATCGTTAATCGAGGCACGAAGGCATCTTAAGATATTTCCGAAAGAGGCACAGTGCATCTGAAGGAGCAACAACTCCATCGTTATTGACATCATAACAATCCCCGCAGGTTCCACCTTTAAGATAACATTTAAAAACTTCCAGGGCATCTGAAGGACTAATCATCCCATCCCCATTGATATCCCCGTTACATAATATATCAGGAGCATTATGAACAAATACATTCACAAAATCGCACCCCTGACGCTCATCAAGGTCTCCTATGCATCCTCTTATAAAATAGGAACCATCAGTAACGGCTTTCGTATCCCATGTGAAAGACCATCCATCCAAAGAGAAAATGTCACGCCCTATCAATATCCACGTATCTCCGTCAGATGTATATTCAAATTGAGCATATTGCACATCTGATGAAACAGTTGTCAGTGTAATTATAACACCGCCTTTCACAGTATCACCATCGGCTGGATAGGTAATAAGAGGTACAGGTGATGGGCCTTCTTGCGTTATTTGTTCTCTAATGGTATTTGTCAATGAATCCACAACACTCATTTGAGATTCGCTAAATCCTTCTCCTGCCAAAGCGAGACTTTGGAGGTGAAAAGTAAATATGTTCAGCAAATTAGAGGCTTTCGTAGGATTACCCTCAAGAAATGCATCAAAACTCTCATTAAGTGTCCTTAATAAACTATCCTGCGCATTTTGCTGAGCAAAAGTACTGCTTTCGAGGTTATTAATAAGATCATTATACATACCACTTGCAGTGTCAAAGGGTGTAATGCTCACCATTGTTTCACATTGATTTGTATTGCCCGCGCTATCGGTGGCACTAAAGGTTATGAGTGTCCTTGATCCTGCAGGGAAAAATGAAGGTGCATTATTGCTTACTTCTAATACCCCATCAATAGTATCTGTAGCCGAAGCCTCGTTTAAGAAAGAAGCTATTTGCATTTCATCCATCTGTGCAATGGATTCTCTATCTGCAGGGCATATAAGATGCGGCGGTGTATCATCACTCACGGTAATTGTAAAGCTGCACTGGCTGCTATTTCCCGAATCATCCTCCGCAGTTACAGTTACTATGGTCTCCCCAAGAGGAAATTGAAAACCAGAAGGATAATTAAAGCTCACCTGCGGATGAGGATCTTCATTATCGGTAACCGACACACTATAGGTGACACTTGTCAACTTATCTGTTGCTGAAACATTCATATCTCCGGGACAGATGAGTACAGGAGGGACCTTTTCTTTTTGTTGGATAATTACCTCAACCGCCTCAGAAACTCGCGCTGTTCCTTCATTATCTATTGTGGTAACTTGTACGAAATAAATCCCATCTTCAAGAAGCATGGTATTCCAGTTGACTGACCATCCATCAGAACCATTATAATCATTGCCAATTCCAAACCAATTGATCCCATTATTACTATATTCAAACCTGCTTGAGTAAATATCTTGAGATAAAATCATTGCACTGACAGGAATCATACCCTTTATTGTAGCTCCTGATTCCGGATATTCAATGTAGGGCACTTTAATTACCTCTTTTATATCTTCTATAAGAGCATCCTTTTCAAGTGCAAGAACCTCGATGTCTGATTCGGACAATCCCCCATCACCAGCAATATACATGCTTTCAGTCTGAAATAATAGTAAATTAAGCAAGTTAATGGCGCCATTCACATTGCCATTATTAAATGCATATTCGCTCTCATAAAGAATCGATAAAAGAATATTTTCTGATGATGATGTAATGTTCAAAGCATTTATAGTATCAGTTAAACTTTCATAATCAACAGCATCTTCAGCATAATAAATGCTCGAATCAAAGTCTGATGAAGGATTAAGCTGCGCATACCCTTTAAAAGGCAAGAGTAAACAACTTACGAGAATAAGTAATAATAGGCTCACAAGGATGAGCGCTTTTTTGGTAATATCTTCACTCTCTATTTTACTCTGGCTGTCATTTTTCATACTTTATCTCTGTATTTAGATTTTCTAAAATTAACAAAACAAAAAATATTAGTTGTTTTATAATATATCATACTTTTAAAGATATGTCAACATTTTCCAGCATTTTTTCAGCAATTTTTCAGCAGTCCTCATTTTGACCCTGTGATCCCCATGTTCTCTGTGATGAAATAATTTTTTATCAATTGATGAGATTGACATGAGGGGCCGATAGTAAAAAAAGATTGGATATTTTTGAAAAATCACTTTGAATCTAATACCTGCCAAAAAGGAGTGCTGAATGACTTCGGATGATGAAAAACTACTTGTTGAATTAATTATTGAATCACATGAGCACCTCTCCTCGATTGAACCCGATCTTCTTCTTTTAGAAAAGGGAAAGGATATATCAAAAGAGACCATAAACAGGGTCTTCAGAACTATGCACAGCATAAAGGGGATATTTGCATTCTTCGGCATGGAGAATATTACCAATCTCAGTCATCTCATGGAAAATGTAATGATGAAAGTACGTGATGAAGAGATGGATATTACCCCTGAAATTCTCGATGCTCTTTTTGCCGGAGTTGACACATTGAGAATAATGTTAGCTGATGTGAAGAATTCTGAGAATATCGATTTTCAAATGGTAAAAGAAGACCTCTCTGCCATCTTAAAACCCTCACGGATGGGAGAGACGCCAAAGGAAAGCGTAAAACAGAAGAGAAGAAATAGAGATGTTGCGGAAAAAGAAGACACCAGGACAGAAGGTAAACTTTATGCTGCGAATAAGATACACGCCTTTAATCAAAAAAAATCAGCCCCAAAAAAAGAAAACGATGAATCTCCTCGAATACTTGAAAGATCTCTTGAAACAGCAGAAAGTATCAGGGTCAGGGTAGGCCTTCTTAATAAGCTCGTGAATCTTGCCGGAGAGCTTGTACTAGGCAGGAATCAATTACTGCAGCGGTTGAAAAATACCGAAGAAGCCGGATTAAAAGCTATCTTGCAGAATATTGATATGGTCACCAGCGAACTGCAGGAAAACATAATGAATACTCGAATGCAGCCAATAGGAAGCATATTTAATAAATTTCCGCGCATTATTCGTGATTTGGCACGCAATCTAAAGAAGGATATTGAACTGTCACTTTCAGGTGAAAATGTTGAACTGGATAAATCTATCATCGAGGCGCTCGCTGATCCTCTCACTCATCTTATTCGAAATTCAGTTGACCATGGGATAGAGCCGCCTGATGTTCGGGAAAAATCAGGAAAAGCACGCGTCGGCACGATTAGTCTCGAAGCTTTTCATGAAGGAGGACAAGTCAATATTGAAATCAAGGATGATGGGAAAGAAGCATGGGAAAAACTCAATTCATCAGGCTATGATTTATTGCTTACTGATCTGGAAATGCCCCTTATGGATGGATTTGAGCTGACCTGAATGGTAAGGGCTGATGATAAATTAAAAAATATGCCCATCATAGTCCTTACATCGCTAACTGCTGAAAGCACGCAAAAGAAAGGGCACGATGTGGGATTGGATGCCTATGAAATTAAATTGGATAAGGAAAAGTTGTCCCATACAATACACACAGTATTAAACAAGAGAGAAGTCATGAGTAATCGCAGTTCATAGTAAATAAGGAAATAGCATGGCAGAGAGGCAATTTTCATCTTTTTACGTGGGTGAAGCCCTCTTCGGGCTGGATATCCTGTTGGTCCGTGAAATAACTCGTAATCCAGAAATTACGAAAGTGGATCAAGCGCCTGATTTTGTTCAAGGGCTTTTACACCTGAGAGGACAGATTGTAACCGTTCTCGATCTCGGTGTGAGGCTCGGTCTTGAAATAAGAACAATTACCGAATACTCCCGATGCATTGTCCTTAAAAATAGCGGCGAGCTTGCCGTATACCGGAATGCAGGGGAACTTGAGGATGAAACCACTGAAGACAGCATAGGGCTTCTCGTGGATCTCACAGGGGATGCAGTGCGCATAAATTCTGAAGAGATTGCACCATCACCCGCAAATGTAAGGGGTATTGATGCAAAATATATAAAAGGAGTGGCAAAACTCGCTGATAATTTAATGATCATCATTAATACCGGCAAAATTCTTAAGATGTAAAACCATCCAATATAAGAAAGGAGGAATAAAATACAAAAAACATTTTTTGATTATTTCGTTACACAACAATACGCAAGGAAAGGACACCACAATGAAACTGAAAATCTTTATACTTTCTTTCATTTTTATATTATTATCGAGTATGAATGTCGGTGCAGCCGTTAAAATTGGTCTCAATTATCCTGAAACCGGGCCTTACGCGGCTCAAGGACTTGATCAGCTAAGGGCAGCAAAGCTTGCTCTTCAAGAAATTAACTCTTCCGGTGGTATACTCGGCCAGCAGATCGAATTGGTTATCAGGAATTCACAATCAAAGGTGGATATTACACGTGCAAATGTCACTGAGCTCATTGACAAGCGAGGCGTGAAGATGGTATTTGGTGGGTCATCAAGCGGTGTCGCCATTGCTGCCGGAGAGATTTGTCAGAATAAGGGTGTCCCTTTCTTCGGCACTCTCACCTATTCTACTGACACAACAGGCAAAGACGCCCATCGCCACACCTTTAGAGAATGCTATGATTCATGGATGGCAGCAAAAGCGCTTACCTTTTACCTCAATAAAGATTACAAAGGTAAAAAATATTTTTATATCGTTGCTGATTATACATGGGGGTGGACTACCGAAGAATCCTTTCGGAAACTCACGGGAACGCTTGATACAACAATGCACCCTGGTGTAAAAACGAAATTTCCCGGTGCAACGCAGGCCGACTTTGAAGCTACCTTGCAGACTGCGCAAAACGCACATCCTGATATATTGGTTCTGGTCCTTTTCGGTTATGATATGGGTTCCGCTGTGAAGATTGCCCATGAAAAGGGAATGAAAAATACTATGCAGATCGTTGTGCCAAACCTGACATTAGGGATGGCTGATGCAGCCGGACCAGATGCAATGGAAGGCGTGATCGGAGCTCTACCCTGGTGCTGGCAGGTCCCTTATAAATATAACTATCCTAGAGGCAAACGATTTGTTGAAAATTTCTCTAAGAAATATAAACGCTATCCAAGCTGCTCAGGTGGTTCTGCCTATACTATTCTTTACGAATATAAAGCAGCCGCGGAACGGGCCAAAAGTTTTAATGCCGCTCAGATAATCAAAGTTCTCGAAGGTCACCAATATGAAATGTTAAAAGATGCCCAGGTATGGAGGGCCTTTGATCATCAGTCCACACAAACGGTGTATGCAGTAAAATGCAAACCAGCTGTTCAGGTACGCCAAGATAAATATGGGCTTGATTTCTTCGAAATTCTCAGTGATACACCAGGATCAAAAGCTGCTATTACACGCAGTGAATGGGTGGCAACGAGGAAACAGTATGGAAAACCGATTGAACTCGAGAAACTACCTGGCGAATAACAATAAGAACCTCATTATATAGAGTGTGCGATCATGGGCAACATAATTTCATTTTTATCTTTAAAAAAATCACACAGCATCAAATGGAAGATCATGCTTCCTATTGTGCTCATGGTGGTTATTACCTTTATTGCGACAGGCCTATTTATCGGACGGTTTTTCTCGCATAAATTCCAAGAAAAGTTATACCAGGCCCTCCTCGTAAGAGGAGAAACGCTCGGGGATTTCGTGGCTCTGGTCTCGGTTGATCCTATTTATTCATATGATAATACCGTATTAGAAGAATACGTGAGGAAAGTCTGTTTGGACAAAGAGGTTATTTATGCATATATTCTGGATACAAACAATCACCCTTTGACCACTTACATCGATAAACAAAATGAACACATCAAGGAGATGGACGATTCTATCTATAAAATGAGCGTAATCCAATTGGCCGAAAGGCTCAAAAAGAGCAAAGATGTGCATGTGATTGAGGCAAAAACTGAAATTTTAGATCAGAGTAAGATCCTCGGAAATCTCATAATCGGTCTTAGTGGGAAATATATTGACCAAGATATAAGGGTGATTAAAAAAAGCATTGTGATGATTCTCACGGTGGTGAGTATTATCTCGATTATTATAATAGGTCTTCTTACATTTATCATAGCGCGCTATTTTACCGTTACGCTTGGGAATATCCTCGGAGTACTCAAGAATATTACTGAAGGTGATCTCACAAAACGCATTCAAAATCAGACGAATGATGAGATTGGAGAGCTCTCCCACGGTTTTAACATTTTTATTGAAAAATTTCACGAAATAATTAGTAAAATATCCAGCAATACTGAGTTACTTTATGAGGCCTCAGAAAAATTATCCTCCACATCTTCTCAAATGGCTTCTGATTCTGAAAAAATGGCCGAAGATTCAAAACAAGTTGCCATGATTACTGAACAAACCTCTTCTAATGTGAATAATATTTCAGCTGCTGCCAGTGACATGTCACTCTCTGTGAACACGGTTGCGACTTCCATTGAGGAAATGAGTTCATCCATTAACGAGATTTCACAAAACTGCCAAAAAGAATCACAAATAGCCTCTGAAGCGAATAACCAGGGCCGCCGGACTAAGGAAATGATGGAAAGACTGGAGGGCTCTGCAAAAGAGATTGGGAAGGTTTTAAATGTCATTACCGACATTGCAGCACAAACCAACTTACTTGCTCTTAATGCCGCCATTGAAGCAGCCTCTGCAGGAAAAGCGGGAAAAGGATTCGCCGTTGTTGCCAATGAAGTAAAGGAACTCGCGAAACAAACGACCCAGGCCACTGATGAAATCGAAAAGCAAATTGAAGAAATGCAAAATAATACCAGGTCATCTATAAGTGCGATTGAAAATATAACAAGTATTGTTGAAGAGGTAAATAATATATCGCAGACTATTGTGAGCGCGGTCGAGGAGCAATCGGCAACAATGAACAAAATTGCTAAGAATGTGGGGAGCGCCAATAATGCCGCAAGTGAAGTTGCCAATAATGTTAAGGAAACAGCCAATGGTATTAAAAATCTAACTGCCAATACACAAACAGTAAGCACGGCAATAGGTAATATGGTACATGGAACAGAAGAGACAAAACTGAGCGCAGGAGATCTTAAAAAATGGCAGGGAGCCTGCGTGAAATTGTCAACCAATTTAAGGTTTAACATTGACTCACAGTGAAGCTCCGCCGAACATTGACGCAATGGAAAGGCTCATTTTGGCGGAGCTTTGCATATTATCTCTCTTCGCCATTAACGTGGATGATATACCTTTGACATTAACATTAAAGAGTAAACAGAGCAATGTCCATTAAAACCCTTATTGTAGACGACCAAGTAGCTTACCGGAAACTATTAAAGGAAACAGCCTCTGCACTCCCTGAGATAGATATTATCGGAAGTGTTGCCAACGGGACTATAGCATTAAGGAAATTAGAACAGCAAGAGATTGATCTTATTCTGCTTGATATTGATATGCCTGAAATGAATGGGTTCCAGGTGCTTCAGGATATTAAAGAAAGATTTCTCGATATAGCCATTATTATGCTTGGTGACTCTCATCAGGAATCATCCGAAGAATGTAACAAGGCAAAGAAAATGGGGGCTATCGGATACGTTCATAAACCAGAGATGAATGCTCTTGAACATGCTCTTTCAGGATTCAGGAGAGACCTGGAGCACATTATACGTCTTGTCGGCGCAAAGCTTCTTTTAAAAGGCAGATCTGGTCTCATATCCACCTCCAGTGAATCTAATCTATTTTCGACCAAGACTACAAGTGCTGATTATAAAGTGTCACTTCCTCGAAGCTTTGGTATTCTGGCGATTGGTGTATCTACAGGAGGCCCTGCTGCCCTCCATAGGGTGATCCCTCTTTTGCCCATAAATTTTCTTTTACCAGTCGTCATTGTGCAACACATGCCCGAGAACTTTACCGATAGCTTAGCCCTTTCCTTAGATAGGAAATCCCCTTTGCGCGTAGTTGAGGCCTCCGAAAATCTCCCTGTAAAAGCGGGAACAGTTATTATTGCCAAAGGAGGGCGCCATATGGTGATTCGTTCAGCACAAGGTCAACCGGTAATTGGATTAGATGACGGGCCACCTGAAAATTCCTGTCGGCCTTCTGTGGACGTACTTTTCCGTTCCGTTGCAGAGTACTATGGACAAAGAGGAGTATTGGCAGTAATCATGACCGGCATGGGATCCGATGGAGTGGCTGGTGTCAGGGCTTTAAAGAAAAAAAACTGTTATTGTTTAACGCAGAGTGAACGAAGTTGCGTCGTGTATGGTATGCCACGAGGCACATATAAAGCAGGGCTTTCAGATGAAACGGTTGATCTTGATAATATTGCTCAAAGAATAATTGAGATTTATAAAGGGAAAAATGTGTGACAATCGATTTGCCTTTAAGCAGAAAAGAGTTTAAGCTCCTTCGGGATTACATTCAGGAAAGTTGTGGCATATTGATCGGAGATGAAAAACACTATCTTATTCAAAGCCGCCTGTCAGATCTTGCGAGGGCAAATGATTGCACCTCCTTTCGTGATTTCTATCACAAGGCGAAGAACGCCATTTCTTACGAGTTGCGTGATAGTATTGTCGATGCCATGACAACAAACGAAACGTTATGGTTCAGGGATGGGAAACCTTTTTCGATCATAAGCGATAAAATACTTCCTGAGTATCAGGAGCACGTCGTAGGTGGCACACGAAACAAAATTAGAATATGGTCCGCTGGGTGCTCAACCGGCCAGGAACCATACTCCATTGTCATCACTATCCTTGAATATATCAAACACCATCCCATTTTACAACCGGAAATGTTTGAGATTATCGCGACTGATATCTCTCCTTCAGCCCTCGCCAAGGCAATAGAAGGAAAATATGATACACTTGCAATTAGTAGAGGTGTTCCGCTCGTGATACTAAATAGATATTTCGAAAACAATGATAATATATATTATATAAAGGAAGTAGTCAAGAATATGGTGACCTATAAAAAATTTAATCTTAAAGATAGCTTTATAAGCCTCGGTCATTTCGATATTATCATGTTCCGGTACGTGGCCATTTATTTCTCTTATAATTTTAAAAAGGAGCTTTTCAATAAAATAGCCAAAGCTTTAACTCCTGGTGGTTACCTTTTTCTTGGCGCTCCGGCGTCGATCAGTGAATATAATAATGATTTTGAAACACTTGAGTATAAGAGAGGCTTATACTTTCGCATTAAAAAATAAAATCTCAGCAATTCTCATTATGGCCAATTGTCTTGTTAGCCATAATGAATTGCTGATAAAATCTTGATTTTCTCCCATCCTTTTTTATATACTAAAATACATAAGAGATACCAATGAGATAGGCATTTGATAACTGGTGTCTCCTCTATTTTTTATATTATTTATTATGCAAAAGATATTAGTACATATATGTTGTGGCCCGTGCTACCTTTATCCCTATCGAATATTAAATGAAGAAGGATTCACTGTCATGGGTTATTTCTTCAATCCCAACATCCACCCTTTCCTGGAATTTAAAAAAAGAGCAGACACAGTTAAGCAGCTTGAATCTCAAGAAAGCCGCATGGGAATAATCTATGATGAAACGTACGACCTTGAAAAATTTTTACAATCCGTCGCATTTCGGGAGGACAGCCGTTGTATCTATTGTTATCATATGCGTCTTAAGCAGGCAGTGATTACTGCCCGACATGGAAAATTTGACTGTTTTAGTACAACCCTCCTTTATAGCAAATTTCAAAAGCATGAGATCATTCGTGAGATTGCGGAGAGCCTTGCCAAACAATACCACGTGCCCTTTTTATACAGAGATTTTCGAGAAGGATGGAAAGAAGGCATCGAGCGATCAAAAAAGCTCGAGCTTTATCGCCAGCCTTACTGCGGGTGCATCTATAGCGAAAGGGACAGATACTGCCAGGACAAACCGTCAAATAGCTAAAAATAACATAATGAACTCACGTTCAAAGTAATGCTGCAATCTGAAAATACTCAACCATTTTGGCTTTGTGACGTCGCATTTCATTATCTATCATTCTGTTTTCGCATCAGTTTTTCTGATTTTGATGTATAATATTATATACTAATTAATTTTTTGGAAGTAATTATAAAGAAAAATAAATTGCGTGTGCGTGTGGATGATATAATATTGCTATTTAAATGCCTATTGATAGCTCAAATTTTTTTTCTTTGTTTTTTAAAGCTCACATATGCTTTCACTGTTACTCTTGCCTGGGATGCCAACACCGAGCCTGATCTTGCTGGTTATAATATTTATTATAAAACAGAATCCTCTGCAGATTACGAAAATGGATTTGATGTCTATACGTCTGATAAGACAAAGGTAATATATAGTGATTCTAATCAGGTTCTCTGTCAAGTCTCTCTTCCTGAAATAAGTGGTGCAACTTATTACTTCGTAGCTACTGCGTATGATACATCACACAATGAAAGTGGTTATTCCAATGAAGTAAGCTGTGTTTATGATGGAGAACATTGTACTGCGCCCTTACCAGTCGCTGAAATTTGTGATAACAAGGATAATGACTGCGATGGTTACGTTGATGAGGGCTTGTCTCGAATCTGCTCAACCCCGTGCGGCACTGGTACAGAAATCTGCCAGAACGGCCAATGGATTGGTTGTTCTGCGCCCTTACCCATCGCTGAAATCTGCGATAACAAGGATAATGACTGCGATGGTTACGTTGATGAGAGATTGTCTCGAATCTGCTCAACTCCATGCGGCACTGGTACAGAAATCTGCCAGAACGGCCAATGGATTGGTTGTTCTGCGCCCTTACCCATCGCTGAAATCTGCGATAACAAGGATAATGACTGCGATGGTTACGTTGATGAGGGATTGTCTCGAATCTGCTCAACTCCGTGCGGCACTGGTACAGAAATCTGCCAGAACGGCCAATGGATTGGTTGTTCTGCGCCCTTACCCATCGCTGAAATCTG